>JADKDJ010000005.1 GCA_016718405.1 Candidatus Rhodoferax odensensis
GGGGCTGAGACCCTATGCGCAGGTCACCGGCCTGGGTGAGTACCCGACCGAGGACGATGCCCGGACGACTGCGATGCGCGCGAGGTGATGGACAAGCTCGAATTGGGATGTGGACGCCCGCCGCCGTAGCCTCGCGGAGCCGGCGTATGACGAGCAGGAACTGATGGGCCTGGTGCCGGCCGATGATCGCGAACCCTGCCGCGATGTGCGAGGTAATGGCAGCGCATGGTCGATGGCTCGGACTTTCTCGAATTCAAGGCCCAGTATGCGGCGGGAGACGATGTGCGGTCACGCCCGCATCCACGCGTCGAATTGGGTGGGCATTCTGGGCCTCACAACAACGGCCCGACCACCGCAATGGCTCGGCCAAGGCGGCGCAGTTCATCCAGTTGTGCGACCAGAGCGGCACGCCTTTGGTTTTTTTGCAGAACACCACGGGTTGCATGGTCGGCTCGGTGGCCGAGCGCAGCGGCGCCATTAAAATCGGCTTTCCAAGATGATCCAGGCGGTGGGCAATGCACGGGTGCCCAAGTTCACGATCCGTGTTGGGCGGCTCCTTTGTGCGGGCAACTACGGCATGTGTGGTCGTGGTTTTGATCCGCGTTTTCATCTTCCCTTGGCCACGCGCGCACGCGTCCGTGATGGGCGGCGCGAAACCAGCGCCAAGGTGATGGACATCGTCAACCGCGCCAAGATCGAGCGCAGTGGCTTGGCGGCGCTTAACGAAGAAGCGCTGAAAGCCATGTCCGACGGCCTGCGCCAGCGCCTGACCAAAGAGATCGTCGGGAAGGTTTGGCACCGCCCATCTGGCCCAGGACGACGGCACCTCACCGACCCGCGCGACACGCGCCGCCTGCTGGGCGGTGACGGCGCTGGCAGCTGAGGCGCAGGCGCGAGCGCTGCACCCCAACACCTTTGGCGTGGCGCGCATGTGAGCCATGCGCAAACCACCGAAATACCTCGGCCCCCTTGTCGCCAGGCCACACTTCTCGCCGTCATCGCGAGGCCGAAGGGCCGTGGCGATCCACTGTCGCCTGCCAACCACCATGGATTGCCGCGCTGCGCTCGCAATGACGAATCGACCTACCTCCACGAAGGAAGCCCATGAAGTTCACCCCTGAACACGAACAAATTTCGACACCGTGCAAGTTTGTCGCCAACGAGATCAACCCGCATCTTCCGGCGTGGAGGGCGGCGGGCCAGTTCCCCGCGCACCAGGTGTTCAAGAAGATGGGCGATCTGGGGCTGCTGGGTGTCAGGTACCCACCCGAACACGCGGTGGCATGGGCCTGGACTTCAGCCACTCGATGGTGATGGCCGAGGCGCTGGGTGAATGCAACGGGGTGGTGTGCCGATGGCCATTGGTGTGCAGACCGAATATGTACCCGGCGCTGGCGCGCTTTGGCTCGGATGAGTTGCGCCGTGAATTCCTCGCGCCGAGTCACCGCGGGTGCAGGGTCGGCTGTATTGGCGTGAGCGAGGTCGGTGGCGGTCCGATGGGCCGCGCTCAAGACCACGGCGCGCAAGGATGGTGCTGACTCTGTGATCAATTGGCCCAAGATGTGGATCACCAACGGCATGCAGGCCGACTGGTGCCGCCTGCTGGCCAACACCTCCGAGGGCGAGTGCACAAGAAGAAAGTCGCTGATCCCAAGGTGCGTCTGGACAGCCCGGGCGTCACGCGCCAGAAGATCGAGAAGATCGGCGATGCATTCCAGCGACACGGCGCAACTGTTTTTTGACAACGTGCGCGTGCCGCAGCGCAACTTGATTGGGCAGGAGGGCATGGGCTTCATGTTCCAGACTGCAGTTCGGGGAGGAGCCCTCTACGGCGCGGCTGGCTGCCTGCGGCCGCTGGACCGTCTGATTGACCAGACCATCGATTACACGCGCCAACGCCAGACCTTTGGCAAACCGATCCTGCACAACCTGGTGCACTTCCGCCTTGGCCGAGTTGCGCACCGAGGTGGAAGCCCTGCGCGCCCGACTTACCGCGCCGTGAATTCCTATGTCTCCGGCAAAGATGTCGCAAGCTGGCCTCGATGGCCAAGCTCAAGGCCGAGCGCCTGAGCCGCGAGGTGGCCGACAGTTGTTTGCGGTACTGGGGCGGCATGGGCTTCACGGCCGATAACCCGATCTCGCAGGCCTACCGCGACGGGCGGCTGATTCCATCGGCGGCGGCGCCGACGAGATCGCGCTGGGCATCATCTGCAAACTCGAAGGCACGTTGCCGGGCAAGGTTTGAGCGGTATCATCGATGAGCGACACGAACCCCCACGCGAACGAGTCGATGGCGACATACGAGACACTGGCAACCCGGCGAGAGGGCGCGGTGCCACGTCATTGAACCGCCCCGAGAGCCGCAATGCCATGTCGCTGCGCATGGTGCAGGAATTGCAAACCGTGCTGCAGCAAGCAGAGCAGGGCGGCGCGGTGCGGGTGCTGGTGCTGCGCGGTGCTGGTGGCCATTTCTGTGCTGGCGGCGACTTGAAGGACATGGCGGCGGCCCGTGATGCGCGCCATGCAGGAGCCCGTGGCGTCGGCGCAGGGCGCGCCAACGCCGACCCGGTGGCCGAGGTCAATGCCGCTTCGGTGAGCTGTGGTGGCCTACGCCAACACGCCGTTGGCCCTGTGGCGGTGACCGAAGCACCGTGATGGGTGGCGGCTTTGGTCTGGCCTGTGTGGCCGATGTGACACTGGCCTGCACCTCGGTGGTGTTCCGACTGCCCGAGACCAGCCTGGGCGTGGTGCCCGCGCAGATCGCACCTTTCTGGTGGAGCGCTTGGGGTACTCACAGGCCGCGGCTGGCCGTGACCGGGGGACGCTGGCGGCGGCCGAGGCGCTGCGTCCGGCTGGTTCATGCCGTGCACGAGCCCGACCAATTGGACGAGCGCTACAGCGGTGTTGGCCGACATCCGGGTTGTGCACCGGGCGCACTGGCGGCCACCAAGGCCCTGGTCATGCCGAAGGCGCGCTGGAGTCCGGCGGCTGAACTGGTGGCCCACGCCGCTGCGGTGTTCTCGCACGCCGTGCAAAGCAGCGAGGGCATGGAAGGCACGACGGCCTTTCTTCAAAAAGCGCAAACCAAACTGGGCCTGCATGAGTTCTTCCAAAGCCCGAGTGAACGCAGGAAGTCCGGGGGGCAGGGCGCTTGAGGTAGGTAAAGGAGGAGGCCGCGCAGCGGTCGGGACACGGGGCAAAGCGCTGCGCCCAGACGTATTCAGAGGTGTTCGATGTTTAAGAACGAAGGACAAAATTCTCATCGCCAATCGGGGTGACCAGCCGCGTAGCGGCGAGCGGCGAAAGCCACATTGCATGTCGCGCAGCTAACGCAGGCGATTGCACCCCGATGGAGGTACAGCATGTTTAGCAAAGTACTGGTCGCCAATCGGGGTGAAATCGCTTGCCGCGTCATTCGCACGGCGCGCGCGCTGGGCTACCGCACCGTGGCAGTGTTCAGCGACGCCGACCGCCTGGCGCCGCACGTACAGCAGGCCGACGAGGCGGTGCACATTGGTGGCTCGCCGCAGCGGACTCCTACCTGCGTATTGACGCGCTGCTGGAGGCCGCGCGCAAGACCGGCGCGGACGCGATTCATCCGGCTACGGCTTTCTGAGCGAGAACGCCGCTTTTGCGCAAGCCTGTCAGGACGCCGGTCTGGTCTTCATCGGCCCGCCCGCTTCGGCCATCACCGCCATGGGCGACAAGGCGCTGGCTAAGCGGCGCATGCTGGCGGCACGAGTGCCCTGCGCACCGGGCTACCTCGGTGAGGAGCAGGACGACACGCGCCTGCACGAGGAGGCGCGAGCTCGGCTTCCCGCCGCTGGTCAAGGCGGTGGCGGCGGCGGCGGGCGTGGCATGCGGCTGGTGCGCCAGGGGCCGAGAATTGGCGCAGGCCATCAGCGGTGCACGGCGCGAGGCGCAGAGCGCCTTTGGTGACGGCACGCTGATGCTGGAGCGCTTGATCGACAACGGGCGCCAGCATCGAGATCCAGGTGTTTGCCGACGCGCATGGCAACGCGGTGTATCTTGGCGAGCGCGACTGCAGCGCAGCGGCGCCGGCAGAAAGTCATCGAGGAGGCGCCCTCGGCAGTGGTCAGTCCGGCCATGCGCGAGGCCATGGGGCGTGACGCCGTGGCCGCTGCCCTGGCGGTGGGCTACCGGGGCGCCGGCACGGTGGAATTCATCGTCGATGCCGAGCTGAAGCATTACTTTTTGGAGATGAACACCCGCCTGCAGGTTGAGCATCCGGTGACCGAGCTGGTGACCGGATTCGATCTGGTCGAGTGGCAGTTGCGCGTGGCCGCCGGGCAGCCGCTGCCGGCGCGCCAGGACCAGATTGAACTCAAGGGTCACGCCATCGAGGCGCGCCTGTACGTGGAAGACCCGTATGCCGGCTTTGCCCCGCAGACCGGCACGGTGTTGCACTGGCAGCCCGCAGCGGCCTTGCACGCGGGCGTGCGGATCGACGACGGCATTGTCGAAGGCGGCGTGATCTCTCCCTACTACGACCCGATGGTGGCCAAGATCATCGTGCACGGGCGCGACCGCGATGATGCGATTCGCCGGTTGCGCGCGGCCCTGCACAACGCGCCCTTGCTGGGCTTGCGCAACAACGGCCGTTTCCTGGCCGACCTGGTGGACTATCCGGCCTTCTTTCGCACCGCCACCATGACCACCACGCTGATCGATGCGTGGCAGGAGCAGGGCGAAGCGTTGCTGCAACGGCCAGTGGCTGGCGATGTTCACTGGTGCCTGGCGGCCGCCGCGCTGGCGATGAAGCAGGGTGCTGGCTGGCGTGCCGACAGCGTGGCGGCGTTCGGTCTGCCGGTGCGCTGCGACGAGGTGCAACAAATGCTGCGGGTGCAACCCGACCGGCATGGCTCGGTGCAGGTGACGCTGGGCGCTGCCGTGCACCACCTGCGCATTCTCAGCCATGAGGGCGCGCGACTGCGCTTCGAGATGGATGGGGTCATTCGCAGCGCGGTGGCGGTGCACCATCAGCATGCACTGCATCTGGCGCTGGACGGCGACTCGTTCGTGTTCAGCGAAGTGTCAGCGTTCCCGGACAGCAACGCCGCTCAGGATGCGACGCGGGCGCTGTCGCCGGTGGCGGGCAAGGTGACGCAGATTGCGGTGGCGCTGGGCGACGCGGTGCAGGAAGGCCAGGCGCTGGTCTGCGTGGAAGCCATGAAGATGGAAATGTGGCTCAGCGCCCAGGCAGCGGGCACCGTCAGCGCGGTTCACACCGCCCTGGGTGAGCAGGTTGAATCGGGCGCACTGTTGATTGAACTCGACCTATCTTGATCACTTCAGGACAGGGCTGGCTCACTTCGTGTAGCCGCGGTCTGTCCCGCAACGCTACAGCAAAGGAAACATGATGGACAAAGCAATTCTGACCTGCGCGCTGACCGGCGTGCTGACCAACCCCAAGCAGTATCCAGTGCCGGTGACGCCGGCCCAGATGGCGGCGCAGGCGCGTGAGGCGTTCAACGCCGGGGCCTCCATCATGCACGTGCACGTGCGCATGCAAGACGAGGGCATGGGGCACATGCCCTCGTGGGACCCCGATGTGGCCGAGGCGGTGGTCGGTGCCATCCGCGCGGCCTGTCCGGGTGTCATCATCAACCTCACCACCGGCGTGGTGGGCAAGGACATTTCTGGCCCGCTGGCGTGCATTCGCCGTGTCAAGCCGGAGATTGCCGCCTGCAACGCAGGCAGTTTGAACTACCTGAAGATCAAGGATGACGGCCAGTGGGCCTGGCCGCCGATGGTGTTCGACAACCCGGTCTCCAAGGTACAGCAGTTCCTGGATGTGATGACCGAGTGCCACGTGCACCCGGAGTTTGAATGCTTCGACGTCGGCATCGTGCGCGCCGTCGGCATGTACCTCAAGGCCGGCATGCTCAAGCCCGAGATGGGTCGCGCGGAGTACAACCTGGTGATGGGCGTCGCCTCCGGCATGCCCTGCGACGCCGATCTGCTGGCGCTGCTGCCCCGCTGGATGGCGCCGGGCAGTGTGTGGCAAAGCACCCTGATTGGTCGCGCGGAGATCTGGCCGGTGCACCAGGCCACCGCCGAGCTGGGTGGCATGCTGCGTACCGGCCTGGAAGACACCTTTTATTTGCCAAACGGTGATCGGGCGGGGGGCAACGGGGTGCTGATCGAGGCACTGGCTCAATGCGCCCAGCGCGCCGGCCGCGCCATTGCCGGCCCGGCTGAAGCGCGAACCATGCTGGGCCTGCGCGCCTGACGCCGCACCGATTGATTCCGGGCCGCCCAAGAGGGCGGTGATATTGGTTGAAACGCGGCGCGCAACACAGCGCAAACGCAAGGAGAGCGTAGTGTCAGTCACCTCGACCCCCCCAGTGAACATTGCAGGCGTCGAATTCGTTTGCACACCGCAGCGCCTTCTGCAGACCGCCCAGCGACTGGGCGGCGCCGCGGCCTACCATGTGCGTGGCGAGCAGGGCTGGCAAGCGACCAATTGGACCGACTATGCACAGCAGGTGCAGTGCGCGGCACGCGCGCTGGTGGCGCTGGGCGTCAAGCCCGGCGACGCTGTCTGCGTGCTGGGCTTCAACCGCCCCGGAGTGGATCATCATGGACCAGGCCGCGATGATGGTCGGTGCGGTGGCGGCCGGCATTTACTGGACCAGCGCTGCCAGCGAGGTTTCGTACATCATCGACCACAGCGGCTGCTCGGTGCTGCTGGCCGAGAACGACGCGCAGTGGGCCAAAGTGGCGCAATGCCGCGCCGAACTGCCCCGCTTGCGCCGCGTGGTGATGATGCGTGGCGCCACAGCCGACGACGACCTGCAGCTTGCGTGGAACGACTTCATGGCGCTGGGCGAGGCGCGCCATCAGGCCGAGGTGGACCGTCGCCTGGCGGCGCTGCGCCCCGACGATTTGGGCACGCTGATCTACACCTCGGGCACCACCGGTGCGCCCAAGGCGGTGATGCTGTCTCACGGCAACCTGTCGTGGACCTCAGTGGCCTTGACGGCAGCTTTTGGCGCCAACCCGACCGATCGGCTGATCTCCTACCTGCCGTTGGCGCACGTGGCAGAGCAATTGGGTGCCATCCACAACCATGTGAACGCTGGTTATGCCCTGTACTTTGCGCGCAGCATCGAGTCGCTGGGCGAGCATTTGGCTGAAGTTCGGCCGACCATTTTCTTCGGTGTGCCACGTGTCTGGGAGAAGATGCACGTTGGTATTGCCAACAAACTGGCATCGGCCACGGGCGTCAAGGCCAGGCTGGCGCACTGGGCGTTGACTGTGGGTCAACGCTGGCACGCGGGCCTGCTCGCCGGCAAACCGGCTGGTGTGGCGCTGCGGGTGCAGAAGGCGCTGGCTTCCCGGCTGGTTCACCAGAAGGTCCAGAAAGCGCTGGGACTTGATCAGGCGCGACTGATGATCTCCGCCGCTGCGCCGATCGCTCCCGAGAACCTGCAGTTCTTCACCGGACTTGATTTGCTGATCCGCGAGGTCTATGGCCAGTCGGAGGACTGCGGCCCCACCTCCATCAGCCTGGCCGGTTCGACCCGTATTGGCGCGGTGGGCAAGCCGCTGGCGGGCACGCAGGTGCGCGTGGCCGACGATGGCGAAATCCTGGTGCGCGGCCCGCACGTGTTTCAGGGCTACATGGGGGCGGCCCGAAGACACCGCCGCGACGCTGGTGGACGGCTGGCTGCACTCAGGGGATCTGGGGCATTTCGATGAAGACGGCTACCTGTACGTGTCGGGCCGCAAGAAAGACCTGCTCATCACCTCGGGCGGCAAGAATATCTCGCCGGCCAACATCGAAGCCGCGTTGATGGACTTGCCCCTGGTCGAGCACGCTGTGGTGTGCGGCGATAGGCGGCACTTCCTGAGCGCGCTGCTGACGCTCAAGCCGGACGTCCTGCAACAGTTCCTGGAGCGCGCCGCGCTGGTCGCCATGCCGTTGGAGCAGGCGTGTCGGCATCCCCTGGTGCTGGCAGAGCTGCAAGCGGGTATCGACCACGTGAACCAGCATCAGGCCCGTGTCGCGTGGATACGCAAATTCACGGTGCTGGCCGAGCCTTTGTCGATTGAGGCCGGGGCGTTGACCGCTACCATGAAGATCAAGCGCAAGGTGGTGATCGACCGTTACCGAGAGCAGGTCGAGGCGATGTATCGGGATTGACCGGTGGCCGCCATGGAATGGGATGTCGTTATCGTCGGCAGCGGTTTTGGCGGCTCGGTCAGTGCCTTGCGCATGGCCGAGAAGGGCTACCGTGTGCTGGTGGTGGAGCAGGGACGGCATGTCAGCCAGGACGACCTGGCTGCCGCCGGTGAGGACCCGAAGCGTCTGTTGCGCATGCCTGCGTTGGGCCTGCGGCGGGGGTTTTTTGCGCAGGAGGTCTATCGGCACGTCAGCCTGGTGCGCGGCATCGCGGTGGGGGGCGGCAGTGTGGTGTGGGCGGCGGTCATGCTGGAGCCCAAGCAGGCCTTCTACGACGACCCGGCCTGGAGCCGCTTGCCCCGGCGCGACTGGCGCCACGAACTGGCCCCGCACTACGCGACGGCCAGTCGAATGCTCGGATTGACCTCCAATCCGCGTCAAACGCAGCAAGACCAATGGCTGCGTGAGACGGCAAGAGAACTGGGTGTCGAGGACAGTTATGGCCCGGTGACGCAGGCGATCTTCTTTGGCGATGCCGAGCGTGAGCAAGCCGATCCTTTCTTTGGAGGTGCCGGGCCGAGCCGGCGAGGCTGCACCTTTTGCGCGCGTTGTGCCACCGGCTGCGCGCAGGGCGCCAAGAACTCGTTGGACAAGAATTACCTGCATCTGGCGCAGGGCCTTGGCGCGTCGATCCTGGCCGAACGCCGGGTTCAACGCATCACGCCGCTGGGTGGCGCTGCTGGGGGCTATCGCCTGGAATTGATGCATCCCTGGGATGCCAGCGTGCCGCCCCAGACGCTCACTGCCAGCAAGGTCATCGTCGCGGCCGGCGTGGTTGGCACACTGGAGCTGCTGCTGGCCTGCCGCGACCGCTACCGGACCTTGCCGAACCTGTCGCCCGCGCTCGGGCAGCACGTGCGCACCAACAGCGAGAGCATTCTGCCGGTGACAGCGCGCGATCCGACTACCGACGTGAGTGATGGCGCTACCATTTCAAGCCATTTCTACATCGGCCCCTCGCACGTCACGCAGAATCGCTTTTCACCTTCGCACCGCATCTTGCGCTGGCAAACCGGACCGCTGGTAAGCGATCCGGTACCCTGGCGCAGGGCGTTGCGCACGGTGTGGCAGTTCGCCATGCATCCACTGGAGGCGACGATCTCCATGCGTGCCGGGCGGCGCTGGTCGGCGCGCACCTCGCTGTTGACGGTAATGCAGACCGCCGACAACCAGCTGGCCTTTGACTACGGTCGCAGCGCGTTGCGCGGTTTTCGCTGGGGCCTGCGCTCACGCGTGCCGGCGCAGGAAACACGCGCGCCGTCCTACCTGCCGCAGGCCAATCACATCGCGTCGGTGTTTGCCAAAATCAGTGGCGGCGTGGCTGGCAACGCCTTGCTGGAGTCGATCGGAAACGCCTCGATGACGGCACATGTGCTGGGCGGATGTGTGATGGGTGGTTCGGCCGCCGATGGCGTGATTGACGAACGCCACCAGGTATTCGGCTATCCCGGACTGTATGTGGTGGACGCCTCGGCCATTCCCGCCAATGTCGGCGTCAACCCCAGCCTGACCATCACGGCCATGGCCGAGCGGGCGATGGCGCTGATGCCGACCTGTCATGCAGGACACTAAGCGATTGCGCACAGTCATTGCGCAAACGCCACGGAAGAGCCTGTGCGCAGAGCGTTCCGGCGTTTGGCGCGAGGGAACTTCATGCTATACTTCAAAGCTTAGCGGCTGTAGCTCAGTTGGATAGAGTACTTGGCTACGAACCAAGGGGTCGTGGGTTCAATTCCTGCCAGCCGCACCACAAAGTTGAGGCTTGCAATCGAAAGGTTGCAAGCCTCTTTCTTCGTGTGCCGGCCCGTGCATTTGGTGCCGACGAAATCGACTTGAGTGTCCAATGAACAAGGCTTTCACCCGGGAGACCGACGACGGTGATGACGAGGACCAGGCGCTGCCACCATTGCCGGGCGGTGCCAAGAACTACATCTCGCCACTTGGGTATGCCAGGCTGCGCGCGGAGTTGTTGGACCTGATCGACACCGAGCGACCCAAGGTCGTGGAAATCGTGCATTGGGCCGCCAGCAACGGGGATCGGTCCGAGAATGGGGACTACATCTATGGCAAGAAGCGACTGCGCGAGATTGATCGGCGTATCCGTTTCCTGACCAAGCGGCTGGAGATTGCCGAAGTCACCGACCCGAGCGTGCACCAGGGCGGCGACCAAGTGTTTTTCGGCGCCACGGTCACCTATGAAGAGGACAGTGGCGTGCAGCGCACGGTGACCATTCTGGGCATCGACGAAGCCAACAGCGCGCTGGGCCAGGTCAGCTGGGTCTCACCGATTGCGCGCACCCTGCTCAAGTCACGGGTTGGCGACGTGCTGGCATTGCATACCCCGGCCGGTGCGGTGGAGATCGAAGTGCTGCAGGTCACCTACCCGGCGGCGGTATCGGGCTGATTCAGGAGGCGACCTTGGCGCGCGCCGCCTGCAACACCGAGGGCGTGCGCTTGAGGTTGCGCAGGGCGTTGTCCAGGTGCGGGCGGTCGCGTACCGCGATGACAAAGCGCAAATCGGCGGCTTCCTGGTTGGCGTCCTCACCCATGTCGATGTGAATGATGTCGGCCTCGGCCGCGGCCAGTGCGGCTGCCACGCGTGCCAACACGCCCTTGCCATTGGTGACCGTTACCAGCACGCCGGTCTCGAACGCGCGAATCGGTTCGTCCGACCACTCCACCGTGATGAAGCGTTCATTGTCTTTGTGCTGGAGTTTGCGGGCAACGGGGCAATCGGCCGCATGCACCACCAGGCCCTCACCTCGCCCGAGGTAGCCCACAATCGGGTCGCCTGGGATCGGGCGGCAGCAGGCGGCAAATTTGACCGACGCGTTCTCGCTGCCATCGAGGATCAATGCGCCTTGCGAGATGGTTTCCTGATTGCCGAAGCGTTCGCGCGTGAGCAACAGGGCGTCGGGCTTTTGGCCAATTTCAGAAAGCAGGATCACCAGCCGCTTGGCCACGATGCCGGCGATGCGCTTGCCCAGGCCGATGTCGGTCAACAACTCGGCGCGCGTGCGGTTGCCGGTGAACCGAAGCAGCTTGTCCCAGATGGTGCGGTGTTCCTCGCTGTCGCCAGGCAGCTGTTCAATACCCTCTGCCCGCAACGCTTGCGCCAGCATCTTGCCGCCCAGCCCCTCGGACTCGGCTTGCTCCATGGTCTTGAGATGGTGGCGTATCTTGGAGCGGGCCCGCGCTGTGCGAACAAAGCTCAACCATGCTGGATTGGGGCTGGAGACCGGCGCGGTGACCACTTCAATGACGTCGCCATTGCGAAGCTCGGTCCGCAGCGGCACCTGATGCCCATTGATCCTGGCGCTGACGGTGCGGTCGCCCACGTTGCTGTGAATCGCATAGGCAAAGTCCACCACCGTGGCGCCACGCGGCAGCGACATGATCTGACTCTTGGGTGTGAAGACGTACACCGCATCGGGAAACAAATCGACCTTGACATGGTCCCAGAACTCGGCAGCGTCGCGCGTTTCGTTCTGGATATCGAGCAAGGACTGCAACCACTTCGATCCAAGGCGCTCGCCCGAAACGGCCTCCTGGGGATGGTTCGCCTTGTACAGCCAGTGCGCGGCCACGCCGGACTCGGCCACCACATGCATGGCTTCGGTCCGCATCTGAAATTCGACGTTGACACCCGACGGCCCCACCAGCGTGGTGTGCAGCGACTGGTAGCCATTGAGCTTGCCGATCGCAATGTGGTCCTTGAACTTGCCCGGCACGGGTTTGTACAGCTGGTGCAGCAGCCCCAAGGCCGTGTAGCAATCCAGCACGGTGGGTACCAGTACACGAAAACCGTAGATGTCGGTGACCTGGGCAAAGCTCAGGTGCTTCTCGTCCATCTTTTTGTAGATCGAATACAGCGTCTTTTCGCGCCCCGCGATGCGCACCTTCATGCCGGCATTGGCGAACATGGCTTCAACTTCGCGCTGCACCTTTTGAATCAGGTCGCGGCGTTTGCTGCGCGCCTTGTCGACCGCCTTGGTCAGAACCGCGAAGCGCCAGGGCCGAAGATGGCAGAACGACAGGTTTTGGAGCTCGCGGTAGGTCTGATTCAGCCCAAGGCGGTGCGCAATCGGAACATAGATCTCCAGCGTCTCGGACGCAATGCGATGCCACTTTTCCCGCGGCGACGCCGACAGCGTGCGCATGTTGTGGGTGCGATCGGCCAGCTTGATCAGAATGACGCGCACGTCTCGGGCCATCGCCAGCAGCATCTTGCGAAACGATTCGGCCTGGTTTTCTTCGCGCGTGTTGAAGTGCAGCTTGTCGAGTTTGGTCAGGCCATCGACCAACTCCGCCACCGGCGAGCCAAAGCGCTCGATCAGTTCGACTTTGGTCACACCGCAATCTTCCAGTGAGTCGTGCAGCAGGGCCGCCATCAGGGCCTGGGCGTCGAGTTTCCACTCGGCGCATTGGGCGGCGACAGCGATGGGGTGGGTAATGTAGAGCTCGCCGCTGTTGCGAAGCTGCCCCAGATGGGCCTCATCGGCGAAGCGGTAGGCCAGGCGCACCTGTTCCAGGTCAGATGCGCTCATGTAGTCGAGCTTGCTGGTCAGGCTGGCAAAGCTGGCCGCTGCGGCGTTGGCGGCCGCCGCAGCCACAACGCCGCGCTTGGCCAGCGGCTTATCAGTCGCTTGCGAGGAGGACTTGTCGAGGGTGGTCACCCCTCAAATATAGCGCGCGCCTTCGAATTGTGTGGCCGGTCGATGGACCTTGTGCCGTGGACCGACCCTGGGGACAGGACGGCGACCATGAAAAAAGCACCGCAAGCGGTGCTTTTCGGGAGTGCGTTTCAGCTTAGAGGGGTACTTTCTTGAGCATCTCGATGCCGATCTTGCCAGCGGCAATCTCGCGCAGGGCGGTCACGCCAGGCTTGTTCTTGCTTTCCACTTTGGGTGTGTGACCCTGGCTTAACGCGCGCGCGCGGTAAGTCGCGGCCAACACCAGCTGAAAGCGATTGGGAATCATCACCAGGCAGTCTTCGACAGTGATACGGGCCATGAATTTCTCCGAAAGAGGGTGGGGTGCACTATGGGATGTTCAGTGCCAGGAAGGTGTCAGCCCTGGCGCGGCGCTGCGCCGAGAACTTGAGCCGTTGGGCGTGAACGATGGCTTTCAGGTCAAAAAGCGCTCGGTCAAACAACTCGTTGATTATAACGAAGTCGAACTTGTCGACCTGGGCCACCTCAACCTGTGCGTTCTTGAGCCGGAGTTCAATAACTTCCGGGGAATCCTCACCGCGGCGCTCCAGCCGGGCGCGCAGTTCCTCCCAGCTCGGTGGCAGGATGAAGATGCTGATGGCGTTGCTGAACAACTTCTTGATCTGGATCGCGCCCTGGAAGTCGATCTCGAGGATGACATCCGAGCCCTGGTTCATGCGCTCTTCAATCGCGTGGCGGGAGGTGCCATAGCGCTGCTGGTGAACATGGGCCCACTCCACAAAGGCGTCGGCCGCCACCATGGCATCGAATTCCTGCGGCGAGACAAAGAAGTACTCGCGTCCATGCTTTTCCTGCCCACGCGGGGTGCGCGTGGTGTGCGATACGGAGGGCTGTACCCGGGAGTCCAGCTCCAGCAGCGCGCGCACCAAGCTTGATTTGCCGGCCCCGCTGGGGGCCGCCACGACGTACAGGTTTCCGGGATAGACCATGGGCGAAGAGTGGCGTGCGGGTTTGGAAAAGGTGGTGCTATTCTAAGTTCTGCACTTGTTCGCGCATCTGCTCGATCAGCACTTTCATGTCCACCGAGATGTGGGTCAGCTCCAGAGCGGCCGACTTCGAGCCCATGGTGTTGGCCTCCCGGTGGAGCTCCTGGATCAGGAAGTCGAGCCGCTTGCCAATTTCGCCACCCCGTTTCAGCAGTCGTTCCAGCTCGTCCAGGTGCGAGTTGAGGCGGGTGATTTCCTCGGCCACGTCAATACGGATGGCAAACGCGGTCGCTTCCGTCAATGCCCGGTCGCTGGCCATCTCCGGCAATGTGCTGCCCTCGGTCAAGGCCATGGCCTCGGCCCAGCGCTCCATGAAGCGCTGGCGCTGCTGCTCGACCAGCTTGGGCACCAGCGGCGTGGCCTGTGCGGCCAATGCCCGCAGTTGTGTGATGCGCTCGAGCAGCATCGCGGCGAGTCGGGTACCCTCGCGCTCGCGGGCGCTGAGCAAGGCGCCCAACACCTTTTCGGCCAGCGGGCCAATGTCTTGGCTCCAGTCGCGGCTGCTTGACTGCTCGGTAGCTGACAGTCGAATGACGTCGGCCACGCTCAGGCCCGCCGCCTGGGGTAGCCAGGCCTTGACACTATCTTGCACGGCGTTGAGGCGTTGCAGCAATCGTGGCGTTGGTTCGGCAACCACGCTCTGGGTGGCGGTCTCGATCGAGGCGCGCACTTCGACCTTGCCGCGTTTGAGCCGGGCAACCAACAGGTCTCGCAGCGCCGGTTCGTACTGCCGCAGTTCTTCGGGCAGGCGAAACGACAGATCCAGAAAGCGGCTGTTAACGGCCCGAATCTCAAGCCCGAGCTGACTCGGGGGGGCGTGCTTGGCCTCGTGTTCGGACTGGGTGCTGGCCGTGCTGTGCTGGGCACTGGCGTAACCGGTCATGCTGTAAACTGGCATCGCGATTCTTTGATCAATGGAACGGGCCTGAGAATAACCGGTTCCAGTGGAGCAGACGAACGATCACCTCAAAATTATGTCAAAGGTCAAACCGGCACCGCTACCGCCTGACACCATGATTGGTGGCTACCGAATCATTCGCAAACTTGCGGCGGGTGGTTTTGGCGTGGTGTATCTGGCGATCGATGGCGAAGGCCAGCAGGTGGCGGTCAAGGAGTATTTGCCCTCGTCCCTGGCCACCCGCGCGCCGGGCGCCCTGCTGCCACAGGTGCAGGCCGAGAAGCTGTCCTTGTACCGTTTGGGACTGAAGAGCTTCTTTGAAGAGGGCCGATCCCTAGCCCAGATATCGCATCCCTCCGTGGTCAGCGTGATGAACTTCTTTCGTGAAAACGAAACCGTCTACATGGTGATGAACTACCTGGAAGGCGCAGCCTTGCAGGATTTCATCATCACCGCACGCGACCAGAAGCAGCAAAAGGTTTTCCGCGAGTCGACCATTCGCTCGCTGTTCGACGAGATTCTGCGCGGGCTGCGTATCGTGCACCAGCACAAGATGCTGCATCTGGACATCAAGCCTGCCAACATCTTCATCACCGATGACAACAAGTCGGTGCTGATCGACTTCGGCGCCGCGCGCGAAGTGCTGAGCAAAGAGGGTAATTTCATTCGACCGATGTACACCCCGGGATTTGCCGCTCCAGAGATGTACCGCCGCGATGCCTCCATGGGCCCCTGGACCGACATTTATGCCATTGGCGCTTGTATCTACGCCTGCATGCAGGGCTATCCGCCCAACGAGGCCCCGCAGCGCCTGGAGAAGGACCGCATCACCACCGCCCTGGCGCGCCTGCGCGGGGTCTACTCCGACAACCTGATCGAGGTGGTGGAGTGGTGCATGTCGCTGGACCCTTTGTCGCGCCCGCAGTCCGTATTTGCCCTGCAGAAGGAATTGAGCCGCGAGGGCGAGCGCCGCTACACCAAACTGAGTGTGACCGAGAAGGTGCGCATGCAATTTGACACCATGGTTGCCGATACCAAGAAGAACGTCCAGAACGCAACCCGCTTCGGGAAGGCCAAATGAAATTTTCCGTGTTCCAGGTTAGCCGCAAAGGCGGGCGCGAAAAGAACGAAGACCGCATGGGCTACTGCTATACGCGGGGGTCGGGCTTGTTTTTGCTGGCCGACGGCATGGGTGGCCACCCACAGGGTGAGGTCGCCGCGCAGATGGCCTTGCAGACCATATCGGCCCTGTACCAGAAGGAAGCGCGCCCTGAAGTGCAGGACGTGCCGGCTTTTCTGTCCAACGCGGTCATGTCCGCGCACCGGCAAATACTGACCTATACCATCGAGAAGGGCATGTTTGACTCGCCCCGCACCACCGTGGTGGCGGCGCTGGTTCAGCAGGGCTGCATCACCTGGGTCCATTGCGGCGATTCCAGGCTGTATCTGGTGCGCGATGGCGAGTTGCTGGCGCGCACGCGCGATCACTCGTATGTGGAGCAGCGTCAGGGTGCCGGTGTCGATGCCAAGACGCCGGACCGGTTCAACCGCAATGTTCTGTATACCTGCCTGGGCTCGCCCACCAAACCGGTGTTTGACGTTACCGGACCAATCCCGCTGCAACAGGGTGACCGCTTCTTGCTGTGCTCCGATGGTCTATGGGGCAGTTTGACCGACGTCGATATCGTCTACCACCTCAGTCACCGGCCAGTGGCCGATTCTGTGCCGGAACTGGTCGAGAAGGCGTTGCGCAAGGCCGGCGCCACCAGCGACAACGTGACGGTGATCGCTATCGAGTGGGAAACGCCCGATGGTTTCGAATCCACGCGCGGCAGCATTTCCACCGAGTCGATCAATGAGGGCGTATTTGCCTCAACCGTCCAGGCCGGCTGGCTGGATCATTCGGTCGAGGACCTTGACGACGCTGCCATCGAACGCTCGATCGCTGAAATCAACGAGGCCATTCGCCGATCCGCCGCCCGGCGCGGCTGAGCACCGCCGGGCGCGGCACCCGCACGGCAAGCCCAAGCAATCCCCATGACTGAAATCTCCAGAAGCGGCGGTCGTGCCGCCAACCAGCTTCGACCGGTCCGCATCACACGTGGCTACACGGTGCACGCCGAGGGCTCGGTTCTCATCGAGTTCGGTGCCACCCGCGTGCTCTGCACCGCCTCGGTCGAAGAGAAGGTACCCCCGCACAAGCGAGGCAGCGGCCAAGGCTGGGTCACAGCCGAATACGGCATGCTGCCGCGCGCCACCCATTCGCGCGGCGATCGCGAGGCTGCCCGCGGCAAACAGACCGGTCGAACCCAGGAGATCCAGCGCCTGATCGGTCGATCGTTGCGCGCCGTGTTCGATCTGGCCCAGCTCGGCGAGCGCACCATCACCTTGGACTGTGACGTGTTGCAGGCCGACGGTGGCACGCGCACGGCGGCCATTACCGGTGCGTTTGTGGCCGCCCAGGACGCTGTGGACAAACTGCTGGCCGACGGCAAGCTGGTGGCTTCGCCCATCAAGGGTCACGTTGCCGCCATTTCGGTTGGCATGGTGCGGGGCACGCCCATGCTCGATCTTGATTACGTCGAAGACTCCGCCTGCGACACCGACATGAACGTGGTGATGACCGGCGCTGGCGATTTCATCGAGGTGCAAGGTACGGCCGAGGGCGCCGCGTTCAGCCGCAAAGAGATGGATGTGCTGCTGGGCCTGGCCGAAAAAGGCGTGGCCGAGTTGGTGCGCCTGCAGCACCAGGCGCTGCGTTCCCGATGAAGCGGATCGTTCTGGCCTCCAACAATCCGGGCAAGCTGCATGAACTGCAGGACATGCTCGCCCCGCTGGGCCTGGAGCTGGTGCGCCAGGGTGAACTGGGTATTGGCGAAGCAGAGGAGCCACACCGCACCTTTGTTGAAAACGCCTTGGCCAAGGCGCGCCACGCGGCGCGGCAAAGCGGCTTGCCCGCACTGGCCGACGACGCAGGGCTGTGTGTGGACGCGTTCGGCGGCCTGCCCGGCGTCGACACTGCGTTTTACGCCACGCAGTACGGTTACGCCAAGGGCGACGACAACAATGTGCGCGCCTTGCTGGAGCAAATGCAGGACATCGACAACCGTCGCGCAGCCATGGTCAGTACCCTGGTGGCACTGCGCTCGGCCGACGACCCCGAGCCGCTGGTGGCGGTCGGTCGCGTCATCGGGCAAATTGCGCGCGAGCCCGTGGGCAGCAACGGCTTTGGCTTCGACCCGGTGATGTTCATCCCTGAGTTCGGCAGGACTTTCGCGCAACTACCGATTGAGGTGAAGAACGCCAACAGCCACCGCGGTCGCGCGGCGCAGGCCATGGTCGAGCTGATTCGGCGCAATTGGCTTTGAGTCGCGTGCAGCAGTCCGACATCCAGCACTACCTTCGGCCCGGCACACTGCAACTGGCGAGCCTGCCGCCCTTGTCGGTTTATGTCCATTTGCCCTGGTGCTTGAAGAAGTGCCCGTATTGCGACTTCAATTCTCACGAGATCAACCTTGCCCCCAAGACGCCTGCAGCGTCGGCCCCCCAAGGGGGCGCATCCGGTTTGGGGCGGCCCGGCACCGGATGGTCGGCCGAGCTGCCCCAGCAGCGTTATCTGGATGCCTTGCAGGCCGATCTGGAAGCGGCCCTGCCGCTGGTGTGGGGCCGATCGGTGCATAGCGTGTTCATCGGCGGTGGAACGCCCAGCCTGTTTTCACCCGAGGGAATTGACTCTTTGATTGCCAGTCTGCGCGCCCGCCTGACGCTCAGCGCCGACTGTGAGATCACGCTGGAGGCCAATCCGGGGACATTTGAGAAGGATCGTTTCAAGGCATACCGGGCGGCAGGTGTCACCCGCCTGTCAATCGGTGTGCAGAGTTTCAACGACGCTGCCCTGCAACGCCTGGGCCGCGTGCACGATCGGGCGCAGGCCATCGCTGCGGTGGAAGAGGCAGCCCAGGCGTTCAACACTTTCAACCTGGACATCATGTACGCCCTGCCCGGCCAGACCCGCCAGTTGCTGCGCCAGGACATGGCCACGGCGCTGGCGCTGGCGCCGCCGCACATATCGATCTACCACCTGACGATCGAACCCAACACCTACTTTGCCAAGCACCCGCCCGCGGCAGTGGCCGAGGACGAAGCCTACGCCATGCTGGACCTGTTGACAGAGCTTACCGGCGCGGCTGGTCTGCAGCGCTACGAAGTGTCTGCCTACGCGCTGCCCGGGCACCGCTGCCGGCACAACCTCAACTACTGGCAGTTTGGCGACTACCTGGGTCTGGGCGCCGGCGCGCACAGCAAACTCAGCTTTGCCCATCGCGTGGTGCGCCAGACGCGCTACCGTGAGCCCAGGCTTTACATGGAGCAGGCACTGGCCGGGCAGTCTCTGGCGCAGGAAGAGGAGATTGGCCGAGCCGATCTGTGCTTTGAATTCATGCTCAATGCGCTGCGACTGAAGGATGGCTTCGCGTTGCAGCAATTCTGCGAGCGAACGGGTCAACCAATCACGTCGATCGCCGCCGCGCTGGACAAAGCCGAACAGCTGGGCTTGCTACGGCGCGATCTGACGCGCGTGGCGCCCACCGGCAAGGGCTACGATTTCCTAAACGACCTGCAGGAACTGTTCCTGCCCGCATCGGCCAAGGCTTCCTGATCAAGACCGCGGGCGCTATAGTGCCCCTGTGCGATTGGAGGGTCCTGCATGTTCTCAATCTACGGGGTAACCGGTCGTCTGTTTCGCGGCTCGATGGAACACTTGCGGCACATCGGGCCGCTGGGGGCGGTGGAACGCGCCATCCCCTTGGTGCCGGTTGGTCGAGATGGCCGCGAGGAGGGTTTCACGGCCGAGTGGTCCGAGACCGGCAGTGCCCCACTGCCCAGCGGCGAAGTGCAGCGAAGCGCGGTCGCGGCCTACACCCAGACGCAGCGCAGGGAGATCCATCGCCAACCCTTGACGCGGGTCGATGCGCTGATGAGTCAGCCGGTCATAACCTTGTCAAACCAGCTCACGGTACAGCAGGCCTGGCAGCAGTTGGCCAGCCAACACATTGGGCAAGCGCCCGTGGTCAATGAGTCGGCCGTGCTGGTGGGATTGCTGTCGCGCGCGGACTTGCTGCGGCCCGATCGACTGCCAGCGGCCGAGGCCAGTTCGGTAGTGTGGCGCGCGCTGCTGGCCATGCGGGTGGTCGACATCATGGCCACACCCGTGCCCAGCGTGTCGCCCGACGCCGACATTCGCCGCGTCGCGCGTGTGCTGCTCGATACTGGTTTGCCAGGTCTTGCGGTGGCCAATGAGGAGGGGAACGTGATCGGTTTTGTCTCGCGCTCCGACATTTTGCGGGCGGTGGTGACGGATCCGCCGCTGGACCTGTGGGGCTGACAGGCGTGCCGGTGGCGCAGGCCTGCGGTGCACGCGCAGCGCGGGAATTCCATGGCGCAGTCGGCCTCCGAGTTCTGATAGATTTGTGGGGACCGTGATCCATCTCCACCGAAAGCACTGCATGACCGATGACAGCCCCACCGCCAGTGTGTCGACCATGGCCCTGAGGGATTTGCGGCTGCGCCCAGGCATGGCGTTGCAAACCCGGCGCTTGGTGGAAGGCGCATCCAAGAAGGAGTCCCAGTTTCTGGCAGCGATCGAGGGCAAAGGCGTGATGGTCGGGCCGGTTGGCCCGCACGGCGCCAGCACCGAGCTCGAAGAGGGCGAAGTCTGCGTGGTGCGGGGCTTCACCGGGCAGCATGAGTTCTCCTTCGTGAGCAAGGTGCTGCAAACCTTCGAGAAACCCTTTGCTTATGCCTTGCTGCAGTACCCCAAGAAGGTCGACGCGACGCTGGTACGCCAGTCGATGCGCATCAAGACCTCCATGCCGGCTGAACTGACCCTTGGCGGCGACGCCAACACCAGCGCGCCAGCGACGGGCGTAACCTTGATCGATATCAGCGTCGCCGGTGCCATGGTTCGCTCCAAAGCCAGTATCGGCGCTGTGGGTGACCTGGTGAATCTGGCGTTCTCGGTTGATTTTGAAGGCGCGGGTGTGCAACTGACGCTGGCCGCAAGTATTTGCCACAGCCACTCCCCGATGGGACAGGAGGGTTGTCTGATCGGGCTGGCGTTTCAAGGTCTGACCCAGCACGACAAATTGGTGCTGCACTACATCACGCAGACCCGGGCCACCTGATCTTGATGTGGGTGGCCTGCGCCGCCGCAGAGATCGCGGCGCTAGCGCGGCGCGGCGAGCTTCTTGCGCAACCGGGAGAGGTCTGCACCGTCGTGGCTGATGCTGTCCAACATCGCCAGTTGCTCGTGGGCACGAGCTTGCTCCCCGGCACGCCAATAGGCCAGCGCCAACAATCGATGGACTTCCTCATAGCCGGTGGTCAGCTCTTGGGCCCGTTTCAGCGCGCGGATCGCGGCTCGGAAGTCACCCGTTTCGAAGTGCCGCAGTCCGAGTCCGATCCAATGATAGGGATCGACCTCTCGCTTGGCGGCGAGCTGACGTTCGATGTCGCTTGCCTCGGCGCCGCGCCCTTGTTCCGTCAGCAATTGGTGCAAGGCATACAGCGGCACATAGGATTGCCCACTGAGCGCGACCGCGTGGCGCAACAACTGCTCGGCCGCTGACTGCAAGCCCTTGGCTCGGTACAGAACGGCGAGGTTGCCATAACTGGCGGCATAAGCCGGATCGGTCAAAATGGCCGCCTTGAAATGGGCATACGCCAAGCCCTGGCGACCCTTGGCGAGGTGTTCGGCCGCAATGTTGTTGTAGTAGCGGGCCAGAATCGATTCGTCGGAGAGCACCTCCCCAACGTGCCGACCGCCTAGACCGGGTTCAAAATCCAGAATCATGTCACGCGAGGGCATCGTGCTTGTCCCGTGTGGCAACTCCACCGGGCTGGTGTTGTGGAACCGAACGTTGACGTGCTGGCTTAGAAAGTCATACTGGTCGCGCCGCTCGTACAGCGCTGCAATCGGAACCTCCTGCATGTCGACCCGCAGCTTGAGCGCGCGCCCCATCGCGTACGCCAGCACGGTGAGCGACAGGCAATCGCCACGCCGAAGGCGCCAGGTCTCGCTGGCCACCGTGGTGTGGCCCGCAGCGTAGTTGAAGCGTCTCACTTCCTGGCCATAGAGCATTGCGATCAACCGCTCCAGGCGACTGGCGTTGCTCAAACGCTGTATTGCCGGATCCGCCAGCCTCTCGGCCAACTCGGGGTCAAGCCGGAACAGGTCTTCCTTTGTGACCGTGATCAGTTCCGGGCTGTAGGCAAAAAGCTGGTCTGGCCAAGCCTCGCGCAAGGGCGCAGGCACCGGCGGAGCGCTCCCGCAACCATGTAGCCCAAACGACCCAACGGCAAATGCCAACGACCACAACGCCTTACGCAACATAGGGCCTCCAGCAACTGAGATCAGATGAGGCAATATTAGCGATTCGTCATGGAAGCGCAAGTGGCGCTTATGAACTGCCTAAACTGCGCTTATGTCTCGAAACTTCGCTCGTGCCGACACTGCCCTAACAACGCGGCCTGCACGTCGTAAGCCGACGCCATGTGTGTGGCGGAAGCGGTGAGATTCGAACTCACGGACGGTTTCCCGTCGCCGGTTTTCAAGACCGGTGCAATCGACCACTCTGCCACGCTTCCAAGCCTATCATTCTAACTTGCTTGGCAGCAAGCGCGCGGCGGAACAGGCTCGCTTTGATCAGACCGGCGTGGCCTTCCCGGAGGGTGCGACAGTGCCCGTTCTTAGCGTCAGGCCGCCTGCTTGGCGCCGCTGGCCCCCGAGAGTAGGCCGGGTGCCAGTCGGGGCGTATTGCGTACGCAGGACGTTGACCATGTCCGCCAGTGCGGGCGCGTCGTCGATCTTTGCCGCGTAGCGGTTGAGCACCAACTGTGCGGTCTCGATCAGTTTCCCGTTCATGGTTTCGTTGCCGTGGAAGATGAGGTTTTTCACCGCCGCCTTGGGGTCGCCTGCCAGGCTGAGCGACATGGCGCTTTCGGTCAAGCGCATCACTTCCGTTTGCGCAGCCCGAATCAGCTCGGCATAGGGCGGGTGAATGGCGCAGGCGCCTGCCAGCAGTTCGGTCAGTGAGCGGTTGGAACAGAAGCGAAGACCCAGCCTGTTGACGACTGACTCGACTTCGTCCAGTTGGATCGCCTTGTTTGCCAACTGGGCAAACAGGGCCAGCAGGTTGGACGCTGACTCAAAGTCAAACTCCGGCGACTTCACCGCATCGGCCATACTGCGAACCTGCGCCACCGCTTTGGCGAACTGGCTCTGTTGGATCGACGACAGTGCCTCGACGATTTCTGAAAGGCGTTGATGTCGCGCGCTGTCGGGGTTGCGCTCGATCAGGCGTGCGAAGTCGTCCCGACAGCGCTGCAGGCCTTTTCGATCACCACTTTCGAGCCTGGCAAAAGCCAGCAACACCAAGGTCTGGCAGTCGAACATCTTGGAGTCCAGGCCGAGCCGGGTTGTACGATCCAGCACTTTTTCGGCTTCCTTGCGGTCACCGGAGTAGTAGCTCATCATGCCCAAATTTTGCAAACGGCTGATCGACGCGGGGGTCAGGTCTGCCGCCATCTTGTACGTGGCAACGGCCTTGTCGAACTGTCCCTGTTCGAATTGGGCTCGCCCCATGACGTCATAGGCATCGGCGTAGCTTGGATCCTCGCTAATCAGATTCTCCAACGTGCTGGTGGCCTTGGCGGTTTGCCCGGCCTCCATCTGGGACCGTGCAACCCCCAGCTTTGCCCAGGGTAACGTTTTGGCTGCCACCACCGCTTCATACAGAAGCTGCGCCTCGGCAGGTTTGCCAACGCGAAGCAGCAATTCCGCGCCGACGCGCGCGGCATAGAGCCAGAACAGGCCACGGGACTTGAACCTTGCCAGGCAAAGATCGGCGGCGCCTGCGAAGTCTTCCGCGTCGATGGCGGTGAATATTTCTTGCAGTGAGATTTTTCGGATGCGTGCCTGTCGAAGGCGCTCTGCCAGATTGGTCGCCGTATGAGGCTTGAGCAAGTAGCCGTCCAATGCTGACTCGGCTGCTTCGGCCACTTTGGCGTAGGTGGCCTCTGCCGTCACCATGATGAAGATGGTCGAGAAGGGAAGCAGCTGGTTACGCCTGAGGTCATCGAGCAAATCCTGCCCGCTCGATGCATCGTTGACGAAGTGGTGCTCGCACAGGACAACATCGAAGGTTCGGTACTCCAACTGCCGACGAGCGTCGGCCAGCCGAGAGCACTGTACGATGGCGCCCATACCGAAGTCACGCAATTGGGAAACGAGAATGGCTCGCGAAGTCGGGTTGCTGTCGGCCACTAGCGCCTGTGAGGACGACAAATCATCTTCTGGCAGTGCCATCTGGAAGGCTCCGAGGGGTTGAATCAAGCGGATTGGGCGCCCAACCATCGGTGAACCCGAGCCGCGAGGATGACGAGACTACCAGCAATGGTATTCCATGTCCTCTTTGGCGCGGAGCCGTTACCCGGACGAGCAGCGACGCTTACAGTTGCCCTTCGGTCAATGTGTCGAGCTGAAACTGCCCACTTTGATCCCACAACCAGGTGTCGGTGTAGGTGACTTTGCCCAGTCGCACTGGCGCGGGGAAGGGTGCTGCGGCGCGGACCGAGCGCTCGATCTCCGCGATCACGTTGGGGGCGTGCTTGGGCGCACGCATCCAGCTTGTACCGGTGACCCAACCGCGGCCGTCGACCTCTACCTGCAGGACCCCAATCGCGTGGAGCAGGGGTGGCAGCTTGCCTTTGTAGACGCGATGACCGTTCTGGTTGTACAGGTGTCGGGCTGCATCCCGGCGGTAGGCCAACGCTGTCGTCGCATTCGACGGTGGTGGCGGAGTCAGCATCGAGCGGGCGGTCTTGACTGGGACGCTGGCGCCGGCCAAAGGCACAGGCGGTGACGGCGCCTGGACGGCGGGCGCCGTCGCAACGGGCTCCGGGTCCGATGCGCAACCTGCCAGCCAGGCAACCAGGCTGGTTGCGGTGACCGCCAATATGCGCAGGGAATGAGGTGTTTTCATGGTCGGCTCGGTCAATTGGTGCAGCAGCTAAGGATTCGGCGACGCGCGGGGGCATCACCAGCTTGCTGGCCCTACTGTGCCTCAAACGAGCGGACTTGAACAGTGTCTTGAGTAGCCACTCAAGCGTATCAATTTGTGATTTCCGTAGCCAGGAATCAACAGCCTTTGCCAGTATGGCCGCCCCCGTGGCTGACCTCTTTCTGGGGCTTGGCATGCTATACTAAAAGAAGCATGGCGTGCACCGCATTCCGTGTGCTAACTCGTGCATGAGATCGATTTTTTTGGCGCCAGTCAACCAAGTCGAAGCTTGCGCCGTTACGTATGGGCCTTCCGGCCGTCGGCAGGAAGTCCGCAGACTCATTGTTACCAACGAAGGATCCCCCATGAAACTCAAGCTCATTCTCGCTGCCATGATCGCCGCTGTCTCCGTGATGGCTCAAGCCCAAACCGCTGCCGCACCTGCCGCTTCGGCTGCTCGCGCAGACGTCAAGGCTGAGGCCAAGGCCGCTGCCAAGGCTGGCGAAACCAAGGCTGGCGATACCGCTGCCCCTAAGGCTGAAAAGTCCAAGTCGAAGAAGGCCCGCGCTGACGTGAAGGCTGAGGCAGCTGCTGCCAACAAGGCTGGTGAAACCAAAGCTGGCGATGCCGCTGCTCCAAAAGCTGACAAATCCAAGTCAACCAAGGAACGCGCTGAGGTGAAGGCTGATGCCAAGGCAGCAGCCAAGGCTGGCGAAACCAAAGCCGGCGAAACAGCCAAGTAATTGGTTCTGTCTCCAGACAAAGAAGGGCCGAAAGGCCCTTTTTCTTGGCCAGATCGTTTTGTCGGCGTTGTCTCTAGAGCTGCTCTTCGGGCACCAAGGGGCTCAATAACCACGCTTTCAGGCGCAACCAGAACGATGTGTCGGGTTCGGTGCGCAGGATCATCTCCTGATCGCCATCGTTACCAATCCACTCGATGCCTGTGCCATCGTTGGCTAGACGCAGACGGTAGGCGCTTTGCAGGCGGTCAATATCGATGACACGAATGAGTTCGCGTGCCACTTCTGGGCTATCGATGATCGCGCCAAACTCGGTATTCACGGTGGCCGAGCGCGGGTCCAGATTCATGGAGCCAATGAACGAAGTCTTGCGGTCGATCACGAATAACTTGGCATGCAGTCGACCCAGAGATGAGCCAAACAAAAAGGCCCGCTTGTTGTCCTTCACGCGTGACGAGCTCAGCTCATACAGTTCGATCCCATCGGCCAGCATCTGCTCTCGGTAGCGGCTGTAACCTGTGTGAACAATTGGTTCGTCGGTAGACCCAAGCGAGTTGGTCAATACGGTGACCTTGACTCCTCGGTCGCGCAGCTGCTTGAGAAACGCCATGCCCTTTGGACCCGGCACAAAGTAAGGTGACGACGCGACCACTTCCCGCTTTGCCATGTTGACCGCTTCGAGCACGTTGTAGGTGACGCTGGTTTCCATCAGTTCGCCCCCAACCTCGCCGTCGAAGGGTTTGTCGGGATGGTCCGCGAAGACATAGGCAGTGCCCCAATTCAGGCCCAGGCGGCCAGCGTCCAGGTCGTCGGCAATCGGCGCGTAACCCAGGATGTCGTTGCTGACCAGGGGGGCAGGCTCGGGTGCACGGGAGGGGCCGGTCTGTTCGTCGAAGTAGCTCAGCAGTTCCGGCTTGCTGAGTGGACTGCGTGCCACTTCCGCGAGCGGATAGGCTGCCAGGCTATTCCAATAACGATCAAACAGCGCGCTCATGGCTGGCAGCACGTCGCCGACCACGAATGCATCGAGGTCAATGAAGTTCTCCGACATGCTGCGCAGATAGTATTCGTTGGCAACGTTTCGCCCGCCTATCACGGCCATCGCCCCATCGGCCACGAACAGTTTGTTGTGCATCCGGTGATTGACCCGTTTCAGGTCGCCCAAAGAGGCGATGAAGCGACCGACTTGGCCGCTCTCCCGAGCGCAGCAAAAAGGGTTGAACAGGCGCACCTGAACATTGGGATGGCTGGCGAAGCCAAGAAATAGACTGTCGTGGCCGCCGGTGTACAAGTCATCCAGAAGTAGGCGCACGCGGACACCGCGGTTGGCCGCGTCGCGCAGCGCGCGCAGCAACCAGCGCCCGGTCTCGTCGTTTTCGAAGTGGTAGTACTGCACGTCAAGCGAACTCTCGGCTCGGCGTGCCAACTGAACCCGCGTGTCCAGAGAAAAAGTGCCCAGAGGCATCAAACGAAATCCAGACAAGCCCGGTTCGGGCTGGGAGTTCTGCGCGATTCGCCCCAGCGTGGTCTGGTCGGACCGATCGATGGCCGTGCTGGCAATGCGGTCGCGGTCAATCGTCGGCAAGGGCGTTGCACACCCCGCTAGTGCCAACAGGACTGAGCAAATCAGGGCCAGCCACAGCCGGCCGAGCGTGGTCGCCGCCAGAAGTGGAACTCGTGCGTCGCAAAGCGGTCGAAAACAAGACGCAAGCGACCGAACTTGGTCTGCTGGGCTATACTGAATTTCAACAGCAAGCGAGCAGGAGTGGCGTGATGGGTACATGGTCAAAGATGTTAGCTGCGGCGGTGCTGGTGCTGGGCAACGCCGGAGTTCACGCGGCTTTGGACGTTGGGGAGGTGGCGCCACAGTTTACGGCACAAGCCGCCCTGGCGGGAACCGTGATTCGGTACTCGCTGGCCGAGCAGTTACAGAAAGGCCCGGTTGTTCTGTATTTCTTCCCGTTGGCCTTTTCGGCTGATTGCTCGATCGAGGCGAACAAGTTCGCCGAGGCCATAGAAGACTACCGGGCGCTAGGCGCGTCCGTTATCGGCGTATCGCGTGACGACATCGAGACGCAAAAGAAGTTCTCGGTTTCGGAATGCCGCGGTAAGTTTGCCGTCGCTGCCGACGTCGATCAGAGCATCATGAAGTCCTATGATGCTGTGCTATTTTTTCGTAGCGAGTACGCCAATCGGGTGTCATTCGTGATTTCCCCGCAGGGCAAGGTTATCTACCACTTCAAGAGTCTCAACCCCGCCAAGCATGTTGAGAATACGTTAAGGGCTCTCAAGTCATGGCGCGAGTTTGGCATGGTGCGATGAGAAGGCGTTTTGCCGTTTGGAAGTTGTTGGCATGTTGGTTCGGCGCCGCCGGTGTGGCGACGCTGGGCCTGCCGGGCCGGTCGGCGTTTGCCGCTGATGAGTCACCTGTCACCACCGCCGAAATTGCCCACCTGATGGCGTACATCCGGGCGTCGAATTGCCAGTTCCTTCGCAACGGTGCTTGGCATTCGCCAGAGGCGGCGCATGAACATATTGCGACGAAGCTCAAATACATTCGCCAACGGGACACCCTGCGAGACGCGGAGCAGTTCATCGAACGGGCGGCCACACGCAGCAGCATGACGGGAGAGACCTACCAGGTACGCTGTCCCTCAAGCTCTGCGCTGCAAGATTGCAGTCGCTGGCTTCTTGACGAGCTGGCCCGCTATCGTGGCAGGTCGGCGCAGCAGCGTTGAGTTTGTGGGGTGTGCTGCGTGCCAGGCTCGACGCCGTGCATAATTTGCGGGCTTAACTTATGCGATTCCTGAACCCCCATGTCACTTAGTGTCTGCGTCAAAGTCGTTGGCTTCAGGGATTTCGAGCGCCACGCGATCAATACATTGTTTGAACTGTCATCCCAGGGTGCGGTGAGTTATTGCCTGTGGACGCCCGATGCACCGGTGGCGCCGAGCCTGGCGCTGGTGGACCTGGAGAGCTATGAAGCCGGACTGGAGTTGGTCTCGCCCAGTTTCGATGCCAGTCTCAAGATGATCTGCGTCGGTCAAGACGCACCGCCCGAGGCCTGGCGTTGTTTTGAGCGGCCACTGCACTGGCCTGATGTGGTTCAGGCTATGGACGAACTGTTTGGCGATGGGCAGGCAGTGGATGCTGAGCTTGATTTCGTTGATACCGAGATCCCCGACGCGGTCCCTTTGGCCGTCAAGTCGGCGCTGGTGATCTTTCCGTCGCGAGAGGATCGCATGTACCTGCGTGCCAGGCTGGCGTTGGCGGGGGTTGTGGTGGTGGGCGAGGCGCACAACGCGGCCGAGGCGTTGGACCAGGCGCGACGCGCCCACTACACCTTGGTGCTGCTGGGTCAGGATCTGCCCGACATGGAGAGCTGGGAGTTGATCCGCCAGCTCATTGCGATGGAGCCGGCGATCGGCAGCGTGGTGCTGGCGGCCCGACAGAAGACCGTGCAACTGCGCCATCGCGCTGACCACGCGGGATGCCGAGGGGTGGTGGACTATCCGTTTAACCCAAGCGAAATCGTCCAATTGCTGCAAAAGGTCTAGCGCGGTGCGTGGCGCGGACTGGCGCGACCAATCAGACAATTGAAGGAGCGTCGACCGCAAGGTTCGCCCGGCAGCGGCGCGCCTCCAGCGCGCCTGCCAAGGAGGCTTCGATCGGCAATGGCTCACCTGCCCATCGGGCGGCCAGCAGTTCGGCGCACAACACGCAGTAACTCAGTCCGCGCGAACCCATGCCGGCGCAAATCCACAGACTGGCGCTTGGGTCGTCATGTAAGGGTCCAACCATGGGTAGTCGGTCGGCCGTTACGCAGCGGGTGGCGCGCCACGCTTCAAGTCGACCCGACTCAAAGGCGGGTGCCAGCGCCTGCCCCAAAGCAGGCAGCAGCTTTTGCAAACGCCCAAGGTTGGCCAGGTGGTTCTTTTCAACGGACCACTCCGTCATCGTGTCGGGTTGGTAGCTGGCACCGACAAACCAGGCTTGAGCACCGTGCCAGGGGACGCGCGGGATCAGACTGCCGGAGCCGTTGACGGGACCGGTCGGAAATGGCAAGGCTTCTGGCGTCGTGTGTGTGGCCCATGAGATCTGGCCGCGCACACCGTACACCGTGGGCAGACTCCCTGCGGCGGCGGATAGATCGGTCTCGAGTGCCGCAGAGTCGAGCAGCAAGGGCAAGGCGCTATGCGCGTTGGCCAACACCACACGCTGGGCGGTGCCGATGACTTGATCGTTTCGGTCCAACAGGCTCCAGCCGGTCGCACCACGGCGCAGCGTGTGCACGTGCGCATCACCTCTGAACTGCACGCCGGGTTGCGCCAGCCAGGCCCCGATCAGCTCTGCGGGTTTGATCCATGCAGCGCAGGGATGCCAGAGCAGCTGGGTGTGCGTCGCCGCACCGGCCTGCCAAGCTGCGGCTGCCACGTCGGGTGGGGCCGGGCGCGACCATTCCAAGCCGGCCTGTGGCCATGTTGGGCTCAGACCAGCCGAGCCATCGATTCGATGCTCCAGCACGCCGCTGGCGGCCCAATCCTGGCCGTGCCTGAGCAGCTCGTGTGCCGCCTGACTGGTCAGGCGCACCCCACTACGCGACAGCCGTGACAGCAGGCAATCGTCGCTGGAAACATGTGGCGACAGCAGCCCTACCGGCAGACCCGACGCGCCGGCGGCGGCTGTCGCAGACTGGTCAAAAACCTGCACCTGCCAGCCGCGACGCGCCAGTGAGGCGGCCACGCTGGCACCGGCCAGACCGGCGCCGATGACGACGCAATCCGCCGGCGTGACGGTAGGCTCGCGCCACGGCGCGCGCGAGGTCTTTTGTTGCCAGTGTGGGTTGAACTCGCCACAGCGCAGCGTCGAGGTGGTGTCTGAGCAAGTCCCCCAGGTGAAGCCACACGACGACAGGCGTTCGTGGAAGTTGCTGCCATCGTCGGCCCAGGTGACGCGCGTGCCACGCCGACATTGGCGGGCCAGGGCCTTCGCAGTCCAGCCGTCCCAAGGCGCTTCGCCTGGCGCGGTGGCGTCCAGCATCAGCGCGTCGGTGACGAACTGCTGCTCGCGCAGCAGCGGTGCGGTCTCCCCGATGCACAGGGTCAGCAGTACCCGACCTTGGTCGAAGCTCAATCGGTGCAGACCCGGCAGCAAGCCATGACACTGTTGTGCCAATGCACGCGCCGCGGTGCCCAGCTCGGAGTTGGCGGCAAAGCTCGCCAGCAGCGTATCGGCGCGAAATGAGGCCGATGAGAGGGCCACGTAGTGCAGCATTCGTGGCCGATCAGGGTCGGCCTGCCAAGCATGCCAGCATGCCAGGAAGCGCTCCGCGTGCGCGAATCGCGTGTCCAGAATACGCCAGGCGCCTCGCCCGCGCCATGCCTCGGGCAGGCCGCAGCCCGCAAGCCAGACGCGGGGGGTCAAGGAGGTCATCTCATCGACTTAGGCGCTGGGCGGCACGTAGCCTTGCGCCGCCTCGGCGCCTTCCCCAAAGAAGTGGTTCTCCATCTGGCGGGCCAGGTACTGGCGTGCCCGCGCATCGGCCAGGTTGAGACGGTTCTCGTTGACCAGCATGGTCTGGTGCTTGAGCCAGCCGGCCCAGGCTTCCTTGCTGACGTTTTCCCAGATGCGTTTGCCCAGTTCACCTGGGTAGGGCGGGAAGTCCAGGCCGTCAGCCGGCTTGCCGAGTTTGATGCAGTTGACAGTGCGTGCCATGGGGTGATCTCTTTCGTGTCGATGGTGTAATAGGCGAAATTGTCCGCGCTTTTGGCGAACCTTTGCCGAGAACGGGTGTCCAATTGCGAGATTATCGTTTTGGAGTGTCTATGTTGTTGGGTTTGAGTGTGCGCCAGGTGATGGGCGTGATTGCGGCAGGGTGTGTCGGTTTGTTGGCCTATGGCTTGTATTTGCAGCACGTTGAGGGATTGGTGCCGTGTCCGATGTGCATTGTGCAGCGTTACGCCTTGGTGCTGGTGGCGCTGCTGGCGGGGTTGACTGCCACCAGTACCCGGTTGGCATGGCAGTTGGGGGGCGTGGTAGCCATGATTCTGACCGCTGGTTTCGGCGCCTTCGTGGCGGCCCGTCAGAGTTGGCTGCAGTGGTATCCACCCGAGGCGGTTTCCTGCGGGCGCGACTTCTACGGCATGGTCGAAAACTTTCCGCTGCAGCGCGCCATTCCCATGATCTTCAAGGGCAGTGGTGATTGCACCAAGGTCGATTGGACCTTTCTGGGTGGATCGATTGCCAACTGGTCGTTCCTGTGCTTTGGCGGCATAGCGTTGCTGGGTAGCTACCTCGTTTGGCGCAGCGCGCGTTCGCGTTGATCAGGAGGGTGGGAGCCACCCAGCAAACACCGGGTTTCGGCGATCACGCGAGCTTCTTGACCAGCACCTGACTTTTGCGGTCCCAGTTGTACTTGCGCTTGCGCGCCTCAGGTAGCCAGTCGGGGTCCACCAGCACAAAGCCGCGTTTAAGAAACCAGTGCGTGGTGCGCGTGGTCAGCACAAAAATGCTCTCCAGGCCCGCTGCGCGGGCGCGCTGCTCGATGCGTTTGAGCACCCGTTCGCCGTCGCCCTGGCCCTGCACTTGGGGTGATACCGTGAGCGCGGCCATTTCGGCAGTGCGTGCTTCCGGGTAGGCGTACAGCGCGGCGCAGGCGAAGATCACGCCGTCGTGCTCAATCACGGTGTAGTTGCCGACATCGCGCTCGATCTCGGTGCGGCTGCGCTTGACCAGCGTGCCGTCCTGCTCGAAGGGCTCGATCAATTGCAAGATGCCGCCCACGTCGTCCACCGTGGCCTCGCGCAGGCTCTCCAGCTTTTCATCCACCACCATGGTGCCAATGCCATCGTGCACATAGACTTCGAGTAGCAGCGAGCCGTCCACCGCAAACGGGATAATGTGGCTGCGCTCCACGCCCGCCTTGCATGCGCGCACACAATGCTGCAGGTAGAAGGCGGTATCGGTCGGGTGCTGTGCTGCGGGGATCTGCGCCAGCAGCTTCTCGGCGGTCACCAAGGGTAACTCGGTGTCGACGGGATTGTCTTCGCCCTCCGGCAAGTCGGGGTGGATTCGGATGCCGGGGATTTCGGTCACGAAGATCAGCTTGTCGGCCTGCAGCGCCACAGCCACCGAGGTGGCCACCTCCTCCATCGTCAGATTAAAGGCCTCGCCGGTGGGGGAAAAGCCAAATGGCGACAGCAGCACCATGGCGCCGAAGTCCAGCGTACGCATGATGCCGGCGGTGTCCACCTTGCGCACCAGGCCAGAGTGCTGAAAGTCCACGCCGTCCACAATGCCCACTGGCCGCGCGGTGATGAAGTTGCCCGAGATCACCCGCACGGTGGAGCCCGCCATGGGTGTGTTGGGCAGGCCCTGGCTGAAAGCCGCTTCGATCTCGTAACGCAGTTGGCCCGCAGCCTCTTGCGCGCAGTCCAGCGCCACCTCGTCGGTGATACGCATGCCATGCGAATAGCGCGCCGCGTGGCCCTTGGTTTTGAGTTGTTCGTTCACTTGCGGGCGAAAGCCGTGCACCAGCACGATCTTGACACCCATGCTCTGGATCATCGCCAGGTCTTGCGCCAGGTTGTGCAGCTTGCCCGCCGCAATCGCCTCGCCCGCGACGCCGACCACAAAGGTCTGGTTGCGAAACTTGTGGATATAGGGCGCCACCGAGCGGAACCAAGGCACGAAGGTGAAGTTGAAGACGGAGGACATGTGAGGCGACTTCAGGTTTGGGGCGCGAGAAAGGGGTTGGTCATGGTTAGTTGGCCAAATCGGCGGCCATGCTGCCCATCTTCTGAGAACAAGACATCGGCATTGGCCCGCTGTGCTGCTTCAAGAATCAGGGCATCCCACCAGGCGAGTTTGTGCCGCTGAGCGAGTTCCGCGGCGCTCATGATGCTGTGCGCCGAGGCGCCGACGACCTCAAAGCCGCACAGCTGCTCCACTTGCTGGGCGGCTTCGCGTGGGCTCAAAGGGGGGCGCAACTTGCGGGTGGTGATGCTGTAGAACTCCTGCAGTACCTGCGTGCTGATCACGATGGTGTCGTCCCGCACGGCGCGAGCCAGGCAATCGATGGCCTGTTCCTGGCGCGCGGGTTCGCTGGTATCCACGGTGTAAACCAGAATGTTGGTGTCAAAGAAGCAGATCATTTGCTTGCGCGATCAACGCCACGCGCGGCCGGCTTTGCCGGCATCGGGTAGGGGCGGTCGTAAGCGTCCTCGCGGCTCCAGCGCACGCCTTCGCTGTTGGCCTTGCTCTTGCGCGCGGCCGCGATGAACGCCATTCCAGCGGTCTGCTGACGGTGCGAGTCCTGTGCGTACGCCGCCAGGAATTCGCGAACCTTGGCACTGACCGACGTGCCTTCGTGAATGGCCCGAATGCGTGCTTTGCGAACAATGGCTTCGTCCAGCGCAATGGTTAAATTGGTCAAGGGCTTCTCCAATCGATTCTACGTGTACAAGTGTAGCACGTGAACTCGTGTTGTGGGACAATCGACCCGTGTCCGCTCCCAACGCCCCTGCCACCCAAACACCACTTCGCCCGGCCCAGCCAGCGCGCACCGCACCAGCGCTGGAGATCGAGTTCCCCGAGTCCCTGCCCGTATCCGCCAAACGCGAAGAAATCATGGCGGCCATGGCGGCGCACCAGGTCATCATCGTGTGCGGTGAGACCGGCTCGGGCAAGACCACCCAGTTGCCCAAGATCGCACTGGCGATGGGCCGCGGTCTGTGCAACCACCCCAACACGCTGGCCAACGGTAAGCCCGCGCCGCGCGGCAAGCTGATTGGTCACACCCAGCCACGCCGCATTGCCGCCAGCAGTGTTGCCAAACGAATTGCGGAGGAACTGAAGACACCACTGGGCGAGGTGGTCGGCTTCAAGGTGCGCTTTCAGGACCGTTTGGCCAAGGACGCCTCGGTCAAGCTGATGACCGACGGCATCCTGCTGGCCGAGACGCAGACCGATCCGCTGCTGCTGGCCTACGACACCCTCATCATCGACGAGGCGCACGAACGCAGCCTGAACATCGACTTCCTGCTGGGCTACCTGCGCCAGATCTTGCCGCGCCGGCCCGACCTGAAGATCGTGGTGACGTCCGCCACGATTGATGCGCAGCGTTTTGCCGATCACTTTAAATCTGCAAAAGGACCAGCACCGGTCATCATGGTGTCGGGCCGCATGTTCCCGGTGGAGCAGCGTTACCGACCGTTTGAAGAGGCGCGTGACTACGACCTGAACAACGCCATTGCCGACGGTGTGGACGAGTTGTGGCGCGACCCGCACAACGCCGGTGACATCCTGATTTTTCTGCCTGGCGAGCGCGAGATTCGTGAGGCGGCAGACCACTTGCGCAAACATCTGAGCCATCAGCCGGTGTTTCGCAACGCCGAGGTGCTGCCACTGTTTGCCCGCTTGAGCCCGGCCGAGCAGGACCGCATTTTTGACGGTCACACCGGTCGGCGCATTGTCCTGGCGACCAACGTGGCCGAGACCTCACTCACCGTGCCAGGAACACGCTACGTGATCGATGCGGGCACCGCGCGTATCAAGCGCTACAGCTTCAGGAGCAAGGTGGAGCAGTTGCTGGTCGAGCCGATCAGCCAGAGCTCGGCCAACCAGCGTGCCGGGCGCTGTGGCCGCGTGGCCAACGGTATCTGTATTCGGCTTTATGACCAGCAGGACTTCGACGCCCGACCGCGCTTCACCGATCCGGAAATCTTGCGTTCGTCACTAGCTGGCGTGATTCTGCGCATGAAGTCGCTGCATCTGGGCATTGTGGAGGACTTCCCGTTTCTGGAGCGCCCCAGCGGCCGCGCAATTGCCGATGGTTACCAGTTGCTCAATGAACTGGGTGCCGTGGACGATGCCAATGAGCTGACGCCGCTGGGTCAGGAACTGAGCCGCCTGCCGCTGGACCCCCGGGTGGGGCGCATGTTGCTCGAAGCCCGTTCGCGCGAGGCGCTGGACGAGGCGTTGGTGATTGCTTCCGCGCTGAGCGTGCAGGACGTGCGCGACCGGCCTATGGAGGCTCAGCAGCAGGCGGATACGGCGCACAAGAAGTTTGATGACGAGAAGAGTGAGTTTACGGGCTACCTGAAGCTGTGGAAGTGGATTCACGATGCGCGGGGGGGGCCGACGACTGCGGCTCCCGGAGTTGGGGTGACCGAGCGTTCTGCTCCGTGTCCCCCGCCCGCTTTGCGGGCTCCTCCTTGTACGGAGCAGAACGCCCGGTCACCCCAACTCCTAGCGTCCACAACAACGCACAAGCTGTCCAACCGCCAATACGAGCAGTTGCTGCGTCAGAACTTCGTCAACATTCGGCGCGTGCGCGAGTGGAAGGACATTCACAGCCAGTTGCACACCGTGGTGGCTGAGCACAAGTGGCGGCTGAACACCGCCCCCGCCAGCTACGAGCAGTTGCACCTGTCGATGTTGTCGGGGCTGCTCGGCAACATCGGCTGCAAGCTGGAGACCGAGGGGCAAAGCGGTGAGTATTTGGGCGCGCGTTCCATCAAGTTCTTTGCGCATCCCGGTGCCCACCTGGTCAAGAAGCCGGGCCGCTGGATTGTGGCGGCCGAGCTGGTGGAGACTACGCGCTTGTTTGGGCGCGGCATTGCCAACATCGAGCCGCAGTGGCTGGAGCAGGTGGGTGGCCACTTGCTCAAGAAGCAGTTGCTCGATCCTCATTGGGAAAAGAAAGCCGCCGAGGTGGTGGCACTGGAGCGCGCGACACTGTACGGTGTTGTGGTCTACAGCGGTCGTCGCGTCAACTACGGCCGCGTTGATATGCACGGTGCGCGCGACATCTTCATTCGCGAGGCGTTGGTGGGCCAGCAGTGGGACACCAACTTGCCGTTCTTGGCGGCCAACCACAAGCTCATCAAACAGGTCGAAGAGTTGGAGCACAAGGCACGCCGCCAGGACGTGCTGGTGGACGAAGAGCTGATCTACGCCTTTTATGACCAGCAGTTGCCCGCCGACGTGTGTGGTGGCCACGGTTTCGAGCGCTGGTACCGTGAGGAGGTCAAGAAGACGCCAAAGTTGCTGCTGCTCACCCGCGACGAGCTGATGCGCCACGAGGCAGCGGGCATCACCACGCAGTCCTTTCCCAAAACGATCCGCCTCGGTGGCCTCGACTGCGCGGCCACCTATTTGCATGAGCCGGGGGACGCGCGGGATGGGCTGACCGTGACCGTGCCCCTGTTCGTTCTCAATCAGGTCAACGAGGAGCGTTGCGAGTGGCTGGTGCCGGGCATGCTCAAGGAGAAGATCCAGGCTTTACTCAAGACGCTGCACCAGCGTCCGCGTTCCCGGCTGGTGCCCTTACCCGAAACCGCTACCCGGATGGCTGAGGTCTTGAACCAGCCTGAGCGTTTTGGCCACGGCTCGCTGGTTGATGCGGTGTTGAAGCTGGTGCGCGACGCGACCTCGCTGGACATCGTGCGCGCCGACATCAAGGTCGACATGCTCACCCCGCACTACTTCATGAACTTCCGGGTGGTGGACGAGCATGGGCGCCAGCTCGGTGTGGGTCGCAATTTGGGTGCGCTCAAGGCCGAATGGGGCAAGCAAGCGCGTGGTGCGTTTCAGGCGCTGGCCAGTTTGAAGCTGAGTACGCCAGGCGTTGCAGCAAGCCAGCCGGCACCAGCCAAGTTGGCACAAGGTGATCCTGGCGCATTGGCCGACGATGCTCTGGGTGCAGAGGACAACCGTGCCAAAAGCCGCTCTGGTAAATATGTTAAAGCTATCAATAGCATAGCTAATCAGGCAAGCAAGGAAGCCGTCGCGGTTTCTTTGGTGCAACAACGCCATACCGCCTGGACCTTTGGTGAGTTGCCCGAGCTGCTGGAGATTCGCAAGGCTGGTCAGACCTTGATCGGTTTCCCGGCGCTGATCGACGTCGGTGACGCGGTTGCGGTGGAGGTGTTTGACGAGCCCGAGGCGGCAGCGGCCAAGCACCGTGCTGGACTGCGCCGCCTGTTTGCGTTGCAAATCAAGGATGCGCTGAAGTACCTGGAGAAGAACATCCCGGATCTGCAAAAGATGGCTGTGACGTTCATGCAGGTTGGCAAGTCGGTCGAGGGCAAGGAGTCTTCGGCCGGCGCGGGTGGCACGATTGAGGAACTGCGCGAACAGATCATCGCCGTGGCGCTGGACCGAGCCTTCCTGTTGGATCCGCTGCCCATCGACGAGTTTGCCTTCAAGCGCCGGGTGGACGAAGGACGCGGCAGATTGACGCTGATCGCCAACGAGGTGGCGCGTCTGGCATCCGTCATCCTGAGCGAGTACGCCACCGCAGCGCGCAAGATCAAGGACAGCAAGAACGCGCCCGAGGCCACGGCTGATTGCGCGCAACAGCTCGCGCGCCTGATGCCCAAACGCTTTTTGGCTCAGACCCCGTGGGCAGCCTTGCAGCACTTCGCGCGTTACCTCAAGGCCATCACCGCGCGGCTGGAAAAATACCGCGCCGACCCCGCGCGCGACGCAGCGCGCCTGGCAGAGTTGCGCCCGCTGGAGCAGCGCTACTGGCGCATGGTGGCGGAGCGCAAAGGCGTGACCGATGATCGTCTGCAGGACTTCCGTTGGTTGCTGGAGGAACTGCGCGTGAGCTTCTTCGCGCAGGAGTTGCGCACGCCACAGCCAGTTAGCGTCAAGCGGCTAGAGAAGGCTTGGGCCCAGTTGGTCGACTAGATTGACGCTGCCACCGTCAGCCCGCTGGCGTGTCGCCGGCTTCTGTGTCCCTTCGTGTCAGTAGCGCGCGTTGCCCGGTGTTCGGGGAAACGGGATCACGTCGCGCACATTGGCCAAACCGGTGATGTAGGAAACGGTTCGCTCAAAGCCCAAGCCGAAACCGGCATGCGGCACGGTGCCGTAACGTCTGAGATCGCGGTACCAGCCGTAATGGGCCGGATCGAGTCCGCAGTCGACCATGCGCCGGTCCAGCACGTCCAGGCGTTCTTCGCGCTGTGAGCCGCCGATGATCTCGCCGATGCCGGGCGCCAGTACGTCCATCGCGGCAACGGTTCTTTCGTCGTCCGACAGGCGCATGTAAAACGCCTTGATTTCTTTCGGATAGTTCATCAGCACGGTCGGGCCATTGACGTGTTTCTCGGCAATGAAACGCTCGTGTTCGGACTGCAGGTCGATGCCCCACTTCACCGGGTAGTCGAACTTCTCTTTGGAGTTCTCCAGCACCTTGATCGCCTCGGAGTAGTCCATTCGCACGAATTCGGACTTGACGATGTTCTCTAGCTTCGCAATCAGGCCCTTCTCGACCCGGTCCTCAAAGAAGGCCATGTCGTCGGCGCGCTCGCTCAGCACCCGCTTGATGATGTATTTCAGCAGCGCTTCTGCCAGTGTGGCGTCGTCGGCCAGGTCGGCGAAGGCGATTTCGGGCTCGATCATCCAGAACTCGGCCAGGTGACGCGAGGTGTTGGAGTTCTCGGCACGAAACGTCGGGCCAAAGGTGTAGACCTTCGATAGCGCCATGCAATAGGTCTCGACATTGAGCTGACCCGACACCGTGAGAAACGCCTCCTTGCCAAAGAAGTCTTGCGAGAAGTCGACCTTGCCGTCCGCCCGTTTGGGCAGGTTCGCCAGGTCCAGGGTGGAGACACGAAACAATTCGCCCGCGCCTTCGGTGTCCGAGGTGGTGATGATCGGTGTGTTCACCCAACAGAAGCCTTGCTCATCGAAAAAGCGGTGGATCGCCGCCGCGATGGTGTGGCGTACGCGGGTGGCGGCACCGATCACGTTGGTGCGCGGGCGCAGGTGCGCCACCTCCCGCAGGAACTCCATGGTGTGGGCCTTGGGCGTGATCGGATAGGTGTCCGGATCGTCCACCCAGCCGATCACTTTGATCTCGCTGGCCTGCATCTCGAACGGTTGCCCCTTGGCGGGCGACGGAACAATCACGCCGGTGGCCTCGACCGCACAGCCGGCCGTAAGGTGTTGCACCTCGTTGGCGTAGTTGGCCAGTGTGCTGGGCGCCACCACTTGCACCGGATGAAAGCACGTGCCGTCTGATACGTTGACAAAGGAGATACCGGCCTTGGAGTCGCGGCGGGTTTTGACCCATCCCTTGATGGTGACTTGGGCGTCGGCGGATCCGGCGGACGCGTTGCCGCCGAGAACATCGCGGCAGGTGAAGGTAGACGACGTGGAAGACATGAGCAAGCCTTGCAGGAATTCGTGGATGATTGGTCGATGTTACCGGGTTGAAACGGGTTCGCCGGGCTACACCGGTGCTTTGGGGGTTACAGATCGTTGCAACTTTGACTCGCGCTCGCCGCACGATGCCGGCTTCGGTGGGTTCAAATCACCCATTTGGTTGTGCCATGAAACGGGAGACCGCAGATGAGCGCTCAGTTGCACTTGCAAAGATGCACGCACGCTGACCAGGCGAGCGGCAATCCGTCGCCTTGTCGCGTTTCGACCGGGGGCGACATGGCGATCCCACGGGTACTTCCCAAGACCCTGCTTGCCTTCAAGAGTGGTGTCGCGATGACCGCCGCCTATGCTGGCCGGGCACTGCTGGTGGTCGCACTGCTGGCGGCTTGTGGTGGCGGGCAAAGTGGCGGCCCAGCGGTTGAGCCGTCTCCGACGCCCATGCCAACGCCAACGCCAACGCCAACGCCAACACCAACACCAACACCAACACCAACACCAACACCAACACCAACACCAACACCCGATTTGGCGGCTGGTTGCAGTCTGACGCGGGGCACAGCGGCAGTGCCGACCGTAGTGGCCACCCACCCCAGGGTGCTGCTTAACCACGCGTCGACCAAGGCGTGCCTGCAACAGATGCTGGGTGCCGGCGTGGCCTCGGCAGCCCGATTCAAGAACCTGGTTGATGACCAGCTTGCTGGCGCGCGGGCCTACGGGTTCGAGCCTTGGTATGCCGCGTTGATGTACCAGATCAGCGGCGACGCGCGCTACGCCAGCTATGCAGTGCAGCAGACCGATGCCTTGGTTGCCGCCGAGGAACTGCTGATCAGTGCCAACCAGCGCGCCACCGTGGCCGGCGACAGCTATCTGGAGGTTGGCGCAGTCATTGGCAACCTGGCGATCGTCTACGATTGGTGCTACGACCGCTTGACCGCCGAGCAGCGCGCCCGCTGGCTGGCTTACGCCAACCAAACGGTCTGGAATGTGTGGAACCCCAGCCAGGCGCGATGGGGCAACACGCTGTACCCGTGGAGCGGCTGGTCGGTCGACAACCCGGCCAACAACTACTACTACTCCTTCTTGCGCGCCACCATGCTGCTGGGGCTGGCGAGTTCGGGCGAGAACCCGCAGGCAGCGGGCTGGATCGACAAGTTCCGCAACGACAAGATCGGCCAGCAGTTGCTCCCAACCTTCACGCGTGATCTGGTTGGAGGCGGCTCGCGCGAAGGCACCGGCTATGGCACCGCCATGAAGAACCTCTGGCAGCTCTACGACTGGTGGGAGCGCTCCACCGGCGAGCGTATCGCCACGCTCACGCCACACACGCTGGCGTCGCTGCCGCACATGCTGCACAGCATCGTCCCAACACTCGATCGGCTGGCGCCCACCGGCGACCACGCACGCGACAGCAGCGCGGCCTTGTTCGACTATCACCGCGAATACTTGCTTGGCCTGATCACCCTGTTCCCGCAAGAGCGATTGGCCGGCGCGGCCAAGGCGCTGCTTGGCGCCTCGTCGGTACCGCGCATGGAACACGGGTTCGAATTCTGGGTCGACTACCTCTACCAGCCGCCCGCCGTGCCGGTCACCGCAGTGGGTGAATTGTCAACGGCCTATTGGGGGGAGGGCACTGGTCAGTGGATGACGCGCTCGAGCTGGCAGACCGACGCCACATACGCCAACTTCATCTGTGGCCCCTACAGCGAGAGCCACGCACACCGCGATCAAGGCAGTTTCGTGATTCACCGCGGCAGCTGGCTCGCTTACGATGGCAACGTCGCGTCGCACTCGGGCATCGAACAAGACGAATTCATGCACAACCTGGTGCGCCTGGTGCACGACGGCAGCACCGTCACCCAGGTCGAGGGCGCACCGCGCTGCAACATGCGCGCGCTGGCCGACACCGAGCATTACAGCTATGGCGTGGCTCAGGTCACGCCGATCTACAACGGTAAACCCCAGGTGGCCAAGGTCGAGCGCGAGTTCCTCTTCATCAAACCGGCCACTTTTGTGGTGTTTGACCGGGTGGAGGTCAGCCCCGGCACCAGCCGGATCTGGACGCTCAACCTGCCCGGCGAACCAACGCTTGAGGGTGAACGCATTGGCTACGCCAATGGCAGCAACCGGCTTGACGTGCTGCGCCTGGCACCGGTCGGCTTGAGCTCGACTTGGGTTGCGGGTTCACGCGTGGAGACGGTGCACAGCGTTGGCACCCAGTCGCTGTTCTTGCATGTGTTGGGCACCAATGGATCGGTTGGCGCGGCCACGCGCGCGGATGCGTCGGGCCAAACCGGTGCGCTGATCACCCTGGCCGACGGGCGCAGTGCGACGGTACGGTTTTCGAACACTGGCACTGGCGCAACCCTGGAGTTGCGTGCGCCCAATGGCAGTCTTCAGTTTGATGCTGCGCTGCCAAGTACCGTTATCGCGCCGCCGCTGTTTCGCAACTGATGGCGCCCGCGCGCGGGCCATGGCATTGATGCCGCAGCGTTGGCGCCGCCCTCAGGCTGCCATGGCCTGCGCTTGCTGAAATCCGCGCGGAATCGAGCCCAGCAGGCGCTTGGTGTACTCGTGCTGCGGGCGGGCGTAGATGTCATCCGCGTTGCCCCGCTCCACGATCTCGCCCTGGCTCATCACCAGGATCTCGTCGGCCATGTACTTCACCACCGCCAAATCGTGGCTGATAAAGACGTAGGTCAGGCCGAACTCCTCCTGCAGGTCCAGCAGCAGGTTCAGCACCGTGGCTTGCACGCTGACGTCCAGCGCGCTGACGCTTTCGTCGCAAACGATGATCTCGGGTTTCATGGTCAAGCAGCGCGCAATCGCAATGCGCTGGCGCTGGCCGCCCGAAAACTCGTGGGGGTACTTGCCGAAGGCCTCGCGCGTCAGCCCGACTTTTTCGATCATCGCCAGCGCCAGACGGGCGCGATCATCATCGTCTTTGCCGATGCCATGAATGCGCATCGGCTCCATCAGAATCTGGCCGACGGTAAAGCGCGGGTTCAAGCTGGCATAGGGGTTCTGAAAGATGATCTGAATGCGACTGCGGTAAGCCCGCATCTCGGTGGCGCTGAGTTGGGCCAAATCTTTGCCCTCGAACATGATGCTGCCGACGGTGGCGTCGGTCAGGCGTGTCAGCATCATGCCCACCGTGGTCTTGCCCGATCCGGATTCACCCACCACCCCCAGCGTGCGGCCTTTGTGCAGCGAGAAATCGGCCTGTTTGACGGCGCTGAAGACGCTGCGCTTGAACAGGCCGGTCTTGAGCGGGTAGTCCTTGCACAAGCCGGAGACTTCAATCAGCGCCGGCCCGTTGGCCGGGGCGCAGACGCGTTGTTCGGTAATCAATGGCCGGTTGTTGACGATGTCGTCAATCACCGCCAGGCGTTTGGGACGTGAATCCAGCTTTGGCCTGCAGGCCAGTAGCGCCTTGGTATAGGCGTTGGTCGGTGCATTGAAGATCGTGGCCACGTCGCCGGCCTCACGTACTTCGCCACTGCGCATGACCACGACCTGGTTGGAGATTTCACCCACCAGCCCCAGGTCGTGGCTGATGAACAGCACACTCATCTTCTGGCGCTCCTGCAGGCGCGCCAGCAGGTCCATGATCTGGCGCTGCACCGTCACGTCCAGCGCCGTGGTGGGTTCATCGGCAATCAGCAGTTTGGGTTCGCAGGCAATCGCCATGGCAATCATCACACGTTGCTGCTGGCCGCCCGAGAGCTCGTGCGGATAGGACTTGAGCCGCTCCTTGGGGTTGGGAATGCCCACCTCGGTCATCAGTTCCAGGGTGCGGTCCATTGCCTGCTTGGCACTCATCCGCAGATGAATGCGCAGCACTTCAGCAATCTGTTCACCCACGGTAAAAACCGGATTGAGCGAGCTCATGGGTTCCTGAAACACCACCGAGATGTCTCGTCCGCGCAGTGCGCGCATCTCCTCTATCGGAGCGCTCAACAGATCGCGGCCGTTGTACAGGATTTTGCTGCTGGGGCCGAGGATGGCATTCTCGGGCAGCAGGCGCACGATGCTCATCGCGCTGACACTTTTGCCGCTGCCGGATTCGCCCACCAGCGCCACCGTGCTGTTGGCCGGGATGTCGAAACTAACACCCTTGACCGCCTCGACAGTGCTGGTCTTGCTCATGCGAAAGGACACTCGAAGGTCCTGCACGCTAATTAGATTTGTCATGTTCTTCCACAGTTGGGGTCAGGTCCTTGAGCAAGTTGCGGCCAAAGTCTCACACCGGGTTGGGGTCAGAGGGCACCGCTCAAGCGCGTGGTCTGACCCACAAGGCAACTACCTGAGCTTGGGGTCCAGCGCATCACGCAACGCATCGGTCAGAAGTGCGAAGGCGGTGACGAAGGTCGCCATGAACGCTGTGGCCGCCACCAGTTGCCACCACTTGCCCAGCACCAGTTCGGTTTGCGCTTCGGACAGCATGGTGCCCCAACTGACCATGTCAATCGGCACGCCCAAGCCTATGAAGGACAGAATGACCTCGGCCTTGATGAACCCCACCACGTGCAAGCTCAGTTGCACCAGCACCACGTGGCTGATGTTGGGCAAGATGTGGGTGAACATGCGCGAAGCATGCGACGCGCCAATCGCCTCGGCGGCGCGCACGTACTCGCGTGAGCGGTGTTTCATGTATTCGGCGCGCACCAGGCGGTAGATGCCGGTCCAGCCCACCAGGCTCAGAATGATGACCACGGTCCAGACGCCGCTCAAGACCCCGGCCAACGGCCCGGATTTGATCACCGCCGCCAGCGCGAACACCAGCAAGATGTACGGGATGGCAGTGAACACGTTGTAGACCCATTCCAGGAAGTCCCCGACACGTCCGCCGAAATAGCCGCCGATGGCGCCCAAAATTGTGCCGATCAGCGTTGCCATCAACGCCGCCGCCAGTCCCACGGTGATGGAGACTTGCGCCCCCTTGATGACCTTGCTGAGTACGTCTCGGCCCTGCTGGTCGGCGCCAAAGGGAAGCGTGTCGGACTTAGCGGTGGTGCTGGTCGTGAACTTGGCGGCGCGTTCAGCCCATTCCGGGTAGCGTGGGGCCAGCGGGTCCACGTCGCTGATGTCGACGTTGGCGCCCGTGATGCTGTCAACGACCGCGCTTTGGGAGCCGTCCTCGATCTTGCCGACGAAATGCGGGGGCGCGAACGGAGTGCCGACTTCCTTCTGCCAACCCTTGGCGACCAGGCCCAACTGCGCCATCAGCACCAGCACAATGAAGAACAGCGTGACGAAAAGGGACACCATTCCGACGTGGTCATTCTTCAAACGCTTCCAGGCCTCGGCCCAGACGCCGGGCGATTTGGGCAACGCGTGTACGAGATCGGTAGTCATTTCAGCGTCACCCTTGGATCAACAAACTTGTAGAGCACATCGGTAATCAGGTTGATCACCATCGTCAGCGCGGACAGGTAGACCGTGGCAGCCTGAATCACGGGGTAGTCGCTGCGGTTGACGGCCGTCAGAATCTCGCGACCCAGGCCGGGGATGGAGAAGAACACTTCGATCAGGAAGGACCCGATGAACACGCCCGGCAGCGTGGTGGCCACATTGGTCAGGATCGGGATCATGGCGTTGCGCAGCACGTGCTTGAGCATGATGGTGTTCTCCGACACGCCCTTGGCGCGGGCGGTGCGAACATAGTCCTGCCCAATTTCGTCCAGGAAGAAGCTGCGGTACAGCCGGGTCTGTGGCGCCAGACTCACCAGCACCGCCAGGAATACGGGCAAGGGCGCGTAAGTGATCAGGTTCTTCCAGACGCTGTTGGTCCAGCCCTGAACCGGGAACCACCCCAGCACGAAGCCAAACAGGTACTGGCCCACAATGATGTAGACCAAAAAACTGATCGACAGCGCCACGGTGGTGAGGATCATGATGGCGCGGTCGGTCAGGCTGCCGCGCACATAGGCCACCGCCAAACCCGCCAGGATCGCCAACACGACTTCGAGCAGCAGGATCGGGATCATGATGGTCAAGGTGGCCGGTAGCCGGGTGCGAAAGATCTCGGATATCGCTTCGTTAGTGGTCCAGCTCTTGCCCCAATTGAAGGTGAACACTTGCTGGATAAATACCCAGAGCTGCTCCCACACCGGCCGGTCCAGGCCCAACTGGGCTCGCAGCGACGCAATGCGCTCGGGTGAGGACTTCAAGCCGGCCATGATTTCGACCGGATCGCCGCCAAAGAACTTGAAAAGGAAGAAGATGAGCAGAATGACCCCTAGCAAGGTAGGGACCATCTGCCAGATGCGTCGCAGGATGTAGGAAAGCATATTGTGTCTGACTTGGGGGAAACGCCCATGGATTTACTGTGCGGGGCGATTATGCTTGCACCCGATTGATTAGGCATTAGTGTTTCTTACTATGAATATTAAATTTTTGCGAGCTTTCTGCTGTGTTTTGGCGATTACGCTGAGCGCAAGCAGTCTGTTGGCGCAAAATCGCCCTCCCGAAAAGGTCTTGCGTTACGCCTTTCCGATCGCCGAAACCGGTTTCGACCCAGCCCAGTTGTCAGACATCTATTCGCGCATTGTCACGAGTAATATGTTCGACGCCCTGTACACCTATGACTACCTGGCCCGCCCGGTCAAGGTGCGTCCCAACGTCGCGGCGGGAATGCCGGTGGTCTCCGAGGATTTCCGAACCCACACGATCAAGATCAAGCCGGGCATCTACTTTGCCGACGACCCGGCTTTTGGAGGCAAGAAGCGTGAATTGACGGCGCACGATTTCGTCTATACCTACAAGCGCTTCTTTGATCCCAAGACCAAGAGCCCGATCTACAGCGATCTTGAAGAAGAGAAGTTGATCGGATTGGAAGCGCTACGCAGCGAGGCGGAGAAACCCGGCGCCAGTTTCAACTACGACAAGGAGATAGAAGGGGTGCGGGCGCTGGACCGCTACACGATCCAGTTCAAGACGGAAGACGTCCGGCCCCGCTTCACCTACTTGTTGGCCGACTCAGGGTCTTACGGGGCGGTGGCACGTGAGGTCGTCGAGAAGTATGGCGACAAGATCATGGAGCACCCAGTGGGCACCGGACCGTTCAAGCTCGAACAGTGGACGCGTTCGTCCAAGATGAGCTTGGTGCGGAACCCCAATTTCCGCGAAGAGTTTTACGAAGCTGAACCCCCGGCGGACGACGCCAAGTCACAGGCCATCTACAAGCAAATGAAGGGCAAACGCTTGCCGATGGTTGACCGGATCGACGTCTCCATCATTGAGGAAAGCCAACCTCGCTGGTTGTCCTTTCTTAGCGCCGACCAGGACTTCCTGGAACGATTGCCTGAGGCCTTCGCGTATCAGGCGATTCCCAATAACCGCTTGGCGCCCAACCTGGTCAAGAAACGCATTGTGATGGAGCGGGTGCCCGCTGCGGATGCCACCTTGCATATGTTCAACATGGAGCATCAAGTCGTGGGTGGCTATACGCCTGAAAAGGTTGCCTTGCGGCGGGCGATCGCCTTGGCCTACAACAGCGAAGAAGAAATCCGCTTGCCGCGGCGCAACCAGGCCATTCCGGCGCAGGGACCGATCGTGCCCACGACTTACGGATATGACCCCAAATTCAAGACGGAAATGAGCGAATTTAGCCGACCACGCGCCAGCGCGCTGCTGGACCTGTTTGGCTACGTGGATCGGGACGGCGACGGCTGGCGTGATCTGCCTGACGGCAAACCGCTGGTGCTGGAGTACGCCACCACACCTTCTGCGCGTGACCGTGAACTCAACGAGGTTTGGAAGAAGAATATGGATGCCGTCGGGATCAAGACAGAGTTCAAGGTGGGAAAATGGCCTGAACACCTCAAGGCCGCGCGCGCGGGTAAGCTGATGATCTGGGGTCTGGGGTCCAGCGCTTCCTCCCCAGACGGTGGTGACTCTCTCGGACGTGGCTACGGACCAGCAAAGGGACAGGGCAACTTGTCACGCTTCGTGAACGCCGAATTTGACAAGCTCTACCAGCAGCAGCAACTGTTGCCCGACGGTCCCGAGCGTCTGGCGAAGCTGCAACAAGCCGTCAAAATTCTGGTGGCGTACATGCCCTACAAGTACTCGTCACACCGGATTCTCACCGACCTGATGCACCCCTGGCTGCTGGGCTACCGGCGTCATCCTCTTTCGTCGGGTCACTTCTGGCGCTATGTGGACATCGACCTCGATAAAGTGCCCAAATGAGACCGTTGGGCTAAGCTCTTCCATCCTTGGCTGAGGGCTGCATGCAAGCCCGACAGCGTTCAGTATCCGTATCCTTGTTCTGCTTCACGAAAATGAAATCCCTACCCATTCTGAGTTGTATTTTGGCGCTCCTGCTGAGCGCGACGGACCTGCAGGCCCAAACCAAGCCACCGGAGAAGGTGTTGCGTTACGCCTTTGAGATCGCGGAGACCGGGTTCGATCCGGCGCAGATATCGGACGTGTACTCACGCATCGTGACCGCCAGCATTTTTGACGCACTGTACGGCTACGACTACTTGGCTCGGCCGGTCAAGGTTATCCCTCGGGTTGCCGACGGTATGCCAGTGATCAGCGATGATTTTCGGACCTATACGGTCAAGATCAAGCCAGGCATCTACTTCGCCGACGACCCGGCTTTTGACGGCAAGAAACGTGAGTTGGTCGCGCAGGATTTCGTCTACAGCTTCAAGCGCGTGTTCGATCCCAAGGTCAAGAGTGCCATTTACAGTGATCTGGAAGAAGAAAAATTGGTCGGCATGGACGAGGTGCGGCGTGAGGCCGAAAAACCAGGTGCCCGCTTCGACTACGAAAGGGAGGTGGAAGGTATTCGCGCACTGGACCGCTACACCATCCAATTCAAGCTGAAGGAAACGCGGCCGCGTTTCATCTACGCGCTCGCGGATTCGGGCGGCACCGGCGCCGTGGCGCGCGAAGTGGTGGAGAAGTACGGCGACAAGATCATGGAGCACCCGGTTGGAACCGGCCCGTTCAAGCTTGACCAGTGGACGCGCTCGTCAAAGATGACCTTTGTGCGCAACCCCAACTTCCGCGAGGAATACTACGAGGCCGAGCCACCGGCGGACGACGCCCGCTCACAAGCCATTTACAAGCAGATGAAGGGCAAGCGACTGCCCATGGTGGATCGGGTCGAAATCTCGGTCATCGAAGAAACGCAGCCGCGCTGGCTGTCGTTTCTGGGTAACGACCATGATTTCCTGATGTTTTTGCCCGAGGCCTTTGCCTATCAGGCGATTCCAAACAATCGCCTGGCCCCGAACCTGGCCAAGCGCAACATCACCATGGAGCGCGTGGCCATCCCAGACGTCACGGTGACGTACTTCAACATGGAGGATCCACTCATTGGGGGCTACACGCCGGACAAGGTTGCCCTGCGCCGCGCCGTTGCGCTCGCCTATAACTCCGAGGAGGAAATCCGCTTGTCCAGGCGCAACCAGGCCATCCTCGCGCAGGGCCCGATGCAACCCAGTACCTATGGCTACGACCCCAAGTTCAAGACCGAGATGAGCATGTTTGACCGCGCCAGGGCGGTGGCCCTCCTGGACATGTATGGTTATGTTGATCGCGACGGTGATGGCTGGCGGGACCTGCCTGATGGCAAGCCCCTGCTCCTTGAATACGCGACCTCACCGACAGCACGGGATCGTGAACTCAACGAGGTCTGGAAGAAGAACATGAACGCCGTCGGCCTCAAGATTGAGTTCAAGTCCGGAAAGTGGCCGGAGCATCTGAAGGCCGCACGCGCTGGCAAGCTGATGATGTGGGGCCTAGGATTCAGCGCCTCCACGCCCGACGGTGCAGGCGCCATTGGTTTGGCTTATGGTCCTGCCAAGGGAGAAGGAAACTTGTCCCGGTTCCAGATGGCTGAGTTCGACAAGCTGTACGACCAATCGCAACTGATGCCTGACGGTCCTGAGCGCAAAGCCATGATGCAAAAACTGGTCAAGATCATGGTGGCCTATATGCCCTACAAGTTCAACACCCACCGTATCCGCACCGATTTGATGCAACCCTGGTTGCTGGGGTACCGCAGGCATCCGGTCAACCACGCGTTCTGGAAATACGTCGACATCGACCTGAGCAAGCTGCCCAAGTAGACCGCCGACCGCGCCGACCGCGGCTGGGGCGCGGTCAAAAGCGGTCGTGTGGCGGGTCGCGCGACAGGTCAAGCCCCTGGCCAGTGCGTTGCACCACGTCGTTTTGGTCCAGATAGACCCAGAACAGCAGGTCTTCGAACTCGCGCCAACGGTAGGTCATGATGTCGCCGGGCCAGGACGCCACGCGGTCCACCTTGGCTGGCGGGCCGAACTCGCTCTGCACGCGCGCACGCGTCCACAGACCGACTTCGATTCGGGCGAAGTCGCTGGCGTTGAGCACCTGTCTGGCGCTGGTCACCCGACCCGCGGTGTCCAGATCGACCATGATGGCTTGTTGACCGGCGGCATACTGCCAGCGCGTGCTCTCGCCCATCGGCAAGACTCGCGTCGGCTTGCCCAGGCGAGCGGCGACTTGGTCGCCCGTCATGCCTGGCGTGACCGGGCTGAAGGCGGCGCAGGCTGACAACAGCAGGGTAGCGGCCAGGGCTGGGGCGGTGCGCCTCAGCGCATCAAGCTTAGCGTGCATGGTATTGCTCCGTCGCTGCTGTGATTGACCTCACGCGGGAAAGTTTGCCACGTTGCGCGCCAGTGAGGGTGGGCGTCGTTGCAAACTGGCCTGCTCATACGCATAGGCCAGTCGGATCAGTCGCGCGTCGCTGTAAGCGGTGCCAACAAAGGACAGTCCCACTGGCAAGCCTTGCACAAAACCGGCCGGCACCGTGATGTGCGGGTAACCGGCAACCGCTGCGGGCGATGAGAAGCTGCCCCCATAGTGGTCGCCGTTGATCACGTCCGTCAACCAGGCTGGGCCGCCCGTGGGTGCCACCAGCGCATCGAGCTGGTGCGCCTGCAGCACCTGGTCTATACCCTCGGCGCGCGCATAGCGGTGGTTGTTGGTCAGCGCGTCGCGGTACGCCTGGCTGTCGAGGCCGCCCTTGGCATTGGCGCGAATCAGGTACTCCTGCCCGAAGTGGCGCAGTTCGCGCGGCGCGTGTCGTTCGTTAAAGGCGATCAGGTCCGCCATGTTGGTGATCGGCGCGCTGGGTGCAAACTCGGCCAGGTAGGCGGCAAGACCAGCCTTGAACTCGTAGAGCAGCACTTCGAGTTCGCTGTCTTGGTACTTGTTGGTGTTGGGCACCTCCACCGGGTCTACCAGTACCGCTCCCTGTGCGCGCAGCACGGTCAACGCCTGTTCAATTGCCGCATCCACGGCATCATTGCTGCCAAAAAAGTTGCGGGCCACACCAATGCGCGCGCCCCGCAAGGCAGACTTGCCCAGCGGCTGCGCCAACGACTGCGCCAAAGTCGTGACGCGGGAATCACGTTGACTGTCGGGATCGAGCAGCGCCGCCATCACGAGCGCGACATCGGAAACGTGGCGCGTCATGGGGCCAGCAGTGTCCTGCGAGTGCGCGATCGGGATGACGCCGCGCCCGCTCACCAGTCCGACGGTGGGTTTGAAGCCGACCACGCCGCAGACGGACGCGGGCGAGACAATCGAGCCATCCGTTTCGGTGCCGATCGCCACCGCTGCCAGGCTGGCGGCTACGGCGGCGGCCGAGCCCGAGCTGGAGCCGCTGGCGTTGCGGTCCAGCGCATGCGGGTTGCGAGTCAGTCCGCCGCGCGCGCTCCAGCCGCTGGTGGAACGCGTCGAGCGCATGTTGGCCCATTCGCTGAGGTTGGTCTTACCCAGGATGATGGCGCCAGCGGCGCGCAATTGCCGGGCAACATCCGAGTCCTGCGTCACGGCCACACCCTGCAAGGCCAATGAACCCGCAGTCGTGCTCATTTTGTCGGCCGTCGCGATGTTGTCCTTGAGGAGCACCGCAATACCGTGCAGGGGACCGCGCGCGCCGCGCTGGCGTCGCTCGCGGTCCAATTCAGCACATTGGGCCAGAGCGTCGGGGTTGAGTTCAATGATCGAGTTGAGGCGAGATCCGGCGCGGTCCACAGCGGCGATGCGTTTGAGATAGAGCTCGGCCAGTTGTCGGGAACTGTATTGCCCGCTGGCCATGGCGGCCTGCATCTGCGCGACTGTGCCATCGAGTAAAGCCTCGGCACTATGGCCCGCGGCGCGGGCATCGACGCTGGGGGGGACCCCAATCGACGCCGCCGCCGCCGCGACGCCGCCGCTGGCGAGCCCTTGTCGAACGAAGCTGCGGCGTGTCATGGTGGTGTCTTCAGTTGGCTCTGGATCGGGCTTGGGCATGGCGTGACTCCTGGCTGGCCGAGAGGCGGACCAGCCATTGTGTCAGCGATATCCGAGTCATGTGCGCGTGGCCACACGCGCCGGGCCCGGGTTTGCCGCGGCCGGGTTCGCCCGTGTACCATCTTGTGCCATGAAGGTCGATCCCGCCATTGTCCAGATGCACGCCGAAAACGTGCGGGCCGAAGTGCTGCCGCCGACCACCGGCAAGCGACTGGACCCGGCGGTTGTGGAGAAGATCAAGCGTAACGTGCCGATCTTTGCCGGTATGCCACCCGATTACCTGATGAGCACTCTGGCGGTGGCCGACCACTTTGCGGTTCAGGCGGGTGAACCGGTGTTCAACGAGGGCGACATTGGCGGGGCCTTTTATGTGCTGGTGGCCGGCGAGGTGCGGGTCGAGAAACTACGCCACGGCACCGTGGTGGAGCTGGCGCGCCTCGGCCCGGGTGAATGCTTTGGCGAGATGGCGCTGGTGGGCAGCCACACCCGCTCTGCCACCGTGCGCGCCTTGCGCGACAGTGTGGCCATGCGCTTTGACTGCGACAAGGTGGACGCCAATGCGCAGAGCGCCCACTTCATCTACCGCAACATCGCCCGTGTGCTGGCGGCCCGCTTGGGCGAATCCAGTGTGCAACTGGCGGCACTGATGGAAAAAACCCAGTCGCTCTAGGCGGCGACGTTTCAGCTCGCTGGTGCGAACCGACCGCGGACTCTGCGCTGAGCTGACATCAGCAGCCGAAACACTGGGCGCACCAGCAGTAAGGTCAACATGGCCTCGATCAGCGTCAAAACGGCTGCGACCGCAGCGTTGCCGTGCTCGGCCCTGCGCTGGTATTTGGCGGCTGCGCGGTCGCGGGCGATCTCGATGCTGTCATAGAAGGTGGGCACAACCAGCAGCGTCAGAATTGTCGACGTGATGGTGCCGCCAATGATGGCAATCGCCAGCGGCCGGTAGAATTCACCGCCTTCGCCCAGGCCAATGGCCACCGGCAGCATGCCGGCAATCAGGGCAAAGGTGGTCATCAGAATCGGGCGCAGGCGCTTGCGCCCGGCGTACATCAGCGACTCTTCCCGGTCAAAGCCTTCTGTCTCGCGCTTGCGCGCGCAATCGAGCAGCAGGATCGCGTTCTTGGCCACCAGTCCCATCAGCATGATGACGCCGATGAAGCTCATCAGGTTCAGCGTGCCGCCGGTCAACAGCAGCGCCACCACGACGCCAATCAAACTCAAGGGCAATGACAGCATCACCGCCAGCGGCGCACTGAAGGAGCCGAACTGCACCACCAGAATCAGGTACATCAGACCGATGCCCAGCACCAGCGCGATCGCCATTTCGGTGAAGAGCTCCTTTTGGTCGCGCGCGGCGCCGCCAAGCTCAATGCCATAGCCCGCGGGAAAGTCAATTTTGCGTGCGATCTTCATGGCGTCGGCAGTGACTTCTCCGGGCGAACGCCCCTGCGCGTTGGCCGACACCGCGATCATGCGCTTGCCGTCGGTATGCTGGATTTGTGCCGGTCCTTTGCCCATGGTGATGCTGGCGATCTGGTCCAGCGGCACCATCATGCTGCTGCCCGCCACCGCGATCGGCAGGCGCTCAATGTTGGCGGCGTTGACCCGGTCCGCCGGGTGCAGGCGCACCGATACGTCGCGCGACTCACCAGTAGGGTCCACCCAATCGCCAACCTCTACGCCGGCAAAAGCTACCCGCAGGGCCTGCGCCGCGTCGCCCACCGAGATACCCAGCGAGTTGGCCAGGCCACGGTTGAGTTCGATGCGCAACTCGTCCTTGGGCTCTTGCTCAGATAAGCCGACATCGACCGCACCTGGCACTTGACGCAGCTGCTCCATGAACGCGGCGGTGATGGCGATCAGGCGGCGCGAATCGGGACCCGAGAACTGGATCTGCACCGGTTTGCGCGCGCCATTGTTGAGGTCATCCAGCACCACGTATTCCGCGCCTACCAGGCGAGTCACTTGCTGCCTGAGATCCACCGCGATGGCCGTGGCCGAGCGTTTGCGCTGGGTGCTCTTGCCAATGTCGACGTAGACGCGTCCTCCCCCGGCGTTGATGTTGCTGTTGGTCGCCACCGTTTCAGGCAGCGTACGAGCCAGGGCTGCCGCGCTTTCCACCTTGAGACGGGTGTACTCCAGGCTGGCACTCGACGGTGTGCGCACTTCGATCGCGATCGTGCCATTGTCCGATGCCGGCAAGAAACTCGAGCCGCCCAACCAAGCGTGCAGGCCGAGCGCACCGACCAGGCTCAGGCCCGCCAGTACGGCCATCCAGCGGCGATGGTGCAATGCCCAGGCGATCACGTTGCCGTATCGATCGGCCTGGTGGTCAAACCAGACATTGAATTTCGACAACCAGCGGCTCAAGCCCCGTTTGGGTGCGAGGTGGTGTCCGATCGGGTCACCCCAGTAGGCCGACAGCATCGGGTCGAGCGTGAAGGAGATGAACAGGCTGACCAGGACCGAGCTGGCGACCGTCAGCGCAAAGGGGCGGAACCACTCGCCGCTGACGCCGGGCATGAAAGCCACCGGGATGAACACCGCAATGATGGAGAAGGTGGTGGCGGCCACCGCCATGCCGATCTCGGCCGTGCCGGCGCTGGCGGCGGTGCGCCGGTCTTGGCCCGCTTCCATGTGGCGCACGATGTTCTCGCGCACCACGATCGCGTCGTCAATCAGCACACCAATGGCAAGCGACAGGCCCAGCAGGGTCATGAAGTTGAGCGTGAAGCCGCACAACCACACCGCAATGAAGGCGGCGATCACCGATGTGGGCAGACTCAGCGCCGTGATCAAGGTGGAGCGCCACGAATTGAGGAAGGCGTACACCACGAAAATCGTCAACAGGGCGCCAAACAACAGCGACTCGATCACGTTGTTGAGGCTGTTCTGAGCGTCTTTTCCACCGTCTTGTGTGACTTCGAGCTTGGTGCCCGCGGGCAGGGTTTTGTTGAGCTCCTCAACCAGGCTGCGTACCTTGTTGGCCACACTGACGGTGCTGGCCTGGCGTGATCGTGTCACCGAGATGCCCACATTGGGGTGACCGTTGCGCACGCTGAAACTGCCCAGCTCAGCAAATCCGTCGGCAATCGATGCCACCTGGGCCAGGCGCACCACCTGGTTGCCTTGGCGTTTGACCACCACTTGCTCAAACTCGGCCGGGGACTCGATCCGCCCGACCAGGCGAATGCTCTGCTCGTCAAGCTCACCGCGCACTTTGCCGACGGGCGCCGTGGTGTTCTGGTTGCGCAGCGCGCTCACCACATCGGTGACCGAGACGTTGTACTCGCGCAGCTTCTGCGCGCGCAGCAACACGCTGAGTTCGCGGCGCAATGCGCCTCCGACGTTGACCACCGCCACGCCATCAATGGCGCGAAACTTGTCCGCCAGTTCGTCTTCGGCCAGGCGCGATATCTCTGCGTGTGTCAGTGCCTTGGAAGAAAGGGCCAGCTGCATGATCGGTTGCGCCGCCGGGTCTACCCGGCGCAGTACCGGCTCGCGCATTTCCACCGGCAACTTGTAGCGTACCGAGGCGATGGCGTTGCGCACCTCGTCCGAGGCTTCGATCATGTTCTTGTTGAAGTTGAAAATGATCACGACCGTGGCCGCATTTTCGGCTGCGGTGGCGCGAATCTGATACACGCCAGAGATGCTTTGCAGCGACTTCTCCACCCGATTGACGATCTCACGTTCCACCGTCTCAGGCGACGCCCCGGGGTAGGGGATGCTGACCACCAGCACCGGTTGCTCGACGTCAGGAATCTGGTTGACGCGCAACTTCTTCAGGGCCAAGAGACCCAGGCACATCAGGGCGATGATGATCACCACCATCGCTACCGGTCGCTTGATGCTGAAGTCGGACAGAAACATGGTCTAGCTCCCGGTGCGGGTGGCGGATGCGCCAGGCGCGGCGGGCTGGGCCGGGGCCGGCGTGGCCGCTTGCGCGCGTTGGCCATCTTTCAAGTTTGAACCAGGGCTGCGCAGCACCTTGTCGCCGGCCGTCAGCCCGCTCTTGACCACGAAATCACCGCGCCGGGGGTCACGCTCGCCAATCACCAGCGCCTGTTTGAGCAGCTTGCCGTCGACCACGCGCCAGGCCCAGGCCTTGTCGCCATCGCGCACCAGGGCGCTGGCTGCAATCATCAGGGCCGAGACGCTGCCCGATTCAATCCGGCCTTCAGCATAGAGGCCAGACAGACCCGGCTGTTTGTCACCGGAAAAACTTACCTGCACTTCGACTTGCCGTGTGGTGGCATTGGCTGCGGGGTTGATCCGCATGACCTTGCCCAGGAACTCCTGTTCCCCATAACCATTGACCCGAAAGCTCACCGCTTGCCCGACCTTGACGTCGCCAATCCGGTCGGCCGATACCAGGCCCTCGAATCGCATGCTGGCCGGGTCGATCACCTTCAGCAGCTCCTTGCCAACCTGCGCGGTGTCCCCGGCCGAGACTTTGCGTTCGCTGACAATGCCATCAAACGGGGCGCGCGCCAGCGTGCGCTGTAATTGCTGGGCGGCCTGCGCCGAGCGGGTTTTCGCAGCGGCCAAATCACTCTGTGCGCTGTTGCGGCGAATCTCGGCGTCTTCGAGTTGCTGCGCCGAAGCCATGCCCGAGGCGCGCAGTGTCTGCAGCCGCTGTAGCTGGCGTTGCGCCTGATCAAAGGCTTGGTTGGCGGCGCGTGTGGCTTCGTCGGCAGAGGCCAGGCTGTCACGTATGGCGGTGTCGTCCAGGCGCACCAGCACGTCGCCGCGCTTGACCGGGTCGCCGTTCTCCTTGAGCACCTGCACCACCACCGCTGACACTTCGGCACGCAGGTCTGCACGTCGTTCCGGCTGCACCGTGCCAGTGATCGAGGGACCAAAAGCAAGGGCGTTGCTCTGCACGGTGACCAGGTCCTCTGCTGCGATCAGCAAAGGCTGCTCGCTTGGCGTGGCCCCAGTTGCCTTGGCCGGCTTGTCGGGCTTGCCGCCGCCGCAGGCTGCCAGGACTGAGGCCAGTGCGAGGACGAGAATAGCGTGGCGTGTCATGGTGGGTATCTCTCTTTTGATCTTCGTCGCTGGCCGCGCTGACCGGCCGCCGCGGGGCCGCGGCGCGTCTCGCCAGGTTCAAAACGAGTGGTATGCACGGGTCAACCGCTCACCGAGCGCGACGGCAACTCGGCGAGGCTGGCAAGCTTACCCGATCCGGTGCCGACTCGCTGGCCGGGTGGGACCTGTTGTCGTGCCGGGGAGCTCAGCGCTAGAGAACGCGGACTCGGATCACGTGGCTGGTGGAGCGGATCGCATTGATCACGGCCGCGTCGGGCGCGTGTTCGACATCGATGATGTTGAAAGCCAGCTCACCGCGGCTCTTGTTCATCATGTCGATCACGTTAACTTTGTGCTCTGCCAGCACTGACAGCACATGGCCCAGCACGCCCGAAACGTTGTCGTTGGAGAAGGTGATGCGCGCCGTGCCCGGCGTGCGGCCCATGCTCAGGCTGGGAAAGTTGACCGAGTTGACGATGTTGCCGTTTTCCAGGTAGTCCATCAGCTGGTTGGCCGCCATCACGGCGCAGTTCTCTTCCGACTCCTCGGTACTGGCGCCGATGTGTGGCATGGCGATCACTTTGGCGTGGCCCAGCATGGCCGGCTCGGGGAAATCGCACACATAGCGCCCCAGCTTGCCGCTGTCGAGGCTGCGCAGCACGGCGGCTGAATCGACAATGGTCTCGCGCGCAAAGTTGAGCAACATCGCGCCGGGCTTGATGCCGGCCAGCGTGTCGGCGTTGATCATGTGGCGTGTCGCGTCCATGGCCGGCACGTGCAGCGAGACATAGTCCGAGCGCGCCAGAAGGGCGGGCAGGTTCTCCATCCGTGTGACTTCGTTGGACAGGCGCCAGGCGGCGTCGATCGACAAAGCGGGGTCGAACCCCAGCACCTTCATGCCCATGGCCAGCGCCATGTCGGCCACCATCGAGCCAATCGCACCCAGGCCGACAATGCCCAGCGTTTTGCCCTTGATCTCGCCGCCGGCAAAGCGGGCTTTTTCCTTCTCCAGCAAAGTCGACATCTCGGCCGCGTCGGTCATGCTGGTGAGCGACTGCACGTAAGCGATGCCCGGCAGAATGCCGCGCGTGCCCAGCAGCATGCCGGCCATCACCAGTTCCTTGACCGCATTGGCGTTGGCCCCCGGCGTGTTGAACACCACGATGCCCAGCTTTCCGTACTCGGTCACCGGCACGTTGTTGACGCCGGCACCAGCGCGCGCCACCGCCAACAGCGACGGGGGCACCGGCTCGCCTTGCAGCTTCTGGCTGCGCAGCAGGAAGGCGTCGGGGTGCCCGATGTCGCTGCCCACTTCATACGATTGACGCGGAAACCGGTCCAGGCCTTTGACCGAGATCTGGTTGTAGGTTCTAACCTTGTACATGGGCGTTGACTTCCTGATGGTGGTTGTTCGGAGCAATCGATTGGCACTCAGGCCAAGACCTTCTGGTAGGCCCAGCTCAGCCAGGGCATCAGGGCCTGCAGGTCGCTCGATTCCACCGTGGCGCCGCACCAGATACGAATGCCCGCTGGCGCATCCTTGTAGGCACCAATGTCCATCGCCACGCCTTCGGCTTCCAGCAACTTCACCACCTGCTTGACCTGGTCTTCGCTGGCCTTCAGGGTCAGGCAGACACTGGTGTTGGAGCGGGTGGCCGGGTCTTTGGCTAGAAAAGAGATCCAGTCATTGGCCGCGACAAAGTCAGAGATCACCTTCAGATTGGCCTCGCTGCGCGCGATGGTGGCCGGCACGCCACCCAGGCCATCGACCCAGGCCAGCGCGTCCAGGTAGTCTGCCACGCACAACATGGAGGGCGTGTTGATGGTTTCGCCCTTGAACAGGCCTTCGGTTACCTTGCCGCCGGAGGTCATGCGAAACAGTTTGGGCATGGGCCACGGTGGGCTGTAGCTCTCCAACCGTTGCACCGCGCGCGGGCTCAGGATCAGCATGCCGTGCGCGCCTTCGCCGCCCAGCACCTTTTGCCAGGAGTAGGTGATGACGTCGAGTTTGTCCCAGGGCAGCTCCATGGCAAACACCGCCGAGGTGGCGTCGCAGATGGTCAGGCCGGCGCGGTCGGCGGGAATCCAGTCGCCGTTGGGCACCTTCACGCCCGAGGTGGTGCCGTTCCAGGTGAAGACCACATCGTTTTCGAAGTTGACTTTGGAAAAGTCGACGATGTCGCCGTAGCCGACTTCCATCTTGTTGACGTTGGGCAGCTTGAGTTGTTTGACGATGTCGGTCACCCAGCCCGAGCCAAACGACTCCCAGGCCAGCACGTCCACGCCGCGCGGGCCCAGCAGTGACCACATGGCCATCTCGACCGCACCGGTGTCGGAGCCGGCTACCACGGCCACCCGGTAACCCTCGGGCAGGCCCAGGATACGCGCGGTCTCGGCGCAACATGCGCCCAGGGCCTTCTTGCCTAGGGCGGAGCGGTGTGACCGCCCCAGGGTATCGAGTTTGAGGGCGGCCACGTTGTAGCCAGGGCGCTTGGCGCACGGACCTGACGAGAAATTGGGGCTTTTGGGTTTGACCGTCGGTTGCTGCATGGTGAAAGGTTCCCGGTGAACAGTAAGGGTAGGACTGGAGTCGGCCCAAGCGGGTTGGGGCAGGGCGATCCAGCAGGTGGCAGGTTCAGAGCGAATCGACTGCTGGGCCAACTGACACGCCGTCTCAAAACATTGTAGCAATCGAAACAGGAGCCACCGTGCGCCAGTCGGCCGTTTCCACGCTGCGACCGAACTGCACAAAACCGCTGGTCATCGGGTCTTGAACTCGCTGGGTCTGGCCTGCATATTGAAGCAGGATGGACGAATGGTTCGCCATCTTCAACCCTGACCAAAGGAGAAACAAGATGAACGCATTGATGACGCGTGGCGGTTTGTTTGACGACTTCTTTCGCGATGTCGCGCCGGGTTTTTATGTCCGGCCGCTGCATGGCGACGGATTGCCCACGCCGAGCCAGATCAAGGTCAATGTCAGCGAGAGTGATCGCGCCTACACGGTGCAGGCCGAAGTGCCGGGTGTCAACAAGGAAGACATCCAGGTGTCGGTCGACGGTAGCGTCGTGACACTCAGCGCCGAGATCAAGCAACAGGATGTGCAGACCAAAGACGACAAGACGCTGCGCAGCGAGCGCTATTTCGGGGCGGTATCACGCAGCTTTCAGTTGCCACAAGACATCGATCAAAGCGAGTCGCGAGCCAAGTACGAAAACGGCGTGCTGACCCTGACCTTGCCCAAGAAGAAGGGTGGCAAGGGGCAACGACTGGCAATTGACTAGCCGTGTGCGCGTGGTCGGCGCGCCGCGACGGCCTTACCTGGCGTAGGCCTCCAGCCCGACCACGCCAATCTTCTGCAGACCCAGGCGCTGCGAGGTCGCCAGGATGGCGGCCACCGTGTCATAGGGTGTGGCGCGTTCGGGCTGCACATGGATCTCGGGCTGCTCGCTCTGGCGGGCCGCCTGCGTCAGCCGCTGCTCCAGGCTGGCGCGGTCGGCCAGCAGCTCGCCGTTCCAGGTGATACGGCTGACGGCGTCCACGTCGATTTTCACGACCGACGGCACCACCACCGGCGGCGGGGCCAGTCCGATGGGCAGTTCCATGTTCATGGAGTGCAACTGGATCGGGATGGTGATGATCAGCATCACCAGCAGCACCAGCAGCACGTCGATCAGCGGCGTGATATTCATGCTCGACGCGACCTCCGGCCCGTCGGCGTCCAGCGCTTCATCAAAGTCAATCGCCATGATCGGCTCCGCTCAGTTCAACGGGGGCGGTTCGGTCACGAAACCGATCCGCGTGATGCCGGCTTGCTGGCAGGCGAGCAGCACGCGCGCCACCGCCTCGTAATTGGCGCGCGCGTCGCCTCGGATGTGCACCTCGGGCTGCGGGCTGCGGCTGGCGATCTGCGCCAGGTTGGATTGCAGCGCCTGCGCGTTCGGGAGCCTGGCGTCAAGCATGTAGGTCGCACCGGCGGCGTCAACGGTGATCACCATGGTCTCGGGGCGGCTTTGCTGTAGCTGATTGCTTTGCTTGGGCAACTTGACCGCCACCGAGGTGTTGATGACTGGAATCGTGATCAGAAAGATGATCAGCAACACCAGCATCACATCCACCAGCGGCGTGGTGTTGATGTCCGAGAGCATGCCCTCGTCACCCTCGCCGACGGCCTCGAAGTCGATCGCCATGGTTCAGCCTGCGTGGCTCTTGCCTGCGGGGTTGCGCAGGCTCTTGTCCACTTCCACCAGCAGCAGCGTGTGCAGGTCGGAGCCAAAGCTCTTGACCGTATGCAGTGCCAGCTTGTTGCGCCGCACCAGCCAGTTGTAGCCCAGTACGGCGGGTACCGCCACGGCCAGACCGATGGCGGTCATGATCAGCGCTTCGCCCACCGGCCCGGCGACCCGGTCGATCGAGGCTTGACCCGATACACCGATGGTGACCAGCGCGTTGTAGATGCCCCAGACCGTGCCAAACAGGCCAACAAAGGGTGCCGTGGCACCCACTGTGGCCAGCACCGCCAAGCCATCTTGTGAGCGTACTGTGAGCGCACCCACGTTGCGCACGATGTCCTGGCTGAGCCAGCTGTTCATGTCGACCTGGCTGGCCAGGCTTTCGTGTTTGCCCATCGACTGCAGGGAGGAATCGACGATCTGCCGAAACGGGCTGTCTTTGGCCAGCGAGTCGGCGCCCTGGCGCAGAGAATTGGCGCCCGAAAAGGCGGTGTGCGCCGCCTTGGCCTGTTCGGCCAGTCGGCGTTGCGCCAGCACCTTGGCAACGATCACGTACCAGCTCAGCAGCGACATGATCGCGAGTGTGATCAAAGTGGTCTTGGCGACCAAGTCACCTTGCGCCCAGACGGTGCGTAAACCGTAGGGGTTGGCGTTGGCAACGGCACCGGCGGGTTTGATGGCGGGCAACGAGCTGGCGGGCGCGGGATTGGCGGCAGATGACGTGGCGGCTGGGGTGAGCACCGTGGCCTGTGCACGCGCCGGGCTGGGCGTGGCAACGGTCCAGATGAGCAGGGCCAGTCCGACGGCTGAGACGGTGGCAGACCAGTGCCAGTTGCGCGAGGAGGGTGTCTTCATGGCGGGGGCATTGAATGGGTGAAAAAAACGCTCTGATGAACGGGCTTACTTGCACTTGTCGCGAATGGCTTGCACCGCACCAATGGGCAATGCGAGCAAGCCAAAGGCGGTGCCGGATTCTTTGCCGAAGCAGTCCATTTTGCCGGCATCTCGCACCGAGTCGGCCAGCTTGTCGCGGCTGCGGCCGGCGTTGATCTGCTCGTGCGCCATTTCGGCCAGGCTACGCTGACCGGACTGCCCACCAGGGCGACCCATCATGTACGGGTAGGTCTTGGGCGGCGCGGTGCTTGCGCCTGCGGCGCTGGGCCGCAAGCCGGAGCCTCCGGCCGAGGGCACCGCTTCGGCGGGGGTGATGGCGGCCGGCCGAGCCGGCGTGGGCGTGGCGGACGTGGCGGCCGGCGCTGGCGCAGGGCCCGGCAAGGCTACCGTGGCAGGCGGTGGGGCCGGTGCCGGTGTGGCGGCCGGAGTTGGCACAGCCGACTGCGCGGGTGTTGGCGTTGGGCTCGGCGCCGGCGTGGGTGCGGGCACCGGTTCGGGTGCTGGTGCCGGCGTCGGTGCTGGGGCAGGCACGGGCGTCGGAGCCGGCGCCGGTGTCGGTGTCGGGGCAGGTTCTGGTATCGGCACAGGTTCTGGGATGGGTGCCGGCGGCAGCTCTGGCGCGGGTTGAGGTTGCGGCTGCGGTGTTGGCGGCGTCGGCTGCGGTGGTGGGGCTTTGGGTTCGGGTACCGGCTCGGCGCGGGTTGGCTTGACCTCTTCCACGGGCGCTTGTGGCGGTGGCACCGGCTTGGCCACCGCTTGTTCGACTTTGGCGGCAATGGCCCCCCCCCCCCCCCCTGCGTGGGGGCAGGGGTTTTGGGCTTGGGTGCAGGTGTCGGCGGCGTGATCGGCGATTTCAGCTTGGGCGGCGGCTCTGGCTTCTCGGGTAGCCGGGTGATCGGCGCGATCAATTGATACACCACTTCGGAGGCCACGCGGGCCACGGGCGTGGTCTGCAGCACCAACCAGATCAGCAGCAAGTGCATCAAGCCCGTCGTCACGACCGCAGGCCAGGACGGGCGCTGCGGTGGGAGCGATGGCGACAATGAAACGATCATCGGCAGGGGTGAGCGGGCGGGCGGGTGACGGGAGTGCGTGGGCGGGCCGCTGTGAGTGTAATCGCTGCCGTTGTGGGCCGTGTTGAGGCGCTGCGCTATGCCTGTGCCATCATCGGGTCCCCTGACCTCTCTGATCTGAAAGGACCTCCGACATGACCACCAAGCGCAATCTGATTCGCCAAAGCCTGGCCGCCGTACTGATCTGCCTCAGCGCAGGTGCAGCATTGGCCACCGACGTCATCAAGGGTATCGAGCAAGCCCTGGCCCAGGCGCAACAGGAGAAGAAGGGCGTCACGCTCTACGTTCAGGGCCAGACCGTTGGTGGCGGTGTGGTGCGCATCGAGCCCGGTCAATGGGTGGAACTGCGCAGCCAGCAGTACGGCCGCATCATCGTGCGCCTGGACCGCATTGATGGACTGGCACATTCCTGATACCTTGCCGGTTGCGGGACGAACTGTCGAATGGCTATCCAGTGGTTCCCCGGTCATATGCACCTGACGCGCAAGGCGATCGAGGAGCGCGTCAAGGAGATTGACGTGGTCATCGAGCTGCTGGATGCGCGCCTTCCGGGCTCCAGCGCCAACCCGATGCTGGCCGAGCTGACCCACGGCAAGCCCTCGCTCAAGGTGCTCAACAAGCAGGACATTGCCGACCCGGCCTGCACCGAGCTGTGGCTGGGGCATTACAACGCTGTGAGGGACACCTCGGCCCTCGCTCTGGATGCCGCGCAGACGGCGCCGGCGCAACGCCTGGTCAAGGCCTGCCAGCAGTTGGCGCCCAACCGGGGCGGCATGGCCAAACCGATGCGGGTGCTGATCTGCGGCATCCCAAACGTCGGCAAGTCGACCCTGATCAACACGCTGATGGGTAAACGCGCGGCCAAGACCGGCGACGAGGCCGGCATCACGCGCCAGGAGCAGCGCATCACGCTGGCCGACGACTTCTACCTGTACGACACACCTGGCGTGCTGTGGCCACGCATCATTGTGGCCAAGAGCGGCTACAACCTGGCGGCCAGCGGCGCCATTGGCCGCAATGCCTTTGACGAGCAGGAGGTGGCGCTGGAGCTCTTGAACTACCTCAAGAGCCACTACCCGGCGCAGCTTGAGGCACGCTACAAGCTCGAAGGTGTAGCCAGCCTGCGCGACGAGGCTTTGCTCGAAGAAATTGGCCGCAAGCGCGGTGGCCTGCGTGGGCAGGGGCGCATTGACCTGCAGAAGGCGGCCGAAATCGTGATCCATGAGTTTCGGGCCGCCACGCTGGGGCGCATCACCCTGGAGACGCCGCAAGAGTTCGCCCAGTGGCTGGCGCAGGGGCTGGCGCTGGAGGACTTGCGCAAGGCGAAAAAGAAGAAGAGAGACAAGGGCAACGCGGCGCCAGGCGCCTAAGTGCTCAGCGTTAGGGGCATCGGGCGCTTGGGCAAGCGCGGCACTGCGTGCATGCGCGACAATGCCGCCCATGAGCTCAATATTGCCCTTAAGCCTGCTGGTCAAGCCCGACCGCAACGACCCCCGTCCCCTGATCCTCTACCACGGGCGCAGCTGTCCGGATGGCTTTGCCGCGGCGTTGGCGGCTTGGTTGTTCTATGACGGTCAGGCCGAGTTCCTGGGCTTGGATCATGGCGACATAAAGACCCTGGCCGATCTGCCAGACATTGAGGGTCGCGCTGTCTACATTCTTGACTTTTCGTTTGATGCCGAGCTGCTGCGCGCCATCGACGAGCGCGCCGCCAAGCTGGTGATGCTGGACCACCACAAGAGTGCGGCGCAGGCGCTGACTGGCTTTACTTGTCGCTGCGGTGTGGTGCACTTTGACATGGCCAAGTCGGGCGCGCGACTGGCCTGGGAGTTCTTTCAGGCCGAGCGGCCCGTGCCGGATCTGGTGCGCTTTGTGGAGGATCGTGACATCTGGGTCTGGCAGTTCCCGGATAGCGCGGGCTTTCTGGCAGCCCTGGACATGGAGCCGTTTGACTTCGCGCGCTGGAGCGAGCTGGCTAAGTTGCAGGGGACAAGCCTGCGCGCCTACATCGAGCGCGGGCGCGCCATGGATGAGAAGTTCACCAAACTCGCGACCGATCTGGCGCGCGACGCCCAGCCGATCAGCTTCAACGGTCAGCGCGGCCTGATGGTCAATGCGCCAGGTGTCTTTCACAGCCTGGTCGGCGACCTGCTGGCGAAGGAAAGCGGCACCTTTGCGCTGATGTGGTCCGTCGGCAAGAATGGCGTGACCAAGGTCGGCCTGCGTTCGCGCGGGAGTTTTGACTGTATTGCGCTGGCACAGAGCATGGGTGGTGGTGGTCACGCCAACGCCTGTGGCTTCAAGTTGCCCTCGCAGCGCCTGCCCGAGCTGCTGAGCGGCGACTTCAACGCTCAGGCCTAAAGTGAAGGCGCTCGTGATTGCGAACGAAGTGAAGCAATCCGTGGCCCTGTAGCCCATTGACGGTTGCGCTACGCTCGCAATAACGGAGTTTGTTCGCGAGTTTCGAGATATCAAAAGCTTGGGACACGCGGGCCGGCTCAGCGCTCCAGGATCGCCACCACACCCTGGCCACCGGCGGCGCAGATCGAAATCAGGCCGCGCCCAGAACCCTTTTGCGCCAGCATCTTGGCCAGGGTGGTCAGCAGGCGACCCCCGGTCGCCGCAAACGGGTGGCCGGCCGCGAGGGAACTGCCGTGCACGTTGAGTTTGCCGGGATCAATCGCCCCCAGCGGCTGGTCCAGGCCCAGGCGTTCCTGGCAGTAGCGGGTCCTGCCAGGCCTTCAGCGTGCACAGCACCTGTGCGGCAAACGCCTCGTGGATCTCGTAGTAGTCGAAGTCCTGCAGCGTCAGACAGGCGCGCGCCAGCATGCGTGGCACGGCGTAGGCGGGGGCCATCAGCAGGCCCTCCTTCTTGTCGAAAAAGTCCACCGCCGCGACTTCACTGAAGCTCAAGTACGCCAGCACCGGCAGCTTGCGCTCACGCGCCCATTCCTCGCTGGCCAGCAGCACGGCTGAGGCACCATCGGTCAGCGGCGTGGAGTTGCCCGCCGTCAGCGTGCCCTTGCCGGGCGCCACTTGTCTGTCGAAGGCGGGCTTGAGCGTGCTTAGCTTCTCCATTGTCAGGTCAGCGCGCAGGTTGTTGTCGCGGGCCAGGCCCATGAACGGGGTCATCAGGTCGGTAAAGAAGCCGTCCTGGTAGGCCAGGGCCAGGTTCTGATGGCTTTTGAGCGCCAGCGCGTCCTGTTCCTCGCGACTGATGCCCCATTCGCTGCCCATCAGTTCGGCATGTTCCCCCATCGAGTAGCCGGTGCGCGGTTCGCCGTTGCGCGGCAACGAGGGTTGCACCAGCATCGCCGGGCGCAGCCGGCTCAGCGCCGCCAGGCGTTGCCCGGTGGTCTTGGCGCGCGAGGCATCCAGCAGGATGCGGCGCATCTTCTCGTTGACACCGATCGGTGCGTCCGAGGTGGTGTCCACCCCGCCGGCGATGCCGCACTCGATCTGGCCCAGGGCGATCTTGTTGGCCACCAGGATCGCGGCCTCGAGCCCGGTGCCGCAGGCCTGCTGAACATCGAAGGCCGGGGTCTCGCGCGCCAGCGTGGTCGACAGCACCGACTCGCGCACCAGGTTGAAATCCCGCGAGTGTTTCATCACCGCGCCGGCCACCACCTCACCCAGGCGTTCGCCATGGAGTTGGTAGCGGTCCACCAGGCCTTGCAGCGTGGCGGTGAGCATCTCTTGATTGCTGGCGTGGGCGTAGACCGTGTTGGAGCGCGCAAAGGGGATGCGGTTGCCGCCCAAAATGGCGACCCGGCGAATGGTGTTCATGGTGTGGGCCTCAAGAAAATGTTGTTTCAGCTCAGGCGCCAATCAGGCTCAGGCCGCAGACCCGGATCACGTTGCCGTTGAGGCCACCCGAGGCCGGGTTGGCCAGCCAGGCGATGGTTTCGGCCACGTCCTGCGGAAGGCCGCCCTGGCTCATGGCATTCATGCGCCGGCCCGCTTCGCGCATGGCAAAGGGGATGGCGGCGGTCATCTGGGTTTCGATGAAACCGGGCGCCACAGCGTTGATGGTGATGCCGCGCGCGGCCAGGCTCGGCGCGCTGCTTTGCACCATGCCGATCACGCCGGCCTTGGACAGGGCGTAGTTGGTTTGCCCCATGTTGCCAGCGATGCCGGAGATCGACGACACGCAGACGATGCGCCCGCCGTCTTGGAGCGCGCCGGATTCGACCAGCGCGTCGTTGATCCGCTCTTGCGCCGTCAGGTTGACATTGACCACCATCTGCCACCAGTGCGGCTGCATGTTGGCGATGGTCTTGTCGCGCGTGATGCCGGCGTTGTGCACCAGCACGTCCCAGCCGCCTTGGGCCCGGGCGGCCTCGACCAAAGCCTGCGGCGCCTCGGTGGCGCTGATATCCAGCGCGATGGCCCGCCCGCCCAGCCTTGCGCTGATTTCGTCGAGCCCGGCTTGCGCCTGCGGCACGTCGAGGCAGTCCACCTGGGCGCCATCGCGCGCCATGACGTCGGCAATCGCCGCGCCAATGCCGCGCGACGCCCCGGTGACCAGCACCTTGCGGCCCGCCAGCGGCTGGCTCCAATCGGGCGGCGCCGATGGGCTGCCCACCGGCTGCCCGACGCGCACCACTTGTCCCGAGACATAGGCTGAGCGTGGCGACAGCAGGAAGCGCAGGGTTGATTCCAACTGTGCCTCGGCACCCTCGGCCACGTAGACCAGTTGCACCGTGATGGCGCGTTTGAGCTCCTTCGCCAGCGAGCGCGTCAGGCCCTCCAGCGCGCGCTGCATGGTGGCCTGGCGCGGGCTCGGGCAGGTCTCGGGCGGGCGACCCAGGATCAGCACCCGGCCACAGGGCAGGACGGAGCGGGCGCTGTCGTGGAAGAACTGATACAGCGCGTCGGACTTGCCGCTGTCGGTCATACCGGTGGCATCAAACACCAGCGCCTTGACCTTCTCGCCAGGCTGGCCGTCCACGCCCCAGCGGCCTGTCAGCAGACCGGCCTGGTTGGCGATGGGTAGCCATTGCGGCAACTGGGCGTGGGCCACGGTTTGGGCGCCGATGTCCTTCAACAGGGACGCCAGGGCTGGCAGCATGTGGGGCTGCGGCCCGCCCCCGACCAGCACCGAGCCCTTGATCACCGGCTGCCCGGCGGCATAGCGCTCCAGCACCAGCGGTTTGGGCAAGCCCAGCGCGCTGGCCAGCCAGGCACCCATGGCGGAGTTGGCAAATTGAAGGTAGGAGTCGGTCATGGGTGCCTGTGGTCCGCCGTAACGGTGTCGGGATGGGGGATGGGCTTCAGACCAGACGCAGTGTCAGGTCCGAGCAGGGGTAAGCCACGCAGGGCAACACGTAGCCTTCAGCCTTTTCTTCGGCGCTCAGGCCGGGCCACTCGATCTCGTAGCGCACCGCGCCCCGGTCGAGCTGGCTGATGCAGGTGCGGCAAGTGCCATTGCGACAGGAACTGGGCCAGTTGAGGCCACCCTGCTCGGCCGAGAGCAACAGGGATTGGTTGGCCCAGGCATCAAATTGCTGGCCGCCGGGTTCGACCTTGGCGGTAAAGAGAGCTGGGGTTTCGCTGGGGCTCATGTGCAGACGGTGGGGCGGTGACGATGCGTCCTGCAGTGTAAGGCGCGGGCCGTCGGCGCAGACGGCCTGAATGCTGACGGCCCCTGCAGGTCGCACACGGTTGTGTTTCATGCAGTGCATCGAAAAGTGGCCGAAGCGACTGAACTTGCGGAACAATGCGCCATGTCCAGCGAACTCAAAGCACTTTCCATGGCCGAAACCGGCCACGCCCTGCGCCACTTCTGGGCGCTGGAGCCTTCGATGCACTTTCTCAATCACGGCTCGTTTGGCGCGACGCCGCGCTACGTACTGGCCGCGCAGCACCACTGGCGCGAGCGGCTCGAACGTCAGCCGGTGCGTTTCATGGTTGAGGAACTGCCCGTCGAACTGGGTCTCCTGCGCGCGCGACTGGCCATCTTTGTGGGTACCACAGCCGAGCGATTGGCGATGGTCGAGAACAGCACGGCCGGGGTCAACGCCGTGCTGCGGTCGATCAAGTGGCGCGACGGTGATGAAATTGTGCTGGCCGATCACGCTTACGCGTCGGTGCGCAACACGGTGCGCTTCCTGGCCGAGCGCCATGGTCTGCAGGTGCGGCTGGCGCCAATCGAGTTCCCCTTGTCCGGCCCTGAGTCGATGCTGGAGGCCTATTGGAGCGCCATCACGCCGCGAACCCGATTGGTGATCGTCGACCACATCTTCTCGTCATTGGCGGTGCGGTCACCCGTGGCTGAAATCGTGGCCGTGTGCCAGCCCCTGGGGGTGCAGGTGCTGGTTGATGGCGCCCATGCGCCGGGCTTGCTGCCGCTGGCCCTGGACACACTTGGGGCGGATTGGTACGTCGGCAACTGCCACAAATGGCTGCTCGCGCCAAAGGGGAGCGCATTTGTGCAGGTCTCAGCGTCGGCGCTGACCGATCTTCACCCGGCGGTGATCTCCAATTTTCATGATCGGGGCTTTCCTCTCGAATTCGATTGGCAGGGCACGCGCGACTACAGTGCCTGGCTCGCGGTAGCTGCGGCGCTGGACTTCGTCGAGGCCATGGGTGCGTCGCGTTACCGTCAGGTGTTGCGCGATCAGGCGGCGGCAGCGGCGGCACTGCTGAGCCAGCGCTGGGGTGTGGCCCTGCCCGCGCCAGCCGAGATGTTCTGCGGCATGGTCACCTTGCCGCTGCCGGGCGACGAAGCACCCACCGAAGAAAACGCCAAGCGTTGGCATGATCGGCTGTGGAGCCAGCACCGTATCGAGGTGCCGGTGTTGGCCTTCAACCAGAAGCTGTGGCTGCGCATTTCGGCCCAGGTCTACAACGACTTGTCGGATGTTGAGGCGCTGGCGCGCGCCGTTCACCCTGCGGCGGCAGTTTAAGTTGGCCGCCGGTCACCGTGCATGGGCGTCCAGTTCCCGGGCCTGGGGCATACTTCAGTGCTGTCACGCCGTGACCTCTAAATGGGACTTTTGATGCAATACGACGCGGTCATCATTGGTGGCGGCCCGGCCGGGCTGGCCATCGCCTCGGAGCTGTCGCGCACGCGCCGGGTGCTGGTGCTTGAGAAGGGCATGGCTGGCAACACCAACCGCAGTTGGTTCGTGCCGCTCAACGTGGTGGACGACACGGTTCGGCCTTTCACCTACGGCGGCGTGACCCGCTTCTTGGCCAACACCTACTCGGGCGGCAAGGCCACCTGGAATGCACGCCAGTTTCCGCGCTATCCCTATGTTGACGAGAAACGGCTGTTGCCGCATTGGGTCGATACCATTCGCGCCAATGGGTCCGAAGTGGTGGACCAGTGCGAGTACCGCTCACACCAGGTCAAGGCCGATGGGGTCACGGTCGATACCGCTCGCGGCCAGTTCACCGCGCGGCTGCTGATCGACTGCACCGGCTACAACTCGCAGATCGCCAAGCAGTACGGCATCAGTCGCGCCAGCTACTACTGGTGGTCGGTGTTTGGGGCGATTGGCGACCACCCCAATGGCCTGGACGGCATGCAGGTGGGTGACTACATGTTGTGGCAGACCTTTGCCGACACCACGCCCAATGCCGACACCTCGCTGCAGCAGGGTCGACCGCTGTTTGAATACGAAATACTCGACGAGCGCACTTCGTTCTCGCTGGTGCTCTATTTGCGGCGCGAGATCATGTCGCGCGAGTTCATGGAGCCGGTGTTCAACCGCATCATCCGCGAAGAAGCCGCGACTTCGGCCTTTCACAGCATGCAGGTCAAAGAGCTCAAGTACGGCTGGTATCCATCGGCCAGCGTGTCGCAGGAGCTAGCGCGCGAGCGGGTGATCTTTGCCGGCGACGCTGCGTGCTGGACCACACCGTGCGGCTGGGGCATGTCATTCATTTTGAACAATTACCGCGATTTCTCGGCGCGCTTGGAGCAAGCCTTGGCCGGCGACCAATTAGGTCGGGCGCACTTGGCGGCGATACCGCACTTTCGTTTTCGCGAACGCGGCGAGATTGTTCTGAATGCCTTGATGACGCACTTCCTCTCCAATGCGCCAGCGCCGATGCTGGACCGCTTCATCAACCTGTTCAACGACACCAGCCCGAATCACATCGACCCGATCTATTGCGAAAAAGTCTTCACGTTGGACATCACCACCGCCGAGGTGCACACGGTGCTGGGCGCGATCCTCAAGGAGTTCCACCTGAAGGAACTGTTTGGTATTCTGCAGCCCGACGACTACCTGTTGTTGGTCGAGGAGGCGGTGGCTTTCGTGGGTGAATCGGTGGTGGGCGAAGTGCGGCAATGGCTGCACCTGGGCGGTGCCAAGCCGGTTGACCCAACGCGCAACAACGGCTTTGACTTTGCTTGAAGCCAGAGCCCGAGCCAGAGCCAGAGCCCGAGCCCGAGCCCGAGACCAAGACCAAGACCAAGACCAAGACCAAGAGCTCAGGCCAACGCTCGCAGTCAGTGACCCATCGCCCCAACCCCACTTCGTCTGGAGAAGCTGCCATCGACCCGATCCCGAAACCCCGGCTGACGCCACTGGAGCGCTTGGTCGCGTGGTTTGCGCCGCCGCGCACCGAGCGCGATGGGCGCCAGCACGCCGCTGACCGCCTGCTGGTTTACGTGGGTCTGATCACGGCAGCGTTTTCCTTGCTGTATTGGGCCACGTCGCTGGTTGTTGGCTACCAGATCGGCGCGTTCCTGATGTTGGTCTGCTTTGCCATTCACATGGGCATCTTGTTCCTGTTTCGGCGTAGCGCCGCGTATCGGGTCAGCGCCAACCTGTATTTGGCCAATTGCACCTTTGTGGCGGTGCTGGGGTGCAGCTTCTTTACCGGCGGTATTTATTCGCCGGTCGTGCCATGGTTTACCTTGATTCCCATCGCCGGTGTGTTGTTGCTGGGTTATGGTCGCGATGCCTTGCTGTGGTTCGTGCTGTGCTGCGCGATCACCCTGGTTTATGGCGTGGCCGCCATGCAGGGTTATGCGTTTCCTTTGGCCTATGACCTGGCGTTCGCCAAGCTCTTCACGACCATCTGCGTCAGTGGGCTGGTGATGATTCTGTTTGCCATTGCCTTGACCTTCGATCGCAACCGCAACCTGGCGCTGGAGAAGATCCGCGAGCAAAACGATGCCCTCAAGGCCGCGCGCGAGCAGGCCGACAGCGCCACGCGCGCCAAGAGCGACTTTCTGGCCAACATGAGCCATGAGATTCGCACACCCATGAACGCCGTCATTGGCATGTCGCGCCTTTGCCTGGGTACCGAGCTGCAGCCGCGCCAGCGCGACTATGTGGAAAAGGTCTATCGCGCTGGGCAGTCCTTGCTGGGGGTGGTCAACGACATCCTCGACTTCTCCAAGATCGAGGCGGGCATGCTCAAGATGGAGCGCATCGAGTTTCAGCTGGACCAGGTGTTTGACAACCTGGCTGGCTTTACCGCGGCCAAGGCGCAGGAGAAGGGGCTGGAGCTTCTGTTTCACCTGCCGGTCAACAAGGAGTGCCACCTGATCGGGGACCCGCTGCGTCTGGGCCAGGTGCTGTTGAACCTGGTCAGCAATGCCATCAAGTTCACGGATTCGGGGGAGATACAGGTCAATGTCAGCCCGCTGCAGATGACCAATGAATTGGTCGAGTTGGAGTTCCGGATCCAGGACACCGGCATCGGCATGACCCCCGAGCAGTGCGCGCGTGTGTTTCAGTCGTTCTCGCAAGCGGACACGTCGACCACCCGCAAGTATGGCGGCAGTGGTCTGGGCCTGGCCATCAGCAAGCATCTGGTGGACATGATGGACGGCACCATTCGTTTGACCAGTCAGCCAGGTGTGGGCAGTACCTTCGTGTTCACCGCCAAATTTGGCCGAGCCAAGGAGAACGCCACACGCGTGCAGCACGTGTTGCCAGCCGATCTGAATCAGCTCAAGGTGCTGGTGGTGGACGACGTCGACAGTGCTCGCCAGGTGTTGGAGTCGATGTTGCTGCCATTCTCGTGCCGCGTCACCTGCGTCGAGTCCGGTCAGGCGGCACTGAGCGCGCTGGAGGCGGCTACGGAAGACGACCCCTACCGGCTGGTGCTGATGGACTGGAACATGCCGGGTCTGGATGGTATAGAGGCGTCCAGGCGCATCAAGATGCACCCCAAACTGGCAGCCATTCCGACCGTGATCATGGTCACCGCGCATGGCCGCGAAGTCGTCATGGAGCGTGCCGCCGATGCCAAGTTGGACGGTTTCCTGATCAAGCCGGTGACGCCTTCGATGCTGGTCGACACCATCGTCGGCGTGTTCGCACCGGCCAGCAGCGAGGCCAGCGGACCTGATCGTGCCGCGACGTGGGGCATCAAGACGCTCGAAGGCATTCTCAATGCCCATGTGCTGGTGGTGGAGGATAACGAGATCAACCGTCAGTTGGCTCAGGAGTTGCTGCAGCAGGCCGGCCTGCTGGTGACCTTGGCGCACAACGGCAAGGAGGCGGTGGAGCTGGTGCAGCGTGCCCACTTTGATGCCGTGCTGATGGATATTCACATGCCGATCATGGGTGGCTTTGAGGCCACACAGTTGATCCGCGCCAACCCACTGCTCAAGCAGTTGCCGATTATTGCCATGACCGCCAATGCCATGACCGGTGATCGCGAGAAGTGCCTGGCGGCGGGCATGAACGACCATGTAGCCAAGCCGATCGACCCCGAGTTGTTGTTCCTGGCTTTGACCACCTGGATCGCGCCAGGTATCCGCACGCCACCGCTGGGCGTGGCGCGGGCGCAGCAAATGGGCAGCGCCGTCGCCAAGTCCACCGTGTTGCCCGACGACTTACCCGGCATCGACATGCTGGTCGGGCTTAAGTCCACGGGTGGGGATGCGGCGCTGCTGCACAAGATTCTGATGAATTTTCTGCGTGATCACCGCGACGACGCCCAAGCCATCCGGCAAGCGCTGCAAGCGCAGGACACGCACCTGGCGCAACGCATCGCGCACACCCTCAAGGGCGTCTCGGGATCGATCGGTGCCAGGGCCCTGCGGCCGGCCGCCATTGCCATGGACGCTGCGCTGCGCAGCCGCGCCAGCGCCACCTATGCACGCTTACTCGACAATCTGGACAACGCGCTGGCGCTCGTTGTGGCCAGCTTGAGCTGGCTGGAGCAGCAAGAGATCGGCCGCACCAGCGCCGACGCTGAGCCGGGACCGCTCAACGTCCAGGAACTGCAGCCGCTGATCGAGCACTTGGCCAACTTGTTGCGTGACATGGACCCGGAGGCGGAGGTGGCCGCATTGGCGTTGCGTCGGCGTCTGGGTGGTGGCGCGGCGCAGGCGGCGGGTCAAGAGCTGGTTGTGCAATTGGCCAAATTTGACTTCGAGAGCGCGGGGCACACTTTGGCGCGATTGCGTGCAGAACTGGAGGCAGTGTGATCAACTATGTGTCGCCAAGCGAAGAGCGGCCACGCATCCTGATTGTGGATGACGAGCGCATCAACATCAACCTGCTCAACGCCTTGCTCAAGGCCGATTACAAGATCATGGTGGCCACCGATGGTGAACAGGCGATCAAGGCTGCCGCGACGGGCAAACCCGAGCTTATCTTGCTCGACATCGTGATGCCCGGCATTGATGGCTACGAAGTCTGCCGCCGCCTCAAGTCGATGGCGGCTACCCAGACCATACCAATCATTTTCATCACCGCCATGGGCGACGTCGAGAATGAAACCATGGGCTTCGCCCTGGGTGCGGTCGATTACATCGCCAAGCCGTTCAACAGTGCGGTGGTCAAAGCGCGCGTGGGTGTGCACATGAAGCTCAAGCGCAACGGCGACATGCTGGAAAACCTGGCCTCGATGGATACCTTGACCGAGATCCCCAATCGGCGGGCGTTCGACCTCACGCGTACCCAAGAGTGGGCGCGCAGCGTGCGCGACGGTTTGCCGATTTCGTTTGCCATGATCGATGTCGACAAGTTCAAGCAGTACAACGACAACTATGGTCACGGTGCTGGTGACGAGTGTTTGACGCGCATTGCCAAAGCCTTGCACGCCTGTGTGCATCGACCGGGGGACTTCCTGGCCCGTTATGGCGGCGAAGAGTTTGCTGCAATCCTGGTCAATACCGATGCCCAGGGGGCGCTCAATATGGCCCAGCGGTTTCACGCGGCGGTGGCCGCGCTGCAGATCCCGCATGCCCATTCGACCGCGGCGCCCCAGGTCAGCATCAGCATCGGCCTGGCCACCGCGATTGCCACGACCGAATGCACCCCCGAGATGCTGTCCGAAGCGGCGGACAAAATGCTGTATTTGGCCAAGGATGCAGGGCGCAATACCACCCAGGCCGTTGATCTGACGGCTCCTACTCAGGCTGGCTGATCGGGCGCCACGCAAACGACGCCGCGGCCATTGGCCTTGGCTTGGTACATGGCTGCGTCGGCCCGCTGCATCAGTACATCGAGACTCGGGCCAGCGCTGTTGAAGTGGGCCACGCCGGCACTGGCCCCGACGCCGCAGTCCGGGTAGCTCTGGGCGGCGGCCTCCAGTACCCTTGCAATCAGCTCGCTGGCCAATTGCAGCGGGTTGTCGTCTCTGTCGACACATTCGCACAGCAAGGCAAACTCATCGCCACCAATGCGCGCCAGGAAATCAGTCTTGCGCAGCCGCGTGGCAAGGTGTGTTGCCACGTTTCTAAGCAGGGCGTCACCGGCCAAGTGCCCGTGCGTGTCGTTGACATGCTTGAAGCGGTCAAGGTCAATAAAGATCACCGCCCCGCGGTGCTGGTAACGTGCGGCCCGCGCCAGCGTGCTCTCCAGCGTGGCTTCGAAGTAGCGCCGGTTCGGAATGTCGGTGAGCGCGTCGTAGTGGGCCATGTGTTGCAGGGCTTCGCGCGCCTGATGCAGTTCCGTGACGTCGGTGCCGGTGCCTCGGTAGCCCAGGAACGCGCCGCTTGGATCAAACGCCGGTACGGCCGACACCGAGATATGCAGCCGCTGGCCGGCCGGGCCGAGCAAGGCGTACTGAAAATCGCGATACGGGCGGCGCTGGGACAGATCTTCATTGTGTTGACGCCACTTCTCAGGTTCGGTCGCCACGGCGCCCGGTGCGGCCACCTCACGCCGCTGTTTGCCCAGCAGGTCTTCGGGAGCGAGGCCGGTCACGTCCTGGAAGCGTTCGGAAAAGTAGCTGAAGCGCAGCTGCGCATCGGTCTCGAAAAACCAGTCGCTGGAGGCGCGGGCAAAGTCGCGAAAACGCTGTTCGCTGGCACCCAGCGCGGTCTCGGCGCGTTTGCGCGCAGTGATGTCGATGTAGGTGGTGACCAGGCTGCCGTCGCTGGTGGGTGTGCCGATGACCTCGATGCAGGTACCGTCCGGGCGGCTGCGCTCGAAGTGGTGCGGCTGCGGGTGCCTGGCTTGCTCGACGCGCGAGGAAACCAATTGCTCAACCGGTCCCGCGCCATACTCGCCGCGCTCGGCATTGAACCGAATGAAATCCTCGAACCTGCTGCCGGGACGGGCCAACACAGGCGGGAACCGCATGATGCGCGCAAACTGCGGGTTGCACAGTTCGAGCACCAGGTCCTTGTTGACCAGCGTAATGCCATGCTCCACGTGCGACACCACTTGCTGCAACAGCGCGGACTGGTGGACCAGCTCGGCGGTGCGGGCCGCAACACGGGCTTCCAGCTCGGTGGTCAGCGACTGCAGTGCGCGCTCACGCTGGCGGTGTTCGGTGACATCGGTGTAGATGGTGACGAAACCACCCGATGCCAGTGGCGTACCGCGCACCTCGATGACTGTGCCGTCCGGGCGGTCTCGCTCAAAATGATGGGGTTCGAAACGTCGCGCGATTTCCAGCCGGGTCTGAACCTGACTCTCCAGGTCGCCATCGCCATACTCGCCGCGCTGTGCGTTAAAGCGATAGAGCTCTGCCAGCGGGGTGCCAGGCTGCATCAGATGGGGCGGGAACTCGAACAGCTCAGCGAGTCGGCGGTTGGCTGCAATCAGGCACAGATTGGCGTCAAAAACCGAAATACCCGCATCCAGTGCGTCGATGCCTTGCGCCAGCAGGGTTTTGTCGGAGGCAAGGGGTGGGATGGTGGACATGGGGCATTTGGGATGAGCATAATTTTAGTCCGATGGCGCGGATCAGTCATGGGCCGACAGAGCCAACAAAGGGCCAACACAGCGGCTCAGGTTTGAGGTGGCTAAGCCGGGCGGCCCGCAGCCGCAGTCCGACAGGTCCGACCCGTGCGGCTAGCGGCTAAGTCCCTTGCCAGCCAGGCCCCGGAAAAACTCGGCGATCCAGTCCTCGCCCATGCCGCGCGCATCGGCCAGCTCGCCACCGCTGGTGGCGTAAATCAATTGGCGGTCGGCGGTCGCGACGACGATCGAGGGGATGCCCTTCTTGATCACATCCCCGTAGGGTTTGACCACATCGAGGTTCTTGTCAAAGCGGCCGACATTGATTTTGACCGTCACAAAATTGGCGCCGAGCAGCGATTGCATGGCCGGCTTCTTGAACTCGGCGTCGAGCATCCTGCAGTCGCCACACCAGTTGGCGCCAAACACGATCAGGACACGCTTGCCCTGTGCCTTGGCGGTGGCGAAGGCCTGGGTCACTTGGGCCGGCGCATTGGCGGACTCGTCGTAAGGTTGGTCCGCCCGGTCGGCAGCTTGTGCGCCCGAGTTGAGGGTAACTGCCAGGCAGACAAACAGGAGCAGCGGCCAGAGGGACTTCTTCATGGATTTCTCGCAAGGAGTTCAGACCCGCAAATTATCTGACAGAGCTGCAAAGCTTGGGTCAAGCGGCGCATCAATGGTCGGTTTGGGGGCGCTGGCGAACACGCTCCAACATGGCGGCACAGTCCCCCTGGGCCGAGTCGCGCGCCCGCTGATCGATCTCGAACTTCAGGTCATGCAGGCTCAATGAGGTCAGCACCAGGGCATCGCGCAGGGCCATCAGCAGCGTCAACGTTCGTGCATTGAGGACGACGATGTCGTCGGTCGGTTTTGGCGCTGGCATGTTCAGTTCCTGGGGCTTGGGGCAGGCTGCCTTGATGCTACGTCACCCGCGCCCTGGCGTCTGTAACAAGATGCTAAGTGGCCTGACGCTGGGCCGCCGGGCGGACCAACGCTAGCGCAAACCCGCGCGCCAGGACTGCAAAAAGGCCTGCACCTCCGGCGTGGGGCGGTGTGGCTCTTTCCAGTATTCGCTGCAGTCGCTCTTGCGACCAAGCAGCTTCATGTTGATCAGTTCACGCCGAAGCGTGGCCTGATCGCCAAAAGTGTGGTGGGCGTTGAGGATGGCGTTGACCTCCTTCTCGGTGTACTTGCGCCGGGCCGCAAAATGGGTCCACAGCGCCCACATGGCCATTTGTTGCACCGACAGTTTGTTGGGCAGGCGAACCAAGCGCCCGGACTCATCGAACTGAAGCAGCGCCTTGCGCACGGTGGCCGACAGCGTGGACAGATCGATCGCCGATTCACCGGGTACGGCGGCGGGCGAAGCCGGGGCCACCCGCGGCGCCGCGGTCAAGGCGCTGGCCTTGAGGGTGGCGAAATTGCGCAGCCCCGCGGCGCGTGCCAGCAGGTTGAGCAATTCCACATGCGAGGGCAGCGGTTTGCCGGCGGCGTGGCGCTCATCCAGAAAACTCTTGAGGGTCTTGGTGAACGCCGAAACGTCGGGCGTGGTCAGGGGTACGAGCAGTCGAGTCATGAACATTCCTCGTGTGCCTGGGCTCGGTCAAGAGTGCTGGGGTTGCCGCTTGCAGCGTAGGCACACAAAAATGTCAGGTGCTGGCTGGTGATGTTGGCAGGTTTAGCGTGAGCACTGGGCTCCGGCAACGCCTGGGTGAACTGTTGACCCGGGCGTGAGTGTAAACCCAAAACGCACGGCATGCCCTGTCCGAGCGGCATACCGCCATGGGCGTACACACGGTGACAGACATGAAGTGGTTTTGGCAGTAGCATCGTCGCCTTCGCCGCGCCTTTAAGGATGATTGCCATGGCCACCACAACGCCCAGCACCGAGTGGAAGGAGAACATCGCAGCCGATGAAGCGCAGCGCTTCGATCGCTACGCCAAGGTGTTCGCAGCGATACAGGCGCGCAGGTCGGCCAGGTACGGCGCTGGGCGCGCGCTACACCGCAAGCAGATCACCGCGGCAAAGGGCACCCTGGAGGTGCTGCCGGATGTGCCCAGCTATGCCTGGCATGGCTTGTTCAAGTTGCCAGCCAAGTACGAGGTCTGGGTGCGGCTCTCCAACGGCGGCCTGGATCGCGCGCCGGACCGCACGCCCGATATTCGCGGCTTTGCCTTGCGCGTGCTCGGGGTCAAGGGTGAATCGGCTCTGGGAAACGGTCCGGCCAAGAGCCAGGATTTCACGCTCATCAACCAGGAGGTATTCGCTTTCCCGCGCAGCGACGAGTTTGTGGATTTTGTCGAGGCGGCGGCGCGCGGCAATGGCGCCTTGCTGCGGTTTCTGGTAAGCCGCTACGGTTTGCTGGGTGGCCCCAAGCGCTTGCTCAAAATGGTATCGACGGTTGGGAAGCCCTTTGGCGGTTTTGCGACCGAGACCTTGTACAGTGCGGTCCCGATGGCGTGTGGGCCCTATGCGGTGCGCGTCAGATTGGTGCCCGCTGCCACCAATGGCGCGGCCAACGCGGCGGCCAAAGATGACTGGGGCGCGGACTTCAGCGCGCGCTTGTCGCGCCAGCCACTGCAATGGGAACTGCAGTTGCAGCCCTTTGTGAGCGAGGCGCTGACTCCGATTGAGGACGCCTCGGTGAACTGGTCAACACCGTACACAACCGTGGCCCGGTTGACCTTGCCTCAGCAGGACAGCACCACCGCCAAAGGGCAGGCGCTGGCCAAGGAAGTGGAGGCTGCGGTGTTCGACCCGTGGCAGGCGCTGGCCGATCATCGCCCGCTGGGGGACGTGCAGCGCGCCCGCAAGGTCGTGTATTTCGAGAGTCAAAAGGGGCGTGGGGCAGCGTGAGCGGGTTCAGGCGGGTGAGTGCAGCCCGATGGTGTTGCCCTCAGTGTCCTGAGCGATGGCGATGAAGCCATAGTCGCCGATGCTCATCTTTTCCTGACACAGGGTACCGCCATGCGTCACCACGCGGGCGGCCTCCACGGCGCAGTCTTCACACGAGAAGTACACCATGGTGCCGCCGATTCCGGGACCCATGTTGGCACTTTTCACCAATGCGCCGGCCGCGCCAGCGCCATTGTCCACCCAGGTAAACGCACACATCTGCATGTCCGATCCCATTGCTGGCAGGTCGACCATCTCGCGTTGGAACACGGCTTTATAGAAATTCTTGGCGCGACCCATGTCGGCCACATAGATCTCGAACCAGCCAACAACGTTTGCGGGTGGTGACATGACAGGCTCCTTCAAAGTGGGAGGGACAATTCGGCTACAAGTGTAGAACCGTCGTATGCCGTGTGCAAGGCCAGTTGTGAAAATTGACGGCCTGATGCCGAGCGGCCATTTCGCCGTGGCGCCCGGGCGTTTGCTATGCGCTACCCTTGCAGCGCGATGCTTGTAGCCGACCCGCCGTTTCTGGCCCCCACACCCTGGAGTCATCATGTCCCGATTGAGCCCGCTGCCGAGTGCCACCCACCCCGAACTGCAGGCGCACTTCGATTTTTTCCTGGGCACGCTGGGTTTTACGCCCAACAGTGTGCTGACGATGCAGCGCAAGCCCAAGCTGGTGCAGGCGCTGGCGCAACTCAACGCAGCTGTCATGGACCCGGCGGGTGAGGTGGACCTGGGCTTTCGGCGCCTGATTGGACACGTCGCCAGCAAGGTCTCGGGCTGCTTGTACTGCCAGGCGCACACCTTGCTAGGTGCCCACAATTTCGGTATCAGTGACGCCAAACTGGCCGATGTGTGGACCTACGCCAGCAGTCCGCACTACAGCCAGCGCGAGCGCCTGGCGCTGGACTTTGCGCTGGCCGCGGCGAGCCAACCCAATGCGGTGACCGATGAGCAGTTTTCGCAGTTGCAGCAGCATTGGAGCGACGGCGAAATCACCGAGATCCTGGGTGTCGTGGCGATGTTTGCGTTTCTGAATCGCTGGAACGACACCATGGCCACTCCGCTGGAGGCCAACCCGCAGGATATCGCCACGCGGGCCTTGGGCGCGCAGGGTTGGGCGGCTGGCAAACATGCGGCGACGGGTGACTAGCCAGCCTGAATCAACTGGCGCCTTTCAGAAACTCCCGCAAATGCTTGGCCTGCGCCTTGAGCGAGGGGATGTGCACGTACATCATGTGGCCGGCCTCGTAGTAGTGGGTGCTGATGTTGCCAGCCAGGCTCTTGTCCAGCGCCATGTGGTTGAGCACGTAGTCGCTGGCAAAGTGAGGCGTGGCCAGGTCAAAGTAGCCTGAGGCCACGTAGACCTTCATGTGCGGGTTGCTACAGATCGCCTTGCGCAGGCTCTCGGCCACGTTGAGGTGCTGGTCCTTGCTGCCGAAATCCCAGCTCATGTAGAGCTTGGAGATCATGGTGTAGGGGCTGTCGCTTTCGAACTTGAGGTCGTGGCGCAGGTAGTGGTTGATACACGCCGCGTAGGCGCCGTCCAGGTTGGTGTGGGCGGGGTCAAACTCAAAGTTCTCGCCCGCCGCGTCGCGGTCGATGCCCTTGAATCGGCTGTCCAGGCGCCCCACCGTGCGGTGCTCGCTGCGGCACAACTCCTTGCAGAAGCGGTGAATCTGGATGCGCAGGTTGGTCGAGGCAATGTACTCGCGCGACAGGCCGGTGTACTGCGCCAGCTTGGTGGTGATGGTGTCGCGCTGCGCGGCCGGCAGCTTGTCACCCAGGAACAGCGCGGCGTTGTAGTCACCCTCGGCAAAGGCCTCCACTTCATCGAGCACGGCGCGCAGTGGTTTGGCTTGCAGGCGTTTGTCCAACCGCTTGTGGTACCAGGCGGTGGCGGCATAGGTGGGCAGGAACAACACGTGCGCCAGATCGTGCCCGTTCATGAAACGAAAGGTACTGAAGTCCAGCGCGGTTGAGAACAGCATCAGCCCGTTGAGGTTCATGCCGTATTTCTCTTGCAGCAGCGAGGACAGCCCGGCCGCGCGGGTGGTGCCATAGGACTCGCCAGCGATGAACTTGGGCGAGGCCCAGCGCTGGTTGCGCGTGGTGTACAGGCGGATGAACTCACCCACGCTGTCCAGGTCACGCTGGTAGCTGTGGAACTCCTTGGTCTTTTCGCCGTCGAGCATGCGGCTGTAGCCGGTGCCCACCGGGTCGATGAAAACCAGGTCGGTGCGGTCCAGCACCGAGTAGGCGTTGTCCACCAGGCGGTAGGGTGGTGGCGGTGCGTTGCCCTCGTCATCCAGCGCCACGCGCTTGGGGCCGAGCAGCCCCAGGTGCAGCCAGACACTGGATGAGCCCGGGCCGCCGTTGAACGAAAAGGTCAAGGGCCGTTGACTGGCGTCCTTGACGCCATCGCGCGTATAGGCAATGAAGAACATGGTGGCGCGCGGCTTGTCGGCCTCGCGTTTGCCATCGGCCTCGCTGTCTTCCTTCAGCACCACGGTGCCGCAGGTGACGGTGTAGTGGATGGTCTCGCCATTGATGCGGACCTTATGTTGGGTGCTGACCAGTTGGTCCGTCGGGGTGACGACGGGCTTGCTGGCGGTGAGTTCAGGCTTGTCGAGGTGCGTGGTCATGGGCGAGTTGGGTTGTGGGTGCTGTCAGTCTACGACGTCGCCACCGCGGCGGTGTGGCGGGCACGGGTTTGTTACTTACGGGGCCAGCGCCATTGAGGGCGTTCGCCCTTGATCCAGCAGATCGCGACCAGCACAAGCGTGAGTGCAGCACAGTATGCGAGGAAGCTGGGGGCGCCGTAGTTTGGCAGCAGGGCGACCGCACCCGCAAGGATCAGGCTGCCGTAGATGACGAGGGCGACCCAGCCCTGCCACGCCGTGGGCAAGCCCCAACCCCACCCATATCGCTTGGCTGGAAACCAGTAGTTCTGTTCATTCGATGCCATAGTGCTCTCCGGGATCGGAACGATGATTGCGAGCAGGTGAAACGCTGGTTGTTGGCGTAGTCCATGAACCGACGGCGTCAAACCAGACTTCGGAAACCATTGTGCGCGCCCGTCCGACTCAACCGACTAGATTGCCACCAAACGCCTGTCGCCCCGCAGCCTCTGGCGCGTACTGCACGTGAACGCGCTCGGGCGGAACCGACAGGCAAGCGGCCACGGCTTGAGTGACTTGGCGAACTTGCTCCGCCAAGGCATCACCAGCTGGCCAGTGCGCTTGAAGGACAGTCACAAAGGTTGGAAACTCGTCAGTGTTTACTTCAAACTCGTTCTCTGCGTAGTCTGAAGACGGCAGAAAGCGAACGCGGACCCAGGTGCTGCCGGGCGCACTCCCAAACACTGCGCCCAGAGCGGAAGCCAGACCTGCGGCCGAGACGGGCGGTGCTTCCCCCTTGTTCGGGTAGACCAACTCGACATCAATGATTGGCATAGGACGGACGAGCTCGCAGTTCAGCGGTGCAGGCACCGCAGCGCCGAGCGCGCATCGGCATCCAGCCGCTGAGTATTCCTGGCCAGCGCGGGTTTTGGCCCGAGCCAAGGCTCAGCGACCATGTGCGTACCAGACCAATACGGGAATGAAGCAGAGAGCAAAGAGGCCATAGACGAGGTAGTTGCCCGTGTTTGGATTGAAGTCAGGCCAGATCTTGGCCCATGACTTGCGCATAAGCAAGCGCCCGATGGCGATGTCGAAGCTGGCCATGAACGCTGCAAGTCCCAGGCCCAGGGTGAGGTGGCCAGCGGCAGATTCCAATCGTATGCCGGGGACAAGAATCCAGCAAATCCCGAGTGCCAGGAGCGTCCCGGTCAGAGCGCTGAGCCCGATCGCACGCTCTTTACCGATTCGAGGTGTCATGACCTTGATTCGCACGATCCCGTGCAAGGTTTCGGCGCAGGCCAGTACTACGCACAGAGCAACGACACGAATCAGAGCATCCGACTCCACGGGAACCTCACTTCTGTGACCTGAGCCAGTTTTGCATGTCGCAGACCTGCAGGCAATACCCCCGTCAGCCCTTGCGGCTCGTTGACAGCCGTTCGTGGTAACCGTTTCGCCGGTGACGCAGATTTCCTGTCGACAGGCCCCGCCGGCCAGGTGCATCGCTGGGTTCGGCTTGCCTTCAACGACCGCCCTTCCACACGACAAACTCAAGGAAGCGCCCCCAACCGCGCGGTCCCAGCGAGGCACTTCCACGGCCGGACTGCTCAGACACCAGCTTGGCCAACGCGTCCAACGCATCCGACGAGAGTGTTTCCTGCAGGAACTCCACGTCGTTCGCAAAGACACGATGCACGATCACCAGCACCTCCATTGCGCTTTCGATATTCGGCGCTCCTTGATCGAGGAAGTCACTGTTCCGCGCCTTCAGCCCGAGTCGCAGAGCCGCCAAGACCTCCGGGCGCGCGGCATCATCGTGAGGTAATGCCGCCGTCAACTCGGCCAGACTGCGCAGCATGATGTAGTGATAGCTTGGACGAGCGTTGTGTGGGTCGTTCCACCGCCCAGCGTAGGGCCCCTGCGTCAGTTGGCCAGGGATCACCCCAAAGAAGGCCTTCTTCAGCGCCCCCTCCAGGTACTTCACGTCACCGGTCACCCGGTACGCGCGGGTGAGGAGATGTACGCTGAAACTGTTGTAGTTCCAGTTGCCGACCAGTGGCCTGGAAAGCGCCCAATCGGCCGACTTCCTGGCTGCATCGAGGTACTTCGTGTCTTTGGTTGACTCGTACAACTCCAGAATCGCCACCCCGCACTCGCCGTTGTCGAACTGAAGCCCGCCGTCGCCGTCGTCGTCGATCACCCAGCCGTTCCTCACGATGGCATCGAGTCGCCCGGCCTGCTCGGCCTGCTTGAGTAGCCGTTCGGCGGCCACAAACGGGGCTGCTTGTGACACGCCGCGTGACGCCGGGAAGGGGAACACGCCCGTGCCGCCTCGTTCCTGCGCCCAGATGAGGAAGTCTCCGGCCTCCCTAGCCAACCTCAGACCGTGATCAGCCCCTTTTGTTTTGGCCCGCCATGCCGCGAGACTGCCTGACACCACGGCGGCGGGCTCTCGCAAGGGGTGAACCAACTTCGTCGGATCAAGCCCGACTCTCCACCACCGGAGCTGTTCGATGCGTCGGAACAAGCGCTCGAACCCTGGCGCCACCTTGTCGACCGTCAGCCACTTCCCGTGCTGGGGGATCGGCAGATACTTGTCGGGCGCTTCCGGAACACCAACCTTCTTGCCTAGATGGTGGTTGACACCGGCAACGGCTTTGTGGATGGCAACGGCATCCTGCTTGGCGAGGGCAGTCGCCAAATGCTCCCGCAGCGCGATCGCCCTCGCTGGCTCTTGCGCGATAGCGACGCCTGCCGGCGCGGTCGTGACCGTGACCGTCGTGATGGCCCAAAGGAATCGGTATAGAACCTTCATGGACATTCATCCTCTGCCGAACGTTTGAGCTCAGGCCGCTGCCCGTCCGGACAGTCGCGCCTGCAGCGAAGGGTTAGACGGATTCGATCTCCTTTAGGGTCTTGCCGTCCTTGTCTTTCCAAGCTGTAAGCCCATTTGCGTGGCCGCCATGAATTACGGCTGCCGCAGAACTCGGGCTGGTGAACTCCGTATCTTGGAGGAATACCAAGTACTCCCCTTGGACCTCCAATACGCCTTCGTCTTTAAGACGCTGGCGCATGTTCATCGCCCAAGGCCATTTGTGCGACGAAGCACGCTCAGTCAACACCGCCCGGGAACTCTTGAGTACAAGAAAGCCATTTGGCGTTAGATGACCAACCGCCTTGAGACCCTTAATTTCACAGAAGAGCTTACGACGCTCGCTCTCGCCAATAGCTATAGCGGCAGCCGGAACAAGCAGCTCAACACCAAGCACGGGAAGTAGCTGGTTGATCTTTTCTAGAAATATCTCCATGTCCTCTCTATCGGACTCAGGTAGACGCGAACCACTTCCCTTGTCATTCGTGACGATCGCTCTACCAGACCTCCGCGCCTGCTCTATCAGTTTCCCTTCTAGGTAGCGGACGTGCGCCTTGGTGAGGTTTTCATCCTTGCTGACGAAGTAAAGAACCTGATTCCAGAAATCCTTCTCTACATGCGACTTAATTCTGTCTCGGATGTTTTCTGCTTCGCCGACATAGATTGCGGGACGTCCAGACTCAGGATCTGTTCCAGTAAGGAAGTACACCCCTGACCCTTGCGATTCCTCTCGCGAGAGTACGTCGTCGAACTCGCTTCTTGGCCCAGCAACTGCCTTGCCTGTCCAGTTTGATATTTCTGCGGTCCGAAGCCGCTTCGGATCGGCGTGAACTAGAAAGATCTTGATGGTTGCACTAGCCATGATTAATCCGTGATGTCGACGGGCGGATATTCTGGTGTCCCAGGATATCCGACGCGACAAGCTGACATGAGGCATCTGAATCGAAGCGGTCCATCACGCGGCGTGGCGGATACCGCCTTGACTCACGGCCAGTCTCACCGAACGCTGAAATCATGGTCACTCCCTTGAACCCCGTCGCCTATCCTGGATCCGTCTGCAAAGCCCGCGCCCGTTGACTGGGCACCGCTTGTGCCTGCCACTATAGTCCAGCACGCAACCCACCCACAAGACGCTGCGCGGCGCGCCCGGCAAGGTTTTACCCTATGTTCCACAATGCTGCGTCAAAGCCACACATCAGACCCGACCGCCCTGGAGCGCACGATGACCACTCACCTGAAGATCGACTTCGTTTCCGACATCTCTTGCCCGTGGTGCGCCATTGGTCTCTCCGCCCTTGAGCAGGCGCTGGGCAAGCTGCAGGGCGAGGTGGCCGCCGAGCTGCACTTCCAGCCCTTCGAGCTCAACCCGCAGATGCCGCCCGGTGGTCAGGACATCACTGAGCACCTGACGCAGAAGTACGGCTCCACGCCTGAGCAGCAGCTGCAGATACGCCAGACCATCGCGCAGCGCGGCGCCGATGTGGGCTTTGCCTTCAACCCGAATGGGCGGGGCCGCATCTACAACACCTTTGATGCCCACCGTCTGCTGCACTGGGCCGCGCTGGAAGGTGCGGATAAACAGGCGGCACTCAAAAAGCGGCTGCTGGTGGCCTGCCACCGCGAGGGGCAGGACATGGCCTCGCACGCGGTGCTTGTTGGTGCAGCGCAGGCCGTCGGGTTGGACCTGCAGCGTGCAACGGAGATACTGGACAGCGACGAGTTTGCCGCCGAGGTGCGCCAGAGCGAGGCCTTCTATACCAGCCAGGGCATTCACTCAGTGCCGGCGGTGATCATCAACGACCGGCACCTGATCTCCGGGGGGCAGCCGGCGGCGGTGTTCGAGCAGGCGCTGCGGCAGATCGCGGCCGAAGCGCAAGCGTTGGCCTGAGACTCGGCGCTTCTTGCCCGCCTGGCTCAGACCTTGCCGCTGGCCGCCTTGCGGTCTGCCACCACGCGCTGCGCGCTGGGACGTTCACCGATCAGCTTGATGTAGGGCTTGTAGTCCACGCCTGCCGCCAGCAGCAGGTCTTCGCCATAGATCGCCTTGGTAGCCATTCCGACCACGGGCAGGCTGGCGAAACCGGCGCAGTCGGCCTGTGTGAAGCGGTCGCCGGCCAGGTAGGGTGCGAATTTGGCCAGGCGTTTGAAGGCTGCAATGTTCTTTTCCAACTGCTTGCGCACGCGTGCCTGGTTGCTCTCGCTCACGGTGCCGCCAAAGAAGGCTTGCGCATAGAGATCACGCGCCACCAGCTCCAGGTGCAGGTCCACAAAGGTCACCAGTTCGCGCACCTTGGCAGCGGCAAAGGGGTCTGGCGGCAGCAAGGGCGGCTGGGGGTAGGCTGCCTCCAGGTATTCCAGAATTGCCTGGCTCTCACACAATCCGCCTTGCGGTGTGCGGATGAACGGAATCTTGGCCAGCGGCGAGCAGGCCAGCACCGCTTCGTCGGTGCTCTTGGTGAGTACCGTTTCCTCGGCAAAGGGCACATTCTTCTCCAGCAGGGCCAGCTTGACCTTGTTGTAGTAGTTTGAAATAGGTGAACCGCACAGTGTGATGGGGTGCTCGCTTGGATGGAATCGTCGGAGTTTAGGGGCACTTCAGCCATGGACTGGGCGCGGGCGACACGCTTGCCACAAAGCGCCGGTCTGACTTTGCCAAGATGGGGACTGAGCACGTGCGTGGCCAGGCGCCTCGCCGCCAGCGGGCTTGCAGTGCAGGGCGTGTCGGCCGCAGCCTGACGGCGGTGCCGCCCGCCGGCCCGCATGGCGCGCGCGGCACTGGCGGCGCGCCACGGCTGGCGCTGACAACCACCTCGGCCAGCATCAGGCCCTTAGCTGCCCTTTGCAGCGCGGCACCGGCGCGCGCCTTGTGCGCGACGAACCAGGGGTGCCGGGGGGGTGGGGGGCCAGGGCCTGCGCGCGGGCCCGCGACCCGACCAGATAGTGCTGAGCCACCGACGCCGACGACCCAGCTCGCAACTGCAGCGCGCCTGGCCTAAACCCGCCGCCGTGCCCGACCGAAAGCACCGACCATGGCGATTGACCCTAACTCCCTGTACCCAACGCCGTTTGAGCGCGGCAACCAGAACCAGACCACCGAATGGCGCGAGTGCATTGCGTTTTACGAGCGCCTGGCGGTCGACTTCCCCGGGGTGCTGCGCTTCCTTCAGATCGGCACCTCGGACAATGGGTTGCCGATTCACGCCGGTGTGGTCAGCAGCGACGGTGTGTTGGACCGTGCCTTGATCCAGCGCGCCGGCCGGCCGGTGTTCTTCAACAACAACGGCATCCATCCCGGCGAGCCCGAGGGCATTGACGCCTGCATGGCGCTGGTGCGGGATTTCTGCACCCAGCCGCAGCGCCTGGCGGCACTGGGTGACACGGTGTTCCTGTTCATCCCGGTCTACAACGTCGATGGCTGCCTGAACCGCCAGGCCAGCTCGCGCGTCAACCAGCTCGGGCCCGAGCAGTTTGGTTTTCGCGCCAACGGCCGCAACCTCGATCTGAACCGCGACTTCATCAAGTGCGACAGCCTGTCGGCCCAGGTGTTCAACCGTTTTTTCACCGAGTGGGACCCGGATGTGATGGTCGATACCCACACTTCCAACGGCGCGGACTACCAGTACACCATGACTTTGATCCACACCCAGCCCGATAAGCTGGGTGATGGGCTGGGTCCGTTCCTGCGCGACACGATGCTGCCTGCCATCTACCGGGCCATGGACCAGCGCGGCTGGCCCACTTGTCCCTATGTGAACCCGGTCAAGACCACGCCAGACGACGGTATTGAAGACTTCCTGGAGACGCCGCGTTTCTCCACGGGCTACGCGGCGCTGCACCACACCATCGGTTTCATGCCCGAGACCCACATGCTCAAGCCCTTTGCCGACCGCTACGCAGCCATGCGCGCGCTGGTGGAGGTGGTGCTGGCGTTGACGGTGGCGCAGGCCACCACGATTCAGTCCCTGCGCCGGGCAGCGCGCCAGGACGCGCGCCGCCGACGACTCTGGCCGGTGTCGTGGAAGCCTGATTACAGCCAGCCGTCTTCCTTCTTGTTCAGGGGCTATGCGGCAGTGCAGCGAGCGAGCAAGCTTGGAAACTACAGCCGCCTGGCCTATGACCGCAGCCAGCCGTGGGAGCGTGATATCGCGTGGTTTAACCGCTGTGTGGTGGATCAGGAGGTTGCCACACCCAAGCGTTATCTGATTCCCCAAGCCTGGCGTGAAGTGATCGACCGGCTGCAGTGGAACGGCGTGCTGCTGGAGCGATTGGCCTCAGACCAGACGCTGCATGTGCTGGCCCACTACATCGAGGCCGTGCGGTCGCGCCCCGAGCCCTATGAGGGCCACCTGTTTCACGATGAGGTGCGCCTGAGTAGCCGTGCGGTCACGATCGAGGCACGCGCTGGTGATGTGCTGGTGCCCCTGGATCAGCCCAATGCCCGCTACGCCGTGGAAACGCTGGAGCCGCAGGCGCACGACAGCTTCTTTCGCTGGGGGTTTTTCAACAGCGTGATGGAAAAGAAGGAGGCTTTTTCCGACTATGTGTTTGAGGACACCGCCCTGGAGATGCTGCGCGCCGAGCCGGCTTTGCGCGATGGTTTTGAGCGGTGGAAGTCGGAAAACCCCGACAAGTTGGCCGACCAGCGCGCGGTGCTGGAATTCATCTTTGCCGAGGGCGAGCGTCACGCCGAGCCCGAGTGGCGGCGCTACCCGGTGTACGGCTTGCTCTGAGTCGACCCGTGCCTAGGTGCGACGCCCGGAATCCTCAGCGGGCGGGCCGTGCCGAGGCCTACTTCTTGGCCGCAGCCTTGGCTGGCGCCACGTCACCCTGGAAGGCGTTCTCCACCAGGGGTGGCGCGTCCACTTGTGGCACGTGACACTGCACACAGTTGTGGCGGGCGGCTGAGGACGTCGCCAGCTTCTTGCCGTCGCGCCCAACGAAGTGGCTCTCGCCGATAACGGGCGCGTTCTTCTTCTTGTACACGTCCACGCCATGGCAGCTCAGGCACTGGTTCTCTTCGAGCGTGATCTCGTCAAAGTTCTCCACCGCGTGCGGGATCACCGGCGGTTGGGTGGAGAAGGTGCGCGCCACCAGTGGTTGGGTGCCGGGCCGCTTGCCGGCGTAGGCCTTGGTATCGGCGGCGGCATCGGCGGCGTTGACGTCGGCGCCGCGCATCGATTTGGCGGGGTCGGCGGCGTGGGCCAGTGGCGCCAGCAGCGCCCAGGCCGTCGCGGCCAGCAGGGGTGGCGAGAGTCGTGGTCAGCGGTTTCTTCATGGTAAGCGCTCCTCTTTAAGAAGTTGACTGGGTAGCGGGTGGCGGTGAAGCCGGATTATTGAAACGAGTGCCGAAGCGAAAGACGTCCTTGGCGCAAACGTCGATGCAGCGGCCGCAGTTGGTGCATTGATCGGACAGAATCACAGGCCCCACCCCCTTGGCAGCACCTTTGAGCGCCGGGCGGATCACCTTGGGCTCTGGACAGACCTGGTAGCAGTCCATGCAATCGTTGCAGGCCTCGCGCCGGGCTGCGCTGACGCGCACCACGCTGGCGCGGCCCAGTAGGCTGTACGCGACGCCGGCCGGGCACAGGTGGCCGCACCAGCCGCGCTTGACCACGAACAGATCGAACAGAAAGATCGACAGCACAATCATCCACGCCGCTCCCATGCCAAAGATCAGTCCTCGGTGCAGCATCGAAATCGGGTTGACCAGCTCCCAGGCCAGCGTGCCGGTCACGGCTGATACCAGCAGGGACATGCCCAGAATCCAGTAGCGGGTGCGGCTCGACACATGGGCGCTGGTCTGGATGCCCAGTCGCGTGCGCAGCCAGTGCGCCGCGTCGGTGACCGGGTTGATCGGGCAGACCCAGGCACAGTAAGAGCGCCCGCCAACCAGTACGTAGAACACCACCACGACGGCCAAGCCGATCAGGCCCAGTTTCTCCGGCAGGTGGCCGGTAGCCAGGGTCTGCGCGCCGACAAACAGGTCGGTCAACGGCAACACCCCCAGCGTGTAGCTGAAGTTGAGATTGCCCTTGACGATCCAGACTGCCGCCAGCGGGCCGATCAGGAACAGTGCCAGGATGCCAAGTTGCGACACGCGGCGCAGCAACAGCCATTTGTGGGCCGCCAGCCAGCCTTTGCTGGCAACGGCGTCGGAGCCGGCACGGGGTGCGGTGGTGGAGGGTGCAAGCATGTTCAATCACCCAGTCCTGGGAACTTGCTGGGCACCGGGGTAGCCTTGGCGCCGGGCATACCGGGCGGAGCCGCCGGGGCGCCAGCGGCACTCGCAGCCGTGGCCGGTTTGCTGCCCGGGTCGAAATGGTTGGGCAACTGCACGCCTTCTGGCATGCGGTCAGGCAAGTCGAGTTGATCCTCGATCAAGGATCCACCGGCTTTCTTCTTCTCATCCCAGCCAATGCGGTAGTGTGCGCTGAGCTTGCCCTTGGCCAGCTTGGGTGGCAAGACACGGATGGCGGCCTCTTCCAGCACGCAGGACTTTTCGCACTTGCCGCAGCCGGTGCACGCGTCCGAGTGCACGGTTGGCAGGAACATGGCGTGGCGCCCGGTGCGCAGGTTGGGCACCATGTCGAGCGTGATGGCCTTGTCGATCACCGGGCAGACGCGGTAACACACGTCGCAGCGAAGGCCCAGGAAGTTGAGGCAGGACTCATGGTCGATCAGTACTGCCACACCCATCTTGGCCTTGGTGATGTCTGTTAGAGCGTGGTCCAGCGCGCCGGTTGGGCAGGCTTTCACGCAGGGGATGTCTTCACACATCTCGCATGGGATGCTGCGAGCGGTGAAGTAGGGAGTACCGCTGGCCACGGGCACCTCGGGTTTGGCCAAATCCAGCGTGTGGTAGGGGCAGTCGCGCACGCACAGGCCACAGCGGATACAGGCGCCCAGGAAACTCTCCTCCGCCAAGGCGCCAGGCGGGCGCAATGCCATGGCTGGCAGCGCCGTCGCCTTGTTGGCATACAGGCCCAGACCTAGACCAAGCATGCCCACGCCACAGGCCATCTTTGCACTGTCAAAGACGAACTGGCGGCGCGTAGCGCGGGGGGTGACGGGGGCCATGTTGGGGCGTAGCTTGGGTGTCGTGCGGCGCGTTACATGGCACGTCGGCAGCGGCTCAGAGCTGTCCGACGTGTGGGGCCATGCAGGCGGGCCGATTGTGCGGGCGCAACGGATCGATCAGATTCAGACCTTGACCACCTTGACTGCGCACTTCTTGAAGTCGGTCTCTTTCGAGATCGGGCAAGTGGCGTCCAGCGTCAGCTTGTTGACCAGCCGGTGCTCGTCGAAGAACGGCACAAAAACCATGCCCACTGGCGGTTTGTTGCGGCCCTTTGTCTCGACGCGCAGCTGGATCTCGCCGCGCCGGCTGATGACCTTGACCACGTCGTTGCGTTGCAGACCACGTTTCTTGGCATCATCGGGATGCATGAAGGCCACCGCATCCGGCACGGCCTTGTACAACTCGGGCACACGCCGCGTCATCGAGCCGGTGTGCCAGTGCTCCAGCACGCGGCCGGTGCCCAGCCACATGTCGTACTCGGCATCGGGCATCTCGGCGGCTGGCTGGTAGGGCAGGGCAAAAATCTTGGCCTTGCCGTCCGGGTAGCCGTAGAACTTGACGCCTTCACCGGCCTTGACGTACGGGTCGTAGCCCTCGCGGAAGCGCCACAGCGTCTCCTTGCCATCCACCACCGGCCAGCGCAGGCCACGGGCCTTGTGGTAGGTGTCGAACGGTGCCAGATCGTGGGCATGACCGCGTCCAAAGGCGGCGTATTCCTCGAACAAGCCCTTTTGGAGGTAGAAGCCATAGGCCTTTGATTCGTCGTTGTCAAAACCCTTGGCAGTGTCGCTGAGCGGAAACTTGTTGACCTGACCGTTGGCGAACAGTACTTCGTACAAGGTCTTGCCCTTGTACTCGGGGTTCTTCTCCAGAATCGCTGCAGGCCACACTTCATCCGTCTTGAAACGTTTGGAGAACTCGGTGTATTGCCACAGGTCGGACTTGGCCTCACCCGGTGCCTTGACTTGCTGGCGCCAAAACTGGGTGCGCCGCTCGGCGTTGCCGTAGGCGCCTTCTTTCTCGGTCCACATGGCGGACGGCAGAATCAGGTCGGCCGACACCGCGGACACGGTTGGGTAGGCGTCGGACACCACCACGAAGTTGTCCGGGTTGCGCCAGCCGGGATAGATCTCGCCGTTGATGTTCGGCCCGGCCTGCATGTTGTTGGTGGTTGTGGTCCAGTAGAAGTTGATCTTGCCGTCTTTCAACTGGCGGCTTTGTGCCACCGCGTGGGCGCCGATCCAGTCGGGCAACACACCGGCGGGCAATTTCCACAGTTTCTCGGACAGCTCGCGGTGCTTGGGGTTCATCACCACCATGTCGGCGGGCAGGCGGTGGGCAAAGGTGCCGACTTCGCGCGCGGTGCCGCAGGCGGAGGGCTGGCCGGTCAGCGAAAACGGGCTGTTGCCCGGCTCCGATATCTTGCCAACCAGCAAGTGCACGTTGTAGATCATGTTGTTGACCCAAGTGCCGCGTGTGTGCTGGTTAAAGCCCATGGTCCAGAAGCTGGTGACCTTGGTCTTGGGGTCGGCATAGGCCTTGGCCAAGGCTTCCAGTTTGTCTTTGGGCACCCCCGAGATCTCGTGCGCCTTGTCGACCGTGTACTCCGCCACAAACGCCTTGAAGTCGTCGAACGTGATCGGGCTGTGTTTGCCGGGGTCGCCTTTGGGCTTGCCGTCTTCGCCGGGGTAGCCATTGTTCATGGCCACTTTTTCCAGCGGGTGATTGGGCCGCAGGCCATAACCGATATCCGTCACGCCCTTGAAGAAGCCGACGTGTTTTTTGACGAAGTCTTCGTTGACCGCCTTGTTCTGGATGATGTAGTTGCAGATGTAGTTGAGGATGGCCAGGTCCGATTGCGGCTTGAAGATCAGCTCGTTGTCGGCCAGTTCGCACGAGCGGTGCGTGAAGGTGGACAAGACGTGCACCTTGACGTGTTTCGCAGTCAGGCGCCGATCGGTCAGGCGCGACCACAAGATGGGGTGCATCTCCGCCATGTTGGAGCCCCACAGCACAAAGGCGTCGGCATGTTCGATGTCGTCATAACACCCCATCGGCTCATCAATACCAAAGGTGCGCATGAAGCCTGCCACCGCCGAGGCCATGCAGTGGCGCGCGTTGGGGTCCAGGTTGTTGGTCAGGAAGCCGGCCTTCATCAGCTTGGCGGCGGCATAGCCCTCCCAGATGGTCCACTGGCCCGAGCCGAACATCGCGATGTTGCGCGGCCCGCCTTTTTTGAGCGCGGCCTTGGCCTTCTCTTCCATGATGTCGAAGGCCTGGGTCCAACTGATCGGCGCAAACTCGCCGTTCTTGTCGAACTTGCCGTCCTTCATGCGCAACAGCGGTTGCGTCAGGCGGTCCTTGCCATATTGGATCTTGGACAGGAAGTAGCCCTTGATGCAGTTGAGACCGCGGTTGACTGGCGCATCCGGGTCACCCTGCGTGGCCACGATCTTGCCGTCCTTGGTGCCCACCAGCACGCCGCAGCCAGTGCCGCAGTAGCGGCAGGCGCCCTTGTCCCAACGCACGCCATCAGCGCCTTGGGGTGCCGCCGCCATGACGGCTGCAGGCAGAGTCATGCCCGCCGTGGTGGCTGCCGCGGCGATGGCGTTGGATTTGATGAAGTCGCGACGTGTAGTGGTCATTTCATATCTCCTTAAAGTGTTGAGGACAGAGCTCGCTGCTGCGCGCCCACGGTCGGTCCCGCAAGGGTTTCAGGTTTCGGATTCAGAATGGTTGTAGATCATTGCTGCGGCCAGAACGCCTTCAACTTGGCCGATGCGGGTGTAGGTGGCAAGGGTGCTGTCGTCGTCGTCGGACTCAATCGTCACGATCAGCTTTCCTTCGGGCGAAATGCCATGGACTTCAACGCCGGGCAGCGCGGTGAGACGCTGCGACACAGAGGCCGCGTTGGTGGGGTGCGCGTGCACGAGGGCACTGGAGATGTTCATGCGTGAGCTCCGTGTTGGAGTTCTTGTTGGTGCCGCCCGCCACCAGCTTGCAAGCTGATAAGAATGCTGCAGCACTCGCACAAATTCTAGGATCGGTGTCTTGATCAGAGTTTGATTTGGAACAAGGGTTTCTACTGACTTGACCCGTGCGCCACTGGCGCAACAGATGGCGCACTGTTTTGGTCGGCTTTTGGGCGCGAAGGCGGGACGATTGTGTTGGTGTGCGGGCCGCTTCAGCCTCTGCGTCGGGCGGGCGGCCGGCGGGCACCCTATAGTCGGAGCATTGCCAATCAATATCCATCCGTGTCTGCATTCCTGACCGCCGCCTTCTATAAGTTCGTCGCCCTGCCGGACTGCGCCGACCTGAAGGCGCCGTTGTTGGCGGTGTGCGAAAGCCACGCCGTCAAGGGCACGATTCTGTTGGCGCCGGAAGGCATCAACAGCACCATTGCCGGGCCGGAACGCGGCGTACACGCGGTGCTCGCATGGCTTCGCCGCGACGCGCGGCTGGCCGATCTGCAGCACAAAGAAGCTTGGGCCACAACGCCACCGTTCAACCGCATGAAGGTGCGTCTCAAGCGGGAAATCGTAACGCCACGGGTGCCGGGCCTTGATCCCACCAAAACGGTTGGCACCTATGTCAAGCCGGCTGACTGGAACCGGCTGATTCAGGATCCCGACGTGGTGGTGGTGGACACGCGCAACGATTACGAGGTGGCGATCGGCAGCTTCGCCGGGGCGATCAACCCGCATATCAAGACCTTCTGCGAATTGCCGCAATGGGCCGCCCAGGCGCCAGCACTGCGTGCCACGGCGGGCAAGAGACCGAAGGTGGCGATGTTCTGCACCGGCGGCATTCGCTGCGAGAAATCCACCGCGCTGCTGCGCTCGCAAGGGTTTGACGAGGTCTATCACTTGGAGGGCGGCATTCTGAAGTACCTGGAAACCGTGGCGCCGCAAGATAGCCTGTGGCAGGGCGAGTGTTTTGTGTTCGACGAGCGGGTCTCGGTGGACCACAGTCTGAAGCCTGGCCAGCATACCCTTTGCCGTGCTTGCCGACAGCCGTTACCCGAAGGGGATCTGCAATCGCCTCTGTATGAACTGGGGGTGAGTTGCTCGCGTTGCCATGGCCATACCAACGCAGCTCAGAAGGACGGCGCGCGCGAGCGCCAGCGCCAATGGGACTTGGCCAAGGCGCGACGACACATGCAAGTTGACGCACAGCACAAGCTCAGCTCACCGCTGTGAACGCTTGGCGGGCAACAGCAGTCCAGTGACCAGGTCCTCCAGGGCTGACGCCGATGCTGTCGCCACATCGCGGCCCAGGCAGGCCGTCAGGTTGCCGCTGAGTTGCAGGCAGGCCAGGCCATGCACCAGTGCCCAGCAGCGCAAGGCTTCGGTCTGTACCGACGGTTCATTGGCGTCGCGGGCCCTTAGGCGACGCATCACACTGTGCACCAGAGGCAAGTAGGCGGCCTCCGCGGCGGCTTGCACTTCGACCGCTTGGCCGGAATGGCTGACCTGCGGCGCAAACATGGCCGCAAAGTGACCGGGGTGGCGCGTTGCCATGTTGACGTAGGCAGCACCCTGGCGGGCCAGTTGCTGCGCCGGGTCATGGTCCCAGCCTTCGCCGGCGGCGCGGACCGCTTGGGCCAGCAGGGCGAAACCATGCGCCGCCACGGCATTGAGCAGCGCCGTCTTGTCGGCAAAGTGCCGGTAGACAGCCGCATGGCTTACGCCAATGCGGCCGGCCAGGTCGCGCAGGCTGAAGCTGACATCGCCCTGCGCGGTGATCAAGGCCACCGCCTGATCGACTAGTGCGCTGCGCAAATCACCGTGGTGGTAGCGGGTCTTGGCGGGCAACATTGCGGGGGTCGTCATGGCCTGATTGTAGGGTTCGTTAGGATTGATGTTGACATTGGAAACATATAAAGTTACCATTGGACACATTGCAGACCCTCGTCGGCATTGGAATGCGAGATGACAGACATGGCCTTCAACCGAACGGCATTGCAATGGAGTACCGGCGCATTGGCACTGATCCCACTTGCCACGGGGGCACTCACCATGATGGGTGTGCGGGACCCGCTGTACGGCACACTGCAGTTGCCTGCCAATGCTTTGCTTGACAGCAACCTGCGCTTCTTCGGTGGCGTGTGGTTGGGGCTGGGGGTGTCGGTGTTGTGGATGATTCCACGCATCGAGCAAAACGGAGTTTTGTTCCGCGCCTTGTGGGGCATGATTTTCCTGGGGGGCATCGGCCGCCTGTTGTCGGTCAGCGCGGTGGGTTGGCCGCCGATTCCGTTTGTCGTGGTGACCGGGCTGGAAATCGTCGGAGCACCTTTGTTTGTCATCTGGCAGCGCCGCATGGCGCAGGCCTGGACCGCCTGAGGCTGCCATGAAGAAGATACTCCTCATTCAAGCCCACCCCAGCGGCGACAGCTTGTGTCATGCCTTGGCCGACGCCTTTGAGTCGGGCGTGCGAGAAACGTCCTGCGAGCTGCGCCGCATCGACCTGGGCACACTGCGGTTTGATCCGATCCTGCACCATGGCAACCGTGGTGACCAGCCGCTGGAGCCTGACCTGCTGCAGGCCCAGCAAGACATCGCCTGGGCCGAACACCTGGTGTTCGTCTATCCCAACTGGTGGGGCTCGATGCCGGCTCTGCTTAAGGGCTTCTTTGACCGAGTATTGCTGCCCGGCTTCGCCTACAAGTACAGGCCCAACTCCAGTTCGTGGGACAAGCTGCTTGCCGGGCGCAGCGCCCAGTTGCTGGTAACGATGGACACCCCGGGCTGGTACTACCGCTGGCTCTGGCATCGCCCGGGCCACAACCAGATGCGGCACACCATCCTGGGCTTTTGCGGCATCGCGTTGACTCGCATCAGCGAAATGGCGCCGGTTCACGGCGCTTCAACCGCGAAACGGGCGCAGTGGCTGAGTCAGGCGGTGACCCTCGGGCGCCAACTGGGCTAGGTCCGGCGACGGCTGGTCCTTATCGCTGACCTTGCGGCGTCGCTCACCCACCATCCCGGCCAGAAAACTGAACTGCCCCAGAGTCATCGCAAACGCGACCCACAGCAGCAGCTCGAGCCTCAGATTGGTGCTTTCGCGATGGTAATGGGCTAGCAGGCCAATCAACAGCGCAAACACGGTCAGGATCAATGCCGCCAGCATCATGAAGCCGCGTGTCCTGAATCGGAACATGCCAAACGAGAACATCGCCAGGCCAAGCAACAGAAAGGCACCGCGTGCCAGCCCCGCAAAATACATCACATACAGACCAAGCATGGCGGGTACCGAGATTTGCAGAAAGGTCAGGCTGGGATCTCTGAACCTCAGATTCCAGCCGCTGCGCAGCACCGCGAAAACGATCAGATTGAAGGCCACCGCCAGCGCGGAATAGAGGGCCACGATGGCGTCGCTCAGGAACCCCATGGCCCAGCACAACACGACGAAAGCCAAGTTCATCACGTGCGCCGCGCAACCAACAAAGAATCGACGCAGGCGCACGCGCTGCGTCGGGTTGTCGAGCGGGAGAACGTCAAAGCCGAGCAGACTCATTGAGCCCCTCTGGGGGAGGCGTCAATTATGAGGTCACTGGTCTGGGGCCGTGCGCTCGCCCTCACGGGTGCCAGGTCGGCTCACTTGCGGGCAGGTAGTGGCCGGGTCTCGCCGATCTTCATCACGATGAAGGCATCGTTGTCGACGCCGCGCGCGGCTTTTGCCAATGCCAGATCCTTGGGGGCCTGGTCGAGCGATTCGTCGGTCAGAGCGAAGGTGCCCCAATGCATGGCAACGCTGTGCTTGGCGCCAAGATCGAGATGCGCCTGCAGCGCCTCGTTGGGGTTGATGTGTTGCGGGCGCATGAACCAGCGCGGCTCGTAGCCACCGATGGGAAGCAGGGCGAGGTCAAATCCGCCACCCGTTGCCGCACCGTGGTGAGGTGCGAAGTGCTGGCGCGTGTCGGCAAAATCCTGGCTATAGCCAGCGTCGCCGCCAAAGTACCAGTGCAGCTCGGCGCCCAGCACGGCCCAGCCACCCCAGAGGGTTTGGCTCTGATCCCCCAGGCTTCGGGCTGACCAGTGCTGGACCGGTGTCAGGTGGAACTCCACGCCGTGCACGACATGGTGCTGCCACCAGTCCAACTCCACCACGTTGGTGATGCCAGCCCTGACGAACCACGGCTTGAGGCCGAGCGGAACCAGGAAAAGCGTTGTGTGGCCGTCCTGTTTGGACTTGAGATCGATCGCCGCCACGCTGGCGCGGTCGAGGTGGTCATAGTGGTTGTGCGACACGATCACCACGTCGATTGGCGGCAAGTCCTCCAGCGCCACACCCGGCGCCTGGGCGCGTTTGGGGCCGACAATCTGAACCGGTGAAGCGCGTTCGCTGAACATGGGGTCAGTCAACACATTGAGCCCATTGGCCTGCACCAGTAGCGTTGCGTGGCCGATCCAGGTGAGTGCCGCAGGCGAGACCACGCCGGATGCCCCTGCACCGCGGTGATAGCCCCGGATCCGTGCCAGGTCGGGTGCCACCACCGGGGTGGGCGCGGCAGGCGGCTTGGGCACGTCGGCACGCATGGCCTCCCACTTCCAGCGCAACAAGTCTGGTAGCGGCTTTGCTACCGCCTCGATGTAGTTGTTGCGAAAGCCGCTGGGGGTGTGGTGCGCCTTGCCAGGGTCATAGTAGGGGTTGCCCCAGGCACATTGCGCCATCACCCCTGCGAGCAACACGGGGCCAAACCGGCCACGTGTCGCGCGACACCAACCTGTCACTTGTACTTGGCGTCGATGTCCCACACAGCGGTTTGGATCAGGCGCTGAACCATGGTGTCCATGCCCACGCCGCCCTTGGCGCTTTGAGAGATGCCCAATACGCTGGTGCCGGTTGCGCCGACTTCCATTTTCAGTTCCTTATAGCCCTGCGCCACCTGCGCGGTGGTGCTGGCATTCATGATCTTGTAGCGCATGCCAATCAGCCACACGCCCGTGGCCTCGCCAGTCTTGACCGATCCCACCACCTGACCCGCCGCGTACGAGTTGCGGCTGCCGCCCAGTGTGCTGATCAGGCCACCAATGGCGGCGCCGTCAAAGCCCTGCTTGTTCTCGGCGATCTGCTCGGCCTTGAGAATGTCGAACTTGACGATCCACTTGGTGGTCTTGAGTTTGCCCATCTGCATGGTCTTGCGCGCCTTGGCCGCGTCGCCCAGGTTGTAGGCCAGCGATACCTCGTTGAGCAAGGCGCCCAGGCTGGAGCGCTCCAGCACCGTGAAGTTGGCGTTGGACAACTCCAGCTCGCCGTAGTCGGCGATGTTGTTGGCGGTGAACTTTTGCGTGAAGGTGGCATGCGCGCTCTTGATCTCGCCAGGGATCACCACCAGGGCCGGGCCCTTTTTGTTGCGGTTGGTGTATTCGATCTCCTTGTAGGCAGCGGCATCGGCAGCGGCGTTGGCCTTTTGGGATGTCGAACTGCCCGCCGTGGGCGAGGCATTGCCAAAAGTGGGTGGGCCGGACTTGCCGCCACTCGTGGCGGTGGCGCTGGGCGGCGCGCTCGATGACGAGTCACTGACCTTGGGCGCGGTTTCGGTGCAGCCGACTGCCAAGCCGGCGAGTGACACCGCCAGGGTCAGGCTCTTGAGTAGTTTCAGGCAGCTTTTCATGGACTTGTGCTCGCTTCAACAAAGGGTTAAGAGATCATGTGATTGTTAAGAAACGTAAGTTTCGAAACAACCATGCCACTATCTTACTTTGCGAAACGGCTCAAGACGATGCCCGGGCGGTGAAGTTTGCGTAACACGCGGCGTGACTTCATCCCCAAAGCAACGCCCAGTCACGACTGGGCGCCGATGACCACTTGCCTTAGGCCGCCTTGGCCACGCGGGGCTTGCGTGCCGCCGGGGCCTTGCGCTTGGGGCTGGGCATGGTGGCAACCTTCGGGCCGGCCACTTTGCTGGCCAGATTGGCCGAGGACACTTCGATCCGGGTGGCCAGGGTCGACAGTGCCACGGCCGTGGGCAGGGTTGCCTGCGCCAGCGTGTTCAAAGCGGTCACGCCGGTCTTTTCTTCGAAGCGGTGTGCATTGGCAGCCACGCGTTGCACCCCAGTGCCTGCCAGTTTGACCATCTGGTCTACCACTTGCTCGGCACCGTCGGAAGTCAGGGTCAGACCCTTGGTGTAGTAGCCATTGAGGACTTGCTGTGCGGAGCTGGCGTTGCGGGCCACGCCTTCAGCGAGCTGCGAGCGCGACTCTTTCAAGGCGCGATCCCAGCCCTTTTCCAGCAGCGTGGCGACACGTTCGCCGCCTGCGCGGTAGGCGTGGATCACATTCTTGGCGGTGTTGCCGTAGGACTCGATCACATCGGTGGTCACGGTGGAAAGCTTCTTGGCGCTCATGGTTTTCCTCTGAAGAGTTGAAAGGGATGCGGCGATTGTCGGAACAATCCATAGTGACCGCTCCCTAGCAGGCTAGAGTTTTGCGTCCAGATCGGCCTTACTGGCCGAGGGTGGCCGGCTTCAGTGGGTGACGAACTCGTAGACCACGTCTTCGCTCTCGACCATGTCCAGGATGTCGTTCATCGCGTCCTGGGTCTCGGCGCTGCTCCAGGTTTGCTCAGGGTCAGTGGCGAAAAGCGGCTCGATGGCGAGGTCCAAAAACTGCTTGTTGGGCAACTTCAGTACGTCGCCGCCCTCCGATGTCGTGACCAGTTCCCAGTCATCCGGGACGGACATTTCGAGCCTGATGGTCACGTTGAGTTTTTTCATGGTTCTTCTTCGGTAGTGGGATTGGTAGGGTGCAGTGGTAGCTTGCGCACAGCGTTACCGCTTGCGCACCGGGGAGTCTTTGGAGATTCCCCAGGAGTTGGATGGGTTGGATGTTGCATCCGGGTTCTTTTGTCGTACGTCCTCAATGGCCTGCTCAAGCGCTGGCGACGATACCGGCAACTGGTTGGCATACCAGAGTGCAAAGCCAATGGTTCCAATCAGCAGTGCCGCGCCAGCCACGATTTTCAACGCGCTGAGCCAAACCTTGGGCTTGTCGTCCTTGACCATGTGTAGCTCCTTGGAGTCCGCCTCAGGTGATTCTCGCTGATTGGCGCTTCAGTTCCTAGCCCTGGCCAGCCCTGGCCAGCTTTCTACAATGCCCTCAGCGCCGCACCCACTTGCCAAAGGTACCGTCATGATCCACTTGCACCACTCCCCCGGCACCGCCGCAATGGCTCCGCACATTGTTCTGGAAGAGCTGGGCATCCCGTTTGAACTGGTCCATGTCGACCGCGAGGGCGGCGAACACCGGTCAGCAGCCTACCGCCAACTTAACCCCAACGGACTGATTCCCGTGTTGGTGGAGGGCGACCTGGTGTTGTACGAGACTGCCGCCATCTGCCTGCACCTGGCCGATACCCATCCTGGTGGCGCGCTACTGCCAATGGTGGGCAGCGCCGAGCGATCGCACGCCTACAAATGGCTGAGCTGGCTCTCCACCACCTTGCAGCAGGCGCTGATCGTCTACTTCTACCCCGAGCGCTGGGCCACCACGCCCGAGGCCATTGCGCAGGTCAAGGCGCATGCAGAGCAGAAAGTGGTGCTGTTGTTGGAGCAGCTCGACGCTCAACTGGCCGGCCACGGCGGCCCCTGGCTGCTGGGGACGGCTTACAGCCTGCTCGACCCCTACGCCATGATGCTGTGCCGCTGGACGCGTAATTTCGCCGGCCGCAAGGCCAGGGACTTCCCGCACGTTGGCCAGTGGCTGACTCGTGTGCTGGCGCGCCCCGCCGTGCAGCGCGTGTTTGCGCGCGAGGCGCTGGCGCAGCCCTGGGTTTGAGCATCGCTGCAAAAGCGGTCACGACGCCAGCGTTCAAGCCGCGTCACGGTGCGCCGATGCCTTCAGCCGCGCCGCACAGAGCTCCTCGCTTTAGACGCCAAACTTGGCGTAGTACTGGGCCACGGCCGGTGTTTGGCCAATTCGCTGCAGGTGGGCGTTAAGCGCCGGGGCCACTTTTTCCACCAGATCGGTGGGCACATGGTCCAGGCGGCCGGAGTTGAGCCCGCGCACGTCCACAAACACTTTCAGGTCGGCCACCGTGAGGCGGTTGTCGGCAAAGTACTGCCCACCGTGCGCCAGCAACTGGCGTTGCAGCCAGCCCAGGTACACCGGCATTGAGCCGTTGACCAGGGCCACACGTGCCGCCTTTTGCTCGTCGCCCTTCATGCTGAAGCTCGGGCCCAGTTTGACGCCGGCTTCTTCGACCACATACGCTACCTCATCGCACAGCAAGGCCTGGTAGGCGTCGGTGGGGTACAGGCCGGCCAGCTTGCCGGCATAACGCAGCATGGCGTCGCTCTGCGTCACCTGCACGCCGTCCACGTGCAGCACCGGCACCTGGCCAAAGGGCACGGTCTTGCGTAGCTCGGCAAACTCGGGAAAGGTGAACCGGTGGTCTTCAAACGCGATGCCACCAATGGCCAGGGCCAGGCGGATGGGTTCGGCGCGACCGCCATGAAAATCGAAGTAGCTGAGTTTGAGTTGGGGCATGGTGCTAACCAGTGTTGTTGACGCGATGGACCCGCGCAGGAGGTGGGGCGGATTCTAGGCTCTTGGTTGTTTTGCGTGGCGCCGCGTGGTCCGTACCCGTTGCGCACTTCCGGGTAAGGCGCTTGCGCCGTGCCCCGCCGCCAGGCCCTGGTCAGTCCAAGCGGCGCAACGAGCGTGCCGGGTGTTATGACCCGGCCGCGAATTGCGCCGTCACGGCCTCCAGCGAGTTCTTGACGCGCTGGACGATGGGCGATGTTCCGGCACTGCACAGCAGCAGCTGTTGCGTGGCGCGGGTCATGCCCACGTAGAGCAGTCGCACTTCGTCTTCCAGTGATTCGTTCATGAAGGGCATGGCGTCCAGGCCGGCGATGAATACCATCGGAAACTCCAGCCCCTTCGCACTGTGCAGGGTAATCAGCTTGACGTTAGGTTGCGCCCAGTCAAACGCGCGGTGGCCGGGGCTGTTCATCGAGTGGCAGGGGATGTGCTGATGGAGGATCGCCTGCTCGATCACATCCATGTGTTTCTTGATGCGGCACAGCACGGCAATGTCCCCGGGGGCGGCGCCGTCTGCTACCGCATCGGCGATGCGCTGCGCTATCAAGGTGGCCTCGGCGCGGGCGTTGGGCGCCTCCAGCAGAACCGGCAGTGGCCCGCGCCGCCCCGCGCTGGTGGGGTGCACGGTTTGCATCTCGTCTTCGGTCTCGGGCTGGTCGGCCAGCAGTCCCTGCGCGCACTGCATGGCCAGCGCCAGCACCTCGGCGGTGTTGCGGTAGTTCAGGCGCAACACGCTGGTGCGGCCCCGCGCCTCGATGCCGACGCTGGCGAAGTTGAACTTGCGCCGCTTCTTCTGGTAGATCGACTGCGCGTCGTCATACAGAATCAGCAGCGAACGGGTGGCTGGCGTGACCAGCTTGACCGACATGTGCAGCCAGGCGTCCTCGAAGTCGTGCGCCTCGTCCACCAGCAGCGCGGTGTACTGGCCACCCGGCACCAGCCCGGTGTCGAGTGCGCGCTGCACGATGTTGGCCAGTTCTTCAAAGTAGGCGTCAGTGTTGGGTCGGGCGGCGGGTTGGTCGAGCTGGTAGGTGTGCACCATGTCCTTGCACCAGGCATGAAAGGTGCGCACTATCACCCGTTCGTCAACCCCACGGTCACGCAGCATGGTGTCAATGCGCTGGGCTAGCGGGCGGTTGTAGCACAGCACCAGCACCGGTTGGTCGACGCGCGCCGCCGCCGCCAACTGCTGCGCCCGAAAGATCAGAATCATGGTCTTGCCGGAGCCAGCCGCTCCGTGGATCACCCGGTGGCCCTCGCCCAGCGTGCGGGCAACTTGCTCCTGGTTCAGGTCCATCACCTGCATCAGATCCGGCAACACCAGCGGCTGGCCTGGTGGCTGAAAGTCCAACGCGGCCTGGCTGCCTTGCATGCGGATCTCGGGGAACAGGTGCCAGCGCACGCGGTCGCGCTGAGGCAGGCTCAGAGCGTAGGGAAAGGTCAGCGTGAACATGCCCCACAGCCGCTTCTCGAACTCGTACGGGTCTACCGCGTCTTCCAGATCTTCGCGCAGCAGCGTCTTGTAGGCGGGAAACACCTGCGCAAAGTCGGAGCCTTCGGTTTGCTTGAGCCTGATGTTGCTCAGCACGCAGCCCCAGCCATAGGGCACTTGCGACTTGCCCTTGAAGGGGGCCTGGTCGTACACCAGCGCGGGGTCGTTTTGCAGCACGTCGTTGAGCTCCAGCGCGTAGTCGCGCGCCTGACGCAGTGGGTGCGCCGCGGTAACAAGCCCCTTGTCGGTAAGCAGCTCCACGCTGTCTTTGGTGATGCGCCGGTTCTGGATGGTGGCCCACGCCCAGTGTTTAACCTCCAGAATCAGCAGGCCGCGCCGGGGACTGAGGATCACAAAATCGGGTTGGCGCGCCTTGGGGCCGATCGACACGTCGTGCCACACCATGTAGTCGTCTGACAGGCAGCGCTTGAGTTGCTGCAGCGTGCTGCGCTCGCCGGCATTGGCGCAGCGCCTGTCGATCTGGGTGAGACCTTGCGGGAAGATGGCCATGCGCAAAACCGGGTGTGTGACCGGCACATTCTGCCATGTGTCAAGCTCGACAACACGATCGTCGACACACTCCGTCAGCTAAGGATGCTACTGGAACAATAGCGGCCGCAGGTCTGTGCGCATCGCGGATCACGATGGACGACACGCAGCCCGGATTCAGCCCGCCAGGGCCCAGAACAGCAGCAGGTTGTTGGCGGGCATGGCGTGGCGCGCGTGCAGGCACAGGCCGACGCGGGCGGCGGCCTGCTCCACGTCTTCTCGCAGACGGATGCCCCAGCTTGGGTTCTGCTCACGCAGGCTCTGGTCGAAGGCCACATTGGTGGGCGCGCTCGGCACGCCGTCTTCGAAATACGGCCCATACGTAACCAGCTTGCCGCCCGGCGCCAAATGGCGCGCGCTGCCACGCAGCAGCGCCAGGCCGGCCTCCCAGGGCGTGATGTGCAGCATGTTCGCGCAGAAGATCAGGTCGAAGGCGGGCGCCGGCTCTGCATGACCAAACCAGGGCTCCCTGCGCACGTCAAGCTGGATCGGGTCCAGCACGTTGTCCAGTTCGGCTTGCGTCACCCGCACCTCGATGTTGTAGAGCGCGCCGCGGTGTACCTCGCTGGGCTGCCAAGTCCATTGGGGCAATTGCTGCGCAAACCACACCACATGCTGCCCCGTGCCGGAGGCAATCTCCAGCGCAGTCCCGCGCTGCGGTAGTAAGCCGCGCAGAACGTCGATTATGGGCTGCTTGTTGCGCTCGGCAGAAGGGCTGAAGTCGGGTTGAGACACGGCAATGAACGACTGCGAGGCGTCTTCAAGGTGCCGCGCTGGGGCAGAGCGTCACGATAGCCCCGCCGCTCTCTTGGCGCGCAGTTTCGCAGCGATGTACTCGCCATGGGTGACATGCAGCAAGCCAGCAACCTTGCTGATCACATGGTTCTCATGTGCGTCGAGCTTGGCATCGGCGTAGGCCACTTGCCACATGTGCTCCACCACCCGAATCTTCTGGTCGTGGGTGAAATGTTGGTTGATGGCGCTGGTGAAACGGAAGAAGTCGCTGCTGTGCTTGGCGGTGTGTTCCGCGTGGCTGAGCAGTTGCTGCATTTCGCTGTCGCTCAGCGCAAACTTGCTGCGCAGTGCCGACAGGGCTGTGGCGTACTCAGGTTCGCCCATGCTGGCGTCGGAGCGCATCACCTCGACCAGCAACACGGCCGTTGCCAGCTGCACGCCGTGTGCGTCGCTGACGCTGGCCGCGCTCTCTTCCGTAAAACCGAAGAGTTGGACCAGCAGGTTCTTGAGAGGGCTCAGCATGGGATGAATTGTGACGGGGTCAGTGCTAGTCCAGTACGCTGGAGACCAGGGCGAGGCCGATCGACCACAGGTCAATATTGCTCGATGCGTTGGTCGTAAACAGACTGCTGCGCTGAGCGCTTTGTTCACGCAGCGCGCGCTGACGGTCGCGCTCCAGCATGACCAGCGCGTCGGCCACATCGGGCGCATGCGCGCCGGTGGTTGACGGCTTGGCGGCATGGGCATAGCCTTGCAGGGCCTTTTCCACTGCCTTGGGGTCTAGCAACGAAAAGGCTGACCGACAGTGCGGACAGGCGTGGTCCTTGCGAAGGTCCACAGGCGCGCCGCAACTGCTGCAATGGATCACGGCCACTCGCTTGGCGATGTCGTCGATCTCCGGGCGCGTCAGCAAACGCACGAAGCCCTTTTCGATCATGAAAGACGAAAACGCGCTGAAGCGACCGTGGCCCGCCGAGCAGCGGTAGGTGATGTAACGCCCGCTGCGTACGATGTCAAAACCCTGCTGGAGGGTATCGGCACAACGTGGGCAATTAATCGTCGACGCCAGAGGCTGGTGCGCCGCCGCGCGTTGCTCATGCAACAGCCGGAACAGGTCAGCCACCGCCGCCGGCGACAGCTTTAAGTTCTCCTGCGGATCGATCCACATGCCCTGGCAGTGGAAGCACAGGTCCAGTTCGACGGTTCCGCCGCCGTTGCCCGGCAAAGCGTGCACGTGCATGGCGCTGCGGCAGGACGGGCATTGGATCGATGGCGATGTAGTCATTCTTGGGGAATCGGTTTCGGATAGGTGCTATCGTAAATTGGTTTCCTCCCGACCCCCACGGAGCATCGCGTGGGAGGTTGCGCAACCGAAACAAGGCGACTGCATGCCGCACATCAAACGCCCGCGAGAAAATTCAAGCAGCGCGGTGCCCGCCGCCGTAGACACTCTGGTGACGACACATCGGACGCAGGAACTCGAACAGCCCATTTGCGTCGTGTGGTTCCGAGCGGTGGCGTGCGCCACCACTGGCGTTGATCAGAAGTTCAAGCCTGCCCCGCGCATGAGCTTCACAACGTGGTTGGCTGTGTCTTGGTGCGCATAGGGCGTTGGGTGCACGCTGTCGGCAAAGGCATATTTGCTGGTGTCGCTCTGGATGAGCGTGGATGCATTGCAAATGATCGAGTTGCCGATGACATCGCCGGGGGCACTGAACGCGTCGGGGCCGCAGGCGGCACCGGTGACATTGGAATACCCTGAGGCGCTGGGGTTTGCCGCAATGCCCTGGCCACGTGTGTAGTCATCAAAGTAGATCACCCCCGCCACGCCGGCCAAGCCCTTTTGCAGCTCTGCATTGAAAGCTCCAACCATTGCCGTGGACAACTGCTTCGTGCTCGCGCTGAAGGTGGTGCCAAAAGGCGTGATGTTCAAGTCGCCCAGGTTGCGCACGATGATGTACTTGGCCCCTTTGGCCACCAGGATGTTCTTGACATAGGCTGCCAGCTCCGCGCCGGCTTGGCCCATGGCTGTGACGGCGGCGGTCGATGCGGCGCCCGCGGCGGCCGCACCACCTGCAGACACCGTGGCGATGGTGGCAGCTGGCCAACCAGCAATGGTGGCCGCACCTGCGGCGGCGGCGCCTCCGCCTGAGGCGGCGGCCACGGCACCGAATTGCATGAAGAAGTCGTTGCCGCCACCGTTGACGGTGACCAGATCGCCGGCACCAAAACCGCCAGCCTTGGCGACGTGGCGATTCATCTGGTTCTGGATCGAATCGGCGATAAGGCCCAGGTTAATCTGGTTGAAAGGTGCCTGTTGCAGGGCGACGCCGTTGGGCCCTGAGCCGACGGCGGTGACGCGGCTACTGCCCTGCGCATAGTTGTTGCAAGCGGCGAAGTTGGTCACCGGCGCACCCGTGACACCGTTGTTGGGCAGCAGACCGGTTTGGGCTGCGCACTGCGCGGGGAGCGAGAGGTTCAGGGCCAGTGCCTCTGTCCAGGTATTGTCACCCGAGCCGTTCACCGTGAACTTGCCACCCTTGAGCGCAGCGATGGTACCCACACGGTAGGCCCCGCCGTCACTGACGCTGTCGCCAAACGTGACGACTTGGGTGAACTTGATGGTGTCATCGCCGCCACCGCAAGCGGCCAAGATGACGGCTGCCGCGACGCACGACAGAGAGAGTTTGAAACTGCGCATGAGCACTCCAGTGGGTAGAACAAGGTTTGGGGGTGCGCCATCCTACGCCAACCTGCGCAACAGGTGCGGGTGGGAAAAGACTGAGCGTTGGTGGTTTGTGTCACTCCGGCGACTCAACGCGCGGCAGCCTCTAGCGTGTCGCCAAACTGCGCTCGGCACTACTCACAAGATCAGTAGCCGCTGCCCCCCCCCATGCGCACGGATTCTTGCGACATTTATTTGGCCGGCGCCACACCCTCGTCATCGATGGACTTTTGCACCTCGCGATAGAAGGCCTCGCGCGCTGCCATTGCTACCGGGTCCCGGGCGCCACCGGCCCAGTTGGCGTTGGACACGATCACCAGCTTGCGTTTTGGATCAATGAAGATCCCCTGGCCAAAAATGCCGCGGGCTGTATAACTGCCGTCGTCATAGGTCCACCACTGGTAACCATAGCCGCGCCCTGGCCGGTCAATGTCGGTGCGCTTGGTCGTCGCTTCTGCCCACCAGCCGTCGGGCACGATGCTCTTGCCGTTCACCATGGCGCCATTCAGGATGAACTGGCCCACACGGGCGTAGTCGCGCGCTGCAGCCTGTATGCAGCAGCCACCAATTTCCTTGCCCGTCTTGCTCAGGATCCAGGTCGCCTGCTGCTCCATCGCCGCGGGCCCCCACACTTTCTCTGCCAGATAGGTTGCCAGGGGTTTCTTGGTGGCTTGTTGCACCAAGGTGCCCACCAAATTGGTTTCACCGGTGCTGTAGTGCCAGCGGGTGCCAGCCGGCACATCACGAGGAAGCTTGCGCATATAGCTCACCAGCGCTTCAACGCCTGCTTCGGGTTTGTGGTTGTTGAACTTGGCCACATCGGAGTTGGGGTCCGCATAGTCTTCATTCCACTTGACCCCAGAAGTCATGGTGAGCAACTGGCGCACGCTCACATCATCGTAGGCAGAGCCTTTGAGGTCTGGAATGTAGAGGCTTACCTTGTCGTCCAGGCTCTTGATGAAACCGTCTTTCACCGCCGCACCCACCAGCGTGGAGGTGAACGACTTGGCCACTGAAAAACTGGTCCAGCGCCCACCACCATCAAAGCCCAGGCCATAACGCTCCAGGCGCAACTTGCCGTCATGCACCACCAGCAACGCGGCACTGCGCTGGCCCGCCATGTAGGCATCGATATCGCTCGTCGGTTTGAGTGGTGCACCAACAGGCAAAGCAGAGGGGGTTCCACTGGCGGGCACCACATTCACCTTGGCCAGTATCGGCAGGCGGTCCATCGCGCGGAAAGCGGCATCGCGCTGCGGCTGCGTCCAAAACAACAAATCCCGATTGGTAGGCACAGTAGCCAATAGCCCACGGGTCTCCTTGTCCAGGCTGAACCAGCCGCCTACTGCCGCAACGCCCAGGACCACCAAGGTGCCAAGCACCACTTTTTTGAAATTCAAAAACCGTTCTCCTGTCTTTTTCAAATTCGTCGCCCGCAATTTAACTGGGCAGGCGCTTGGTGCAGTGTAGTTTGGCCCATGGACGCTGTCTGTCCGCCATGGCCACCACCAACCTCCCACACATTCCGCGCTGACCATCGACGCCATGGTCATGCTGCACACCGGCAGCGTGGATGGATTTTGTTTGGTCTCCAGCGACAGCGACTTCACACGCCATGCCACCCACATCCGCGAGGCGAGCCCGAGGCCCAACACTTTAGTTAAATTGGCCTCTAGCCTTGGTGGAGTGTGCGCAAGCAGCTACTAAAACCGTAGCAAGCTAGATTTGAAGCACCGACACTTGCTGTTTAAGCGACGGCAGATCGTTCTGGATGGTTTGCCACACGATGGCAAGGTCTACCGTGAAATAGCCGTGCGCCAGTGCGTTGCGCATTTCGTATGCGAACCCCCATGGCACGGCAGCGTGCTTCGCGGCAAAGTTAGGGTGATTCTTGGCAATACTGTTGCAAGCTTCGCCAATGACTTCCAGATTGCGAATCACGGCATCGCAGGTCTTGCGGTCTGCCATGAATCCGGCCAGATTCATCGCCGTGGTGTATTCCTGAATGTTGCCAATGGCCTCCAGGACGTGCTGCAGGTAGTGTGCCACCCGCAGCGGGTGCGCACGGCTCATACGGCCAGGGCCTCGCGCAGCACCTGATCGCGAAAACTGGCTGGCAGGCTGTTGGGGGTGAGCACATCCACGTCCATGCCCAAAAGCTGCTTCAGCTCAAACCGGATGGCGCCAATGTCCATCAGCGTGGTTTGTGCAGTGGGTTCCACCAGCAGGTCCAGGTCGCTGCCCGCCGTGTCGTCGCCATGCAGCGCCGAGCCGAACACCCGAACCCCGCTGACGCGGTGGCGTAACGCAATCTCGCGGATCTGCGTGCGGTGCAGGGAGAGCTTCGGAGGGACGCATAGACTGGAGTTTAACGGGGTGGTGCATATTTCAGCCCATCGTGGACGGCGTTTCAGGCTGAACGTGGACGCGATTTCAGCGTGATCGTGGACGGCATTTCAAATTGATCGTGGACGCTGTTTCAGCGCCATCGTGGACGATTTTGTGGGGGGATGCACGTAAGTGATTTCTTGAACCCGGCATAGGCTCGGCGCTTTTTGCGAAGCACAGAGCCAATGCCAACGAACAGAATCACCATGCGTCAAATCCGAGAGACATTGCGCCTGCACTTGTGCGCAGGACTGAGCTTCAGTGAGGTGGGCCGCTCCCTCAAGATATCCAAGAGTGCAGCGGCCAAGCGCCTCCTTGGCCCGCGCCGCCAATGTCGATTGGGCGGTGGCTCAAACCCTCACTAATGAAGAACTGGAGGCCAGGTTATACCGTCCGGCCCTGCCGCGCAGCAGCCACCAGTTGACGCCCGACTTCGCCCTTGTTCATCAGGAACTCAAACGCGCCGGTGTGACCCTGCAGCTTCTGTGGGAGGAGTACGCCAAGGACAACGAACTGGCCTACAAGTACACCAGCTTTTGCATCAAGTACCGCCAATGGGCTTGTGGGCTCAAGCGCTCCATGCGCCAAACCCATTGCTGGGGAGAAACTGTTTGTCGATTACGCCGGTCAGACCGTACCGATCATTGATGCCGGCACCGGTGAGATCACCAAGGCGCAGATCTTCGTGGCCACCTTCGGCGCCTCCAACTACACCTATGCCTGTGCCACCGCGCGTCAGACCACCGCCGACTGGATCGGCGCCCAGGTGCAGGCCCTGGAGTTCTTCGGCGGCGTGCCACGTCTGATTGTGCCCGACCAGGCTCGCGCACTGATCAAGAACCCCGACACTTACGACCCCAGCCCAACCGGCTCTACGACGAATTCGCCACCCACTACGGGTGCGCCTTGTTGGCCGCACGACCAGCGCATCCCCGGGACAAACCGAAGGTGGAGAACGCCGTGCTGGTGGTGGAGCGCTGGATTCTGGCCCGGCTGCGCAATCGCAAGTTCTTCAGTCTGGTGGAACTCAACCAGGCCATTGCCCTGCTACTGGTCGATCTGAACCAGCGTGCCTTCAAGAAGTTGCCCGGCAACCGGCGCAGCGCCTTTGAGCAACTCGACCTGCCAGCCCTGCAGCCGCTGCCGGCCAAACGCTTTGAGATCTGTCGCTGGAAGTCGGCCAAGGTCAACATCGACTACCACGTCGAATTCGAGGGTCACTACTACAGTGTTCCGCACGCGCTGGTGCGCACCACCGTCGAATTACGGGTCACTGCCACGTTGGTCGAATGCTTCTCTTCCAACCAGCGTGTGGCCTGCCATGCCTTGAGCCACCTACGCGGCAAGCACACCACCACGCCGGATCACATGCCAGCCTCCCACCGGGCGCACCTGGAATGGACGCCGCAAAAGCTCATCGACTGGGGATTGCGCATTGGCGTCAGTACCGCTGCCGTGGTGACCTGGCAGTTGGAGCACCGCCCGCATCCTGAACAGGGCTACCGGGCATGTTTGGGGATGCAACGTCTGGCGCGCCAGTTCACGCCGGTGCGACTGGAGGCGGCCTGCACCAGGGCGCTGGCGATTCGTTCGCCCAACCTCAGGAGCGTGACCAACATCCTCAAGAGTGGACTCGACCGCCAGCAAAGTCTGCCGACCACCAAGCCGGGCGCATTGCCCGCGCACGAGAACATCCGTGGCCCGGACTACTTCCACTGAACCCGTGGCCACCAATTCTCCAACGACTTCCCCCCCACCAACTCAGAAGGAAACAAGCACTTATGAACGAACACACACTTACCCAATTACGTGACCTGCGCCTGGACGGCATGGTGCGCGCCATTGAGGAACAAGCCACCAGTGCCGCGGCTACCAAGCTGGGCTTTGACGAACGCTTCGCCATGTTGGTACAAGCTGAGACTGCTTGGCGTGATGACAAACGCGTGCAGCGTTTGCTCAAGGCGGCCAAACTCAAAGTCAGCAGCGCCTGCGTGGAAGATGTCAATTGGCGTGCCAGTCGTGCGCTGGATCGGGAACTGGTGGCCGCTTTGGCCGGTGGTGATTGGATCCGCAATGCCCAGAATCTGTTGATTACGGGTGCCACCGGTTGCGGTAAGACCTGGTTGGCCTGTGCGCTGGCGCATCAGGCGGCAAGGTCAGGGTTCTCGGTGCTGTACGTGCGCGCCGGGCGGCTCTTTGATGAGTTGCATGTGGCTCATGGCGATGGCAGCTTTGCACGGCGCCTGGCGCAACTGGCCAAGCTGGACGTCTTGGTGATTGACGACTTTGCCATTTCTCCGATGGGAGCATCTGAACGCAATGATCTGCTCGAAGTTCTTGATGACCGGATCGGAAGCAAGTCAACTCTGATGACAAGTCAACTGCCGGTCAAAGCCTGGCATGCCTATCTGGATGATCCGACATTGGCCGATGCCATTCTGGACCGCATCGTGCACAGCAGTCATCGCATCGCACTCAAGGGTGCCACGCTGCGCGATCCGGGCAAAGACCAATGATCGCCACCATCGCCGCGCAAAGACGACTTACCCACCGCGCCGGTCGGTACGTCGCAAGCGCCGCCCGCCGCCGTGGATAAGTCTGCACCCGAGAGATCAAACCACTCGCTTCGCGATCGCCGTCCTGAGACACCCCTGGTGCTTGAGATACATTTAACCCCTCGCTTGCGCGCATCCCCTGCGCGTCCACGATGGCGCTGAAACGCCGTCCACGATCAGCCTGAAACAGGCGTCCACGATCGCTGAAATGCGCAGGGGTGGACTGTTTATGTGTCAAATTTGACTCTAGCCCTCGTGAAATATGCTTCAGTAGCTACCAAAAACGTAGCAAATACAGAGCCAAGAACTAAAACGAAGACCCCGGCTCGCTCAGAAAAGCCAGCTCCTCCGCACTAGAGGTGCGCCCCAGAATCGCGTTGCGGTGGGGGTAGCGGCCAAAGCGGTCGATGATGGCCTTGTGGCGCAGCTCGAAATCCAGGTTGCCCTCCATGCCCGGCTGCGAAAACAGCGCTACGGCATGGCGCATGCACCAGCGCGGACTCGCTGTGCATGTAGGGCATGTAGGCAAACACGCGCTGCGCCTCGGGCAGGCTGCGGTCTTGCCCACTGGCCACCAGCTCTTGCGCCAGCACCAGCGCCAGCGCGTCCTGCGCAAAGGCGCGCGGCGTGTCGCGGTAGACGTTGCGCGAGAACTGGTCCAACACGATGATCTCCGCCAGCCTTCCAGCGGCCGTGGCGCGCCACGCAAACAGCTCACACCTCGCCGCAGCTTCCAGCGTGGCGCACAAGCGTGTGCGAATGGTAGCGTTCAGCGCGGCGTCTTTGGTGAAGTGCTGCTTGGCGGTCAGCTCTTCGAACCAGAAGTGGAGGGCGGTTTGGGGCGCACCGGGGACTGCGCGGCCAAGAGCCACCTATCACCAGGCAATCAACTGGGTGCGCGGGAGCCGGCGGTTGTCTTCTGCTTGATCGTCGGCACCACGACACCAAAGGCATCGGCCAGGCGTTGCGCTTGTTTGGCGGATTGCTCCAGCGCCTTTTGCAGTGCCTTGGGTGTAGGGGTCAGCTGCCGGTTTGGCTGAGTTTTTGCAGTTTGTGCCATGTCGCAGGTTCCGTCACAGTGAGTTGGTTGGCGAGTTTTGCCGCTATGACCCGCGCGAACGGGGTGGTGGAATTATCGAACATTGTCCATTCGTCCGCCAACGGCATGTAGAGGTTGAAGAAGTTGTTGAGGCTGCGTCCGAACCGCCGCCGCACGACATCAGTGGGCACATCGTGTCCTCCCAGAACCACGCGCAATTTGACCCGGCGAATCGCCAACTGCGCATTGGCCAACGAAAAATAGTAGATGGCCACGACGTAGCCGTTGCGCTTCAGCGTGCCAAGCAGTGCGGCGAAAGTCCGGCTGGACAAAGTGCTTTCAAAGGCAAAGTCTGCACCCGCATCGCTCAACTGCCGTAGCCGCTGAAGCATGATGCGGCCGGCCTCAAACGCGACGGCGTCAGTATGGCGCCCAGTCAGTCCACGGGCGATGTAGTCGGCGTTGACAAACGTTTCAATGTCGAGCGACGCCAGGATGGCATCGGCGTGGGTTGACTTACCCGCGCCGTTCGGGCCAGCGAAGATGACAACGCGGGGCGGGGTGGTTTTGTGGGGCATGGGTGCTGTCATTTTTCGCGAATTGCGCTCAGAAATTGGGTACTGGGTTGGTGCCTTTGACTAGCCGGAGTTGACCCGGTGAGATTTCATAGACCGCTTGCTGATGAAGCCGTTTTGCGGCGCCCGGCTTGCCGTCTGGTCCCAACTCAGTCACGCGGCCCTCGAAGGTGACAACCAAGCGATTGCCTTGAAACTTCCACTTGCTGTGGATGTCCAGGCACTCATGGTTGTCCTCCGTCTTGTCATCCGTATCGCGGGGTGTATCCAGCGCGCTGCACGCGCCATAGGCGCCATCGTTGTCTGCGGCCAGCGGCAGGCCCGGCGCCAATACCACTGCGGTATCAGCTTGCAGCCCAGCAATCACCAGCCAGCTTCCGCAATAGCCCTGCCAGCAACTACCCCATTCCGCGGTCATGGCGTAATGCCCGTCGGCCAATTTTGCGATGCTGGTCTCGCCGAGATTGCCTTCCACGCCGCTCGTAGCCAGCGCGTCGTGCCGCTTGGTCTGTCGCCAGCCCGCTGCATTGTGTGCAAAAAAGTACGCGCCAATGGTGCCGGCACAGGCGTGGCACGCGTAGGGTTGATCCCCCTCACCCACAGGCAAGGCCTGGGTGAGAAGAACGGCGTGGGAGTCATCAAGTCTCACAACGTAAAGGGGCGTGATTTCGGCCCGTACGGCGGTGAAATTGGCCTTGTTTTTCTCCGTCGCAGTGGCTGATAGGTCAACGCGTTGAACCCTGCCTGCCCCGCCCGCGTTCCAGGTGGGGAAGGGCAATAGCATCAATGAAGCTCGTTCAAGCGTTGCCGAGTATTTGGTCTCGGGTTTTGTGCAACCGAGCTGACTAAGAAGGCATGATGCCAGCAACACACAGCGCGTTGTCACTCCCCGAAATGAATGCATGGGTCTAGGTATAGGTAATTTGGGTAACTTGAGCCCGGCCCCTTTTTCCCAACTCGGGTGGCCCCTTTTCCTCGTGTCGTTAAAATCCAGCGACTCAACCAAGCTTCAATGACCGCCTCAGTTCTCTTTGAAACTCCTGCGCCAATTCTTCGTTTGTGCTGATCCATAGGGGGACCAGTTTCCTGAAAAACTGAGCAATTGAAATGTCGAGTGATTGACACAACCGGTTTGTCCAGTCGTGGTTATCTGTTCCCTCGAGGCCGCTAAGTGCATTGACAATTTGTGCGTCGGTAAAGCCAAGTGCATGGGCGATCTGAGTCGTAGCATTTCTTTGAACAAGTTCGCGAAATATTTGATCAGGGTTTGTTCCCCCAGGAAGACAAATAGCTGGCCATTTGAGATCCCCCGGAATGGAATTTTTTTGATCGCCATCGTAAACACCAACCAAAAGCAGCCGCTCACCGCTATCAGGCTGTATTGTTTTCAGCGCTGTGCTGATTTCACCATTTGAGCCGGCAACAAAGATATCCAAATCTGCAGCAACTCTGGGGTCTAAGTACTCCGTGAGTGCCCGGCAGAATGACTTGGCAGCTTGGTCTTCAACGAGTGAAGCAAATCGCCGTCGCAAGTAGAACGCAATCCTGTCCACTAGAAGGTTTGGCGCTGGGTTGGGGGTGAATGTCACTTGCTGACCATTCCTTGCGCAAAGCTGTATCGCTTCATTTGGAATGCGTTCGGCGATTACTCCAGAGTGACTAGAAATGATACAAAAATGTCCCTTGTCATTGGCAATTGACGCAAGGAAATCGATTAGTGCACGCTGCGAGCGAGGTGCCGCAAAAGACTCAGGCTCTTCCAAAAGAATTAGAGTTTCCTGGGGAAGATTTCTTAATCTCCAATACATGTACAGAAGTGAAAATTCCCCTAACCCCATTTTTAAAGAGTCATACTCGCTACCGCCATAACTGACTACAAAATATGGGAAAACAGGTAGCTCGGCGTACTCATCAATTTCATAAATATGTATTGACTGGTAGTCTTTGTCCGCTAACTCTCGAACTTGTTCCAACTCACTATCGACAATTGAAATTGGTTTGACGCCCTCTAACAAGTCATGTAAATTTGCGTCTCTTCGCAATGTAGTGAGCAGATGTGGCACTTGCAGGCCAGGGTCAACAAGTACCGCCGGGGGGCCTCCACCGTCGACTAAATCCTTGAAAGTACACGTCTGTTCAGTTGGTGGTACTGTTTGATACGATTTGATTTTTATCGAAGCCTGCGCAATGGTTCCACTTTCAGCCTTTGGTCGACTTAACTTATGGGACCCGTCCAAATTTCCATCCAACCCCATCCCTTTAACAAGTGTCCAAATTGCCGCAGATTTCCCAACACCGTTCTCACCGCAAATTAGGTTAATTGGGTGTGAGAAGGAAAGTGCTCCACTACCCAGTTCTGTGACATCGCTGTATTGAACACTTAGTTCTAAAAGCTTTCTATCTTTGCGATTGAATAGCGCTCGCCAAATGTCATTGGACTTCGCGGCTCTCAAGAAAGGTCTCCCCAGTTCAACTGAGTCGCAAGCGCTTCAATGTCGCCGATAGTTTGCAAACGAATATTTTTCTTCTTTATTGCCGACCTAATTGCCTCGAGAGTTGGCGATGGTTCGTTATCAGATCCCATGGCCCAATAAAACAACCAGAGCACAAAATCTCGAAGGGTTACGGATGACATCTGCCACGCGTGACGTGGATCTATCTTCGTATATTTGGAGCAGTAACTCACCGGCAGATTCACCGAATGCTTGATCAAATTTTTCAAACTCAAAGCTACCCAAAAACCCTCGCGAGATTTCAACCCTCATTCTGCTGAATGCGTCGAGAAAGAGGCCAACTTTTCTTTTGTGAATATCATTCGATGAATTCCCAACCAATGTCGCGACGAACACTAGCCACGATTGAGCAGTGGCCTTATTGAACCCGCTTAGCTCCGCATTGATTTGTGAGCGAGACTGTCCAAGCAACTGAATTGCCGATCGAACAAGATATTCGACTTCTTTTGAGAATTCTTGCCCTGTCCGATACCTGTCGGCCAATGCGATAGAAGTAACTTTTTTCTTAAGAGTCTTCTGCTCGAGAATCAAACAGGTTCTCGCAATGATGTCGTCGTAAGCCATTCTGGCATTCGAAAAGCCCCAGAACTTTGCATCGAGGCCCTCTCGGTTCATCAGTTGTACGAGTTCCTTAATTTGTTCGCGTGTATTTCCAAAAAATGAATTGCGTTGTTCTGCCGAAGTAAGCGCGGACGGTTGATTAAGTCTGAAAAATAATTCCCCAGGTTCTGACGGTTCGTAATCGGTTATTCGAAATAGGCGCAGGGTAAATTGATTGAATTTCCGCTTCCACTCATCGGACAGTTCAGAGAAACGAAGGCCGTGGAGTCGTTCTATGTCCCTGTCGTTGGGCTGTATCTTTCCATCGATTGCAAACACATCTTCAACAAAGTCTCTTATGGAAACTAGACGCTGTTGACCGTCGAGCACAAGGTGACGGCTCGATTTGTCAACCACAACATGTATTGGTGGAACATGCCAGTCGCGAAGAATACTGTCTATAAGGCGCTGTTTTTTTGAAACAGACCAAACTTCCCCTCGTTGAAAATTTGGTTGCAGATCAAGTGATGATTCTTTGATGCGCCCGACAATGGTTTCTATATCGGGGTCAGATGGCAATAACCGCATTCAATCTCCCTTAGTAAAGTCACTTCCCCAACTATCCTTCAACCCCACCGCCAAGTTAAACACCGGCTTGCCCGATTTATGGTCCACGCGGTCCGCCACAAAGTACCCATGCCGCTCAAACTGAAACTCCTGACCCGCCTTCGAATTCGCCAGTGACGGCTCAACAATCGCCGTGATCACCCTCAGGCTGTTCGGGTTCAGGCTTTCCATAAAGTCTTTGCCGCCCGCGTCGGGCTGGGCATCCAGAAACAGGCGGTCGTACATGCGCACTTCGGCGTTCACGCTGCCAGCAACTCACCAAACGGTAATTTGGACAGTGACAAGTTGTTGAGGTCCGCCCGCTCGCTGGCGTGTTGCACGTCAATGCCCACCAATGCGCCGTTGGCGTCAAAGTCGAGCACAACGCCATCTTTCACCTCATCGGACTCAACCGACGCCCGGTCCGCCAAATGGATGTAAAGCGAGTCTGTGGCTTTGTCGTACGAAATCTTCATGGTGAAAACCTCCGGTCTGGAAAGGCATTGTGCACGGTTGTGCCGTCTTCAAGGGTGACCACCCGCAGATAGCGGCTTAGCTCGTCAATCCATACCCAATGCCGGATGCGGCCATCCTCAGCCTGCACTTCGCGCCGCGCGGGGTTGGCCAACGCCTGCTCCAACCACTCTGCCTTGATGTAGGGCCGTTTGACCAGGACATCATTGCGAAAGTAGTCGGTGGTTTCCATGGCCCTACTTCCCCCAACTATCCTTCAACCCCACCGCCAAGTTAAACACCGGCTTCGAGCCTTGCACGTGATCCACCCGATCCGCCACAAAGTACCCATGCCGCTCAAACTGAAACTTCTGGTCCGGCTTGGCATTGGCCAGTGATGGCTCAACGATCGCGGTCACCACCTTCAGGCTGTTCGGGTTCAGGCTCTCGATGAAGTCCTTGCCGCCCGCATCGGGCTGCGCGTCCAAAAACAGGCGGTCGTACATGCGCACTTCGGCGTTCACGCCGTCGGCCACGCCCACCCAGGTGATGGCGGCTTTGACCTTGACGGTCTCGCTGCCGGGGGTGCCGCTCTTGGTGTCGGGCACCACGGTGGCCAGCACATCGGTGATGGTGCCGCTCGCGTCTTTGGTGCAGCCGGTGCATTCGATGACGTAGCCGCCCTTCAGGCGCACCTTGTTGCCGGGGAACAAACGCTTGTAGCCCTTGGGTGGCACTTCTTCAAAATCTTCGCGGTCAATCCACACCTCTTTGCCGATGGTGAAGTGGCGTGGGGGTGGCGGCGTCTGGCCTTCGGGCGGGTTGGGGCAGAGCGGGCTGCGTGCAAGGCTCCAGGTGGCCCGCGCCCATCACTTCGTCCCAGTTGGTCATGATCAGCTTGACCGGGTTCAGCACGGCAAAGCCGCGGTGGGCTTTGAGCTCCAGGTCTTCGCGCAGGCAGCCTTCCAGGGTGCTGTAGTCAATCCAACTGTCGCTCTTGGTCACGCCAATGCGTTCGGCAAACATTTGCAGCGCGGCGGGCGTGTAGCCACGGCGGCGCAGGCCGACGATGGTTGGCATGCGGGGGTCGTCCCAGCCGTTGACCTTGTGGTCGTACACCAGTTGCGCCAGCTTGCGTTTGCTGGTGATCACATAGGTCAGGTTCAGCCGCGCAAATTCGTACTGGCCGGGGCGGCGGGCTGGCCAGCAGGCCGCCTTCGGTCAGGCGCTCCAGCAGCCAGTCGTAAAACGGGCGCTGGTCTTCAAACTCCAGCGTGCAGATGCTGTGGGTGATCTGCTCCAGCGCGTCTTCAATCGGGTGGGCATAGGTGTACATCGGGTAGATGCACCATTTGTCGCCGGTGTTGTGGTGGGTGGCGCGGCGGATGCGGTAGATGGCCGGGTCGCGCATGTTGATGTTGGGGCTGGCCATGTCGATCTTGGCGCGCAGCACCATGGCGCCGTCTTCGTGTTTGCCGTCGCGCATTTCCCGGAATCGCGCCAGGTTCTCGGCGGGCGTGCGGCCTCGGTAAGGGCTGTCGACACCGGGCTTGCCAAAGTCGCCCCGGTTCAGGCGCATCTGCTCCACGGTTTGCTCGTCCACATAGGCGTGGCCGGCTTCAATCAAATACTCGGCCGCGCGGTACATGAAGTCGAAGTAGTCGCTGGCCTGGTAGGGCTCGGCGCTGGGGCTGCCGTTCCAGTCAAAGCCCAGCCACTTGATGGTGTCGCGGATCGAGTTGACGTATTCCACGTCTTCTTTCTCGGGGTTGGTGTCGTCAAAGCGCAGGTGGCACACGCCGCCATAGTCGCGCGCCAGGCCAAAGTTCAGGCAGATGCTTTTGGCGTGGCCCACGTGCAGGTAGCCGTTGGGCTCGGGCGGAAAGCGGGTGCGGATTTTGGCCGGGTCGGGCTGGCCCTTGGCGTGGTGGGCGGCGTCGCCGGGGCTGCCAGCCCACTTGCGGGGGGCGTAGGTGCCGTTGGCCAGGTCGGCCTCGATGATCTGGCGCAGGAAGTTGCTGGGTTTGGTGGTGCCGGTGCCGCTGGTGGCGTCCGTGCCGGTGGGCTTGGCGTCGGGGCTGGGGTGCGTCGGGGTCGGGGTGCTCATCCAACCGATTTTAGGGGTGCTAGACCTTCAGATCGGCCCAAATCGGGGTTAATGCGGCCTTTTCTTCGGCGCCGAGCTTTTCGGCCAGCAACATGCACTCGCGCTGCAATTCGTACAGGCGGGTGCGCAGCTCACTACCGGCCAGCACCATCTCAAAGCGGTCTTGCGCCGTCAGTTGCTCCGGCTGCACGCCCCAAATGCCCAGCGAGTTCCAGGCCATGCGCAGGCGGTCGATGCGATTCAGCGCCAGGTTGACAATGGCGCGGCGCTCGGCGCTGCCAGCCGTGGGCTGCAGCGACTGCGCGGTTTGCTGGGCCTGCTGCAGCGTGGCGTGGATGTTTTGCAAGGCGTCGGCGGGCAGGCTCACGGTGGCCGGCATTTGCTCGTTGGCGGCGCGGGCCATGTTGAACACCACGCTGCTGTAGCGCGAGGGAAACTCGTCGGGCACCACGCGCAGCGCAAAGCTGGCGCGCGTCAGCGGTGCGTTGGGTGCGTGAAACATGCCCATGGTGGTCTCGGTCGCGGCCAGGATCAGGCCCAGCGGCGAAATGGCTTCGCCTGTCAGCCGGGCCGGGTAACCCGAGCCGTTGAGCCGCTCGTGGTGTTCGCCCACGGCGCGGCACAGGGTGGCGGGGTAGTCGGTGGTGGCACGCAGCAGCAGTTGCGCGATGCGCGGGTGTGCCGCCATGTGCTGGTGGCCAAGCAGGTCCAGGGGTTGCTCGTCGTCCAGGTACAGGGGTTGGATGTAGACCTCGCCAATGTCGTGCAGCAAGCCGCCCAGCATGGCCAGGCGTATATCCACCGGCGAGCTCTGCGCATGGGCCATGCCGCCGGCCAGCGCCATGGCATGCAGCGCATGGCTCATGCCGCCGGATCGGGTGGCCAACAGGGTGGTCAGCAGCAACTGCGCCACCGAGTGAAGCGGAATCTGCTTGAGCTGCTTTTCCAGCAGCAGCGCGCTGGGGCGCAGCGCCTTGGCGATGCTGTGCTCGCTGTCCAGAAAGGCCTTGAGCTGCTCCATCAGGTAGAAGGGCGTGACGCCGTCCTCGGCCATCAGGCAGGATTCCAGTGGGTAGCGCAGTTTGCGCTCCAGCAGGCGCTGCTGCAGGATGGTGGACACCGGCAGCCCTTTGGCCCATAGCTTGAGGCCGCGCACGTCCACAATGTCTTGCGACGCGACGATGGTGTAGATCTCGCTGGCGTTCAGCAGCGCGGCCAGAAAATCAGGGTTGGTCTGCGATTCGCCGGGCGAAAAACTGACGGCTGTCATGGTTTAACACTCCACCACCGTTGCCGGCTGGGCAACTTTACGTTTCCTCACCTGTCTTTGCGGTGGCTGTCCACCAAGCCCCAAGTGTGGACCAAGGCTGCGCCGGCGTAAATACCGCCGGGGGCGCCGGGATGGCCGCCTATCCGCTGCCCGGCGGTGCTTCAGCCTGCGATGCCGGCGCCTTCGAGCACGTCGCTGACCAATTCCAGCCGCACCAGCGGGTTGTCCAGTTCCATCAGACGTTGTTTGTGTTCGGCTGGTATCGGCAGCAGCTCGCACCAGCGGTTGGCTACCCAGGCGCAATCGTCCAGCAGGTAGGGCGCGCGCACCGGCATCTCTGGCGCGGGCACTGCGCGCTGGTGCAAGGACTGAATCAGGGCGTTGAGTGCTTGTGACACATGGGCCAGGTCGGGCGGGATCGCAACCGCCTGGTCGTCCAGCAGCAGCGTGACATCGCCAATCCACAGGCCGTGTTTGAGCTTCTCGCTGCGGGTGACGCGAAAACGTTGCGTGCCGGTGCAGCGCACCACCAGCAGCCCGGCTTGCGCTGACTCGCACTGGGTGATGGTGGCCAGCGTGCCGACAGGGCAGAACGCCTCACTGGCGCCGCCGCTGGCGGCCTGGGTGCCGGCTTTGGCCACTTCGGTGCCCTGGGTCAGCAGGACCACGCCAAACGGTGCGCCTGAGCGGTGGCACTTGCGGATCATGTCGAGGTAGCGCACTTCAAAGATGCGCAGTGGCAAGGTTCCGCCGGGGTACAGCACAGTACCCAGCGGGAACAGCGGCAGCGAGAACAGGGACAGGGGCTCAGTCATGGGAAATGCCGGGGTCCAATTACCCCCGCATCATCCCACGAACGTGGCCGGCGCGTGGCCGTGCGCAGGGCTTACCAGGAATCGGAGCGAACCTGCGACTCCCAGGTGGAACCGCGCGCGCTGTAGACCCCAATGACGCCGTAGCGCTGTTCACCAAGGTCATCCCACTTCATGGAGCCTGTGGCAGGGGCATAGCCGTCGATCTTGCGTAGCGTCTCCACAATCTTCTTGGGGTTGGCGGACTCAGCGCGGCGCATGGCACCGGCCAGCACGTGCATGGCATCGTAGGTGTAGTGGCCCGCATAGGCCGGTTCAATCTTGTACTTGGCGCGGTACTTGTCCAGGAATGCGGCACCGGCGGTGAACTCGCGGGCCTCCAGAATCGGCGAGGTGGCGTACAGGCCCTTGAGCACACCGGCGCCCTTGAGCATCAGCGTGGTCTTGATGGTGTCGCCGCCGAGCATGTAGACGTCGGTGTAGCTGACTTTCTTGAGCGCGTCGATCAGCGCGATGATCTGGAAGTCATTCAAGGTGGACACGATCACCTCGACGCTGCCAGCCTTGAGCTTGGCCGCCAGCTCGTCAAACTTGGTGGTCTTGTCGTCAAACGACTGCTGCAGCACGATGTCTTTCTTGGCATTCTTGAGCTGCACCGCAGCGCCGGCGGCCAGGTCCTTGCCGTAGGGGGTGCCGTCGTCGAGCAGCGCGTACTTGGTGGACTTGAACTGCGAGGCCGAGAAGCTGCCAATGGCCTTGGCCTGCAGGGTGTCGTTGGCAACCAGCCGAAAGGTGGTGGGGTGGCCCAGCGCGGTGTATTTGGGGTTGGTCGAAATCGCCATCTGGGCGATGTTCTTTTCGGCGTAAATGGGCGCGGCGGCGATGCTCACACCCGAGTTCAGGTGTCCGATCACGGCCACCACGCCGGCGTCGACCAGTTGTTTGGCGACTTCCTTGCCGGTGTCCGCGTTGGCGCGGTCGTCGACGGCGACCACTTCAAAGGTGACCGCCTTGCCGTTGATCCGGACGCCCTCCTTGTTGAGCTCTTCGACGGCCAGGTTCACGCCGTTGAGTAGGTCCTGCCCCAGCGCGGCAAGGTTCCCGGTAAGGGGCTGCGCGACGCCGATTTTGATGGTGGAGGGGGTGCTGTCGCAAGCGGTCAGCAAGCTGGCGGACGCGATGGCGCCAAGGGTCAGCAGGCCAAGTGCGCTGCGGCGCGGAAGATTCTTGTGCATAGGGTAGCTCCAGTCGACGGGGACTGTCACTGTAGGCAATACGAGTCCGACGCGGGAGACGGATTAACCCTAGCTGCGCGGAAATCCTTCGTCATTAGCACGGGTAATGGTGGCGGTGCGCTGCAGCCGCTTTGCCGCACACACGCCAAACCACTGGCGCCGCTTTTTCCCCGTTTCGCACCGCCTGGGGCGTTTGCGTCGCAAAGCAGGTGTGCGCCGAGACACGCCTCTTTACGCTTCGCTGCATTGCTTTCATTCAACCGTTCACGAAAGGACCTTCCTCATGCGTACATCACTCGCAACCCGGCGCTCGCTGCGCATCGCCGTCGTTACTGCGGCCCTGTTTGGGGCTGGCCTGCTGCATGCAGCATCGCAGGCTCAATTCGACCCCGCGTTCCAACTGTTCTCACAGGCCTCGGGCGGCGATGAGGCGGCGATCGACAAAGCGGCCGACGGCTTCGAAGCCTTGCTTAAAGCCGAACCGAGCAACCCGGTGCTGATGGCCTACTTTGGGGCCGCCACCAGCATGAAGGCCACCACCACCATGCTGCCTTGGAGGAAGATGAGCTTCGCCGAAGACGGCATGGCCGCACTGGACAAGGCACTGGCCCTGCTGTCGCCGACGCACGACGCGGTGGTGCAGCACGACACACCGGGCTCGTTGGAGGTGCGTCTTGTCGCGGCTAACACTTTTCTGGCGGTTCCCGGTTTCATGAACCGTGGCGCGCGCGGTGCCAAGCTCCTGGGCGAAGTGCTCGCCAGCCCGCTGCTCGCCACGGCACCGGCTGGATTTCAGGGCTCGGTGTGGATGCTGGCGGCCAAGCAGGCGGTCAAGAACAAACGCTCCGATGAGGCCCGCAACTACCTCAACCAGGTGATCAAGGCCAACGCGCCGCAGGCCCCTGCCGCGCGTGAGCAACTCAAGGCCTTGGCGTCATGAACACTTTCCACTCCACCGTGGTCGAGCTGCACGGCGTGCACAAGACCTACCGCCTGGGTGAACACGTGGTGCGCGCCCTGCAAGGCGTGGACCTGAGCGTGCAGCGCGGCGAACTGTTGGCCCTTACTGGCCCCTCGGGCAGCGGCAAGAGCACCATCCTCAACCTGTGCGGGCTGATCGACACGCCCGACTCGGGCGACATCGTGCTGGGCGGTACCTCTGTGAAGGGGCTGGACGAAGTGCAGCGCACGCTGCTGCGCCGGGATGCGATGGGTTTTGTGTTCCAGAGCTTCAATCTGGTACCGGTGATGACGGTGGCCGAGAACGTCGACTACCCACTGTTTATTGCCGGCGTTGGCGCGACCGAGCGTCGCTCGCGCGTGGCGGCGCAATTGGAAGCGGTAGGTCTGCAAGAACACGCCCACCACCGGCCCGACGCGCTGTCTGGCGGGCAGCGCCAGCGCGTGGCGATTGCCCGCGCGCTGGTCAAGCGGCCGAAGCTGGTGATTGCCGATGAGCCCACCGCCAGCCTGGATTCGCATACCGCCGACCAGGTGCTGGAGCTGATGCGTGAACGCGGCCACGCCGAAGGTGCCGCCTTTGTAATTGCCACCCACGACAGCCGGCTGACCAGCCGCTGCGACCGCATCGTGGCGCTGCTGGATGGGAGACTGCAATGATGTGGCTGAAATTTGCCTGGCAAAACACCCTGCGCAACCGGCGCCGATCGCTGGTGACTGTGTCCATCGCCGCGCTGGGTACGGCGGCGATCCTGGTGGCCGGTGGCTTTGCGCTGTCCACCTACAAGGGCCTGTCGGAGATGGCCTCGCGCAGCACCGGGCACCTGATCCTGGGCAAACCCGCGCAGTTCGACAAGGATGAGGACACGCCCTTGCAGCATGGCCTGGACGACGCTTCTGGCCTGCGAGCCGCGCTGCTGGCCGATCGTGATGTGAGACAGGTGTTGCCACGGGTGGAGTTCAGCGGCCTGATCAGCAACGGCGACAAGTCCACCGTGATGATGGCCACCGGCATCGACCCGGACAGCGAGTTCGCCGTCAAGGGCCCGTTTCTGCGCGTCACCGCCGGTGAGGTGTTGGCCAGTGGTTCGAAAGAGGCCGAAGTGATGCTGGGCGAAGGACTGGCCAAAAGCCTCAAAGCCAAACCCGGTAGCAGCCTGACCCTGTTGGCCAGCACCTCCGAGGGCGCCTTGAACGCGATGGACGTGCAGGTCAAAGGTGTGTTCTCAACGGGGGTGCCCGACATGGACCGGCGCTTTGTCTACACCGACATTGCCACCGCGCAGAAGCTGCTTAATACCCAGCGGGTCTCCAGCCTGGGCGTGTTTCTGTCTCGCATGGACATGACCGAGGCCGCGCAGCAGCGCGTGGCGGCGGCCAACCCGGCCTTGAAGGTACAGACCTGGCTGGATCAGGCTTTCTTCTACAAGTCGGTCAAGGACCTGTACAACCGCATCTTTGGTGCGCTGGGCACCATCATCGGCTTGATTGTGGTGTTTGTGGTGACCAACGCCATGTCGATGGCCATCATCGAGCGCACCCGCGAGGTCGGCACGCTGCGCGCCATGGGAACCTTGCCATCACAACTGTTGCGCACACTGGGCCTGGAGGGCATGGTGCTCGGTGGCGTGGGTGCGCTGGCCGGGGCGCTGCTGGCGCTGGCGGTGACGGTGTTCCTGCTGGTGGTGCCCGTGGAGATGCCGCCGCCTCCGGGTCAGACCAAGGGCTACCCGCTGCTGATCACCTTTGATGCGGTCATGTACCTCGCCACCATGCTGACCATGGTCACCCTCACCGTGCTGGCTTCCATCTGGGTGGCGCGCAAGACGGTGCATATGCCGGTGGTGGATGCGCTGGCTCATACCTGAAACCGGAGTTACCTCATGATCAAAACCAAGAAGTGGAGCGCCGCGGCCTTCGGCCTCGCGATGACGATGGCGTTTGCGGCGCAGGCGCAGGCGCAGGCACAGCCGGCCGACGTGGCGTCCTTGCTCAAAGCCGCCGACCGTTACCGCATGAGTTCGGACAACTTGCAGGTCGACACCCAGATCAGCATCTTCAACACCGACGGTTCGCCCGACAAGGAGCGCTTGTACCGCGTGTTTGCGCAGACCAAGCACCAGTCGCTGGTGCTGATGCAAAGCCCGGCCGAGAAAGGCCAGAAAGTGCTGATGTTGGGCGACGACTTCTGGCTGCTGATGCCAAACAGCCAGCGCCCGATGCGCATCACGCCGATGCAAAAGCTGCTGGGCGATGCGTCCACCGGCGACATCGCCACCATGAGCTGGGCCGACGACTACACCGGCACGCTGGTGGGCGAGGAGCGTTGCGCCGAGGCCGGCGCGTCGGCGCCGCCCCAGCCTTGTCTGCACCTGAGCCTGAACGCCGCGCGCAAGGGCGTCACCTACCAGCGCATCGAGCTATGGCTGGGCAAGGCGCGCCACGAGCCGATCAAGGCGGACCTGTATGTGCAGTCCGACAAGCTGGCCAAGCAGGCCCGCTTTGTGATGGACAAGCCCGCCAACCCGACCATGGTGACCGAGATGGTGCTGCAAGACAAGCTGAGCAACCACAAGGAGACGCGGGTGCGCTACCTCGGTCGCAAGGAGCGGGTGGTGCCCGAGACTTGGCTCAACCCGATGTTCCTGGCCAAGAACCCGGCGCTGGAGTAGGCCATGCAGCGACTGATCGTGGCGGTGCTGCTGAGCGCAGCGACCGCATCGTGCCTGGCCCAGTGGGAGACCAGCGGCCAACTGCGCTCGCAGTGGGACGCGGCGCGTGCTGCCGACGCGGGGCCACTGGCCGCGGCCAACTTGATTGCGCCCGGCACTGCGCCGTTGTCCAGCGGTGGCGCCACCGTGCAGACCGAGCTGCACGCCAGCCGGCCCGGCTTCAAGGCGGTGGTCACGCTGCAGAGCAAGCGCCCGCAAGGTGGAGCCACCACCACCCAGGCCTGGGTCAACGAGTTGGTGGCCTCGCACGACGCCGGGGCCTGGCAGTTTGCGGCTGGCAAAAAGGCGCTGGCCTGGGATGTGGGCTACGGCTTTCGGCCCAACGACATGGTGCAGCAGGAGGAGCGCCGCAGCTTTGCCAGCAGTGCCGCGCCGGGGCGAGCGATGCTGGTGGCCGAACACTTTACCGCCGACACCGCCTGGTCCTTGGTGTGGGTCAACCCGACCGCCGAGCGCGCTCGCCGTGGCGCTCAGGAGCCCGCGCTGGCGGCGCGCGTGTACCGGCGCGATGGCGCGCTGGACTGGCACGGCTTTGCCCGCCTGGGCGCCCACACCGGTCCCGGGCTGGGTGCTGCTCTCGCGTGGGTGGCGACCGACGCGCTGGAGCTGCATGGCTCGTGGCGCTATCAGCGCCGGGTCGATACGCGCGGCATGGCGCCGTCCAATACGCTGTTGCCCACTAACCCCTGGCAGGCCAACTCGGCGGACCATGTTCAGCAACTGCTGGTTGGCGGTACCTGGACCCACGCCAGCCAGCTCAGTGTTTTGGCCGAGGCCTGGTGGGATGGCGCGGCCCTGTCGGATGCGCAGTGGCGCGAGTGGGGCCAGCGCAACCAACATCTGGCCGTACTGCAGGGCAAAGGGCCACCGGCCGGCGCGATTGCGGGCAACCTGGCCTGGCAGGCTGACGCGTTTGGCGCCGCGTCAAACTTGCGGCGCGGCAATGTGTTCGTGCGCCTGTCCTGGCAGAACGGGGCCTGGCAGCCAACGCTGGACTTGCTCTACACGCCGGCCGATGCCGGTCGCCTGGTCACCGCGTCGCTGACCTGGCAGGGCGATCGCGTCACCGTGCAGGGCGGTGCCCGAGCCTCGGCCGGGCCGCGCGCGGCGGTGTTGCGCCAATTGCCCAACCACGTGCAACAGTACGTCAATGTGACTTGGGCTTTCTGAAGCCTTGCGGGACAGACCGCAGCCACGCGTAGCGGGCAAGCTCTGTCCTCAACTGATCAAGGCCAAGATCAGCTCAGAGCTGCCGCGAAAGCGTTGATGGCGTTGATGTCGGGCGCCAGACTGGTGAAGGGGATGTTCTCGCGCTGCAGGATCTGGCGCAGCGCGTGGTCCACGGCGATGGCCTGGGACTCGTCCTGGAATCGACCTGTGTGCACGTAACGCTTATCGCCCCGCTCGACCATCACGTTGATGTTGTCGTTCTGCCCGTACCACTCCAGGATGCGCGTGCGGGTCTTGGCGATGTCGCAAATGTTGTCCTCGTAGTGCTCGTTGTAGTACAGCAGCTGTGGCAGCGAACACTCGGTCACCAGGTACTGCACTTGGCCGTCGAGCAACTGCAGCATCTCGAATTGGCGCTGGGCAACGCTATATTGGTTCTTGAGCGCTTCGAAGTCCTGTTGCCAGACGAGCGACTTGGCAAAGTCGGGAATAGTCTCAACGGTCTTATTGCGCAGATTGAGGCTGAGGACGATTGCTGAGGAAAACAGCGACTTGTCGCATCCCGGCCCGCCAATGATATTGATCACTTTGGTGGGGTAGAGACGCATCTTGTTCTCGGGTAGATGCTGGCTCACGGTGGTGTAGATGACGGTCATGGCTACGGCTCCGGTCGGGGTGGCATTGATCCCCGATGGTAGTGGCAGGCCGCGCGGGTGGCAAGCGGGGCAGGCCTCCGCACTGCGGGCCAAGACACTGCTTTCTCCTATACCGCATGGGCGCGGCCAAAGTCGGCGCTCAGCCCGCCCGGTGGGACCGAATCAACGCCAGCGCCTGTGCGGCCGGCAAGGGTTTGCTGAGGTGGTAGCCCTGAATTTCGTCGCAGCCATGCTCACGCAGGAAGTCCAGTTGCGCCCGCGTCTCGACGCCTTCAGCGATGGTCTGAATCCCCAGACTGCGCGCCAGGCTGATGATGGCCACCACGATGGCGCGGTCGTCCGGGTCAAGGGCGATGTCGCGCACAAAGGTCTGGTCGATCTTGAGCTTGTTGATCTTGAAGCGCTTGAGATGCCCCAGAGACGAGTATCCCGTGCCGAAATCGTCGATCGACATGGTTACCCCGCGCGCGTGCAAGTCATCCATCACCGCGATCGCCGTTGGCGCGTCTTCCATGGTGACGCCTTCTGTCAATTCGAGCTCGAGCAGATGGGCTGGCACGCCCGCCTCGGCCAAAATCTGGCTCACCAGTTCGGGCAGGCGCGGGTGACGGAACTGCACTGCCGACAGGTTGACCGCCATGGTAATTGGCTCCAGGCCGTCGTCGAGCCAGAGTTTGAGCTGACTCAAGGCCTGACGAATGACCCATTCGCCGATGGCGATGATCTGGCCACTGCTCTCGGCAATCGGAATGAACTCGGCCGGGGACACCATGCCCAGCTCGGGGTGATGCCAGCGCAGCAGGGCCTCCACACCAATGATGCGTCCCGTTGTCAGGGACATCTGCGCTTGGTAATGCAGCGCGAGTTGCTCGCGTTTGAGTGCCTGGCGCAAGGCGTTCTCCAACTGCAGGGCACGTGCCGAGCGAGCTTGCATCTCCGGCGTGAAGAAGCGAAAGCCGTTGCGCCCTTCCTGTTTGGCGCGGTACATCGCTACATCGGCGCACTTGGACAAGGCTTCGAAGTCTTCGCCGTCGGCGGGGTACATGGCGATGCCGATGGAAGGCGTCACCACCAGCTCGTGCTCGTCAAGCTGGCACGGCTGTGACAGGATGTCCATCAGCTTGTCGGCCACGTGCGCGGCGGCGCTGGCGTCGGCACCGGGCAACAGCAACAGAAACTCGTCGCCACCCAGGCGCGAGACGGTGTCTTCTTCGCGCACTGCTGCGCCCAAGCGCCGTGCCAACTCGATCAGCAGGTTGTCGCCAATGCGGTGGCCCAGGTTGTCATTGACGTTCTTGAAGTGGTCCAGATCCAGTAGCAGCACCGCCAAGGGACTGTTGCTGCGCTGTGCCGTGCTCAGGGCATGGCTGATGCGGTCGTTGAGCAAGACCCGGTTGGGCAGGCCGGTGAGCGCGTCGAAATGAGCCAATTGCTGAATGCGTGCCTCGGTCGCCTTGTGGGCGGTCATGTCGCGCACAAAAGCGCAGTTGCGCTCTTCGTCGCCAAATTTCACGTAGTTGGCCACGATCTCAACCGGGAACGTGCGCCCGTCCTTGGTTCGGTGAGTGGACTCGAAGGTGAGTGAGCCGCTCGCGCGCAGTTCGTTAAAGTGGGCCGACCAAAGGCTGGGATCGAACTCTGCATCGACATCGTGCACGCTGAGCGTGACCAGTTCGTCCCGCTCGTAGCCAAGCGCGCGGCAAGCGGCTTCGTTGACGTCGACAATGCGCGAATCGGGCGTAATCCAGAACAAGGCTTCGCTGGCGGCCTCGACGCTGATACGCGTAAGCCGCAGTGCGTCTTCCGCGCGCACCCGGGCCGCGTCGCGCTCGAAATTGGCCAAGGCAAAGCTGATGTCGGAAGCCATCTCCAGCAGCAAGGATCGCGTGGCCTCGTCGAAAGCAAAGACCTCCCCAGCATACAGATTGAACACGCCCACGGCCACACCGCCGCGAAACAGCGGCAGCGCCGCGCTGGCGGCCCAGCCATGCTGCGCACCCAACTTGCGCCACGCGGCAGTCGCGGGATCGTGCGCGAAGTCCTGGCACCAAACCGCTTGCCCCAAGCGGATGGCACTGCCGGTGGGGCCACGACCGCCTGGCTGCGCCGGATCAGCCGAGACTCGCATGTCGTGCAAGTAGGTTTGCGCGCCGTCGCCAAAGCTGGCCGCCACGTGAACGGCTTGGGTGGCGGGATCGACCAGACCAATCCAAGCCATCTTCATGCCACCAAAACGCACCGCGTCCAGGCAGATCTGATTGAACAGCTCCGACTCCGTTGCGCTGTGGACGATGGCCTGGTTGCATTGACTCAACGCAGCGTAAATCTGTGACAAACGTCGAATCTTCTCTTGTGCCGCCTTGCGCTCGGTAATGTCGCGTGCCACCCCCAGCACGCCCTGCACGGTGCCATCGCCTCCCAGCATCGGTGTGCTGACCACTTCAAACAACACGCGCTCGCCGCGGGCGCCGTGCTGCAGCGCCTGTTCGCGCACCAGTGGTTTGGCGCTGGCCACCACGCATCGGTGTTGCTCGGTCAGCGCGGCGGCGGTTACTGTGTCGAATAGGTCCGCGTCGGTACTGCCCAACACCGCTGTGCTGCTTCGGTCTGCCAACTGCCGAAAGGCCGGGTTGCAAGCCTGGTAGTGCCCGGTGCGGTCCTTCTGCCAAATCAGGTCGGGGATCGCGTCAAAGGTGGCACGCAGCCGGGCCTGGGTCTCGTGCAGTTCGGCAGTGCGCTCCAGTACCTTGGCTTCGAGCGACGCGTTAAGTGCCCGCAGTTCCGCCTGAAGCCGACTGGTTCTTTGGTCCAGCCGGAACCGGTGCAAGGCGTTTTCCACCGCGTGCGGCAGCTGCATCAGGTAGTTGTCCCGTTTGACCAGATAGTCGCTGGCGCCCAGGCGCAACAGGGCGACGGCCGTGGCTTCGTCGCCTTTGCCGGTGATGATCACAAAAGGGACATTGATCTGGCGTTGCCGCGCCTCATGCAGGAACTCCAACGCATCCATGCCCGGCACCCGCAGGTCGGTCAGCACCAGGTCGTAGCCGTGGGGCTGTGCCAACACCGTCAACGCCTCGCGGCAACTGGTCAGCAGGGTCAGGCGAAGCCTTGGAGCGTGGGCGGCAAAGTGCTGCTGCGTGAGTTCGGCGTCCATCGTGTTGGGTTCGATGTACAGGACGTGCTGCTCGCGCTGTGCGTCGTCGTCCAGCGCCTGGTGCTGCGCCTGTTGGCGCGACACCAGCAGGCGCAACAATGGCGGCAAGCTGCTCAAGTAGTCGCCGTTCTTGGGCACGTAGTCAGAGGCGCCAGCGCGCAGAGCGCTGGCCACCGTTTCGTCGTCTCCGACCCCGGTGACCATCACCACCGGCAGCCGCTGGCCCATGCTGCGCAACTGGGTCAGTACATCAATGCCATCCATGTCAGGCAAATGGTTGTCTAGCATCAGCACGTCAAAGCTGCGCTGAGCCAGCTGCGCCAGGCAGGCGCTGGCGGTGTCGACGATGGTCAACTCGAAGTCAGCGGCCGCCTGCTCGAAGTGTGCGCGGGTCAGGTCAGCGTCGAGCTCACTGTCTTCAGCGTAGAGCAGGTGTAACCGATCTCCCATGTCAGTGCCCGTTTGCCGACGGAAACGGTGGCTCGTTGGTCAAAATCCAGTAGACCTTGATGTGTTTGACGACCTCGGCAAACGAGCCAAAATCCACTGGCTTGACGATGTAGGAATTGACGCCGTGCTGATAGGCTGCGCTGATGTCGGCGTTTTCGCTGGACGTGGTGAGCACGATGAAGGGCACCTGCTTCCATAGCGGTTGCTGGCGTGCGTGGCGCAGTACGTCGATGCCATCGACTTTGGGCAGGCGCAGATCAAGCAGCACCAACAGTGGGAACTTCGGGTCGGTTGGGTCGACATGGGTGTCGATGAAGCGAATCGCCTCTTCGCCGTCACGGCACGAAACCACCGGGTTGGCGATGGCGTGCTCCTCAAAGGCCTGCAAGCAAAAGTCCAGGTCCATCTCGTTGTCTTCGACCACCACGATTGGGCGCAGTGGTGAACCTGGGTTGAGTACAAGTTGAAACGTCATGGTGAGGCAGTGGCGACGGGCTGGCAAGGAATGTCGATGTAAAACGTGGCGCCCTGCCCGGGCGCCGATTCGGCGTGAATGCGCCCGCCGATCTTGTCGATCAGCTTCTTGACGATGGCCAGACCGGCGCCGGTGCCTTCGAATTCGGTGGGGCGTACCAGTCGGTTGAACAAGCCAAAAATCCGGTCGTGGTACTTCATGTCGAAGCCTATGCCGTTGTCGGCAACGCTCAGGAGGCAGCGCCCATTGGCACTGGCGGCAACAATGCTGATGCGCGGTGGCGTGGCCTGACGGCTGTACTTGATGGCGTTGTCGATCAGATTGCTCAGCACCTGGTGCAGGCCGCGCTCCCAGGTGACGAGCTGTTGCGCGGGCACCTGTACCGAGAGTTGCACCGCCAGCTCTGTCAATGTATGACTGCGGTCGTGCAAGATGCTTTGCACCACGGCGTCGAGCTGCACCGGTGTGGCCGTCGGGGTCTCGGCATCGAGCCGCGAGTACTTCAGCAGGTCTTCAATCAACTGGTCAAGGTTCTTGGCGGCAGTGACGATTTGCGCCAGGCAAAACACGGCGCGCTCGCTCAATCCATCCTGGTGTTTGCGCGTCAACTCCTGGGCATAACCAGTAATGCCGCGCAACGGCGCCTTGAGGTCGTGCGACACGGTGTAGGCAAATCCCTTGAGCTCCTCGTTCTTGGCGCGCAATTGCTCTTGCGCGCGGCGCTGCTCGGTGATGTCTTCCTTGACCGCCACGTAATGGGTGATGCGGCCGTTGTGATCGGTGATCGGCGAGATGGACGCCTGCTCCCAAAAGATGTCGCCGTTTTTCTTCTTGTTGCAAAACGTGCCGTGCCAAGTGTCGCCGCCTTTGATGGTGCGCCACAGTTGGGCGTACTCCTCGCGCGTTTTGTTGCCCGATTGCAAAAAGCGCGGGTTGCGCCCAATCGCCTCTTCGACGCTGTAACCTGTGAGCGCCACAAACTTGGGATTGACGTAGTCGATATTGCCCGCCGGATTGACGATCACGATGGACGCCGGGCATTGCTCGACCGCACGCGCCAACTGACGAGTGTGTTGCTCGTCTCGTTCACGCTGGGTCAGGACGCGCCGCAGTTCCAGCAGGTGCACCACATGTCGGCCCAGTGCCTGCAAGGCGCTGTGCTGCTCTGGGGTCAGGCTGCGTGGGACATGATCGATCACACATAGCGTGCCCAGGGCGTGGTGCTCGGCGGTGACCAGTGGTGCGCCGGCATAAAACACCACGTGCGGCGCACCGGTTACCAGCGGGTTGTCGGCAAAGCGCGGGTCCTGGTGCGCGTCGTGCACCTCAAACACCTGGCCGGGCTGCAAAATGGCGTGCGCACAAAACGCCGCCTCGCGTGGTGTTTCGCTGGCATCCAGGCCAACGCGCGACTTGAACCACTGGCGTGTGCCGTCCACCAGTGAAACCAGCGCGATGGGCGTTTGACAGATATGCGAGGCGAGTTGCGTCAGGTCGTCAAAGGACGACTCCGGCGCGGTGTCGAGCACCGCATACTCGTTCAAGGCCGCCAGACGAGCTTGCTCGACGGGCGGCAGCGGGGCGTTCATGGTCCCCGAAGGGCGGGCATGGGCATCAAAATGTCTCCTTCCGTTTATCGTCTTGCTGCAAGAGGATCGGGCGGCTTCTCGGTGGCCGTTTTCTTATGAGGACTAAATAGTACTCCTTTGCGAAAACGACCCTTTTTGCGGCGCGCCCCGGCAGCGGCGGTATGGCTTGGGGCAGCTTGAAAAGCGTCCGCTCGAGCCGGGTTTTCGGACACAATGAGCGCACAAATGCGGCGCCGGCGCAGGTCGGCCGATTTGCAGCGGTTCACGACGCCAAACCGGCGCATTCACTGTGAGGGGCCGACGATGTGGGGACAGCGTGGAGCGAGCAGAACCAACCGTGGCGGGCCATCGACCAGCGCGGCGCACAGCGCGCGCTCTTGGCGCTGCCTTGCGCTGTTTGCCCTGCTGTCGCTGGCGACCACGGTCTGGGCCCAGCAGCTGGTGCGCGTCGGGCTGTACGAAAACAGCCCCAAGGTTTCAATGGCGGGCAAAGGCAAGCCGCAGGGCATTTTTGTCGACCTGATCGAAGCGGTGGCCGAAAGAGAGGGCTGGCGCATTGAGTACGTGCCGGGCAACTGGGCCGAGGGCCTGGCCCGGCTGGGAAAGGGCGAGCTTGATCTGATGCCTGACGTGGCCTTGACGCCTGAGCGCGAACAGCTGTACGCCTTCCATCGTGAGCCGGTGCTGGCCAGTTGGAACCAGGTCTACGCGCGGCGCGGCAGCGGCGTGCACTCGATGCTGGACCTCCAAAGCAAGCGTGTGGCGGTGGTGGAGGGGTCGGTGCAGCACGCGCTGTTCGCGCAGATGGCGGACGCCTTCAACTTGCCCGTCACTCTGCTGCCCTACCCGGACTACGACGCCGCCTTCGCGGCGGTGGCCCGCGCTCAGGCCGACGCCGTCATCACCAATCGGTTTTTTGGTGTGCGCAATGCGGGTCGCTATGGGCTGGAGGACACGGCCATCATTTTCAGCCCTTCCAAGTTGTTCTTTGCTGCGCCAAAACAGGGCCGCGGCGAGCTGTTGGCGGCGATCGACCGCCATCTGGTCAACTTCAAGAAGTCTTCTGACTCGGTCTACTACCGCTCGCTTCGGCGCTGGACGGTGGATGACGTGCGCGCGGCCACGCCGTCCTGGTTGGTGCCGGTGCTGGTGGGCGCGTTGGCATTGCTGCTGGCGGGTGTGGCGTGGGTAAGTCTGCTTAAACGCCAGGTGGCGGCCAAGACGCGGGAGATTCGCCAGCGCAATGAAGAAATCCTGGTGGTCAACCGCACACTGCGCGCCACCGGCTCGCGCCGAGAACTCAGCGCCGTGCTCGATGAAGCCACCAAGGGCGCGCTGGCACTGACCGGCTTCGATGGTGGTGTGCTGTGCGTTCGCGACCTGCAGTGCGGTCGCCTGCGAGTGGGCGCGCGCAGGGATACACCGGCTGTGACCGATCGCGCGGCCGACGGTGGGCCCCTGTGTGACACCGCTTGCCCGGCGATGCTGGAGACGGTGGCCAAGCAGCGGCACTTCGCCCTGGTGGCTGCGGATGCTCCCGGCACGGTGCAAGCCTGTGGCAACGTGCACGATCCCACCGTGCGCTGGCACGCCTACTTCCCGCTGACGGTACAGGACCGTACGATTGGCGTGATGTGCCTGTTTTCGCGCAAGGCCGAGCCACCGCGGGTGCACGTGTTGCAACTGGTGGAAGACTTGTGCGGCCCGGTGGCGCTGGCGATGGAAAACGCCAGCCTGTACCAACAGGCGCAGGAGCACTCGCAGGAGCTGGAGCAACGCGTGATGGACCGCACCGAGCAATTGGCACAGACCAATGTCGAACTGCTCGATGCAAAGCATCGCGCGGAGGCGGCGGACCAGGTCAAGTCCGCCTTCCTGGCCACCATGAGCCATGAGCTGCGCACACCGCTGAACTCGATCATCGGCTTCACCGGTATCTTGCTGCAAGGGCTGGCCGGGCCGCTCAATGCCGAGCAGGGCAAGCAGCTCGGCATGGTGCGTGACAGCGCGCGCCACCTGCTGGCGCTGATCAACGATGTGCTGGACATCTCCAAGATCGAGGCCGGCGAACTGGCTGTGGCGCGCCAGCCCTTCGATCTGGCGCGCTCGATCGAGAAGGTGGTCAGCATTGCCGGGACGCTGGCCGACAAGAAGGGACTGACGCTGGCCGTCAAAGTGGCGCCCGAGCTTGGCGCGATGGTGAGCGACGAACGCCGTGTCGAGCAGGTGCTGCTCAATTTGCTCAGCAATGCGATCAAGTTCAGCGACGCCGGATCGGTCACACTGCAAGCTGAAGTTGTGAGCGATTTTCGGCCTGACGCACAGCACGCGGTTGCACCAGCGGTGCGTTTGAGCGTGGCGGACTGCGGCATTGGCATCAAGCCCGAGGACATGGCCCTCTTGTTTGTGCCGTTTCGGCAGATTGACTCGGCGCTGTCGCGCAAGCATGAGGGCACCGGCCTGGGGCTGGCCATTTGTCGCCGTTTGACCGAGCTGATGGGCGGTACGATTGAGGCCCAGAGCCAATGGGGGAAAGGTAGTGTGTTCACGGTGACGCTGCCGCTGCAAGCTCCAGTGGTTGCGGAGGAAACATGAACAAACGCATCCTGTTGATCGAAGACAACGAGCAAAACCGTTACCTGGCCTCGTTTCTGCTGCAGGCGCGCGGCTGGGAGATGGTGCATGCGGCGGACGGGCCAAGCGGCATCGCGCTGGCGGGCCAGGTCGATCCGGCGCTGATCCTGCTCGACATCCAGTTGCCCGGTATGGACGGCTACGCGGTGGCGCGCGCGCTGCGGCTGGATCAGAAGCTGGCGCGGATTCCCATCGTTGCTGTCACTTCCTATGCCATGCCGGGCGACCGGGAGCGTTGCCTGGCGGCGGGTTGTAATGGCTACATTGAAAAGCCCGTTGATCCCGCCACATTTGCTGTGGAGGTGGAACGTTTTGTTCCGCAGGCACCATGAAACGCGTCTTGATTGTCGATGACCGCGAAGACAACCGCTACCTGCTGCGGGTGTTGATGCAGGGACACGGGTTTGAGGTGGAGGAAGCGGAGCACGGGGAGCAGGCTTTGTCGCTGGCGCGCGCCCAAGCGCCCGATTTGATCATCAGCGACTTGCTGATGCCGGTGATGGATGGCTACACGCTGTTGCGGCAGTGGAAGGCCGACGAGCGCCTCAAGTGCATCCCCTTCATGGTGTACACCGCCACTTACACGCAGACCAAGGACATGCAACTGGCGCTGGATATGGGCGCAGACGCCTTTCTGATCAAGCCCGCTGAACCCGATGTCTTCATGAGCCGCGTGGACGAGGTTCTGTACGCAGCGTCGCAGCGCGAGCCGCAAGTACGCGAGCCGGTGATCAGCGAACAGGCCAGTTACAAGGTCTACAACGAGGTGCTGGTGAACAAGCTGGAAAAGCGCAGCGCCCAGTTGGAGCAGCAAGTGGCCGAGTTGCATCAGGCGCAGCAGCAGGTGCTGCGCCTGAACCACCTGTACGCGGCTCTGAGCGAGACCAATCAGGCCATAGTGCACTCGCCCAACAAGGAGCATTTGTTTGACGAGTTGTGTCGCATCGCGGTGCAGCGTGGCGGCTTTGCATTGGCATGGGTCGGCTGGATCGATCCGCTCACGCGGGAACTGGTTCCGGTGGCGCGTAGTGGCCCCGAGCCGACATGGTTTGCGCGACTCGCGCCGCTTGGTCGGTCGGGCGCACCACGCATGCCAGCCGAGCTGGCCCTGGCGCAGGGGCATCCGTACCTGAGCAACGATTTGCTGGCCGACTCGGCGTTGGCACCAATCGCGGACGATTTGCGCCAGCACGGGTTTCACGCTGCCGCGAGCTTTCCCTTGCGCGTGGGCGAACGACTGGTGGGCACTTTTTCGGTATTTGCCGGCGAGCGCGGTTTCTTTGTTCGCGAGTTGCACGAGCTGGTTGCCGAGATGGTGACCGACATTGCCTTTGCCTTGTTGAACTTCGAGAAAGAGGTGCAACGCCGGCAGACACTGGAACAGTTGCGTGCCAGTGAAGAGGCCAGCCGCCTGAATAGCCGCGCCGTGGAAGCCTCGGCCAACGGCATCATGATTGCTGAAGTGGTGTCTGCTGATGAGCCGCTGATATATGTCAACCCGGCCTTTGAGCGCATTACCGGCTACAGCGCGCCGGAAGTGCGCGGACGGGATGCGCGCTTCTTGATGGGCGCTGACACCGAGCAGCTTGGCTCGCAGGAGATTGACGCCGCGGTGCGTGATCGCCGCGAGGGCAGCGCCGTTTTGCGCAACTACCGCAAGGACGGCACCCTGTTCTGGAACGAGCTGACGATTGCGCCGGTGCGCAATGCGGCGGGCGACGCCACGCACTTTGTCGGCATCATCAACGACATCACCGAGCGCAAGCAGTACGAGGAGCAACTGGAGCGCCAGAACAACCAGGACGCCCTCACGGGCCTGGCCAGCCGCAACCTGCTGAAGGATCGCACTGAGCTGGCAATTGCCTTCGCGGCGCGCCAGCATCGCTCGGTGGCCCTGCTGTTTTTCGACCTGGACCACTTCAAGCGCATCAACGACAGCCTTGGGCCATACCTTTGGCGATGCCATTCTGAAAGCCGTGGCCGAACGGCTTGCCACCAGCATGCGCGAGCGTGACACGCTGGCCCGCATCGGGGGCGACGACTTCGTGGTGGTGCTGTCGGACCTGGCCAGTCCGCAGGATGTGCCCCTGCTGGCCGACCGCATTTTGCACCACATCGCCTTGCCGATCCCGCTGCAGGACCGAGAGATCAGCCTGTCCGCCAGCATCGGCGTGAGCCTGTTCCCACAGGACGGGGACGACTATGACACCTTGCTGCGCAACGCCGATGCGGCCATGTACCGCGCCAAGGAGGCTGGCGGCAACACCTTCAGGTTCTACACCGCCGACATGAACGCGCAGGCCTTGAAGAAGCTCGAAATGGAAGCGCGCCTGCGCCACGCCGTGGAGCGAGACGAGCTGCTGCTGCACTACCAGCCGCTGCTGAACTTGCGCACCAATGAAGTGACCGACGTGGAGGCCTTGATACGCTGGCGCGCCGGTGACGGCACGCTGGTGTCGCCGCTGGACTTCATCCCGCTGGCGGAAGAGACCGGGCTGATCGTGCCGATTGGCCAATGGGTGCTGCGCACCGCTTGCCAGCAGACGCGCCAGTGGCTCGACCAGGGGATGGAGTTGCGCATGGCGGTGAACCTCTCGACGCGACAGTTTCGGGATGACAAGCTGGTGCAGACTGTGCGCGATGCCCTGGCCGAGGCCGGCTTGCCCGCGCGCCTGCTCAAACTTGAAATCACCGAGGGCGCCGTGATGGACAACGCCGAGCAGGCGGTGCGCATCCTGTCCGAACTGAAGGCGCTGGGCGTGGGCATGTCCGTGGATGACTTTGGCACCGGCTATTCGTCGCTGGCCTACTTGCAACGCTTCCCAATTGACCAGTTGAAGATTGACCGCTCCTTTGTGAAAGACATCACGCTGGGCGCCGAGAGCGCGTCCATCGTGCACAGCATCATCGCTCTGGCGCGCAACCTGCGCCTGCAGACGGTGGGCGAGGGCGTCGAGACGACGCAGCAGCGGGACTTCCTGCGTGGTGCGGGCTGTGACCTGATGCAGGGCTTTCTGTTCAGCCGCCCGCTACCCGCGCCTGAATTTTTGGCGCTGGTGCAAGCGCACCGCGCGAATTGACCGGGGCTTGCACCCGCCCCAGAGCACGCGACGGCGCCGTCATCGCGAGGCCGCAGGCCGTGGCGATCCAGGTGTTTCGGGGCCATGGAGTTCGCAATGACGATGGTTAGCCCATCCCTTTGATCTGAAGGGTCTCCCGCAGCGCGGGGTGGGGCGCAAGGGCGCCCGCACGGGCGCGATGTTGGCATCGATGTATTGAATCGGTAATGAGAAGTGTTATCATTTGCAAATAACATTCATTCTCATTAAGGAAACCGTATGTCACGTCCTCAACTTCTTCACTCCGTGCGCCAATTGGCTTTGTTCGCCGCCCTTGGCGGCGCGCTGACGGCGCAGGCACTTGAATACCCCATCGGCGCGCCGCAGCAACGCTTTGGCATGGAAGTCGCCGCAGTCTATTTGCAGCCGGTGGTGATGGAGCCCGAGGGCATGATGAAGAAGGCCGAGGAGTCGGACATCCACATCGAGGCCGACATCAAGGCGCTGGCCGGCAACCCCAACGGTTTTGAAGAGGGCGCCTGGATTCCCTACCTGTTGGTGAAGTTTGAGGTGAGCAAGGTCGGCACCACGCAGAAGGTGGCGGGCGAATTCATGCCCATGGTGGCCAATGATGGCCCGCACTATGGCGACAACATCAAACTGTTTGGCCCTGGCAAGTACCGCGTCAAGTACACCATCTTGCCGCCTTCGGAGAACAAGCACGCGCACTTTGGCCGCCATACCGACCGGCTGACCGGCGTGCGCCCGTGGTTCAAGCCCTTTGACGTGGAGTATGAGTTCACCTACGTCGGCATTGGCAAGAAGGGTGGGTACTGAGCCATGGCTGGTGTGACTAATCGCCCAGCGCCGTTTCCCCTGAAGTCCTTGGCGCTGGCGCTGGCGCTGGCCATCAGCGCGTTCGGGTCGGGCCGTGCAGAGGCGGCAACCAATGCCGAGCTGGAGGCGCTTCTGGGCAAACTCAGTGCGCGCCTGGAGCGGCTGGAGCAGGACAACGCGCGCTTGCAGCGCGAGCTGGCCGCCAGTCGTGCGGCCCCGGTGACATCGCCCTCTGCGGGTGCGTCGGCACTGGAGAAGCGCATACAGGCGTTGGAACAGCAGCAGACGCAATTGAACAAGAGCTTGGAGACCGAGACCATCAGCGAGCACGAGCCCGCCTTGAGTGCTCGCCTCAAGGCCGTGGAGACGCAGGCGGCCGCGCTGTCTGCCCCGGTGGCCAAGCTCAGCGCGCTCGATGGCATCACGGGTGGCCTGAGCCTGAGCATGGTGGCGCAGCGCTCGTTGGGCGTGACGCCCACCGACAAGCAACTGGGTTACCGCGCCGACGCCACGGTGAGCCTGCCGCTGGAGTCCATCGGCGACGTGGACCAGTCCCTGTTTGCCCAGGTTCGCCTGGGTCAGGGCAGTGGCTTGAATGGGCTCACCAGTTTCTCCAACCCCAATGCCATCGGCTTCCAGCTTGGGGGTGGCCTGCGTGCGGATGATTCGGTGGCGCTGCTGGCTCAGGCCTGGTACCAGGCTGACATCGCGCTGCCGTGGGGCGGCTTCAAGCCCCAATCCAAGCAGAAGCTGGAGATCACCGTCGGCAAGATCGATCCGTTTGTATTCTTTGACCAAAACGCGGTGGCGGGCGACGAGACCCGGCAATTCCTCAACTCGGTGTTCGTGCACAACCCCTTGCTCGACGCGGGTGGCGACATCGGCGTGGATGCCAACGGCTTCGCGCCGGGCCTGCGTGTGTCCTTGCTCGACACGTCCAACAAACTGGAGAGCTGGCGTCTGTCGCTGGGCGTGTTCGGCGCGGGCGAGAAGGGTGCGTCTTTCCAGCGCAGCCTGGGAGCACCACTGGTGATGCTGCAGGCCGAAACCGCCCGCCGCTTCTTTGGCGGGCTGATGGGCAACTACCGCGCTTACGCCTGGAGTAACGCGCAGGGCGTCCACTTCGACCCGGCGCAGACAGCGCCGCAGCGCCACGTCGGCTGGGGCGTGTCGGTGGACCAGCGCGTGGGCGACGGTCTGACACTGTTTGCCCGCTTTGGCAGCCAGTCCAAAGGCAGCGTCGCGTTTGACCGCGCGCTCACGGTGGGGGCCGAGGCCAATGGTTCGTATTGGAGCCGGGGCGGCGACAGCCTGGGCCTGGGCTTGGGCTGGTTGCGCACCAGCGACGCCTACCGCGACTTCCAGGCCGTGGCCGGGACACGCGCGGGCAACGAGCGCGTGGCCGAGCTGTACTACCGCTTTCGCGTTGGCAAGCAGTTCGAACTCTCGCCCAGCCTGCAGTGGATGAGCAGCCCCGGTGGTGATGCCGACGCCCGCAGCCAGCGTGTGGTGGGCCTGCGCAGCCAATTCACCTTCTAAGGGCGAGTGCCGCGCCGCCATGCGTAGCATTCCGATCACCCTGGTCAGAAGCCCGAGCGCCGCGAGTGGCCCGGAGGGCCTGCTGGCGCGCCTGGGTCAGGCCATGCGGCGCCACCAGCGCGTGATCCGGGCCACGCAATGGCTGGTGGTGGTGGTCTACGCGTTTCTTGTCATCGTGCCCGCCACTCTGCCGCTGCCACCCGAGGATGCGCGCATTCTGGACAATCTGCGTTTGTTTGCGCAGTTTCTGTTCTGGGGCATCTGGTGGCCATTCGTGATGCTGGCCACCATGCTGCTCGGGCGGGTCTGGTGCGGCGTGTTCTGCCCGGAAGGCGCACTGACCGAACTGGCCAGCCGCCACGGCCTGGGGCGCGCCATTCCACGCTGGCTGCGCTGGCGCGGCTGGCCGTTCACCGCCTTTGTCTGCACCACGGTCTACGGCCAGTTGGTCAGTGTCTACGAGTACCCGCAGGCGGCCCTGCTGGTGCTGGGCGGCTCCACCGTTGCGGCGGTGGCGGTCGGGCTGGTGTACGGCCGGGGCAGCCGCGTCTGGTGCCGTTACCTGTGCCCGGCCAACGGCGTGTTCGGCTTGTTGGCCAAGATCGCCCCGCTGCACTTCGCGGTGGACGAGGCGCGCTGGAAACGCGACGCCCTGCGCGCAACAGCCGTCAACTGCGCGCCACTCATCAACATTGCCCACATGCAGAGTGCGTCAGCCTGCCACGCCTGCGGCCGCTGCAGTGGCGAGCACGGCGCGGTGACGCTGGCGTTGCGCTCACCGGCCAGGGAAATCCTGAACACCCGCGCGCGCCAGGTCAAGACCGAGGAAGCGCTGACGCTGCTGGTGGGGGTGATGGGCATTGCCACGACGGCGTTCATGTGGTCATCGAGCAAGCGCCTTCTGGCCATCAAGACGACGCTGGCCAACTGGTTGATCGAACATGACTACACCGCCTTGCTGAAAGACAACGCGCCGTGGTGGCTGTTGACGCACTATCCGCAGTCGAACGATGTGTTCACCTGGCTCGATGGCTTGTGCATCCTGGCCTTCATCATGGTCGGCGGTGGCGCGCTGGGGCTGGCCTTGTGGCTGTTGCTGTGGCTGGCCGCGCGCGTGCTCGACAGCCCCGCCGTTACTTGGCAGCGACTGTCATTGGCCCTGGTGCCCATGGCCGGTGTCGGGGTGTTCCTGGGACTGTCCATGCTGACTCTGGGGCACCTGAAGGCCGAGGGTGTGTCGCTGGCCTGGGTGCCTGCCGCGCGCGTCGTGCTGCTGGCGTTGGGCGGCTCGTTTTCGGCCTATCTGATCACGCGCTTGTGCTCGACCGGACGCTCGCTGCGCGCCACGGGTGGTCTGCTGTTGGCGTGGTCGCCGTTGGTGCTGATGGAGTGGGTCTGGATTCGTGCGCTGTTTGGCGCTTGATCGGTTCTACCCGGGATGGGGCGCTTGCACAGATTGGACATGGCCGCCCGCACTACAGATGGCGGAAGAACTCAGGCGCACTCTGCCACTGATCGTCGCGGCCGTTGACATAGGTGATGGGGGCTCGTGAAAGCTCTTCGTCGGACACGTCGTTCAGGCACCCGAGATTGACACCGTACATCCTGCCAATAGGCGTCTCGGTACCGATGCCAAAGGGCCGGACGCCGCAGTGCTTGCAAAAGTAGTGTTGGTTCTTCTTCGTGTTGAAGAGGTAGGGTGTCAACTCCGATTCGCCGGCCAGTAGCCGAAAGCCACCCTCTCTTGCTACCGCAGGCCAAAATCGCGTGCGCCGGCAGATGGTGCAGTTGCAGCGATAGGTATTCTGCGTGAGGTCAATGTCCGCCTCGAACTGAACGGCACCACAGTGACAACTGCCGTGGTAGGTTTTGAGCATGCGGTGACTCTTGGTTGATGAGTTTCTGAAGTCACTCTGGGGGGGCCGGCATACAGACGCCACCACGCCTGCGACGCTGATCATCGCGAATATGGAAGACGGCCCGAATCGGTTCCAAGCAATCCGGTGGCTCAGCCCTGGGGCTGCTCGCGGTAGCGGCGGTGCAAAATCTTCACGCGTTGCACGTAAACCTGGGTCTCGGCGTAGGGCGGTATGCCGGCGTACTTGGCCACGGCCGCCGGGCCGGCGTTGTAGGCGGCGGCGGCCAGCGTCACGTCGCCGCGAAATTGCGCCAGCAGGCTGGCCAGGTATTGTGTGCCGCCACGGATATTGTGGCTGGGCACGCGGGCGTCGCGCACGCCGACTTCGCGCGCGGTGGCGGGCATCAGTTGCATCAGTCCCACCGCGCCTTTGTGTGAGCGCGCTTTCGGGTTGAAGCCGGATTCGGCATGAATCACCGCGCGCACCAGGGCCGGGTCCAGGTCATGCGCCTTGGCCGCCGCGTCGATGGCCTCGCCGTAGGCCTGCGTATGCAACTTGGTGGCGTGCCAGTTGATAGTGGAGTTGAGGTTGCAGGCGTAGCACGAGGGGCTCCACACGATGTAGGCGCCGCGGCGTGGCGGCACGTCGGAGAAGGAGGCGATGCCACCGTTCAGGTACTTGTACACCTTGGTATCGGGCGTACTGGCAGTGTCTGGGGTTTGTGCGCCAATCGATCCGGCCGCGAGAAGGCAAGCAAGTGCCCCCATCGCCCGGGTCATGCAAGGCATTCCGGGCTGGGATAGTGGCGGTGCGAGGCGGGGCGTCATTCTGGGTGGCAACTGGTTGCGGTTTCGCTATTGTGCGGTCATTGGCGCGGCGAGTCGTAAGTCGTTATCATTTGGTCACAAGATCTTGCAGGGAGCGAGCATGATGAACAGCACCGTGGTGGCATTGCCGGTTGTCGGTCTTCTGCGCGCGGCGTCGCGCCTCGGCTTGACCATGACGCTGCTGTTTGTGTTGCATGGCGCGCAGGCGGCTGACTTCATTTACACGGTTCAACCCGGCGACCATCCCTGGAATCTGGCGCAGCGGTATCTGAAACGGCCGGCGCTCAGTGCCCGCCTGCTCGAACTCAATCAAGTCCCCGACGAACACCGCATGATGCCCGGGACGCGGCTGCGCATTCCGCACGCCTGGCTCAAGCTGCAGTCTGCCGAAGTGCGCCTGCTGGCTGTGTATGGCGAGACCGCGATGGTACAGGGTGCCAGTCCGGCGCGCCTCGCCGTGCCGGGGGAGCTAATGGCCGTGCAATCGGTGTTGCGAACTGGCGCCACCGGCAGCGCCACCTTGGGGTTTGCCGATGGATCGCGAGTGCTGCTGCGTCGCGATTCAGAACTGCGCCTGGCGCAGGCTCAGCAGCGCGCGCTGGGCAAAGTCAGCCTGGTCGAGCTGGTCTTGCTGGCGGGCAGCCTTGAGAACCAGGTCACACCGCTGGGCGAGTCGGGTGGGCGCTTTGAGATTCGCACGCCGGCCGCCGTGGCGGCGGTGCGGGGTACGGACTTTCGACTGCACACCCACGGCTCCAAGGCGCGCACCGAGGTGCTCAGCGGCGCGGTCAGCCTGACCAATGCGCAGGGCCAGATCAGAGCCGAGGGTGGCCAGGGCAGTGTGGTCGAAGGTGGTCAATCGCCGACGCCACCGATGCCGCTGTTGGGTGCGCCCAGTCTGGATGGCGTGCCCGAGCGGGTGCAGCGCTTGCCGATTGACCTGCCGCTGCTCACGCTCAGCGGCGCCACCGCCTACCGCACCCAGCTCGCGCCGGACGCCAACTTCAATGTGGCGGTGTCGGACGAAGTCAGCACTTCGCCCAGGCTGCGCGCGCGTGACGTGCCCGATGGCACCTATGTCATGCGCGTGAGGGCTACCGACGCACACGGCCTGGAGGGTTTGTCCGCCCAGCGTACCTTGGTAGTCCATGCGCGGCCCGAGCCACCTCTGCTGATCGCACCCACATCGCAGGCGGTCACCGAGGCGGCGCGCCCGCTGTTCCGCTGGACTCAGGCTGAGCCAACATGGCGCTACCTACTTCAGGTGATGGACTCCGTCAGTGGCGACATTGTGGACGAACAAAGCGTGGCCGGTGGTCACAGTCCAGCCCCCCAGCTGGACCTGCCTGCCGGTCGCTACCGCTGGCGCGTGGCGGCGATTGATCCGCAGAAGGGCCAAGGCCCGTGGGGCGACGCGCAGGAGTTTCGGCGCGTGTTGCCAGGCCCCGGCGTGGAGCCAGCCGAGGTCAGCGATGGTGCCCTCACCCTGCGTTGGAGCGCACAGCCACAAGCCGCTCGTTACCGTTTGCAGGTGGCGCGAGATGACACGTTCTCTGCGCCCCTGGTGGACCTGCTGAGCGAGTCGCCGCAGCATCGAATGACCGAGCTGACCCCAGGTGAACACCAGGTGCGGGTGCAGGCGATCGGCGCAGATGGCTACACCGGACCGTGGGGCGGTACCCAACGCTTTGTGGCGCCCGAGGCGTCGCGGCAACCCTGGTGGGCGTTGCTGTTGCTGCTCCCGCTGCTGGGCTTATTCTGAAGTCGCAGGTGCACGCCGTGCCCATCGCGTTGCCTACTGCCGTGACCGGGTCACGCCGCTGGCGCCGCGCCGTGGGGTGCGCGACTTGGTGGCTGACCGGGCTTGTGACGCTGTTGGCGCTGCTGGCGTTCACCCCGGCGTGGTTGGCTCGCCTGGACTTGCTGGCTTACGACTTGTTGCTGCCCAGGTCACCCGCGTGGACCCAGTCGCCGGTGGTGATTGCCATTGACGACGCCAGCCTGGCCGAGCTCGGCCGTTGGCCATGGCCACGTGCCCGTCACGCAGAAATGATCGACCGTCTGCACGAGGCCGGCGCCGCCGCCGTGGGCCTGACGGTGTTGTTCAGCGAAGCCGACGCCAATGATCCGGCTGGCGATGCTGCCCTGTCGGCGGCGATGGCCCGCAGTGCACGGGTGGTGCTGCCGGTGGCACCCGTGCCAGGGACACTGGACCCGACGCGTGTTGAAGCCTTGTCGGACAATGGCGACTGGCTGGGCGACAAAGCGGGCGTCCGTCTGGGCCATGTTGATGTGGAAGTGGACCTCGATGGTCAGGCCCGTCGCCTGTATTTGCGAGCGGGCGTCTCCCGCGCTGAACTACCTGCGCTGGCGCTGGGTGTGCGCCAACTGCTGGACCCGAGCTTGACGCTCGAGTCCGTGCCGGGCCGCCGCGCCATCCTGCCCAAGGCCAATGCCCCCGGCAGTTGGGTGCGCGATCATGAAGTGCTGCTGCCGGGTATGCAGGGATTGCCGACGCTGTCCTTCGCCAGTGTGCTGCGGGACCCTCGGCAACTTTCGCTGGCGCGTGATCGGGCAGTCTTTGTAGGCGTGACGGCAACTGGCTTGGGTGGCGAGCTGGTGACACCGCTGAGTGGGTCACGCTCCACCATGCCCGCCGTGGTGTTCCATGCGCACGCCTACGCGGCCCTGGCGCAGCGGACCCTGATGCAAGGTCTCAGCCCCTGGTCGTCCGCGCTGTTGGGGCTGGTGCTGCTGGGCAGTCTGGCGCTGTGGCCGCGCTGGGACGGTCGAAAGGCCTTGTGGGCGCTGGCTCACCTGAGCGTTCCACTGCTGGCCAGCGCCGCCCTGCTGCATGCCACTGGCCTTTGGTTTGGCCCGGCCGCGTCGACGCTCACGCTTTGCGTTGCCCTGCTGGCGATGCTGGGCACCCGCTTGCAGCGCGCGCGCCGCCAGTTGCTGCGCTCGCGTCAGCATGTGCACGCCACGCTGCAGGCCATTGGCGACGCGGTGATCACCCTGGATGCGCGATCACGCACGATCCGTTTTGCCAATCCCACTGTGCTGGCGCAGGCGGGTATCGCCCAGATGGTTGGACTGACACTGCGCGAGGCCTATCCCTTGGAGAGCGACAGCATGGACCGGCTGGAACTGGCTGTGAACGAATGCCTGGTTCAAAGGCGCCGTGTCGAGCTGCCGCTACAACTGTTCTTGGATACCCAGGGTGGCCGATCGCTGGGCGGGTCCGTCAGCCCGTTGTTGGGGCCGGATGGCCAGCTCGATGGCGCGGTGATCGTGCTTGCCGACCAGACCGACTCGATGGCGGCGGCGCTGGAGCTTGATCACGCAGCCACCCACGACGCCTTGACCGGCCTGCCCAATCGGGTGCTGCTGCAGCAGCGCCTGGGCCTGGCGTTGGCGCGTTCGCAGCGTCATGGCAATAGCGCGGCGATCCTGTTTCTTGACCTGGACCGCTTCAAACACATCAACGACAGCCTGGGTCACCGCACCGGCGACGAGGTTCTCAAGGTGGTGGCGCGCCGACTGCGCCAGCTCTGCCGTGACACAGACACGGTGGCACGCTGGGGCGGCGACGAGTTTGTGGTGGTGCTGGAAGACCTGGTCGATCAGGGTGGCGCCGCCACGGCGGCGGCCAAGGTGGTCGAGGTGTTGACCCAGGATGTCGAGCTCGGTGAGGCCTTCGGTCATGTACGCTTGCCCAGCGCGGGTAGCGTCGGCGTGGTGATGTCGCCGCAGGACGGCGTGGACATGGATGAGCTGCTGGCCAAGGCGGACATGGCGATGTACCGGGCCAAGGCCCAGCCGCAGGCCTGTTTTCACTTCTGGTCGGACGACATCAACACCAGTCTGCACGCCCGGCTGGCGCTGGAGATCGACCTGCGCCAGGGTCTGCGGGAGAACCTCTTTGTGTTGCACTACCAGCCCCAGTTCGCGCTGCCTGGCCGCGGCCTGGTCGGGATGGAGGCCCTGATGCGCTGGCAGCGCACGCCTGAGCGCTTGCTGATGCCCAGCGACTTCATTGCCGTGGCCGAAAGCTCCGGTCTGATTGTCGACATGGGGGCCTGGGCGATGTTGGAGGCGGCACGGCAAGTGGCTCGCTGGGTGGCGGCGGGCCTGCAGCCGGTGCCGGTGGCGGTCAACGTATCGGCGCGCCAGTGTCTGAACCATGACATCGTGGCGGTTATCCGCCATGCCCTGCGCGAGACCGGCATTGCGCCGGCGCTGCTGCGGCTGGAGATCACCGAGACCACCGCCATGTCGGACGCGGATCAGGTGATCGGGCTGCTGCGGACCATCCGCACGCTGGGCGTAGGCCTGGCTCTGGATGATTTTGGGACCGGCTACTCGTCGCTTAGCCACCTCAGGCGCTTTCCAGTTGACGAGATCAAGATCGACCGCTCGTTTGTCACCGACATCGCGACCAATCGAGATGATCTGGCCATCGTGCGTGCCACCATCGCGCTGGCGCACGGCCTGGATCTGAAGGTGGTCGCCGAAGGGGTGGAGTCGCAGGCGCAGGCGCAGCTGCTGGAGGCCGAGCACTGTGACGTTGGGCAGGGCCATTTGTACGGTCTTGCGCAGCCGGTTGACAAGGCCACGCTGTTGCTCCGCGGAGAGCCATTTGCCCTGCCGATTGCGGCGACGAATCATGGCGAGGAGACCTGTGGCGACGCTTGTGCTTGAGGCATACTGAGGTGTCCCTGAGTGCTTCGATATGGGGTGCGGTCATGAAAATGCAGTCTCGTTGGATAGGGTCCGTGGCGGCCACACTGGTGGCATTGCTTGGCGTATCGGCGCAGGCCACTACTTTGCGTCTGACAACCGAGGTCTCGCCCCCTTTCAACATGCTGGAGGGCGACAAGATCGTGGGCCGTTCGACCGAGCAGATCACGGAGATGATGGCCCGCGCCAAGGTCACCGTCACGATGGAGCTGTTGCCCTGGGCGCGTGCCTACAACATGGCCTTGAAAGAGGCCGATACCTGCGTCTTCACCACCACCCGCACGCCTGAGCGTGAAGTGCTGTTCAAGTGGATCGGTCCGGTCGGGGCTGCTGAGTGGATTCTGTACGGTAATGCCGAGCGCAATCTCAAGCTGCAGAACATCGAGGAGGCGCGCTCTTTGCTGATCGGAACCTACCACGGCGATGCGCGTGACGAGTACTTTCGCAGTCGGGGTTTTCGGGTCGAGAGTGTGTCGGATGATTTGTCCAACCCACGCAAGTTGCTGTTGAACCGGATCGATCTGTGGGCTGCCAGTCTGGTGCGTGGTGCCTTGCTGATCTCGCAAAACGGCTGGACCGACAAGATCGTGCCGGTGCTGTCATTTCACAAGGTCGATTTGTACCTGGCCTGCAACCCGAGTGTGTCCACCGCGCTGACGGACAAGCTCAATGCCACACTCGAAGGCATGGTTCGTGACGGGACCAGCAGGGCACTGGAGAGGAAGTATGCGCGTTGGCCCTTGCCGCCAAACTGATTTGTCGCCACGCGCCTACATTGCCTTGAACAGGTGGCCAAATAGCCGGCTCACCACCAGCTTGTCCGGGATACCGCGCAGGTTCAGGCTGGTCTTGCCGGCCTCGTCGCGCGTCACGCTGCTGATGGCCTGGGCGCGTACCACCGTGCCACGGTGAATTTGCCAGAACAGTTGCGGGTCGAGCTGGGTCAGCAGTTCCTTCAAGGGGGTGCGGATCAAGTACTCGCGACTGGCAGTCAACACGCGCACGTATTTGTCGGCGGCTTCGAAGTACAGCACGTCGTCAATCGGCACCATGTGAATGGTGCTGCCGTGCGCGCTGGTCACGCTGGCTTGGATCACCTTTAGCGGCGCCGCTGCCGCTGGTTCTGGTGCGCCGCCCAGCAGGGCGCGTAGTTTCCCCATCGTTGCTTCGAAATCGATAGCGGGCTGCGACCGGTTGGAAAGGGCTAGCTGCAGTTTGGATACTGTCTTTTGCAGGCGGTCGGCCTGCACTGGCTTGAGCAGGTAGTCTATCGCCTGCGCCTCGAAGGCAGCCACCGCGTACTGATCGTAGGCGGTGACGAACACCAATGCGGGAAATGGCTTGGCACCAGGCCCTTGGGTGACCCAGGCGTCGGCCAGGGCGGCGGCGGCTTCGATGCCGCTCATGCCCGGCATGCGAATGTCGAAGAACAGCACGTCGGGCTGGGTGCTGAGCGCTTGCGCCACGGCAGCGGCGCCGTCGCCCACGCTGGCGACGACGCGCAACTCGGGCCATAGCGCGGCCAGCTCAGCTTTAAGGGCCGCGGCCAGCAGGGCTTCGTCTTCGGCGATCAGGGCGGTGGGGGCGTGGGTTTTGGTCATGGCGTGAGGGGAAGGGTGAGCGTGACGAGGGTGCCGCCACCGGCTGCGTCGGCCACCGTCAGCGTGGCCCGCGCGCCATAGCTGGCTTGCAGGCGGTCCCTGACTTGGGACAGACCAAAGCCGCTGCCGGCGGGGCTGAGTGTTTCGGCCGCGGCCTGCAGGCCGACGCCACTGTCCTGCACTTGCAGCGTCAGCTGGTCGCCGGTGCTTGCGGCCCGGATGTCGATGCGCCCGCCCTGCACGCTGGGCTCAAGGCCGTGCTTGATGCTGTTTTCCACCAGCGCCTGCAGCAGCAGCGGTGGTACCTGTTGCGCAACCAGCTCAGCCGGTAGGACCAGCGCAAATTGCAGCCGTTCGCCCATGCGCACGCGCATCAGCTCCAGGTAGTCGTTGAGACGCTCGAATTCGGCACCCAGGGAATAGGTGCTTGCGCGAGAGGCCGCCAGAGTGGCCCGCAGGTAAGCCACCAACCGATCGAGCATGTCCTGGGCGCGGCGTGGGTCGACACCAATCAGCGCGCGCAGGTTGGCCAGCGTATTGAACAGCATGTGCGGCTCCAACTGGGTCTCCAGCAGTTTGAGCTGCGCCTCGGTGGCGTGGCGTTGCGCCGCTTCGGCTTGCGCGGTGCTGCGCGCGGACTCCTCGCGGGCCGTGGCAAGTTGCTCGCGGCTCATGAAGTAGTAGGTCATGGCGCCGCCGGCGCTCAGGCTCATGAGCAGCATTCCCAGGGTCTGGCGCGGGTCGGCAGCCAGAACCGCCGCGACCGCCATCGTTGGGTGGTTCAGCAGCCAGGAGCCAATGGTCATACCTATGGCGTAGCCGACCGTGACACCCAGCGGGACGATCACAAACAGCCTTCGCCATTGACGGGCGTGGTCTTTGATCGACCAGTTCACGAATAGCTGGATGACCACCCATATGCTCGCACCGATGCAGTGTGAGTAGACCATCTGCTGTTCGAATGCGGCACCGGAAAAGGCTGTCAGGCCTAGCGCAATCACGGTGTTGATCACCAGCACGGGCAGCAGGCCGCTTTGAATCGCGACCAACAGCTTGTGCCGCGCCACGCCAGGGGTGACGGTATTCACGGGTGATCCTGTTCGCGCTTCAGCCGGTCGCGTTCCTGCTGCACCAGCCGCTCCCGAAAACTGCTGCCGGGAGGTGCCACGAACACCACCAGGCCGTGGACCAGCAGCCCCAAGCCCCAGCCAAAGGCCGGAAAGACCGCCCAGTGCCGTCCGGTGAAGCTGGAGAACAGGGCCAGTCCGGTATTGACGACCAGAAAAATCAGCGCATGGATGTACCAGCCCATCTTGCGTGCCGCGCGCCTTTGCGCAAGGCGCTCAATCTGTTCGGGGCTAAGGGTGGTTGGCATGTTCAACTCCGGACAATCAGTGGGGGCGTCGGCAAATCGCAACGCTTCAGGGCGTGACTATATAACGATGGCCGCCCTCAGCGCCGTGGGCCAAGCGCCACAGTCGCCCCGAGCGCGCCAGAAAGACCCCGCTGAACGCGCCGTAGACGGCCGCTACGCCCAGGCTGAACTCGGTGTTGCCCCGCAGGCCGGGTTGCAGCCCCGTGGCGGCCCCGACGGCGAATTTGGTGACGAAGATGCCTAGGATCAGCAGCAGCGGCACCCAGCTTCCTGGCAAGGTGAAGCGCTGCGTCCAGCTGTCGTAGCGGGTCTGGTCCGACAGCGGCTGCTGCAGCACCAGGGTGGCGCTCACGGCGGCGCCGACCAGCCAGACCGCCAGCACGCCGGAGCTGGCACCGAAGGCGCCCACGGTGCCCAGCAGCGACAGGCTGGTCATGACCAGCGGCATGATGGTGATGCGCCGGAGCGTGACGTTGCGGGTTACGGACTGGCTCAGGCCCAGCCATAAAAGGGCCAGCAGCAGGGGCCAGACCCAGACAGGGATGTGAGAGACGATTTGGTTCAACATGACGGCGACCTCGGGTGGGTGAAAGATGGGCGTACTGTGCCCGCCACCGTCGGCGCCAACCAGCGCTTTGGGACCAAGTCGCTCCAACGCGCCGCGAATGGCCTGCCTGGCGCGCCAAATGCGCCCGCTCAGTAGGTGGACGCCCCAGTCTTGGCGGCGGGGGCGCCGCTGCGGATCACCGCCCAGACGCCGCCCATGCCGTCACCATTGATGTCGCCGGCCTTGGCGTCGCCCGCAAAGTAGTACAGGGGTTTACCTTTCAAGGCCCATTGCTTGCTGCCGTCGTTGCGGGTCACCACGGTCAGGTCGCCGCTGGGCTTGGCGTCCGCCTTGGCCACGAAGGCTGGCCACTTGGCCAGGCAGGTGTCATAACAATTGCTCTTGCCCGCCTCGTCCTTGGCAAACAGATACAGCGTGCGGCCGCTCTCGTCGCGCAGTACGCCGTCTTTTTCCATGGTCGTGGCGGCACCGGCGACGGAGCAGAAGGTCAGGGCAATCAGAGCAAGCTTGAAGTTACGGATCATCATTTTCTCCACAAAAGTTGAACATCAAAACGAGCCGGATCATCGGGGTGATGTCGTCTCGTGCTGTCATATACGCATGGGGTGCGCGACTGGACGCAGTTCCGGGCAAAAAGAATTACCAGAGCTTGACGCAGTGCCCGCTGATGACATAGGGGCCGCTCGGTGCGGTGGTCTGGGCGTTGGCCTCAAAACTGACCGCCAGGCGCGATACCTTGGAGAACAAGACCTCCGACGGCGCGCCCAGCGCGATGTCAACCTTGCCGCTGGCCGGTACGGTGCTGACGGCGATGGGCGTGCCTTCGACCGGCAGGGCCCACAACACGGCGACCTGGCCAGGGGGGATGTCGAGCGGCTTGAGCAGTCTGACGGTCAGCACCGAGCCGCGTCGCAAAGATGTGGCGGCCAGCACGGGCTCGCCTTGGGCGTTGGTCAACAGGCCGACGTAGCTGGGCGCCGATTTGGTCGGGATCGGGGCCAGCCCCAGGGTTTGTGGCGCTTGCTGCACGAGTCCGACCGTCAGCATCAGCCCCAGGCTGAAGGCCAGCGCGGGCTTGAACCAGCCCGACAGGCTGGCGTCGAGCCGCTGCAGCCACGAGATGCGGCCCGGTATGGGCTGGGTACTTTGCGCAACGGCCTGCCACACCTGGGGCCGAGGCGCTACCGGGGTGATGGAGTTGTTCAGCGGCGCGAGGTGGTCGTTCCATTGGGCGACGGCGCGCTGAGCGGCAGCGGAGCGATCCAGCAGCACGCCAAAGCGGCGGCGTGCGCGCGCGCTCAAGGTGCCCAGCACGTAGGCACCGGCCAGTTGGTCGAGCAAAGGCGCGCGTTCGTAGTTCATGGTTGACTCAGCGCTTGGCCGCAGCCGTGCCCGCGTGTTCCAGGCACTGCTTCAATTTGTCCAGGCCCCGGCGCACCCAGGCCTTGACGGTGCCCAGCGGCGCGTTCAAGTGGGCCGCCAACTCACTGTGCGACAGACCGTCGTAATAGGCCAGTGCCAGGCTTTGGCGTTGCGGCGCGTCCAGCGTGCCCAGGCAGTGGCGCAGGCGCAGACCGTCGGTCGCCTGTGACAACAGTTCCTGCGGGTCGGCACGCGGGTCGGCCATCTGGTCCAAGTAGTTTTCTCCTGTTTCGTCGATCAGCACCACCGTTGATTCGTCGGCTCGTTTGAGGTTGCGCAGCCAGTCCAGCGCCTTGTTGCGCACCACGCTGGTCAGCCAGGTCATCGGCGCCGACAGTCCTGCCGCATAGCTGCCGGCTTGGTTCCAGACGTTGACATAGGCTTCCTGCAGCACCTCTTCGGCACGCTCCCTTCGGTTCACTATACGTAGCGCCACGCCAAACAGATGCGCCGAGGTCAAGTCGTACAGCTCCTTGAACGCGGCATGGTCGCGCGCCGCGGTGCGCCCCAGCAGCCGAGTCAGGTGTTCGTTGGGAGGAAGGGGGATGGCCATGCTGACGATGCTGGCCCGATCAGACGACGACGATCTCGTCCTGGTGGTTGGCAATGTGCAGGGCGTGCGCCAGGGCAAACTCACCTTTGCTCAACACGCCGTAGGCAAAGTGGGGTTTGAGCGCGCCGGTGTGCGCCTGAAAACGCGTGATCGCGGCGCGCAGCCGCACCGCGCCGGGTTTCCAGTCATCCAGTTGGGGCAGGGCCGGGGCGCCCGGAATCGGTTCGGTCAGGCCATGGCTCATGCGACCACGCAGACCAAAGAAGGCAAAGGCCATGGCGCCGGCGGTCTTTTGGAACAGCACGCTTTTGAGTTCGGGATAGCCGTCCATGCTCATCTCGATGCTCTGGGCCAGGTGCTCCAGCACGGCGCGCAGCTTCCAGACACTGGTGCTGCGCGCGTCCTTGGCCTGCTCCAGCCGATCGAGCCAATGCAGGGCCTGGTCGAGCGTTTGAACCTTGGGCGTATCGGCCATGACCGTGTCCGCGAGTAAACTGGCTTGGAGGATGAGGTAGTGCCTGCGTTGCATCGCGCAGATGATAGAGACTTCCCGCCGGTCCTGCTGGCGCCGGAATTGGTTTGACAGCCTGCCTGATGTCCGCGCTTTGGCTTTGGACTTGTTTGCGGTTGCGATAATGCGTCCTCACACCAGTTCCGTGAAATCGACCGCCAGCGCCACATGATTAGAGCCTTCTTTGCAGCCATCGCCATGGAGGCCGTGGCATTGTTTCTATGCGCGGCCGTGGTCGCTGGCATCACCGAAAAGCTATCGGCGCGGCAGGCCGGCAATGGCTTGTTGATCTATGGCGCGATCGACCTGCTGATGATTGCGCTCTCGGTTTGGGTCTATCGCACGCTGGCCCAGGCGTGGGGTGGCGCAAGCGCGCCGACATGGTCGCTGATTGCGCTGGGCCTGGCAGCAACGCTGACAGGCCTGGTGATGTTCTTCATCACCATGGTGTTGCTCAATCGCTAAAACACCTTCAAGCCAGCTTCAGCGTGCACAGCATTTTGGGACCACGGCGATGTCGGGAACACGTTCGATGCCGCGTGGCGTGCGTGGCAAGCCCTTTGCCCGTGCGGCGACCGTGTTCGGTTTGTGTGCGTCAACCGCCGTGTTTGCCGTGACACCCTTGAGTCCTCAACTGACCCCGGCGTCTCACCAGGAACTGGTCACCAAGCTCAACGAGATTGGCATGGCGCAAGTCGCGCACAACAGCGTGCTGATCGCCTTGACCCAGGCGCTGGGGCTGCAGGCCCAGGCGCGGACGTATGTGGAGGACTCGCGCTATCCCCACTTGCCCAGCGTGAGCGCCCAGGCCACGCCGAGCGAGGCCAACTGCGCCACGGTGACGCTGCACGCGAGTTTCGCGCCGCCGAGATCCGCCGCCATTAGGCTGGTGGGGACGTATTGCCCGGTGAGCCTCGGAGTGTGGCAGGCGAAGGCGCAAGATCTCACGGCGGGCCCTTGAACTGCATGTGTTGGCCCGGGGAAAATATCCGGCGGATGTTCACCCGTGGCAGTTGTTCGGTGGCGGTTGTGTGTATTTGTTCATGGCCGCTTGCCGCTTATCTTCGCCATAATCGCTGCGGCTCGCCTGCACTGTCCTGCGGCGCCGTGCTTGCTTGGTTTTCTTTCTTACTATGGAGCAGAAGGCAATGGTCAATCAACGAGGTCGAACACTTGGATGGATGGGGGTGGTATGCCTGATGTGTGCCGGTGCCGCTGGTGCCGCCAGTGCCGCCGATTTGAGCCTGCAGCCGGGCGTAGTGGTGTACAACGCCGATGGCTTTGTGCGCATTTCGGGCGAAATCAAGAACCACACCGCACAGACCGTGTGCGCGCCCCGGGTTGAGGTGTTCCTGATGGACGCCGCCGGCAAGCCCGTTGGCGTGAAGTCCATCGTCACTGAAACCAAGGCCGGCCTGGGTCAAGAGGCCACCGATGGGACGGTGGCCACCCGCGAGTGGCTGCCCCCTGGTGAGGTGGCGGTGTTTACCTACCTGCGCGACCGCAAGAGCCTGTCTGGCGGCGCGCCAAGCAAGCACGAGATCAGGGTTTCGGCTCGCCAGTGCGAGGGCGCGCCACCAACTATTGCGGTGGATGACTTCAAGGACAAGGCCGATTCGATGGGTTACCACGAGCTGACCGGCGTCCTGCGCAACAGCGGAAAGGTCGGCTGCCGCTCGCCGAAGATCATCTTGGGCATGTACGACGCCGCTGGCAAGCTGCTGGAGACCAACTACATCGAACCCGACGAGTACTTCCAGAAGAAGCTGGCACCTGGCAAGACAGTGCGCTTCAGACAGGGCTCCATCTCCTCACCCGACTGGGGCAAGTTCGCCAGTTTCAAGTACTGGGGTGACTGCGCGTCGCACGAACCCTGAACCTGCCAACCGATGCCCTGTACCAGCGTCTCGCCGGGTCGGCCCCGCCGTGACGCGGCAATCCGCAGGGACGTCGTCTTTACCTGCCGGAAATGCGGCAAGGGCCGCGGCTTTCTACAATCTGCCGATGAAGAAATCGTACTATGCCGCCGCCGCCCTGGGGTTGATCGTGGTGGGCGCTGGCGCCTGGTGGTTCAGCCAGCGTGCCGATGCTAACTCCGTGCAGTACCGCACCGCCAAGATCGAGCGCGGCTCCCTGCAGGCAACGGTGTCGGCCAGCGGCGCGGTCAACCCGGTAACGCAGGTCTCAGTGGGCACGCAGGTGTCGGGCCAGATTCGGGACCTGTACGTGGATTTCAATTCCGAAGTCAAGGCCGGGCAGTTGATTGCGCAGATTGACCCGGAGACCTTTGAGTACCGCGTGCGCTCGGCCCAGGCCGATGTGGACGCGGCACGCGCGGCCACCATGACGCAACAGGCGGCGCTGGCCAAGGCCAAGGTTGATGCCGATGAACTGCAGCGCGATTTCGAGCGCAAGACCCGATTGGTGGCCCAGCAGTTCATTGCCGCGTCGGAGGCCGAGAAGGCACAGGCCTTGGCGCGCAGCGGCGCCGAGAATGTCAAGCTGGTGGCGGCCCAGTTGCAGAGCGCGCTGGCCAATGTGGCGCAGCGCGAGTCCTCACTGGCACAGGCGCGCATCGACCTGTCGCGTACGCGCATCACCTCGCCGGTCAACGGCATCGTGATCAAGCGCGCGATCGAGAAGGGCCAGACGGTCGCGGCCAGCCTGCAGTCGCCCGAGCTGTTTGTGATCGCGCAGAACCTGCAGGACATGCAGGTGGACGCCAGTATTGACGAGAGCGACATCGGGCGTATTCGCACCGGCCAGAAGGCGACTTTCACGGTCGATGCTTTTCCGGGCCAGACCTTCGAGGGCCAGATACGCCAGGTACGCAAGGCGGCGCAGAACGTGGCCAATGTGGTGACCTACGTGGCGGTGGTGGGTTTTTCCAACACCGGCGGGCGTCTGTTGCCAGGCATGACGGCCAATGTGCGGGTGGTCACTGATTCGCGCGAAAGCGTGCTCAAGGTTCCCAACGCCGCCTTGCGCATGCGCATCGCGGGGGTCGAGCCGGTACAGGCCTCGGCGTCCGGCGCCGCGCGGTCTGGTTCGGCCGCCAGTACCGGGCAACTGCGTGGCGGCTTCTTCATCGCGCAGGCGCTGGCGCAGGGCGGTCCGGGCGGTGGCGCTGCGCTGCGTGACCGACTGGTGGGCGAATTGCAGCTCAATGCCGATCAACAGGCCAAACTCGATGCTGTCTTTGCCGAGATGCGCCCGCGTTTTGCGGCGACACGGGAGTTGCCCGAGGAACAGCGCCGCGCGGCGCGTGATCAGGCCATGAGCGAGATGCGCCAGAAGATCACGGCTTTCCTGACCGCTGCGCAGAAAACCCAGTACCAGCGACTGCAGGAGCAGGGCGAGGCCACGCGAAGCGCCGGCGCTGCGCCCCCGGTGGCCGCGCCGGCGAGCGCGGCAGCGCCACAACCGGGCTCGGTTGCTACCAAAGAAATAGCAAATCGAGTGATGTCGGAAAGCGCCACACCGGTCACCGTGGCTTCGGTGCCAGCCAGGACCGAAGCCGCCGCGACGACCAGCGCCACCGTAGCCGCTGCCAGCGGTGTTCCGGCCCCCAGCGCCGTGCCGGCTGCCCCAGGTACTGCAGCTACCGCAGCAGCACCGGGCGGCGGTGCCCTGGCGGAGTTCCGCAATCGCCTGGTTGCCGAGCTGCAATTGACGGCCGCCCAGGTCGAGAAGGTGGACGCCATCTACGCCGAAGCCCGGCCGCGCTTTGGGCAACTGCGTGATCTGAGCGCCGAGGAACGCCCCAAGGCGCGTGATCGCATCACCGCCGATGTGCGCGCCCGCATTGGCGACCTGTTGACGCCCGAGCAAAAGCTGAAGTACGCCGCGCTGGTGGCCGAGTCGGCCGGCCGCAGCAATACGCGCGGGCGCATCTACCTGCTTGATGTTCAGGGCAAACCCAAGGCCTACAACGTGCGATTGGGCATCACCGATGGCACCAGCACCGAGCTGCTGGTGTCGCCCAATGACCCGCAGGCCAATGAGCTCAAGGAGGGCGCCAGCGTCATCATCGGGACAGTGGGTGGCACCGGGTCCGGCAACAAACCCGCAGCGGGTGGCCCGCGCATGCCTTTCTGATATCTTGCGGGACGGACCAAAGCTACACGCAGTGAGCTTTGCTCGGTCCCCAACTGATTGAGGTAGTTCTTGTGGGACAGATGCCAGTGAGTGCCGACAAATCTCCGTTGATCGAGGCCGTTGAGCTGGTCAAGACCTACGTCATGGGTGACCAGACGGTGCACGCCTTGCGCGGGGTGTCGCTCACCATTGCCGAAGGCGATTTTGTGGCCATCATGGGGGCGTCGGGCTCAGGCAAGTCCACGCTCATGAACATCCTGGGCTGCCTCGATCTGCCCACCAGCGGCCAATACCGGCTGGCGGGCGAAGAGGTCGAAACCATGGGGCAGGACCAGTTGGCCTCGATTCGCAACCGGCGCATCGGCTTTGTGTTTCAACAGTTCAACTTGCTGCCACGCACCTCGGCACTGGAGAACGTCGAGTTGCCGATGGTCTACGCCGGGTTGAACGCGACCCAGCGGCGCGAGCGCGGCATCAAGGCGCTGCAAAAGGTGGGGCTGGGTGAGCGCTTTTTGCACACCCCGGCCGAGCTTTCGGGCGGGCAGCAGCAGCGCGTGGCGATCGCTCGGGCGCTGGTGAACGACCCACAGTTGATTCTGGCCGACGAGCCCACTGGCGCGCTGGATTCGCAGACCAGCGAAGACATCATGCGCTTGCTTCGCGATCTCAATTTGCAGGGCATGACGGTGGTGCTGGTGACACACGAGGCCGACATCGCCGCCTGGGCGCGGCGAAAGCTGGTGTTCAAGGATGGCCTGATTGTGGAGGACGTGGTGCAGAGCAATCGGCGTCAGACCCCAACGCAGCAGGGAGGTCTCCCCGAAACCGCATTGGCCACGACGAAATCGGGTTCTGACCCCGATTGCGAGTCATGAACTGGCTCGCCGCTCTTCGCAGCGCCCTGCGCGCCCTGGCCGCCAACACACTGCGCAGCATCCTGACCATGCTGGGCATCATCATCGGCGTGGCGGCGGTCGTTACCATGATTGCGGTTGGCCGTGGTGCCACGGAGCGCGTGCAGGAACAGATGAAGGGCCTGGGCTCCAACATCATGCTGGTGCTGCCGGGTTCGGTAACGGCTGGCGGCGTGCGCCTGGGCGCGCAAACCGGCCAGGGTTTGACCGAGGACGACGCTGTGGCCATCGCGCGGGATGTGCCCGAGGTACAGGTGGCGGCACCCAACCTGCGCACCGGCGCCCAGGTGGTGGTGGGCAACACCAACTGGAGCACCTCGATTTTTGGCACCACCAATGACTACCTGGAGGGGCGCGACTGGCCGCTGGCCACCGGGCGTCTGTTCGAGGCGGCGGAGTTGCAGGGCTCGGCCAAGGTTGCCATCATCGGTCAGACCGTGGCCACGCAATTGTTTGGCGATGCCGATCCGATGGACCAGGTGATACGGGTCAAGAAGGTGCCGGTGACAGTGATTGGCATCCTCGACAAGAAGGGCCAGAACTCGATGGGGCAGGATCAGGACGACATCGTGATCGTGCCGATCTCCACCTACCGCAACCGCATTCAGGGCGGCTCGGCCGGCAAGCTCAAACGCATCGGCTCGATCAGCGTCAAGGTCAAAGAGGGCCACAGCATGAAACAGGCCGAGGACAACATCAAGGACTTGCTGCGCCAGCGCATGAAGGTGCAGCCCGGCGCTGACGACCCGTTTTCCATTCGCAACCTGACCGAGATCCTGCAGGCACAGGAGGCCTCCAGCCAGGTGATGACGCTGCTGCTGGCGGCGGTGGCGGGCATCAGTCTGATCATTGGCGGCATCGGCATCATGAACATCATGCTGGTCAGCGTGACCGAGCGCACCCGCGAGATTGGCCTGCGCATGGCGGTGGGGGCGCGCGGGCGTGACATCCTGGCGCAGTTTTTGATTGAGGCCGTGACGTTGAGCCTGATTGGCGGCGCCATTGGCGTGCTGTTGGGCGCCGTGGCCACTTGGGGCGTGGCGCGTTTTTCGGGCTGGAACGTGGACATGTCGGCCGCCAGCATTGTGCTGGCGGCGGGCTTCTCGGCCTTTGTCGGCGTGTTTTTTGGCTTCTATCCGGCGCGCCGGGCCTCCAAGCTGCTGCCCATCCAGGCCTTGCGTTACGAGTGAGGAAGTGCCACCATCATCGGCATGGCACCCAGCACACGCGAACCCACGGTGCGCCGCCCGGCGGTGGCGGGCACCTTCATGCAAGCAAGCCCGGAGCTGCTGGCGCAGGAGGTTGACCAGTATCTGCAGTCTGACGCGGCCCTGGACTTGGCAAGCCCGTGCCCCAAGGTCCTGATTGCGCCCCACGCGGGCCACGTCTATTCCGGGCGCACGGCGGGCCGCGCCTATGCGCTGGTGCGCGCTTTTGGCCAGCATGGGTCGGGCCGTATCCGGCGCGTGGTGTTGCTCGGGCCGGCGCACCGGGTCTACGTCAAGGGCATCGCCTTGCCGGGGGTGGATGCCTATGCGACGCCGCTGGGGCTGCTGCCGGTGGACACCCTGGGTGCCCTGGCAGTGGCGGACTTGCCCTTCGTGGTGACGCGCCCCGACGTGCATGGTCCCGAGCACAGCCTGGAGGTGCAGGTGCCCTTCTTGCAGCGCGCGCTGGGCCAGGTTCAGTTGTTGCCGCTGGTGGTGGGCGATGTCAGCGCCGCCCAGGTGGCGCAGGTGATTGAGCGGCTATGGGGTGGGGACGACGTGTTGCTGGTGGTCAGCACCGATTTGTCGCACTTCCATGCCTACGACGAGGCCAACGCCATTGACCAGGCGAGCTGCGAGCAAGTGCTTGCGCTCAATGGCAGCCTGACGCATGAGCAGGCTTGCGGCGCCACCCCGCTCAATGGTCTGTTGAGTGTGGCGCGCAATCGGGGTTTGCGCATTGCGCAACTGGAGCAGTGCAACTCGGGCGATACCGGCGCCAACACCCCCGAGGGGCGCGCGCGTGTGGTGGGTTACGCCAGCTTCGCCTTGTATGAGAGCGCGCCTGGCACCGGCGGTGACGGCGCCGAACTGAGCGCGGAGCAAGGCGCACGTTTGGTCGCACTGGCACGCCATGCATTGCAGGGGGCGGTGACGGCTGGCGCCATGGGCGCGCCCCAGGTGCCGATGTCGACGCCGTCGCTGATGGCAGCGGGCTTGGACGTCGCATTGCAGGCCAAGGGCGCGAGCTTCGTTACGCTGACACAAGACGGTCAACTGCGCGGCTGCATTGGCAGTTTGCAGGCGTACCGCCCCTTGGTCCAGGACGTGCAGGCCAACGCCTGCGCCGCCGCGCTGCAAGACCCTCGTTTTCCACCGGTCAGCGCCAACGAGGCACCGGGGTTGCGAGTGGAGGTCTCGGTGCTGACGGTGGCGCAGCCGCTGAGTTTTGCAACCCAGGCTCACGCGCTGTGGCAATTGCAGCCGGGGGTGCATGGCGTCATTTTCGAGTGTGTGCACCAGGGTCGCAGCTACCGCAGCACCTTTTTGCCGCAGGTGTGGGAGCAGTTGCCCAACGTCGTCACGTTCATGGCCCATCTCAAGGCCAAGGCCGGATTGGCGCAGGACTTCTGGTCGAGCGAGATCCGGCTGTCGGTCTATCGGGTGCAGAAGTTCAAGGAAGCGGAGCGTTGAATGGCTGCGTCGCCCGCGCCAACAGCACACGGCACGGCGTCGAGCGGCGCCGCTACGGGCAGCGGGGTGCATGCCGCGCTGTGGTGGCATGGGCTGGACGACGGCCGGGTGCAGTGCGACCTGTGCCCGCGTGAGTGCAAACTGCACGAAGGACAGCGCGGCTTGTGCTTCGTGCGTGAGCGTGCCGGCAACGCCATGGTGCTCACCACCTATGGCCGTTCGTCGGGCTTCTGCGTGGACCCGATCGAGAAGAAGCCGCTCAACCACTTCTACCCCGGCTCAAGCGTGCTGAGCTTTGGCACGGCCGGCTGCAACCTCACCTGCAAGTTCTGCCAGAACTGGGACATCTCCAAATCGCGCGACGTGGACCGGCTGGCGGCGCAGGCTTCGCCCCAGGCCATCGCCCAGGCTTGCCTGCAAACAGGTGCCAAGTCAGTCGCCTATACCTACAACGATCCGGTGATCTTTGCCGAGTACGCGATGGACGTGGCCGACGCCTGCCACGCGGTGGGCGTGCAGTCGGTAGCAGTTACCGCAGGCTACATGCACGCCGAGCCGCGCCGGACCTTCTATGCCAAGATGGACGCGGCCAACGTGGACCTCAAAGGCTTCACCGAGGCGTTTTACCGCGATCTGTGCACCGGGGAACTGCAACCGGTGCTCGACACCTTGGCCTATGTGCACCACCAGACCAATTGCTGGCTGGAGATCACCACCTTGCTGATCCCCGGCGCCAACGATTCCGACGCCGAACTCACCGCCTTGAGCCAGTGGGTGGCGCGCGAACTCGGGCCGGAGGTGCCGCTGCACTTCACCGCGTTTCACCCGGACTACAAGCTGCGCGACGTCTCCGCCACCCCGGTGGCCACCGTGCAGCGCGCCCGGCGCATTGCCTTGGACCAGGGCCTGCACTACGTCTACACCGGCAACGTGCACGACAGCGCGGGTGGCACCACGCACTGCCCGCACTGTGGCGCGGCGCTGATCGTGCGCGACTGGCACCTCATCGCCCAGTACCGTCTGCAGGGCGTCAATGCCTGCCCGGACTGCGGCGCCCGTATTGCCGGGCGCTTTGAGGTGCAGCAGGGTCCATTCAAGGGCTTTGGGCGTCAGCGTATCCCGATCACGTTTTCAAGCTGAAGCGCCGGTGTTTGGGCAAATCAGTGACACGCCTGGGTAGTAGCTGCGGTAGCGCGCGACATCGCGCGTCAGCAGCCGCCAGCCTTCGACCTGGGCTTGCGCGCCAATGAAGAAGTCAGGCAACACGCCGGTCTTGACGCCCTTGGCTTTGCGGTAGCGCTGGAATGCCTGGCTGGCCAGAAAAGCGGTCGGTGCTGACAAGGCCGCCATGTCCGCCGGTGGCGGGCGGCCGCCGCTTGATGCGCGACCAGTCGCCCGGGGGGTTCTTCCACAAAGAGTTGTGGGGGGCCGGGGGGGGTCGGCGGGGGGGGGGGGGGGTCGTGGTGGGGGCTTGGTGGCGGCCTGTCCGGCGGGGGGGGGGGGGGGGGTGGAGGTATTACAGCGGTGTGCTGTCAGGCCGTGGTCCCACACCCGGCCCTGCGCTCTCGGCTCGCGGCGCCGATGTGGGTCGGCGGTAATTGCGTCAGTGCGGGCGTGTCGCGCTTCCGAGCGGCACAGCGATAATCGGCGCTCCAATCAGTTGGGGTCAGAGCACCTTGCTTCGCGAGTGGTCTGACCCGCAATGTTTCAAAAGGGCGCATGTGGATATCTTATTGCTGGTCAAGGCCGCCATCATGGGCATCGTCGAGGGCTTGACCGAGTTCTTGCCCATTTCATCCACCGGCCACCTGATCCTGGCCGGTGCTTTGTTGGGTTTTGATGACGAGAAGTCAAAAGTGTTCGATATCGCCATCCAGACCGGCGCGATTTTTGCCGTGATCATTGTTTACTGGCAGAAGATCAGTGCCACCGTGCAGGCTTTGCCGACACAGAGGCAGGCGCAGCGCTTTGCACTCAATGTGTTGATTGCGTTCGTGCCGGCGGTGCTGATGGGGCTGCTGTTCGGTAAGGCGATCAAGGCGCACCTGTTCACACCGGTGGTGGTGGCCAGCACCTTCATTCTGGGCGGCTTTGTCATCTTGTGGGCGGAGCGACGGCATGCGCGCGCGGCCACCGCACCGCGCATTCTGGACGTGGACGCCATGACACCGCTGGATGCACTCAAAGTTGGCCTGGTGCAATGCCTGGCCATGGTGCCCGGGACCAGCCGCAGCGGTGCCACCATCATCGGTGGCATGCTGCTGGGCTTGTCGCGCAAGGCCGCAACTGATTTTTCTTTCTACCTGGCCATTCCAACCTTGATCGGCGCCGGCGTCTACAGCCTGTACAAAGAGCGCGCGCTGCTGAGCCTGGCCGATGTGCCGCTGTTCGGGGTCGGTCTGCTGGCCTCGTTCATCAGCGCGTGGTTGTGCATTCGCTGGCTGTTGGGCTTCATTGCCAGCCACAGCTTTAATGGCTTCGCCTATTACCGCATTGCCTTTGGTGTGGTGGTACTGGCCACGGCCTGGACTGGCACAGTGCGCTGGGCAGCCTGAGCCTGAGCCTCACTCCAGGCTTTGCAGCCGTGACCCGCCGCCGCGTGACTTGGGCTTGCGGCTCGCGCAGTTTCTGCGTTATCGTAGGGCGCCGGCATGCAGCGGGCTCGCCCAGCCCCAATGCGACGCCTCGAAGAAGGGGAGAGTGAAGCCCAATGGCCGACGAGCATTACGTGTCAATGGACCAGTTGCAGCTGGGCCTGTATGTCTACCTGGACCTGAAGTGGTTTGAGCATCCGTTCGCCTTCAGCCACTTCAAGATCAAGTCTGATGACCAGATCAAAACCCTGCGCACGCTGGGCCTCAAGCAGATTCGCTACAGCCCTGAGCTGAGCGACGCAGCGCCACCGCCCAGGAAGGCCGCATCCGTCGAAGCAACCGCAACACCCACCGCCATCGCTCAGCCCGAGCTCTCGCCGGTGATGTTGGCCAAACGGGCGATGATGGAGCAGATGAAGTTGCGCCGTCAGGCCGCAGAGCGCATCGAGAAGGCCTTTGCCAACACGGCCCACGTGATTCGCGATATCGAGAAGAACATTTACAGCCGCCCGGCCGAGACAGTGCAGCAGGCCACCAAGCTGATCAAGGACATTGCCGATTCGATTCTGAGCGCGCCCGAGCTGGCCATTCACGTGATGGGCGACAAAATGGGCGGCGAAGAGCTGTACTTTCACTCGCTCAACGTCACCATGCTGTCCATGATGATGGCGCGCGACCTGAAACTTCCGATTGAAGTGGTAGGCGCCCTGGGTATGGGGGCCCTACTGCACGATATTGGGCGCAAGGAAGTGCCCGACAAAATTTTGCGCAAGACCGAGCCCCTGACCCAGGCCGAGCGCAACTTCTACGAGATGCACTGCCAGTTCGGGGTGGAAATCGGCCAGCGGCTGCACCTGGCCGCACCGGTGCTGGCCATCATCCGCGAACACCACGAGCTGTTTGACGGCAGTGGCTATCCGGCCAAGCTCAAGGGCGAGGCGAGTAGTCTGCTGTCGCGCATCGTGGTCATTGCCAACCACTACGACGAACTGTGCAACCCGCTGTTGATCGCCGACGCACTGACCCCGCACGAGGCGCTGTCGCTGATGTATGCCAAGCTGCGAGGCAAGTTCGACGCCAAACTGCTGCAGGTGTTCATTCGTTGCCTGGGCGTGTACCCGCCGGGAACCATCGTGCAACTCTCCAATGGCGTCATCGGCATGGTGGCGACCGTCAACACCGCGCGCCCGATGAAACCCATGCTGGTGGTGTACGACGCCAACGTGCCCAAGGACGAGGCGATCATGCTGGACATGGAAACCGAGACCGAGGTCAACATCGCCAAGGCCATTCGTCCGGCCCAGGTGCCGCGCGAAGTCTACGGCTATCTGAGCCCGCGCAAGCGCGTGAGCTACTACTTCGACGCCGCCAAGCCGCGCACCGACAGCGCCAAGCCGGGCTAGAGCATGGATGATCTGGCCACGCTGATGTTGGACCACTGCCCGCAGATGGTGCTGCTGGTGGAGGCGTCCACACTGCAGATTGTCAGAGCCAACGCGCCAGCTGCCCGCACACTGGGCTACACCACGGAGCAATTGGTCGGCATGTCCGTCACTGAGGTGGAAAGCGCGTTGCAGGACGTCTTCTATTGGGAAGAAGTGCGCGCCGGGCAACAGCAAGAGGTGACCCACCAGGACAGCGAGTATCGCTGTGCCAGCGGGGACACACTGGCCGTGACCAAGTCGGTTCGTTGTCTGGTGCATGAAGGCGCCCCGATGCTGCTGGTGCAGGCGGTGTTGGCGCAGGAGCAGCGCCAGGCGCAGGACGCGCTGGCGCGCACGCTGTCGCAGTTGCGCGCCACACTGGAGTCCACCGGCAACGGCATTCTGGTGCTGGATTGGCAAGGCCACATTGACGGCATGAACCAGTTGTTTGGCAAGATGTGGGGCATCCCGCAAGACCTACTGCAGGCACACGATGACGCGGGCTTGCTCGACTTCATCGTGCGCAGCGTGGTCGAGACCGAGCTGTTTCGCGCGCGGCTCAGCGCGGTGGTTGACGAGCGCGAAACGCATGACCTGCTGCACCACCACGATGCGCGCGTGTTCGAGCTCGGCTCGAGGCCCCAGTATCTGGGCGAGCAAATCGTCGGGCGTGTGTTTGGCTGCCAGGACATCACCGAGCGTGTGCGTTCGGAGCAGGCGCTGCGCGAGTCGCGTGACCAACTCGAACAACGCGTGCAGGCACGCACTGCAGACCTGGCTGCGGCCAACGAAACGCTGCAGGCGGAGAAAGCGCATCAGGCGGTGCTGATCAAGCGCCTGGAGGAGGCGCAGAACCAACTGCTGCAATCCGAGCGCATGGCCTCCATCGGTCAGCTGGCCGCCGGCGTGGCGCATGAGATCAACAACCCGGTAGGCTTTGTCAATTCCAACCTGGGCTCCTTGCAGCGCTACGTGACCGAACTGATGGAGTTGCTTGGCGCCTACGAGCAAGCCGAGACCACCATGGGCGCGGCGGCGCTGGCGCCTATTCAGCGAATCAAGCAAGACATTGACATTGACTTCCTGCGCGAGGATGTGGCCTCGTTGATGGCCGAGTCGCAGGACGGCCTCAAGCGCGTCACACGCATCGTGCAGGACCTCAAGGACTTCTCGCATGTGGACGAGTCCGAGCGCCAGTGGGCCGACCTGGAAGCCGGGCTGGAGAGCACGCTGCGCGTGGTCGCCAATGAGATCAAGTACAAGGCCGACGTGGTCAAGGAGTTTGCCGGGCTACCGCAGATCGAGTGCTTCCCGTTTCAGCTCAATCAGGTGTTCATGAACCTGTTGGTCAACGCTTCGCATGCGATCGAGGAGCGCGGCACCATCACGCTGCGCACCGGCCACGACGCCCAAAGCCTGTGGGTCGAAGTGCAGGACACCGGCAAAGGCATCAAACCGGAGCATCTGCAAAAGATATTCGAGCCCTTCTTCACCACCAAGCCGGTGGGCCAGGGGACTGGCTTGGGATTGTCCCTGTCCTACGGAATTGTGCAGAAGCACGATGGCCGTATCGAGGTGCACAGTGAAGTGGGCCGCGGCACCACCTTTCGCGTGGTGCTGCCCAAGAACACTAGTCAGTTGGGGTCAGAGCACATCGCTGCGCGAGTGGTCTGACCCGCAAGGTCACACGCCTAGGCTGAGCACGGCCGCCTCGATGGCGGCGGCGGTGGCGATAGGCTTTTCCATCGGAAAAAGATGGCTGCCGTCGAGCATCATGATGCGGCCCTTGGTGATGCGCTCGGTCATGGCCATGCCCACTTGCTTCATCTCGGCGGATTGGCGCCCCCCAATAAAGGCCACCGGGCACTTGACAGGGTGGCGTTTGAACAGGCGATCCAGGTTGTCGGGCACCGTGTTGTAAATCGCGGTTTCCACCGCCCGATCGAAACTCAGCACGCGCCTCCTGTCTGCGCCACGTCCCTCGTCGTGCGTGCCATGCTCGATGTAGTCGTGCAGCACGCGCGGGTCCCAGCGGGCAAAGGCCTTCTTGCCGGCAAAGTGCGCCAGCGCGCTGGCCTGGTCGGGCCAGAGGATGCGACGCAAGCGGCTGACCGAACCCGGCGACACCGCTCCCACCAGTTGCGTGCTCTTGATCACGCCCAGCGTGGTGGCGCGCCAGCCGCCCAGGATCGGTGAATCAACCAGCACCACGGCGCGCGCCAGTTCGGGCGCACGTGCGGCGGCCATCAGACTGACGAAGCCACCAAACGAATGACCGACCAGAAACGCGGGTTCACCAGCCTCGTCCACTTTCTGGCGCGCGAAATCGATCAGTTGCTGCGTCAGATGCGGCCAGTTGTCGCTTACCGGGTACTGCGGGTCATGGCCAAAACGCTCGATCGCCTCGACCGTGAAGCCGCGTTGGCGCAGGCTGTCGAACATGACTCCGTAGGTGCTGGCTCCAAAACTGTTGGCGTGGGAGAAGACGATCAGGGGCATGGCCAGCAATCGGATGAGCAGAAAACTTGTTGCTGTGCGCCAGCAGTATGTCCCGCAAGGTCTCAAATCAGTTTTTCGTCCGGCGTGGATATCTTTCTCAAGGCGCGGTTGCGGCTGCTTGGCACAATCAGCGGAACAGTTGTCTGGCCGCCATTCCACATCGGGTCCTCGATGCTGTCAAACACTTGGCGCAGTTTCTGGCCCCAACTGCCGTGCAGCATCTTGAAGTAGGGGTTGTCATCGTCGATGCAGACCACCTTGTCGGATTGGAACTGGTCGGCCTGGTAGACCACCAGGTCCAGCGGCAGGCCCACTGAGAGGTTGGACTTGAGCGTGGAGTCCATCGACACCAATGCGCATTTGGCGGCTTCGTCCAGCGGCGTGGTGGGGGTGATGACGCGGTCCAGCACCGGCTTGCCGTACTTGGACTCACCCACCTGGAAGTAGGGCGTCTCCAGCGTCGCTTCAATGAAATTGCCCGCCGCATAGACCTGGAACAGGCGCATGCCTTCGCCCTTGATTTGCCCACCGAACAGCAGCGAGACGTTGAAGTCCACCCCGGCGTGTTTGAGCGAGGCCGCATCGCGGTCATGCACGTGGCGGATGGCCGAGCCCAACACGCGTGCCGCGTCGAACATGCTCTTGGCGTTCCAGATGGTCAGCGGTTCCCCGTCAACCTTCTCCTTGAGTTGCTCGATTTGCAGGATTTCGCGTACCGATTGCGAGATGCTCAGATTGCCCGCCGACAGCAGCACCATGAACCGTTCGCCCGGCTGCTCGTAGACGATCATCTTGCGAAAGGTGCTGATCTGGTCCAGCCCGGCGTTGGTGCGCGAGTCGGACAGGAACACCAGTCCGGCGTTGAGTTTGATGGCGACGCAGTAGGTCATGCAGAGGAACTTGATAAGTACGGTGGGGCAGTTAGCGGGTGCTCATGCGGCTTGCTACGCGCTTTCCGGTTGAATGTTAGCTGATCGCTCCAGGTTCAAGGCCAGCAGGCGCTTGAGGATTTCGTCGTCGGGCATGTCGGGGCTGTAGTCAGTCCAGCCGTAGGCGGTGGCGACGGCGGCGTCCAGTTGCTGGTGCGCCATGGCGAGCCACGCGGGGCGCTGGTTGTACAGGTTGGTGAGCGTGCGTTTTTGCAGCGCCTTGAGGTCGGCCTCGATGATGTCGGGCCTGGGTTCGATGCGGTCGGGGTAGGGCGAGGTGCTCATGCCCAGCGGGATGACCTCGGGCACGCGCTGCGTCCACTCGGGCGGGTTGAGCCAGTTCTCGCGCAGGTCGTTCAGGCGTTTGGCGGCTTGGGCGATGGCGATTGCGTTTTGGCGCACGCCCGGCGAGGTGCTTGCGCACTCCGGGCGGCTGAGCGGCAGAGGGCCCTGCTCCGTGTCCCCCGCCCGCTGTGCGGGCTCCTCCTTGACCTGCGCAGAACCCTCTGCCGCCCAGCCACCCTCCCGGTTAGAGTGTGGGTGTGAGGAATGAATCGGTCTTACAGTCGCTACGTTTTTTGTAGCTGCTTGCGCATATTGCACGAGGGCTAGAAGCTGATTTTCATCTGATAGATCGGCTGGAATAACTGCGCCGCCCGCCAGCGTCTCCGTGCGCTGGTGCGCGGTGTCGGCGGGGGTCAGGCCGGCTGGGAAGGGGAAGGTCTCGAAGCAGGTGGTGGGGGTGTAGCGCGGCCTGTCTTCCAATGATGTGCCCATGCGCAGCGACCAGAGTTCGTGGAAGCGGCTGTGCAGGATGCCGAAGGTGGTGTCGTCGGCGCGGGCGACCACGACCACTTGAATGTCAGGCAGAACACGCACGTCGAGCTGGGTCCACACCCTGTGCTTAGAAACACGTGGCGTAGCGAGGTAAGTCGGCAAAGGCACCAATGCACGACGCAATGCCGGAGAGGGCTCGCCGAGCCGCCACCAATACTTTCTACGGCTTTCCCGGCGCCCTGCGAGTCGCATGGGTTTGACGTCTTCGCTCAGACGATTGAACGGGTGCTCGGTGAGCGCCGCCTCGCTCTCAGGCATGTTCAAACCAAAGTCGATGATCCATGTGTCCGACGAGCGATCAGTAATGTCTTTACCATTACTCCAAGGCTTTAGCACGTCGGCGATGCGTGGACCCAAAGATGGCTGCCTTAGCCACGTCATTGCAGTCATTCGGTCTATTGTGAAAGGACCGTTTTGTTGGACACCGAGCAGGCATGCCGAAGCGTTGCTCGCTAACTTGGCAGCGGTTTCTGCACTTTCGCTCACGTGCCTGGCAACGAGGTCTGCATTAATGAACTTCGTCTCCACGCCATTCAATTTTGGTGTTTGCGATGCTGCTCCAAAAGCAACAAGAGACACGCGCACCGCCGCACCCTCGTTCACCCAGCCTTCATCGCTCCAAGCTTCATAGATGCGAGTCGTATTGCAAATTGCATTGAGCACCGCGCGATTCTTGCCGCCGCGAATGGAGTTGGTTGCTACCAGCCCGGCTGCGCCCAGTCCATTCGTCTCGATCGCCGTGCGCGCCTTTTCGAACCAGTAGCAAACCAAGTCCGCACCACCCGGCACGCGGCCTTCGTAGGTTTTGCGCAGGGCTTCGGTGTAGGCGTCGCCCAACTCCGCACGCATCTTCTTGTCCCCCAAAAACGGCGGATTCCCAATCACCACGCTCGCCTTGGGCCAGGTAGCTTCGACGGGCGCGCCCAGGTCGCGAAGAGGCGTGGGTGGGGCGGATGTCGGGGGCGATTTCAAAAAGCGAAGCGTATGAGCCCCCGGCGTCTGCCCCACCCGCGCCTCGGAGTCCCTGAAATGGGGGTCAGAGCCCGAGTTTCCCTTCGTGAAATCGGGATCTGACCCCCATTTCAGCAACGCATCCCGGCATTCAATATTGTCGAGCGGCTCCAGAACCGGGTCGGTCTTGAAGTCGTAGCCGTGGGCCATGCGCCATTGCAGCTCGCCAATCCACACCGTCACGCGAGCCAGCTCGGCCGCGTATTCGTTCAGCTCAATGCCCAGCACGTTGTGTGGGCCGGTCACCAGATCGGCCTCGCGGTCCAGGCCCAGCGCCGCCGCGTCGAGGTGGCTCTTGTGCTCGATGTCCTTCAAGGCCTTCAGGCCAAGAAACAGAAAGTTGCCACTGCCGCAGGCGGGGTCGAGCACGCGGTAGTCTTTGAGCTGCTCCAGCCACAACACGAACCGGGCACGTGCCAACTTGTAGTGCTTGTCGCCTTTTTTGGTACTTTTGGCCAGCAGGCCTTTAAGCTCCTGCGTTACCAGCTCCCATTGTTGTAGCAAAGGGCGGCTCAGCACCGGCTCCACGATGCGCAAAATGGTGGCTGGGTCGGTGTAGTGGGCGCCGAGCTGGCTGCGCTTGCTTGGATCCAGACCGCGTTCAAACAGCGTGCCGAAAATGGACACGTCGATGGCCGACCAGTTCAGGGCGGCGGCATTGCGCAGCTCGGTCATCTCCATGATGGACAGCGCGGGCACGTTCACCTTTTTGAACAGGCCGCCGTTGAACCAGGGGATATCGTCATTGCCGTACAGCCCGCCGTCGCGCATCACGGTGAACAGGTTGGTCAGGCCCTGGGTCAGCTTGTCGCTGGTCAGCGTCTTGTTGTTGACCAGCCCCTCGAACATGCGCCCGGGCAGCAGGCCCACGTCCTCCGCAAAAAAGCAGAACAAGCATTGGGTCAGAAAGTGCGCCACCTCGTCGGCATGTGCTTGCCAGCCTCGGGATCGGCCCACTTGGGCCTCGGCGGCGCAGGCCGTCGGCCAGGGTGGCAAAGCTTTTGGCGGCGGCTTCGGTGATGTCGCGGCTGGTCTTTTGCGGGCGAAAGCTCTCGGGGTCCAACCACAGGCGGCGCAGCAGGGCTTGCTTTTCTGGTTGGTCCAGCTCGTGCAGCAACACCGTGTGCACTTCGGACGGATGGCCGTTGAACTGCGTGTGGATGCGGATCGTCAGGCGGTCGCACACCACCAGCACCGGCGGGTTGGAGAGGGCCAGGCTGTAGGTGAGCAATTGCTTGAGGGCGGCGTCCAGATTGCGGCCGGGCGCCTTGTTCTCCCACGCGAAATGGTTGCGCATGAACACATCGGCGTAGCCCCGTGCCTCGCCCAGCACCAGCGTGTCTTGCTCAAAGATGTAGTCGCCGGCACTGCCCGGCGTGGGCACGCCCAACAACTGGCACAGGTCGATGAAGTGGGGCTGTGCGCCTTGGCGCTCGTTCAGGTCGTACGCGGGGCCGCCGGGGCCCCATTTGGCGATGAATTGTTGTGGGGTCATAGGGGGCGCACGTCAATAGCCTCGGAACAGCATGTCCATGGCGGTCTCGATGTCGAGTGCGTGGGTTCGCGCATGGGTCGTGGGTTGCTGCAACTCCTGCACCAGAAAGACGGCGATGCCCAGGGGGTGAAGCCGTAGTGCCGTCCGCGCTACCGTGATGACCGGGTTGAACCGGTCGGTCATGCCGGGAAAAGCGCCGGGCGTGGCCAACGGGACGCAGACGCGTTCGGCAAAGCGATGCAGCAGATCGCTCTGGACTTCGAGTACGAAGGGAAAGCTGTCACGGTCGGCCTTGATCGGGTTGGGGTAAACGTCGAATCGCGCCATCGCTCAGGCGCTCTCGGCACGCCAGCGCCGCACGCGCTGAGAGTAGGGTTCGCGCTGTGATGCCCAGGCGTTGTATTGGTCAATGTCAGCCGCGTGCGCATCGGCCCATTCTCGGGTGCCTTGACTGGATGCGGGCGGTCGCGGCACCGCATAGCTGGGCGGGGCCTCGTTGACCGCCTGGTTGGCTGGCACAACCTTGACCGGTTGCATGACGATGCTGCCGTCGGGCCGGATGTCCATCTCAAATAACTGCCCGGCGTACTTCTTTCCCAGCGAGATCTGGCCGCTGGCGCCGACTTCTTTCAGCATGGGTGCTCCTCTATTTCCGTCATGCAATCATGCGGCATGATTCTTGATGCGTCAAGCTTCGGTTGATGCCGTCGCGGTCAGCCGCTACGCCGCCGCACCGATTTTCTTGAGCTGGTACAGCGCGTCCAGCGCCTCGCGCGGGCTCAAGGCGTCGGGGTCGATGGCGGCCAGGGCTGCTTCCACCGGGCTGGGTAAAGCGGCGGCGCTCTCGGGCGGCGGGGCAAACAGGTCCACCTGGGCGTGGGCCTCGCTGGCCTTGGCCTCCAGCGTGGCCAGCGCGTGCTGCGCGTGGTTCAGCACGGCCGTTGGCATGCCCGCCAGCCGAGCCACGTGGATACCGTAGCTCTTGCTGGCCGGGCCGGGCTGGATTTCGTGCAGGAAGACAATGTCGCGGCCGGCTTCGGTGGCGCTCACATGCACGTTGATGGCGCGGTGGTGCTGGGCCGGGAACTCGGTCAGCTCGAAGTAGTGTGTGGCAAACAGGGTGTAGGCCTGGGTCTTGTCGTGCAATTGGGTGGCAATGGCCGAGGCCAGCGCAAGGCCGTCAAAGGTGGAAGTACCCCGACCAATCTCGTCCATCAGCACCAGCGAGTTGGGCGTTGCGGCGTGCAGGATCTGCGCGCCTTCGAGCATCTCCAGCATGAAGGTGGACTGCGCATTGGCCAGGTCGTCGGCGGCGCCGATGCGGGTGTGGATAGCGTCGATCGGCCCGAGTCGGCACGCAGCTGCGGGCACATAGCTGCCCATGCTGGCCAGCAGCACGATCACGGCGATCTGGCGCATGTAGGTGGACTTGCCGCCCATGTTGGGGCCGGTGATGATCTGCATGCGTGCCTTGGCGCCCAGGCGGGTGTCGTTGGGGATGAAGGTGCTGGAGCCGGAGGCGGTGCCCAGTCCTCGAGTCTCGTTGAGGCGCATCTCCACGACGGGGTGGCGTCCGGCGCTGATCTCCAGGCAGGGTTCCTTGACGAACTGTGGCGCGCACCAGTCGAGTGTGAGGGATCGCTCAGTCAGTGCGCACAGAGCGTCCAGCGTGGCGACGGCGCGCGCCAGGCGGGTCAGCGCAGGCACATGGGACTGCAGTTGGTCGAGCAATTGTTCATATAACCACTTCTCGCGCGCCAGCGCGCGTTCCTGCGCGCTCAGGGCCTTGTCCTCAAACGCCTTGAGCTCGGGTGTGATGAAGCGCTCGGCGTTCTTGAGCGTCTGGCGGCGGCGGTAGTCGTCGGGCACCTTGCTGGCCTGTCCCTGACTGACCTCGATGTAGAAGCCATGTACCTTGTTGTATTGCACGCGCAGTGTGGCGATGCCGGTGCGCGCTTTCTCGCGCTGCTCCAGGTCCAGCAAGAAGCTGTCGCAGTTGGTCTGGATGGCACGCAGCTCGTCCAGCTCGGCGTCCAGGCCAGCGGCAATCACGCCGCCGTCGCGCACCAGCGCGGCGGGTTCGTCCTGCAGGGCGGCTTGCAGTAGCTCGGCGCAACCCGGCGGCACGGCCAGTGCCTGGGAAATATCGGTCAAACTGGCCTCCAGCCCTTGCAGGGCGAGCGCAAGTTGCTCTGATTTTTGTAGCGTATGGCGCAAACCAACCAATTCACGCGGGCGCACCTGGCGCAGCGCAATGCGCGCGCTGATGCGCTCCACGTCGCTGCTGCCCTTGAGCGCGTCGCGCAGCTTCTGCCATGGCCCGTTGCGCAACACGGCGATCGCACTCTGGCGCTGCAACGCGGGGCCGCGATCACGCGGCGGCGCCAGCAGCCAGCTCCTCAAGGCGCGGCTGCCCATGCCGGTCATGCAGGTGTCGAGCAGCGAGAACAGGGTCGGGGCGTCCTCACCGCGCAGCGTCTGCACCAACTCCAGGTTGCGCCGGGTGCTGGGCGGCAGGTCGATCAGCTCATCGTTGCGCTGCACCCGCACGCTGTGCACGTGCGTCAGCGCGCGACCCTGGGTGTGCTCGGCATAGCCCAGCAGAGCGGCGCTGGCGGCGTGCGCCAGCGGCAGGTCTTGTGCCTGCCAGGGCGCCAGCGTGGCGGCTTTGAGTTGTTCGAGCAATTTACGCAGGCCCAGGCCCGGGTCAAATTGCCAATCCGGGCGGGCGGTGATGGACAGGGCCGCGCGTTGTGTGGCGCCGCGCAAGGCGGCCTCGAAAGCCGGTGTCGCACCCGCGCTGAACAGCAGCTCGCCGGGGCTGATGCGGTTCAGCCAATCGGCCACCTCGTCACTGGCGCACTCGGCCAGCATCACCTCGCCTTGTGTCACGCTGAGCCAGGCCAGGCCGCAGCGGTTGCGCGGGCCCTGGTGCACCGCCAGCAGCAGCGATTCGGTCTTGTCGTTCAACAGTTCCAGATCGGTCAGCGTGCCGGGCGTGACCACGCGCACGACCTTGCGTTCCACCGGCCCCTTGCCACCCACTTCACCCACCTGTTCACAAATCGCCACCGACTCGCCCAGCTTGATGAGACGCGCCAGATAGGTCTCGACCGAGTGAAACGGAACGCCGGCCATGACGACCGGTTGGCCAGCGGACTGGCCGCGCTGCGTCAAGGTGATGTTGAGCAAGCGCGCGGCCCGCTCGGCATCGGCATAGAACAGCTCGTAGAAGTCGCCCATGCGGTAGAACAACAGGGTCTGCGGGTAGTCGGCCTTGAGACCCAGATACTGGGCCATCATCGGCGTGGGAGCTTTGGCGGGATCGGTCATCGCATCAAGTCTAGCAAGACCGAGCGGCTGCGCTGGCGCGCCACGTGTCGTACCCGGTGGCGGCGGGCGGCGCTCGCGCTCGGGCCAGGGCTGCTAGAGTCGGCACCATGAATACGCGCAACTTTGGCGATTTCCGTGACGACCCAGCCACCCGGACCTGACGCGGCCCTGCCACCGGGTGGGTGGGTCGACCCGGTGGTCCGGCAGAATCGCATGCTGCATGCGATCAGCCGCGCCCAGTCGCTGGTGATTGACGCCGGCGATAGTGGCACGGTGTTTGACGGGCTGCTGGCGGAGCTTTTGGGCCTGACGCGAGCCGAGTACGGCTTTATCGGTGAGGTGTTGTACACGCCCGAGGCGGACCCCTACCTCAAGACTTATGCCATCACCAACATCGCCTGGGACGACGCGACCCACGCGCTCTATGCGCAGCGCGCGCCAGGCGGCATGGTTTTCTCCAATCTGAAGTCTTTGTTTGGCGCAGCCCTGGTTAGCGCCAAGCCGGTCATTGCCAACGACCCGGCCAACGATCCGCGGCGCTGCGGCTTGCCGTACGGTCATCCGCCGCTCAATGCCTTTCTGGGTATCCCGATCGAGCATGGTGACAAGTTGGTGGCGATGATTGGGCTGGCCAACCAGCCCGGCGGGTTTCGCGACGACGATGTTGTTTTCCTGGAGCCGCTGTGCAAGACCATCGGGCAACTGGTCCATGAACGCAGGACCGAGCTGCAAAGGCGCGTGGCGCTGGAAGAGCTGGAGCGCACCGCGGCGCTGCTGGCCCAGCGCACCGAGGCCCTCAAGACCACGCTCGACAGCATGAGCCAGGGTATCGTGATGCTTGACGCCAACGGGCGTATCACGGTGCACAACCAGCGCCTGATCGAACTGCTGGAGTTGCCCGAGAGCTTGTTGGCGACGCAGCCGACTTTCGCCGAAGTGGTTCAGTTTCAGCGGGTGCGCGGTGACTTTGGAGACAACTTCGAGCGCGTGGATGCGGCGGCACGCAAGCAGTTGGCCGAGGGTGTTCTGGCCCGGCAGCCGGGCAGTTATCTGCGCCATACGCCAAATGGCCGGGTGCTTCAGGTCGCCACCCGTCACTTGCCAGACGGCGGTGTGGTGCGCACCTATGCCGATGTCACCGAGCAACAGAAAGTGCATCAGGAGCTGCGCGCCAGCGAGCAGCGTTTTCGCAGCCTGACAGGGCTCTCGTCAGACTGGTATTGGGTGCAGGACGAACAGTTTCGCTTCGTCCAGTTCGAGGGCAACCGAGAGGCCAAGACGCAACGCCTGGAGGCCGCTGACCTGGGGCAGACGCGCTGGGAGATTGGTGCTGACAACATGACCGAGGCCGACTGGAAGGTTCACCGCGCAGCGCTGGAGGCGCGCCAGGTCTTTCGGGAACTGGAACTGCAGCGCCGTCGCGACGACGGCACGGCCTATTGGATATCGGTCAGTGGAGAACCGATCGTCGACGAGGCGGGCGAGTTTCACGGCTACTGCGGCATTGGCTGCGACATCACCTCACGCAAGCTTGCCGAGGCGCAGATCGAGAAACTGGCCTTCTTTGACGTTTTGACTGGACTGCCCAACCGGCGCCTGCTGTACGACCGACTGCAGCAGGCGGTCGCGCTCGGGCACCGTCGCGGCGCGCACGGAGCCTTGTTGTTCATCGATCTGGATGACTTCAAAGCCATCAACGATACCCAGGGGCACGAAGTCGGAGATCAGTTGCTCAAGCAGGTCGCGTCACGCTTGAGTGCTTGCGTGCGTCAGACCGACACCGTGGCGCGTCTCGGTGGCGATGAGTTTGTGGTCATGCTTGACGAGTTGAGTGACCAACCCGCGCAGGCGGCAGCGCAGGCCGAGGCAGTTGGTCGAAAAATCCTCGTCACCTTGAATCAGCCCTTTGACATGGCGCAGCAGCGCTTGCACAGCTCGCCCAGCATTGGCGTGGCCTTGCACTGCAGCCCGCAAGACAGCGCCGACGAGCTGCTCAAGCGCGCCGACCTCGCCATGTACCAGGCCAAAGCCGCGGGTCGGAACACGATGCGCTTCTTTGACCCGCAAATGCAGGCCGTGGTGTCTGAGCGCGCTGCGCTGGAGGCGGATCTTCGCCACGGGCTGGCCCGCGGGGAACTGCTGCTGCACTACCAGCCGGTGGTGGACGCGACCGGGCAAACCACCGGAGTGGAGGCGCTGGCACGTTGGCAACACCCGCGGCGTGGCCTGGTTGCGCCTGGCGAGTTCATCCCCTTGGCGGAACAGTCGGGTTTGATTCTGAGCTTGGGGCAGTCGGTGCTGGAGATGGCTTGTCGGCAGTTGGTCGCCTGGAGTGAACACGTCAGCACGCGGGACTGGAGCATGGCCGTCAATGTCAGTGCGCGCCAGTTTCGGCATCCTGACTTCGTCAGCGTGGTGCTCACGACCTTGCGCAACGCCGGGGCCAATCCGCACCGGCTCAAGCTGGAGTTGACAGAGAGTCTGCTGGTGTCCGATGTGAACGACGCGATCGCCAAGATGACTGAGCTGCGTGCGATCGGCGTGCGGTTTGCACTGGACGACTTCGGCACCGGCTACTCGTCGCTGAGGTACTTGCAGCGCCTGCCCTTGGACCAGCTCAAGATCGACCAAAGCTTTGTGCGCGACGTCCTGCACAGCGCCAACGATGCAGCCATCGTGCGCACCATTTTGTCGCTGGCGCACAGCATGGCACTGACGGTGGTGGCCGAGGGGGTTGAGACGCGCGGACAGCATGAGTTCCTGGCGCAGAGCGGCTGCATCGCCTTTCAGGGCTACCTGTTTGGTCGACCGGCGCCGATCATGCCTTAGCGATGCTGCCTTCGTGTGGGGCCCTGCGTCGTGCACCAGAGGCAAAATCCGCGGTTGCGGCACAATGAGCTGATCAGTCGACCACCAACGTGGAGCCTACCCTTGTGACCAGCAACGTCCCGGCCGATTTGGCTGCCGAAATCGAGCGTTTGCGTGCCGATCTTGCGGCCTCCGAGCAACGATTGCAAGCCGTGGTGCACGCGTCGGGTTCGCTGCTGGGCACGCTTGAATTTGAGATCGATCCGGCTGGCCAACTGCTGCTGACGAAGGCCGACGCGATGGCTGACAAGCTGCTGGGCAAGCCCTGTGGTCCCCACCTCGGGCGGCCACTGCTGAGTTTGTTTCCAGGCTTGCACGTGACATCCCTTCCAGGCGAGTTGGCAAGTGTGGCGCGCGACGGTGGCATGGTGGGGCCGGCGGCCACGCTGGGCGAGGGCATGTTGTCCGGGCGTGCCTATCAGTTTTTTGCGTTTCAGTCTGCGCCAAACCGGGTGGTGGCCAAGTTCTGGGATGGATTGGGGGCGCCGCAAGTGCAGCGCATGGCAGAGCGCTCGCAGCAGCAATTGCTGGTGGTGTTCCGCGACAGCCCGGTTGCGATTTCCATGACCAGAGCGGATGACGGCGTGTACGTGGATGTCAATGACGAGTGGTGTCGATTGACCGGGGTGACGTTTGATCAGGCCTTGGGGCGAACAGCTGTCGATTTGGGTTTTTGGCGCGACACCGCAGAGCGCAATGCCGGGACGCGACCCATGCGTGATACCGGGCATCTGCGCAACCTCGATCTGGTGTTCCGGCGCAGGGACGGCGAACAACGCGTTCTGCAACTCAACGGCTCGCGTATCGAGATCGACGGGACCAATTACTTTTTGAGCTACCTCAAGGACGTAACGGCCGAGCGGACGGCGCAGGCAGCGCTGGCCGACAGCGAGCAAAAGCTCAAGGACAGTAACAGCCACCTCAATGAGCAGATTGCGTTGTTTGAATCCATGGAGAGCCTTGCCACTGTGGGTCACTGGGTGTCCAGACCGGGCGGTGAGGGGTTGGTCTGGTCCAGCGGCCTGTATGCCTTGGCTGGGCTTGCGCCCGGCAGCGTGGGTGACACCGCTCAGGCGCGCAGCCGAATTCTGCCGGATGACCGGCCGACCTTCGAGGCCGCACGCGCCCGGCTTGACGGCGCCACGGTGGAGTACCGCTGGGAGCACCCGGATGGTCGCGTGCGCTGGCTGCGCGCTCGCATGCATCGGCGCCATGTTGGCGGTGTGGCTGTGCTCGATTTTGGCGTGGTGCAGGACGTGACGACCGAGCGCGTTGCTGCGCTGGCCTTGCAAGATAGGTTGGCGTTTATTCAGAAGATAACCAGCCGCGTGCCTGGCGTGGTGTACCAGTTGCGACGCGGCGCAGACGGACGGTTTCAGTTTCTCTACATCAGCGAGAAAGTGCGCGAGATTTATGGTGGCGTCTCGCCCGACGAGGTGCTGCGTGACGCCACCTGCACGTTGCCGCTGCACCACCCGGATGATCTGTCGGATTTCCTCACGTCCTTAAAGGTGTCCGCGCTAGACCTGACCCCTTGGCGCCACGAGTACCGCTTGCGTTTTCCCGATGGCACGGTGACCTGGTTGTTTGGCCAGGCCATGCCCGAAGCGCAGGCCGATGGGGGGGTGCTGTGGAATGGTGTCACCACCGATATCACCGAGCGCAAGCAAGCCGAGGAGCGAATCGAGCGGCTGGCCTTCTTTGACATGCTGACCGGGCTGCCGAACCGACGGCTGTTGATGGATCGGCTGCAGCATGCACTGGTCTTGGGCGAACGGGCTGCGCGTCCGGGGGCACTGCTGTTCATCGACCTGGACAATTTCAAGGACCTCAACGACACACAGGGCCACGACGTTGGTGACCAGTTGCTCAAGCAGGTAGCGACCCGGCTGGGCGAGTGCGTGCGCGGCGCCGACACGGTGGCGCGTCTGGGTGGCGACGAGTTCGTTGTGATGCTCGAAGAGCTCGGCAGCCAAGAGGGTGAGGCCGCGGCGTTGGCCGAATCAGTGGCACGCAAGATCCTCGGGGCGCTCAATCAGCCCTACCAACTGGCCGGGCAGGAGCATCACAGCACACCCAGCATCGGCATTGCGCTGTTTCATGATCAACTCAGCAGCGTCGATGATCTGCTCAAACGGGCCGATCTGGCGATGTACCAGGCCAAGTCCGCCGGGCGCAACACGCTGCGTTTCTTCGACCCACAAATGCAGGTGGTGGTGGCAGCCAGAGCCGCACTGGAAGGGGATTTACGTCTGGGCCTGCAGCACGGAGAACTGCTGCTTCACTACCAGCCGGTGGTGGACGAGTTCGCTCGTGTGATCGGCGTCGAGGCGCTGGTGCGTTGGCGCCATCCCAAGCGCGGGCTGGTGTCGCCTGCGGAGTTCATCCCGGTGGCCGAACAGAGCGGCCTGATCCTGCCGCTTGGGCAATGGGTGCTGGCGCAGGCCTGCGCCCAGTTGGTGGCCTGGTCGACCGTTGCCGCGACCAGCCGTCTGACGATTGCGGTGAACGTGAGCGCGCGCCAGTTCCGGCAGGCTGATTTCGCCTTGCAAGTACTTGAGCTGCTGCGCACCAGCGGCGCCAACCCTTATCGGCTCAAGCTGGAGATCACCGAGAGCCTGCTGGTGAGCGACATGGACGACGCGATCCAGAAGATGGGCGAGTTGCGCTCGATTGGGGTCAGTTTTGCGCTGGATGACTTTGGCACCGGTTACTCGTCACTGGCCTACCTCAAGCGGCTGCCGCTGGAGCAGCTCAAGATCGACCAGTCGTTTGTGCGTGACGTCATGATCGACCCGAACGACGCCACCATTGCGCTGGCAGTGTTGTCGCTGGGGCGCAGCCTGGGCTTGACGGTGGTGGCCGAGGGTGTGGAGACACCCGAGCAACACGCGCTGCTGCGCAACCACGGATGTTGCGTGTTTCAGGGCTATTTGTTTGGTAGGCCAATGCCCGTCGAGGCGCTTGACTTGAGTTCGACCGCGCAGGCGGTCTCGTCAGTGGCCTGGATGATCTGATTCCGGTGCGGGCACAACGGGCGCGGCCTGGCGCACCGCAGCCTTGTCGCCTGCTGGTGCGAACTTGCTGTACTTGCCCAGAATTCCGACCAGTTGACCGTAGATTTTGGGGCTACCTGCCAGGCATTCCTTGTGGTGCAGGAAGTCGCTCTCGCCGGTGAAATTGCCCACCAGACCACCGGCCTCGGTCACCAGCAGCGAGCCCGCCGCCATGTCCCAGGGCTGCAGCCCGGTCTCGAAAAAGGCATCGGTGAAACCGGCCGCCACGTAAGCCAGATCGAGCGCGGCAGCACCCGGGCGGCGCAGGCCGGCAGTACGCTGCATTACTTCGCCCATCATGCGCAGATAAGCGTTGAAGTCGTCGCCCGGGCGAAACGGGAAGCCGGTGGAGATCAGGCACTCCTGCATGCGGGTGCGCTTGGAGACGCGGATGCGTCGGTCGTTCATGTAGGCGCCGCGCCCCTTGGTGGCGGTGAACAGGTCGTTGCGGCTGGGGTCGTAGATGACGGCTTGCTCAACTTTGCCCTTGACCGTCAGCGCGATGCTGACGCAGTACACCGGCAAGCCGTGGATGAAGTTGGTGGTTCCGTCCAGCGGATCGATGATCCAGACATAGTCGGAGTCCTTGGCGCCATGCTCGCTGCCGGACTCTTCCGCCAGAATGCCGTGCCCCGGATACGCGGTGAGCAGGGTCTCGATGATGGCCTGCTCGGCGGCGTGGTCCACCTCGGTCACGAAGTCGTTGACCTGTTTCTGCGAAATGCGCACCGCTTCCACATCCAGCGCGGCGCGGTTGATGATGGCACCAGCGGCGCGGGCGGCCTTGATGGCCACATTGATCATGGGGTGCAGATTGGGGGGCGGCATAAATTGTGGGGGTAAGAGCGTCGGAATTGACCAGTCGATGCCGGTCACCAAGGATGCGATTTTCTCACGAAACCGCCAACCGGCGGCTTGCAGGCGGCGCGACGGGTGATTCGGCCTTGATTGCGCCCAAGGACTCCGATCCAGCCGGCCGGCTTGGCAGCGGACAATACGGCACATGACGACGCGATTCATTCTGATCAACACCAGCCACGCTGGCAACGTCGGCGCCGCCGCCCGCGCCATGAAGACCATGGGTTTTGACGAGCTGGTGTTGGTGGCGCCGCGCTGGGCCAACGTGTTGCGCCGCGAGGAGACCATCCAGCGCGCCAGTGGGGCGCTGGACGTGCTGGCCAAGGCCCGCATCGTGGCGACGCTGGACGAGGCGCTGGACGGCATCACGCACCTGTGCGGCACCGCCATGACTCCGCGCGACTTCGGCCCGCCCACCCGCACGCCGCGCGAACACTTTGAATGGCTGTCAAAGACCGTACACGGATCGACCCCACAACAAGCATCACCGGCCGATGGCGGGCTGGGTGCGCGGTCAAGTTGGGTGCCCGACGGCATCGCGTTCCTGTTCGGCTCCGAGCGCTTTGGTATGAGCAATGAGGATGTGTACCGCTGTCATGTGGCACTGAGTATTCCCAGCAACCCGCAGTTTGGTTCGCTCAACCTCGGCGCAGCCCTGCAGGTGATCGCGTATGAGTGGCGCCTGGCACTGGGCGGCTTTGCGGCGCCGGCCGCCAGCGCGCCGCTGCAATTGGCTGATGCGCAGCAGCTCGCCGGCATGCTGGCGCACTGGGAGCGCGCCCTGGTGTCGATCGGCTTTCTCGACCCGCAAGCACCCAAGAAACTGATGCCGCGCCTGAATCAGTTGTTCAACCGGGCCGGCGTGACGCAGGAGGAGATCCATATTTTGCGGGGCATTGCCAAGATGATGGATCGCTCGTGCGCACTGCCCCCAGCGACGGACACCGGGACCGGCAAGACCGGTTGAGCGCAGGCCATGCCAGTGTGCCGCGGCGCGTGGCGGCCCGCCCTGTCGTCAACTAGACTATGGGCATGTTTGCCCGCCTTCGCTCCGACATTCAGTGCATTCTCGACCGTGACCCGGCTGCGCGCAGCACCTGGGAGGTGTTGACCTGTTACCCCGGCCTGCACGCCCTGGTGCTGCACCGTCGCGCGCACTGGTGCTGGACGCACGGCCTGAAGTGGTTGGGCCGCTTCATCTCGCACCTGGCGCGCTGGCTCACCGGTATCGAGATTCACCCCGGCGCGGTCATTGGCGAGCGTGTGTTCTTCGACCACGCCATGGGTGTGGTGGTGGGCGAAACCGCCGAAATCGGCGACGGTTGCACCATTTACCAGGGCGTCACGCTCGGCGGTACGTCGCTCTACAAGGGCGTGAAGCGTCACCCGACCTTGGGCCGGGATGTGGTGGTCAGTGCCGGCGCCAAGGTGCTCGGCGGTTTTGAGGTGGGCGACGGCGCCAAGATCGGCAGCAATGCGGTGGTGATCAAGCCCGTGCCGGCTGGCGCCACGGCGGTGGGCATTCCAGCGCGCATCATCCCGAGCAAGGCCGGAGAAAGCGCCGACGTAACGACGCCCGAGCGCAAGTTCAGCGCTTATGGCATTACGCTGGACGATGATCCCCTGAGTCAGGCCATGCATGGGCTGATCAACAATGCCTCGTCGCAAGAGCATCAGATTGCGCTGCTCTGGAAGGCGATCGAAACCTTGCAGGCCAACCGCGCCGGCACCGACTGCGTGCCGGGCGACGCCGCGCTCAAGGAATGCTTTGAGGCGGAGAAGCTCAATCAGTTGGTGGGGGAGTAGCCGCCCTGTCGTGTCCCCAATCTCTTTGGGAGCGTGGTGTCCGGTGGTGATCAGGTTTCGATCAGGCTGTGAACCCGCGAGGGCAACAAAAGCAGGTTGACGAAAGTCAGTTCATACATGGCCGTGAGGCTGCTGGCTTGATCATCGGATAGGTCAGCGGCACAGACAATAAAGTGGCGACGGTCTGCTCCCAGGCGTTTGCGAAGACGCTGGTACTTGTCAATATCACCGCGAAATTCGCCGGACTTGCATTCGATGAAGATCGGGTGCTGACCCTGAGGTAGCAACAACACATCGAGTTCGTGTAAATCCTCATTCTCGAACTTCACTTTGACACCTCGTGCACACGAGAACGGGCGTGAAGTTGCCTTTAGTTGATCTACTGCCTCTATGAATGTGAACCACTCAAGCCACCCGCCGTCGAAAAACTGGCGAATGGCCGTGGCGGCCTGCAAGTTCAGGCGAACGATCTTCTCTGGCTTTTGGTAGTAATACCTTGAAAAGAAGGTATGGCTGTAGAGTTGACGGCACAGAGTATTGACGGTTTGAGCATCCTTCTGACTCAAATCGGACAGTTCGAGGGTAAGGCCGGTGTGACCTTTGCGGTATGCAAAGCGGACGCGGTTCACCAGCTCGGCAAAGAGGGCATAACGTTGTCCGATGGTGCGTGCTGCATCGTCGAAGAATCCGGTTGTATCCACGTTCGAGTAGTCGAAAATCGCTTCAATCTTGCGCGCCGAGAACCAGGAGCTCAATGGGGCGTGCTGGGCTGGTGTGGCAAAAAGGGCAGTGTTATGGATGTCGACATTTGCGACAGAAGTGAGAGACTCCGATTTGACTTCCGGGGATGCCCCTTCACCGTCGAGGCCGTCCTTCTCCTGCTCTCTCAGGATATTGATTTCGCGCAGAGACGAGAAATAGCGCTCGACCAGCCTTTCGACATAAAACACCGTCCCGTACACGGTGCATGTCTGGCCGCATCGACCGCAAGGGACTTTGCTGCCAACAGGATTGGCCAAGTCTTCAGAGACAAACGAACACTGATTGCAGCGATAGATGGGCATCGGCGGAATTCGTGTGTGTATTGGAGTGTGGAATGTTGGGCATACAAAAGTGCCCGGCGGCTTAAGTCTCGGGGCGCGATCCCATGATCGGCGCGCGCATTGCACTCTTGGGCCGAAACGCCTTGCACACTGCGTCATCGGTTTCCAGATAAGGCCCGCCAATCAGGTCGATGCAATAGGGCACGGCGGCAAAAATCCCCGGTACTGTCGACGTGCCGGTTGCGTCCCGCACGCCTTCAAGGGTTTCCTGGATGGACTTGGGTTGGCCTGGCAGGTTGATGATCAGGGTCTGCTTGCGAATCACTGCCACCTGACGCGACAGGATGGCGGTCGGCACGAAATTCAGGCTGATGGCGCGCATCTGCTCGCCAAAGCCGGGCATCACCTTGTCGGCCACCGCCAGCGTGGCCTCGGGGGTCACGTCGCGCAAAGCCGGGCCGGTGCCGCCAGTGGTCAGCACCAGGGTGCAACCGGCATCCACCAGCTCGATCAAGGTCTGGCTGATGGTGGCCTGTTCGTCGGGAATCAGCCGCGGCTCGAACTGCAGCGGGTTCCTGAGGGCACGGGTCAGCCAGCCTTGTAGCGCGGGCAGACCTTTGTCAACGTAGACGCCGCTGGAGGCGCGGTCGCTGATCGAGATGATGCCAATCTTGACCGCGTCGTGGGCGGTCACCGTGGGCGTATTCATGCCTTGTCTCCGGCTTCGTTCGTTGCGCCGCCCAAGTGCTGACGCACGATCTGAAAAATGTCGCGGTACGCGCGGCCATGGCGCAACGCTTCGCCGGGTTTTTCGGGTTTGGCATCCTTGCGCGCCTGGCGGATCAGGGCACGCAGTTGCTGCGAGTCGGTCGCTGTATAGGTGTTCATCCACTGGCCAAAGGCATCCTCGTCGGCAATCAGGCGGTCGCGCCATTGTTCGGCCTGGTGCAGAGCCAGGTTTTCCTCTGCAGAACCATTGTGCTGCTCGTCCAGTGCGTGGCGGATTTGCGCCAGCACCTCGGGTTCGAGCAAGCGCATCAGCTTGCCGATGAACTGCATCTGCCGGCGCTTGCCTTCGAAGTTGGTGATGCGCTTGGCGTCGGTGATGGCGTCGCGAAACTTCTCCGACAAGTCCAGCCGCGCGATCAGGTCGGCGCGCAAGTCCAACAGTTCGGTGCCGAGCTTTTGCAGCGCGTCGCTCTCGTGTTTGAGTTCGGTTCGACTGGGCTCGTCGCTGCCTTTTAACTCGCGTTTGAGCTCAAGGTCCAGCTCGCTGCCCAAGGCGACGAATTGGCCTTTGACGAAGTAGCCTTTGGTGGGTTTGCGTGACATGGTTGGGGTGGGGACGGCGCGGCGCGGCGCGCCAGGGATAGCCCCGGTATCATAGCCTCCGATATGAACAAACCCAACACCCCCCAGTCCCGCCCGGATCAGCACAGTGGATTCAGCTACAGCCCCGCTTTTTTTGAGGAGATGGTGGATACCGCGCTGGGCCACGCCAAGAAACTTGGCGCCACCGATGCCGGCGCCGAAGCCTCCGAGGGCTGTGGTCTGAGTGTCTCGGTGCGCAAGGGCGAGTTGGAAAACGTGGAGCGCAACCGCGACAAATCGCTGGGCGTGACGGTGTATGTGGGTCAGCGGCGCGGCAATGCCAGTACTTCGGACTTCTCCAAGGCCGCCATCAAACAGACCGTGCAGGCGGCCTTTGATATCGCGCGCTTCACGGCTGAAGACCCGATGGCCGGGCTACCGGATGCGCGAGACGTGCAAGCGAGCCAGGACCAGCGCACCGATCTGGACCTGTTCCACCCGTGGCTCATCAACAGCGAGCAGGCCGCCAAACTGGCGATGGCCTGCGAGGCGGCGGCCCTGCAAACGGACAAACGCATCACCAACAGCGAAGGGGCCGCCGTGTCGGCCCAGCAATCGCATTTTTTCAGCGCGCATACGCGGGGGTTCCGAGGCGGATACGCTAGCTCGCGCCACTCGCTGTCGGTCTCGCCGATTGCCGGCAAGGGAAATGACATGCAGCGCGACGCCTGGTACAGCTCGCAGCGCAGCGCGGGCGACCTGGCCTCGCCCGAGGCCATCGGCCGCTACGCGGCGGAACGTGCGCTTAGCCGCCTGCGTGCGCGCAAGATCGCCACGCTGGAGTGCCCGGTGTTGTTTGAGTCGCCCCTTGCTGCGGGGCTGTTGGGCAGTTTTGTGCAGGCCATCAGTGGTGGCGCGCTGTACCGCAAGAGCTCGTTCCTGCTTGATTCGCTGGGCAAACAGGTGTTTGCCAAACATATTGACATTGTGGAAGACCCCTTCGTCAAGCGCGGCAAGGGCAGCTCGCCTTTTGACGACGAAGGCGTCAAGGTGCAGCCGCGCGCGGTGGTCAAGGGCGGCAAGGTCCAGGGCTACTTTTTGAGTAGCTACTCCGCGCGCAAACTCGGCATGAAGACCACCGGCAACGCGGGCGGCTCGCACAACCTGGTGCTGAGCTCCAGCCTGACGCGCGCGGGCGATGATCTGGATGCCATGCTGCAGAAACTCGGCACCGGCCTGTTCGTCACCGAGCTGATGGGCAGTGGCGTGAACTACGTCACCGGTGACTATTCTCGTGGCGCCAGTGGCTTCTGGGTGGAAAAGGGACGCATCGCGTTCCCGGTGCAGGAGATCACCATTGCCGGAAACATGAAAGCGATGCTCAAGGGCATCGAGGCGGTGGGGGCGGACAGCTACAACTACGGCGCCAAAACCGTGGGCTCGATTCTGGTGAATCGGATGAAGGTGGCGGGGAGCTGACCCGTGCGGACATTCTCGCGCCGTGCGTCGGCCTGTGTCCTGTTCGTGCTGGCCTCGATACTGTGGGGCGGCCATGCGCTGGCCCAGGACTTACCAGCTGACTACTCGGAGTGGAGCGTTGAGACCGGTTACCTCACTAAGGTGAAGCACAACAGCCCGCTGGATTACCGAGTTGTGCCGACGCAACTGGTGTGGCGCAGCCCGGCGGCGTTTGACCTGTGGCGGCACAACGACGGAACGCGTTTGCTGTTTCGCCATCGCGTGGCGTTGCTGGTCGAGACGTTGCCGCGAGGCGCTGAAGACTATTACCTGGGGTTCTCCGGCGCTCCATCGATCGAGCTGTGGCTACCCAACCGGGCGACGGCGGCTTTTTTCTCCATTGGCGGCGGCGCGGGCTACATTAATGCCAAGGGCGTGGACGGCGGACAGGGGCAGAGATTCACGCTCAATTGGTTCACGCAGCTGGGACTACGGCACCAGGTAAGCAAAAACGTGGCGTTGTCGGGGTCAGCGTACTTCGTTCACCATTCCAACTTGGGGATGACCAAGCCCAACCCGGGCATTGATGCGCTCGGGTTGAATCTCGGTCTGATCTGGCGATTTGAGTGAGTCCCGCTGGGGCATCAGACCCCAGTCAGCGTTCATTATTTGTTGTCGCGAGGTGTAGACCATCACGATGTCGAGCTGGGCGACTTCGATGTCGCCGCTCGTGGCGGTTGCGGCAACCTGAACTGCCATCGGAGCCATTTGGCGGCACTGGATCGCGAACGCAACCTCGCGCTCGGCAGCACCGGATGTTTGAATACGCATTTCCTGACCGAGGCGAGCACACCGAGCAAGTCACCGGTGATGGACCGGACGTAGGGGTCACCCGCCAGAAGGCCGGCACCGGCCAACTGGGCCATCGCTTCGACCATCAACACGCCGGGCACCACCGGCAAGCCCGGAAAGTGGCCCTGGATGGCCGCATTGTCCAGTGGCCAACGGGCGATTCCCTGAAAGCGGTGCGGGCCTTCAATCACCAGATGCTGGCAGACGAAGATGTCGCCACGATGGGGCAGCAGCGCTTCGATCTCGGCGCGGGTCCAGGGCTAGAGAGGGTAGTGAAGGGACTCCCCTTTTCATGGGGTGTAGCGATGCGCGAGCAAGGTGGCGTTGCTGCCGCCAAACGCGAACGAGTTCGACATCACCGCCTTGACGTCGCAGCCATGCCTGGCTTGCAGCGGTATGAAGTCGAGCTTGCATCGCGGATCAGGCTGGTCCAGGTGCGCAGTGGGTGGCAGCGCGCCACTGTTCATCGCCATGATGCTGAGCGCAAACTCCATGGCTCCGCCGGCGCCGATCAGGTGACCATGTACCGCCTTGGTTGAGCTGATCGCAAGTTGGTCGGCGAACGGGCCAAACGCGGCGCGAATGGATTCGGTCTCGATCACGTCGCCCATGTCCGTGGCGGTTCCGTGTGCGTTGAGGTACTGAACATCCCGCGGACCAAGCCTGGCGTCGTCGAGCGCTTGCCGCATGGCCGTGACTTGACCGTGCATGGTGGGTGTGGTGAGGTGCTCCGCGTCGCTGCTGCAGCCGTAGCCGCCCATCTCGGCGACCACATTGGCGTGACGTGTCGTGGCGCGTGTTTCGCTTTCCAGCACCAGTGCCGCGGCGCCTTCGCCCAGAACAAATCCGCTTCGGCCCAGTGCAAACGGGCGGCAACTGCGCTGCGGGCTGGTCCCGTCCGGCTTGGCCATGACGCGCAGCGCATTCCAGGCCATCAAGGTGCCGGCTGTCAGCATGGCTTCGGTCCCGATGACGATTGCCGCATTGATGTAGCCATGCCGGATCGCCCGAAACGCCTCTCCAATGGCCACGGCGGACGATGCGCACGCGACACAATACGTAGTGCTCGGGCCGCGCAGACCATAACGCATGGACACGGCTGCCGCCGCCGCGTTGGACATCATGCGGGGCACCGACAGCGGGTGCACGATGGTCGGATTCTGGTGCGCGTGGGTGGGGGTGTGGACCGCCTCGAAGTAGCGCGTGTACAGGTTGTCCATGGTGTGCGCGCCGCCGAAGCCGATGCCGACAAAGACGCCAAAGCGGGGTGCGTCGTCCGGGGCGGCGGCGATCCCCGCGTCAGTCAGGGCTTCTTGGGCCGCCACCAAGGCGAACTGAACAGCGCGGTCCAGCGCGCCATACTTCTTTTCCAGCAGGGTGTCGGGTTCAACCGCGGCCGGTGCCACCAGGATGTGGGGCAATCGAGCCGTGATATCGGCTGGCGCTGGCCGGACCGCGCTGCGCGCGTCCAGTGCGCCGGCAAAGCTGCTCGCCTTGTCCGCGCCAAGTGGGGAGGTGATGCCAAGGCCGGTGATGAGTACCCGGTTCACTCAGCCGCCAGCCTGTGCGACGTCCATTGCAGGCAGTTGCCCATTGTGGTGTTCCCGCACGGATGCTTCGATATCGGCCACCATCTCCGAAAAACTCATGGTCAGGAAGCGCATCGGATCGGCGATCTGAAAACCGAACTTGTCCTCGACCTCAAACAGCATTTCAAGCAGGCCCAGGGAGTCAAGTTTCAGATCGGCCACCGTCAGGTCGGCTTGTTTGAATTTCTCCGGATCAACTTCCGCCATGTTGACCAGATAGTCTTTGATGATTTTTCGAGCATATTGGATACCTCAGATGCCGGCAATTGTACCGGGGTCACACGCCCATCCGGGTGTCCAGACGGTCCGGAATTAGTGCCAACGGGCTGCCTTCTCCAGGCGTTGGGCCGCGCACGACGCTTGCCGCGACGTGGTGTCCGGCGACCCGGACAATGTGGTCCGCCGAGTCCGCAACGGCCAGAATCGGGCAGCCAAAGGTATAGACTCCCCGGCTGGTGGTCCAGCCCACGCCTGCGTCCCAGTGCCGCGGTGTGCCAGCGGATCGACAGATGAACGATTGGGAACTGTTGATTTTGTCCAAGCAGAGTAACACGCAGAACTTGAGTATTCGTTATGTGCCGAGTGCAGTGGAGTGGAGCGGATCGAGCCCGGATCAAGGCCTGCTGGGGGGAATTTGGCCCACGATGGGCGCCGAACCCACCACAGCGCGGGCGCCCCGCCCCTTCCTTCGGACTCCCATGGCGTGCCTGGGTGGCGAGCAGCATGTCAAGCAATGGTGGAGCGTGGACGGTCCAGTTGCCGCCGATTTCACTGACGATGGCGGTATCCTTGTAAGTTGGATGCAGGCGCAGGATTTTCTGTTTGCGACGGTGTCGCTGCCGGCGCAACCGCTGGAGGAACAGAGTCTGCGCGCCTACCGGGCATTGCTGCGGGTGCTGCAAGCCCGGCAGTGTCCGCACCTGCTGCGAGTCTGGAATTTTGTTCCCCGCATCAACGCGTTTGACGACGGCACCGAGCGGTACCAGTTGTTCAATACCGGACGCAGGAATGCCTTTCGCGAAGCGGGTTACACCCTGAACGATGGCGCGCCCGCGGCGTGCGCCCTGGGTACTCAGTCTGGTGGTCTGTGTGTTGCCGTACTTGCTGGCACACGTTGCGCCATCGCGATCGAGAATCCCCGTCAGGTCAGTTCGTACCATTATCCCAAGCAGTACGGTACCGATGCGCCCATCTTTTCGAGGGCGGCATGGTTGCGGCAACCGTCTGGGGAGGACCTGCTGTTCATCAGCGGCACTGCCAGTATTGTTGGCCACCGGACGCTGCACGCCGGGGACACCCTGGCCCAGGTGAAGGAGTCGGTCAACAACATCGAGGCGGTGTTGCACAACGCCAACCAGCGTGCGGGCGCGTTGCTGTGGAGCCTCGCGGGACTAAAGGGGCGCGTGGATATTCGGCACGCAGCTGACTACCCGATGGTCAGCGCGCATCTGCTGGCGCAAGGCATGACGCAGTTCTGCTTCCTGGAGGCCGACATTTGCCGCGATGACCTGCTGGTGGAAATCGAAGCCGAGGGGCAAGCCTTTGCGTGGGCGCGGGATCTGGACCGATGGTGCGTGGTCCAGGTTGCCCTTTTTACCTGATGCTGTTGTGGTTGGGTGCCATGTTGTTCGTGGGCAATGTCGGTTTGATTCCCTTGCTTGTTACACGCAGGTCGTTTCCTTGGGAACCCATCGCTCAGCGCTTGATTAGCGGCGTGTTTCGCTTGTTCTTGTTCGGCGCGCAGCGGTGTGGCTTGATGCGACTTGACTTGCGTGGACTGGATCGCCTGAATCGACAACGCAACCCGGTGCTGGTTGCCAACCACCCCAGCATGATCGACGTCTTCCTGATCATCTCGCGCGTTCATCGGGCGGTGTGTTTGATGAAAGCCAGCATTGGCAGCAATATTTTGTTTGGAGTGGGGCTTACCGGCCGGTTATGTTTCCAATGACCGGGTTGATATGATGTTGCGCCCGCCAAGGCGGCGCTTGGGGGGTCCGCACCTGCTGATATTCCCGGAAGGAACACGAACCACGCGTCAGCCGGTGAATGAACCAAAACCCGGTGCCGCTCTGATTGCCAAACGATCGGGGGTGCCCTTGCAGACGATTTTCATCAGGACCAATTCGCCCTATTTGAGTAAGGGCTGGACGCTGTTTCGGCCGCCTGTGTTTCCGCTGGTCTATCAGGCAAGCGTTGGCCCGCAACTGGCGTCGACCGGCCAAAGCGCGGCGATGACCAGCGCCCTGCAACGCTGCTTTGAGCAGGCAATTTCGCGTTCCATTGATCCCAGTCTGAAAGTGTGATGTGACCACGCCTTCCTCATCTCATCTGGTTCTAATTCCGAGCTTCAACCCAGGTCGCAGAGTGTTCGACACGGTGCGCGAGGCCAGGGCCAATTGGAATCCGGTCTGGGTGGTGGTTGATGGCAGCACCGACGGCACCGCGGCCGGTTTGCAGGACATGGCGGCGCAGGACCCGGGTTTGCGGGTGCTGGTCTTGCGCCACAACCAGGGCAAGGGTGCGGCGGTCCTGTTTGGCCTGGAGGAAGCCGCCCGGCACGGCTACACCCATGCCCTGTGCATGGATTCGGACGGGCAGCATCCAGCGGTCCTGATCCCCGAGTTCATGGCGCGCTCGCAACAGGTGCCCTCGGCCATGGTGTTGGGGGTCCCGGTCTTCGATGCCAGCGCGCCGATGTTGCGTGTCAAGGGCCGGCAGATCTCCAACTGGTGGGCCAATCTGGAGACGCTGTGGATGGGCATTGGTGATTCGCTGTATGGATTTCGGGTCTATCCAATCGATCCCCTGCGCCGCGTCATGCAAGCTCAACGCTGGATGCGGCGATTTGATTTCGACCCCGAGGCGGTGGTGCGACTGTGCTGGCTCGGTGTGCGCCCGGTGAACCTGCCCGCGCCGGTCAAGTACCTGCGGGCGGATGAAGGGGGCATCTCCCATTTCAACTACTGGCGTGACAACCGCTTGCTCACCTGGATGCACACTCGCCTGATGATTGGTTTCCTGCTGCGTCTGCCATTTCTGATGTGGCGCAAGTTCTTTCCCTGAACCCGGTAATCCCCTATGACTGCTCCCGCCAAATTCACGCCTTCCACCGGTGCGCCCCATGTTCCGCTCACCGATTACTACCGCGATGAGCGGGCCAGGGCCGGCTTTGTGCGAGACATGTTCGACAGCACGGCCGAGGACTACGATCGGATGGAACACATCCTGGGTTTCGGTGCCGGCATGTGGTATCGGGGCCAGGCCCTGGAGCGGGCCGGTTTGAAGGCCGGAATGAGGGTGGTCGACGTGGGGGTCGGGACCGGGCTGGTGGCGCGGGAGGCCGCGCGCATCGTGGGTGACGCCGACCTGGTGACGGGTGTCGACCCCAGCCCAGGCATGATGGCCAACGCCAAGGTGCCACCGGGCGTGGCGCTGGTGCAGGTAGCGCCGAGCAGATCCCGTTCCCGGATGCACACTTCGACTTTGTCAGCATGGGTTATGCGCTGCGACACATCAGTGACTTGTTGGTGGCGTTTCGCGAGTTCCATCGTGCCATGAAGCCGGGCGGCAAGTTGTGTCTGCTCGAAATAACCTGCCCTGAAAGCCGCTGGGGTCGGTTTCTGCTGAAGGGCTACATGAAGGGTTTTGTTCCTTGCTGGCGCTGGTGGTGGGCCGCAAGAAGAACACCCGCCAGCTGTGGCGTTACTACTGGGACACGATTGAGGCCTGTGTGCCGCCCGAGCAGGTGTTGGCCACGCTGCGCGCGGCCGGCTTCAGCGACGTGCGTCGTCACATTGAAGTCAAGGGCACGAGCATCCTGGCGGAATACCAGGCCAGCAAGTCGCTGTGATCGGGATGGCTTACGCCGTCTGTCGCCGCTGGCACCAGCCTTGTCCGGTCAATTGACCCTGTGACCCAGTACGGGGTGCATCGAATGTCGGGACCGGTCATGTTGCTGCATCTGCTGCTTGAACGCCTGTCGCGCCAGGAGTTGGTGCGCGAGCCGGAACAGCAGCTCGTCATGGACGATCCGGTGCAGGTGGCCGCCTTTGTCGCCAGCGGTGGCGAGGAAGGGGTTTTGGCGTTCACCCATCTCTATCACGCGGTGCACATGACCGCCTTGATCCGGCCCGGCGAGCGTGTGCTGGACCTGGCGTGCGGGCCGGCCAACCAACTGGCTCGGCTCGCCCTGCTCAACCCGCGGCCCACTTTGTCGGGCTGGACGCCTCGGCCAATATGCTTCAGCGTGCACGCGATACGCTTCTCCGCAATGGTGTTCACAACGTGGAGCTGGTGCGCGGCGACATGACCCGTTTGCAGGGCATCGATGAGGGCAGCGTGGATGGCGTGGTCTGCACGATGTCGCTGCACCATCTGCCCGACCAGGCGGCGCTACGGGCGACCTTGCGGGAGTCGCGACGCGTACTCAAGCCCGGTGGCGGTATTTACTTCGTCGATTTTGGGCGTTTCAAACGCGCCAGCACGCAACGCTTCTTCGCATTTGACCGGCGCGATTGTCAGAGCGAGCCGTTCACCCGGGACTATCTCCAGTCGCTCAAGGCCGCCTTTACGTTGCAGGAGTTGTCCGAGGCTGCGGCACTGCTTGGAGTCGGCGTGCTGCGCCATGTCACGCCGCTGGCGCCGTTCATGGTCGTCTTCAAGAGTGCGGCGCGACGCACCCTGGACGGGGCCGCTGAACAACTGGTGCGCCAGCAGCATGACCGCCTGACACCGTCGCAGCAGCGGGACTTCCGGCTCTTCGCGCGCTGGTTTCGCGGCGCTGGCTACACCCTGCCGTGTTCGTTGGGGTGAGGGCTGACGGTACTCCGCTCAGACCATGCCACCATTGATGGAAATGACTTGCCCGGTGATGTAGGCGGCCCGGTCGGAGGCCAGGAACGCCACCAGATCGGCCACTTCATGCGCCTGGCCGGCTCGTTTCATGGGCACCAGTCGCTCGATGGCTGCGGCGTCAAACGTGTCCCGGCTCATGTCCGAAACAATGATGCCGGGTGCCACCGCATTGACCGTGATACCCCGGCTGGCCAGCTCCAGTGCGAGCGACTTGCTGGCGGCGTGCAGCGCGCCTTTGGCTGCGGCGTAATTGGTCTGACCACGGTTGCCGGTGATCCCGGCTACCGACGTGATCGAAATGATGCGGCCCCACCGACTTCGAACCATGGGCATGGAGAGGGGCTGCGTGACGTTGAAGAACCCCTGAAGGGAGACATCGATGACGCTGTTCCATTGCGTGCGGCGCATGCCGGGAAACGCCGCGTCGTCATGGATGCCGGCGTTGTTCACCAGCACCTGGATGGGCTCATCCTGCAGCAGCGCCTCCAACGTAGTCTGTGTGGACGTGGCGTCCACCACGTCGAATTGGACTGCCTGCGCCGAGCCGCCGTTTGCGATCAGTTCGTCGCGCAGCGCCAGGGCAGTGGTGAGGTTGCGGTTGGCGTGCACGATCACGTGCAGGCCGTCCGCGGCAAGTCGGCGGCAGATCGCTGAACCGATGGCACCACTTGCGCCAGTGACGAGTGCGCGTTTCATCCGGGTGGAGCCTTGATTAAGACGCTGGCGCGACCGGACAACACAACGGTGTCCGCGGCACGCAACTCGAACTGATAGAGCAGGCTGGTCGGATTGCCCGAGATACGCTGCGCATGAACCATGAGGTCGCTGTCGATATCGTCCAATCGAGTGCGTTGCCATTGCGTATCACGCACGCTGACCAGGAAGCCTGCCGCGGGCGGGACCGGTTCGGTCGCCAGCAAGGCACCATGCACCGCCATGGCCTGCGCCGCGAATTCGATGCCGTTGGCAATGCCCAGGCGCCCGCCATTGCGCAAGGGATTATCGGTCCGCCGGTGACTGGTGGCCCGGCAAACGATGTCGTCGTCGCTCCACAGTTCCACCGAGTCGAGCAGACACATGTTGCCCTGATGCGGAATGTGGGCGGCAACCCAGGCGTGGTTGCGCTTCATAGGCCGACTTCGATTGCGAGGTTGGGTGCATTGAGGTAGTCGATCACCACCGAGCCTGTGCTGCAGGTGCCAGATGCTGCAACAGGGGCAGGCTGCGAGCGGCTGGAATACGTTGGCGCAATGCTTCCAACGCTGATTCGGCCATCGGCGTGGCGGCCGTAGAACTGAGCGTGATGCGCAGTGAAGCGCATGCGGCGGCCGTTTGGCGCGGGTTGACAGCAGGCCTACACCCATGGCGTAGGGAATCGGCCGCAGGGCATACAGCGGTTCCGGGTACGCGGTGTCGAAGGCAATCAGCAAACAAGGCCGGTCGGTACTGACTGCCTGCGCCGCCGCCTCCAGCAAGCCGGCGGCGAACGTGGCATCAAAGGCGCACAGGCTGGTTGATGCTGCCATGCAGCCCGTCGCGATGCTCCAATAGCCGGCTGGTGCGTTGTGCACCGAGTTGTGAAAACGGGTGGGTGAGACGGCGCGGTCGCTCGATGCCAGCGTCTCGAGGATGTTGTGGCAGTTGTCGCAGTCGCCGCCAGTGGAAGAGAACACGGTGTCAAGCTGAGCCGCCTGCGCGCCAGCATGGCGCACCGCTTCGAATCCACTGGCCATGGCCAGCTTGATTGCCATACCCACGCGGCGGCGTTCAGCGGCGGGCAAGGCGTCGACGGGAGGCAATTGAATGGCAGCCAGTTCGAAGGGTGCGTGCCCCGCCAGCACATCGCACGCCTGAGTCCATCCGTTCATGCCCGGGCCGAACAGGCCGATGCCATCGATGTGTACCGTCAGCGCGCTCACTGGGGCACCTTCGACAAGACCAGGCTGCAGTTGCTGCCGCCAAAACCAAATGAATTGCTGAGCACGTGGTGCATGGGCTGATCCAGATTGCCCAGTAGGTAGCGGCTGGTCAGGCGAGGATCAACTTCCTGCGTGCCTACCCCGGCGGGTGCAAAATCGTGGCGCAGCGCCAGGGCACAGATGATGGCCTCGATGCCGCCGGCCGCTCCGAGCGTGTGCCCGGTGTGCCCCTTGGTCGAGCTGCATGGGGTGTTGGTGCCAAACAGGGCGCTAACGCCCTTGTCCTCTGCCGCGTCGTTGCTGGGTGTCGAGGTGCCGTGAAGGTTGATGTAGTCAATGTCGGACGCCTGCAGACCTGCCATGCGCAGCGCTGCTTGCATGGCCAGACGCGCGCCCAGACCCTCGGGGTGCGGCGAGGACATGTGGTGGGCATCACTCGACTCACCGATGCCGCTCAGGACGATGTCGCCGGCGAGGGCGTGCGTGGCGCGCTCGACCAACGCAAAGCCGGCGCCTTCACCCATGGAAATCCCATCACGACTGGTGTCGAAGGGCTTGCACGGTTGGGCTGATACCAGCTGCAGGGAGTTGAAGCCATACAGTGTGGTCAAGCAGAGTGAATCGACACCCCCGACAATGGCAGCCTCTATGAGGCCGCAACTGATCATGCGTTGCGCACTGCCAAACGCCTTGGCGCTTGACGAACAGGCGGTGGACACCACGTGAGCCGGGCCGCGCAGCATGTAGTAATGGCGCACGAAGTCAGCTAGCGAGAAGCTGTTGTGGGTGTGCTGGTAATCGTGGTCGGCGGGAAGCGCGCCGGTGGCGGGATCGCGGTGGCGATAGGCCAGTTCCGAGCTGAGAATGCCCGACGTGCTGGTGCCCAGAAACACGCCAACACGCGTGACCCCATACCGCTCGGCGGCGGCGCGCACAGCGTCACAAAAATCGTCTTGTTCCAGGGCCCATTGCGCCAGGCGGTTGTTGCGACAGTCGAAGGCGCGTAGATCAGCGCGCACGACAAAGTCGTCCAGCTGGTCAACCGCGCCGATGCAGGTGTCCAGATCAACCGTTTCCCAGGTCGGCGTGCCAGACCGGATCGTCTGGCACGAAGCGCAGCCAGAGTGGGGGCAGGCCGGCGCCCAGTGCGCTGGTCATGGTGAACGAGCTAATTCGAAGGGGAAGCACGCTGAATTCGCCGGAACAAGATCCTCGGATTTTGACCAGCGCGCATCATGCCACACGGGCTATGAGCAAAACGTTGGCGAAAGGTGTTCCTGCGCTCATCGGCAGCGCTCGCACCATGAAACCACGTGCCTCGAGCGCCTGGGTCCATTCGTTCACGGGACGGCACCACATGCGTTCAAGCCGGTGGCCCTGGACGAAAGAGATGCTGCGATCCACTAGCTGGCTCATTTTGAAGCGCCAGCTACGGCCGGCGTTACCCACCCTGGTGACGAAGGTGCCACCGCTGCCGAGTGCGCCGCGAATGCGGTCCAGCATCTGGTCCTGTTGCGCATGGGGTATGTAGTGCAACACATCCAGAATGGCGATGACGTCGAGGTCGTTCAGATCGGCGACGCGCATGTCACCGCCGCTCAGGCGCACGCGTGGGCCGTAAACTGGTTGCAGCGCATCATTGCCGCATTGCGCTTCGCGCGCCATCAGTTCGACGCCACGAAAGCTGAGCCCAGTAGCGGGGAGCGCGAGCCTGTCAGGCCATGCGCCGCGTGCCGAGAGTTGTTCGGCCGCGAGGCACCAGGCAGCCAGCAGGCCGCGACCGCAGCCGAGGTCAAGCACACGCGCGCCATTGGGGAAGACGCTCTGTTCGATGAGGGCCGCGAATATGGGGTCCCGGCCAAGCTTGCCGCGCGCCCAGTGGTAGTTGAATCTGCCTGTGGGCCGGTAGGGTTCACAGGCCAGGTCGAGTAGTTGCTTTTCAGGGTCGCTTGCATACGGATCGCAATGTGACGGGAGTGAGTTTGCGTCCGGCCAGTTCGTCAAGCAGACGCGGTAGCACTGCCAGAATGACCGCTTGACCAGAGGCTGTGCGGGCCGAGTTGCCGTCGTGCAGCAGCAAAATGTCGCCCGCCGCCAGATCGTGCGTCAGACGTGCCAGAACGCAGTCCGGATCGCAGTTGCGGGTGTCGTAGCCGCGGCGCGTCCAGCTTGCCAGCCTAATCCCCAGTCGGTGCAGAACCGGGTCAAGAAACGGGTTGCGAAGGCCTGCCAAGGCCCGAAAGAACTGGGGCCGCTGACCACAGATCGTCTCCAGCGTGGTCTGGGCCGCGCCGACTTCCCGCAGCCAGCCTCTGGGGCCCAGCAGGGAGTAGTGTTTGCGGTGCAACTGGCCGTGGTTCTCCACCGCATGGCCGGCAGCAACGATGGCGCGGCAGATTTGCGGTGCAGCAGCGGCGCGCTCGCCGATGCAGAAAAATTGGCCTGGATACCTCGGGCTGCCCGGATAGCGAGCACTTGGGGTGTGATGTCGGGGTCTGGCCCATCGTCGAAGGTCAGCGCCACCTCGCCGCGTTGTGCCGCGTCCGACGGCAGGCGCACGGTGTTTGCGCCCAGCAGCGTGCTGCGGGGCCACAAGCCGCCAACACACAGTGCCAGGTGATTGAGCACCAGTGCGCCAACAGCGACTTGCCACCACTCGGTGCGCACAATGATCAGCGCCAGCGCACCCAAATGCACGGCCGCGCTGGCGACCAGAAAGGGCGAGGGTCGCCACGCTTGCGTGCTCATGTCGGGATGCGGGCGTTCAGCGCCAGCCGTGATAGTGGGCCTTCGTTCAAACAGACCTGCCAGAGCGCGGTCCAAGTTGGCCAGTCGTGCCCGCCAGGCACATACCGTACCTGTGCTGCGGGCAGCAGGTCGGCCATCATGCGCTGCCCGCGTAGAAAACGATCAGTTTCACCGGTGCCGAAGTACACTGGCGTTGGCCATGTCTGGGCGCCCGCTTGTTGGCAGAGCCAGCGCCACCAGGATCGCTCGTCGTTGTGCACGCTCGCAGCGGATTGGGCCCAGGCTCCAGGACCGCCGGCGGCGTTGATTTCGGCCAACACATCGCCGGTGCCCGGGTAGGGCGCGATGAGCTGGAGGCCCGCCAGGTGGCTCGCGTGGGCTGCCGCATAGTGCAGGGCGTTGAAGGCTCCCAGTGATATGCCGGCCAGCCAGATCTGGCGGTAACCCGCCGCCAGCGCGGGTTGCACCACGTGTGTATGCAAGCTCGAAGCGCTCGTGTTGGCCAACACGTGTTCGTGGTTGATACCCACGAGCATCAGATCGACCGGGATGTCCCGCTCCCGAACGGCCGCCACGAAGCCGTGCGTGTAGAAGTCAGCCAGTTGGGAGCGTGCCGGTGGCAGTAGCACCAACAGGGCGTCGGGGTGGTCCGGCCCCATGAAGCTGTCAGCGAGCAGCTGCATTGGATGGGGCCCCCACAAAGATGGCCGAGAAGACCAGCGCCAGCAGTGCGCCGGGACCCACGGTGGTGCCAATGGCTGACAGTACCGGCACGTTGGAAAAACCCAGCAAGCCAAAACTGGCCACGGTGGTGAGGTTGGCCACAACCAGCGAGGTCAGCGTTTGGCGTCGTGCAGAGTCATTGGCCGGTTGTGCACCGACGTCGAAAAAGAGGGCGTAGTTGGAACCAACGGCCACCACCAGAAGCAGCCCAACCAGATGCATGATGTTCAACTGGACACCTGCCGCCAACAGCAGCGCGGTTACGCACGCCACGGCACACGCCAGGGGGCCACGACACGCAGCGTGCGCGGGATCGACCGCAGCGCGATCAGCAACAATGCTCCAATGGCCAGGCAGCCCAGGCCGGACAGGATCAAGGCTTCCTTAAGGTAGCTGTCGAACACTGCGGTGGTTTCTTCCGAGGATGTCGATGACCGTAACGTTGGCCAGACCCTTGGCATGGAGCGCGGTGGTGACCTGTGCCAGGTCGATCAGGTCGCCGTTGGCGCCCTTCGCCGGTCGAGCGCAGGGGCATTAGTACCAGAGTCCTTGTCGCGTTTGACCAGCAAGGAGTCCACCAGCAGCGCTGCGGAGGTGCCGTTGAGATCGGTTCGGGTCAGGATCGGGCGGGTCTGTGCTGCTTTGATGTCAGTGAGGAAACCCTCCAGTCGCTCAGGCTTGATCGGGAGATCCGATAGCGCCAGTGCGAGGTTGGTGCGGGCCTGCCCGCTTTTGGGGATGGCCGCTTGGCGCGCGCGCTGTTGGGCAGCGCTGGGCAAGACAAAGGCGGGGGAGCTGAATCCACCGATGACCTTGTTGCTGGCGAGTCCCCGCAGCGCCGCGCCGGTCCGTTCGGCGCCTTGCAGGGCGGATTCTTCATCCGGTGCGGTGAACGTTGCCATGTAACGCATATCCATCGCGCCCAGGTCGCTCCCGAAGCCCCGAGTCGAGTTTCATGTCGGCTTTGGAGATCGGACTGAGCGCTGAGAGTTGCCGGTTCCAGATGCCGCCAGCGTGGAACATGATGCTCCGCTGGCCGTGATCAGTACCAGCGCAGTCAGCCAGCGCAAGCGGCTGGCGGCGCTGACAAAGCGGGCCAGCAGCATCCCGACGGTTGTCAGATCCCGTAGTGCGATGTCATGCGGCATCAAGGACGGCGCGTAGCGCGTGACCAGTGCCGCAGCCACCAGGCCACTGATCGAATACAAGCCCAACCTGGGACAAACCCGGGAAGCCCGAGAACAGCAGGGCGGCAAAACCCGCACACGAAGTCAACACACCCAATCGGATGGTGCGCCAGAACGCGGAGGGATTCTCGCCGCCCGCGCGCTGGAGGAACAGATAGATGGAGTAATCCACGGCCTCACCGATCAGGGTCGTTCCGAAACCTAGCGTCAGTCCATGCACATGGCCAAAGCCCAGGCTCACTGCCGCAATGCCGACCAAGGCACCTGAGGCGACCGGCAGCAGCCCGAGCACCAACAACCATCCGGACCGATAGACCAGCAGCAACAGGGAGATCACCAGGACCACGCTCATGGCGGCCAGGCGACTCACCTCGCGCTCGATGGTGCCGCGTGCGGAGACCGACATGACGCTCGTGCCGCTCAGAACCAGGCGGGTGTCCGCGCTGCTTCCGGCGATGTGGTGGAAGCTCCGCTGGATCGTCTCGATGGCCTGGGCCTGGGCCTCGGTGTCCGATCCGTCGATGCGAGTTTGTGCCAACAACAGGGCGCGCGTCTCGTCCCGAGACGCCCATGCGCCGCTGACGCTGTGGGGTTGACTGGTGCCGTTGAACTGTCCCAGGAGTTGCAGTGTCTCACCGGTTGGGTCACGCGGCAGGAGCTGCTTGAGTACCAGACCCGCATTGCCCGCCAGGGCGTCAAGGAGTCCGCAATCGATTGATGTAAGCCGGCGACACCTGAACCGCTGGCTGGTGACGGCTGGACCGAGTAAATAGCGGTTGGTGAAGAAGCAGACCCGGTCACGTTCCTGGGTGGCGGCATCGCCGTTCTGAATGCCCACAAACGAGGGATGGGCGCGGAGTTTGTCAGCCAGTGCGATGGACAGCCTTGCCCGTTCGCCGACGTCGCCGCCTTCGATGCCGATCAGGATGAGGCGTGCAATGACGCCGTCACGCAACTGCTCCACTCAACAGTTGCTGTCGCTGGTTGGGCATTTTCGGCATGAAGGCAGACAAGTCCGCAACAAAACGTGTCTGGACAATGACGACCAGGCAGACTGGCAGCGCCACCAACCAGAGGCCCACCGGCAGCAATCGGCCGCGCCACTTCATCTTGTGACGGCTTTCGTGATGGTCATGTCTGATCGGTCACCGTCGGCCTGTTCAAAACCGATGGTCTTCACATCGCCCAGCGCGCCACTGATTCGGAATTCGGGTGATCAACCTGGCCATCTGCGTCTGCACGGGTGTCAGTACCAGTTGCCACTTGTCGGTCGATCCGGTCAGTTCGAGCGTGTAAGCGCGTTCCAGCGCGAGCCGGTCACCCGTCAGCGTGCCTCGAATGCTTTCGACGAAGGCCGCTACTTCCGGGTGGTCCTGAAGCCGGACCTTGAGCCGACGCTTGTCGCCCTGCTCGATGGTGAGGTTGTCTCCCTCCAGCAGCAGCGACTCCGGTACCGGCTTGATGGTGCGTTTCTCGAGCCGGTCGGGCGCTGTAAATGCGAGCTCGCCCGAGGATACAAGCGGCTTGTCGATGATGCCAATGTACTTCTTCTCGATAAAGCTGGCTTTGCCTTCCTTGGTCTGAGCCAGTGTGCGCATCAGTTCGGATACATTCCACTCGGCTGCCAGCGTGGCACCCGTGACGAGTGGCAAAGCAAGACCGATCAGGGCGCGAAAGAGAGTTGAGCTAGGCAGGGTCACGGCGGCTGAGGTCCCAGAAGTCGTAAAAGTTGAACCAGTTGTACGGTGCTGACTGACAGTAGCGCTCAAGCGCCGATACATAGCGCCAGGGTTTCGCGGATCAGGACCTCGCGGCCCCGTTTGTCTTCGACCGAGAAGTCGGCGAGCAGTTCGAAACGAACATCGTAGCGGTTTGCCGCCTCGGTACAGTCGTCCGGCCATGAAATACACCGGGCGGCGCAGCATGACGGCCACGCGGAATGGTCCGGTCGGGAAGCGGGCGGGGGCGCCCAGGAACGGCAGCGTGCGGTATTGATCGGGACCGGCGGATCGGTCCGCCAGGAGTCCAACCAGCGCGCCTTCCTCAAGTTTGTTGTGGATGGCGAGGATGGCGTCGAGCTTGCCCAGGGCGATGATGTCCTGCATGGCGCGCGGATTGATGGCGGCCAGCGTCTCGTTGATTTGGCGCGCATTTTCGGGATACATCGCCATCGCGACTTTCAGGTTTGGCTGGTCGCGCGCGAGCGAGCGCAGCACCTCGAAGCTGCCAAGGTGCGCGCCAAACAACAAAAAACCTTGGTTGTCGGCGCGCAGCTTGTGCAAAGCGTCGGCTCCAACAATCTGGATGTCGAAGAGTTCGTGCCGATCGTTGACCGGTGGACGCGGTCGTGGATGGTGCTGCGAAGGTAAGGAAATGACGGTACAAGTCGCGCCAGGTGGCGGTCCGGCCCAGACACCGGTGCGCAGATAGGTCTTTGCGGCCAGGCGTGCGGTGGACGCGACCGTCACGAAGTACAGGGCAATGGCAAAGACAACGATGCGGGACAGTCGTCGACCGAGTGTCAGGGACAGCCAGCGGCATCAGACCAAGCCAGAACAGGTTGCCACGCTCCGTACTGCATCCATGCCGGCTTCTCGTCACTGGAGCCTGCCTTTCTGTGAGCGCTCATGTTGGCGACGCCTCGCCATGATGAAGGCGGCCCGTAGCCACCTTGCGTCGTCGCAGCGTAGGTCGAAACGGACGATGGCGCCGTCGACTTCGTAGTCCAGCACGAGTGCCTCGCCCGGCACCGCCGGGCTGAGGAATTTTGCGGAGGCCAGACCGGTGACCACACGTCCAGTGGCTGACTCCACCTGAAGCACGGCGCAGTCGAGGAGCAGAACGCCGGGCAGGATTGGACGGCCCGGAAAGTGACCGGGAAAGGTGGGGTGGCAGGCGGCGATGCGCAGGGGAATGCAGGGCATCATCAGCTCGTGGGCGAAATGTGCTGCGCGATCAGGGTGTCCATGGCGGCGGCGGAAATCTTGCCGTTGCCGTCGCGCGGCAGAGCATCGACGAAGACAATCGGTCGCGGCAGGAACACCGGGTCCAGATGGGGGCGCAGGGCCAACAGAATGTCCGCTGGGCTGAGCTCTGGCGCCACGACGAAGGCCGCCAGGCGGGACACCTCCTTGTCCTCGTGTCCCGGTGGCATGCAAAAGGTTGCATCGCGCAAGCCTGGCAAGTTGCTGATGACGTGGTTCAGAAAGGCCAACGAACTGCGCTTGCCCACCACGTTGATCATGTTCGCGTTGCGGTCGATCAGCCTGAAATGTGATGCGTCAATCAACTCCACGGTGTCGTTGAGCGCTTGCTCGAGTTGGAGGTGGCCTCCCGTTGCGAAGGTCGCGCCATCGCGCTGGCTCAGCGAAATACCGCCAAAGGTCTCCCACTCAACGTTGGCAGTGGGGCGTCGCGTGGCAAGTTGGCCGGTCTCGGTGGCGCCATAGATTTCCATCACAGGGGCGCCAAGCTGCATTTCGGCCCTGGTGGCTGGTTCGTGCGAGACAGGGCGGTCGCACTGAGCAGGGCCGCAAGTGGCGGGATCTCAAGGTTGGCGTCTAGCGGCGTGCGCAAGTGAAACGGCGTGGTCACCAGCGAGTCGGGTGCCGGCAGTTCCGCCAGCGCGGACCACACATCGACTGGAAAGTAGGGCGTGCGGGCGCTCAATTGCCCGGCGCCGAGTATGGGCAGCAATACGGTTGATTCAAGGCCATACATGTGCCGGAAAGGCACGGTTCCGAGCACCGCGCAGGGGCCACCGGTTGCCGACCAGATGCGGCTGGCTTCCGCGTTGACGCTGTGATGAAGACTTCCGAAGCACTTGTAATGCGGCTGGGCTTGACCCGTGGAGCCGGATGTGAAGACACAGGCGACACGCTGGTCAAATGGGATGCGTGGCATCGAATGGGTAACGCGCGAGCGGTCCGAAAGGGCGTCACCAATTTGCAGGTAAGGAAGATGGGCCAGCAGGGGAGTTGCCTGATCGCCGATGCAGACCAGGCCCGGGATACCCGCGCCAATCGCCGCCATGTGCTGGGCAGCGGGAGAGTTGGGCAGCACTCGTCATCGCGCGTGTTACCGCAGCGGCCGAAGGCTACGGCGAACCAGTAGCGATCCATGCACAGATTGAGCACGTGGTCGGTGTCAGGCAGGCGCTCGGCCAACGCAAGAATGTCTGCTAGAAACGCGTGTCCATCCACGGGACGGCCGTTGCGGTGGGCCAGAACCGCGCCAGCCAGGTATCAGGCGGCAAAGGCAAGGTCGTCATGAAACTGCAAGCGTTCCCAAGCGTCGCCGAGAGTACTCGCGGTACGCCTGGATGGTTTCGTAAATGCTGAAATGAGAGCGTCCGGGCATGGTGCGTAGACGGATAAGGTATTCCCCGCCAAACATGACACCGAGTAGCACTGGCGTCAGTACGTTGGCGAAAAAGGACCACACTTCCACGGGTCCAAAGCAGAAAAGCAATATCGACAGGACGGCACTGGCGGCGAAGTACAAAGTCCAGGCCACTGTGACCCTTCCAGGTGTAACGAAGGTAGTCGCCGTCTAGTGGGCCTGGCATCACGAAGCCGGCAATGCGTGCGCACAGGGCGTCCTGGTGACCGCGCCCAAGTGTGCTTCCGAAAGTGATGGTCAGCAGCGTCATAGCCCCGGCATGTTGGATGAAGTAGAGCCACGCCGCATGGCTGCGCAGATTCTCCAGGTTGACGGCAATCGCCAGCGCGCAGGCCGCGAACAGCAGCAACGTCAGCGTTGGCGCGCGCGAGTTCCATGCGGCGACCACGGCGACGGCGGCGCGAGTGGCAACAGGCCAACGATCAGCGCGATGATCGGAGGAGGATCGTACCAGACGCCGCCAGGTGGCTCAGACCGAGATAGAGGGCTCCTGCGGTGGCGATCAGACCAAGACGCAGCGCCTGCCTGAGCGAGATCACTTCGTGCAGTGTTCGCCGATGTGGGCTGACAGCGTTCGCAGCGAACTGAAGATTTGAAAGTTGTCTCGCTGTCTGCCTTCAACTGAAGGCCAAAATGCTTTGATACCACCAGCGCGACCTCCAGAATGTCAATCGAGTCGAGTCCGAGGCCATCGCCATAGAGCGGACTCAGTGGCTCGACATCCTCGGGGTTGACTTCTAGATTGAGCGCTGACACGATCATCGTGGCAACTTCGCGCTCAAGCCGAGTATCGGGTTCTACAAGTAGGGCGGGCTGTTGTTCCATGATGATTCCGAAATCGGGTGAGTTCTGTAGGGGCCCTGAATCGAAGCGATGGGTAGGGCGGGCTGACGCGGAGCTGGTGTGACTGAAGTAGAAAGATTCCCGGCCCGGGCATGATTGTAATGGACCCGATTTGCTTGTGGTAGCCCAGGCGTGGCCCTGGTTGCGCTACAGTAGCCCCGGTCATCAACAGCAGGGGGCGAAGCCGGTGCTATCAACAGTCAGGGCACATTTCTGGTTCAAGAGTCTGGGCACCATGGGCTTTACGCTGGTCTTTTTTTCGGCCTACATCTACTTTCTCAAGAATCCCGCGTCGCAGGTGGCGGTCATGCCACTCCTGGCGATGGACCGGTGGGTCGGCTTTGAACCGCTGGCCCCTTGCGATCTACTTGTCGCTTTGGGTCTATGTATCGCTGCCGCCCATGTTTCTGCTCACCCGGCGCGAGCTGATTGAGTATGGAGTATGGATCAGGTCCCTGGGTGGTGGCCTGGGCATTTTTTACGTATGGCCCAGTGCCGTGCCGCCCGCCAATATTGACTGGGCGCGGTATCCCGGGGTGGCTTTCCTGAAGGGCGTCGATGCGGCCGGCAACGCCTGCCCGTCGTTGCACGTGGCGACCGCCGTCTTTTCCGCGTTTTGGCTGCACTGGCTCCTGCCCACCGTCGGCCTGGGCCGCAACACGACTTCTCAGCGGGTTGTGGTGTGTGGCGATAGCCTACTCAACCATGGCAACCAAGCGGCACGTTGCGGTGGACGCTCGCGGGAGCCGTTTTGGGGATTGTCGTTGCCTGGGCGTCGAAGCAGTGGATGTGTCAGCGACTGGTCGTGGTAGCAGCGGGACACCCGTAGTTTGCGATCCAACGCCATTGTGCTTACTGCGCCAGCGCAGCCTTGACGGCCGCTGAAACCTGACCCATTTCCGCCTTGCCGGCCAGCCGGGTCTTCACCACGCCCATGACTTTGCCCATATCGCCTGGCCCCTTGGCGCCGAGTTCGGCGACGATCGCCTTGACTTCGCTTAGTACCTCGTCGGCGCTCAGGCGCTGCGGCAGGTAGGCCTGCAGCACCGTGATCTCGGCGCTTTCCTTGTCGGCCAGGTCTTGCCGTGCCGCTTGCACAAACGCAGCGACCGAGTCCTTGCGTTGTTTGATCAGTTTGTCGACGATGGCCACTACCGCCGCATCGTCCAGCACTACGCGCTCATCGACCTCTCGCTGCTTGCAGGCCGACAGCAGCAGGCGAATGGTGCCCAGGCGCTCGCTGTCCTTGGCGCGCATGGCGGTCTTCATGTCTTCGGTGATCTGGTCTTTGAGTGTCATGGTCTTGGTTCCTGATTTGAGAATGGGCGGCCCACAATGCAAAAAGCCCGCCTGAGCGTCCTCGGCGAGCTTTCTTGAGGCCTCCAAGGCCTTAGACGGTCGAGGACAGAGCTTGTTCGCTACGCGTAACGGCGGTCTGTCCCGCGAGGCCGATGACTTAGTACATCTTCTTGGGCAACTGCATCGCGCGGATGCGCTTGTAGTTGCGCTTGACGGCGGCGGCCTTCTTGCGCTTGCGCTCGGCAGTGGGCTTTTCGTAGAACTCGCGGGCACGCAGGTCGGTCAGCAGGCCCAGTTTTTCGATGGTGCGCTTGAAGCGGCGCAGAGCCACGTCGAAGGGCTCGTTCTCTTTTACACGGATCGTTGTCATTACGTAATGGTGTCCAAAATGTGCAGTCTTCGGTCCAGGCAAGATCGGGCCACTGGGTGAACAAGCTGCGATTTTCCCCGCTTAAATCTGATCAGGCAGCGGGGGTTTGCCAGCAAAGCCTTGGATTATAGCGCCATTGCCCCCGTTTACAACTGGCGCTAGCCGGGCCCGGTTGGCGCCCTGGCCGGCGTTGTTACAACTGGTAGAAGTTGCGGATCGCCTCCCATGCCACTTGGGGGTCGTCCATGTATTGAAAAAGAGACAAATCCTCACGCGAAATGACACCTTCCTCGAGCATCACGTCCAGATTGAGCAGGCGCTTCCAGTAGTCTGAGCCGAACAGGATGATCGGCACCGGCTTGGCTTTCTTGGTCTGCACCAGGGTGATGACCTCGAACAGCTCGTCGAGCGTGCCAAAACCGCCCGGAAACGCCACCAATGCCTTGGCACGCATCATGAAGTGCATCTTGCGCATGGCGAAGTAGTGGAACTTGAAGCTCAGATCCGGCGATACGTACGGATTGGCATGTTGCTCGTGCGGCAGCCCGATGTTCAGACCGACAGTGGGCACGGCCATTTCGTGGGCGCCGCGGTTGGCAGCTTCCATGATTCCGGGGCCGCCGCCGGTGCAGATGAACAGGCTTTTCTCGCGCGGGTGTTGGCGGCTGTAGCCGCCGACCAGGCGAGCAAACAGGCGCGCCTGCTCGTACCAATGGGCATTGCGCACCTGGCGCTGGGCTTGCGCCATCTCGGCGGCGTCGCCGCTGAGGGTGGCTGCGTCGATCGCGGCCTGCGCGTCGGCCGGCGAGACGAAACGCGCGCTGCCAAACACGACGATGGTGTTTTCGATGCCCTGAGCCTTCTGGTCCAGGTCGGGCTTGAGCATCTCGAGTTGCATCCGAATGCCGCGCGTTTCTCGCCGCAGCAGGAACTCGGGGTCAGCAAACGCCACGCGGTAGGCGTCGGACTGCAGCGGGGTGCCCGCGTCGTAGTGGTTCTTGAGTTCGGCCCAGGCATCGGCCAGGGTCCGGTCATTGGGGTTCAGCGCGCCGTCCATCGTTATGCTTTCTGGGCTGTCGGGGTTTGGTGGGTCATGGGTGCAGCGCCAGCAGGGCCTGCGCGAGCGCGGGCGCAATGGCGGCGGCGTTGCTGCTGTGGGCAATGCAGTCGGTACTCCAGACGTGGCGCACGCCGGCTTGGAGTATCACGTCGAGTGCGTCCTCGGCAAACAGCGCGTGGGTCACCGCCACATCGACGCTGGTCGCGCCCGCTTGCAGCGCCAGTCGTGTCGCCTCAGCCACGGTGCGTCCAGTGCTGGCGACATCGTCAATCAGCACCACCGCGCGCCCGCGCAGTGGTGCGTCGGGCAGGGCAATCGCCACCTGTTTGTCGCCATTGCGCACCTTGTGGCAAACCGCGTGGTCAAAGCCATGCCGCTGGGCCGCCTGCGCCACCCATTGCGCTGACTCGCTGTCGGGACCCATTAAAAACGGCGAGCGGTGGTGGCGGGCAATCAAATCGGATAACAGGGGTGCGCCACTGACGACGATCGCTTGCGGTACCGGCACCGCCTGCTCCAGTGTGGCGACGCGATGCAGGTGCGGGTCAACCGTGATCACAGCGTCAAACAGCGAGGCCAGAAAACGTCCAACGATGGTCTGGCTGACCGCCTCACCTGGGCGAAACGCCATATCCTGGCGCATGTAGGCCAAGTAGGGTGCGATCAGCGTGAGCTGCGTTGCGCCAAGCGAGCGCGCGGTCTGGGCGACCAGCAACAGCTCGACCAGTTTCTCGTTAGGGTGGTCCAGGCTGCGCAGCAGCGCCACCGGTCCCTTGAGAGCGCTCGGCAAGCGCAGTTTGAGCTCGCCATCCGGGAAGCGATGGCGCTCGACTACCGCCAATTCAAGGCCGGCGGCCTGGGCAATGCGCTGCGCCGGAGCGAGCTCATCGTCAAAACACAGCAGAAAGGGGCGCACGGTCATTAGAACTCCACGAACACGTGAGACATCTGCTGGGCGTCGCCGACGGCGTAGCCGCTGGACTTGGCGCTGGCCTGGCGTGCAAATTCCAGATCCGAGGCGTAGGCCGCGTGAATCCGGTACAAGGCTTGCCCGGCTTGAGCCGGATCCCCCAGTTTGCACAACAAGTCCACGCCCGAGCCCGCAACCTTGGGCGCACCCGCCAAGCGCGCAATGCGCGCGATTTGCAGGTTGTCGATGCCAACCACGATGCCGTCACGCTGCGCTCGGACCTCCAGGCTCAGGGAGCCCAGCGGCGGGTGGTTGTGGTCGAATTCCTTGCGTCCCTGGGCTTCGATCAACGCGTTCATCTTGGCCAGGGCACGGCCGGAATCCAGAATGTCGCGCGCAATCGCAAAGCCGTCACCGCCGCGCACGTCGGGATCGCACTCGATCAGTCGCCCGGCCAGGCGCAAGGCCTTTTGCCGCAGGTCGATGGGTGCGCGCGGATCGTTCTCCAGCACGCGCATCACGTCACGCGCTTCCAGCACCGGGCCGACGCCAAAGCCGATCGGCTGGCGTCCATCCGTTATCACCACGTCAAGCGAGATCTTCATGCGCCGGGCGACATACTCGAACAAGCGGCGCAGGCGCTGCGCGTCGGGCATGGAGCGCACCTTGGCGGTGGGGCCAATGGGAATGTCAAGCACCAGGTGGGTCGAACCCGCCGCAATCTTTTTCGACAAGATCGATGCCACCATCTGGCCCGGCGAGTCCAGGGACAGTGGGCGCTCGACCGAGATCAGCACATCATCGGCGGGCGAAAGCTTGGCGCTACCGCCCCAGGCCAGACAACCACGGTGGTTGCGCACGATGTCCTGCAGCTTGTCGATCGGCAGTTCCACTTGGGCCAGTACCTCCATGGTGTCGGCGGTGCCGGCCGGCGAAGTGATGGCGCGTGAGGATGTCTTGGGGCACAACATGCCGTGTGCCGCCACGATCGGCACCACCAGCATGGAGGTACGGTTGCCGGGCAGGCCGCCGATGCAATGCTTGTCCACCACCAGCGACTCGTGCCAGTCAAGACGGCGGCCGGCCTCAATCATGGCCTCGGTCAGAAAGTAGACCTCCTCGCGGTCGAGCTCGTCACGATTGGTGGCCACCACGAAAGCGGTGAGTTCGATCTTGGAATAGTGGTGTTGCGCGATGTCTCGCACGATGGCACGGAAGTCGTCCGGCCCCAGCCGCTCGCCGCCGAGTTTTCGGTGCAACGCACTGATCGATTCCGGCGCCTCGGCCTGCGCGACCGACACTGTGTGACCCTCCGGCACGCCGATCTGGGCGAAGGCCGCCTTGGACAGACCGAGTTGACCGCAGGCGACGATGGCCTGGTCATCAACCACATTGAGCGTGGCCAGCACTCGCTCGCCATTGGCCCGGATCTCCACCTTGGAGAGCGCCTTGAAGCCCTCGGCACGGTAGACCTCGCAGTCCCGGTGCATGTACGCCACGTTTTCGTGATAGGTGTCAATCAGCACGCGGCGCAGCGCCAGGCTGGCCTGGCCGGTACAGTCCTTTCCCTGCTGCGTGAGCGTCACGGTCGGTTCGGTAGTCTCTGGATTCATGGGGATAGCCTACACCGAAATTGGGCGCCGGTCCCGCCTTGGTGGGCACGAACGGCTTTACCAAGGGCGCCAACCTATGCAAGACACAGCCAACAAAAAAAGCCCCCGAAGGAGCTTCTTGTTGGTCGCCAAGCGCGATACCGCTCAGACGCGCTTGCGGTACTCACCCGTGCGGGTATCGATCTCGACCTTGTCGCCTTGCGCCACAAAGATCGGCACGCCGACTTCGAAGCCGGTGGCGATCTTGGCGGGCTTCAAGACCTTGCCGGACGTGTCGCCCTTGACGGCGGGTTCGGTCCAGGTGATCTCGCGCACCACGCTGGTGGGCAGCTCGACCGAAATGGCCTTGCCGTCGTAGAACACCACTTCGACTTCCATGCCGTCTTCGAGGTAATTGAGCGCGTCGCCCATATTCTCGGCTTCCACTTCGTACTGGTTGTACTCAGAGTCCATGCAGACGTACATCGGGTCGGCGAAGTAGGAGTAGGTGCAGTCCTTCTTGTCCAGGATGACTTGATCCATTTTGTCGTCGGCCTTGAATACAACTTCGGTGCCGAAGTTGGCGATCAGGCTTTTGAGCTTCATGCGCACCGTGGCGGAATTGCGGCCGCCGCGGCTGTATTCGGTCTTGAGCACGACCATCGGGTCCTTGCCGTGCATGATGACGTTGCCGGCGCGGATTTCCTGTGCGATCTTCATAGTAGTAGGGGTTCCATTCAGGGGCCGCTCAAAGCGTGGTTACGCTGGCTCGCGCGGCAATTCGAGGCGGAGTGGACAAAGCGTCCGATCAGTTTCCGCAAAGCCTTGGATTTTAATGCCTTTTGGCTCACCCACCGATTCAAGCGCGCAGGGTGTTCACAAATTCAAGCAGTTGACCGACCAGATCCGGTTGTTGCAGCAACCGGGCGCGAGCCGCCTGGATGGCTAGGCCCCAGGCTGGCAGCGCCAAGGCTTCCAGCGGTCCCGGGTCGATGTTGTTCCAGGTGCGGTGAAATCGGCGCAGCGAGGCGGGCGCGTCGATGGCATCCAGAAAGGCTTCCAGCTTGTCGTGGTGGGCGTCGTCGTGCTGGGGGTAGATCTGCCATACCAGTGGTCGGCCGGCCCACAGGGCGCGCACCAGTGAATCCTCGCCACGCACAAAATTGAGGTCGCAGCTCCACAGCAGATGGTCGAAGTCGATCTGGTCCAGCGCGGGCAGATACGAAATCGATAGCGTTCCACCCATATTCCATGATGGATCAAGTCTGTTCTTCCTCTCTATCGCAGACTGCGCCGCGGCGCTGGCGCGCCCTGGGGTTACCAGCAGCCGGGTCGAGGCAGCTTGGGTGGCGAGCTGATCCAGCAACTGGGGTAAGACGTCTGGTTCATAGCAGAACAACGAGACCACTTGTTCCCCCGGCCGCCATTCAATGCCGTGCTGACGCAGCCAGACTGTGCGGTCAAAACGCGCTTGGCGCTGCAGCAGGTCCGGCTCGCGCAACAACCCGCCGGTGCGTGGCGTGAAACCGGGGTAGAAAAAGTGCTTGGTCAGTCCGGCGCCAGGCCCGCGCAGAACAGGCGACGACAGGCCATGGCTGCGTTCCACATAGGCTTCGGCAGACAGGTATTCCAGGTTGATCCATGCGACTTTGTTGCCTCCTGCCCTTTGTTTATAAGCGTTGGTAGCTATGAATTCAGGAGCAATTTCGCAGCCAAAGGCTTCCACCAGCACCTCACCGGCGGCCACGCCCTGCAGTGATAGCGGCTGCGTCCAGGCCCGGACTTCCACCCCAGCGCAGCCAAGCGGGGCCATCCACCGCAGAGCGCTGGCATCGTCAACCCACAGCCGCACGCGCTGACCCCGCGACGCCAAATCTCGGCACAGGCGCCAGCTCACGCCAAGATCGCCGTAGTTGTCGACCACCTTGCAGAAGATGTCCCAGTTCAGCACAGGCCAGGTAGTCAGAGCGGGATCGGCAGCGGTCATCCGCTGGATTGTGCCCAGATTGGTCGCCATTCCAAGTGCTGCGCACAATGAAGTGGTGCGCCCACCCGGCAGGCATGACAATCCAATCCCATGACTGACACACATTCGCTAGCACTGTTGAATGAAGTTGCTGCGCTGCCGGCGCTGCCCGGCGTCTACCGCTACTTCGACGCCCAGGGCGCCGTGTTGTACGTAGGCAAGGCGATCAACCTCAAGAAGCGCGTGGCCAGCTATTTCCAGCGGGATCACGGCGGCACGCGCATCGGCCATATGGTGAGCAAGATCGTGCGCATGGAGACCACCGTCGTGCGCTCGGAGGCCGAGGCGCTGCTGCTGGAAAACAACCTGATCAAGACGCTCAACCCCAAGTACAACATTCTGTTCCGGGACGACAAGAGCTACCCCTACCTCAAGATGACCGCGCCTGAGCGCAAGGCCGACACGGTGAAGCAGCGCGCTGGCCGAGAAGGCGGCTGCGTGGCGCCTGGTACGCCGGTTGGCACCGACTTTTCGCGAGTTTCGTACTACCGTGGCGCGGTGGAGAAGCGCCATCAGTACTTCGGGCCCTACCCAAGCGCCTGGGCGGTCAAGGAGGCAATCTTGCTGATGCAAAAGGTGTTTCGCCTGCGCACCTGCGAGGACGCGGTGTTCAACAACCGCACCCGGCCCTGCCTGCTGTACCAGATCAAGCGCTGCTCGGCACCCTGCGTGGGCCACATCTCGGCGCAGGACTATGCGCAGGACGTGGCCCGTGGCCAGCGCTTTCTGCGTGGAGACGCGCAAGAGGTTATGCGCGAACTGGAGGCGCGCATGATGGCCCACGCGCAGGCGCTGGAGTTTGAGCAGGCCGCGGAGTTACGCAATCAGGTCGCGGCGCTGTCCAACGTGCTGCACCAGCAATCGGTCGACAACGTCAGCGACCGCGACGTCGACGTGCTGGCGGTCAAGGTGCAGGGCGGGCGTGCTTGTGTCAACCTGGCCATGGTGCGTGGTGGTCGCCACCTGGGGGACCGGCCCTATTTTCCGGTGCATGTTGACGAGGCCTTGGCGCTGCGCAGTGAGGACGACGATGATGCGGGAGAGGATGCCCCATCGGTGGAGGTGCAGGTGTTGGAGGCCTTTGTTGCTCAGCACTATATCGACGTGGCCGTGCCGCCCAGCCTGATCACCAGTGCGCCGATCAGCAAGAAGTTGATGCGAGCCTTGTCGGCGCGCACCGGGGTCAAAGTCAGCGCCCAGCACCAGCCGCGCGAGCAGCGCCGCGTCTGGCTGGAAATGGCGCAGACCAACGCCGGGCTACAACTGGCCCGGCTGTTGGCTGAAGAGGGCTCGCAGCAAGCCCGCACCCGCGCGCTGGCTGATGCGCTGGACCTGGCCCCGGACAGTCTGGACGACTTGCGCATCGAGTGCTTTGACATCTCGCACACCGCCGGCGAGTCGACGCAGGCCTCGTGCGTGGTGTTTCATCACCACAAAATGCAAAGTGCCGAGTACCGCCGCTTCAACATCGAGGGCATCACGGCGGGGGATGACTACGCGGCCATGCGTCAGGTGCTGGAGCGGCGCTATGGCAAGTTGGCGCAGGCGCTGCAAGCGGCGCAGGCTTCGGGCGAACCCAGCACGGTGAGCGGTCGCTTGCCGGATTTGGTGCTGGTGGACGGCGGGCGCGGCCAGGTCAGCATGGCGCGCGAGGTGTTCGAGCAGTTGGGTCTGAACCTGTCGCTGATCGTTGGCGTGGAAAAGGGTGAGGGGCGCAAGGTGGGGCTGGAGGAGTTGGTGTTTGCCGACGGGCGCGACAAGGTCTACCTCGGGCACGATTCCGCCGCGCTGATGTTGGTGGCGCAGATACGTGACGAGGCGCACCGTTTTGCCATCACCGGCATGCGGGCACAGCGCGCCAAGGTGCGCTTGAGCGGTGGCAAGCTGGAGGAAATCGCCGGCATTGGCCCCAAACGCCGCGCCCGGCTGTTGCAGCGGTTTGGTGGTGTGCGCGGCGTGGGCTTGGCCAGCGTGGAGGACATCGCCAGCGTGGAGGGCATCTCGCGCGAACTGGCCGAAGAGATTTACCGGGCGCTGCATTGAGTCGGTCGCTCGAATGGGCGTCGGCTCGTGCCACAATCACACCAGCATGTTCTTCACCATCCCCACCATCATGACCTGGACGCGCATTGTCGCGATTCCACTCATTGTGGGGGTTTTCTACTTGCCCGAGTCGGCCGCGTCACAGGCCGAACGTAACCTGATTGCCACGGTCATGTTCGTGCTGTTCGCCGCCACCGATTGGCTCGACGGCTACCTGGCGCGCAAGCTCAACCAGGTGTCGTCCTTCGGCGCCTTTCTCGACCCGGTGGCGGACAAGTTCCTGGTTTGTGCCAGCGTGCTGGTGCTGGTGCACCTGGGCCGCGCCGATGTGTTTGTTGCACTCATCATCATCGGGCGCGAGATCGCCATTTCCGCGCTGCGAGAATGGATGGCGCAGATCGGTGCTTCCAAGAGCGTGGCGGTGCACATGGTGGGCAAGCTCAAGACCGTGGCGCAGATGGTAGCGATTCCGTTTCTGCTGTTTGATGGGCGCCTGTTCGGACTGATCGACACCCATGTGTGGGGCGTCTGGTTGATCTGGATTGCCGCCTTGTTGACGGTCTGGTCGATGATCTATTACCTCCAGAAGGCGCTTCCTGAAATCCGGGCCAGGGTGAAGTGACCGCTCGTAACGACCGGGCCCTGATTCGGGCCATGCCGGTGGTGTTCGTGCTGATCTGGAGTACCGGTTTTATCGTCGCGCGGTACGGCATGCCGCACGCGCCGCCCATGAAGTTTCTGGCGGTGCGCTACGCCTTGTCCATTGTGTGTTTCTTGCCGTGGATTGCGCTGGCGGGCGTGGCCTGGCCGCGCTCGCGCGCGCAGTGGCTGCACCTGGGTGTGACCGGCGTGCTGATGCACGCGGTCTACCTGGGTGGTGTTTGGGCTGCGGTCAAGGCGGGCATGGGCTCAGGTCTGTCGGCCCTGATAGTTGGTCTGCAGCCGGTGCTGACGGCGATCTGGCTGTCCGCCACGGGTGGCAGGGTTACCTCGCGGCAGTGGATTGGTTTGGTGTTGGGTTTCGTCGGTTTGGTGATGGTGGTGTCGCGCAAGTTCGGCCAGGGTGCGGAGGCAAATTGGCTGAACATGTCGTTCGCGATTGCCGCCTTGCTCAGCATTACCTTGGGGACGCTGTACCAGAAGCGTTTTGTCGCCCCGTGTGACGTGCGCTCCGCCAATGTCGTCCAACTCGGCGCTGCGCTGCTGCTGACCTTGCCGCTGGCAATGCTCGAGACGGAGGCCATGCGTTGGAACGACGAACTGCGCTTGGCCATGGCCTGGTCGGTACTGGCGCTGACACTGGGCGGCAGCTCGTTGCTGTACATGCTGATTCAGCGCGGTGCAGCGACGTCCGTGACCAGCCTGATGTACCTGGTGCCGCCCACCACGGCCCTGATGGCGTGGCTGCTGTTCGCCGAGCCCATTTCGGCACTGACCCTGACTGGCACCGCCCTCACAGCAGTGGGTGTGGCGCTGGTGGTTCGTCAGTCCGGCGTGCGCTAGGGTCGGGTTTTCGCGGTTGCCTGGTGTTGCGCGGACGAGCAGGCGGCACCGCCACGTTGATCAAGCTGCGGTGTGTGCGACCCCATGCTATAGCGCATTTTGTTCCACTTGAACAGAGGTCAATCACTCGCTCTTACGATCCACTTACAGATGTTGCGTGATGGTGCCAATTGCGTTGTCGAAAAACCGAATAGAATTCGCCTCCGCACTGTTGTAAAAGCTGCATGTGATGTTGACACTGGCAAGCCCAGTGGCTTTAATGATATGCAGCAGTACGAGCTGCTGTCACCATCTCCCACACGCTTGACCATCGATCGGCCAAAACCATTGGCCCGGTCGGCATGCACGAAGAGACTAGGATTTTTGAGAGACATTTTGATCAACGTTGCTTCCATACGAGGGGACATTTGTGAATAAGACCGAACTGATTGAGCACATCGCCAAACACGCCGACATCTCCAAGGCCGCCGCCACCCGAGCGCTGGAGTCCACCATTGGCGCCGTCAAGACCACACTGAAGAAGGGCGGCTCCGTGTCGCTGGTGGGCTTTGGTACTTTTGCCGTGGGCAAACGCGCCGCGCGCGTGGGCCGTAATCCGCGGACCGGCGCTGCGATTAAAATCAAGGCAGCCAAAGTGCCAAAGTTTCGGCCAGGCAAAGCGTTGAAGGACGCTTTGAACTGATTGCAGGTTAGTAACGGTGGGGTGCTTAGCTCAGTTGGTAGAGCGGCGCCCTTACAAGGCGTAGGTCGGCGGTTCGAGCCCGTCAGCACCCACCACCAAGGCGAACATCGTGTTCGCCTTTTGTTTTTTTGTGATATTGCGGGACAGCGCGCAGCGGCGCAATTGCTGCGCCGCTGCCGTCCTCAACTGACTAGAGAGTCTGCGCATGTTTGACTTCGTTCGCCAGCACACCAAGATCATGATGGGCCTGCTGTTCTTATTGATCATCCCCTCGTTTGTGCTGTTCGGCATTGATGGGTACAACAATTTCCGCGACAACGCCGTGTCGGTGGCCAAGGTCGGCGGCCACGACATTACGCAGCAGGAGTGGGACTACGCACACAAGAACGAGGTTGAGCGGCTTCGCGCAGCGCGCCCGAATCTGGACATTAAACTGCTTGACTCGCCGGAGCTTCGCTATGCCACGCTGGAGCGTTTGGTGCAGGAGAACGTGCTCGCGCAAGCCGCAGAGCAGACCCGCCTGTCCACCAGCGACGCCCGTTTGGCACGGGAGCTGCAACAGGTCCCGGCGATCGCGTCCTTGATAGGTGCTGATGGCAAGCTCGACCGCGAGCGTTACCGCCAATTGGTGGCCGCCCAGGGCCTGACGCCCGAAGGCTTCGAGGCGCGGGTGCGAAAGGACCTTTCAGTTCGTCAGGTGCAGGAGTCCGTGACTGCCAGCGGCATCGCTGCCGCGGCATTGGCAGATGTCGCCCTGAACGCCTTTTTCGAGAAGCGCGAGGTTCAGGTGGCCACGTTCAAGCCGTCCGACTTTGTTGGCAAGATTGAACCGACCGAGGCCGAACTGGAGGCTTTCTACAAAGCCAACCAGCCACTGTTTCAGGCGCCCGAGGCGGCCAGCATCGAGTACCTTGTGCTGGATCTGGATGCGATCAAGAAGACGGTCACGCCCAACGAATCCGATGTCAAGAGCTACTACGAGCAAAACGCCGAACGCTTGAGCGGCGACGAAGAGCGTCGCGCCAGCCACATCTTGATCAATGCGGCCAAGGAGGCGCCGCCGGCCGAGCATCAAAAGGCCAAAACCAGGGCCGAAGAGTTGTTGCAGTCCCTGCGCAAGGCGCCGGACAGCTTTGCCGAAGTGGCCAAGAAGAACTCGCAGGACACCGGCTCGGCATCGAATGGGGGTGACCTCGATTTTTTCAAGCGTTCGGGCATGGTCAAGGCTTTTTCGGACGCTGCCTTCGCGCTCAAAAAGGGCGACATCAGCGAGGTGGTGCAGTCCGAGTATGGGTACCACATCATCAAGCTGACCGACATCAAGACTCCCAAGCAGCGCAGTTTTGAAGAGCTTCGCCCAAGCATTGAATCCGACTTGAAGACGCAGCAAGCCCAGCGCAAGTTTGCCGAATCGGCCGAGGCGTTCACTAACGGCGTGTATGAGCAGTCGGACAGCCTCAAACCGGTGGCCGACAAGCTCAAACTGGAGATCCGCACCGCCTCTGGTTTGGCGCGCAAGCCCGCGCCGGGTGCCACCGGCGTGCTGGCCAACCCGAAGCTGCTCGCCGCCATTTTTGGACCAGATGCGATCGAGAAAAAGCGCAATACCGAAGCGGTTGAGACGGCGTCCAACCAATTGGTGTCGGCACGTATCACTCAGTACACACCGGCCAAAACGATTGCGTTTGCCGATGTGCGAGCCAACGTGCGTGAGCGCGTCGTGGCGTCGCGCGCCAACGAACTTGCCAAGAAGGACGGAGCGGACAAGCTGGCCGTCTGGAAGAGCAACCCGGCGGCCGCTAGCTTGCCCGCTGCGGTCGTGGTATCGCGAGATCGGCCACAGAACTTGCCGCAACCGGTGCTCAATGCCGCCCTGCGGGCCGATACCAGCGTTTTACCGGGCTTCGTGGGAGTCGACCTGGGTGAACAGGGGTACGCCGTGGTCAAGGTCAACAAGACCGTTCCACGCGACGCGCCCGCCGCAGAGGCCGCCAAGCAGGACCGTGCTCAGTACGCCCAGTGGTGGGGTGTCGCAGAGGGGCAGGCCTACTATGCCTTGCTCAAGGATCGCTTCAAGGTTCAGATCAAGGTTCCACGCCCGACATCCGTCGGTGCCGACGCTTCTGTGGTCGCCGCTCAGTGATGTCGGTCGCCGTGTGATCTGTAGCAGTTATAATCTCGCGCTACGGTGGCTGTAGCTCAGTTGGTAGAGTCCAGGATTGTGATTCCTGTTGTCGTGGGTTCGAGCCCCATCAGCCACCCCAAGTAGATCAAGGAAAGCCTGCTATCTAATCGGTAGCAGGCTTTTTTCTTTGGCGCTTCAAGTAAGGGCGGGTTCACCGAACTTCGACAAGCGCGGTCGTCTCGGCTTCGCCCGTTGATGGTGTCAGGCTGCTCGTCAGGAAATGGGCTTTCCCCGATTTCTTGATGTCAATCAAACATTAGTATGCAGTGAGGGTGTGGCAGTGCTGTGCGCATCGCATACAGTCTACGTGTATCACATATTGCTTGGAAGAAGGAGACACCTATGACTACCGAACCATCCAAAATCATCTACACGCTGACCGATGAAGCACCGATGCTGGCCACCGCTGCGTTCCTGCCCATCATCCGCACGTTCGCTGCGCCGGCCGGCATTGAAGTGGCCGAGTCCGACATCTCGGTGGCAGCCCGCGTGTTGGGCGCTTTCCCGGAGTACCTGTCCGAAGCACAGCGCGTGCCAGACAATCTGGCCGAGCTGGGCAAGTTGACCCATCTACCCCAAACCAACATCATCAAGCTGCCCAACATCAGCGCCTCGGTGGGTCAGTTGATGCTGTGTATCAAAGAATTGCAGTCCAAGGGTTACGCCATCCCCGACTATCCCGAAGCACCCAAGACCGAGGAAGAAAAGAACATTCGCGCGCGTTATGCGCGCTGTACTGGCTCCGCCGTGAACCCGGTGCTGCGCGAAGGCAACTCCGACCGACGCGCGCCGCGCGCCGTTAAAGAGTACGCGCGCAAAAACCCGCACAGCATGGCCGAGTGGAGCCAGGCTTCGCGCTCGCACGTGTCACACATGCACTCGGGTGATTTCTACCACGGCGAGAAGTCCATGACGCTGGACCGCGCCCGTGACGTGAAGATGGAGCTCATCACCAAGAGCGGCAAGACGATCGTGCTGAAACCGCTGACCAAGCTGCTGGACCGTGAGGTCATCGACAGCATGTTCATGAGCAAGAAGGCCCTGTGTGAGTTCTACGAACGGGAAATTGAAGACGCGCGCAAGACCGGCGTGATGTTCTCGCTGCACGTCAAGGCAACCATGATGAAGGTGTCGCACCCCATCGTGTTCGGCCACTGCGTCAAGATCTTTTACAAAGATGCGTTCGAGAAGCACGCCAAGCTGTTTGAAGAGCTGGGTGTCAATGTCAACAACGGCATGGCCAACCTGTACGACAAGATTGCCACGCTTCCGCAAAGCAAGCAGGACGAGATCAAACGCGACCTGCACGCCTGCCACGAACACCGCCCTGAGCTGGCCATGGTGGATTCGGCCAAGGGCATCACCAATTTCCATTCGCCCAACGACATCATCGTCGACGCTTCCATGCCGGCCATGATCCGCAACGGCGGCAAGATGTGGGGCGCCGATGGCCGCCTCAAGGACGTCAAGGCCGTGATGCCCGAATCGACCTTTGCCCGCATTTACCAGGAGATGATCAACTTCTGCAAGTGGCACGGCGCGTTTGACCCCAAGACCATGGGCACCGTGCCCAACGTCGGCTTGATGGCCCAGCAGGCGGAGGAGTACGGTTCGCATGACAAGACCTTTGAGATATCCGAGGACGGCGTGGCCAACATCACTGACATCGTCACTGGCGAAGTGTTGATGAGCCAGAACGTGGAGGAGGGCGACATCTGGCGCATGTGCCAGGTAAAGGACGCCGCCATTCGTGACTGGGTCAAACTGGCGGTCACGCGCTGTCGCAACTCCGGCATGCCGGTGGTGTTCTGGCTGGACCAGTACCGTCCGCATGAAGCGCAACTGATCACCAAAGTCAAGATGTACTTGCACGAGCACAACACGGCGGGTCTGGACATCCAGATCATGAGCCAGGTGCGGGCCATGCGTTATTCGCTGGAACGCGTGGTGCGCGGGTTGGACACCATCAGCGCCACGGGCAACATCCTGCGCGACTACCTGACCGACCTGTTCCCCATCATGGAGCTGGGCACCAGCGCCAAGATGCTCTCCATCGTGCCGTTGATGGCGGGTGGCGGCATGTACGAAACCGGTGCCGGTGGCTCTGCGCCCAAGCACGTGCAGCAGTTGGTCGAAGAAAACCACCTGCGCTGGGATTCGCTGGGCGAGTTCCTGGCGCTGGCGGTCTCACTGGAAGACCTGGGAATCAAAACCGGCAACAGTAAGGCCAAAATTCTGGGCAAGACACTGGACGCGGCCACCGGCAAGCTGCTGGACAACAACAAGAACCCATCGCCCAAGACTGGCCAGCTGGACAACCGCGGTAGTCAGTTCTACTTAGGCCTGTATTGGGCCCAGGAACTGGCGGCACAAACCGACGACAAGTCACTGCAATCCCACTTCGCGCCGCTGGCCAAGGCACTGGCGGACAACGAGCAGAAGATCACCGAAGAGTTGAACGCCGTGCAGGGCAAACCGGCTGACATTGGCGGTTACTACCTGGTTGACCCGCAAAAACTCAGCGCCGTCATGCGCCCAAGCGCGACCTTCAACGCGGTGTTGGCGAAGGCGGCCGCATAGGCGTTAAGGAGACTGAACCAAATCGTGCGTGCCTGCGCCTATGTGAGCTTGACTCAGGTCCCGACCTTTGGCGGAGCCACCTTGACGCAGCACCGGTAGCCTGGGTCAGTTAACCATCACCAGCTTGCCCTTGACGCTGCGCGAGCCCATGTAGGCCAGCGCTGCCTTGAGCTCGCTCATGGGCCGCGTGCTGTCAATCACCGGCTTGATCTTGCCCTGGCCATACCACTGCGCGAGTTCCATCATCATGGCGGCGTTGGCTTTGGGCTCGTATTTCGCGAAGTCGCCCCAGTAGACGCCGACGATGGAGGCGCCCTTGAGTAGCGGCAGGTTCCAGGGCAGTGCCGGGATCGGCCCGGCAGCAAAGCCAATCACCAGGTAGCGACCCCGCCGCGCGATGGAGCGCAGTGCCGGTTCGGCCAGGTCACCCCCCACGGGGTCATAGATCACGTCCGGGCCCCTCCCATTGGTGAGAGTCTTGAGCGTCGCGCGCAGATCCTGCGTGCTGTAGTTGATGGTCGCGTCGGCACCAATGCCGGCGCACACTGCGCACTTGTCATCGCTGGAGGCGGCGGCAATGACCTTTGCGTCCATCGCCTTCGCGATCTGAATCGCCGCCGTGCCCACACCGCCTGCTGCGCCCAGTACCAACACGGTCTCGCCCGCCTTGAGCTGTCCCCGGTCCACCAAGGCATGGTGCCCCGTGGCATAGGTCATGATGAAGGCCGCCGCATCGACAAACGGGAAACCCGCTGGCAGCGGCATGCACAGCGCCGCCGGTGCCAGCGTGTGCGTGCCAAAACCACCGGTGCCTGACAGGCAGGCCACCGGTTGGCCCACTTTCAGATGCAGCACGCCCTCACCCACGGCCTCGATCACGCCGGCGTACTCGGCACCCGGCACAAAGGGCAGCGCCGGCTTGGTTTGGTACTTGTTCTGAACAATCAGCAGGTCGGGAAAGTTGAGACTTGCAGCCCTGATGGCGATCAGCACCTCGCCCGGCTTGGGCGCCGGGGTGGGCAGCTCCTTCCAGGTCAGGGCTTCGATTCCGGTCGGGTTTTCGCAAAGCCAGGCGTGCATCAGGTCTTCTCCAATAAAGAGCGCTCAATATATCGACAACAGGGCGATCCCAATGTCTCACGCGTGACCGGATCGGTCCCCCTACAATGCCTTGCAACGCGAGCCATCCATGAAAATTCTCATTTGCAACGACGACGGTTACCAAGCGCCCGGCATTGTGGCCTTGTACGAGGCGCTCAAGGATCTCGGCGATGTCGAAGTTGTCGCGCCTGAACAGAACAACAGCGCCAAGTCCAATGCACTGACGCTGCACTCGCCGCTGTACGTGACGCGGGCGCAGAACGGTTTTCGCTACGTCAATGGCACGCCGGCGGACTGCGTGCACATCGCGCTGACCGGGCTGCTGGACTACCGCCCCGATCTGGTGGTCTCGGGCATCAACAATGGCGCCAATATGGGCGATGACACGATTTACTCCGGCACCGTCGGCGCGGCCATGGAAGGCTATCTGTTCGGCGTGCCAGCGATTGCCTTCTCTCAGGTTGACAAGGGTTGGGAGCACCTGCAGGCGGCCGCACGCAAGGCCAGGGATCTTGTGGCGCAGATGTCGCAATTGCAGGTCATCGGGCACACCCCCTGGCTGCTCAACGTCAACATCCCCAATCTGCCGTATGAACGCATTGGGCGCATGAAGCTTTGCCGCCTGGGTCGGCGCCACTCGGCCGAAGCGGTGATCACGCAACTCAGTCCGCGTGGCGAAACCATGTACTGGATTGGCGCGGCCGGGGCCATCAAGGACGACGCCGAGGGGACCGATTTTCATGCGACGCTGCAGGGGCACATGTCGATGACGCCACTCAAGGTGGATTTGACCGATCACGATCACCTTGGCTATTGGGCGCAGACGGCGGCGCGCATGGCAGGCGTCACGTTGCCTGTGGTGGACGTCTGAGGCTGGCATGAAGCAGCGCCCGCTTTTTCCGGCGCGCTTGGACCTGTCCTCCGGGCGGCCGACCCTGGCTCGCCCGGAGACGCAAGTTCGTGCCCCTGTGCAGGTCTCGCGCGCTAGGACCATCGCGTCAGCGCCGACGCTGCCACACAGCGTTGGCCCGGACTCGGCAGCACGGCGACGCGGCATGGTACTCATGCTGCGCCAGCAGGGGGTCAACGATGGTCAGGTGCTGAGCGCCATGCACACCATCGAGCGGCACCGTTTTGTCGACAGCGCGCTGGCCAGCCAAGCCTACGAGGACACCAGCCTGCCGATCGGATTGGGGCAAACCATTTCCAAGCCCGGCGTGGTAGCCCGCATGGCCGAGCTGCTGCGCAACGGCGCGCCAGGTCAACTCGGGCGCGTGCTGGAGATCGGCACTGGCTGCGGTTACCAGGCAGCGGTGCTTAGTTTGCTGGCTGCGGAGGTCTACAGCATCGAGCGTCTGCGTGGCTTGCACGACCGGGCGCGCGAGAACTTGCGGCACTTGCGACTTCGCAATCTGCACCTGCTGTTTGGCGACGGCATGTTGGGCTACGCCAAAGGTGCGCCGTATGCCGCCATCATCGCGGCCGCCGGGGGTGAGGCGATTCCGCAGGCCTGGATTGATCAACTGGCAGTGGGAGGACGGCTGGTGGCCCCGGTTTCGGCCGGCGCCGGCGGCATCGGGATGCAGGCCCTGATGGTCGTTGACAAGACGGCGCTCGGAGTGCGCCAGACCGTGCTTGAGGCGGTTCATTTTGTCCCCCTAAAATCGGGCATCGCATGAAGGAAAGCAATATGTCTGGTTCGTTCGGTCGTGGTGGTTTGCTGGTGTCTGTGCTGATCGGCGCGATGCTGAGCGCCGGGTGCAGTTTTCGTACGCTCAATCAAGCCCCGGTAGAGGACCGCGGCGCAGCTCCGGCGCGCCCGGTCAGTGTTGTCACTCCAAGCATCGGCGAGCCCGCTATAGGGGCGGCCAAGCTGCCCGTCGTGTCGGACAATGCTGGCAAGCCCGGCTACTACACCGTGCGAGCGGGTGACACGCTGATCCGAATTGGCTTGGACAGTGGTCAGAACTGGCGTGACATCGCACGCTGGAACGGCATGGACAACCCCAATCAGCTCGAGGTCGGACAGGTGCTGCGCGTGGCGCCGCCCGCGGCTGCGGTCGTTGCGACCGCCACGACTACCGCGAGCCCTCGTTCGGTGCCATCGTCGCCCGTGGCAGCGGTGGTGGTGACCGCAGTGCCTGAATCGACAGCAGCCAAACCGCTCGCGACTGCGTCTGTCCCAGCGTCGGCCACGGCGTCTTCAGGTGTCGCCCCGGCTGGGGCCGTGGCGGTGGCAACACCCACGCCCGCCCCTGCGCCCGGACCAGTGGCACCGGCAGGTGAGGACGAACTGGCCTGGATCTGGCCGGCCAACGGGGCTGTGCTGGCCGGGTTTGATGAGCAGAAGAACAAGGGTTTGGACATCAGCGGCGCGGCGGGTGATGCTGTGGTGGCCGCCGCCGATGGTCGCGTCGTCTATGCTGGTGCGGGTTTGCGGGGCTACGGCAACCTGATCATTCTCAAACACAACAACACCTATCTGACGGCCTACGCACACAACCAGACGCTGTTGGCCAAGGAGGATCAAACGGTCCGCAAGGGCCAAAAGATCGCCGAGATGGGTAGCAGCGACGCCGACCGCGTCAAGCTGCACTTCGAGGTTCGCCGCCAAGGCAAGCCGGTCGATCCGGCCAAGTACCTGCCCGGCAGGTGATGATCGTGCCGCGATGACTAAGCGCCCCCCCAAACATCGAGGCCACATCGGTGGCCCTCAGTTGCGGGGGGAATCCGCGCAGCCGTCCGGTCACACGGGGGATCCATCGGTCGAGTTTGGCGCCGACGCGGCGCCTGCCGGTGAACTGGCTGCCCATCAGTCGATGAGCGAGCTGCTGGCCCTGACGGAGGGATCGCCTGAGGGCGGTGACTCGTTGAGTCTGTATCTCAAGGGTGTGCGTCGCACCGAGTTGTTCACGTCGGAGCAGGAGTACGCCACCGCTGTGCGAGCGCGCGCCGGGGATTTCGCTGCGCGCCAGAGCATGATCGAGCACAACCTTCGCCTGGTGGTCAGCATTGCCAAGGGCTACATGGGACGTGGTGTGCCGCTGTCGGATCTGATTGAAGAGGGCAATCTGGGGCTGATGCACGCGATAGACAAGTTCGACCCCGAGCGCGGTTTTCGCTTCTCGACCTACGCCACGTGGTGGATTCGCCAGTCGGTGGACCGTGCCCTGATGTACCAGGGCCGTGCCGTGCGCCTGCCGGTCAACGTGGTGCGCGAGTTGCAGCAGGTTTTGCGCGCCCGGCGCGCGCTGGAGAACGACGCAGCTTTCGTCGCGGCGCGCCCGGAGGGAATCCGGGTTGAGGACATTGCCTCGCTGTTGGGGCGCGATCCCGCCACCGTGGCGGACCTGTTGGCGATGGCCGAGATGCCGCGCTCACTGGATGCAGCGCTGGACCGCGGCGGGGATGATCAGACCCTCGGGGACACGCTGATCGACGAGCTGACCATGGATCCCGACAACGTGACGCAGGCGCACGAAATCGAGCACTTGCTGGGCGAGTGGTTGGCGACCCTTTCCGGGCGGGAAAAAGAAGTTCTGCAAGGTCGTTTCGGCTTGTATGACAGCGAGACCGAGACCCTCGATGTGCTCAGCACCCGCCTGGGATTGACTCGCGAACGGGTGCGCCAGGTGCAAAACGAAGCCTTGCTCAAACTCAAGCGGCATCTCACGCGCCGCGGCATCGGCAAAGAAGCCCTCTTCTGAGACCTTGCGGGACAGACCGGAGCGAAGCGACGCTCTGTCCTCAACCGATCAGGGGTGTTCTTGCGGGAAAGACCGCAGTGAAGAGACGCTCTGTCCCCAACTGATCAGGGGTATCTCCAGCGATCAACCGATGCGCGGCGTGGCGCGCTCAATGATGGCGGCCGTATCAACACCGCGCGGCAGAGCGCCGTAGTTGTGGGCGCCGAGCTGCTCCAGGCGTGAGCGGCAGAAGGCATCGCTGATAAACGCCGGGGCATGGCGCACCAGCAGGCTGGCCTGCAGAGCCAGGGCCATGCGGTCCACCAGGTCGCGGGCGCGGTATTCCAGATCGGCGTGGTCACACAAGTCGCTGGCCAGTTTCGCAACATAGCGGTCCAGCGCGGTATGGCCACCCTTGGCCAGCATCACCTCGGCCAGCAAGGCATCGACCACTGCAGGCGTCTTGGACATGGCCCGCAGCACGTCCAGGCACTGCACGTTGCCGCTGCCCTCCCAGATGGCGTTCACCGGCGCCTCGCGGTACAGGCGCGGCATCATGCTGTCTTCCATCACGCCGCTGCCGCCAATGCACTCCATCGCCTCATAGGCATGCCCCGGCGTGCGTTTGCAGATCCAATACTTGCCCACGGCAGTGACCAGACGCACGAGCAGGTCTTCCTGCTCGTGGTCGCGGTGATCCATGGCACGTGCCATGCGCAGCGTCAGCGTCATGGCGGCTTCGCTCTCCAGCGCCAGATCGGCCAGCACGTTTTGCATCAGCGGCTGCCGGTTCAACACCTCGCCGAAAGCCGATCGGTGCGCGCAGTGGTGTAGTGCCTGCGAGGCTGCCATGCGCATGCCCGCGCTGGAGCCGATCATGCAGTCGAAGCGGGTCATCGCTGACCATCTCGATGATGTTGCGCACGCCCTTGCCTTCTTCGCCGACCATCCAGGCCAACGCGCCGCGCAGCTCGGTCTCGCAGGAGGCATTGGAAGCATTGCCCATCTTCTTTTTGAGGCGCAGGATCTGCATCGGGTTCTTGCTGCCGTCTGGCCGCCAGCGCGGCAGCAAAAAGCACGACAAGCCGCCGCGCGACTGCGCCAGTACCAGGAAGGCGTCACACATCGGGGCTGACACGAAGTACTTGTGGCCGACCAGTTCGTAGGCCTGACCCGGTCCCTCCTGGCCCAACGGGTGTGCAACCGTGCTGTTGCTGCGCACATCCGAGCCACCTTGCTTTTCGGTCATTGCCATGCCAATCGTCAGGCCCTGTTTGTTTGCCACCGGCACGTTGCGCGGGTCGTAAGCGCGGGCGGTGATCTTGGGCACCCACAGGGCGGCCAGCTCCGGCTGCAAGCGCAGCGTGGGCACAGCGGCAAAGGTCATGGTGATCGGGCAACCGTGCCCGGCCTCGACCTGGCTGTGCAGGTAGCTGTGGGCGGCACGGGCCACGTGGGCACCAGGACGCGGATGGGTCCAGGGAGACGAGTGCAGCCCATGCTCAATCGAAGTCTTCATGAACTGGTGGTACGAAGGGTGGTACTTCACCAGATCAATGCGCTTGCCGAAGCGGTCGTGGGTGTCGAATTCCGGCAGAAGGCGATTGGCCAGATTGCCAAGTTCAAGGTAGTCGGCCGAGCCGGTCAATGCGCCGAACTGCAGCAGCGAAGGCTCGGCCCAGGCCGCGCCTTCACGCTGCACCGCTGCTTGCAGCGCCGCGTCCTGCGTGAACATGTTGAAGTCACTCAACTCGCAAGAGGTGTTGGTGACCTCGTGGGTATCGGCCAGGTAGGGCTTGTGCAGCGCAGGATCGTGACGAGCGTTCATGGGGGCTTCTCCTGAACAGAGGGGCAGGGCGGACGCGTCGGCGCGGTTGATGTCTGGCCGCCGAGGAAAACAGTGTAGCCGCGGCCCTTCCGAATGGCTATCGCAGGCCTTCAGCTTGTGCCGGAAGGCTTCAGCTTGGAGGATCGGTAGTGACTGAGAAGCGCAGGTTTGGGGGACCCCCGGGGGGGCGGGGCACACGAGGGGGGGGGCGGGGCCGCACCCCGGCCGGGCCCCGGGGGGGGGGGGGGGGGGGGGAGAAAACAGCCCAAGACCGGAGCCGGGGGCCGGGGACCGGGCGGGAAGGGGGCCGGGCCCGGGTCCGCGCCGGAGGGAGGGGGGACGGGGGGGGGCCGCGAAGCGGGGGGGGGGGGGAGGAAGAGCCGGCGAGGGGGGCCGCGCCACCGCCCCGCCGGCCGCCACCGACCGGCCCGGCCACGGCGCCGCGGGCGCAGCCCCCGGGCCCCCGGGCCGGGGGGAGGGGGGACGCCGAAGCGGCCCCGCGGAGGGGCCCGCGGGAGGCGCCCGCCGCCAAAAGGGAAGGGACCGCCGAGGCCGGGGGGGGGGGGGGGGCCGGGGGGCCCCGCGGCCGGAGGGCGGGGCCCCCGGGGGGGGGAACGGCAAGGGGGCGGCGGGGGGAGGGCGGGCGGGGAGAGAAGAGCGCGCCCGCGCCAAACAAGGAGCGGGGAGGAGAAGGGGGGGGAAGGGAGGGGGGGAAGGGGGGGCCGGGCCGGGGGCCCGGCGGGCGGCCCCGGCGGGGGGGGGCGGGGGGGGGGGGGGGGGGCCCCCGGGGGTGTGGCCCGCCCCCCCCCGGGGGGGCCCGCCCCGGAACCGGCGGCGTGGCAGACACCTGCCGATCGGGCGGTTGCGCGAGTGTGGCTCGGCCCTTGCCTTCGCGCTTGCTGGCATACAGGGCCTGGTCGGCCCGCTCGATCAGTGTCGGCAAAGCCTCGGCCACGTCGCCTTGGAACACGGCCACGCCGAGGCTGACCCCTACGAATACATGCTCGCCATTGTCCAGCGCGATGGGTGCAACCATGTCCAGGATGGCGCGGTGGGCAACTTCCATTGCAGCGTGTGGCGAGGTCACCGCGTTCAGCACCAGGGCGAACTCGTCGCCCCCGAGCCGCGCGGCCGTATCGTTGGCGCGTGCCAGCCCCGCCAGACGCTGGCCCACTTGCACCAGTACCTGGTCGCCGCAGCCATGGCCCATGCTGTCGTTGATTGCCTTGAAACCGTCCAGGTCCACCAGCAGCAGCGCGCCGACCCGGTGGTCGCGGTGGGCAGCCAGCACGGCCTGGGACAGGCGGTCATCGAACAGGCGGCGGTTGGGTAGTCCGGTCAGTCGGTCATGGCTGGCAAGCGCCAGCACCTGCTGGTGGGCCCGTGCCAGCCACGCGCTGAGCATCCCCAGCAGCAGTGCGAACAAATAGGACAGCGCAACGACCAGGGCAGGCGCACTGCCCGCGGCCTTCCAGCCGACCACCGGCACGGCAGCCAGAATCCAGTTGCCGCCACCGGGTAGGGGCACGTCGAGCGTGACCGGCTTTTCATCGAACAGGCCGGCACGACCGATGAAGACGGCCCCCTGGGCACCCATGGCATCGAGGCCGCGGGCGGCCACCTGAAAACCCATCTGGTCGGTGTTGAGCCCCACGTCGGCGAAAAGAGTGTCGGCGTTCACGGCCAGCGAGACGATGCCCCAGTAGCGCGGCTCGGCCATTGCGGGGGTGCCAGCTGGCTTGGACAGGAACACGGGCGTGCGGCTCACGATGCCCAGGCCGCCCTGCACCAGCGGGATAGGGCCGGCCACCACCGTGCAGCGGGTCTGGATGGCGCGCTCCACGGCACCGCGCTGTTGCGGGTTGTCTAGGTAGCGCAGGCCGAGGGCTTTCTCATTGCCCAGGCGCGGATAGACATCGCTGATGACGTTGTCTGGCGCAAGCGCCAGGTTGCGGATGTTTTGCCGACTCTCCAACAGCCGCCCCACCACCAAGGCAAATATCTCTGGCGACATGCCGCCCTGCGCGGCCACAAAGGCAGCCACCGTTTCGGGCACCGAGAGCGTGCTCTGCAACTGGCGGTCCAGCCGGTCGCGAATTTGCAGAAGATGGCTTTGCGCCAGCCCCGCGATCTCGGTGCGCGCCTTGGTGTGCGAGATGTCGATCACTACCCAGGCCAAGAGCAGGGCCAACGCACCGCTGCACAACCCCACCACCAGAGGCAGGAAGCGGGACTGGAGCCAGTGGACCGGCAGGCGGGTGGTTGGCATAGGAAGGTAAAAGAGGATGGGCGGATGCATCTAAACCGAGTGGTTGGAGTATGCCCATCGAAGTCGACCCCAGCCCACGGAAAAACCCTCACTAATGCCCCTGTGATCGAACTCGCAAGCTCATGGCCTCGCCGTGCCCCCCAAGCTCGGCACGGTCGTCGAGCCGTCGCCATGAGCCAGCTCCAAGCTCTGGGACAATTGAGGCATGACCGATGACGTAGAAATCAAGAACGCACTTCCACCAGACTGGCTGGCCGTCGAATCACTGGACCTGGACGCTCAGGGCGTGGCGCACCGGGCCGATGGCAAGGTGGTGTTCATCGAGGGTGCGCTGCCGTTCGAACTGGTCAGCGCCCAAGTGAACCGAAGCAAGAACAACTGGGAGCAGGGCACTCTGACTGAGCTCCACCGCGAGTCTTCGCAGCGGGTGCAGCCCCGATGTCCCAACTTTGGCTTGCATGCCGGCGCCTGCGGCGGCTGCAAGATGCAGCACTTGCACCCGGCGGCACAGGTGGCGGTGAAACAGCGCGCACTGGAAGACAACCTGTGGCATCTGGGCAAGGTCAAGGCCGAGCAGGTGCTGCGCCCGATCGAGGGCCCACCCTGGGGCTACCGCAACCGGGCGCGACTCTCTGTGCGACATGTGCTCAAGAAGGGCGCAGTCCTGATCGGTTTTCATGAGCGCAAGAGCCGCTACGTGGCCGACATGACCGAGTGCCACGTGTTGCCACCCGAGGTCAGCGCCATGTTGGTCCCCTTGCGCCAATTGATTGGCGCCCTGGATGCCAGAAACACGTGCCCGCAGATCGAGTTGGCGTGTGGCGACCGTGTGGTTGCATTGGTGCTACGGCATCTGGAACCCCTCAGCGCTGCTGATCTGGAGCGCTTGCGCCAGTTTGGCGTGCGTCACCCCAGCGTGCAGTGGTGGTTGCAGCCCAAGGGACCCGAGACGGTGCGACTGCTCGACGGTCAGTGCGAGTCGGCCCGCCTGCCGCTGGACTACGCGCTGCCCGAGTTCGAGGTGACGATGCCCTTCAAGCCGACCGACTTCACGCAGGTCAACCCCTATATCAACCGTGTGCTGGTGGCCAGGTCGCTACGCCTGTTGGCGCCGCGTCGGGATGAGCGGGTGATCGACTGGTTTTGTGGCCTGGGCAACTTCACGCTGCCGCTGGCCACCCTGGCGCGCGAGGTGCTGGGCATTGAGGGCAGTGAGGAGCTGGTTGCCCGCTCACGTCAGAATTTTGCGACAAATCAGGCTGCAAGGCGCTCTGGTAAAGAATTGTCAGCTACTAAGTTTGTAGCTAGAAACCTGTTTGAGATGACGCCGGAGATGCTCGTCAGCGACGGCATCGCGGACAAATGGCTGGTCGATCCGCCGCGCGAGGGCGCTTTCGCTTTGGTAAAGGCTTTGGCTGAATTGCATCAGCAGCGGGTTGACCCCGAGCATGCCGAGCGCACGCCCGGCGCTGAACGTTGGACACGCCCGAAACGCATCGTCTACGTCAGCTGCAATCCGGCGACGCTGGCTCGCGATGCTGGCCTGCTGGTGCATCAGGCGGGTTATCGGTGTACCGCGGCGGGGGTGGTCAACATGTTTCCCCACACGGCGCACGTGGAGAGTATTGCGGTGTTCGAGCGCGTGGACTGAGGGCCCGGCGACCGGGTTTACTGGGCGGCCTTCTTGGCCGGTTTTTCGGGGGACTGGTCGCCGGACTTCTCGGCTGATTTGGCTTTGGTTGCGCCGGGTTTGTCTTTTCCTTCGGCGCCGCCCTTGGCGCCAGCCTTCTTGTCGTCCGGGAGGACCTCTTCGGTGGGCTCTGACTTGGCTTCAACCGAGCGCACGCCCTCGATCTTGTTCTCGCGCATGTATTGGTCCATCTCCTTCCAGCCTTCGAAGATGGCCGACTTGGAGGCGCGCTCGTTGAGGTTGTAGCAGTCTTCGATGCTGCGCAAGCCATGCCGGCAACCACCGCCAATCGCTTTGGCTTCCGCTTCGCGTCGGGCTATTGCCGGGTCGGGTCCCAAGCCCGGAATATCGCAGGCCGCAAGCAGCAGCGCCAGGCCAGCGAGCAGCGGGCGCGCGTTCAGGTGGGACAAGGTTGGCATACCTGTGTTATCGGCAAGTGGCGCGGGGTATTGAATTGCAAAAAAGGCCCCGCAGGGCCTTTTTGGAAACGCTTGCCTGCTGGTCAAGCTTAATCGCGTTCGCCGCCGAAGATCCCCAACAGGGCCAACAGACTCTGAAACACGTTGATGATGTCCAGGTACAGGGCCAGCGTGGCGCTGATGTAGTTGGTCTCGCCACCGTCAATGATTTGCTTGACGTCGTAAAGCATGTAGGCGCTGAAAATGCCAATGGCCAGCACCGAAATGGCCATCATGCCAGCGCTGGAGCCCACGAACACATTGATGATGCCGCCGACCATCAGGGTCACGGCGCCGACAAACAGCCATTTGCCCATGCCGGAAATATCGCGCTTGATCACGCTGGCCAAGCTGGCCATGGCGAAAAACACGCCGGCCGTGCCGCCAAATGCGGTCATCACCAGATCAGGGCCGTTCTTGAAACCCAGCACCATGGCGATCAGGCGCGACAGCATCAGGCCCATGAAGAAGGTGAAGCCCAGCAAGACCGGGACACCCGCAGCCGAGTTCTTGGTTTTCTCGATGGCGTAAATGAAGCCAAAAGCACCGCCCAAGAACACAATTAGGCCGATTCCGCCCGTCAGTGACTTGGTGATGCCGCTGGCCACGCCCAGCCAGGCGCCCAGCACCGTGGGCAACAGGCTCAGCGCCAGCAGCCAGTAGGTGTTGCGCAATACCTTGTTGCGCTGTTCGGCGGATGTGACCTGGCCGTAGCCAGCGCCTTGCTCAATCGTTTGAACATGATCGGACATACTTCATACTCCTTCGTAGCTGCAAACCGCAGATGGGGTGGATTCTAGGTTGGATCAAGGGCCAACCAAATAGTTTCGCGCTGAAATGCGTACTTTTTTGTAAGGTCACTTCGACCCTGGGTGGCGGGGTTGACCCCTCACACTGCCACTATGCTTGGAGCAATGTTCAAACTGGAGTCAAATCTCCCATGCAAACCAAACCCGTGCTGGTACTCGCCGACGTGAAGACCATCGCCGCTGCGGCGGAAGCCGAAGCCCTCAAGAACCAATGGGCGGTGAGCATCGCCATTGTGGACGATGGGGGCCATTTGTTATGGCTGCAACGGCTCGACGGCGCGCCGGCCATATCGGCGCACATCGCACCGGCCAAGGCGCACACTGCCGCGCTGGGGCGGCGCGAGAGCAAGGTTTACGAAGACATTGTCAACGGTGGACGAACCTCGTTTCTGAGCGCGCCTGCGATCGAAGGCCTGCTCGAAGGCGGTGTCCCGATCATGTACGGTGGCCAGTGTCTGGGTGCGGTGGGGGTCAGCGGCGTCAAATCCAGCGAAGACGCGCAGATTGCCAAAACCGGAATTGCCGCCCTTGGCCTTTAACGAGTCAAGCGCCACGGCGGCGAAGGTCGATCTCACTGCGCCTCGCCCGCGCTGGCAGCGCGTGCTGTGGCTGGTCGGTGGCAGTATCGCGCTGGCCACGGGGGTGGTCGGCATTGTGTTGCCCTTGCTGCCCACCACGCCCTTTGTACTGCTGGCGGCCTTCTGTTTTGCCCGAGGCAGCGCCCGCTACGAGCACTGGCTGCTGACCCACCCGCGTTTCGGCCCGATGGTGCATGACTGGCGCGCCAACCGGGCGGTGCCGCTGCGGGCCAAGCAGCTCGCCTGGGTAATGATGGCGCTCAGCTCCGCCATCGCTTGGTGGGTGCTACCCGCGCACGTGCGCTGGATCCCCGGCGCATCCTGCGTCGTGGTCGGTACGTGGCTCTGGAGTCTGCCCACGCGGCGTTGAGACCGATCAATAGGCGGCACCGGCGAAGGGGACCTGCGCTGGCACTCTTTCGTCAGGCATGCAGGGCGGCGGGCAAACCGAAGTGGAACTCTGTTCCGGATTGAGGCGCCGACCGCACTTCAATGCGGCTGCCGTGCAACTCCAAAATGCGTCGCGCGATCGCCAGCCCCAAACCGGTGCTTTGGGCGCTTGCGGCATCGACATCCGGCGCGGGCTTGGTCCAATAACGCTCGAAAATGTGGGGCAAATCCGCACTGGGAATTCCATGCCCGTTGTCCCGCACCTGAACGTGCACGGCAGAACCTGCTGCGCTAACCATCAGTTCCACGCGCCCCCCTGATGGGGTGTGGCGCAAAGCGTTGTCGATCAGGTTTTGCAGCACTCGTTCTATCAAGCCGATGTCGGCCAGCACTTGCGCTTGGCGATCTGCGTTGTCGGCCAGATGCAGTGTGACGCCACGCGACTGTGCCGCGATCGTGTAGTTTTGAAGCAAGTCATTGATCAATTCGGCTAGACAAAATGGCTCGGCCTGAAGCACCGTTTGGCCTGACTCGAGTTTGGACAGCTCAAACAGCTCCGCCACCCTGCGCCCGAGACTGCGGCAGTGTTGCAAGCAGGTGCGCAAATACTGCTCCCGAGCCTCGGCGGGCAACTCGGAACCTCGCAGCAAAAGGGTTTCAATGTAGCCTTGAATACTGGTCAGCGGCGTGTGCAGGTCATGCGACACGTTGCTTACCAATTCACGGCGCAAGCGCTCGGCATCCTCCAGGCGAGTGAACTGTTGGCTTACGCGCTCGCGTAAGGTCTCGGCAGCTTGGCTGACCACATCAATCTCATCGCGCGCGCGCCCGTGCGGCGGGTTGGGTCCGGACTCAGGTTGCCTAAACTGCGACAACTCCTGCGCCATGATTCGCAGGCGCCGCGTGACGCGCGTCTGTACCGAGACAATCAACACCGTCGCGAACCCAAGCACCAGCGCCAGCACCGGCCAAACACTCTGCTGGTGGCGCTGCGTCGCCGATCGTTGCTGTTGCTGGCGCGCCTGTTGACCATTCAAGATCAAGTAGAGATAGCCTTGCACGTTTGTGGCATCAGGTAGCGGTGCTATCGAAACCAGATTGGGCGCGCCGGGGTTGCGCGGATCGTCTCCGAACACCGGTAGCGGTGGCACATTGTCGAGCAACAAGGGGGCGACAGAACTCAGGTCAACCTGCACCAGCCGCGGCTTTTCCTCACCCAAGGTGTGTTGCAGGATGCGGCCTTGCCGGTCAATCAGGTAGGCCTCCAGCGACGGATGAATCATGCTGATGTACATCGCCGAATTGGCCAGCTGCGTAGGATGAGCGTTGCCCTGCGCATCAATGAACGGCGCTGTTTGGCGCTGGGCGATGTACTTCGCCAGGCCAATGCCTTGCCACTGCAAATGGGCGTCGCGTTCGCGCCCCAGAGTGTGCTCGTACCACAGCAACAACACCACGCTGATCGCGCCCAGACATAGCGCTACCCAGACGGCCAGGCGCACATGCAAGCGTTGCCGCCATGGGACAGCGGTGCTGGCGTCGGATGTGTCGACTGGCCCGGACCTCATGGCGGCGCCTGAAAACGGTAGCCTACTCCCCAGACCGTGTCGATGTAGCCATCGCCCAGCTTCTTTCGCAAGCGATTGATGTGTGTATTGACGGTGTGGTCGTAGCCGTCGTGGCCGTAGCCCCAGACTTCTGCCAGCAGCTCGTTGCGGCTGAAAGCCTTGCCTGGCTGGTTCGCGAAGTGCCACAGCAAGCTGAACTCGCGAGGCGTCAAGGTAAGCTCGTGCCCATGCATCCAGGCTTTGCGCTGCACCCGGTCAATGCGCATGGCCGCGACCTGCAAAAACTCGGGAGACGCAGGCAGAGCTTCACCATGCGAGGGCGAGCGCAACGCGGCGCGGCGCCACAAGGCGCGCACGCGGGCTTGCAGTTCCATCACGCTGAAGGGTTTGGTCAGGTAGTCGTCGGCGCCGAGTTCGAGGCCAAGCACGCGGTCGAGCTCGCTGCCGCGCGCGGTAAGCATCAGGATCGGCACGTCATACCCCTTCGCACGCACTGCGCGGCAGACTTCCAACCCGCCCAGGCCGGGCAGGTTCAGGTCCAACACCAACAGATCCCACGGCCCTTGCGCCAGCGCCAACCGTAAGCCCTCGCGTCCATCACTCTCGATATGCGCGGCCGCCGGCAATTCGGCCACATGCAAGGCAATCAATCTGGCAACGTCCGGCTCGTCTTCAACAATCAAGACGCGGCGCGAGGATTCTGGAGTCATGGCGCGCATGATAGTTTGATCCCGGACCGCCGCACGGCCACAGTCGCTCTTGCCAGTTGGCTCCCGGGCTGATCTCGCAAGCCAGGCATGAGCCAGCGACGCGGCGCCGTTCGTGGACAACTGCGCGCAGGCACGCATGGGTGTTTGGCAGGCTCAGCGGCTCAGACTCACGCTGCCCGACAGGATCTGCCCACTTGCAGTGGTGTTGTTGGCCATGGTCTGTGAGTTGGCGCCTCCCACGGCGCTGCCAATGGGGCTAAGCAGTGGTTTCAGCGTAAACGGCGCAGCGCTGTTGTCGGGTTCGGGTTCAATCGAGATCACCGCCATGCCACCAGTCAGAACCAGCGGCGGTGTGATGAAGTCCTGCCCCGGAAACGGTGGGGCTGCCAACGGGCCCGCAGTGCTGCCACTTCCGTCGGAGTCTGCCCCGGAAACCGACGTGAAGCGTCCTGTGCTGAGCGGTGTTCCGTTGACAACGACCCAGCCCTCATAGACCCAACCGGCGGGCAGGGTGGGCAAGGTCAAGCTGGCTTGCGGCGCACCGTCCACCATCTTCAGCCACCAGATGCCCTGGTTGTCATCGGTCGTGCTGGCACTGCTGGGCGTGGCCAGAATGAAGCTGCCTGCGGCGCTGCTGAAGTTGTTGCCCAGAGCGGCAGCATGCTGAACGGACACCGTTGCCATAGTCTTGTCGGCATTGAAGTCGCCGGCCAGCAAGTGCGTGGCGGTGGGTGCGGGGACATCGTTGACTGCGGGTTCGATGGTCAAAACAAAGGCGGTGGCCGCGTCAGCTTGTGCACGTGGAATGTTGAACTCGGTTTGGCTCAGCTTGCCACTGGCGTCAACGGTGAAGCGTCCGCTCGATACCGGTCCGGCAGCGGTCACCAACCAGCCCTCGTAAACTGCGGCGCTACCCAGGTTCTCCAGGCCGGACAGATTGAGTTTGAGACTTGCTTCATTGTTGTCTGAACCGCCACATGCGGCTAAGGCGGTCGCAGCGAGGGCGCTCAGCGCGAAGTGACGCATCTTCATTGGAGCGAAGCGACGGGGTGAAGTGTTTGACATGGGTGATTTCTCCGTAAGGTGGTTCGACTGCCATGGGCGACAGACCGATTCCATTGCAGCATCAGGGCCGTGAGAAATCATCACCAATTCATAACAATCCGATGAACATCTGAAACGCCAGGAAGCCGTCCGTTTCCATTCAACGGGTCTCTCAAACAACTTGTAGATGAGAACGATTCGTATTACACTTGGTTTGCATTGATACTTGCATCGGTGCTTCGAGCCAGCTTGTCGCCAGCTATTTCCCCTGTAAACGATCGCGGTCGCCTGTCGGGCTAGACCGCTCGGCTGGAGAGTGCAATGAGTCATCAACAAGGTAAACCAGGGTCGGCCAAGCGAACCCATGGCGACAGACACGGCGATGCCGTGACGATTGCCAGTGCGGAAGTGGGTTCGGTGTCGGTGTGTGCGTGCGGTGTCATCACCTTGACGTTGCAATACATCAGTCTGCGTTTGGAGCCGGGCGCGTTTCGTGAGCTGCAGGGCCTGCTGCACTTTTCTCAGCGCAAGCTTGATGGGGGAGCGGCTCACGCCGCACCGCAGGGGGCTGGTGGCGCCGATGTGGCGTCTGTGCATTGACGGGGGGGCCGCGGATGTGTGCACGTGAATCCAGCACTTTTGAAGTGGCGCCAAGTCTGCCCATGCTTGGCCATAAGCCTGGCGCTAGCGCCAGCGTTGGCGCGGTCGCGGCCATTGCCACGCTGCCGGCCCGTGGGTCGCGCCGGCGCCGGCTGTGGGAGTTCGAGGGCTTTGCGCATTGCCCGGTGATTGGCGTGTGCTTGCCGATCGCCAACCTGCGCCGCTTGGTCACCAAGGTGTGGGGCGTGCAGTCCGTGATGGATGACTACGACTTGCATTGCGGCGCCATTGCCGAGTGCAAGCAGCGCTCACCTCTGGCCGAGGCGGTGCAGCGTGAGCTGGACCAGCGCTTTGCGGCGACGCTCAGGCAATCAGCCAAGGCCAAGACCACCGAGGCCTTGTCGGCTTGGTGGGGCGAGGCCTCGCGCGGCGACGATCTGGCCGGGGCGTTCTGGGCGACCTTGACGCATCCACGCTGCTCGGCCGACCTGGAGCACCAGGTATTGGGCCAGGTGCACATGCTGCAGCACCAGGTGGGCATGGCACGTCGGGTGGACCTGGCCCGCTTTGAGGCGCTGATGAGCGAAAACTCCATGCTCGCCCGTGAGCTTGGCCAGGCCCAACAGCGCAGCACACGCCAAACAGCGGAGTTGACAAGTCGAAGCGAAGCGCTGCAAGGCCAGGTGATGCAGTTGCGAGCCCAGCTGATTGCGCGCGATACCAGCGTGATGGCCTTGAAGGCGGACCTGCAGACGCTCGAAGCCGTGGTGCCGGGCCTCAAGGGACGGGTGTCGCTAGAGCGCGAAACGCAGCAACAGGCAGAGCGCATCCACGCCCTTGAGCGCGCTTTGCTACAGGCGCAACAGGCCTGCGAGAAGCAGGTACGGCGGGTACAGGAGTTGACCGATGACCTCGCGCGCCGCGATGGCGCCGGCGAGTCGGTCGAGCTGGATGCCTCGCTGCCGGACACCGCCAACGGCCTGGGTGACCGCGCCGTACTGTGTGTGGGCGGGCGCCCAGCCAGTGTGCCGCTGTACCGCCATATCGTGGAGGGCACGGGCGGGCGCTTCCTGCACCACGACGGCGGCGAGGAGGAGAGTGCGGCCAAGCTCGACGCCACCCTGGCCGCCGCCGACCTGGTGATCTGCCAGACCGGTTGCATCAGCCACAACGCCTATTGGCGCGTCAAGGACCATTGCAAGCGGACCGGCAAGCAGTGTGTATTTGTTGAGAACCCGGGCAGTGCATGCCTGAAACGCGCGCTGGCGGAGCTGCGGCCGCGGAATCAGGGCTGAGCCCATCTGGTGGCTCACCGTCGTGCTGCCAACGCTGTCTTGCGTCGGACCATGGCGTACCGTGAACGGTTGACACGCGCGCCAGCGAGCGCATCGGCGCTTGGTGCGACGCTGCAGTGGCTATTTCGTCAGTATCAGCTTGCCCAGTTTGGTTTCCTGCAGCCGATAAATCAAGCCCTGATGTTCGATCAGCACCGACTTCTGGCCTTGCAGCAAGGCCGAGCTGGGTAAGGGAGCAGCGCCGCGCGGGTTGGCCGCTCGCGTGAGAGGCGGGGTCGCTGGCACGGGTTCTGGCGATGCGGGGCAGGATGCTTGCATGGTGATGTCCCGTTCAATGCTTGGGTTCAGTGATGAACCCGATCTTGCGCAAGCCGGCTTGCTGCGCGCTGGCCATGGCTTGGGCAACACGTTCGTAGCGAACGTCTTTGTCGCCGCGGATGTGAAGATCGGGTTGCGGGTTCTTGGCGGCCTCGGCCCGGAGCAGGTCCACCAGGCTGGCTTCCTCCACCTTGGCCTCGTTCCAGTAGTACATGCCCTGGGCGTCAACGCTCAGGCGCACCGTCTCGGGTTTCTGCTCCTGCACCTGGTTGTTGGCACGCGGGAGGTCCACGTTGACGGCGTGTTTCATCACCGGCACGGTGATGATGAAGATGATCAGCAGCACCAGCATCACGTCCACCAGCGGCGTCATGTTGATTTCGTTCATCGTGCCATCTTCCAGGTCGGCTGACATGCCGGCGTCTCCAAAGGCCATGGTGTTCTCCTGAGAATTTGCGGGACAGACCTTTAGCTCTGTCCTCAACTGACTAGGGGTGTTCAGGCTTGGCGCATGGGCACGACCTTGGCCGTGCCGCTGGCGCTGACGCGCGAGCCGGTAACAAAGTAGGCGTGCAGGTCATGCGCAAATCGGTTGAGCTTGATCAGCACCGACTTGTTGCCGCGCACCAGCGCGTTGTAGCCCAGCACCGCCGGAATCGCCACCGCCAGGCCCAGCGCGGTCATGATCAGCGCCTCGCCAATCGGGCCGGCCACCTTGTCGATGGTGGCCTGCCCGGCGGCACCGATGCCTATCAGCGCGTGGTAGATGCCCCAGACCGTGCCGAACAAGCCGACGAAGGGCGCGGTAGCGCCGACCGACCCAAGGATGGCCAGCCCGGCCTGTAGGCGCGCCGTGCTGTCGTCGATCGAATTGCGCAGGCTGCTGGTGATCCAGTCGCTCACGTCCAGCGTGTCGTGTAACTGCACCTTGGTGTTGCGGTGGTGCGCGGTGGCTTCGCGCCCCACCGTGGCCAATTGGTGGAACGGGTTGCTGTCGCCGCCGCCGATTTTGGACAGACCGGTGACCAAGTCTTCGCTGTGCCAGAAGTTCTCGGTGTTGGCGCCCAGCTTCTTGTATTTCAGAATGTCCAACGCCTTGACCAGGATGACGATCCAGGACGCCAGCGACATGGCCAACAGTATCAATGCCACGGCTCTGGTAACCCAGTCGCCACCGCTCCAGACGGCCATCAAGCCTAGTTGCGAATTCATAAATGCTCCAGAAAAAATTGCTTACTCAAGTACAAAGGTGATCGGCACGTTGAACCACATGGCCTCGGCCACGCCGGCGCGCTTGCCCGGCACATAGCGCCAGCGCAGCACGGTGGCCAGCGCCGACTGGTCCAGCCGCTCGAAGCCGCTGGACTGCTTGATCTGCGCCTGCTGCGCCGTGCCGTCGAGCCCAATCAGCGCGCGCACCACCACCTTGCCCTGCTCGCCCAGCCGCTTGCTCAAGGGCGGGTAGGGCGGCTTGGGGTTGTGCAGGTAGTCAGCATCGCTGGAGGGCAGTTCCACACGGGGGGGTGCGGGCGGGGCGTTCGGCGCCGTGCTGACCGGCGCAGTTACCGCATCGGTGGCGGCAACCGGGGTGACCACGCCTACTGGGGCGTTGGCGGCGGGTGTGGGATCAGCCACCGCCAATAACTCGGGTGCGCTCTGGTGCACCGGCGTCGGTGCGCGGCTTAGCACCGGTTTGACCAGGGTCGGCGCGGGCGGTGTGGGCGGCGGTGGCGCCACGATGGGTGATGCGGGTTCGATCAACTCGCTGAGGAGCTCGGCCGGCACCAGCACCTCCACCGCGCGGCGCAGCAGGCCAGTCTGCAGCGCCCACAGCGCGGCGCCGTGGAACAGCAGCACGCTGGCCACGATCACCGTGATGCGTTGGGGGCGGCGTAGGTGCGGGACCATGGCGGGCGCGGCGTTGGTGTGGGGCATCAGAACTTGACGTTGAGCGTGAGCTGCGTCAAACGCCCGGCGCCAGGGACGTAGTGCCCGGAGTACAGCGAGTCGGCAAACAGCTTGTCGGTCACGTTACTGACATTGCCCTTGAGCGTGTAGCGCTCATTGAAGCGGTATTCGCCCATCAGCTCCAGCGTGGCATAGCTGGGCGCCAGCCAGCCAGGGTTGCGGTTGGGCGCTTGCTCACCGCGAAAATTCACACCCGCGCCCAGGCGCAGTTCGGGGGTGAACTGGTAGGTGCTCCACACCGTGCCGCTGTGCTTGGGCGTCAGGGATGGACGCTCGCCCTGGCGTTCACCCGGGTGGCGGTGGGCGCGGCTTTGTCGATGGAAGCGATGGGCATCCACATGTAGGAGCCGTAGACCTCCCACTTCGGTGTCAGTCGGCCCGTGGCGTCGATCTCGATGCCGGCGGTGTGACGCTGGCCGGACAGCAGGAAGGCGGTGGCGGCGGAGTCAGGGTCGGTGTTGCGCTCGTTGTACTTGGTCGAGTGAAAGATCGCCAAACGTGTGGTGAAGCGGTGGTCGGCGCTGTCGAGCTTGGCGCCGAGCTCCAGGTTGCGGCTTTGCTCGGGTGGTGTGTTGGCGCTCAGGGCGCTGTAGGAGTAGGTGTCGGCCGAGGTGTTGAACGAGGTGCCATAAGAGAAGTGCAACGATGCCGAATCACTAGGCTGGTACAGCACACCCAGGCGCTGGCTCCAGTCGGCGATTGTTTGGCGATAAGTGGTGGTGATACCGGTGACCGCTGTGGTGTCAAAGCTACCCTTCATGCTGTCGTAACGCAGGCCTCCAAGCACTTTCCAATGCGGCGCGACTTGCACCATGTCTTGCGCATAGACACCGATGTTGCGCGCCTCGAAGGCGCTGGACACGCTCAGGATGCGAAGGCTCTCGCCGATCCAGGCGCCATCGTTTGGCGTACCCGCCAAGGTTTTGGGCTTGGTCAGCGCAGCCGTGGCAGTTGTTGGCGTGGCAGCGCGGTAAACGTTCTTGGCCTCCTTGGCATAGTCGATGCCGGCCAGCAGTTCGTGCTTGAAGCCCAGGCCTGAGAACTTGCGGCTGAAGTCGCTTTGCAGGTAGAGCGAGTCGAGGTCTTGAATCTTCAGGTTGCTGCCGCGTGTCAGGATGGTGCTGGGGCTGAAGGTCTCCAAGGACACCAGGGCGCTGGGGCACTCCGGGTTGCTCACCACGCCGGTGGTGGTATTGGTGGTCTTGCGGCATAAGCGCACCGTGCCGGCGCGCTGGTCGCGCTCGTATTGGCCTTTGCGCAGCGTGGTCTTGAGTTCGCCGCCGTCCTGAAAGCGGTGAATGTGCGTGGCCGTCACGTAGTCGGCGCTGCCGGCGTTGTAATCGCTCGCCATGCCGAAGAAGCTGCTGGGCTTGAGCTTGTCGTTGATGGTGGTGCTGGCCACATCGGAGCTTTCGGTCGGCCGAATCCAGGGCAAGCCATAGTTCATGCCGTTGTTGTTCTTCAGGTGGTACAGACCGAACGAGAACTCGTCGGCGGTGCCGATGCCCAAGCGGTAGCCCAGCGCCAAGCCTTGTTTGTCGAGGCTGCTGCCCGCGCCGTTGTTATCGGCCCGGGTCACCATGGCGTTGATACGCAGCGCCTGGTCTTCGCCAGTGTGCAGGTTGAAGTCGCCGGTCACGCGGCGGTAGTCGTGGTTGCCCAGGGTGGTCGAAACCTCGTGGTCATTGATGGCGCGCGGCTGTTTGCTGACCTGGTTGACCGCGCCACCGGTGGAGCCACGTCCGAACAGCATCGAGGCTGAGCCGCGCAGCAACTCGATACGGTCGTTGTTGAAGGTGTCGCGTTCATAGAAGGCCGGGTCGCGCAGGCCGTCCACAAAGATGTCGCCCGTGGTAGCCAAGGAAAAGCCGCGCAGGCGGATGTCTTCCTCGCCGCCCTCGGCCGCCAGGAAGCTGACGCCGGCGGTCTGGTGCAGCGTGTCCTTCAGGGTGTCGAGGTTGCGGTCGTCCACCAGCTTTTCGGTCACCACGGTGACCGATTGGGGAATGTCGCGCAACTGCTGGTTGCCTTTGCCAATGCCGGTGGTGGTGGCGCGCAGGGCGTCCTTGCCTTCTGGTGCTTCGGCGCGCTCCTTCACCACCACGGGTTTGAGCGTCTTGTCGGGCTCGGCTGGGCTCTGCTGCGCCCAGGCACCCAGCGAACTGGCCAAGAGCAGCGCGCCCAGCGGCAGCATGGCAGTGTGATTTGCTATCAATTGAATAGCTGTTAAGTCAATAGTGATGGGCTTGGTGGCTGTATTTTTCATAAATTGCGAGCAAATCCGCGTGGCGGTGACGGGTTCAGGGCGTTGAGGGTTGGCTCGAACGTCGCGTGCTAAGCAGGCGAGATCTGGCTGGCGAGGTTTGGATTGTATTGCAAATACGAATCGTTGTCATTTACAATGCGAATTCCCTTTCCATCAATCTTTCTGATTCAGACCTCATGCACAAGCGGCACTTCCTGCAACTCGGCGCGATTGGCGCAAGCACTTCTCTGTTGCCTCGGTTGGCTTCGGCTCAAACGGCGTCAGGTGGCGCCTCCCAGAGCCTGACTCTGGCTGCGGGCTGGCGTGGCGGCCCCGACGCACCGGGCGACTTCGTTGGCCTGCTGCAAGTGGACTGGCAGGCGGCGCAGGTGACAGTCAAGGCTGCAGTACCGGTGCCAAGTCGCGCGCACGGCTTGCTGGCCGAGGCCGGCGGCGGCTTCCTGGCGGTGGCGGTTCGCCCCGGCCAGTGGCTGCTGCGCTGCGACGCTGACGGCAAGGTGGTACAGCGCCATCACATGGACAGTGAAACGGGAGGTCGCACGCTGGACGGCCACGCCTGTGTCAGCGCCGATGGCGAATGGATCTACACGGCTGAGACCCAGCCCGGCTCGGGCCAAGGCTGGGTTTCGGTACGCGAGCGCCAGAGCCTGCGCAAAGTCGCCCAATGGCGCACCCATGGCGCTGAGCCCCACCACTTGCTGGTGCATGCCGACGGCAGCCTGATGGTGGCCAACGGCGGGCTGCTGCGCGGCGAGGGGGACAAGAAACGTGATGTGCACTTGATGGACTCATCGCTGGTGCGGCTCGACACTGGCAGCGGTGAACGCCTGGGTCAATGGCGCCTGAAGGACGCGCGCCTGGGCCTGCGCCACATGGCCTGGAACGAACCTGCCACCAGCGGCGCGGGTACCAGACGCCTGCTGGGCATTGCCCTGCAGAACGAACACGATGACTTGACGCAACGACGCAACTCCCCGGTGCTGGCGGTCTGGGATGGCGACACTCTGCGTACCCCCAGCCCAACTGCGGCGGCGGGTGGTTATTCGGGCGATATCGTGGCCGGGCCGGACGGGGGATTTGTTCTGAGCTGCCTGCGTTCCCATGTCGCGCTACAGTGGCGTCCGTCCGCGCCTGACGAGATGGTGACGGTGGCGCAGTTGCGGGACTCCGGTGCGCTGGCACCCTGGATGGCCGAGGAGGCAGGCAAGCAGCGCCTTGATCAGTCCGGCGTGTTGCTGGCCGCCGCGGCCGGGCTGGCGCGCTGGCACCCCAGCGTAGCACCAGCGGTGCTGAAGTGGCCTGCAGACATGAAGCTGGACAACCACTGGGTTCGCACCTGAGCCCTTGCGGGACAGACCGCAGACGCGAAGCGGGCCAGCTCTGTCCTCAACGACGAGACGCGGCCGAGGCGCAGCCGCTGCAAGCCGCGCTGCAGCCTGCGTGCTTCTTCCGTCGGGCGACAAGTGTGAGTTTGAGCGTGGCCGGCAGCGGCAGGCCGACCAGGGTGGTTCGAATGTGGCGGATGACCGTCTCCGGTGCCAGCCGAAAGGCGCAATAGACGGCGCAGCCGAGCACCAGCGCTGATACGGCGAAGATCTCGATCAGGTGGTACAGCGACGCCGGGTGCATGGTGATCAGGTGCCTGTCCAGGCCAGCGCGACGCGGTAGGTGACAAAGGCCGCTGCATAGGCCAGTGCGAACAGGTAGGCGGCCATCAGTGCGGGATAACGCCAGGAATTTGTTTCGCGCTTGACCACCACCAGCGTGGAGATGCACTGTGGTGCGAACACATACCAGGCCAGCAAGGCGTAGGCGGTTGCCAGCGACCAGCCATGGGCGATGATGGGACTCAGTGCCAGGGCCGTCTCCTCGCCGCTGGCAGACAGCGCATACACCGTGCCCAGGGCGCTGACCGCCACTTCACGTGCGGCCATGCCCGGAACCAGGGCAATCGAGATTTGCCAGTTGAAGCCAATCGGGGCAAAGACCACCTCCAGCGCGTGCCCGATCATGCCGGCAAGACTGTACTGAATGGCCGCGCCGGTGGCACCTGCTGGCGCGGCGGGAAAGCTGGCCAGGAACCACAGCAGCACCATCACCGCGAAGATGATCGTCCCCACGCGTTGCAGAAAGATGACGGCGCGTTGCCATAGTCCCAGCAACACGTTGCGCAAGTTCGGCAGGCGGTAGGGTGGCAACTCCAGCATCAGTGGCTGGTAATCGCTGCGCATCCAGATACGCTTGAACACCCAGGCCACCGCCATGGCCGACACCAGACCGGCCACGTACAGGCCAAACAGGGTCAGCCCCTGCAGGTTGAACCATCCCATCTCGCGTGCGGGAATGAAGGCACCAATCAGCAGCGCGTAGATGGGCAATCGGGCCGAGCAGGTCATCAGTGGTGCCACCATGATGGTGGCCAGGCGGTCGCGCCAGTTCGGGATCGTGCGCGTGGCCATGATGCCCGGCACGGCGCAGGCAAAGCTCGACAGCAGGGGGATGAAGGCGCGGCCCGACAGACCGACTCTGCCCATCAGGTTGTCCAGCAAGAAGGCGGCGCGCGGCAGGTAGCCCGAGTCTTCCAGCAGCAGGATGAAGAAGAACAGAATCAGGATCTGTGGCAGGAACACCACCACGCCGCCAAGCCCCGCCACGACGCCGTCGGCGAGCAGGCTTTGCAGCATACCCGGCGGCAGGTGGGCCTTGATGACCCCACCCAGCCAGGCCACGGCTTCCTTGATGGCGTCCATCGGGATCGCTGCCCATGAGAACACGGCCTGGAACACCAGCATCAGCAGCAGCGCCAACAGGGCAAGGCCCCACACCGGGTGCATCACCACGGTGTCGAGTTTGTGGTTGAAGCGTTGTACCTGAGCTGCCCGCGGCACCGCGGCGGCCAGCACCCGCTTGACCTGCAACTGCAGCGTAAGCTGGTCTGGCAGCGGCGTGGCCGACCGCGCCGGCGTGGCGCGGGACAGTGCCTGCCGGGCGGCCGCCAGCAGCGCCTCGCGGCCGTTGTCCAGCTCGCGGCCGCGCAGGCGTGCGAGCCAGTTGCCCAGCAGGCTGTTGTCGACTGCGATGGTTTCTATCACCGGCAGGCCCAACTCTTGCGACAGGCGCGCCACGTCGATCTGCAGGCCGTGCGCGCGCGCCACGTCCATCATGTTGAGCGCCACCACCATCGGCTTGCCGAGCGTGCGCAGTTGCAGCACCAGGCGCAGGTTCATGCGCAGGTTGGTGGCGTCCACGACCGCCACCATACTGTCCGGCACAAGCTCGCCCGGGCGCTTGCCCATCAGCACGTCATGCGTGACCGATTCATCGGCGGTGGTGGGGTTGAGGCTGTAGGTGCCCGGCAGGTCGACGACGCACAGCGTGGTCCCGTCTGCCAACAGCACGCTGCCTTCCTTGCGCTCAACCGTGACACCGGCGTAGTTGGCGACCTTCTGCCGTGCGCCCGTCAGCAGGTTGAAGAGGGCGGTCTTGCCGCAGTTGGGGTTGCCAACCAGGGCGATGCAGGCTGGCGCTGCAGGGTTCATGCGCAAGGCGTCGTGTTATCGGGGTGCACTTCAATGCAGGCCGCTTCCAGCGCGCGCAGGGCAAACACCGTTTCGCCAACCTGTACCGCCAAGGGCTCACGCCCGCCTGGGCCGCGACGCAAGACGGTGACCGACTCGCCGGGCAGAAACCCGAGTTCGGCGAGACGGGAGGTAAGCCTTGAATCGTGGGCTTGCCCCAGCGGTGGACGCAGCCCCACGATGGTCGCCACTCGGTGTTTGCCGAGCTGGTTGACAGAGCATGGATTGCTTGCGGCAGGTGATGCGTTTGCAGTCATGAGTACAGGAGCCTCGAATAGATCACGCCCGCCGGTGGGCGATAGATGTAGGCAGTATAAGTCTTTTGGCTGCAAATAGCAATGATTCGCAATTAACAGACTCAGTAACTCAAGCGCTCCGGTCGGATTTCCTGCAGGATGGTCGTGGCAATCTCTTCGATCGATTTTGTTGTAGTCGACAGCCAGCGAATGCCTGTGCGACGCATCATCGCTTCGGCTTCGCTCACCTCCATGCGGCAGTTCTCGATCGAGGCGTATTTCGAATGCGGGCGCCGCTCGTTGCGGATTTCACTCAAGCGTTCGGGCTGGATGGTCAATCCGAACAACTTGGATTTGTGCGCTTTCAGTGCAGGCGGTAGTTGCTGGCGCTCGAAGTCCTCGGGGATTAGTGGATAGTTCGATGCCTTCAAACCATATTGCATGGCCAGATAGAGCGAGGTCGGCGTCTTGCCGCTGCGGCTCACCCCCACCAGGATCACGTCTGAGTGCGCCAGGTCCTGGTTGGACTGCCCATCGTCATGCGCCAGCGAAAAGTTGATGGCCTCGATGCGGTTTTGGTATTCCTTGCTCTTGCTGGCATCGCTGAAGCGACCCACGCGATGGTGGGATTTCACCTGAAGCTCTTTCTCCAGCGGGTGCACAAACGTACCAAACATGTCCAGCAGCATGCCTTGGCAGCCTTCCTGGATCACTTTGAGTACCTCCATGTTGACCAAGGTCGTGAACACGATCGGCCGCTTGGCATCAACGACACCGGCATGGTTGATCTGCCGCACCGCTTGGTGCGCCTTGTCCACCGTATCGATGAAGGGCAGCCTGACGTGGCGGGCGCGGGTCTCGAACTGAGCCAGGATGGCGTTGCCAAAAGTCTCGGCGGTGATGCCGGTGCCGTCGGAGATGAAAAACACGGTGCGGTTGGGCATGGGCATTGGTTTGGGTTGGGTGTTCAGATATCTGTAAGCACTGCGCTGCCTCAAAAGTCAGCAGCGCCCTACAATGATCGCAATTTACTAGATTTCCCATGCGCACCCCTGAGCAAATCGAACAACAACAGTCTCGTGTGGCCTGTGCGGATGCCGTGGACGCGCCAGAGCGCTCATGGCGGATGGAGCCGGTTTCAACTTCTGGAGCTTTCCCATGTCTGCACTTTTCAGCCCGACCGCCCTGGTCGTACCGTTTGAAAACCTGAGAATGACCGACGTCGAGGCGGTTGGCGGCAAGAACGCCAGCCTCGGCGAGATGATTTCGCAGCTGCCCACGGGTGTGAAAGTGCCCACGGGCTTTGCCACCACGGCGCATGCGTTTCGGGACTTCTTGGCTTTTGAGAACCTGGGAAGCCGCATCAACGACAAGTTGAGCGCGCTGGATACCGAGGACGTGCGTGCCCTGGCCCAAGTGGGTGCTGAAATCCGTGCGATGGTTGAGGCGCAGCCGTTCCCAGCTGATCTGGAGCAAGCGATTCGGGACAGCTTCGCCGTCTTGAGCGCCGGCAAACCCGAGGCCACTTTTGCCGTGCGCTCATCGGCCACCGCGGAAGACTTGCCTGACGCTTCGTTTGCGGGTCAACAGGAAACGTTCCTGAACGTGCATGGTATTGACGAGATCCTGCACAAGATTCGCGAGGTGTTTGCCTCGCTCTATAACGACCGTGCCATCAGCTACCGAGTGCACAAAGGCTTTGCGCACGAGCATGTGGCCTTGAGCGCGGGCATTCAGCGCATGGTGCGCTCGGACCTGGGTGCGGCAGGCGTTATGTTCACCATCGACACCGAGTCGGGCTTCGAAGACGTGGTGTTCATCACGTCAAGTTATGGTTTAGGTGAAACGGTGGTGCAAGGCGCCGTCAACCCCGACGAGTTCTATGTGCACAAGCCGATGCTGCGCGCGGGCAAGCGAGCCGTGATCCGGCGTAGCCTGGGCTCCAAGCTGATCCAGATGCAATTCACCTCGGCCGACGAAAAAGCCGCCGGTGGCAAGCTGGTAAAGACCACCGAGGTGCCGACCGAACTGCGCAACCGCTATTCACTGACCGACGCAGACGTCGAGAAGCTGGCCGCCTACGCGCTGGTGATCGAGCAGCACTATGGGCGTCCGATGGATATAGAGTGGGGCAAGGACGGGCTGGACGGCGAGTTGTACATCCTGCAAGCGCGACCCGAGACCGTCAAAAGCCAGGCGGCGGGCAAGGCCGAACACCGCTACAAGCTCAAAGGCAAGAGCACCGTCATCGTGGAGGGCCGCGCGATTGGGCAGAAGATCGGCACCGGGCCGGTGCGCATCGTGCACAACATCAATGAGATGGACAAGGTGCAGGCCGGCGACATTCTGGTCACCGACATGACTGACCCGAATTGGGAGCCGGTCATGAAACGGGCCTCGGCCATCGTTACCAACCGCGGTGGTCGCACCTGCCACGCTGCCATCATTGCGCGCGAACTGGGTATCCCGGCGGTGGTGGGCTGCGGTCACGCCACCGAGGCCCTGAAGGATGGCATGCTGGTGACAGTGAGCTGCTCCGAGGGTGACACCGGCTTCATCTACGACGGCTTGTTGGAGACCGAGGTGACCGAGGTGCGGCGTGGCGCCATGCCCGAGGTTGACGTCAAGATCATGATGAACGTGGGTAACCCGCAGCTCGCCTTTGATTTCTGCCAGTTGCCCAACGCCGGCGTCGGGCTGGCGCGGCTGGAGTTCATCATCAACAACAATATTGGCGTGCACCCCAAAGCCATCCTGGATTACCCCAACGTGGCGCCGGACTTGAAGAAGGCGGTGGAGTCGGTGGCGCGCGGTCACGCGTCGCCGCGCGCGTTTTACGTCGATAGGGTGGCCGAAGGTGTTGCCACCATTGCGGCCGCGTTTTGGCCCAAGCCGGTGATCGTTCGCCTGTCGGATTTCAAAAGCAACGAGTACCGCAAGCTGATTGGCGGCAGCCGTTATGAGCCGGAGGAAGAAAACCCAATGCTCGGTTTTCGCGGCGCCGCACGCTACGTGAGTGCCGATTTTGGCGAGGCCTTTGCCATGGAGTGCGAGGCGCTCAAACGCGTGCGCACGGACATGGGTTTGCACAACGTGCAGGTGATGGTTCCCTTCGTGCGCACACTCGGCCAGGCCAAGCGCGTTACTGAGTTGCTGGCCGCGCACGGTTTGCGACGCGGTGAAGGCGGCAATGCGCAGGGCGAGGGCGCCTTGAAGCTGGTGATGATGTGTGAGATTCCCAGCAACGCCATCTTGGCCAAAGAGTTTTTGCAGTATTTCGATGGCTTCTCGATTGGCTCCAACGATCTGACCCAGTTGACGTTGGGGTTGGACCGCGACTCCGGACTGGAGTTGTTGGCGGCCGACTTTGACGAGCGCGACCCAGCCGTCAAGACCCTGGTGAGTATGGCCATTGCGGCGTGCAAGGCCGAGGGCAAATACATCGGCATCTGCGGTCAGGGCCCTAGCGATCACCCTGACTTCGCGCTCTGGTTGGCGCAGCAGGGCATATCGTCAATTTCACTGAATCCGGACTCCGTGATCGCGACTTGGCAGCAGTTGGCTGCGCGCTAGGTAGCATCCGCTCGCTCGCCGCGGTCAGACGGGAACTGGGCCTTTGCCACGCGGTGGCATATAATGGTGGGCTTCGCCTTGCCACACCTCAATTAGACGCTGGGGGTGGCTTATTCGCCCACGTCGGGCTATCCACAAGGAGTATCAATGCGTCATTACGAAATCATTCTCATGATCCACCCGGATCAGAGCGAGCAGGTTCCCGCCATGCTCGAACGTTACAAGGGCATGATTGTTGCCGGCGGTGGCAAGGTGCACCGTGTTGAGGACTGGGGCCGTCGTCAGATGGTCTACATGATCAACAAGCTGGCCAAGGCTCACTATCTGTGCGTCAACATTGAAGCCGATCAACCTGTGATGGCTGAACTCGAACACGCATTCAAGTTCAACGACGCCGTGCTGCGCCATTTGACGGTGCTCAAGAAGAAGGCCGATACCGGCCCTTCCTCGATGATGAAGACCGTCGAGCGCGAAGACGCCCGCAAGACGCAGCAGGCCGAGTATCAGGCTTGAGGACCTGATTGCCGAAGAGGAGTGAACACCGCTTCCAATTGGCTTGATCTCACGGCCAGTATCACCGAGGTGGATGCCTTGCGATACACGCCGGCCGGGCTTCCCGCCCTGAATCTGAAGCTTGAACACGCTTCAGAACTCAGCGAGGCGGGGCAGCTCAGGCAGGTCAAGGCAGGGGTCAAGGCGGTGGCTTTCGGAGTGACGGCCGAGCGGCTTGCAAAGCAGGCAATTGGCAGTAGCTGGAAGTTCGGTGGCTTTTTGGCCACGCCCCTCAAGGGCAAACACGTCGAGTTTCACATTCAGGAATTTTCGCAAGAATAGTTGTTAATTTCGAGGCAAGGAGCTGCCACTTCGATTGGCGCCCGTCCCTCAGAACCATCAGGAAATCATCATGGCCGGACCTAAACGTTTCAGCAAAGACAAGCGCCCCAAGCGCCCCGCACAAAACCTGCTCTTCAAGCGCAAGCGCTTTTGCCGCTTCACCGTGACGGGCGTTGAAGAGATTGACTACAAAGACATCGATACGCTGCGTGACTTCATCGCCGAAAACGGCAAGATCATTCCCGCGCGACTGACTGGCACCCGTGCCATCTTCCAGCGCCAGCTCAATACCGCCATCAAGCGCGCGCGTTTCCTTGCGTTGCTGCCGTACAGCGATCAGCACCGCATCTAAGGGATACACATCATGCAAATCATTCTGCTCGACAAGGTCGTTAACCTTGGCAACCTCGGTGAGATCGTTCGTGTCAAAGACGGTTATGCCCGCAACTTCCTGATTCCTTCCGGGCGCGCCCGCCGTGCCACGCAAGCTGCCAAACAAGAGTTCGAAGCGCGTCGCTCCGAGCTCGAAAAAGCTGCCGCCGCCAAGTTGGCCGAGTCGCAAGCTCTGGGCGAAAAGCTGGCTGGTTCGACCGCCAAGCTGACCCAGAAGGCTGGCGTCGACGGTCGCTTGTTCGGCTCGGTGACAAACGCCGACATTGCCGAAGAACTCGGCAAGCTGGGTTATAAGGTAGTCAAGTCGCAAATCCGCATGCCCAACGGTCCGATCAAGGTCGTGGGCGACAGCACGGTGAGCGTGGCGTTGCATACCGACGTGGTGGTGGACATCACGGTATCGGTTTACGGCGAGACCGCTTAGGCCTCGTGCCATCCCAACAGGGCCGCCAGGAGTCAAGTCCTGGCGGCTTTTTGGCATTTTGCAGCACCTACAATGCGGCGTGGGGGGGTTGCACGGCATGTCGCGCCGGCGACTTCCTGTCCACAAAGAGCGACACCGGCTTGGCGATGATTGATCCATCAGGAAACACAAACAATGAGCATCAAGAGCGATAAGTGGATTCGGCGCATGGCCGAACAAACCGGCATGATCGAGCCCTTCGAGCCAGGGCAGATCAGGCAGCGTGACGGAAGCAAGATCATCAGTTATGGCACCAGCAGCTACGGTTACGACATTCGTTGCGCGCCCGAATTCAAGGTCTTCACCAACATACACAGCACGGTGGTCGATCCGAAAAACTTTGACGAGAAGAGCTTCGTCGATTTTCATGATGATGTGTGCATCATCCCGCCCAACAGCTTTGCGTTGGCCCGGACCATGGAGTATTTCCGCATTCCGCGCAACGTTTTGACCATCTGCCTGGGCAAAAGTACCTATGCGCGCTGCGGCATCATCGTTAACGTGACACCGTTCGAGCCGGAGTGGGAGGGTTACGTGACGCTGGAGTTTTCCAACACGACCCCGTTGCCGGCCAAGATTTATGCGGGCGAGGGTTGCGCTCAAGTGTTGTTCTTCGAGAGCGACGAAGTCTGTGAGACCAGCTACAAGGATCGTGGCGGTAAGTACCAGGGGCAGCGCGGGGTCACGCTTCCCAAGGCCTGAGTCTATTTGAGGGGCATGTGATGATCGTCAAGCGACTTTGGTGGCTAATAGCGGTCGCGTTGGGCGTGGCCCTACTCGTTGGCTGCACCACCATGACCCCCAACGAATGCAAAGTGGCCAACTGGACGGAAGTGGGTTTGCGTGATGGACTGGCGGGCGAGCCGCTGTCCGTGCTCAATGACCGAGTCCGGGACTGTGCGGAGGCCAAAGTTGCCGTGGACACGCCGCGATACCTGCAAGGGCGCGATCAGGGGCTGGTCTCGTATTGCAGGTTGGACAATGCCGTCAGGGTGGCGCTGGATGGCAAATCCTACCGTGGCGTATGCCCGGTTGCGGTGGATGGCGAGTTTCGGCGTCGCTTCAGCGTCGGACGTGAAGTTTACGAGGCGCGCGGAGATCTGCGCACGCTGGAGGCGCGGCGCACCACCCTGGAGAGTCGACTGCGCGATGCCAAGACCGATGAAGAGCGCCGCCGCATCCGCGATGAACTCACGGATCTGGACCGCGACATGCGGCGGGCCCGCGACCGCCTGCGCGATGCTGAGGCCAACCTGGATCGCATGCGTTGGCGCTAGCGTTGCAGTGGCTGCAAGTCCACGCCGCCACGCAGCCGACCGGCATGAATGCCATGGCTTCGCGCGTTGTAGGGGATAATGCAGGGTTGTCCCGAGGTATGGGCAAGTGTAATGATCATTTTCAGCCGCCGTTGTGGTGGTGTATCCCGTTAGGTATTGATGACTGACTCCGCCCCGCAATCCACAGTGGATTCGTTTTCCCAACTGCAACTTGCACCGTCGCTGTCGCGCGCCGTCGGCGATTTAGGTTACGAGTCGATGACGCCGATCCAGGCGCAAGCGATACCCAAGGTTTTGCAGGGGCGCGATGTGATGGGCGCGGCCCAGACTGGAACCGGCAAGACCGCGGCGTTTTCGCTGCCGCTGCTGCAGCGCTTGCTCAAACACGAGAACGCGTCGACCTCACCGGCGCGTCATCCGGTGCGCGCGCTGGTGCTATTGCCTACACGCGAGTTGGCCGATCAGGTCGCGCAGGCCATCAAGGCTTACGCCAAATACACTCAGATACGCTGCACGGTCGTTTTCGGTGGCATCGACATGAAGCCGCAGACGCTGGAGCTTAAGAAAGGCGTCGAAATCCTGGTCGCCACACCTGGGCGTTTGCTGGATCACATCGAAGCCAAGAATGCGGTGCTGAACCAGGTTGAGTACGTGGTACTCGACGAAGCTGACCGCATGCTCGACATTGGCTTCCTGCCGGACTTGCAAAGAATCTTGAGCTTTCTGCCGAAACAGCGCACTACGCTGTTGTTTTCGGCGACGTTTTCACCAGAGATCAAGCGACTTGCGAGCAGTTATCTGCAGGATCCACTGACCATTGAGGTGGCCCGTTCCAACGCGACCGCCTCGACCGTTGAGCAGCATTTCTACAGTGTTGGGGACGACGACAAGCGGCACGCCCTGCATCAGATCCTGCGGCAGCGGCAGTTGAAACAGGCTTTTGTGTTTGTCAACAGCAAGCTTGGGTGTGCTCGACTGGCGCGTTCACTGGAACGCGAGGGCCTCAATACCACCGCCCTGCATGGTGACAAGAGTCAGGACGAGCGGCTCAAAGCGTTGGACGCTTTCAAAAAGGGCGAGGTTGATCTGCTGGTGTGCACCGACGTGGCGGCGCGTGGCCTGGACATCAAAGATGTGCCGGCGGTTTTCAATTTCGACATTCCGTTCAATGCCGAGGACTATGTCCATCGCATTGGTCGGACCGGCCGTGCAGGTGCCTCTGGCTTGGCCGTCAGCTTTGTTTCGAAAAGCGATGCCCGGTTGGTCGGTGACATCGAGAAGTTGATCAAGACGAAGATCGAACTCGAGGCCATCGAGTTCGAGGAAGATGTGCCGGACATACGAAGGCAGGGACGCATCAACGATGGTCGGCGCATGTACGCACAGGATACGGGCGAGGAGGCCAGAGGCTTCTATCAAGGGGCCGCGTCGCCTCGCGGTCCACGCCGTGAAGGTCAACAGCCACGAGGCGATAGACCCGATTGGCGCCAAGACAAGCGTTTTGTACCCATCGCGCCGATAGATCCGCTATTTGACCAGCCTTACGAGACTCCGACCGTGGCGGACCCGTCAGCTTTGCCGTCATGGGAGACGAGCGCACGGCCCAGTGGGCGCAGTATCTCAGCCAATATTAAGCCCAAGCGTCGCGTGGCGGCCCTGTTCAAGTCGGCTTAGCAGCGGCTGCACTGCGGGCGGTGCCGGACTTGGGTGATTGCGAAGGCGGACATTTCACCTGAATCAGCTCTCGCGTTAGCGCGTCGGTGCCCGACGCGCGTCCCAGGCGCACGGCGCTCAGGCAGCCACCCCAGACACATCCAGTGTCCAAGGCAATGACATCTTGGCGATCGAGCCATCCCAACGTGGACCAGTGTCCAAACGCCACCGTCACATCTGCGCTTCGGCGCCCCGGTACATCGAACCAGGGGTGATAGCCGGTCGGCGCCGCGTTGGCGCCATCTTTGGTGCTGAATTCCATGGCGCCATCGGGGGTGCAAAACCGCAGCCGTGTCAGGGCATTGACAATCACTCTGAGTCGAGCAACGCCGGCCAGCCTGTCGTCCCACTGGTTTGGTTCGTTGGCGTACATACCCTGCAGAAACTCGCCAAGCTGGTCACCACGCAACACCGTTTCGACCTCATGCGCCAGCTTCTGTGTTTGTGTCGCGGTCCAGCATGGCAAAACGCCAGCGTGGACCATCAGCAGCGCTTGCCCATGGACCTCCTTCAAGATGGCCATCGACTGCCAACGCAGCCAACTCAGCATGACGTCGCGATCCGGCGCGCCAAGAATATCGTCCAGTGTGTCGCTGCGATGCGGCTTCCGTACGCCGCGGGCCAGCGCCAGCAGGTGCAAGTCGTGATTGCCAAGAAGACTCTGTGCGGAGCTGCCGAAGGCCATGAGACGGCGCAACACTGCTGCCGAGTGCGGCCCACGGTTGACCAGATCGCCAAGTAGGAACAACTGGTCGCGACTCGGCGAAAAGTCGATTCTGTCGAGGATTTGCTGCAAGGCTGAATCGCAGCCTTGAATATCACCAATCAAATAGACTGACATGTGGCGTTGTGTGTAAATGTGATTATGAAATTTGACAAGGGTTTGGGGACGCCATCGATATTGAAACAAACATAATCAGCGATCGCCACTCTATAATGTTTCTGTTTTCCCTAGTCAAAAGTTCATTTTCTCACCTATTGGGCAGATCAATATGACCTCTTATAAACAACTTCTGGAACAACGAGAATCCTTGGAGCTTCAGATCCGTGAAGCCAAGAAGCGGGAAACCGGTGCCGCGATCGCGCAGGTGCGGGGTTTGATTGAAGAGTTTGGTCTGACCGCGCAGGACGTGTTCCCGACGAGCAAGGCACGTGGTGTCCGCTCGGGCGGTAAAGTGGCTGCCAAATACCGCAATACGGCAACCGGCCAAACCTGGACTGGTCGTGGCAAGGCGCCAAAGTGGATTGAGGGCAAGGAGCGCACGCAGTTTCTCATTCGGTGACCGGTGTTTGGGCGTCGGGTTAATGAGCCACGAGCCCTGGTCGTTGCGTTAGAGCGCTGCCGCTGATGCCGATGCTGCGCCATAATCCTGTTACGACCAGCGCGTGGCAGGTGCCAGCCTGATTCAGTGGCGCCAGATCAGTTGATTGCGTCCCAGGCGCTTGGCTTCAAACAGCGCATCGTCGGCATCTTTGATGAGCGTTTCGACGTTGACGGAAATCGGAAACTGGGACAATCCCGCTGAAAATGTGGTGTTAAACCAGGTTTCCCTAAACGGGTATCTGATCTCCGCGAAGTCGCGGCGGATGCGGTCCAGCACTTCCAATCCCTGTTCAGCACGCGAGTTGGGCAGGATCACGATGAACTCTTCACCGCCGTAGCGTCCAACCAGATCGGTCTTGCGCAACCGCTGCTTGAGGAGCCAGGCCAGACTGCGGATGACTTGGTCGCCGACGGGGTGACCATAGCTGTCGTTCACGCTCTTGAAGTGGTCAATGTCGATCATGGCCACGGTCAGTGTCTCGTTGCCCGCTTCGGCCGCCTTGACCGCCGTCTGCAGTCGTTCCTTGGAGGTCAGGTGGTTGAGCATTCCGGTCAGGCTGTCATGTTGCATGGATCGGCGCAACGTGCGATAGCGTTCAATCTTGCTCTTGACGACCGCGTTCAAAATGACCGGATTGAACGGCTTGGTCAGAAAGTGATCGCCGCCAAGACGCAGCGCATCCACTTGCAAGGCAACGTCCGAGTCCCCAGACAAGTACACCACCGGCGTAGATAGAAATTCGGCATGCTGACGGATCACCCGGGTTGCCTCCACTCCTGTGCAATCGGGCATGTACATGTCCATCAGGATCAGATCCGGCTGAAAGTGCCGCAGGCCCAAAAGGACTTCACTGGGTTTGGTGACCGCAAATGATTCGATCCCACTTTGCTCCAGCGTGCGTCGAATGGACTTGCTGGCGGTCCACGAGTCCTCGACCACAAGCACGCGATAGGGGGGGTCTTCGTCGCGGCTACAGACCTCGATGATCTTGGCCATGACGACCGCATCGGGCGTGCCATGAGCAAAGCAGAAATCACAGCCAGCGGCCAACGCGACTTTGAGGTTGTTGAAGTCTGATCTCAGGTTGTGCACTATCAAGTCGGTGGCGGAAAACCTCGCACGCAGGGCGCGAGCGTTGTGACAAGTCTCCTCCAACGCCAAATCGCCGCCGTCGATCAGTACGATGGCTGGCTCTGTGGTGTCTGTAGGCAAGGTCGCCCAGTCGAACACGTGGGTGTGAATTCCAAAGTACCGCAGCTGCGTGATCAGATCTCGCCAAGGCTCTGGGGTGCTGCCCAGGAGCCACATGTGGTGAACGAAACTCGACTCTGCTGGCAGAACGGGCTCGCTGCTGGCGCGACGCTGTTCCGTCGCCGGCGTGCTGTTGCTGTCTATGAAGTTGGCCACTCGAGCCTGTAGACCTTCTATGCGACTGCTCAAATCGCCCAGTGTGCCCGGTGGAATGTGGTGGCTTGACTCATCGTCAAACAGCGACAAGACCTGTTGCTCCAGTCCGTGGGAGATTTGGTGCAGGCCGGAGAGACCCTTGCTGTGCAGAAAAGCGGAGAAGCTCGACAGGGAGACCGCGAACTCGACAAATTCGTCGAAGCCGCACGCGCCAACGTAGGTACGCCACTTGACGTAGAACTCCTCGCTCTTCTTTTTGAGTTCGATCGGGGCGCAGGACATTTGCTTGAATCCAACAACCGGTGAGCGGTCTCGACACAGACCGGGAAAGGGTGCGAGCAATTGCTTGATTGCTTGGCAGCCTAAATTTAACGCACAAGTATAGGACGCAGCGATCGCCGCTCAGTTCGGTATGTCGACCGTTAGTCCGTTTGCGCATAGGCAGGCACCCACGGACAAACAGCAGCGGTTGGGCGGATGCAAACCCTCCGAAACAGTGGAGCGCGGCATGTGTACCTCGCGCCGGACGGCTTGCAAGTTGCTGCAAGTCGGCTGGATAATGCCCTATCGGTTACGTTTTGACTACGTGAAAAAGCCCCCGACTCTTGCGAATCAGGGGCTTTCACGTGGTGCCGGAGAGATGAATCGAACACCCGACCTTCTCATTACGAATGAGCTGCTCTACCGACTGAGCTACACCGGCTAAGCCCTGGATTATAGCCCGGTGTGGTAGCTGGTGACACGCTCGACTTCGTTTTTGGAGCCCAGGATGACACTTACCCGTTCGTGCAAACGCGAGGGTTGGATGTCGAGAATTCGCTCTCGGCCGTTGGTGGCGGCGCCGCCAGCTTGTTCAATCAACCAGGCCATGGGGTTGGCCTCATACATCAGGCGCAGTTTTCCGGCTTTCTCCGGTTCGCGCTTGTCCCAGGGGTACATGAAGACGCCGCCGCGGGTGAGAATGCGGTGCACATCAGCCACCATGCTGGCGATCCAGCGCATGTTGAAGTTCTTGCCGCGCGGCCCCTCAACGCCTTGCAGGCACTCGTCGATGTAGCGCTTCACGGGTGCGTCCCAGTGACGCATGTTGCTCATGTTGATGGCGAACTCCTTGGTGTCGGCCGCAATCTTGACGTGTTCCTGCGTCAGCACAAAGGAGCCCTGCTCGCGGTCCAGTGTGAACATGGCCACGCCATCGCCGACCGTGAGCACCAGGGTCGTTTGCGGGCCGTACACGCAGTAGCCTGCCGCCACCTGCTTGCAGCCTGCTTGCAGGAAGTCTTGCTCCGAGACGCCCGCACCTTCTGGCTTGACCAGCACGCTGAAGATGGTGCCGATGCTCACATTGACGTCGATATTGCTGGAGCCGTCCAAGGGGTCGAACAACAGCAGGTATTCGCCCTGCGGGTAGCGGTTGGGCACCACGTAGATGCCGTCCATTTCTTCGCTGGCCATGGCGGCGAGGTGACCACCCCACTCGTTTGCTTCGATCAGTACCTCGTTGGCAATGATGTCGAGCTTTTTTTGCACCTCGCCTTGAACGTTCTCACTATCGGCACTGCCTAGAACACCTCCCAAGGCGCCCTTGTTGACGGCCAGGCTGATGCTCTTGCAGGCACGGGCGACCACCTCGAGCAGCAGGCGCAACTGCGCCGGAATCAGGCCGTCTGCACGTTGCTGTTCAACCAGGTAGCGGGTCAGGGAGATTTTGGCGACCATGATGTCTTCAGCCTTGGGCAATGGGTTGATCGGCCAGCGCGCGCGAGACGACTTCTCGCACGTCGTTGCTCAGGTCTGCTTTGGCCGCCACGCGCTTGAGCGCTTCGTGCGCGGCGCTGCGGTACGGTTCGGCGAGTTTGGCCCAACGGTCCAATGCGCGAGCTAGGCGCGCGGCAACCTGTGGGTTGATGCCGTCGAGCTCAAGCACACGCTCGCTCCAGAATACGTAACCGGCGGCGTCGTCGCGGTGGAACGCACCGGGATTGGCATTGCAGTAGCTGAAGATCAGGCTGCGTGCCCGGTTGGGGTTGCGCAGTGTGAAGTCGGGGTGCTGGATCAGTTGGCGCACGATAGGGAGCACATCGCCACCATGATCGCAGGCGCCGCCTTGCAGGGCAAACCACTTGTCGAGCACGAGCGCTTCGTCCTTGAACAGCGCATGGAAGCGACTCAGCGCCGGCTGCGCCAGCGCGTTCCCTGAATGCACCAGTGCGGACAGGGCCGCAAAGCGGTCGGTCATGTTGCCCGCGTGCTCAAACTGCTGGTAAGCCGCGTTGGGCCAGACCGGGTCCGCGTTGTGGCGCGCCGCAAGACACAGCTGGTGAAGAGCCAAACCAGCCAATGCGCGGCGCCCGGCAGAGTTTGGGTCGGGCCGGTAAGCGCCATTGTTGCGGTGACTCTCGAAGGCCCACTGCCAGTCCGCATGCAGCGCGACGGCCATTTGCAGGCGCATCGCCTCTCGCACGGCGTGGATGCGCTGGGGATTGACGATGTCAAGTTGCTCGCCGATGTAGGTTTCAGACGGCAGGGTCAACACCAGTTCTTTGAACGCAGCGTCCAGTGCGGGGTTGCGCAGCACCGCGCGCATGGCGTCAAGGAATGCTTGATCGAGAATGTTCGTCGCGTCGGAATCGGCGCCTGACCGAATGGCCGCCAGGGCGCAGCGCAGGGCCAGGCGCTGACCGGCTTCCCAACGGTTGAAGGCGTCACTGTCGTGTGCCAGCAGGTGTTGGAGCTCGGCGTCGGCATAGTCGTACTCCAGCGCCACCGGCGCACTGAAGCCGCGCAGCAGTGACGGTACCGGTGCGCTGGCGACATTGACGAAGGTGAAGGTTTGGCTGGTTTGCGTCAGCACCAGCGTGTGTGTGCTGTCGCCTGCTGCGCTCTCACCCGTCAGCTGCAACGCCAGCTCACCATTGTTGTGCGCGACCAAGCCCACTACGACCGGGATCACGAAGGGTTGCTGCGGGCCCTGTCCGAGCGGCGGGCTGCATCGTTGGGAAAGGGTCAGGGTGTATGTCTGTGTTGAAGCGTCGTACTGGCCGTTGGCGCGTACGTGGGGCGTACCCGCCTGTGAATACCAGCGCTTGAACTGTTCCAGATGGCGCGCCAGGTCCGAGTCAGGGTTGGCGTCCGCAATCGCTTGCGCGAAGTCGTCGCAAGTGACGGCCTGTCCGTCATGGCGCTCAAAGTAAAGTTTCATGCCCCGCGCGAAACCCTGACGGCCCACCAGGGTTTGCATCATGCGTACGACTTCGGCGCCTTTTTCGTAGATGGTGACGGTGTAGAAGTTGTTGATTTCGATGTAGCTGTCGGGGCGCACCGGGTGAGCCATCGGGCCGGCGTCTTCGGGAAACTGCGCGGTGCGCAGCACGCGCACGTCTTCGATGCGCTTGACCGCGCGGGCCGATGCGTCGGCGCACAGGTCTTGGCTGAATTCCTGGTCACGAAACACCGTCAGCCCCTCCTTGAGGCTGAGCTGAAACCAATCGCGGCAGGTGACGCGGTTGCCGCTCCAGTTGTGAAAGTACTCGTGGCCCACCACCGACTCGATGTTGGCGTAGTCCGCGTCGGTGGCGGTGGCGGCGTTGGCCAGCACGAACTTGGTGTTGAAGATGTTCAGGCCCTTGTTTTCCATGGCGCCCATATTGAAGTCGCTGGTGGCCACAATCATGAAGCGCTCCAGGTCCAGCGGCAAACCAAAGCGTGCCTCGTCCCAGGCCACGGATGCCATGAGCGAGTTCATGGCGTGCTCAGTCTTGTCCAGATCACCGGGGCGGACATAGACCTGTAGCAAATGCTCCTGCCCCGCACGCGAGCGGATACGCTGCTCCTTGCACACCAGTTGTCCCGCGACCAATGCAAACAGGTAGGACGGCTTCTTGTGTGGATCGACCCAGGTGGCAAAGTGCCGCCCTTCATTGCCGGTACCCTCCAGCGGGCCTTGCGCGACCAGGTTGCCGTTGGACAGCAGCACCGGATACTTGGCCTTGTCGGCGCGCAGGGTGACGGTGTAGCTGGCCATCACGTCCGGGCGGTCGAGGAAGTAGGTGATGCGGCGAAAGCCCTCGGCCTCGCACTGGGTAAAAAAGGAACCATTGCTGACGTACAGGCCCATCAACTGGGTGTTCTTTGCCGGCGCGCATGTGGTGAAAATCTCCAGCTCAAAACTGCCTTCCTGAGGCAAGCCTTCGAGCACCAAGCGGTGGCCGTCGATCTTGAACGAGGCGCCCTGGCCATTGACCAGCACGCGCGCCAGATTGAGCTCTTCGCCGTCAAGCCTGAGCGCTTGCGATGCCACGTCGGGGTTGCGCCGCAGTGTCATTTTGTTGAGCACGCGGGTCTTGACGGGGTCCAAATCAAACGTCAGGTTGACGTGGTCAATCCAGTAGGCCGGAGCCACGTAGTCCTCGCGGCGAACTGCGGTGGCGATTCCTTCGTTGATCATGCTTGTTCTCCAGGGTTTGCAGGGCCACCTTGGTGGGGATGGCGCGTTATCAGTGAGGTGGTCTACACGCCCTGCTTGAGCGAGGCTTCGATGAAGATGTCCAGGTCGCCGTCGAGCACCTTTTGTGTGGCGCTGACTTCAACGTTGGTGCGCAAGTCTTTGATGCGGCTCTTGTCCAGCACGTAGGAGCGGATCTGGTGGCCCCAGCCGACGTCGGTTTTGCTGTCTTCGAGTTTTTGCTGCTCGACCATGCGTTTGCGCATCTCAAAGTCATACAAGCGGCTGCGCAAGCGCTTCCAGGCGACGTCGCGGTTGCTGTGCTGGCTGCGGCCGTCCTGGCACTGCACCACGATACCGGTGGGAATGTGCGTCAGGCGCACGGCGGAGTCGGTCTTGTTGATGTGCTGGCCGCCCGCGCCGCTGGCGCGAAAGGTGTCGGTGCGCACGTCGGCGGGGTTGATGTCAATCTCGATCGAGTCGTCCACTTCGGGGTATACAAAGATTGAGGCGAACGAGGTGTGGCGCCCGCCCGAGGAATCGAAGGGCGACTTGCGCACCAGCCGGTGCACACCGGTCTCGGTTCGCAGCAGCCCAAAGCGTATTCACCTTCGACTTTGATCGTGGCGCCCTTGATGCCTGCCGTGTCACCTGGCGTTTCGTCTTCCAGCGTGGCCTTGAAGCCCTTGCGTTCGGCGTACTTGAGGTACTGGCGCAGCAACATGCTGGCCCAGTCACACGCTTCGGTGCCACCCGCGCCAGCCTGGATGTCGACAAAGGCGTTGAGCGGGTCAGCCGGGTTGTTGAACATGCGCCTGAACTCCAGCCCTTCGATGATGCTGGCCAGTTTGGCGGTCTCGGCTTCGATCGTCAGAAGGCCGGCCTCATCACCGTCCTCCTTGGACATCTCGTACAACTCACTGTTGTCGGCGAGCTCGCTGGTCAGGTTGTCCAGGGTCACGACGACGGTGTCGAGCGACTTCTTCTCGCGGCCCAGCTCCTGCGCGCGCTTGCTGTCGTTCCAGACGGTGGGGTCTTCGAGCGAGGCGTTGACCGTCCTCAGGCGTTCGGCTTTGGCATCGTAGTCAAAGATACCCCGTAAGTCCTGCGTTCTGGCGCTCAGGTCTGAGAGCCGGGTGCCAATGAGGTTGATACGTTCTGCTTCCATGATGGGGTCCTGATCGTGTGAGATTCAATTAACCCGCCATTTTCTCACGGCCGCTCATCCGCAGGGTCCGAGGCGTTCATTTCGCCTGGCGTCAGGAATGCGTCGATCAGCTGCGCCAATTGTTCTGGCTGGTCGTGGTGCATCATGTGTCCGGCATCCTCGATGCGTTCTACGCGCACATTGGCCACTTTCTGCAGTCGCTCGTGGTACTGCGACAGCGTGAATTTCCCGTTGAACCACTGGTCAAGACTGTTGTCACTCGCTTCCACGGCCAGCGTTGGTGCGGTGATGCGCTGATACACCTCCAGTACCTCATCGACACGATAGAGCTGCGCGTTTGATACTTTGTGCGCCGCGTTGCCCAGGATTTCCCATTTGCCCTGCGCGTTGGCGCGTGCCCAGTGCTGGGCTAACCACTGCGCCTTGTGCTGGCTCAGGCGGGCGTTGGTCTTCATCAGGCGCCGGGCCACACCGTCGACGTCGTCGTAGGCTTTGAGGTCCATTTCGCCGGCATGCAGCTTCTTGAGCTCGTCCATCCACTTGGCGTAGCGGCCCGGCGCCTGCGACGGTTTGGTCAGCGGCATGCCAAAGCCCTCCAGGTTGACCAGTCGGCGGATGCGCTCGGGGCGCACGCCGGCATACAGCATTGCGATGTTGCCACCCATGCTGTGCCCGATCAGGTCAACCGGCTGCGCGCCGGCGTAGTAGTCCAGCAAAAAATCAAGGTCGGCCAGGTAGTCCGGGAACCAGTAGTTGTCCACGGCGCCCGACTTGGTCAGACCGTAACCGCGCCAGTCTGGTGCGATGATGTGACGGTCTTGTGCAAAGGCGTCGACCACGAACTGGTAGGACGCAGAGACATCCATCCAGCCATGCACCATCACCAGCGGGGCCTGGCCGGCCCGAGGTTCGCCCCAGACTCGAACGTGGTAATCGAGGCAACGGATACGGGTGAACTCGCTGCGCGAGGCGCGTCTGACTTGGTACATCGTGTTTCCTTGCGGGACCCAGCGGCGTGCGGCGCCGCCCGGTCATTGGCTACTTAGAATTTGTCTGTCAACTAGCGGACCATCATACGGAGACCTATCGTGAGCGTCAGTCAACTTCAAGACAACCACGCGGCCTTGCACGGCGGCTTTGCCTGGCAGGTGCCGCGGCAGTTCAACATCGCCCAGGTGTGCTGCCGACGCTGGGCGACAGCGCCGGATGCTACCAAAAGAGTAGCCATCCATGCCTACCAGTCGGACGCCAGGGACCAATTCTTCAGCTACGCACAGCTGCAGCAGCAGGCCGATTGCCTGTCCATCGTGCTGCGCCGCGAGGGGGTGCGCCAGGGCGACCGGGTGGCCATCGTGCTGCCGCAGCGCTTCGAGACCGCGGTGGCCTACATGGCCGTGCTGCAAATGGGCGCGGTGGCGATGCCCTTGTCCCAGTTGTTTGGCCCGCAGGCTCTGGAGTACCGCCTGCGCGACAGTGATGCAGTGTTGGCCATCTGTGACCAGTCCACCATCGACGGTGTGCTGGCAGTGCGGGCCAGCTGTGCCGGTCTGCGCAGTGTGATCGGGGTGGGTGCGGCTGCGGCGCGCGCGGACATAGCCTATGAAGCCGCGCTGGCCTCTGCGACGGGCGGCTTTGCGCCGCTTCCCACGCTGGCCGAAGACGCCGCGATCCTGATTTACACCAGTGGCACTACGGGCAATCCGAAAGGTGCGCTGATCCCGCATCGTGGTCTGATTGGAAACCTGAGTGGCTTCGTTTGCAGCCAGAACTGGTTTGGCTTCGACGGTCGGGGCAACACCGACTCGCGGGCGGTGTTCTGGAGTCCGGCCGACTGGGCCTGGACTGGCGGGTTGATGGATGCGTTGCTGCCCTCGCTTTACTTCGGTCGGCCAATTGTTGCGTTCTCTGGTCGGTTCAATCCCGAGGTGGCGTTGCGCCTCATGCGCGACTGCGGCGTGACGCACACGTTTCTGTTTCCAACCGCACTTAAGGCCATGATGAAGGCCTGTCCCGGTGGCCCTGGCGCGACGGTGCAACAGCAGTTCAAGCTCAAGTTACAGGCCATCATGAGCGCCGGTGAGGCAGTGGGCGACGCGGTATTTGACTATTGCCAGCAGCAGTTGGGAGTGACGGTTAACGAGATGTTCGGTCAGACCGAAATCAACTACATCGTGGGCAATTGCGCGATGAATGGACAGACCGCGGATGGCCGAGGCTGGCCGGCTCGACCCGGCAGTATGGGGCGACCCTACCCAGGGCATCGGGTGGCGTTGATCGACGATGAGGGCCGGCCCTGCCCGGTGGGTGTGGCGGGGGACGTCGCCATCAACCGCTTTGACGCGCGTGGTCAGCCGGACCCGGTCTTTTTCTTGGGTTACTGGAAGAATGAGGCCGCGACGCGGGACAAGTACACCGGTGATTGGTGCCGCACAGGCGACCTGGCCGTCGAGGACGCGCAGGGCTACCTGTGGTATCAGGGCCGCGCGGACGATGTGTTCAAGTCTGCGGGCTACCGCATCGGCCCCGGGGAGATCGAAAACTGTCTGGTCAAGCATCCGGCGGTGGCCAATGCGGCGGTGGTGCCCAAGCCGGACGCGGCGCGTGGCGCACTGGTCAAGGCGTATGTCGTGCTGGCGCCTTCTTTTGCAGCAGACCGTCCAATTCCCCACGAAGCAAGGGCGCGGTTTGACGCTGAACTCATGGCGCAGTTGCAGGCTCACGTGAGGGACAAGCTGGCGCCCTACGAATACCCGAAGGAGGTAGAGTTTGTCGATGCGTTACCCATGACCACCACGGGCAAGGTGCAGCGCCGGGTTCTGCGGCTGCGGGAGCAGGAGCGGGCGCGATGCGCCAGCTGAGTTCCAAGCCCCATTCCTACATCAGCCCCAGCAAGAAACATGGTCAAACACATCTCCGAAACTGCCGCGACCCAATGGCTCAGAGCGCACAAGGTGGCCTACACCGAGCACCCCTACCCCTATGTGGAACACGGTGGCGCACAGCATAGCGCGCAGGTGTTGGGTTTTGACCCGTATGAAGTGGTCAAGACGCTCATCATGCAGGACCAGGATGCCAAACCCCTGGTCGTACTGATGCACGGCAATCGCAAGGTGTCGACCAAGAACCTTGCGCGACAGATCGGCGCCAAGTCGGTGCAGCCCTGTCTGCCCGAGGTCGCCAATCGCCATAGTGGCTACTTGGTCGGGGGGACCTCGCCGTTTGCCACGCGTCGTGCCATGCCGGTCTACATTGAGGAAACCATCCTGGCCTTGCCCCGGATTCTGATCAACGGCGGGCGACGCGGCTATCTGGTCGGGCTCGATCCGCAGGTGTGCGCGGCGTTGCTTGGCGCAAAGCCGGTGCAGTGCGCGCTGGCAGAATAGCTGACTCGGGCCCGATCCATGGGCCCCAAGCAGGAGAACAAGTCTTGGAATCCGTGAAACCGTTTTTTCCCTTGCTGGCCGTCTTGGTGGGGTATGCCATCGGCTCGCTGTCGTTCGCGGTAATCGTCAGCCGTGTCATGGGCCTCAACGACCCGCGCACCTACGGCAGCAAGAATCCAGGTGCGACCAACGTGCTGCGCTCAGGCAGCAAGGCAGCCGCGGTGGTGACCTTGTTGCTTGATGCCATGAAGGGCTGGTTGCCGGTGATGCTGGTGCGCTGGTTTGGCAAGCCGTATGGGCTGGAGGAGGGCACCCTGGCCATGGTTGGCCTGGCTGCGTTCCTGGGGCATCTCTACCCGGTGTTCTTTCGCTTTGTTGGCGGCAAGGGGGTGGCAACGGCGCTCGGGGTGCTGGTGGGCATTAGTCCGATACTTGGCCTGGCCGTGGCGGCAAGCTGGCTGATCATGGCCTACTTCTTTCGTTACTCGTCGCTGGCATCGCTGAGTGCGGCAGTGTTCGCTCCGGCGTACTACATCTTCGGTGACCGGGTTGCCTGGTTCCTGGACAAGAGCGTTCTGCTGGCGATCAGTTGCATGTCGGTGCTGCTGATCTACCGTCACGCGGAGAACATTGGTCGCCTTGCCAAGGGAACCGAGTCGAAACTGGGCAGCAAGAGCAAGCCCTGATCCTTATGGGTGCTGGGCCACGTAGGCGCCCAGTTGCAGTACCAGGTGATGATTGATGCGGGCGCGCACCGCCGAGGCGGCCAGCGCCGCCTGGATCTTGGGTGAGGCGTCCGCGGTGCGGTGCAAGCGCGGCTGGGGTAGCGGTTCCCCGTCCCGGGTGATGACCACGGCCACGTAAGGGAAGTTGGCGGTGCTGCTGCGCCGGATCACGACCGCCAGTTCATTGCTGTCCATGCGCACGTAGGTTCCAGGCGGACACAGCCCGACGGCGCGGACCAAGGCTTGACCGACCTCGTCCTTGTTTGCGCCAGAGCCAATGATGGATCGAACAGAGTCAATCGAGCTGCGGCCCAGGCGCGATTTGCGCGGGCTGATCATGGCCGCGTAGCGGTCCACGGTACGCAGAATGCGCCCCAGACGAGCGGCTGATGTGAGTGCGTGCAGCGCGCCACCGTCGGCCGATTCATCGTGATGGTGGCTGACCACGTCCAGCCACAGCGGATCGGAAACATGCAGGTTGGCCAGCATCAGGCCGCCTTTGACGGCATGGGTTTTGATCACCATCTGCTGCTCGGCATTGGGCTTGTCGTCCTGCCCGGCCAGTTCGTCTTGCAGCGCCGTCATGGCGATGTTCATCGTCAGCGCGGCGTGAATCAGGCTGTCGCGCTCGGTCGCGTTGAGCTGCAGCTCGGCCGCAACAAGATGGCACAGCACCGCGCTGACCAGAGAGTGCGAAGCGCTGTAGCCTACTGGTGAATTGGTGGCTAACTGGAACAACAGGTACAGGCCAACGTCGGTATCGCGCTGCAGCAGCGTTTGCATCCAGCGGTCGTATTGCCGCACGCGCTGCTCAAACTCCTGGATGCTGCCAGGGCTGCCCAGGACGACGCCCAAACCCGATTCCAGGTCCGACCACAGACCCAGCAAGTCTTCGTATTCGTTTTCGTTCTGAACGCTCACAGGTGTCTCTCAATAGCGCTTTTCAAGAACCATCTGGTCATTGGTGCGCGTCATCTGGAATCGTGACAGAAAGCTGTTCCCCAAAAGCACAAATGGCATGGCACCGGCCGTCACGACGGCGTCTACGTCGTACACCGTCACGTCGCCGACGCGCACAGCGTTGAGTTTGACACGCCAACCCGGTACCACGCCGTTGGCGGTGCTCATCGAAATGCGCTGTCCGTTGCGGTAGTTGATTTTGGCCAACGTAGCGTCCTGCTCGCTCATGGATACGAAAGTGGCGCCGGTGTCGACCACGAACTGAGTGGTATGACCGTTAATTTGACCAAGCGTGAGGAAGTGTCCACCGCCACCCGCCGTTAGCACAACCTTGCTGCCATTGGCGCCGCCGCCCTGCGAGCCGACGCTGGTGGGCGAGTCGCCAACGCGCAGCGTTTGTATTTGTGTGCCGATCTCGACGACGGCGCTGTCACCCTGCGTCGAGATGACTTTGACACCACGGTAGCTCTCTCCCACAGCGAGGCTGCGGGGTTCGCCACCATCCACGATCAGCAGCGCCTTGCTCCCCAGCATGCCGGTCAACGCCACCGATTGGGCCCAGGCCAGACCGAACGGGCCCATGCACCAAACCAGCAGTAGCCGAGCGGCTTTCATCAGTCGCGAAAGTTGTTGAAACTCAAGGGAACATCGGCGATGTCCTTCTTGATCAGCGCCATCGCGGCTTGCAGGTCGTCGCGTTTGGCGCCGGTGACGCGCACCGCATCACCCTGAATGGCGGCCTGGACCTTGAGTTTGCTGTCCTTGATCATGCGCTGGATCTTCTTTGAGACCTCGGTCTCGATGCCGTTGCGGACCTTGATCACTTGCTTGACCTTGTCCCCGCCGATTTTTTGCACGTCGCCAACGTCGAGGAAACGCACGTCGACGTTGCGCTTGGTGAGTTTGTTGCGCAGGATGTCGTCGATTTGGGTCAACTGGAACTCAGCGCTGCCGATCAAGGTGATTTCCTTGTCTTTGAGCTCGATCGCTGCGGGTGTGCCCTTGAAGTCAAATCGCGTGGCGACTTCCTTTGCGGTGTTGTCCACGGCGTTCCTGACTTCGACTAGGTTGGGTTCACATACAGTGTCAAACGAGGGCATGGCGCAGTTCCAAAATCAGGGCAATGAGAGAATTGATGCAATGTTAGTCGAGAAAAATGTCCCGTTGGAGCCCTGGAACACCTTTCACATTGTTGCCAAGGCTCATTTTCTGCTGCGAGTGGCCAGTTGCGCCGACGTGCAGCAGGTCGTGGCCGATCCGAATTGGGGTTCTGTCCAGAAATTCGTGTTGGGCGGCGGCAGCAACATTGTGCTGACGGGTGACGTCAAGGCGCTGGTGCTTAAGGTTGAAATCATGGGTCGGCGTTTGCTCAGTGAGACCGACCAGAACTACGTTGTTGAGGCCGGCGCCGGTGAAAACTGGCACGACTTTGTCTCCTGGACCCTGGACCAAGGCTACCCCGGTCTGGAGAACTTGGCCCTGATCCCCGGCACCGTGGGCGCTTCACCCGTGCAGAACATCGGCGCCTACGGGTTGGAGTTGCAGGACCGCTTTGACTCACTCGACGCGGTGGACTTGCAGTCGGGTGTTGTATTCAGCCTCAACGCGGCCCAGTGCGGGTTTGGCTACCGCGATTCGGTCTTCAAGCATGGCGCCGCGTGCGCGGTGCAGGGCGATGCTGTTCGGCCCCTCGGGCTGGCGGGCAGGGCATTGATCACGGCGGTGCGCTATCGACTACCCAAGTCCTGGCGCCCGATCGTGGGTTACGCGGATCTGGAGAGGAAGATTCTGGATACAGGCGTGGCGCAACCTTCGGCGCGCCAGATTTACGACTGGATCTGCGAGATCCGCTGCGGCAAGCTGCCCGATCCCGCCGTCTTGGGCAACGTTGGTAGCTTTTTCAAGAACCCGACCGTGACGCCCGAGCAGTGCGCCGACATCATTGCCCGTGACCCGAAGTTGGTGCACTACCCTTTGTCGGACGGCTCGGTCAAACTGGCGGCAGGCTGGCTGATCGACGCGTGCGGCTGGCGCGGCAAGTCAGTTGGACAGGCCGGCGTGTACGAAAAGCAGGCACTGGTGCTGGTCAATCGGGGCGGCGCCACCGGTGGCGAAGTCACGACCCTGGCCAAGGCCATCCAGACCAGCGTCTATGAGCGCTTTGGTATTCGACTGGAGCCCGAGCCGCTGGTGGTCTAGCCGAAGTGACAGATGTAGTGATACGCCTCAGTGACGCGAATCTGAAACGAGGAGTTGCCCGGCACGTTGAAGCGCTCGCCTGCTTGCGACGGTATCCATGCGTTGGAGTCAGCCAGCTGGTACGCGCACCCACCTGCGACGCACTCCATGATCTCGGGCGCACCAGTATTGAAGGTGAGCGTCGCGGGTAGTACCACGCCCACTGATTTCTTGGTTCCGTCGGCCAAGGTGATGCTGTGACTGACGCATTTGCCGTCAAAGTACACGTTGGCCTGGGTCGCAATGGTGGCGTTGGCGATGCTGAAAGTGGTCATGGCTGTATAGGTTGGTGATTGAACAGCCGAAATGGTAGCCGTTTGCGGGCTGACCACCTCCACGCCATTTAGCGCCGGTGATGGTGGTGATGTGGGTAATGGGGGCGGCTGTGGTAATCCAGGTTTACGTGCACCGTCGCTGGCCGGTAGTAGCGCGGCACGACGGGCGTCGCGTAGACGGCCGGCGCGTTGTAGTAACTGTAGCTGTTCGGGTCGGTTGCGTCCGCCGGGTATAGCGGCTCGACGTAGGTGGTGGCAGCCACAGGCGCGGGACCCGGCGTCGGGCTCGATCCAATGGGAGTCACCTGCAATCGAACGAAGGGGCCCGGATCCGATGCCATTTGAACCGTGTATTGCCTGCCGGCATACTCGTAAACGACGGTGTAGCTGACGGTGCGGTTTTCATAGTAGGTCTGCGTGCTGCACCGCTGTACGTTCTGAACCTGCCCCGTGCCACCACCTTCGATTCGGTCGCCGACGATGGCGCCACCGATCAGGCCAATCGCCGTTGCCGCGGCGCGGCCGTTGCCGTGGCCGATGGAGTTGCCGATGGCACCACCCGCAATGGCGCCAACCAAGGCGCCCGCGCCCGACTTGCCGCCTGGCTGCATGACCTGTTCAGTGGTGCAGACTTGCCTAGGGACGGCGACCTGTTGGGTCACCGGTGTGCTGGAGATGACGCGCCCCATCTCTTGCGAGAAAGAGCTGGCGGCGCCTAGGGTCAACAAAGCGAACAGTACGGTGCGTTTCATGATGGGCCTCATGGTTTTGAACGAGTACGGTGAAGTCTAGTCACGCAAGCTGAACGATGGGTGAACGAATTGGCTCTAAGGTGTAACAAACTGTCCAAAACGAGGAGTTGTTCTCAAATTTGCCGGTACAAGTGCCCACCAAACGAGCCACCCACACAGAGTCGTTGCCACGGCTTCGTCGGCGACAATGGCAACCGCTATGAAAACCCTTTCTGAATGGCTCGCGCATTGCGAGAAACTCCATCCCAAGAGCATTGACATGGGGCTGGAGCGGGTCAAGGTGGTCGCGCAGCGTATGGCGATCGGTTTTGGCTGTCCGGTGATCACGGTGGCGGGCACCAACGGCAAGGGCTCGACCTGCGCCATGCTGGAGGCTATTTTGGGGCAGGCGGGTTACCGGACCGGCGTCTACACCTCGCCGCACCTGGTGCACTTCGAGGAACGCTTGCGCCTGGGTGGCGATCCGGTGGACGCGGCGTCGCTTGTCGAAGCGTTCGAGCGCGTCGAGGCGGCGCGCCGCGCGGGTGAGAGCGAGGTGTCTCTGACGTATTTTGAGTTTTCCACGCTGGCGATTCTGGATCTCATGGTGCGCGCTCAGCTCGACGTGGCGATTTTGGAAGTGGGTCTGGGTGGGAGGCTGGATGCGGTCAATATCGTCGACGCCGATTGCGCTGTCATCACCAGTGTTGACCTTGATCACACCGAACTCCTGGGCCATGATCGCGAGTCCATTGGGCGCGAGAAAGCGGGCATCATGCGCACCGGTCGACCGGTTGTCGTGAGTGATCCGCAGCCACCGCAAAGTGTGATCGACCGCGCACTCGAAGTCGGTGCCGACCTTTGGCGTTTTGGCATCGACTTCAACTACGCGGGTGACAAGCAGCAGTGGGGTTGGTCGGGGCGTGGTCGGCGCTATAGCGGGCTGGCGTATCCGGCCCTGCGCGGCGCCAACCAACTGCTCAACGCCTCAGGCGTGCTGGCGGCGTTGACGGCCCTGCGCCAGCGTCTGCCGGTCACTGCACAAGCGGTCCGCAGTGGGTTTGCGTGTGTCGAGCTTCCCGGGCGTTTCCAGATCATTCCGGGTCAGCCGGCTTTGGTGCTGGATGTGGCTCACAACCCGCACTCTGCGGCGGCCCTGGCGGCCAACCTGGATGCCATGGGCTTCTACCCCTGCACCCACGCCGTCTTTGGCGCGATGGCGGACAAGGACCTCGCACCCATGCTGGCCAAAATCGGCCCGTTGGTCGATCGCTGGTACTTCACTGACCTGCCCACACCTCGGGCGGCGAGCGCTTCGAGCTTGCTGGCGCAATGGCAGGCGCAGAACCTGCGCTCGGACGCCTTGGGTCAGGCCTTTGCCGAGCCGACTGTGGCGCTGCAAGCAGCCATCAGTGCGGCCACCCCCACTGATAGAATCGTGGTCTTTGGCTCGTTCTATACCGTGGGCGGGATTTTGAAGGACGGCGTTCCTCGCCTTCAAGCTCAGCACATGCCAAACCTCTGATCATCTGAGTTCCCACGACATGGCCTTTTTCAAGTTTCGCAAGGGCGGCGAGGACCAGTCTGCCGCCTCTCCCCAGCCAGAGAGCATCGAGACCATGCGCAGGCGTGCCAAGCACCGCCTGCTGGGCGCGGCAGTGCTGGTGCTGGCCGGTGTGGTCGGCTTTCCGCTTTTGTTTGACAGGCAACCGCGGCCAATTGCGGTCGACATGCCGATCGAGATACCGGACAAGACCAAAGTCAAACCCCTGGCGCAAGCGCTCCCATCCGCACCAACCAAAGCGGTGGTGGATTCGGCGCCCGTGGCCGAGCCTGCAGTTCAGTCGGTCGCGCCCAGCAGCAGTTCAGTGGCGGCACCGCTGGCTGACAAACTCGCCTCGGCGCCAGCCCAAGAAAAGCCGATCAAGCCAGCGGCTGTCGGCGCGTCCGCGCCTGGCGCGACCAATGTCAAAGGCGAGCCTGATCGGAAAACCCCGGTGCCTGCTGTGACTGCCCCCAAGCTTGACGAGGCGGCCAAAGCGCAGGCGTTGCTCGACGGTAAGGATGTGTCGGCCGCGACGCCTGCTGTCGAGGGGCGTTTTGTGGTGCAAGTGGGGGCGTTTTCTGACGCGGGCAAAGCCCGCGAGGCACGCCTGAAAGTGGAGCGTGCCGGGCTCAAGACCTACACGCAGGTGGTCGAGACCAAAGACGGGCGGCGCACGCGCGTGCGCGTAGGCCCGTTCGCAGACCGGGCCGAGGCGGACAAGGCGGTGGCCAAGCTCAAGAAGTTGGATATGTCGGCGGCTGTGCTGGTCTTGTAGGTCGAGCCTCGTGATGCCTGTGTTGGACTGGATATGTGCCGCGGTTTTGCTGGCGTCGTTGCTGTTGGGGGTCTGGCGCGGGCTGGTCTACGAAGTGGTGTCGGTGGTCAGTTGGATCGCCGCATTCTTCCTGGCGCAGTGGTTTGCCGCCGACGTGGGGCACGAGTTGCCGCTGTCTGGCACCAGCCAAACGGTACGCTACGCGGCGGGTTTTGCAGTCGTGTTTGTCGCCTCGGTGCTGGTTGGTGGCTTGGTCGCCGTGTTGATCAAGAAGTTGTTTGCCGCGATCGGGCTGCGGCCGGTGGATCGCGCGTTGGGCGCCGTTTTTGGTTTGGTGCGTGGCCTGGTGCTGTTGCTTGCGGCCACTGTGGTGATCGGCATGACGTCGGCGAAGTCGAGTGAGTGGTGGCGCCAATCCATGAGTGCGGACGTGTTGACGACCTCGCTTAAGGGATTGAGGCCTTTTTTGCCTGAAGAATCTGGAAAGTACCTGCCCTGATGTGTGGAATCGTTGGCGTTGTCAGCAACGCACCTGTCAATCAACTGATCTATGACGCCCTGCTGCTGTTGCAGCATCGCGGTCAGGATGCCGCAGGCATTGTGACGCAACAAGAGCGCAAGTTCTTCATGCACAAGGCCAAGGGCATGGTGCGCGATGTATTTCGCACGCGCAACATGCGATCCCTTCCCGGCAACTGCGGGCTGGGTCAGGTTCGCTATCCCACGGCCGGCAATGCCTACAGCGAGGAAGAAGCCCAACCCTTCTACGTGAATGCGCCCTTCGGCATTGTGCTGGTGCACAACGGCAACCTGACCAATGCGCAGGCGCTCAAGACTGAGCTGTTCAACACCGACCATCGGCACATCAACACTGAGAGTGACTCCGAAGTGCTGCTCAACGTGCTGGCGCACGAACTGGAGCGCACCACGCGTGGCTTGCCACTGCAGCCGGGCGACGTGTTCGCTGCTGTGCGCAACGTGCACCGGCGCGTGAGGGGTTCGTATGCCGTGATCGCACTGATTGCCGGGCACGGCGTGCTGGCGTTTCGGGACCCGTTTGGTATTCGACCCCTGTGCATGGGGCGCGCCGAAGCGACCGTGATGCTGGCCAGCGAGTCGGTGGCGCTGGAAGGGACCGGCCACTTGTTCGAACGCGATATCGATCCAGGCGAGGCGGTGTTCATTCATCTGGACGGCACGGTCTATGCGCAGCAATGCGCCGACAGTCCTTCGCTCAACCCCTGCATCTTCGAGTTCGTCTACCTGGCGCGGCCTGATTCGGTGATGGACCGCATATCGGTTTACCAGGCACGCCTGAACCTTGGCGAGACACTGGCCAAGCGGGTGATCTCGACGGTTCCCCCAGCGAGATCGACGTGGTGATACCGATCCCTGAGTCGAGTCGGCCCAGCGCGGCGCAACTCGCGCAGCTTTTGGGGCTGCCCTATCGCGAGGGTTTCGTGAAGAACCGATACGTCGGGCGCACGTTCATCATGCCGGGGCAATCGGTGCGTAAAAAGTCGGTGCGGCAAAAGCTCAATGTGATCGCCAGCGAGTTCAAGGGCCGCAACGTGCTGCTGGTGGACGACTCGATCGTGCGTGGCACGACCTCCAAGGAAATCGTGCAGATGGCGCGCGACGCCGGCGCGCGCAAGGTCTACCTGGCCAGTGCGGCGCCGCCGGTGCGTTACCCCAATGTTTATGGTATTGATATGCCGACCAGCGATGAGCTGGTGGCGCACAACCGTACGGTCGATGAGATTCGCGCCATCATTGGTTGCGATGCCCTGATTTACCAGGATGTTGACGGCATGAAGCGGGCCATCGGAGCCCTCAATTCCAAGCTGGCGGGATTCGATGCTTCCTGCTTCGATGGTGTCTACGTTACCGGCGACATCACGGCGCAGGACATTGAGCGCCTCAACCGCGCGCGTGTGGGTGGTGACGAATTGGATGGAGAGGGCTCGCGTCTGGCGCTGCCCAACCTGGGGGATGGCGCATGACGGTCAAGTCGCTTCCAGAAGGCCTGCATCCAGACACCCTGGCAGTGCGCGCGGCCGTTGACAAGTCTCAGTATGGCGAAAACTCCGAGGCCTTGTACCTCACCAGCAGCTTTGTGCAGCCCGATGCAGCCACGGCGGCGCGTCGCTTTGCCATGGAAGAGGAGGGCTACACCTACACCCGCGTCAGCAACCCAACCGTCTCCAGCATGGAGTTGCGTCTGGCGGCCCTGGAGGGCACCGAGGCGGCCATGGCCACTGCGACGGGTATGTCCGCCATATTGTTGCTGGGCATGGGCCTGCTCAAGACGGGTGACCATGTGGTGTGCTCGCAGTCGGTGTTTGGCTCTACCATCCGCTTGTTTGCGGGTGAGTTCTCCAAGTTCGGTATCAGCACCACGTTTGTTTCGCAAACTGATGTGAGGCAGTGGCAAGCCGCCATTCGGCCCAACACCAAATTGCTGTTTGCCGAAACACCAACCAATCCGCTGACCGACATTTGCGACATCCAAGCGCTGGCTGATCTGGCGCACAACGCCGGGGCGGTGTTGGCGGTGGACAACTGCTTTTGCAGTCCGGCCTTGCAGCAACCCAAGCGCTTTGGTGCGGACTTCATCATTCACTCCGGAACCAAATACCTTGATGGACAGGGCCGTGTCATGGCCGGTGCCATTTGTTGCAGTCAGCGCGATCGTGACGATGTGTTCATGCCGATCACACGCACCGCTGGCATGGTACTGTCGCCCTTCAATGCGTGGGTGGTGCTCAAGGGCATGGAGACGCTGAGTATTCGCATGCAGGCCCAAAGCGAGCGCGCCCTGGCACTGGCCCGTTGGCTCGAGTGCCATCCGGCGGTCAAGCACGTGTATTACCCCGGGTTGACGAGCCACCCGCAGCACGCGCTGGCGATGCGTCAGCAGTCTGCCAGCGGCAAGGGAGTCGGCGCGCCGGTGTTGTCTTTTGACGTGCATGGCGACACGCCCGAGGTGTTGCGTCGCAACGCCTTCGCCGCCATCGATGCGGTTCGTGTCTGTTCGATCACCACCAATCTGGGTGACACCAAGACCACTATTTGCCACCCCGCCAGCACCTCGCATGGACGCATGACCGAGGAACAGCGCCAAGCCGCTGGAATCGGCCAGGGCCTGATTCGTGTGGCCGTTGGTCTTGAACATATCGATGACTTGAAGACCGACCTGGCTTTGGGGCTGGACACTCTGCCATGACCAACAAGATACGCACCCGCATCGCCCCCTCGCCGACCGGTTTTCTGCATCTCGGCACCGCCCGCACGGCCCTCTATTCGTGGGCCTTTGCCCGCCACTTTGGGGGTGAATTTGTCTTGCGCATCGAAGACACCGACGTGGCCCGCTCGACCCAGGACTCGGTGGACCAGATTCTGCAGTCCATGCGCTGGCTTGGCCTGGACTACGACGAAGGTCCGATCTATCAGATGCAGCGGCTTGATCGTTACAAGGAAGTACTGGATCTGTTGATCGCCCAGGGTAAAGCGTACTACTGCTACAGCTCCCCGGAGGAGCTCGATGCCGTGCGCGAGGCCAAGAAGGCGCGCGGCGAGAAGGCCCTGTACGACGGGCGTTGGCGCCCGGCGCCGGGCAAGAACCTGCCAGCCATTCCCGACGGCGTGAAGCCGGTGATTCGCTTTTGCAATCCCCCCGATGGTGAGGTCACATGGGATGATCTGGTCAAGGGACCCATCACCATCAGCAACCGCGAAATCGATGATCTGATCATTGCACGCACGGACGGCATTCCCACCTATAACTTCGCGGTGGTGGTTGACGATTGGGACATGCGGATCAGCCATGTGTTCCGCGGTGACGAGCACATCAACAACACGCCATGGCAGATCAACATCTTCAATGCGCTGGGTGCACCCCTGCCCCAGTTTGGTCATTGCCCGGTGATCCTGGGTGACGATGGGCAGAAGCTCTCCAAGCGTCGCGGGGCCGTCAGCGTCACAGCGTACGAGGAGGGTGGCTACCTGCCCGAGGCCATGCTCAATTACCTGGCCCGTTTGGGCTGGAGCCATGGCGACGAAGAGTTGTTCAACCGCGAGCAACTGGTGGACTGGTTCGACGGCACACATCTGAACAAGAGTCCCGCGCAGTGGGACCCGGTCAAGCTTCTGTGGGTCAATGCGCAGTACATCAAGCAGGCGGACAACATGCGCTTGGCGGGTCTGGTGGCGCAGCAATTGACCAAGCTGGGCATTGGCTTGGAGTCTTCCCTGGTTGAGAGCCATTTACCGCAGGTGTGTGCGTTGTTCAAAGACCGCTGCGACACCACGGTTGCGCTGGCGCAGTGGGCTGCAAAGTTCTACGGCGATGTATCGCCCAACGCCACCGAGGCGGCGCAGCACCTTACCGCCGAGGTGCGACCGACGCTGGCCTTGTTGGCCGGGAAGCTGACTGGATGTGACTGGACTCGCGCTGCCATTGCCACGGTGATCAAGGAGGTGCTGGCGACGACCGGGTTAAAGATGCCACAATTGGCCATGCCCGTGCGCGTGTTGGTGCTGGGCACGGCGCAGACGCCGTCGCTCGACCTCGTGCTGGAGTTGTGTGGACGCGAGAAAGTGCTGGCACGTCTGAATTCGATCTGAATTTTCAGGCTATAATTCAAGGCTCAGGAAATGCAGAACGGCTTTAAGTTGTTCCGGAGTTTCTGGAGGTGAATCAGATTTGTCGGGGGTATAGCTCAGCTGGGAGAGCGCTTGCATGGCATGCAAGAGGTCAGCGGTTCGATCCCGCTTACCTCCACCAACAATTTCTGACGTGAGGGTCGAGAACCCTTAATTTGTAGAGCGATAATTCTGCAAGAACTGGTAAAAAGTTCCAAGGTTTTGACCCCATCGTCTAGAGGCCTAGGACATCACCCTTTCACGGTGAGTACCGGGGTTCGAATCCCCGTGGGGTCGCCAAGTTTGTAGCGCTTGGACGCCGCAAGGTGTCGAAAGCTATCTACCAGGAGTGGTAGTTCAGTTGGTTAGAATACCGGCCTGTCACGCCGGGGGTCGCGGGTTCGAGTCCCGTCCACTCCGCCAAAATGCCCCCTAACTGGGGGAATCAAAAAGGGCTCGTTGCGTTTGCATCGAGCCCTTTTTTCTTACAGATCAGAAATCTCGGTTTCGTGTGTTGTCGAACCTCAAGGTTGGCATGTAGCCGGTTTGGCTTGGCCGGGCTTGATCAAGCCGGCCGCCAGGGCCGTGCCGCACACGATGATGGCCGCGCACAGCAGCATCCAGGCGTTGACCGTCTCATCCAGAAACACCGCGCCGTAGAAGACGGCAAACACCGGCACGACAAAGGTCACGGTCAGTGATCGTGCTGGGCCGATGCGCTCGATCAGCCGAAAGTACAGTACGTAGGCCACGCCGGTGCAAACCACACCGACCCACAGCAGCGACAGCCACGCCGTGGCGCTGGGCGTGTGTTTGGGCCAGAACCATAGCGTCGGCAAGGCCAGGCCAAGCGTGGCGCCCAGTTGACTGCCGGCCGCGGTCACCAACGCGGGCAGGCCGCCAAGATACTTCTTGGTGTAGCTGGCCGAGATGCCATAACACAGGCAGGCCAGCAGGCAGGCCAGCACGGCCCAACCCGAGGACAGGCCGGAGGCATCGGGCTTGAAGCTGGCCTTGTCCCAAGCCAGCATGGCCACTCCCATGAAGCCGATCGCCAAGCCCAGCGCGCGCCAGCCATGTGGCCGGTCCTTGAGCCAGATCCAGGCGACCACCGCCCCAAACAAGGGCACCGTGGCGTTCAGGATCGAGGAGAGTCCTGTGCTGATGGTCAGCAGCGCAAAGGCGAAGCAGGCGAAGGGAATACCGGAGTTGAGCAACCCCACCAAGAATACCCGCCGCCAGTGACGGGTCAACAGCGGGCCCAGGCCACGCCACAGCAGCAGCGGCAGCAGGAACAGCGAGGCGATGGCAACCCGCACACCGGCCGTGGGCAGGGCGCCGAATTCGACCGTGCCCAGCCGCGTGAACAGGAACGAAGAGCCCCAGATGGCGGCCAGCAGAATGAAGTCCAGCCGCCATGGCTTGGAGGGGGCATGCGTGGTCACACTAATCCTTGCTGGTCGTCGGTGGAGAACGTGGCGCCTTCGCGTTGCAGCAGCGCGCGCTTGCGCGGCAGGCCGCCGGCGTAGCCCGTGAGCGAGCCATAGGCGCCGAGCACACGGTGGCATGGCACGATGATGCTTAAGGGATTGCGACCGACGGCACTGGCCACGGCGCGCACCGCCGTGGGGCGGTCGATTGCCTGACTGAGCTGGCCATAGCTGCGTGTGGCGCCGGGGGCGATCGTGAGCAGCGCACGCCAGACGGTCTGTTGAAACGGCGTACCGGAGCTGAGGTCCAGCGGCAGGTCAAACACTCGGCGTTGGCCCGCGAAGTATTGCGCCAGTTGCGTGGCGGCCAGCTTCAGGACCGGGTGCTGCGGAGACAGCTGCCAGCCGCTCGGGTCAACCTGGTGGCGTTGCCCGTCAAACCAGGCGCCGGATAAGCCCTGCGTGTTGGCGGACAGCACCATGTCACCCAGCGGGCTCGCGATGCGGCTCTGGACCGTGTTGCTTGGAAATTTCATGTCAGTTCACTTTCTGCAGCGGATGGGCGGCTGGCTGATTGACGCGGCTTTTGGATGACGCGGGGTGCGTTGGGTTCGGTTGACGTGGAGGTGCTCAGTGTGTGCCATGCCCGCAGCACGGCATAACTGCGCCAGGGCTGCCAGGCGCGAGAAGCCAGCTCGGCCTCGCGCGCGGCATGGGGTCGGCCGGCCAGTCCCATGGCTTTGTGCAAGGCCACGTCGCTGGCTGGAAAGGCATCGCTCCAGCGCAAAGCGCGCATCGCGATGTAGTGCGCGGTCCAGCCGCCAATGCCCGGCAGCGCGATCAGTTGAGCGATGGTGGCGGGCACATCGGCACCAATGTGCAGCGCCAGGGTTTGCCCCTGCACCGCCTGTGCCAGGGCTACGATCGCGGCTTGGCGTTGGCGCACGATACCCAGTTGCCCCAGGTCGTCGGCGCTGGCACGCGCCAGCGCCTCGGGAGTGGGGAACAGTCGGTCCAGACCAGGCCACGGTGTCGTCACCGGTTCACCAAAGCGTGTCAGCAGACGGCTTGTCAGCGTGCGCGCGGCGGCCACGGTCACTTGCTGACCCAGCACTGCCCGTACCGCCAGCTCAAAGCCGTCCAGCGTGCCGGGTACGCGCAGGCCGTCGCATTGGGGAAACCTGGCATGCAGGAGCTCGTTGATGGCTCGCGGCTCCGCATCAAGGTCCAGCAGGGCGCGCAGCCGGTGCAGCAGCACGGGCAGCACGTCGCGCAGCGACTCGCTGATCTCGGCTTCGACCTGGCAACGCTCAGTGTTGAAACGCAAGCTGATCCAACCCTTGTGCGCCGCCCCTTGCCGGACCACTCGGACTGTGGTGCGCAGGCAGGACCCGCTGGGGGTGTGCAGCACTTGCTCGTGACCGGCAATGGCTCGGGTTTCAAAGAAGCCCAGCATCGCCGCCACATCGTAGGGCGGGCGATAGGCCAGTCGCAACGCCAGACCGGTCTGGTCGCTGCTGCGCGCCGGCCCCACCGCTTGCGCACGCACGTGTGAGGGCGCCAGCCGGTAGTGCTGGACAAAAGCGGCGTTGAAGCGGCGCAGGCTCGCGAAACCGCTCAAGCCTGCCACTTGCGTTACCGGCAGGCTGGTGTCGCACAGCAACTGTTTGGCGCACAGCAGGCGGCGCGTTTGCAGGTACTGTAGGGGCGACACCCCCAAATGCGTCTCAAAGATGCGGCGCAGATGGCGATCGCTGACACCCAGCCGAGCAGCCAGCCTGCCCGCACTGGGCATGGCTTCAGCCCAGGCGTCAGGCGTGTCTAGCAGGCTGGCCGCTTGCCAGGCCAGGATGCGCGAGGCGTCTTGCATCGACCACGCACCGGACGCCGGGGCAGTGTGGCCCGTGTTGCCGCGCGGCGCAAGTTCCGGGCGGCAGCGCAAGCAGGGGCGAAAACCTGCCTGCTCGGCCTGGGCGGCATGCTCGAAGAATCGGCAGTTTTCCCGCTTGGGCGTGCGCACCCGGCATACCGGGCGGCAGTAGATGCCGGTGGATGTGACGCCGGTGAAGAAGCAACCATCAAAGCGCGCGTCTTTGGCCTTCAGCGCCAGGTAACAGGCGTCGTCGTGGGAGGGGGCAGGGTGCTGGGCCATGGGGTCATGATAGTCGTGCCGCAGCCGAAGACTGGCCGTTTTCGGACATGTCCCTGCTGAGGGCAGGACGCGGCTGGCGGTGCCCGTCTTGTAACTTGGATGTACTACTGGCCAGGTTGTGCCCGCCTACAATCCAGAGCGCCCAAAACGCGTGTCTTTGTTTTTCAGGGAACCCCACTTATGCAGCTCTGCGCTTCCATCTTCAAGGCCTACGACATTCGCGGTGTCGTGCCGACCACCATCGACGAGGCAGTGGCGGATGGACTGGGGCGGGCTTTCGGCACGCTGGCCTTGCGCGAGGGGCAAACGACCGTCGCTGTGGGGCGCGATGGGCGCTTGAGCGGGCCGGGGCTGAGTGCGGCATTGATGCGGGGCCTGATGGCCGTGGGCGTCGATGTGATCGATGTGGGCATGGTGACCACACCCATGCTGTACTTTGCCGCCACCACGCTGTGCAGCAGTGGCATTCAAGTTACCGGTAGCCACAACCCCAAGGACTACAACGGCTTCAAGATGGTGCTGGGTGGGCGCGCCATTTATGGCGACGAGATTCAGGCACTTCGGCGTCTGATGGAGCAGGCGTCATGGGACTTGCGCGACGGCGCGAAGAGCCGTCACGTGGACGTGCTGCCAGCCTATCGCCAGCGCATCGTCGAAGGCATTGCGCTGGAGCGTCCCTTGAAGATCGTGGTGGACTGCGGCAATGGCGTCGCCGGCGCCTCGGCACCCGATATTTTCCGTGCGCTGGGCTGCGACGTGACGGAGTTGTTCAGCGCGGTGGATGGCACGTTTCCGAATCACCACCCCGACCCCAGCAAGCCTGAGAACCTGCGTGACCTGATTGCAGCTCTGGCGTTGGGCGATGCCGAGCTGGGCTTGGCGTTTGACGGCGATGGCGACCGACTGGGCATCGTCACCAAGGATGGGCAGACGATCTACCCAGACCGACAAATGATGCTGTTCGCCCGTGACGTGCTCAGCCGTGTGCCCGGCGGAAAGATCGTGTTTGATGTGAAGTGCTCCCAGCGCCTAGCGCCGGCAATTGAGGCAGCAGGTGGTGTGCCCTTGATGTACAAGACGGGCCACTCGTTGATCAAGGCCCACATGAAGGAGATTGGCTCACCGTTGGGTGGCGAGATGAGCGGTCACATCTTCTTCAAGGAGCGTTGGTACGGCTTTGACGATGGCACCTATGCCGGTGCGCGCCTGCTTGAGATTGCGAGCCGCACACCGGACGCCAATGCGATGCTGCATGCGCTGCCCACCAGCTTCTCCACGCCGGAGTTCAACGTGAAATGCGCCGAGGGCGAACCGCATGCGCTGGTGGCCCGGCTGGTCGAGGGGGCCAGCTTTGAGGCGCCAGCGGTGCTGACCACCATCGATGGCCTGCGCGTCGATTGGCCCGATGGTTTTGGCCTGATACGCGCATCCAATACCACCCCGGTGCTGGTGCTGCGCTTCGAGGGGCATACCGAGCCCGCGCTTGCTCGCATCCAGGCCGATATGCTGGCGCTGCTGCGTTCGCTCAAGCCCGACGCGCTGATTGATGAGGCGGCGCATTGAGTCCCGGCGTGGCCCTCGGTGACGGAGTCGCCATTTGCGCGTATTGATCGTCAAGCTGTCGTCGTTAGGTGATGTCGTACATGCCATGCCGGCTGTGCAGGACATCCTGCGCGCCGTGCCGGGCGCCCAGATTGACTGGGTGGTGGAGCGCGGCTTCGCGCCGCTGGTGCGCCGCTGCGAGGGCGTTGACCGCGTGATTGAGTGTGCGCTGCGACGTTGGCGCAAGGCGCCGCTGTCTGCGGCCACGCGCCGGGCTTTTGCGGCGTTCAAGGCCGAGCTGCAACGTGAGCGCTATGACGCGGTGCTGGACCTCCAGGGCCTGAGCAAGTCGGCGCTGGTGGCGTGGTTGGCGCGGCTGGCACCGCAAGGCCAGCGTTATGCCATGGCGAATCAGACCGAGGGTTCCGGCTATGAGGCCCCGACGCGTTGGATCGCCGATGTGGCCGTGACCCTGCCCCCGCACATCCACGCGCTGACGCGTTCGCGCGAGTTGTGTGCACGCGCGCTGACTTACAAGCTCTCTGAAGCCATGGCATTTGGCCTTCAAGCCAAGGCGGAGCGTGCCGTGTTAGCTACAAATGCAGTAGCGCATGAGGCGCACGGCAAGCGCGGTGTGGTGGCGCTGGTGCACGGCACCTCGCGCGCGGACAAGCTTTGGCCGGTGGCCAGCTGGGTGACCCTTGGTCAGCGCTTGCACGAACAAGGTTTGTTGGTGGCACTGCCCCATGGCAACGATGAGGAAGCGCAGCGCGCCAGCGAGATTGCCGCAGCCCTGCCCAATGCCGTGGTGTGGCCCCGGCTCGGCCTGGATGACTTGGTGGACTGTTTGGGCGGCTGCGCGGGCGCGATTGGCGTGGACAGCGGGCTTAGTCACATCGCGGTGGCCCTGGACTTGCTGCACGTGCAGCTCTACAACTTCGATACTGCCTGGCGCACGGGGCCATTGCCGGGTGTCGGACCGGCGCGCCAACTCAGCGTGTTTGGCGCACCCGAACCAAGCGTGCAGCAGGTATGGCGGGCCTGGGAGCAGGTGCACGCAGCGCAGCAAGGCGCTGGGGCAGCGTCATGACCCGTGCCCTGTATTCGTTGCTGATGTGGTTGGGCCAACCGCTGTTGCGCCGCAAGCTCATGCGCCGGGGCAAGCTGGAGGCGGGTTACCACCAACACGTGGAAGAACGATTCGGACGCTACGACGCCGAGACGATTGTGGCTGCGGGCGACTTTGTTTGGGTGCACGCCGTGTCGCTGGGCGAAACACGCGCTGCGGAGCTGTTGATTGGGCGACTGCGTGAGCGGCTGCCGGGCCTGCGCCTGCTGCTCACGCACAGCACTGCCACCGGACGTGCCGAAGGCTTGAAGCTGCTGCGCCCGGACGACCGACAGGTGTGGTTGCCCTGGGACACGCCCGGCGCGGTGCAGCGCTTTCTGGGCCGCTACCGGCCGCGACTGGGCGTGCTGATGGAGACCGAGCTGTGGCCCAACCTGAGCGCGGCGTGCGCCCGTCACGCTGTGCCGCTGGTGATGGTTAACGCCCGCCTGAGTGAGAAATCCTTGCGCCAGGCAAGGCGCATGGGCTGGTTGGCGCGACCGGCCTATCGTTCCTTGACGGCCGTGTGGGCGCAGACTGAGGATGACGCCAGGCGCTTGGCATCGATGGGTGCGCCCGTCAAGGCCGTATTGGGAAACCTCAAGTTTGACGCCACGCCGGACGCGGCCAAGCTCGCGCAAGGGCGTGCCTGGCGCGCCGCGCAGGCCATGCCGGTGGTGGTCCTGGCAGTGTCCCGTGAGGGCGAGGAGGCGGCACTGCTGGCTTTGCTCGCCGACAAGGGCGCCAATGGTGCGGCGAGTGCCGCGGTACAGTGGCTGATCGTGCCACGCCACCCGCAGCGTTTCGACGCCGTGGCGGCCTTGATCGAACAGCATGGTTTCAAACTGTCGCGCCGCAGCACCTGGTCGGCAGCGGCTGGGCCAGCCACTGCTGCGCCGCCGGCCGTTGGGTTCTGTGCAGCATCGGCAGCCGCGCCGATTTCAGGGCCTGCCAGCGCGGACGACGGCGGAGCCTGCCTAATCTGGTTGGGCGACTCGCTCGGTGAGATGGCGCTGTACTACGGCTTGGCCGACGTGGCTTTGCTCGGTGGCAGTTTCGAACCGTTGGGCGGGCAAAACTTGATCGAAGCGGCCGGGTGCGGTTGCCCGATCGTGATGGGCCCGCACACTTTCAACTTTGCGCAGGCTGCGCAGTTGGCTCAGGCCCGCGGTGCCGCCCTGCGCGTGGACGACATGGCTGCCGCGCTGCAATGTGCGCCGGCCTTGGCACACAACGCACAAGAGTTGGCGCAGCGCCAACAGGCCGCGCTGCAGTTTGCCCAGGCGCACGGCGGTGCGCTGGACCGGACCTGCGACGCGCTGCTGGAGCTACTTGGCCAACAGCGCGTTGACCGGCCCTAGATCCTCAGCCTTGAGCGTGCCGCTGGCCTGGCGCAGCTTCAGGCCGGTGAGCAACACGTCGTAGCGCGCCTTGGCCAGATCGCGCTTGGTCTGAAACAGCGCGCTTTGGGCGTTGAGCACATCGATGTTGATACGCACCCCCACCTGGTAGCCCAGCTTGGTGGCATCGAGCGCGCTCTGGCTGGAAGTCTCAGCCGCCTCCAGGGCCTTGGCCTGACCCTGACCCGAGAGCACGCCGAAGTAGGCCGTGCGCGTGCCCTGGGCCACCGCGCGTTGCGCGCTGGGCAAATCGGTGCTGGCCTTGTCCTCCAGAGCCAGGGTTTCCTTGATCCGGTTTTGCACCGCAAAGCCGGCGAACAGGGAATGTTCAGGTCAGGCCAATGGTGGCGGAGTTGCTGCGGCTGTCGGTCGAGCCTAGTGACAGCCGTTGTTCTGGCCCAGTCGGTAGTTGCCATACAGGTCCAGCGTGGGCAGGTGGCCGCTGCGCTGCCTTGTCAGTGTCTCAGGCAGGCCAACTCCAGGCCAGCTTGGCACGCACGATGTCGGAGTGCGTGTTCTGTGCCTGTTGCACCCACTCGTCAACGTTGGCGGGTTGCAAAGCCAGGCAGCGCCACAAAGCCGGGCCAGCGCAGGTTGGCTGTCTGGCTTGCCCACCAGTTGGTCAGTGCCAGGCGTTTGATGCGCAGGTCGTTCTCGGCGGCGATCTCCTGGGCGATCACCAGGTCGTATTTGGCCTGCGCTTCGCGCGTGTCGGTGATGGTGAGGTGCCCACTTCGAAGTTGCGCTTGGCCGAGGCCAGTTGTTCGGCCACCGCCGTTTTCTGGGCCTTGACGAAGGTCAGGCTGTCTTGCGAGGCCAAAACGTCGAAGTAGGCCTGACTGACGCGCATGATCACGTCTTGCTCGGCCGCCAGCAGTTGCGCTTGCGCGACTTCCACGCCTTTGCTGCCCTGCGTGGCCCCGATCGCGTTGGCCGGTTGTACAGCGGCTGTTTGCCGCTGACGGTGGCAGAGTTGGTGCCATAGGTGCTCTCGGACTTGGGCGCACCTTCAACGCGGTTGACCAGGTTGGTGCGCGAACTGTCCATCACCAGGCCGGCCGTTGGGTACAACGCGGCGCGTGCCTGGGCCGCTTTGGCCTGCGCTGCCTCCAGATTTGACTTGGCCGATTGGTAGGCCGCGTCGCCAGCCGCGCGCCGCCGCGTGCAGCTCGATCAGGCTTTGCGCCCCGGCGGGCATGGACAGGGCCAGAGCGAGCGCGGCAACCAGCGGCGCGAGGGAAACGGGGCGAAGCATCTTCATGGAAAACCTTTGTGTGGGACGCAATAGGCAGGCGCGTTGACGGATTCAGTAGGTGGGCACACCGGGGTCCAACTCGGCTGACCAGGCGCTGATTCCGCCGGCAATATTGGCCACCCGCGCAAAGCCCTGCGCCGACAGGAAGGCAGCTACTTGCATGCTGCGTATGCCGTGGTGGCACAGACACGCCACAGGCCTTTCGGGGTCAAGCTCGGGCAGTCGGCGGTTCACCTCGCCAATGGGCATTTCGATCAGTTCAAAACCATTGGTCGGAACACTGGCGCGACGCAGCTCCGCCGGTTCGCGAACATCGAGCACCACCGGTTGACCCAGGTCACGCACAGCGCCAAGCCAGGCATCAAGATCGCGAGGTCGGACTTGGTCGATCATGGGTGTGCGGTGGGGTCCGTCCGCGGTGCTCAAAACGTGAACTTCGGCGGCTGAGCAAAATTCTGCAGGCTCGGAGCCACCGTGTCCCACGGGGTGGTGGTGCGGTAATCAGTCTGACTGGTTCGGGTCACGATGGTGGCCTGCATCACGGGCTCCTCGCCCACAATGGCCATCAGCCGACCGCCCACCTTGAGCTGAGCAAGCAGCGCATGTGGGACTTGCGCCACCGAGCCGCTGAGCAAGATTGCGTCGAACGGGCCTTCCGAATGCGTGCCAACGGAACCGTCGGCCTGGCGTACCGTCGCATTGTGAATACCGGCCTTTTGCAGGTTGGCACGCGCCAGGGCCGCCAGTTCGGCGTTGATTTCCAGCGACACCACGCGCTGCGCGCGGTGCGCCAGCAGGGCTGCCATGAAGCCCGAACCAGCTCCGACTTCGAGTACGGTCTCGTGCTTGTGCAGGGCCAAATCCTGCAGCATGCGTGCTTCCACGCGGGGCGCCAGCATGCACTGTCCGCCGGGCAGGGGAATCTCCATGTCCACAAAGGCCAGGGCCTTGTGCGCCAGCGGCACGAAGTCCTCACGTTTTACCACCGACAGCAAGCGCAGCACCTCGGCGTCAGAGACGTCCCAGGGGCGAATTTGCTGCTCAATCATGTTGAAGCGGGCTTGTTCCAGATTCATTTAAATTACTCCAGGGGGTATGATAGCGCGTTCTGCTGAATTTTACCGGCTGCCGTTTGATTTCGAGGCCCAAAGCCCACGCAGCCATTGCGCCAGATCATCCATGTAGCAATACACCACCGGCACGACGACCAGGGTCAGCAGGGACGAGGTGATCACGCCGCCGATGACTGCCTGACCCATCGGTGCACGTTGCTCCGAGCCCTCAGTCAACGCGAAGGCCAGCGGCACCATCCCGAAGATCATGGCCAGTGTGGTCATCAGGATCGGGCGCAGGCGCACCTTGGCGGCCATCAGCAAGGCCTCAGAGCGCTCCATGCCGGGTACCGGTTGGCCATTCGCGTCGTGGCCGGGCTCGCGGGAACGGATGGCGAAGTCCACCAGCAAGATCGCGTTCTTGGTCACCAGACCCATCAGCATCACTACCCCGATGATGGAGAACATCGACAGTGTTGAGCGGAACATCAGCAGAGCGAGCACAACGCCGATCAGGGTCAGGGGCAGTGACGTCATGAGCGCCAGAGGTTGCAGGAAGCTCTTGAACTGGCTGCCCAGGATCATGTAGATGAACACAATCGCCAGGACCAGCGCGGAGATGGCGTAGCCAAAAGACTCGGTCATGTTTTTGGTGGAACCACCGAACTTGTAGCTGTAGCCGGGCGGCAGTTTGACGCCATCCATGACGGCCTTGATGTCGTTGGAGACTTCACCCGCCGAGCGGTTGTACACATTGGCGTTGATGGCCACCTCGCGCGTCAGGTCGCGCCGGTTGATCTGGTTGGCGCCGGTCGACTCGGTGACGCTGGCGATCTGGTTCAGCCTCACGATGCGAACGCTGCCGTCCTGGCTATTGGTGACGGCGAAGGGCAACCGTTCCAGGTCTTGCGCCTGGTTGCGGGCCTCGGGTGCCAGGCGCACGTTGACGTCGTAAGTCTGGTCGTCGCTGGCACGCCAGTTGCCCACCGTTTGCCCCGCAACCAGCGTGCGCAAAGCGTTGCCAACCTGGCCCACGGACAGGCCGAGATCGGACGCCGCGTCGCGCCGCACCGATATATCAACGGTTGGTTTATTGGGTTTGACGCTGGAATCCAGGTCTACCAGCCCTGCAATCGTGCGCACCTTCTCCAGTGCGCCCTGGGCGATTCGTTCGAGTTCGTCCTGATCCGGGCCCTGAATCGAGAACTCAATCTGCTTCTGTCCGCCCACCGGGTCGAGCAAGCCCACGTGCGTGACGGTCATGCCGGGCACTTGGCGCAGGCGCTCGCGCATGGCAGCCGAGAGTTCGTCTACGTTGCGCTGGCGCTCGCTGCGGTCGACCAGCCGCACATAGATGCTGGCGTAAATCTTTCCTTGCGCATTGCCGGTGTTGATGGTCGCCAGGGTGTAGCGCACTTCGGGGAACTGCCGCAAGATGCCTTCAACCTGGCGTGCCTTGGCCTCGGTCGCTTCCAGCGAGGAGCCGACCGGGGTATAGAAGTTCAGCGAGGTCTCGGAGTAATCAGCTTTGGGCACGAACTCGGTGCCCAGCAGCGGCACCATGAAAATGCTGGCCACAAAAATCGCCAGGGACACCAGCAACGTGGCCAGCTTGTGCTGTAGGGACCAGCGCAAAATACCCTGGTAGCTTTCGGACAGGCTGTCGGTGAGGTGGTCGAATGCGCCCGTGACGCGGCCAATGGTCTTGTCGTACAGCGTCAGCGCGCGCCGCGTGCCGTCGGCATTGAGGCCATGGCGTCCATGCGCCTCGATGCTGGGGTCGTGCCAGATTGAGGACATCATTGGGTCGAGCGTGAAGCTCACGAACATCGAGATCAGCACTGCGGCGACGATCGTGATGCCGAACTCATGGAAAAACTTGCCGATGATGCCGCCCATGAATCCGATCGGCAGGAACACGGCCACAATCGAAAGTGTGGTGGCCAGTACCGCCAGGCCGATTTCCTGGGTGCCATCCATGGAGGCCTGGTAGGGAGCCTTGCCCATCTGCACATGGCGCACGATGTTCTCGCGCACGACGATGGCGTCGTCAATCAGCAGACCTACGCACAATGAGAGCGCCATCAGGGTGATCATGTTGATGGTGAAGCCAAACATGTTCATGAACAGGAATGTGCCGATCAGCGCGATCGGCAAGGTCAGGCCGGTGATCACGGTGGAGCGCCAGGAGTTCAAGAACAGAAACACGATCAGGATCGTCAGCAGCGCTCCCTCGATCAGTGTGCGGCGCACATTCTCCACCGCGACCCTGATCTGGCGAGACCCATCTGTAACCGGCTCCAGACGGATGCCGGCGGGCACCTGGTCCTTGAGCTCACGCACGGTCTGCATCAGGCCGTCGATCACCGCGATGGTGTTCTCGTCCTGCGCTTTTTGCACACTCAACAGCAGGGTACGCGAGCCGTTGTACAACGCCAGGCTCTCCGCTTCCTGGGCGCCGTCAACCACGCGCGCGACTTGATCGACCCGCACCGGGGCGCCGTTCTTGCGTGTGACGATGATTCGGCCGAAGTCCTCCGGGCGCTGCATGCGGGCGTCGATCTGCACCACTAGTTCGCGCTGCGCCGAGCGAATTGCACCGACCGGAACGTCCTGGTTCTCGCCGCGTACGGCGGTGACGACCTGATCAGGCGTCACGCTGTAGCTCTCCAGGGCCCTTGGATCCAGGTAGATGTTGATCTCGCGCTTGGTGCCGCCCACCACCGTGACCGAGCCCACACCGCGCACGTTCTCAAGCCTTTTCTTCAGAACTTGATCAGCCCAATTGGTCAGCTCCACCGGTGAAAGTGCTTTGCTCGACGCGCCGGCTGCGGCGGGCAGTACGGCCACTGACCAGATCGAGCGGCTCGACGGGTCAAACCGCAGGATGCGGGGCTCCTTCACTTCGGCGCGCAGATTGGGCCGCAGCAGCGATACCTTTTCGCGCACATCGTCGGCCGCCTTGCGGCCATTGATGTGGAGTTGAAACTCGATGATGACAACCGACTGACCCTGGTAGCTGCGCGAGGTCAGGGCGTTGATGCCGGCGATCGAGTTGACGCCTTCTTCGATCTTCTTGGTAACTTCGCTTTCCACCACCTCCGGCGAGGCGCCGGGGTAGTCGGTGCTGATCACCACCACCGGCAGGTCAACGTTGGGGAACTGATCGATCTGCAGGCGCTGGTAGGAAAACAGGCCCAGCACCACTATGGCCAGCATGACCATGGTTGCAAAGACCGGATTCTTGAGGCTGACGCGGGTGAACCACATGGTGGGGCTACTTGGCGACGGCGCTGAGTTTTACGGCAGTGCCTTCGCGCAGCGCCCCCACCGAGCCTGAGAGCAAGGTTGCGCTCTCGGGCAGCCCCGTCACCGCCACCATCGTGCCGGCGTCGAATGCGCCGCGCTCGCCCAAGGTCACCGGTTGGTGCTTGACGGCCTGGTTGACTAGCGTTTGCACATAGGGCTCGGGCTTGTCGCTGCGCACGGCGCTGAGTGGCACGGTCAGCGCCTGCTTGCGGCCAAGCTCCAGTGAGCCCTGCGCAAACAGCCCGGAGCGCAGGCTGCTGGGATTGTCAATCGCCAGGTACACCAGCACCGCGCGACTGCCCGCCACTGCACTGGGGTTGATACGCACCACGCGGGCTGTGACGACCTGGTTGGTACCTTCCACGCGCAGCTTGGCGCTCTGGCCGACGCGCACATCCATGGATTCAGCGGCACTGACGCTGGCCTCCAACTCCAGGCGACTCAGATCGACGATTTCGAGCACTCTTGCATCAACGCCCACGCGTTCGCCGTTTTGTGCCAGGCGCTGCGATACCGTGCCCGAAATCGGCGCACGCAGCACCGTGTCATCCAAGGCCTTGGCCGCCATGTCAACGGCGGCCTGGGCCGCCTGGTAAGTGGCCTGGGCTGCAGCGAGGCTGGCGCTGGAGGTGTCCAGGGCGGTCTTCGAGATAAAGCCCTGATCGACCAGCGAGCGGTTGTTGTCAAAGCTGCGCTGGGCAATATCGCCCTGTGCTTTGGCCGAGGCTGCCTGCTGCTGGGCCTGCCGCAACCGCGCGAAGTATTCGGTTGGTTCGACCCGCGCCACGACTTGCCCGGCCTGGACGAGTTCACCCTCGCGAATGGTCAGACCCTGGAGTTCGCCTGCCACACGCGCCTTGACCAGGGCCGTGTTGACCGCCTTGAGTGGTCCCGAAACGGCCAGGCTCAGTACCAGTTCGCGTGTGCTGGCCTGTAATACGTCAGCGGGCGACAGCTCAAGCACGGTCTGGGCGCGTTGCGCGATTTGCTCGGCCAGTGCCACCTGCTGCGCTTTGCGAGTGGCCAGTGCTCGCGCTACGCCAATGGCAAGCAGCACCACAACCAGGGACGCTATGCCCCATTTGAACCAGCGTTTCATCGTGAAAAGTCCTCTGCCTATGTCTTTGCCGGCTTGACCAAGTTCGCACGAGGCGATGCTGGTTCTGAACCATGTTGATTGAAGGTCTCGGCCGGGCGCGCCAGCAAACCGTCGAGAATGGACTGGACCTGTACGGCAATGTACTGTTCTGGCACCAGCGCCGCGTGCTGCCCATCGGTCAGGCAACCACCTTTCGAATTCATGATGATCTGCAGGAAGATCATGGGAGCCAGTACCACGTAGATGCCGTAGTTCATGTCGATTGGCCCGAATTCACCGCGGTCCACGCCGCGCTGCAACATGCGTCGTATCAGCTCGTGCGCAGGTGCGATCACTTCCTGCTGATAGAAGTGCGCCAGCTCGGGAAAGTTGGCGGCCTCGGTCAACATCATCTTGGTGATGCCCGAGACCTTGGTGCAACCCACGCGCTGCCACCACATGCCCATGAAGAAGCGCAACATGTCTGCGGTGCTGCCCTCAAACGAGTCGAACTCGGCATTCCACTCGCCAAAGCGCCCGGAAATGTTCTGCCGCACCACCGCCTTGAACAGTTCCTCTTTGCTGGCAAAGTACAGGAAAAGCGTCCCCTTGGAGACGCCGGCCCGTTTGGCCACCTCTTCAGCGCGCGTGCCAGCAAAGCCTTTTTCCACGAACAGGTCCAGCGCCGCCTCCAGCAGTTCGCCGGGGCGCGCGTCCTTGCGCCGTTCACGTTTGGCGTGCGGCGCGCAAACGCTGTCGCAGATCAGAGTCGAAAGGGATGGCATGAATTAATGACTGATTGGTTATTAGTGTACCAATCGGGCATTCCTGCGTCAACCCATCAACGTCTCCATTACCGGTTGTTGCGTGATCCCGCTCAGCCCTCAGCGTCCGCTCGGCGGGGGCGTGCCGGCACGACCCAGCAGCGCGTCCCGCAGTGGGGCATCCATGGGTGCATCGCCCATCCAGATCGACATTGCGCCACGAAAGAACTCGGGTTCCTTGAATGGCGCGCCTTGAACCTTGCCGCCAATGTAGATGACCAGGCCAGTGATGGGGACCCAATCCATCGTCATCACTTCGCCTTTTCGAATGACCTTGTTGGCGCGGAAGATGTTTTCGAGGTTACCTAAGCCAGGGACCAGCTTGGCGATGTCGCCTTTCGTGGCGGCGTCGTTGACGCCACGTGTGAACAGCTTGACGATCCCGCCGGTGTCAAGGTCGCGCACGGCCGTCACCACCAGTCGTTTGGGACCAGGCGTCTTGAGGAGTTCATCCAGGTTCGAAAATGGCGCTCGGGCGTAGACATTGACAACATAGTGGGGGGTCTTGGCGCCGCCCGCCAAGCCCGCGCCGTTGAGGCGCAGCGTGTTGTTGTAGATGGCAACACTGTCATCGATGCTGATTCCGCCGATATCCACGCTGGCTGCTGTGGCAACCGGGGTAAACACGCTCGCGAGCGTGACGAGCAGAAGAGCCTTGAGCAACGACATGTTGTAGTTCTTTCAATTCAATGAATTGGTGCGCGCGGGCCAAAGCGGGCCAACCCGCCACCACAGGCCGTTCCTCGACCGGGCCACTGCGTCGTGGCACCGATGATACTGGTATGACGTGGCAGGAAAACCTAGAAAGTGGACCCTCAAGGCCTAGGGATTACCATGAGTCATCACGGGTCAAATGGTGCGCCCGCGTAAGATGCCCGGTCGGCATGGAACTGTCGGCATGCGCACCATGGGAGCCTTTCAACGACCCCGCCACCTATCAGGAGACACTATGTCAGACACCGTGCAAACGATCACCTTGGGCGGAGGCTGCTTCTGGTGCACCGAGGCCGTTTTTGTCAATGTCCGGGGCGTCATGGACGTCGAAAGTGGCTATTGCAATGGCCACACGCCTCAGCCAAGCTATGAGCAAGTGTGCCGAGGTGACAGCGGCCACTGCGAGGTTGTCAAACTGGCTTTTGATCCGGCACAGGTGAGCGCACGTGAGCTCCTGGAAGTGTTCTTCGTGATCCACGACCCGACTACGCTGAATCGCCAGGGCGCAGACAGCGGCACCCAATACCGCAGCGGCATCTACTGGTCGCACCCCGATCACGAAGCGCTTGCACGCGAGATCATCGGCGAGATGACTCACAGCGGGGTCTATCAGCAGCCGATCGTGACCGAGGTGGCAGCGCTGGCCAACTACTGGCCGGCCGAGGACTACCACCAGGACTACTTCGCCAGGAATCCCAACCAGGGTTATTGCATGGCTGTGGCGGCGCCCAAAGTGGCCAAGTTTCGCAAGACCTTTTCGCGACTGCTCAAGGCGTGAACCCGCGGGCAATCATCATGTGGGAGCGGTGTGCCAGGGTGTGCGCTGTTGCGGGCAGATTCGTCGCATGATTTCTTCTCGGGCTCTGCAGTACCAGTATCCCGACGGACCCTTGTTGGGTTTTGCCGACGTCGAGCTCCCGCAGGGCGGTGTCTTGCTGGTGCGCGGCGCCTCCGGCGCGGGCAAGTCCACCTGGTTGGCGCTGGCGGCGGGTTTGCGTGGCGCCAGCAGCGGCGTCATCACGGTGGCGGGGCAGTCCTTGGGTGAGCTTGCCGGGCCGGCGCGCGATGCCTGGCGAGCGCGGCACGTCGGGTTTTTGCCGCAGCGCCTGCACCTGAGCGAGGCCCTGAGCGTGGCGGACAACCTGGCATTGGCCTACTTCGCTGCCGGCTTGGCCCGTGACAACCGCGCCATTGACGCCGCGCTGGCCGCGCTGGACGTGGCCGAGCTGGCTGTGCGCAAGCCCGCGCAGCTCTCGGGCGGTCAAGCGCAGCGCGTGGCGCTGGCGCGATCCGTGTTGCTCGCTCCCAAAGTGATCCTTGCCGACGAGCCCACGGCCAGCCTCGATGACGACAATGCGCGCGACGCGCTGACGCTGCTGCAGGCCACGGCCAGCCGTTGTGGCGCTTCGCTGGTGGTTGCCACCCACGACGCGCGTGTGATGGTGGCGCTGGCGCAGGCCCAGGTGCTGCAACTGCGCGGCCGGGCAAGCCCGCAGCCAGGTCTGGTACAGGAGTCGGCGCCATGAAGACGCTGGTTTTGGCGTTTAACTATTTGTGGGCCAGACCGCTGGCCGCGGCGCTCAACCTGCTGCTGCTGTCGCTCGGATTGGCTTCCATCACCTTGGTGTTGTTGGTCTCCGAACAGATTGACCGTGCGTTTGAGCGCGATCTGGCCGGCATTGACTTGGTGGTCGGTGCCAAGGGCAGCCCGATTCAACTGATTCTGGCAGGTGTCTTTCACATCGACGTGCCCCCCGGCAACATTGCCCTGGCGGAGGTTGACGCGTTGCGCCAGGACCCGCGCGTGGCCAAACTGATTCCCCTGAGCCTGGGCGATAGTTTTCAGGGGTTTCGACTGGTCGGAACGACGCCGCACTACGTGCAGCACTACGGTGCCACGGTGGTCCAGGGTGGTCTGTGGCAGGCGCCGATGCAAACCGTCTTGGGCGCCAGCGTGGCCAGTACAACCGGGCTCAAAGTTGGTCAGCAATTCGTCGGTACGCACGGCCTGGGCAGTGGTGGCCACGCGCACGGTGACAACGCCTTTGTGGTCAGCGGCGTCCTCGCTGCCTGCCAATGTGTGCTCGACCGGTTGATCCTCACGGCGACCGAGTCGGTCTGGCAAGTTCATGAAAAGGCGCAGGCGCAAGACGAGTCGGATCGTGCGGCGATGGCGGCCGAGCGCGAAGTCACTATGGCGCTGATCCAGTACACAAGCCCGTTGGCGGCCGTGACACTGCCGCGTTATGTCAACAGCGCCACCGGCATGCAGGCAGCGGCCCCGGCGGTGGAAGTGACCCGCTTGCTGCGCCTCATCGGTGTTGGCACCGACGTGCTGCGCGGGTTTGGTGCGGTCTTGCTGCTGACGGCCGGCTTGAGCGTGTTCATCGCTCTGTGGAATGCGGTGCGCGAGCGCCGCTATGACCTGGCCACACTGCGCATGCTGGGAGCCAGCCCCGGCAAACTGGCCGCGCTGCTGGCGTGCGAGGCGCTGTGGTTGGCGCTGCTGGCTTCGGCGCTGGGATTGCTCGGCGGTCACCTCTTGACAGCTCTGGTAGGCTTGATGCTTCAGGCCGAGAAGTCGTTGCCGGTGAGTGGCTGGTTGCTGGTTGCGGCCGAGGCGTGGATACCGCTGGTGGCGGCCATGGTGGCCATTGTCGCGGCGCTGATTCCGGCAATCGGTGCCTACCGGGTGGATGCCGGTGAACTCTTGAACACAAGGTGATTTACATGAAGAAGATAGCCACAGTCCTTTTGTGCATTGCCATGTCTGCTACGGTTTGTGTAGCAGCTGAGAAACATGGCGAAGCCGAGAAAAAGCAGGACATTGCCCGCCACCGCGCGATGGCTGCCGCCCACGAGGCCGCCGCAAAATGCTTGGAGTCTGGCAAGCCAGAAGACACCTGTCAGAAGGAACTTCAGGCCGTCTGCAAGGGTCTTGCTATTGGCAAGAGTTGCGGCATGAAACATGAACATTGAGACACACTCGAGGTAAGGCCATGAAGTGCATCACGATGGTCCTGAGCTTGTTGATGGCCCTGTTGCCGCCGGTGGCCGTGGCGCAGCTGAGCCCGCCGATTGCCGGCGGCATTCCCAGTGGCAGTGGCCCGGGCGTGCACAGCCCGGACAGCCCCTTTGCCCCCCTGCCGCAGCGTACGGACGTGGTGGCCTGGTCGGTGCTGACCACAGTGAAGACCAGACCCGAGAAGAACCGCTTGCTGCCGGTGTTTCCGGCGCCGGTGTTGGCTCTGCACCAGAGGAGCCAACGCATTCAGGGCTTCATGATGCCGCTGGAGCCGGGCGAGAAGCAAACCCACTTTCTGCTGAGTTCAGTGCCCATGACCTGCGGCTTTTGTGTGCCCGGCGGCCCGGAGAGCATGGTGGAGGTGAAGACCAAGACGCCGGTGAAGTACAGCATGGAGCCGGTGGTGGTGGAAGGTCGTTTTCTGGTGCTGGCCGATGACCCCTACGGCCTGTACTACCGCATGACCGATGCGGTGCCGGTGAAGTAAACCGATGGCTTGGCTGGTACCGGGAAATGGTCAGCGCCATGGGGCGGCCCTGGGCGGCGCACTCGCGTTGGCGTTGGCCCTGGTGCTCAGCCAGACCTGGGGACTGCTGCATGGCGTTGTGCACGGCGGCTTCAAGGGGCAGGGGTCGCAGGCGCAATGGCTGGCGGCGTCCGAGCACTCCGCCTTGCACGAGCGTGGCCACGGCGATTTCCTCATGGCAGCGTTCGGTCATTCGGACAGCCCGACCGAGTGCCGCCTCTATGACCAGGTCAGTCACGCTGACGCGCTGCCCGCCGTGGTGGCCGAGCTGCTGCCGCTGGTGCTGCAATCCTGTGTTCTTTCGGTTCTTTGGGGCCTGGCCGTGGCCCGCTGGCACGCGCAGTTTCTGGCGCGTGGCCCTCCTACCGTTCCTTGAATCCATCTCCCCAGTGGCCGCCCGCTGATCCTTTGGTCAGCGTTGGCGCATGCCTTGTTGTCTCGATTCAACGGACCTTCTTCATGAAAAGATTTTCACTCGCCCTCCTGTCGGTGGGCTCACTCTCGTACTTTTGCGCCCAGGCGCAACCGGCTGGCGCGACCACACTGGCGCCCGTGACCGTCACCGGCAATCCGCTCGGCGCGACCGACCTGATCGCGCCCGTGACGCAGTACTCCGGCACCGAGCTGCTGCTGCGGACCAAGACCACCCGGCGGCGCAAACGCGCCTGCCCAGTGGTCAACTGCCGGTCAGCGCCTACACATTGTGGAATGCGGCGCTGACGCACCGCCTGCAAGCCGGCGCTGCGAACCTGTTGCTGTTTGCGCGGCTGGACAATGCGGGCGATGTTCTGGCCTACTCGGCCAGCTCGATCCTGACGCATACCGCGCCGGGCAAGGCGCCGCTGCCAGGGCGCAGCATCAAGGTGGGCTTACAAGGGCAGTTCTAGCGCTGGGTACGCGCCGACCGAGACGCATTCGGTGTCAGCGCCAGGTGGACAAACGACCCGATAATGGGCGAAACGCACAAGAATTTCGCCCAGGGTTAACCGACTGGTCCGCACTGCGGTCACTATGCGCTTGAGTATCCGAGCCCTGACAGGTCATTTCTTGTGGGCCCCCGTAGCGTGGGGTCGGGTCGTCGCGCACCCCTTTGTTCTTTGCTTTCATCATGGTGCCCGCTGAGTCGCGTCAACGGCTGACGCCGCGCGTGGTGGCGGTCTTGGTGTTTTTGTTGGCGTTGCTGGTTTGCGCTGTAGTCATCGGGTACGGTGCCGCCCATCCCGTTGGACCGCACGACACCGGGCCGCTGCAGGCGTGGGTGGCGTCGTGGGGCCTGCCTGCCAAGGTTGCGGCCGCTTTGGTGTTTAGCGTCGCGCTGGCCCTGTTGTGCAAGCTCCTGAGTGAATTGCGCGCACACGAACGTCATTTGGAGGCGCTGGTGGCTGTTCGCACTGCCGAGCTGGAAGCCAGTGAGACCGATCTGAAACGTGCGCAGGCCGCCGGCCGTGTGGGAAGCTGGGTGCAGGATCTGACCCAGGGGCGCCTGACGCGCCAAAGCCCGGTGATCTGGTCGGCTGAGACCTATCGCATCTTTGGGGTTCCCGTGGGCACGGCCGTCGACTTGCAGAGGTTTATGGACCATGTCCATCCCGATGACCGTTCCGAGTTGGAACGTCACTGGCGCCAGGCGATCAAGGGGCGGCGTTACGACCTCGAATTCCGAATTCTGGTGGGCGGCGAGGTCCGTCGCGTGCACAGCCAGCTTGATCTTGTGTTTGACCGCCACGGCCGGGCTGAACGCTGCGTCGGTTCTCTGCAGGACATCACCGAGCGTTGGCGCAACGACCTGGCGCAGCGCGTCGCCAAGGACCGTTTGACTGCGCTGATTGAAGCCATCCCCGATGCGATCTTCTTCAAGGACGGGCAGGGGCGCTGGCTGATTGCCAACGAGGCGGGCCAGCGCCGCTTCAGGTTTCAGGAGTTTGACTGGTACGGCAAAACCGACGATCAAATGGCCGTCGAGCGACCGGCCTACCGAGAGTTGCATCGAGCCTGCATCATTGAGGATGAGAAGGCGTGGAATTCGCCCGAACCCGTTCTGGTGCAGCAGCGCATGGTCAACGAGGCTGACCGCGTGCGCGTATTCGAAGTGCGCATGGTCGCGCTTCGCGACGAGGCCGGTGAGCGCAGCGCGCTGGTGGTGATTGACCGGGAAGTCACCAAGATGAGGCAAGCCGAAGTCGAGCTGCATGACACTGTGAACGCGCTCAACGACAGCCTGGAGCGGACCAAGTTGCTGCTTGACGCGGCACTCGATGCCGTCATCAACATGGACCAGGATGGCTGTGTGATCGGCTGGAACCACCAGGCCGAGGCGATCTTTGGCTATACCGCGGCTCAAGCCATGGGGCGCGAAGTCGCCGAGTTGATCGTTCCGCAGCGCAGTCGGCAAGCGCATCGCGACGGCATGGCGCGCTACGTGCGTACGTCGAAGCCATCGATTATTGGACGCCGGGTTGAGGTTACCGGCATGCGTGCCGATGGCTCCGAGTTCCCGATCGAACTGACCGTGGCGGCGCTGCGGCGTCATGGCGCATTCACCTTTAGCGCCTATGTGCGCGACATCACCAGTCGCAAACTCGCCGAGGGGGAACTGCGTATTGCGGCTGCGGCCTTCGACGCGCAGGAAGGAATGGTGATCACCGACCCGAGCGGCACCATTGAGCGGGTCAACCACGCCTTTACCGAGATCACGGGTTACAGCGCCGACGAGGCGGTTGGCAAGAACACCAGTTTGCTCAAGTCCGGCCGACACAGCAGTGCTTTCTTCGACGCGTTGTGGGGCGATTTGCTTCGCCATGGCGTTTGGCAAGGTGAACTGTGGAACCGACGCAAGAACGGCGAAGTGTTTCCGCAGTGGCTGGCAATTTCCGCGGTGCGTGATGCGAAAGGCACGGTCACGCACTATGTCGGCATGCTGTCGGACATCACCGTGCGCAAGGCGGCGGAGGCGGAGATTCGGCAACTCGCTTTTTACGACCCGCTGACCAATTTGCCCAATCGACGCATGCTGACCGACCGCCTCAAGCAGGCCCTGGCCAGCGCCAGGCGCAACCAAAGCCACGGGGCCCTGCTGTTTATCGATCTGGATCACTTCAAGACGCTCAACGACACCAAAGGCCACGCACAGGGTGATTCTCTGTTGCAGCAAGTGGCCGCACGCCTCAACGCTGCCATCCGTGAAGGCGACACGGTCGCGCGCTTGGGCGGAGACGAATTCGTCGTGATGCTGCAAAACCTAAGTGCCAACGCGACCGATGCCGCCGCCCAGGCTGAGGCCGTTGGCGAAAAAGTGCTGGCCGCGCTGCGCTCGCCCTACTATTTCAATACGCTGGTGCACCATGGCACCGGCAGCCTGGGTATTGCGCTGTTTGACGATCATCAGGACTCGGTCGACGAATTGCTCAAGCGTGCCGATCTGGCGCTGTACCAGGCCAAGGACGGTGGTCGCAATACGATGCGGTTTTTCGACCCGGCCATGCAGGCGAGCGTGAGCGCCCGCGCCGCGCTTGAGGTGGATCTGCGACACGGCCTCGAGCACGACCAGCTGCGCCTGCACTACCAGCCGCAGGTGAACGATCAAGGCCGCTTGACCGGTGCCGAGGCCTTGGTGCGTTGGCAACACCCGCAGCTTGGCCTGGTGATGCCGGGGAGGTTCATTTCGATGGCGGAAGAGACCGGGCTGATCCTGCCGCTTGGAAGCTGGGTCCTGGAGACCGCATGCACGCAGTTGGCGCTGTGGGCCGGCCAGGTCGACACCGCTCATCTGACTTTGGCAGTCAACGTCAGTCCGCGTCAGTTTCACCGTGAACACTTCGTCGACGAGGTCTTGGCGCTGCTGCAAAAGACCGGTGCGCCCGCAACACGCCTCAAACTGGAGTTGACCGAAAGTCTGCTGGTCAGTGACGTCGAAGACATCATCCGCAAAATGGCCGCACTCAAGCGTCGCGGGGTGGGCTTCTCGCTGGACGATTTTGGTACCGGCTACTCGTCACTGACCTACCTCAAACGCCTGCCGCTGGACCAGCTCAAGATCGACCAGTCGTTTCTCTGTGATGCGCTGACCAACCCGGACGACGCGGCTATTGCCAGCGCCATCATCGCCCTGGGTCAGAGCCTGGGCATGACGGTGATCGCCGAAGGCGTGGAGACCCCCGAGCAGCGCGATTTCCTGCGCGGCGAAGGCTGCTACAACTACCAGGGTTTCTTGTTTGGACATCCGGGTCCGATCGAGTCGCTGGCGCCCTGGATCGATGGACCAAAGGGCTGATGGCCTTCTCCAACTACAAGGACGGAAAATGTGACTCAAAAGCTGAAGACCTGGAGGAGCTTCAGCTCAGGAAACTTGTTGGTGCCGACACCCGCCCAATGTCTGGAGAGATGGCCCCAATCGATTCAGCGCACTACATAGCCCAGAATGCCTTGGGCGTTGTTGTCCAGTTCCTGCTGCTTTTCGGCGTCGCTCCAGTTGGGCGCGGCGGTGACCGGGATTTGCAGCAGGTTGGCCAAGAGCCCAGAGCGGGACTTCCCGTAGTTGGTCTTCTCCAGGTCTTTTTGCACGTCGCTGTCCAGCACCGCGTGGTAGTCCAGCGCGTGCAACGTGGCACCGGTCGGGCTGGGCACGCAGGCACTGTTGGTACCGGCGCATGGGTGGCCAATCTCTTGCTTCATCGTCTCGGCCATCAGGTCGGGCATGGCCCACATACGCGACTAATGAGTCTTCTTTCCCAACCCTGCCGCCGAGCCAAGCTCCGCCTGCAACCACGCAACCGAACCCGGAAGCGCTGCTCCGAATTCATCCAAACTGGCGGCAACATGGTCGGCCTGTAGTGGCCAGGCTGGAATATCCAGAACAGCCAGCACAGTGTTTTTATGCGCCAAGTAGCGCGCTGGCCCCGCGTTTAGGTTCAAAAGGTTGACCAAATTCAGAAGTTTTCGAGTGGGACGCGTGTCTTTCAACAGCGGCGAGACGAATCGAACCATTGGCGGTTGGCCGATCAGTCGGATGTATAGCGGCAAGCCATGTGCTTGCAGCCGAACATCGCCATCATCATTAAAGGCCAAGTCAGGGATATCAGTGGCTTCGTGCAGCACGCCCAGCAGTCGATCTGCCAGTTCGTTCATTTCTAGGTTCGGATCACGAATTTCGCGTTTTATCTTCAGCTCGGGGACGGCGTGAGTGTTGCCTGCGTAGTCATACGCCGCATATTGCAAGAATCCTTCATGGGGAACGCCGAGCACCTTCGTCAAAGAGAGGATGGCCAAAGTGGCAAGCTGCGCAAAATCAATAGGATTTGGCATGTCCAGAAAGAAGTTGGACGAGCCGTTTGGGTCGTTCTGAGGTGTGGCTTGGTTGGGCGAACCCGTGGGCATGTTCCAGCCCATGGCAACCAGAGCAGCGATTTGCTTCGTATCGAGCTGGTCCCGGCCAGGCAGGAAGTGGTTGCTGGTCGCTTCAACCCTCATACCCGATGCACCCTGGGCGGCAAACTGGACGAAGCGGTTGGTTTCCTTGAGCGTGAGCACCAGAAACTGGTCTTCTTTCATTTTGCCCAAAGCGTATTGCAGGCGGGCGAAGAAGGCCTGCCAGTGTGGGGGAAGTTTGTCTTTCGACGGGCTCACGGTTTCAGGTCCTTCAATCACAAGACATCGAACCACGCCTTGATCTTCAGCGCCATCAGCCTTCGACGCTCCTCCAGAAATTCGCCAAACTCTTTGATCTCACCGTCCAACATCGCGACTGGGATACAGTTTGCTGTCAGATTCACCAACATCTCGAATTTGTCTGTGATTCCGCCGTACCGTTTAATGCCGCCGTTGCATTGCTCTGCCAGTTCTTTGAAATAGTCGGCCGGTTTTTTTGCGCCTATGGCAATGTTGATCTCACTTTGTGCCACCACGTAGTTGGCAATTTGGTTGTATGTCCCCTTGGTGAATTTCAGATCTTCTTTCAGATGCTGGCGCGGGTACAGGTGATGCACGTCGGCCCGATTGAGCAGTAGATCGGTCACCGTGATGTCGCGTGAAAGGAAACCTTTATCTCCCAACTTGGCCTGCGCCGCCTGATAGCAGAGGAAAAAGGGCTGCTGATCGATGAGGTATCCATAAACTGGGGGAGCATTCCAGTCCAGAAACTGTCCGGCAATTCGTTGGGGATGACGGTATCGACAAAAGTCAGCACGCCTTTGCTGTCTATCTGGCGGATGTCGAAGTCAAAAGTCGATTCTGGGGAGCCGCTATAACGTCCGCGCAGAACCGACATCGCATACCACCGACGTACCGCCCGCTCCAGATTAGCCGGAGCAACGCCCTCAGCGCGGCCACGGAGGTAGAGGATGTATGCAAAGTTCACCGCGTTCTGGCTGTTGATCAGCTTGCTGGTGATGAAGCCTGCAGATCTCAGAATCATCGTGATGCGGTCGAAGTGCGTCTTGTTGATGAAAGCCAGAATGCCATTCTTCAATTTGCTGAAAGACTCTTCGGTAATCGACTCTTCGTATTGTTTGGTTTCGAAATTCCGGCCAGACAGCAAGGCCACCAAGTCTTGTAGTTTGCCGCGCCCGAATTCTGAGGTGAAGGCCACACGCAACATGTCGGTGTAGCTTGGGTCATAGATGTCGTCATTCACATCGGCGATCCACTTCATCTTGTCAAAAAATTCGGACTCGGCAAATGCCTTGTCGCCCTCTTGATCTTTGTCAGAAACTCTGGTGCCACCGACAGATGACAGAAATAGTCGATGGCTTTGCGGTGTGTTACCGCCATAGGACTCATTGACGGCAATCTTGGACATGGCGAAGTCCGCCTGGGAGAGAGGCGAACCAGCGGAGTTGACGCGGATGAAAATGTCCGTCACCGTCTCGATGTCAAGGTTCTCCGACAGTTCAATGATGCCAACGTGGTTGTGCACAATACCGCGCAGCTTTCAACGACCTTGAACACGTCGTTCTGTGATACACCGGCGTTTGATGCGCATAGTCACTGACCAGCTGAAACAAGCTCACTGCTGGATCGAACACTTTGGCGACATCGGGCAGCCAGGCCGCGTTCTTCTGGATCGCCGGGTTCGACACCTCGAAGGCTCTCTTCCTGCGGGTTGAACGCGATGCGGATTTGCACCGTCTCGTAGTCGTCGTTCAGCACCTCGATACCGAGCAGGGACGCCATCAAGGCCGATACCCGCTGCTGGCCGTCGATCAGGATGCGCTTGCCGGCCGACGTGGTGCCGTCCTTGAGCTTCACTGCGTGGTTGCGCCATGCGATCAGGTAACCAACCGGATAGCCCTGATACAACGAGTCCAGCAGATTGCGCACTTTGGTCGCTTCCCAGACAAACGGTCGCTGAATCTCGGGAATCGCGATTTCACCGGACTTCACCCAAGTCATTAGGGTCTCGATGGGGTGTGGGGTAACGGAATAGCGTTGAGTTGACATGGTCACATTTGTGCTTTTGTTTGACAGACCTGTTTGTTCCATGCCAGCCTTGGCTGCTAGACAATCTAAGCCGGAAAGGAGTTCGGTAGGACCTCTTCGTCAAACAGGGTATTGATCCGGGTCGATGCACCAGATGAAGTTCTGTACGTCTATGTTGTCTTTCGGGTCCAGATCGACAATGCCTTTGCGCATGTATTCGTAGAAGTCCATGACCGAGAAATAGGTAAGCCAATTCAACTCGCTGCGGTAGTTGATTTCAAATCGTGCCATTTCAGCAGCATTGGCCAGGTTGGCGGGTTTGATAAGGACGTCAGTCTGCGGGTGCAGTAAGAAGCGGTAAGCGGTGAGGATGGGCCATTTGGCACAGCCCAGGTGGCGCAGTTCGGTGGCAAAGACTTCAAATGCGGGTTGTGTGGGTTGCTCGGGTAGCACCCACGCGCAGAAGGCCTCGGCAAACTCCCTTTGTCGTGCGTGGTCTTTGATGCCGTTGCCAAAGGCCATTTTCTCGAACGGGGCTGGGAAGCTGTTGCTGCTTTGCTTCACTAGGCTGTAGGCCCGCTCCACAACCTCGGCATATTGTCCAGCCTGCATCAGGTTGTGCAATGTGGGCGCGGCGTACAAGTCGGAAGCCAACTGGCGGAGTGCGTCTTTGAAGCCGCGCTCGTGCTTTTTCATTTTTTCACCGTGGAGCCCACCCGGGAACAACTCTTGCAGCCGCAACTTGGCCTGTGCGATGGTCACCATTGGGCGGGACTTTCCAGGAGCTGGAAGGTACAGTTGTCGAGCAGTGAGCTCTGTGCATCTACGCCAGTTACTACGGTCAACTTCTCCGAGGCTGTCAATTGGATAGCTCTTTCGCCCGATCCCTCAAAAAAAATGCGGATCGTCTCACTGTTGCTGTCTTCCAATAGTTGCCCTACTCCCCATTCGGGTTTGAAAATATGGCGAACTCGGGTTCCCTTTGCGAATCTGTTCGGCAGTGTCATCGGGACTCCATGTCTGACGTTCGCTTTTCCGCGGGCGTGGTGAAAAACGCTTGATGATATATCTACCGATGCTGGTGGCTGTCCGTCAGCGCCGGCAGGCGATTTGTCGCGCCGTCGTGCACCCGGTCGCAAAGGGGGTGCCAAGGTCGCGCTGGGTCACTACATTTGCTCCCAACGAGCCACACCGGCTTGCACGAAGGGACCATCATGCCGTACACCACAGACCGATCTACCCGCGTTATAGGACTTGCCCTTGCAGTGGGGGCCGCATTCGCCATTCACGGCACCATGCTGTGGGGCTTCGACGGCGTCGCCGCGCAGGCAGCTGCCTCGTGCGTGCCTGACAACACTGCGACGGCCGTCTCCAGGTCGGCTACTCCGAAGCAATCAGTCCCGAGCGCAACTGGCACAGGGACCAAGTCCTCCGCATCGGCTTGACGGCTGGTTCGGGCTCTGCGTGCACTTGTCCGCTCGTCGATTTGCCGACGCCACATGGCGGCATGGCGCATAGCTTGCGACGGCACTTCAAGGGGCAAGCCGCTCGCGCAGCCAGCCGCCACCGGCTTGGGGCGTGTAGCGCAGCCGGTCGTGCAAACGGCTCTTGCGACCTTGCCAGAACTGCCACTGCTCAGGTTGAAGGCGGTAGCCACCCCAGTGCGGCGGGCGCGGCGGCTGCAGCAGGAATTGAGCGCCGTATTTGGCTGCATTGGCCACCAGCACGCTGCGCCCGGATATCACCTGACTCTGCGGCGAAGCCCATGCTCCGATGCGTGAGTCCAGCGGTCGGGTGTGGAAGTAGGCGTCGCTCTCCTCGCTGCTGACCTTTTGCACCACGCCTTCGATGCGTACCACGCGCTCCAGCTCAACCCAGTGAAACTGCAGCGCCGCATAGGGATTGCCGGCCAGTTCCTGCCCCTTGCGGCTGGCATAGTTGGTGTACCAGACGATGCCTTGCGCGTCATAACCCTTGATCAGTACCACCCGGGTGCTCGGACGCAGGTCGCTGCCGACCGTGGCCAGTGTCATGGCATTGGGCTCGGGTACTTCGGCGGCGATGGCTTCGTGCAACCACTGGTCAAACTGCTGCAGGGGGTCGCCGTGCGAGGCGCTCTCACTGAGTTCATGGCGCTCGTAGCTCTTTCGCAGGTCGGCTATATTGGTCATGACGACAGTATAGAAACTTGTGCCAATAGCCTGGCGGCTGAAGGATGGGTCGATGGAAAGTCTGGATTTAAGAGTGTTGGCCGATGCCTTGGCCTGGAAGCGGGCCGGCCACGCGGTGACGCTGGTGACCGTGGTCGAAACCTGGGGCAGCGCGCCGCGTCCGCCCGGCGCACTGCTGGCGGTGCGTGGCGACGGTTTGGTCAGCGGCTCAGTCTCGGGCGGCTGCGTGGAAGACGACTTGATTGCGCGTACCAAGGCGGCCATGCAAGATGGTGGCGAACCCCCAGGTAACCGGCCCGGCGCGGGCCCCGACATCATTGCCTATGGCGTCACCAAGGAAGAGGCGGCGCGCTTTGGTCTGCCTTGCGGCGGCACCCTGCGGCTGGTGCAGGAGCCCTTGCGGGATGCCGATTGGGTCGAGCAGCTGCTCGCGCGCACTGCCGCGCACGAACTGGTGGCGCGCACGGTGGACTTGCGCAGTGGCGCGGTCACGCTGGCACGCGCGCAGCGCGGCCAGGCGATGGCGTTTGACGGCGCGAGCCTGACCACCGTGTTTGGTCCCAAGTGGCGCTTGTTGTTGGTGGGAGCGGGTCAACTGTCGCAGGCGGTGGCGCAGATGGCGGTGATGCTGGACTTTGAAGTCCTGATCTGTGACCCGCGCGAGGAGTACGCCGGCACGCTGGACCTGGCCAGTTTGGGTGCCCGGCGCGTACCCGGCATGCCCGACGATGTGGTGCGCGAACTCAGGCCCGACGCCCACACAGCGGTGGTGGCCCTGAGCCACGACCCCAAGCTCGATGACATGGCTTTGATGGAGGCCTTGAAGTCTCCGGCCTTCTATGTTGGGGCCTTGGGATCGCGGCGCAACCAGGCCAACCGCAAGCAACGCCTGGCTGAGCATTTTGACGTCACGTCTGACGAGTTGGCGCGCCTGCATGGGCCAGTCGGGCTGGCGATCGATGCCAAGACCCCGGCCGAAATTGCGGTGTCAGTGGTGGCACAGATGGTGCAGATCAAAAACGCCCGCGCGATGGCGCAATGAGTTCCGTGCCGGACGTCGTGATCGAGTTGGGCGCGCCCACCGTGATCGTGCTGGCGTCCGGCCGGGGCGAGAGATTTATCGCTTCCGGAGGCCCGACGCACAAGCTGCAGGCCTTGCTGGAGGGCCAGACTGTGCTGGCGCATACGTTGGCCGCGGTGCGGGCCAGCGGTCTGCCCTGGCATCTGGAGGATGCGGGTCACGCCGGGATGGGCGACTCCATCTCGGCTGCGGTGCGGGCTACATCAGGGGCACAGGGTTGGCTGATCCTCCCTGGCGATCTGCCCTTGGTTGAAGCGCAAACACTGCGTGCCGTGGCCGCCGCGCTGGCGCATCACCCGGCCGTAGTGCCGGTGTTTCAGGGGCAACGTGGCCATCCGGTGGGTTTTGCCCGACGCTGTGGCCCGGCACTTGCTCAACTGTCTGGAGACAAAGGTGCGGGCAGCGTACTGCGGGCGCAGTCAGCTATCGAAATCATGGTGAATGACGAAGGCTGCGTGGCTGATATCGACACTTTGACCGATCTGCAGCGGGCCAGCCAACTGCTGGCAGGGCGGCGGTCCGCCGTTGGGCCGCGCTAAAGCTGCCTGCCTGTGTCGATTCATTCCACGCCTTCTGCAATCCGTCCGCTTGGGCTGGCTCATCCAAAGGGCTGACGGTAGTCTTGCATCCATTCCAGCACGACCCACCGGTTGTGCGACCCCTAATTTGCAGGAAGCGGCCAGAATCATGTTCAAAGCAATTGGTGACCTCATTCACAAGACGCCTTGGTGGGGCTTGATTCTGTTCGGTTTGACCACCTTGGGCCTGCTGGTGATGTTTGCCCTGCCGATCCAGGTCATACGCTTGTCGGACAGCGGCTCCACGGCGGCCGAGAGCAGGGCGATTCAGCGTGAGATCAATCTGGCGTTTGGCGACCGCGCCCTCAACTTGGCTAAGGGCGTGGTCAGTGCCATGAAGGACCGGGCCACGGAACCCGAGCGCCAACGCGAGCTTGGCCGCGCTCTGGCCGAGATCGAGCGGGCCCGCGACGAGCTGATCCGCGCCCAGAACGAAGTCAACGATGTGGTCAGGCAGAGCGCCCGTGAGGCGGCGCAATCGGCGCTGGAAACGGCTACCGACGCCGCTGAGTCAGCCTTGGATGCGGCGGTCGAAGCGCGCCAATCGGTTGAGCAAGCCAAGAGAGATGCCATCGAAGTCTTGCGCGACAAGGGTGTGGATTTGGGTGCCACGCTGAAATCGTTTGACGGCTTGATCGCATCGGCTAGCGAGAACGAAAAGGCAGCCCGCGAAGCTCTGTCGGCCATGCGACGCTTGCAGCATGACGCAGGCGCCGCAGCGCGACCAGGCGAGCCACCGCGTCCTGTTGCGCCGCCAGCTCCGCCGCCTGCAATCGAGCAGCCGAATTCGCCAAACCCGCCCGCTGCCCCTGTGCCGCCCGCCACGCCGGCGTTACCCGACTCGCCCCAGCTCGGGGTAAGCGGCGCCAAGTCCAGCGCATCCATCAGCATCCGTTTGGGCGACAGTGGTGCGGGTTCGGGTGCCACGCTGGTGCTGTCTCCTGAAGTCAGGGGTGACATCCGTGCCAAGGTCGCGTCAGACGTATGGCGTGTAGCAGTCGGTTCGGCGCTGATACTGGCGTTCATACCGTTGTTTGTGATGCTGCTTGTGGCCAAGTACTTCATTGGCCGTTCGCGTCGCGCGCTGGCTCTGGCCGATCGCAAGACGCGTGAAGCCGAACTGAGCGATGTCAGTCGCCAGGTCACCGAGGCGCGCCTGCAGGCACTGCAGGCCCAGGTGGAGCCGCACTTTCTGTACAACACACTGGCAAACGTGCAGGCTCTCAATGAAGTCGACCCACCTGCGGCTAACCAGATGGTGGGCCACCTGATCCAATACCTGCGTGCGTCTTTGCCGAAGATGCGCCAGAGCACGTCCACCGTCGGGCAGGAGCTCGAACTGGTGCGGGCCTACCTCAATATTCTGCAGATGCGCATGGGGTCGCGCCTGGCGTTCGACATCAGCGTGCCCGACGACCTGCTGGCCTGCGCCTTCGCGCCCATGATGCTGCCGACGTTGGTGGAGAACGCGATCAAGCACGGTCTGGAGCCACAGCGCGAAGGTGGCCGAATCGATGTCGCGGTCGAGCGCGTGCTGCAAAGCGACGGCGAGTACTTGCGTGTGCAGGTGAAGGATACCGGTAAGGGCCTGGATGGTGCACCCGCGCAGGCCGGGGGTGGCCTTGGCCTGACGAACCTGCGCGAGCGTTTGGGTGCCCTGTACGGCGCCAAGGGGCGCTTTTCGATCATCGCCAACGAGCCCTGTGGCGTGGTTGCCACCATCGAGGTGCCGCTGCAAGCCAACGTACCGTATCAAGCCGACCAGAGTCTGGTCAACGCACCAGCGGCACCGACCGAGCCCATTGGGGCCATGCCACCCAGGGGTTGGCGGCGCTTCTGGAACGCCACCAGCAGGACGCACAGCGTGTGGGTCACCTTGCTGGCTCGGCTGTTCATTGTGCTCATGGTTGGCCTGGCGGTGCTCTTGTTGTTGGCCTTCGTCGGCCTGGTGACAGGTTGGCTGCCCGTGGAGATGGGCGATCTGCGGGTCGACGGTATCGAGGGCCTGGCACTGGGGTCCGTGGGCCTACTGCTGGGCTTCGGGGCCGCGGCGCTGGCGGTGGCGATTGTGGTGGCGGTCATCTATGGACTGGGCTTTTTGTTTGCGGGACTGCTGATCTTCATTCCGGCGGTGATTCTGATTTCACTGTTTCCGGTGTTGTCGCCGTTCATCCTGATTGGTCTTGGCGTCTGGTGGCTGTTGAAGAGGCGGCGCCCCTGAGCCGATGTGAACCTGCGAAACTATGCGCATGAACCACACTGCCGTCATTGCCGAAGATGAGCCGATCCTGCGCGCGCAGCTCAAGGCCAAGCTGGCCAGGTTGTGGCCGGAGTTGCGCATCGTGGCCGAAGTCGGCGACGGCGAGGCGGCACTGGAGGCGATAGACGAGCACCGGCCGCAGTTGGTGTTCTTGGATATTCAGATGCCTGAAATGACTGGCGTGGACGTGGCCAGGAGCCTGGCCGCCAACGCTGATCTTCGCTGCCACGTGGTGTTTGTCACGGCGTTTGACCAGTATGCGGTGCAGGCGTTTGAGTCCAACGCGGTCGATTACGTCTTGAAGCCTTATTCCGACGAGCGCCTGCAGGCGGCGGTCGATCGGCTCAAGGAGCGGCTCTCGTTGGTGCCTGCGCCAGAGCAAGACCTCGACACGCTGGTGGCGCAGTTGTCGGCCAAACTCACACCTGGCGCGGAGCAACTCAGGTGGATCAAGGCCAGTGTCGGTACCCAGTTGCGGCTGATCCCGGTGGACGATGTGTTGTTCTTTCAGGCTGACGAGAAATACACCCTGGTGGCCACCAAGGACTTTGACACCTTGATTCGCACGCCTATCAAGGAGCTGCTCGACGGCCTGGACGGCAACAAGTTCTGGCAAATCCATCGCTCGACCATCATTAACGCCACCGCGGTCGACATGGTGACGCGTGATTTTCGCGGTCAGGCTTCAGTAAAGATCAAGGGGCGACCCGAGAATCTGGCGGTCAGCCGCCCGTTCTCTCACTTGTTCAAGCAGATGTAAGGCCAGGTCGCGCTGGCCAGCTTTGGTAACTGATTGGTAACGCCAGCGCCACCCAAGTGGCGGTTTCCGCGCTACCATGCGGGCTGTAATTTAGTTACCAAACGCCATGAAACTCCACTCTGCCATTGCCGACGTCACCAGACGAATTCAAGCGCGCAGTGCCGTCACGCGCGCCGCCTATCTGCAGCGGTTGGAGGCAGCCGCCGCGCGCGGGCCCGGTGCCGAGCGGCTGGGTTGCGCCAACGTGGCGCACGCCTTTGCCGGTTTGCCGGCCAACGACAAGTTCAAGGTGGTGGCCGAGCGAGCCCTCAACATTGGCATCGTCAGCGCATACAACGATGTGCTGTCGGCGCATGCGCCACTGCAGCGCTACCCGGACCTGATCAAAGCCGAGGCGCGCCGGCTTGGCGCGACGGCCCAGGTCGCCGGCAGTGTGCCGGCGATGTGTGATGGCGTGACCCAGGGCACGGCAGGGATGGAACTCAGCCTGTTCTCGCGCGACGTGATCGCCATGGCCACTGCCGTTTCGCTCAGCCACGACGTGTTTGACGCGGCGCTGATGCTGGGTGTGTGCGACAAGATTGTGCCGGGTCTACTGATCGGCGCCTTGCACTTCGGACACCTGCCCACCGTCTTTGTGCCGGCCGGTCCCATGACGTCGGGGCTGTCCAACAGCGACAAGGCCAAGGTGCGCGAGCAGGCGGCGCAGGGCTTAGTTGGGCGCGCTGAGTTGCTGGCGGCCGAGAGTGCGGCCTACCACGGTCCCGGCACCTGCACCTTTTATGGCACCGCCAATAGCAACCAGATGTTGCTCGAAGCCATGGGCCTGCATGTGCCTGGCACGGCTTTTGTCAATCCTGGCGCGGCGATGCGCGACGAGTTGACGCGTGAGGCGGTGCGTACCGCATTGGCCATCACCAACCCGGCGCGCATGACCGCCCCCCGGGCCGAGGGCGCTCAGTTTGCACCGATCGGTCGCGTCGTGGACGAGCGCTGCATCGTCAACGCGATGGTAGCCCTGCTGGCAACCGGCGGTTCCACCAACCACTTGATCCACTGGGTGGCGGTGGCACGTGCCGCGGGGATCGTGATCGATTGGGACGACTTCTCCGATCTGTCACAGGTGGTTCCCTTGTTGGCGCGGGTCTACCCCAACGGTAGCGCCGATGTAAACCAGTTCCAGGCCGCCGGTGGGCCAGGTTTTGTGATTCGCGAGTTGCTCGACGCGGGCTTGATGCATGACGATGTGTTGACGGTGCGCAGCGGCGGCCTGCGGGAGTACACGCGCTTGCCGGTGCAAGAGGGCTTAGCCCTGCGCTGGGAAGACGGCGGGGCCAGCCGCGACGAGAGCGTGCTGCGTGCGGCCACGCAGCCATTTAGCGCCACGGGCGGCCTCAAACTGCTACAGGGCAAGCTCGGGCGCAGCGTGATCAAGGTGTCGGCCGTACCGGAAGACCGGCATGTGATCGAGGCGCCGTGTCGGGTGTTCGATTCGCAGGAAGCCTTGCATGTGGCGTTTCAGGCGGGTGAGCTCGACCGAGATGTGGTGTGTGTGGTGCGCTGGCAGGGACCGCAGGCCAATGGCATGCCCGAGTTGCACAAGCTCACGCCACCGTTGGCGGTGTTGCAGGGCAAAGGTTTCAAGGTGGCGCTGGTGACCGATGGCCGCATGAGCGGCGCCTCCGGCAAGGTGCCGGCGGCGATTCATGTCTCGCCCGAGGCGGCGGCGGGCGGACCGCTGGCCAGGGTGCGCGACGGCGATGTGATTCGCCTCGATGCCGATGCCGGCAGGCTCGACGTACTAGTGGATGAGGCCGTGTGGGCGGCGCGCGACTTGCCCGCCATGGAGCAGGCGCAGACTGACGCCAACGCAGTGGGTATGGGGCGCGAGTTGTTTGCCGGCATGCGGCGCGGCGCATTGGCGCCGGAGCAAGGTGCCTGCACTTGGTTCTGATGTATTGCACCCAAAGCAGATCGTAGCCAAGCGCTGCGCCCTTCAGGAACCAAATTCATGAAATCTCGGATCGGAGCGTGACGATGAGCAACTTGACAGCGCTGCAAGTGATGCAAGACGCGCCGGTGATTCCGGTGCTGGTGATCAGTGATGTCGCGCATGCGGTGCCGCTGGCACAGGCTCTGGTCAAGGGCGGCGTGCGTATGCTCGAAGTGACGCTTCGCACGCCGCAGGCGCTGGCGTGTATCGAGGCGATTGCGCGCTCGGTGCCTCAGGCAGTGGTGGGGGCGGGCACGGTTCGCACATCGGACGATGCGCGGGCGGCGGCGCGCGCGGGTGCGCGCTTTGCCGTGAGCCCCGGTTACACCAGCGGGGTCGGCCAGGCTTGTCGCGATGCGGGGTTGGCACTATTGCCGGGTGTGGCCACCAGCAGCGAGATCATGGCGGCACAGGAAGATGGATTCAACGAGCTGAAGTTCTTCCCGGCGATGCAGGCTGGCGGGGCTGCCATGCTCAAGGCCTGGAGCGGCCCATTTGCGGATGTGCGGTTTTGTCCGACGGGTGGTGTGACAGTGAGCAACGCGCCGGAATTGCTGGCCCTTTCAAACGTGGTGTGCGTGGGAGGCTCCTGGCTGGCGCCGCTCGACGCTTTGGCATCGGGCGACTGGGGACGGATCACGCAACTGGCGCGTGACACCACGACCCTGCGGGGCTGATCCGGGGGGCGTGTGTTCAGGTGCCCGCAGCCGGTGCTGAGCCCAGCTTCTTGATCCGCCCCGACCCCGCTACTGATTGCGTGACCGCCGCGTCACCGTAATAGCTCACGTCACCCGAGCCAGCGATGCTGATGGTGAGCCCCTGGCTGGCCCATACCTGCGCGTTGCCCGAGCCGGCAATGCTGAGCTTGACGGTCTTGGCCGTCAGCGTCGAGGTCTTGATGTCGCCCGAGCCCGAGATGCTGGAGCGCACCGAGTCGGCGCGGCCCCCGGCAGAGAAATCGCCGTTGCCTGCAATTGACACGCTCAGGTTATCAACGTCGAGCTTCGTGACGCGAACCTCACCGGTCCCGGCGATTCGCGTCGACAAACTGTTTGACTTGATCTGACCGGACTGAATGTCGCCAGAACCGGAAATCGACAGGCTTTCGATCTGGCGAGCGTTGACCGTGATTTTCAGCGACTTGGGACGGATCGACGTGAATCGTTGCGCCAGTCGGATCTTCAACTGATCGTTCTCGACCACCGTCTCAATCAACGGGGTAATGTTGTCGTCGGTCTCGATCAGAACGCCCTCACTGTCACCCTGCACGATGACGACCCGGGCGGGGACGTCCAGCGCAATGCCCTTGAACCCGGTCACCTGGCGCTGCGTCGTGGTGATCTGGCCGGAGCCAGCGATCCGGCTGGTTGGGGACCAGTCCCACGCATGCGCCGGCGCGCCCAGCAGGCCAAGCGCCGCCGTAAGGGTAACGGCCGCAAGAGCCTGCAGGGGTTTGAAGTGAATTGGCATGGTGGTGCTCCGTTGAATCAGTGCGAATGGCGCGGCGCCTCGTCTCAGGCGCGTCGGGCAGAGATGGTGACGCGCTGCAGGGTGACTTGCTTGGTAACACCTTCAGCCTTGACCAGCTGGGAGCCACCCGCTGCATCGTCCTGCTTGGACGCGAGTTGGTCAAAGCCCATCAGCATGGCGCCATTGAGACTGGCGGTGATAGCGACGGCTGCGGCGAAACCGACAAGGCTGAAACGATTTGTTTTGAGGGTTGACATGTTGCTTCTCCAGTTGCCAGGTCGTGCTGACCTGATGAGCGAACTGTAGAAGCGACGCGCTCCTAAGACCAGCGCCGTGCGACGAACTGCAGGATGTCGCGAGGAGCTGTCGAAAAGCTGTGGTGATCGGGTTCGGGCGAGCCAGCGTTCGCTAACTGACTGGCCGTTCGATCAGCTCGATTTTGTAGCCGTCCGGATCGGTCACAAACGCAATCACCGTGCTGCCGCCTTTGACAGCGCCCGGCTCGCGGGTGATTTGGCCACCATACTGAGCCGCCTGGCTGCGAATGGCATCGCAGGCCGCGTGCACATCCGGCACACCCAGGGCCAAGTGACCAAAGGCCGTGCCGAGTTCGTACGTGTCGACGCCGTGGTTGTAGGTCAGTTCAATCTCGGCGTGGTCGGGGTTGTTGCCGTACCCCACGAAGGCCAGTGAATACTTTTGCTCCGGCCGTTCGGTGGTGCGCAGCAACTTCATGCCCATCACCTGGGTGTAGAAGTCAATCGAGCGTTGAAGGTTGCCAACGCGCAGCATGGTGTGCAGCAGTCTCATGTCTTGGATTGTGCGGGAACTTCGAAAACCAGGCAGGTGGTGGTGGCGTGGGCGTACAGCGTGCCGTCAGGGCCGATCAATCGGGCCTCGGCGGTAGCCAGTTGGCGGCCGCAATGGATGACCTTGCCTTCAGCCCGAACCCGTGCCACCTTGGTGGTGAGGCCTTTGACGAGGTTCACGCCAAGCTCGGCGGTGGTGTAGCCTCGCCCGGGCGGCATCATGGTGTGCACCGCGCAGCCCAAGGCCGAGTCGAGCAGGGTTGCGAACCAGCCGCCATGCACGGTGCCCAAGGGGTTGTAGTGCGCCAGGCCCGGCGTGCCTTGAAAGACCGCGTGCCCGGGGCCAACGTCGATCAACAGGAAGTCCAGCGTTTGGGCTATAGGTGGGTAGGGGAATTCGCCGCGCAGCATCGCCTGCATGATCTCCAGCCCGGTCTTGCCAGAGACCTGATCTGGGCGACCAACACCAGGTCCTGGCCCGCCGTCCATCACCGCACGCATGGCGCGCTCCTGTTCAATCCAGGTTTGCAGGTTGTTGGGTTTGGTCATGGCTATTCGTGTGGCGCGAGTTGTGCAGGCCACGATTGTCTCAGCCGGAGGCACAGGCGTTTCGGCAACGCGCTTGCCTGACCCGGGCCACCAGGTGGTCAGCGGTTTGCTTGGCAGTCGAAAGGTGGAGCTCGGCAGGGGCACAATGGCGGTTTGATTTTCCCACAGCCGACATGACCGAATTCTCCAAAGTAGTCCTGTTTACCGACCATGATGGGCGGGCGCGTTTTCGCGACGACGCGGTGCCGCTGGGCGAAGGTTCACCGCAGTCCATGCTCTCGGAAGTGTTCACCTGTGGCGGCTACCAGTTGCGCCACAGCCCGGTGGGGTTTCGCAGCCAGTTCCACTGCACCACCACGCCGCAATGGGTGTTCATTCTGGGTGGGCAGATGGAGATCGGCTTGCAGGACGGCAGCTCGCGTGTGTTTACGCCGGGTCAGCACTTTTACTCAGCCGACGTGTTGCCACCCGGTGCGCAGTTTGATCCGACAGTGCATGGGCACTGGAGTCGGCAATTGGGCGACGATCCGCTGATCACCCTGTTTGTGCGCGGCTAGCAGCGTCTTACCAGGGGGTCGGCCGGGGCGCTTTTCGGCGGCGTGCGGTACGATCGTTCTCATCCTGAGAGTGCGTACCTGTGGCCGATAACGACTTTTCAACGCTATTCGATTTGCTGCCTATTGGCGCCTATCGCTCCAGTCCGGATGGCCGTCAGCTGCGGGCAAACCCAGCGCTGGTGCGGCTTGATGGATACGACTCCGAGGCCGAAATGCTGGCGGCCACGCAAGACCTCGCCCGCGAATGGTATGTGGATCCGAACCGCCGTGCGCAGTTCAAGGCCTTGCTGGCCGAGCATGGTTTGGTTCGGGACTTCGTGTCGGAGGTCTACCGGCACAAGACCCGCGAAAAGATCTGGGTGCGCGTTCATGCTCACGTGGTGCGTGACGCAAGCGGTGCGGTGAGCTATTACGAAGGTACGGTCGAGGACATCACGCAGCAGCGCCGAGCGCAATTGGAGACTGAGGCCAACGAGCGGCGCTTTCGCGCGCTGACCGAGAGAGCACCTGTATTGACCGTCATATGTGGCGAGCACGGTGAGTTGAGTTACGTCAGTTCAGCTTCGATTTCCATGCTGGGCGTACCTGGTGACACCATGATCGGACGCAGTCTGTTCGAGTGGGTACACGCCGATGATCTGGCGCAGGCGCGGGCCGAGCACGAGCGAGTGCTGGCGTTTGACCGCGGCCCGGTAGAGTCGATTCATCGCTATGCCCATGCCGATGGCAGTTGGCGTTATCTGGCGGCCGTGGCCAGCAACGGCCTGGCGGATGATGCGGTCGGCGGCGTGGTGATGCACTTTAGAGACGTGACGCAGGAGCACGTCGCCAAACAGGAGCTGATAGCCAGCGAAGCGCGTTTTCGCAGATTGACCGAATTGTCGTCTGACTGGTACTGGGAAGTCGACAGTCAGTTCCGAATCGTGCGCATGGAGACTGGCAACCGCAGTTTCAATTCTGTCTTGACGAGCTCACCGATCGGCAAGACCCGCCAGGAGGTCGCCGGGGTGCCCGCGGACGATCCGGTCTGGGCAGCGCATCAAGCGGTGTTGGAGTCACACCAGCCATTTCATGACTTCGAGACTCAGCGTGTTGCGCCCGATGGCAGTGTTTATTGGCACACCGTCAGCGGCACACCGATGTTTGACGGTCAGGGTAACTTTCTTGGCTACTGCGGCGTGGGGCGTGATGTCACCGACCGTATGCGTGCGCAAGAGGCGATTCGCCAGCTCGCGTTTCACGATGTCCTGACTGGCCTGCCAAACCGGCGCTTGTTGATGGACAGGATCCAGCAAGCACTGGTCGCCAGTACCCGCAGTCAGCAGACCGGCGCCCTGTTGTTTCTCGACTTGGACAACTTCAAGACCCTCAACGACGCCTTTGGCCATGATGTGGGTGATGCGCTTTTGCAGCAGGTTGCCGGGCGCTTGGCAGTTTGCGTGCGTGCCTCGGACACGGTGGCTCGATTGGGTGGAGACGAGTTCGTGGTGCTGTTGCAAAACGAGGGCGACAGCGCGCAGGCCGCCACCGCTCAGGCTGGCCGCATTGCCCTCAAGATACTGCAGTCTCTGCGTGAGCCCTATGACATTGGGCCATGCCGACACCAGTGCAGTATCAGCATTGGCGCCGTGGTGCTGGACGATCCTTCGCGAAGCCCGCACGATTACCTGCGCATGGCCGACCTGGCGATGTACCAGGCCAAGGCGTCGGGGCGCAATACACTGTGTTTCTACGCCCAAGACTGACTTGACCGGCGTGGCAGTCGGCCTCAGTGGCCGAACTGCATGTCGCCAGAGGACAACACCCGTACACCATTGCCGGCGCTGCTGACGGCGTGAACCAGGGCGTCGGCGACTCTTGCCGCGGCGATGGTGCGGTAGTTGGCTGGTATCAGCGGCTTGAGCAGCGACATGGCCACTAGACCCCAGCGCTCGATAGGGCGAGTGTCCTGCGCCAGCGTGCGGCGATCACCGTCAAGCAGGGAGGGGCGTGCCAGCACCAGCGTCTGGTAGCCCAGTTGTGCAAGGGCGGCTTCCATTTCGCCCTTGACGCGGTTGTAGAAGACTCGTGAGCGTGCGTCAGCACCCATCGCACTGACGACGCCAAGCTGGGTGGCACCAAGGCTTCTCGCGGCGCGGGCTACTGCTACCACAGCGTCGAAGTCGACTGCGCGAAACGCCGCCTGACTGCCTGCGGCCCGGATGGTTGTCCCCAGCGCAATGAATACATCGTCTACATGGCCGACACCGGGGAGGGTGGTGAGGCCGCGTAGTTCAACGATGTGACTTGTCAGCTTGGCGTGTTGAACCGCCGCTGGCCGGCGGCCGACACTGTGAACCGCCGAATAGCGCCTATCGGCCAAAAGAGCCGCGAGAACCTCCCGGCCCACGAGACCGGTTGCCCCCGCCACCAGCGCCACCCGAACCATTTGAGCGTCCGCCTGAGCCGCCATAGGATCCTCCATTGCGGTTGCCACCACCAAAACCGCCGCCGCCACGACGACCACCACGTTCAGCCATCATGTCGACGCTGGTGCGCATGGGATCAGGCTGGCCCTGGCCTGAGCGTGCGGGCGAATTGCCGGCGCCGCTGTATCCGCCGCCACCGCCGCCTCGTCCCTGGCCAGTGCGGGCAGGTTGATTGCGTGCCGCTGTTTCGCCCACCGGATTGGGGATGCGCTGACTTGGTGAAGCGCTGCCCGGTGTGACTGGAGCGACCGGCGCCTGCGCTGCGTGTGCCACCATTGCCACCGCGCTCACCCTTGTTGTCTCGAACCCGCTGCATCATCTCGGTGCGAGCGGCCTTGGCCGCTGCCTGCATCACGTCACGACTGGGTGGTTTGCCAGCCCCGCCCCAGATGGTCTGGCGTCCCATGGCAATCGGTTCGGCCTTTTCGCCGGGCTCAGGCATGAAGCCGTCGACGATTTGCACAGCAATGTTCTGCTTGGTAAAGCGTTCAATGTCTTGCATGAAGCCTTCTTCATCCAGGCACACCAGGTTGATTGCCGTGCCGTCAGCCCCGGCGCGGCCGGTGCGGCCAATGCGATGCACGTAGTCCTCGCAGACGTTGGGGATTTCGTAGTTCACGACGTGCGGCAAGTCGTCGATGTCGATGCCGCGCGCGGCAATGTCGGTGGCCACCAGGGCGCGTACGTCGCCGCTCTTGAACCCCGCCAGCGCCTGCGTGCGCGCCGCCTGGCTCTTGTTACCATGCAGGGCCATCGCCGTGATGCCGTTCTTGATCAGGTACTCGGCCACGTTGTTAGCGCCAAACTTGGTGCGCGTGAAGACCAGCACCTGGCTCCAGTTCTGCTCCTGAATGATGTGCGCCAACAGCGCCTTCTTCTTGCCGCGCCCGACCGGATGAATGATTTGCGTGATACGTTGGACCGTCGTGTTGCGTGGTGTCACCTGCACGCTCTGTGGATTGCGAAGCAGCGTGGCTGCAAGCTCGCGAATCTCGTCGCTGAAGGTCGCCGAGAAGAGCAGGCTTTGCTTGTCCCTGGGAACGGCGGCCAGTACCTTCTTGACGTCGTGGATGAAACCCATATCGAGCATGCGATCGGCTTCGTCAAGCACCAGAATCTCCACTTGTCCCAAGTCGAGCACGCCTTGCTGCATCAGGTCCAGCAGGCGCCCCGGCGTCGCCACCAGGACATCGACGCCCTTTTTGACACGGTTGATCTGCGGGTTCATGCCGACGCCGCCAAACACCACAGCCGATGACAGCTTGACGTGTTTGCCATAGGTCTTGACGGACTCTTCCACTTGTGCAGCCAGTTCGCGCGTCGGGGTGAGGATCAAGGCGCGGATGCCGGTGCCGCCGAACTTGTTCTGGGCAGTCTGTCCGGCGTCGAGCTTGTGCAGCAGGGGCAGCACAAAAGCAGCGGTTTTACCAGTGCCGGTTTGGGCTCCGCCCAGCAAGTCCTGTCCGTCCAGGATCAGCGGTATGGCCTGGGTCTGAATGGCCGTCGGAGTTTCATAGCCGTGCTCACGCACGGCCGCAACGATGGCCGGGGCCAGGTTCAATTCATCAAAGTTCATAGTGTGGCGCCCATCCAGGGCGCTGGGACATCGGCCTGTCTTGAGGCGCAAGCGACAAGTCAGTCAAAGGCAGATGAGGTACAAAAACGAAACCGTTGCGCGAGGCTCGGTCTCCAGCATGTTGCTGAAATCGCGGGCAACTGAAGCTCCCGCGAGGACGCACTATTTTTGGGCAGGACGTCGTGACGACGTCCTGATGGCGTTGTGTCGATGGCACACGCGCCCAGATCACAAGTAGCAACAAGATGTTAAAAAGGGCTTTGCATACGCTGGCACTGCTGAGAGAATGACAACGCGAGAACGGTGGAGCGGTGCCCCTGAAGGATCAGTCGCGGTCCTGCGGGAGGCGTTGGCAAATCTTTAAGGGACCGGATGAAGAGTTTTGTGCTGCGGCGGATTGGTGTGGCGGATGACCGTTCATCGGTGCGGCCGGCACTGAACGCGTGCATTGAAGTGGTGTTGGAGCAGTCCGATCTTTTGATCAACGGTGTGCTCGATGGGTTGGTGGCGTCGACGACGCGAACGGGCGGCAAAGGGTCGGTGATTGATCAGCCGCCCTGGCTCAAACTGGCCATCGGCGACTTTTGCCGACAGGCGCCTGCCATTCGAACTACCTTCGCTGCGCACTTGCGTACCGCCGTTTACAACAGCGCGACAACTGAAAAAGCCGAGCAGCCCTTGGTCTCGTTCGAAGATCTCCAAATCCTCGATAGCAAGGAGATCGACGCCAACATCGAGTTTGCGTTGGCGCAGCAGGAAGTGCTGCGCAGTGTCGAGGACGTGCTTCCCGGTCTCAACGCATTGGTCAGCAGCTTGCTGGGTTGGATTACCGTGCAGGCGCACCTCAATCCGCTCAGACCGGAATCCTTTGTTCGTGCCTTGCAGGCGTGTTTGCGGGCGCATGTCCCCGAGGAGCGCGAGCGTACCGCCATGACAACATCGGCCTCGGGCTTGCTGGGGGTTGGCCTGCGTCAGCTCTACAAGGAGGTCAGTGAATGGTTGCGTTCGCAAGGCGTCGAGCCGGCCACCCCGGTCGGGATGCCGATCGCCGGACTGGGTGCGGCCAAGGGGAAGGGCGCCGAGAGTTCGGTCGCGCGTACCCTGCTCACGCTTGACCGCTTGCGCAAACTGCTGTCGGGTGAACTCAACATCGGTTTTACCGGGGCCGGTTCACAGGACTTTCTGCACACCGTGCCGGCCTCTTTTGTGGCCATGGAAGACCTGCAACTGGTCGGCCCCATGATGAAGCGCTTGGCCCAGCGTGCCAGTTCGCCGCAGGCGCAGGCGGGAAAATCGAGCGATACGCCAGCGCGGCCTGGCCAGGTGGCGCGCGAGCCGACACAAAGCAAGCAATTGGGCAAGCAATTGGGTGACGAGGTCATTCACATGATGCTGGACAACCTTGGTCGCGATGAGCGCTTGTTGCACGACGTGCGCGTCTTGGTGCAGTCGCTGGAGCCGGTCCTCCTTAAACTGTCACAGGCGGACCCGCGCTTCTTCAGTGAACGCCAGCATCCCGCCCGGCTTTTTCTGGATCGTCTGACACACCGCAGCCTGGCGTTTTCGAGCGCTCACGACGAGGGAGTTCATCGATTTCTCAAGTCCGCTACACAGGCAGTCGGTGTGCTGGCGCGGGGCGAGGGCGACGCTGCCTCGTTTGCCTACGTCTTGAAGAAGCTGGAGAACGGCTGGAAGCGCGACGACGCCACACAACGGCAAAACCAGGAGGTGGCGGCGAAGGCCCTGCTGCATGCCGAGCAACGCAACCTGCTGGCCCAGAGTCTGGCGGAAGATTTTCAGCAGCGCCAGGCGGGAAAAGACATTGCGGAGTTGGTTGGCGGCTTCTTGCGCGGGCCCTGGGCACAGGTGGTGGCCGAGTCGCAATTGCGCTGCGTCGACGGCACGTCGGACCCGGATGGTTTTCTCGCCATGGTCGATGACCTGATCTGGAGTGTGCAACCCAACCTGACGCGGCGTCATCGCAACCGTCTGGTGGAAATGGTGCCCGGCCTGCTGGTCAAGTTGCGTCAGGGTCTGCAGCTTATCGATTATCCGGCCGAGCGCGTTCCAGTGTTCTTCGACGCGCTGATTTCGCTGCATGAGCAGGCATTTGAGGGCCCGCGGCAGGGTGCGGCAGAAGCGGCGTCGGGTCAAGCGGCGCCGGATGCGTCCGAGTTCTGGGTGGGTGAGCAAGAGGCCGGTGATTCGGGCTATCTCGATGAAGACGCGGCGCTAGGCGTAGAGCGAGCCGCACAGGAGGCCAGCCTCGAGTCCGGGCCACCAAGGCCGTGGACGGCGGGCGATCTGGTTCTGGGCTCGTGGGTTGAATTGCTGGTTGGCGGTGTGTGGCTGCGTGCCCAACTGACGTGGGCGAGCCCGCACAAGACCTTGTTTATGTTCGTTTCTCACGGCGGCCTGGCGCACTCCATGTCGCGCCGAACCATGGACCGTCTGCGTATGCGTGGGTCAATCCGGGTCGTGTCGGACGGCCGACTGATTGACAACGCCCTGGACGGCGTGGCGCAAAGTGCGCTGCAAAACGATCTGACCCACACAGATCCAGCGCCATAGCGCGGCACACTCGTCGCTTTCGTCGCCATCGCCGCGTCGATCGGGCTTGCCCGAGCGTCGATAATGGTGCCTTTCCCGATCTCCACCCATCGTAAGACTCCAATGGCTCAATACGTATTTTCCATGAACCGCGTCGGCAAGATTGTCCCGCCGAAGCGGCATATTCTCAAAGACATCTCGCTGAGTTTTTTCCCTGGCGCCAAGATTGGCGTGCTGGGCACCAATGGCTCTGGCAAGTCCACGCTGCTCAAGATCATGGCCGGGGTCGACAAGGAAATTGAAGGCGAGGCCATTCCCATGCCCGGGCTGAACATCGGTTACCTGCCGCAGGAGCCGCAGCTCGACCCGACCCAAACCGTCCGTGAAAGCGTGGAGGCCGGTATGGGCAAGCTATTTGCGGCCAAGGCTCGCCTGGAGGAGGTCTACACCGCGTATGGCGCTGAAGATGCCGACTTTGATGCCCTGGCTGCCGAGCAAGCCGAGCTGGAGGCCATCATTGCTACAGCTGGCACTGATTCCGAACATCAGTTGGAAATTGCTGCCGACGCCCTGCGCCTGCCGCCCTGGGATGCCAACATTGGCGTGCTTTCAGGGGGCGAGAAGCGCCGCGTGGCCCTGTGCCGCCTCTTGCTGAGCAAGCCCGACATGTTGCTGCTCGACGAACCCACCAACCACCTGGATGCCGAATCGGTCGATTGGCTGGAGCAGTTCCTGCAGCGTTACCCAGGGACCGTGGTGGCGATCACCCACGACCGTTACTTTCTGGACAACGCCGCCGAGTGGATTCTGGAGCTCGACCGCGGCTCGGGCATTCCGTACAAGGGTAACTACAGCGACTGGCTGAGCCAGAAGCAGGCGCGCCTGGAAGCCGAGCAAAAAGGCGAAGAGTCCCGCGCCAAGGCGCTGAAGAAGGAGCTGGAATGGTCACGCCAGAACCCCAAGGCCCGCCAGGCCAAGAGCAAGGCGCGCCTGGCCCGCTTTGAAGAGCTGTCCGATTTCGAATACCAAAAGCGCAACGAAACCAATGAGATCTTCATCCCCGTGGCCGATCGCCTGGGCAATGAGGTGATTGAGTTCGTGAATGTGACCAAGTCGTTTGGCGACCGGGTGCTGATCGATAACCTGAGCTTCAAGGTGCCTGCGGGCGCCATCGTCGGCATCATCGGCCCCAACGGCGCCGGTAAGTCAACCTTGTTCAAGATGATTGCTGGCAAGGAGAAGCCCGACAGCGGCGAGGTCAAAATTGGTTCCACCGTGAAGATGGCCTTTGTGGACCAGCACCGTGACGACCTCTCCAACGAAAAGACTGTTTGGGAAGATGTTTCCGGCGGCCTGGACATCCTCAACGTGGGCAAGTTCCAGATGGCCAGCCGCGCGTACTGCGGCCGTTTCAATTTCAATGGCGCTGACCAGCAAAAACGCGTTGGCACCTTGTCAGGCGGCGAGCGCGGTCGTTTGCACCTGGCCAAGACACTGATCGCCGGCGGCAACGTGTTGATGCTCGACGAGCCGTCCAACGACCTCGACGTGGAAACCCTGCGGGCGCTGGAAGACGCCTTGCTGGAGTTCGCTGGGTCGATCTTGGTCATTAGCCATGACCGCTGGTTCCTTGACCGTATCGCAACGCACATCCTGGCCTGTGAGGGCGATAGTCAGTGGACCTTCTTCAACGGCAACTACCAGGAGTACGAAGCCGACAAGAAGAAGCGTCTGGGTGAGGAGGGTGCGCGCCCGCATCGTATGCGGTTCAAGGCGCTGAAGTAGCGTCAATTCGAGGGAGTTTGCGGCGTGAATTCCGAAACACTTTCCGCGACCGGGTCACACACGGCGTTGTACCAGCGTGTCGTCAACGAGGCGCTGACGGGCTCTGATCAACTGATGCAGGCCGTGGTGGAGGGCACGCGGCGCGCGCTGCAATCGCGTGAAGACCAGGCCCAGACCGTGGGTGAGCGGCACTCCCTGATCGAAGCCAAACGCCAGCTCAACAAGCTCGAAGCCGTGATGTGCGAACGCTACCCCAGCGCCTTGCGCCAGGCGTTTACCGAGGGTGTCACGCAGGACCAGACCCGTTCGTTGTTCAGCGTGGGGTTTGACGAGTTGGAGCTGATGGACGAGTCGCAGGTCAGTGAAAGCGTGGAGCGTGCTCGTGCGCAGCAGCTGGTCGTCACTGCCGCCGAGGTGGCCTTGGCTGACCTCACGGCCTTGATTTGTGCCGCCCAGGGGCTACCCAACGTCGACCCGGCGCGCAACCCGCTGCGCCCGGAGCTTTATGTGCAGGCCATGCAAACGGTGGTGTCGCAAATGCAGGTGACACATCTGGTGCGCCGCGACTGGATGTGGCATATGGCCGAGGCACTTGGCAGCGCGTTACGCACCTTTTACCTTGACTTGATTGGCAAGTTCCAGCAAGGCGGCGTCAAGCCTGCGGGCTATGCCGTGCGCCTGACTGGCGGCGCCTACGCCCATGTTGGCGGTGCGGGCGCTGGGCAGGCTACACCGGGCTCTGAGTTCGAGGCTGGCCTCAGACCACCTGAGGCATCGGCACCGACATCAGCGTCGGCCCGATGCGGCGAAACAGGCAGTGGCGCCTCAGCCCAAGCGCCTGCAGGGTTGCGGCCCGCGCCGAGCCCGGCTGCGGCAGGTCAACGCGCCAGGGATGAGTCCCTGTTGACACTGGATCGGCTGCGCCAGTTGTTGGCGGGGGAATTGCAGGAGGGTCTGGCCCCCGCTACCGATGAGACCTTTGCGCAGCGCTTTTCGCGTGAGTTTGACGCCAACTCGCCGTCGTGGGAGCCGCCTGTATCAGACTTCGAGATGACGGTTCCCGCTGCGTTTGAGGCGCTCAAGGAGATGAATCAGGTCGATCACATGATGCGACGCCTGGGTAGCCAACAAGGCGGGCGCGAGGCAGCGGGCACCCACGCTCGGTCCGGTGCATCGGCGTCGTCGGGGCAGGCGCTGCGCCGCAAGGCCAATGGCCTGGGTCAGGCATTAAGCCTGGAAGTGGTGGCCATGATGGTGGACAACATCGCGCGTGACAATCGCCTGCTGGCACCGGTGCAGCGGCTGGTGCGCGATCTGGAGCCGGCTTTGTTGCAACTTGCTATGGCCGATCCACGGTTCTTCAGCGACAAGGATCACCCAGCGCGGCGCCTGCTGCAGGAAGTGACCGACCGCAGTCTGGCTTTTGACAGTGAGCAGGCGCGCGGCTTTGCCTCCTATTGGCAGCCCTTGGTCGAGGTGGCACAGCCGCTGGCGGCGGCACAGATCGAAAACGAAGAACCCTTTGCCGTTGCGTTGCAGCAGCTTCTGGCGGCGTGGGGTCTGCGCGAGCGCGAACGCCAGCAAGAGCGCGAGCGTGCCGTGGAGGCGCTGCGCCGTGCCGAGCAGCGCAATTTGCTGGCCATCAAGATGGCGCGCGAGATTGGGCTGATGCCGCAGATCAGTCTGGTTCCCGCTGAAGTGTTCGCGTTCCTGCGTGGCCCCTGGGTTCAGGTCATGGCCCAGGCGCGCATGTCCGATACCGGTGCCAGCAGTGACCCGGGTCGCTACCGTGAACTGGTCGATGCCCTGCTGTGGAGTGCGCAGCCTGAGCTGACGCGCAAGAACGTGGGCAAGCTGGTGCGTCTGGTGCCCAAGCTGCTGACCAAGTTGCGCGACGGCTTGGCATCGATTGATTACCCGGCCACGCAAACCAGTGCGTTCTTCGACTTGCTGATGAAGTTGCACCAGCTCGCCTTCAAGCCTGGACCACCGGTTGCCGCGCAGGAGCGCTCCAAGCACGCCGTCAAAGAGCGGCCCAAGCTGGATCTGCGTGATGACGACGACCCATGGATTGCGCCGTCCGAGGCGATGGAGTCCGGCTTCATGGAGTCGGCGGTCAACGATTCACAAGGTCCGCAGGCAGCCGGCGATTCGGCGCACGACATGCTCACGCCGAATCCGCCAGCGCCGGTGGATGGTGGGCTCGTGCCCGTTTGCGCTGTCGGTGCCATGGCGATTGGAACCTGGGTTGAATTGCTGATCGCGGGCAAGTGGGAGCGCACACAACTGTCCTGGGCCAGCCCGCATGGCACTTTGTTTCTGTTTACCAACTCGTATGGCAGCACACAGTCCATGACCAAGCGATCGCTTGATAAGCTGTTGGCCGAGGGCGCCATGCGTCTGATTTCCCAGCAAACCGTGGTGCAGGGCGCGCTCGATGCCGTGGCTCAGGTGGCCATGCGCAACAGTGTGGACGTCAAGTTCTAGGTAAGCGGTTGCGCACCGCGTCGATGTGCGCGCGCAGCGCATAGAGTTCGTCGGCGTACGACAACGGTACCGAGATCTGCTCCACCCAGGCCTGCAATTGGTCCAGCTCGGCGCGCAGCGAAGCCAGCGGCTCTTGCTGGCGCGCCATTCGGTCCTCGATGTCGCGCAGCTGGCCATACCACCGAAACACCCGCGAGCGCATGCGAAACTGGTACAGCGGCGGCACCACCCGACTCAGTGGCAACACAATCGCCAGGATCAGGCCAAGCGCCAGCCACATGCGCTCTACCAGATTGGCGATGGAAAAAGGCAGGTAGCGCTGCAGCAACGGCACCCCGTTGCGCAGGGTGCGCTCGGCCTCCCGGGACAGTGTGAACTCAGTGGCCGTGGCCTTGGGGAACTCGCCCGCCCGATTGAACCATCCCGCTTTGCCGTGGATATCCAGCGACGCCTGGGAGAACAGTTGCAGCACCGCTGGGTGGACACTTTGGTGCGCCAGCAGCGTGGTGGTGGGTGCCACCAGGCGCACGTCCTGCGGAGGCAGATCTTGCGCCAGGTCGACCACGCCGCGCGGCAGTGTCACCGGCGTGAGGAAGGGCAGGCGGCGCGAATAGGCTTCGTTCTGCGCGAAATCCAGCAGACCAACGCCAGGCGTCTGCAGCAGCATTTGCACCATCAACGACTCCGGCGCCGAGGCGAACACCAGCGCATCAAGCTCGCCATTCAAAAAGGCCACGGTCGCGTCGGTCTGATCCAGGCGCGACAACTTGAGCGACGCGGCCTCCAGGTGATTGACCTCAAACAGGGCTCGCACCAGATTGGGTACGCCACTGCCGGGTGTACCGACGTTGATGCGCAATCCGGCCAGGGCCGGCAGTGAATTTATTGCAGGTGTGGGCTTGGCCTTGTGACTCAGGTCGGCCCGGTAGAACAGCCACACCGGCTCGACGAACAGGCTGCCAAGCGACACCAGCGCCGCATCTTCCAGGCCTGGCGTCTCGCCGCTGCCGCCTTGTACAAACGCCAGGTCGACCCGGCCCTCGCGCAGCAAGCGCAGGTTATCGCTGGCGCCCTGGCTGGGCTGCAGGGTGAGCTCAATGCCATGCGCCTTCAGCGCCCGCGCGTAGACCTTGCCAAACTCCGCGTAGGCGCTTTGTTCTGGCCCGGTAGCCAGGGTGACCCGCTTGGGCGGGTTGGGGTCCAGCCAGACATATGCCGCGGTCAGCAACCCTAGTGTGACCAAGAGAAACGGCCCACCCGAGACCAGCAACTCGCGCAGGGAGAGCAGGGCGTCACGGAGTGATTTGGCCATGTTGCCCGGGTGACGCTGATGCTGCCTAGCTAGGCAACGTTGCCGGGGCGCCGCAGATCGCACGCGGCGGGCCAGTGTTGTTGGCCAATCGTCATGCCGCGTGCGGCAGTGATGGCCCGCACTACCGCGCGTGCGGTGACCTCAGCCGCCAGAGTGGCCAGCAGCAGCATGTTGGCGGTCTTGCCGGACTGCCCAGTCGCCAGGGCGAACAGGGTGTCGCCATCGAGCATGGTGTGAACCGGGTTGATGGTGCGTGCCAGACCATCGTGTGCCACTTGCGCCAGGCGTTGCGCCTGGGGCTTGCTCAGCATGGCATCGGTGGCGATCACGCCGATGGTGGTGTTGGTGCCGGCCAGCAGTGGGGCGATCGGCTGGCCAGCCAACAGCGCTGCGCGACTGTTGCGCAGGCTTCGACCATCGTCGGTGCGAGCGCCGGCAATCACTGCACCGGTAACCGGATCCAACACATCGCCCACCGCGTTGCAGGCGACAATGGCGCCCACCGTCACGCCGTCAACGCGCAGCGAAGCGGTGCCGATGCCGCCCTTCATGGCATGGGCAATCCCAAACAGCTTGCCGACCAGGGCGCCCGCGCCGGCCCCCACGTTGCCCTGTGCCGGGGCGCTGCTTGTCGCAGCGGCGCAGGCAGCATAACCAGCGCGGGCGTCCGGTCGAATGCGGTGGTCGCCCACGGGTAAATCAAACAGCACCGCGGCCGGCACGATCGGCACCAGGCCAAAGCCCACCGGCAGACCGATCTCCTGTTCTTCTAGCCACTGCATCACGCCGCTGGCCGCATCCAGGCCCCAGGCGCTGCCCCCGGACAGCGTGATGGCATGCACCCGCTCCACCAGGTTGGCGGGCTGCAACAGGTCGGTTTCGCGGGTTCCTGGCGCGGCGCCCCGTACATCGACGCCGGCCACTGCGCCCTGGCGCGCAATGATCACGCTGCAGCCAGTAGGGCGGCGCGGGTCGGTGAAGTGACCCACTTCAATGCCGGCCACATCGGTGATGGCGTCCGGCATGGTCACCTCGTGGCTGGGGGAGATGGAAGAAGCGCGGGCCATGGTGGTCAATTATCCACGTCACCCGCCCTCCGGCACGGCTTGCGATACTCGGGGGATGCAATTGCAAGATATTCTTTATTCGCAGGGTTTTGGCACCCGCCGGGTGTGCGCCGGCTTGATTCAGCAGGGCTTGGTCCAGGTTTATCCGCAACATGGCGGCGAAATGCCAACCACGTGCGTCGAATCTGCTACTGAATTTGTAGCAGATGGTCTGCGTTTTCGGGTTCAGGGCGTGGACTGGTCGTACCACGACAAAGCCTACATCATACTGAACAAGCCAATCGCGACCGAGTGCTCGCAGAAACCCTCCACCTACCCCAGCATCTACACACTGTTGCCGCCACCCTTGCGCCAGCGACCACAAAGGGGCGCGGTTCAGGGGGTGCAGGCTGTCGGTCGGCTGGATCAGGATACGACCGGGCTGCTGTTGCTCACCGATGACGGCAAGTTCATCCACCGCATGAGTTCACCCAGGCACCACGTGCCCAAGGTTTATGAGGTGACGCTCAAGCACCCGCTCGATGACAAGCAGGTGCAGCGCCTGCTGGCGGGCGTGGTGCTGGATGACGACCCCAAGCCGGTACGCGCCGCGGCGTGTGAAGCAATGTCGGACCATTGCCTGCGGCTGACTCTGACCGAAGGCAAGTACCACCAGGTCAAGCGCATGGTGGCTGCGGTGAGCAACCGGGTCGAAGCTTTGCACCGTGCCCGGATCGGCGGCCTGAGCTTGCCGGCCGATCTGGCGCCTGGGCAGTGGCGTTGGCTGAGTGCACACGACCTGGAAAAACTCTCGGCATGAGCGGAGTGTGTGCTGATGCGACTCAGGGCGGAATGCTCACGGTCTTGCCTTGTTCCTGGCGGATCAGGTACAAGCCGCTGGCGATGATGATGGCGCCTCCCAGCAGGGTGTAGTGGTCGGGCACGGTTCGCCAAAGAGCCCAGTCCAGCGCGACGCCCCAGGCCAGCGCCGTGTATTCAAAGGGCGCAACCACCGATGCCTGTCCGTGTCGAAAGGCCTCGGTGATCGCCAACTGACCCAGAAAGCCGGTGGTGGCCAGGGCCAGCACCAGTATCCAGTGCGATGGCGCGATCGACACCCAACCCGGCAGAGCCAAGACCCCGGCACCGGTCGCCATCAGGCTGGTGGTCCAGAACACCAGTGAGACGCTGGCGTCAGTGCGGCTCAACACTCGCCCGGCGATGGCTGAAACCGCATAACAACTTGCAGCGGCCAGCACCGCCAGGGCGCCGAGTGAAAAAAGGGCGTCCTGATTCGGTCGCATGGCGACCACGACGCCCAGCATGCCCACGGCGATGGCGATCCAATGCGCGGGGCGAACCCGCTCCTTGAGGATCGGAATCGACAGGATCGTGATCAGCAAGGGCGCGATGAAGAAGATCGTGTAGGCCTCGGCCAGCGCCAGTTCGCGAATGGCAAAGGCGAACAAGGACAACATGAGTACGCCAATCACCCCGCGCAGCAGGTGCAGGGGCCAGCGCACCCGAAGCAGCAAGTGCGCCTCGCGGCGCCACAGCACATAGAGGCACACCAGCGGCAAGGCTGACAGCCCGCGCATGGCGGCCACCTGCATCGGAGGGTAGTTCGCACCCAGGGTCTTCATCACCGCATCCATCAAGGAGAAGAACGCCACGGCCAACAGCATGGCGAGAATGCTGCGTAAGTTGGAAGAGGCGGGCATGGAGCAATGAAGCATTGGGTCGGGCGAGCAGGCATTCTCCCCGATACACGAGGCGTCGCGTCTTGGGCCGCAGTCGCCCGGCCACTGGGCGAGGTCATTGCCTCGCGCTCGGTTGCCGTCGGCTGGCTCAGTATCTTGGGTCGGGTGCGAAGCCCCCGGGGAAGGGATTCGGCCCGGCATAGCGGGGCAAAGCACCGATGATGCCCTGCGCCATCAGGTTGGCACGGCTGTCGTAGTAAATCGTGATGACTTCGGCCGGTGTGCTACTGGCGCGGCGGAAATCGGTATAGCGGGTCGGGGCGTCGATCCGTTCTCCGTGGCCGGTCCCGATTTTCGATTCAGCTTGCTTGTTCAGCGACTCGCTTCGGATTGGGGCGGCCGCGCTGGCGCCCGCCTGGTCGGCCGCTCGTGATCGTTCGGACTCGTTGATCGACGGCATGGGGCGGGGCGGCTCTGCCTCTCTAAATACAGCCACGCCGATGACACCGACGTGTTGTGGCCGGTCAGTGCGCGCGGCGTAACTGTCGTCGATGCTGGTGAAGTAGAAGGCGGCCACCTCGTCCATACTCTTGCGCCAGCCCGACACCTGCGTGGTCTGCCACGGCGACAGCACATAGCCCGACTGCGCCGCCGCGGCGGTCTGGCCGCTGATGGCATTGATGCCGTCCACCGACACCACGGTCAGCACCCGCGCGCCCGACTTGTTATGCAGCGATACGGCATAGCGGTTGCCGGGGATGCCTGCCACGTACAGACGGCCGCGGTGACGGTACACGTCAAGCCGCTCGCCGGTGCTGCGGTCAATCACGGACACGTCAACGAGCGCCGAAGCGGTGGCGAGACTGACGCAGCCGGTCAGAAGCAGAGGGGCGAACAGCGTGGCGACAAGTTTCATAACGATCTCCTGGTTGAATGGGGTGATCGGTATACGCGCGGCAGGTGCAAACGGGGTTAAGAGGTATAGCCCTCAATTGATGCGTTTTACCAAAACAACCTCAGTTTGCTTGTAGATCGATGCATGGGGCTGGAACGTCTGAAAAAGAGAGCATTCGCCAATTGGTGGGCGCGAGGGTCAGGCTGCCAGGATGCTCTGCTCCGTGTCCCCCGCCCGCTACGCGGGCTCCTCCTTGACCTGCGCAGAACACCCAGGCAGCCTGCTCCCCAAGTTGCGTGGTTTGTGGGTCTGAGCGCAAAACCGTCCTTCGCAGCAGCAGGGTGGGGGTACACGCCAAAGTGAGGTCAAGGAGGAGCCCGAAGGGCGGGGGACACGAACGGCGGCGTGTGCCCCCACCCTGCTGCGAGTCCAGCACAATAGCTCTGCACAAAAGCCTCGACAGGCTCAGAGCAAACGGAATGCTCCTTAAGTAAGTGTCATGCGAGTTAAGTGCCCCGTGAAGTCGCCGATGTGTCGAACCGGTCGGCAGGCGGTGCCGCCCAACGTCAGGCCTTGTCGAGCAGGAATCGGGTCACCTGCTCAGTCGTAGCCTGGGTCTGGTCGCGGTGGGGTGAGTGGCCGCAGCCTGCCAGCTTGATGCGCTGGATCTGTGCCGCCGGCAGCGCGATGTCGTCGATCTGGGCCAAGCTGCCGTAAGGGTCGTCTTCGCCCTGGATGGCCAGCACTGGGGCGGTGATGTGCTGGCAGTCCTGGCGGATGTCAAACGCGCGAAACGCCGGGCTCAACCATACGTCGTTCCACTGCCAGAACGCGCAGTCCACATCGGTGTGGTAGCGCTGCAGGCGCTCGCGCAACGCGCCACTTTCGTAGGCCACGCGGGCCTGTTCGATGGACTGCACCGAGACATCTTCGACCATCACATGTGGTGCCATCACGATGCAGGCCGACACCGGGTGGCGGCTGGCGTGTAGCAAGGCGATGCTGGCCCCGTCGGAGTGGCCCAGCAGTACCGGCGCGACCAGACCCAACTGGTTTAACAGGGCGGGTAGCACGACCCAGGCCTCGCGGTGCATGTAGTCGGGCGGCAGCCGCCCGCTGCGTGGCCCCTGCGCCTGTGAGGATGGGCCACGCACATCGGGCACCGCCTGCGAGCGGCCGTAGCCGCGGCGTGAGTAAACCCAGCCTTCCCGAGCCGTGGCCTGGCAGACCAGGCTAGGCCAGTCGCGCCACATTGCGACCGAGCCGAGGCCTTCATGCAGGAAGACGATCGGCGCCCGGCCGGGCGCTGGGGTCGATGCGGGGGGTGGGGCGGCAATGCGCGTCACTTCAAGCTGGACGCCTTGGATGTCGATCAAGTTCATGCATGGATTGTCGCGGCCAGGCGCCGCGCCATGCGAGGCGCAAGAAAGCGCCGCGTGACTACCCGTGCGTCGCTGGCGACGACGGTTGGAATTTGTTGGTATTCTTTGCTGTTCGCGCGACTGCCCTTCACGGCTCGCGGCGAACCCCTTCATGAACCTGTTCCTGGATTCCTTCTGGCGCGCCGTGGTGTATTGCCTGCACCCACGGGTCGTGTTGCTGTCGGTACTGCCGCTGCTCTTGATGGTGCCGCTGGCCCTGGGCTTGGGGTACTTCTATTGGGAGCCGGCGATTGAAGCGGTGCGCGCGAGCCTGGAGTCGTCCAGCGCCATGACCAGTGTCTGGTCGTGGCTGCAGGGGGTGGGTCTGGGCTCGCTCAAGTCCGTGGTGGCGCCCCTGATCGTGATTTTTGCCGTCACCCCGTTGATTGTGGTGGTCTGTCTGCTGGCGGTTGCCTTGCTGATGACACCAGCTCTTGTAACGCTGGTGGCGGCGCGGCGCTTTCCCGAGCTGGAGCGCAAGCGCGGGGGCGCATGGGTGCTTGGCCTGGCCTGGTCGCTCGGTTCCACTGTGGTGGCCGTGCTGGCGATGATCGTGTCCATACCGTTCTGGTTGGTGCCGCCCCTGATTCTGGTGTTGCCGCCGTTGATTTGGGGCTGGCTGACTTACCGTGTCATGGCGTATGACGCCCTGGCCGAGCATGCCAGTGCTGCGGAGCGTCGCGAGCTGTTTCGCACCCATCGTGGCTGGTTGCTGGGCATTGGCGTGCTAAGCGGCTATCTGGGCGCCGCGCCGAGCTTGATCTGGGCCTCGGGCGTAATGTTTGCGGCCTTGTTCGTCATCCTCATTCCCCTGGCAATCTGGATTTACACACTGGTCTTTGCCTTTTCGTCGCTGTGGTTCACGCACTATGGCCTCACGGCTTTGCAAGCCCTGCGCGCAAAGGCCAGCGTGGCCGCGCCACCCGAGCCGGGTGGCGCCACTGAGACGACCAACGCCAAACCAATGACCTTGTCGCATGAACTCAATCACCCAGACCAACCCCACATCCCAGCATGAGGAAGCCAGACGGTTCGGCCTAATCATTGTTGGCGACGAGATTCTGTCAGGCAAACGCGCGGACACACATCTGCCCAAAGTGATCGAGCTGCTCAAGGCGCGTGGCCTCACGCTTGCCTATGCCGATTTTGTGGGTGATGAGCCCCAGCGTATCGTGACCACGCTGCAGCGTGCTTTCGCCAGCGGCGATGTGGTGTTCTCGTGTGGCGGGATCGGCGCCACACCGGATGACCACACCCGCCAGTGCGCGGCTCAGGCACTGGGCGTGAAAATGGCCTTGCACCCCGAGGCCGAGGCATTGATTCGACAGCGCATGCAGGACCTGGCCATAGAGCAGGGCACGCGCTACGAGGCCGACCGGCCCGACAACGTGCACCGCCTCAACATGGGCGTGTTTCCCTTGGGCGCCACCGTCATTCCCAACCCATTCAACAAAATCCCAGGCTTCAGTTGCGGCGATGTGCACTTTGTGCCGGGTTTTCCGGTGATGGCGTGGCCGATGATTGAGTGGGTGCTTGACAATCGCTACCGGCATTTGTTTCGGGTCGGCGCCTGGCTGGAGCAATCGGTGATTGTCTTTGGGGCCATGGAAGCGGCTCTGACGCCGCTGATGCTCGACATCGAGAGCACCTTCGCTGGCGTCAAAGTGTTTAGTCTGCCCAGCGTGGACCACCCGGTACATGGTCGCCACATCGAGTTGGGTGTGAAGGGCGAGCCGACCCAGGCTGTGCTGGCGTATGCCAGATTGCTGCAAGGCTTGCGCGAAGCAAATGCCTCCATGGGCCCCGAATTGGTGCGAAAACACTAAACGCACCGTAGTAGTGCGACCTAATGATGCACTGAAGTGGGGCATTGATGCCTAAAGAATGTTTCTTCCAATGCCGGGTGTCAGCATTAGGCATGGCAACTGCAGGCAAAATGCGGTGTTTGGTGAATCAGGCCCGCAGTGTGAATTGGCACAGAACCTGCATTCCCGTTTTCGTAGCTTTCTTACCAACGACCCAACCAGGAGTATTTGATGGCCAAGACCGTCGCAGACGTGATCAAGATGGTGAAGGACAACGAAGTCAAGTTTGTCGACTTCCGCTTCACCGATACCCGCGGCAAAGAGCAGCACGTGACCGTGCCGGTGTCGCACTTCGACGAAGACAAGTTCACTTCCGGCCACGCCTTTGATGGCTCGTCCATCGCGGGTTGGAAGGGCATCGAGGCTTCGGACATGCAGCTCATGCCCGACCCCAATACCGCCAACATCGACCCCTTCTTCGAAGAAACCACTCTGTACCTGCAGTGCGACGTGGTCGAACCCAGCGACGGCAAGGCTTATGACCGCGACCCGCGCTCCATCGCCAAGCGTGCCGAAGCCTACTTGAAGTCCTCCGGCATTGGCGACACCGCCTACTTCGGCCCCGAGCCCGAGTTCTTCATTTTTGATGGCGTGCGCTGGAGCAACGAGCCCGGCAAGGTCGGCTTCGAGATCGAAGAGTACGAAGCGCCCTGGAACTCCGGTGCCAAGCTCGAAGGCGGCAACCGCGGCCACCGGCCCACCGTCAAGGGCGGCTATTTCCCGGTGCCCCCGGTTGACAGCACGCAGGACATGCGCGCCGAAATGGCGCTGATCCTGGAGTCGCAAGGCATTCCGGTTGAAGTGTTCCACCACGAAGTGGCGGGCGCAGGCCAGAACGAAATCGGCACCAAATTCTCCACCCTGGTGCAGCGCGCCGACTGGACGCAGGTGCTGAAGTACGTGGTGTGGAACGTGGCCAATGCCTATGGCAAGACCGCCACCTTCATGCCCAAGCCCTACGCCGGCGACAACGGCTCGGGCATGCACGTGCACCAGTCGATCTGGAAGGACGGCAAGAACCTGTTTGCCGGCGACGGCTATGCCGGTCTGTCGGACTTTGCGCTGTACTACATCGGCGGCATCATCAAGCACGCCCGTGCCCTGAACGCCATCACCAACCCCGGCACCAACAGCTACAAGCGCTTGGTGCCCGGTTTTGAAGCTCCGGTGAAACTGGCTTACTCGGCGCGCAACCGCTCGGCCTCGATCCGCATTCCGTTTGTGGCCAACCCCAAGGGCCGGCGCATCGAAGCGCGTTTCCCCGATCCGTCGGCCAACCCCTATCTGGCCTTCTCGGCCCTGATGATGGCCGGCCTGGACGGCGTGGAGAACAAGATTCACCCGGGCGAAGCCGCCACCAAGGACTTGTATCACCTGCCGCCGGAGGAGGACGCCAAGGTACCAACCGTGTGCCACAGTCTGGATCAGGCGCTCGACTACCTGGACAAGGGCCGCAGTTTCCTGACCAAGGGCGGCGTGTTCACCGACAGCATGCTCGACGCCTACATTGAACTCAAGATGACCGAAGTCACGCGCTTTCGCATGGCACCGCACCCGGTTGAGTACGACATGTACTACTCGCTGTAATCGACACGTGCGTGTCGGCCGGCGCTTACAGCTGGTTACCAAAAAGGATGGCGCTGCCATCCTTTTTTTTGGGAGGTGTGGTTTCCTGATTTTGCGTTTGAGCGCACTTGACGCATACTTGGCGCCAGTCCATGTCTTCTCTTGATGGACTAAATAGTATGAAATACGGCTTATTCATTCCCTTAGCAGCTACTGTTTTCGTAGCGAGCAGTTTTGCCCAGAGTCGCATCTACCGCTGCGGCAACGAGTACACCAATACCGTGACCGAGGCGCAGGCCAAGGGCTGCAAGCTGGTCGAGGGCGGCAACGTCACGGTGATTCAGGGTGGCCCGCGCCTGAGCGCGTCCAAGCCAGGCGCCAATGGCGGGCAGCCGGGCCAAAAGGTCGATGCTGCCGAGCAGCGCTCGCGTGATTCGGATTCGCGTCAGATCCTGGAAGCCGAGCTCAAGAAGGCCGAGACCCGCCTGGAGGAGTTGACCCGCGAGTACAACAAGGGTGAACCGGACCGCCGCCCGGAAGAAGCGCGCAACCCCAACAAGTACGCAGAGCGCGTCAATGAACTCAAGGCCGGCATCGCGCGGCTTGAAGGCGACATTGCCGGCATTCGGCGCGAACTTGGCCGCCTGCCACCACCCAGTGCGGCAAAATAGGCGCTTGAGCACACGCCCTTCCTCATCCTTGTCGTCGCCGCTGGCGTCTTTTCGTTTTCAGTCCTTCGACCTGCTGGCCACCCTGGTGGCGGTGGTGCGTAGCGACGGCGAGGTGCTGTTTGCCAACTCGGCCCTGGAGGACGCGCTGGGCAGCTCCCGGCGCACCATCGAGGGCTCCATCTTGCCCGACAGTTTTACCGAACCACACGATCTGCATCGGGCCCTTCAGGGTGCGGGTGGCAACCAGTTCGCGGCGCTGCGGTACGACGCCTGGCTCAAGCGGCTCAATCATGAACCGTTTCCCGTGCACGTGATCGTGACGCAGACCGAGGTGCCCGACGAGATTGTGGTTGAGTTGTTACCGTTGGAGCAGCAGGCCCGACAGGAGCGTGAAGAGCGGCTGGTTGACCAGGCGCAGGCCAACAAGGAACTGATTCGCAACCTGGCCCACGAAATCAAGAACCCGCTGGGGGGCATTCGGGGCGCTGCCCAACTGCTGGAGATGGAGGTCGAGTCGCGCGACCTCAAGGAGTACACCCAGGTCATCATCCACGAGGCCGATCGGCTGCAGACGCTGGTTGACCGTTTGTTGGCCCCACATCGGCGCCCGCATGTGGTGGGCGATGTCAACATGCACGAAGTGTGTGAGCGTGTGCGTGCCCTGATCGTGGCAGAGTTTCCCAGGGGCCTCAAAGTGGTGCGCGACTATGACACCTCTATCCCGGAGTTTCGGGGCGACCGCGAGCAGTTGATCCAGACCGTGCTCAATGTGGCCCACAACGCCTGCCACGCCCTGGCAGAGCGCATGAGCCAGGGGGATGCCTGCCTGACGTTTCGGACCCGCATCGCGCGCCAGGTCACGTTTGGCAAGCAACGCTACAGGTTGGCATTGGAATTGCATGTCATCGACAACGGACCGGGCATTCCCGACTCGATCAAGGATCGCATCTTCTACCCGCTGGTGTCAGGGCGCGAAGGCGGTTCCGGCTTGGGACTGACCTTGGCTCAAACCTTTGTGCAGCAGCACCACGGTTTGATCGAGGTTGAAAGTGTTCCGGGCCGCACGGATTTCAAGATATTGATTCCGCTGCCTTGATCGGTTGAGGACAGAGCTGGCGAACAGCCGACAAGATGTTGAGGACAGAGCTGGTTCGCTGCGTGTAACTGCGGTCTGTCCCGCAAGGTATCAGGTTGGTAGCTTCGGTCTGTCCCGCAATGTTCTTTTGACTATTTTCAAGGGTGTCCCAAAACCATGAAGCCGATCTGGATAGTTGATGATGACCAGTCGATTCGCTTCGTCCTGGAGAAGGCGCTATTGCGTGAGAACCTGCCGACACGCAGCTTCACCAATCCACGCGATGTGCTGCTGGCGCTGGACGCGTCCGGTGCAGACGATGGCCCGCAGGTGCTGGTGACCGACATTCGAATGCCCGGTGGTTCCGGTCTGGAACTGCTCGACAAGGTCAAACAGAAGTGCCCCGGTTTGCCCGTCATCATCATGACCGCGTACTCTGACCTGGATAGCGCCGTGTCAGCGTTTCAGGGCGGTGCCTTCGAATACCTGCCCAAACCGTTTGACGTGCCCAAGGCAGTGGCGCTGATTCGTCGCGCCCTGGAGGAAAGCCAGCGTGAACAGGTGGCCGAGGAGCGGATCACCGAGGCGCCCGAGATGCTTGGCCAGGCGCCGGCCATGCAGGATGTGTTTCGGGCTATCGGGCGGTTGAGCCAGAGCAATGTGACGGTGATGATCACTGGCGAGTCGGGCTCCGGCAAAGAGTTGGTGGCGCGCGCCTTGCACAAGCATTCGCCGCGCGCCAATGGCCCCTTCGTTGCCATCAACACCGCTGCCATACCCAAGGACTTGCTCGAATCGGAGTTGTTCGGTCATGAGCGCGGCGCCTTTACGGGCGCGCAGACCATGCGTCGCGGGCGTTTCGAGCAGGCGGAGGAGGGCACCTTGTTTCTGGACGAAATTGGCGATATGCCTTTCGATCTGCAGACTCGGCTGCTGCGCGTGCTCAGCGATGGCAACTTTTACCGAGTGGGTGGGCACAGCGCGGTCAGGGCCAATGTGCGTGTGATTGCGGCTACGCATCAGAACCTGGAGCAGCGGGTCAAGGACGGCGCGTTTCGGGAGGATCTGTTTCACCGTCTGAACGTGATTCGGCTGCGCCTGCCAGCCCTGCGCGAGCGCCGTGAAGACATCCCGATGTTGACGCGGCATTTTTTGTACCAGAGCGCGCAGCAACTTGGCGTAGAACCCAAGCGAATCTCGGACGCCGCGCTGGCGTGCCTGGGCGATTTTGCGTTTCCCGGTAACGTGCGCCAGTTGGAGAACATCTGCCACTGGCTCACCGTGATGGCGCCGGCTCAAGTGATCGAGTTCAAGGATCTTCCGCCGGAAGTGAGTGTGGACGCGATGCGACCTGCGGACGCCTCGGTCGGTGTGCCCAGGCTAAGCCCGGCGGCGGAATCGGTTGCCCCGGCGTCGCCGCTGGGACTGGGCGAGGCGCCCTTGCCGGTGGTGCCGGCCCAGAACGCGCCGACGGCAGCGCCGGATCACGCGGCGCTCGGGCATGGGGCCGACGCGCGTGACTTGCAGCGTTCGCAGTCGTGGGAGGACGGGTTGGAAGCGCAGGCGATGGAGTTGCTGCTCAGCGGTCGCCATGACGTGTGGGACGCACTGACGCAGCGATTTGAGTCGCGTTTGATTCGAACTGCCTTGGCCAGCACCAAGGGCAGGCGAATCGAAGCGGCCCAGAAACTGGGCATTGGTCGCAACACCATCACCCGAAAGATCCAGGAGTTGGGGCTGGAGTAGCGGGGCGAGGGCAATGGGCTGCAAGGGGCGCTGAAAACGCGCACAATCCGCCCAGTAAACCCCTGACCGCAGCGCACCATGTCCAACTCGATGTCCACGCCGATTTCGGCGCCGCCTTACCGCGACCGCAAGCGTTATGCGTGGCTGTTGTCGCTGCTGG
>JADKDJ010000006.1 GCA_016718405.1 Candidatus Rhodoferax odensensis
CGTGGCGGTCCAGAAAGCCGTCTTTCATGACTTCGGAGACGTGCCTGGTTGGCCCGGCCCGAGTGCAGGGGTCAGCGGCCTGTTTGCTTGCAGCAGCTTGGGAGTAGACCGCTGGGCGACTCCACAAAACCCAGGCGGCGTAAACCTGGTGCCAGCACCTGGAGATTGAGCCAGGTAGATGCCTCCCTCGGGGTTGCGTGCGGTCAGGCCCAGCGGCGGCGGGGTATCAAACCACCCAGGTCGCCATAGGGGCTGTCTTCCAGCAGCGGGCCTCGTGCGGCGGCGCACTTCACCAGGGCAGCGCGGGCGCCTCGCTCATGGTGCGGCCGGTGGGGTTTCGAAAATTGGGCAGCACGTACAGAAAACGGGCACCACTGGCTTTGGATTTCAAGTCGGCGATGTCCACGCCATCATCGTCGGTGGCGACACTCACGATGTTGGGCTCCATCGGTGTGAAGGCCATTACCGCGCCCAGGTAGGTGGGCGACTCGACAAGCAGCTTGCTGCCGGCATCGATCAACACCTTGGCCACCAGGTCCAGCCCCTGCTGCGAGCCGGTGGTGATCAGCACCTGCGCTGGGTCCACGTTCCAGGGCAACATGGCGGCTACCTGTTCGCGCAGCGGGCCAAAACCTTCGCTGGCGGCATATTGCAGTGCGGCCTGCGGCTGCTCGCGCAGCACCTTGGCACAGGCATGTTCGAATTCGGCCACCGGAAAGGTCTTGGGTGAGGGCAGGCCGCCGGCAAAGCTGATGATGCCGGGCTTCTCGGTCACCTTGAGGATTTCGCGAATCACCGAGGGGTTCATCTTGGCGGCGCGCGCGGCCAGCACCCAAGGGCTGTTGGTGGGGGTGGTCATGGGGGTCCTTTGTGGTGAGGGGGTTGAGGGGTGGCGCGAATCGGCATTCTTCGGCCAACAAAAACGACGGCGATGACCAACAGGCCAAAGCCCAGCGTGAGGGCGTCCAGTGCCTCGCCCAGCAAGGGCACGGCAAACAGCATACCGAGAAACGGCTGAATCAGTTGCACCTGGCTGACGCACCGTGCCGCCCAGCGCCAAAGCCGCGGTACCGGGCAAAGCCCAGCCACATCAAGAACCACGGCGACGGTAGGCGAAGGGCCGCCCACGTCATTTTCACGGCCGTCTGTGGCCACTGCGCAATGGCCAGCGGCTGGCTGATCGGCAAGGCAGCACCAGCGCCAGCAGATCACGTGTTCCGGGCGCATGCGTTGTGACAGTTGGGCGCCGTAGCCATACCCCACCGCTGCGCAGGCCATTGCCAGCAGCAGCAAGGCGTCGGCGGGCGCCAGGCTCAGCCCGGACTGGCCCGAGCGCAGTAGGGCAAATACCACCACCAGCGCGGTGCCCATTGCGGCGCACAGCCAAAAGCCCAGGGAGGGGCGTTGCCGGTGCAGCCAGGCGCCCACCGCCGCCGTGGCCAACGGCAACACGCCGACGATCACGCTGGCGTGCACCGCCTCCACATGGCGCATCGCCACCGAGGTGCACAGCGGAAAACCAAACACCACCCCCAGCGCCACCACGCCGAGAGGCAGCCAGTCTGTGCGGCGCGGCCAGGGCGCACGGCTGACCAACAGAAAACCGATCGACAGCACGGCGGCCACCACCGCGCGGCCCAGCGCGATGAACACGCCCGAGAGCTGCGGTAACTCTGGCGTGCCGACTGCAAGGCGCGTCATGGGCAGCGTCAGGGCGAAGATGGCCACGCCAAGCAGGCCCAGCCAGAGGCCCTTGCGGAGGTCGTGCGTGGTGGTGTGCATGGTCAAGGTCGCGCTGGCTTAGAACGAGGCCATCCAGGCGGCCGTCACCACCAGCACGGCGGCCATGAAGCGGTTGAACCAGCGCAAGCGCAGGCCCGAGTTATCGGGGCCGCTGAGCCACTGGCGTAGCAATGAGCCGATCAAGGCATAGGCCAGGTTGCTGACCAGGCCGAAGGCCAGCATTAGCGGCAGGATCACGGCAAAGCGCGCCGTGGCGTCGGTGTGGCCGGCCAGCCAGCCGGCCACGATGGTCAGCGCCAGCATCCAGGCCTTGATGTTGAGGAACTGCAGCATCACACCCTGCCAGAACGTGACCGTCAATTGGGCGGCGTCGGTTTGTGTCAGTTGGGTTGTGCGTGCCAGCTCGACCGCCAACCACACGAGGTAGGCGACGCCGACCGCCTGGATGCCGATGCGCAGCGGCGGCAGCGCCACCACCATCGCGCCGACACCGCCAGCGCACAGGCTGAGCAGCAGACCCCAGCCCACCGGCACCGCCAGCACAAAACGCAGCGAACGCTTGAACCCGAAGTTGGCAGCCAGCGCGGTCGACAGCGTGGTGTTGGGCCCTGGCGTGAAGCTGGCAGCCGTGGCCAACAACAGCAGGGCGCTGAGCTCGGAGCTGTTCATGGGCGGGTGGCTTGCCAGTTCATGCAACAGACTTTATAGTCTGGGGACAGCACACAAGCAGTACAGTTTGCCGAACAAATTGCCAATCTGTATTGCTTGCGATAGCCACACAGACGCGTTTGCGGCGATCCGAACGGGTCTTGCGAGGCAACGCGAAGGGGTCAGCGCGCGGCCCGGGGGGGCGCCCACCATGCTGCCGAGCCTCGGCTCCCAATGCGCTCGCGCGACTGACAACGCCCGCCAACCGCTGAGCACCCAATCGTTGGGCCGCTTCGCGCACGTGTGATCGCTTGCTGGCACCTGGCGCGCGACTACCCTCGGTGCGCCTGTGCGCGCAGCAGCAAAGTGTCAGCCCGTCCACGGTGGTGGCGGCCTACGACCAGTTGTTGGCACAGGGCTTGGTTGAGGCGCGGCCACATCGCGGTTTTTTTGTAAGAAAAGTGGCTACAGAACAGGATGGGTTTGCAAAGTTTGCTATAAAAAAAAGCAGCAAAAAGCGAAGTCATGCAACCCGCGCCGGTCAACGCCACGGCGCTGATTCGCGGCATGTTTCACAGCAGCAGCGGCAAGCCGCAACCGGGCATGGTGTGTTTCCACCGGATTGGCTGCAAACTGACTTTGTCCACGGCGGTGCGCAAGGTCACCAGCACGCAGGCGTTGCGCGACTTCTCGCTGCAGTATGGCGAGCCCGCAGGCGATGCGGGCCTGCGCCAGTCGCTGTCGCAAAGGCTGGCCGGCATCAACGTGCAGGCCAGCCCCGACCAGATCATCACCACCGTCGGCGCCACGCATGCGCTGGACATCGTCAGCCGCACCTTGTTGCGCGCCGGTGACTGCGTGATGGTGGAGGAGCCCGGCTGGGCGATCGAGTTTGCGCGCCTGGAGGCGCTGGGCATGCGCATCCTGCCGGTGCCGCGTGGCGAGCAGGGGCCCGACCTGGAGGTGATGGTGCGCTACTGCGAGTCGCACAGCCCGAAGCTGTTTGTCAGCGTCAGCGTGTTCCACAATCCCACCGGTTACTGCCTGAGTCCGGGCAGCGCGCACCGTGTGTTGCAACTGGCCAACGCGTACAACTTTCATATCGTCGAAGACGACACCTACAGCCACATCGCGCCCGAACATGCCACGCGCCTGTGTGCGCTGGACGGCTTGCAGCGCACCATTTACGTCAGTGGTTTCTCCAAGATCCTGGCGCCCAACTGGCGGGTCGGCTACCTGGCCGCGCCGTCAGCGCTGGTGGAGCGCCTGCTGGACACGAAGTTGTTGGCAACCCTGACCACGCCGGCGTTACTGGAGAAGGCCATGGCCTGGTGCATCGACCAGGGCCAGTTGCGCCGCCACGCGCAGCGCATCCGCACCCAGCTTGACCTGGCGCGTGCGCGCAGCGTCAAGCTGGCCCTGGCTGCGGGCTGCCGCTTCGCCACGCCCCCGGCCGGGCTATTTGGCTGGGTCGATACCGGTGTGGACACCGACGCGCTGTCTCAGCGCATGCTCGATGAGGGCTACCTGCTGGCACCCGGCGGCCTGTTCCATGCCCGTCGCCAACCCAGCACCCTGATGCGCATCAACTTCGCACCACGCAGGAGGCGCAGTTCTGGAAGACCTTTGCGCGGATCTGGGGGAGTTTGACCGGCGGGCGTGATCGGACCGGAAGCCAGCCCCTTCAGGCACCTCGCTGCGTCACGCCGCTTCGGCGATCAACTCGCGCTCAGGCGGCTTGTGGCGCCGCTTGCGGCGCGCGCCCCGCGCCGGCGGGCGCGCGTGGTCCGCTCAACGACGCGGCGGCAGTTGAAATGAGGGCCTTCGTGAGTGCGTCCAGCACCGCCGAGTCCAAATTCCAGCAATGCCAGTACAAATCAATCGCCAGCGGCAGCTCCGGCATGAGGTTGACCAGCTCGCCACGCCGCAATTTGTCGCGCACTTGCAGTTCAGGCAACCAGCTCACCCCCCAGCGCGCCTCGACCGCGCGCAGCTGTCCCTGGGTGCTGGGGACATGGAACTGGCGCAGTTTGACCTTGTTGAGACCAAAGGCGCGGCCGACGAAGTCACACTGGGAGTCGTCCTTGCGGTTGAACGCGATGAACGGTAATCGACGGAAGTTGTAGGCGCTGAGCCCTTCCGGGCAGCGCGCGGCAGCAAATTCTGGGTGCGCGACCGCCACGTACTGCATGCTCCCTAAAGGCAATACCTTGCAGCCACGCAGGGCGTGCTCGAGTGTGGTGATGCAGCCCAGCACCTGGCCTTCGCGTAGCCAGCCTTGGGTGAAATCCTGATCATCGACGATGACCTCGATCGCCAAACCCTGGCGCGCCAGCTGGTCCAGCGCAGGCAAGGCCCATGTGCCGATGCTGTCGGCATTGACCGCGATGGCGATTTGTTCCTGGTCGATACCCAGGCTGGAGCCGCCCGGCGCCAACTCCCTTGAGTTCGCGCTCCAGGTCGGCGCGCAGCAAGCGCATCTGCAGGGCGTGTTTGAGCAGCATTTGGCCGGCGGGGGTGACCTTGATCGGTCGGCTGCGCACGATCAGTACCGTGCCAGTCTGCATTTCGAGCGAGCGCAGGCGTTGCGACACGGCGGACTGGGTAATCGACAAGCGCGTCGCCGCGCGTTCAAAGCCACCCTCCTCGACGATCGCGGCCAGGCACTCAAGGGCGTCCAGATCAAGGCTACACATGGCTTCCTTAGTTGGCAATGGCTTTGCGGATTGGCAAGCCGGCAAAGGGTTTGATGGTCTTGAGCACAAAGGTTGAGCGCATCTCACGCACGCCAGGCAAAGCGCCAGCGACGCGTGAGATGAAGTCGGCATAGCTTTCCATGTCGCGCGAAACTACCCTGAGCAGGTAGTCTCCGGCGCCAGACACCATCTGGCAGGACACCACATCGTCGATGGCGCCCACCGCCGCCTCGAAAAGCTGATTGCTGCGCTCGTCGTGCGCATGCACGTTGACCATCAGGAACGATTCGATGCCGAAACCCAGCTCCTTCGGATCGATTTGCGCGTGGTAGCCCTGAATGAGGCCCGACTCTTCGAGCTTCTTCACCCGCCGCCAGGTTGGCGTGACCGACAGGTTCAGTTTCGCGGCCAAGTCGGCACTGGACAGGCGCGCGTCGCGCTGCAAGAGTTCCAGGATAACCATCTCGACTTCTGTCAGACCGGGGGCACAACTCATCGAAAGCAACTCCTTGACGCAACAACTCCCAGAGCGATTAGAGCATGTGAAAAACGAAAAGGTTTTGCTAAAGACCGGCCATTGGACCCGCAAATAGCAAAACCCTTGCACTTCGACATGATCAGAATTCGAGTCCGCGGCAGAGTTGGCTTGACTGATGCCGAACTCTGGCGTTGCCGGTGGCGGCGTCACGATCGGCGCATCCGCGGTGAGCCGTTCACCATTGCTTTTCGCGCCACGTCAACAGCGAGTTTTCTTGAAGAAGAGGGTGCGACCATGCCAGAGAAGCGACCGAACTGGAGCCGCCTCAGCCAAAGTGAAATCGAGCGCCAGCGCGCCGTGGTGGGAGCCAAGCTGCGCTCGCTGCGCGCCGCGTTGCGAAGTCGGGAGCGCAATTTGGCACCCGGTGCAGTCGAGGCGGCCGTCATCCGCCAACTTCGACTGCAGATCGCCGGGTTGGAGTCTACCGATGCATCCTTGCGGTATCGGGTCTCGTCGGCGCGACATGCGGCCATCACCCAGTCGCGTCGGACGCGTGGTTGGTGACTTCCCCCGCGGACTGACCGCTTAGACGCTGGGTTGGTTTGGAGTGCCGATTTGCCGGCAATTGGCAACCGACGGCAGGCGTCGGTGGACTGTCAATTGACAAAATGCTGTCAAAATGTGTCGGATGAGCACCCCAACCGATCCCTGGCACTTCCCCCGTCCCGAGCTGGCGCAAGCCTACCTTCAGGGTTTTGACTTGGGGCTGACCTCGGCGCGCGGCCTGTTTGCGCGCCGGCGCATGGGCAAGAGCGAGTTTCTCAAGCACGACTTGTTGCCCGCCGCACGCAAGGCCGGCTACCTGGCGGCCTACACCAACCTGTGGGACGACACCGAGCATCCGGGCCAGGCGCTGGCCACGGCGATTCTGCTGGCGGTCCAGCCCAAGGGCCTGGGCCGCTTCTGGGAGGAACTCAACACCCCCATCGGTAAGCTCAAGGGCGGCGCCAAGCTGCCGCTGGGGTTCGACGCCTCGATGGAGCTCGATCTGGCAGCCAAGGAGAAGGCCGCGGTGCCCGCGATCCAGGCCGCGCTGCAAGCCGCCGACAAGGCCAACAAGCGCTTGCTGTTGGTGATCGACGAGGCGCAGGTGCTGGCCGCGCCGCAGCACAAGGCGGTGGCGCATTCGCTGCGCGCAGGGCTGGATATTCGCAAGCCAGCCATCAAGGTGTTGTTCGCCGGCTCGTCTGAGGCAGCGCTGCGCGAGATGTTCTCGCGCTCGGCCGCGCCCTTCTACAACTGGGCGCCACTGGAGCCTTTTCCCTTGCTGGGACGTGAGTTCGTGGAGGCCACCGTCCGGCAACCTGGCCAGCGTTGCCAAGCAGCCGCTGAAGCTGGACGATGCGCTGAAGGCCTTTGCCGCGTTGAAGGAGACGCCCGAGTTTTTTTCGTTGGTACATCGAGCGCTACCTGATGTACCAGCAGCAGGGGCCCGAGCAGGCGCTGCTGTATACCCAGGCCCGCTTGCACGACGCCAGCAGCTACCTGCGGGTGTGGAAGGAACTCAACCGCGCCGACCGCGCCGTGTTGCTGTTGGCAGCCGGTGGCGTGCAGGATCTCTATGGGGCGGCGGCGCAGAAGCAACTGCAGGCGCTTTTGGGCACTGCGGATGACAATGCCAGCGTGCCGCGCACCTCGATCCGTCGCCTGACCGGCCCTAGGCTGCAACTGATGGCGCGCGTGGACCACGGCGCCTACCGGTTTGAAGACCCCGAGTTCCAGAGCTGGGTGGCGGCGCGGCGCACGATTGACTGAAAGCCTGAGACCTTGCGGGACAGACCGCAGACTGCGAAGCAGGCCAGCTCTGTCCTCAACTGATCGCCGGACGTGGCTGTCGGACTACACCGGCTTGCCTACACGACCAGCAAGCCGCGCGTCGCCTGTGCAGGCGCACCACCGAGCGTGCGCAGCAGGACCCGATTGGTCTCGCCCACCGACAGGCCGTGTGCCTCGCACAAGCTCAGGATTGCTTGTGTGTTGGAGGACTCAAGCGCGATAGCTATCTCTAGATACGGGGCGTACGGCCCGGCGCGGTGTAGCAATGCTTGCTTGATCCGCCCTGACACGGGAATGCGTTGCAAGGCGGTGGCCATCGGCTCGCCCATGACCAGGTCGATCTGAGACAGCACGCCGCACAGGTAGAGCTCGCGGCGCAATTCGTCGCCCTCGCCCGCGTCCAGCAGCTGTGCCATTACTTTGGCGCGCACCGCCATGGCGGTGCGAATCGGTTGCAGGTCGACATCGCTCACAGCATGGGGCAGCTGCTGCAGCAGCCAGTCCTTGAGCCGCGCGTGACCGAGCACCATCAGGCCATGGCGTACCGACTCGATCTCGGTGCGCAGGCCCAGTGCGGCCGAGTTGGTGTAGCGCAAGAGGCGGTAGGCCAGCAGCGCATCGCTGACCAGGGTATGCTCGATCGTCTCGATCGTCTCGGTCGTATCGTCGGCCTCAAGCGCCTCGATCAGGCCAATGATGGTCTGCTGGTCCGCTTGCATGGGTTGGTGTCGATAGCCATGCAACACATCCTCTACCGGCCAGCCGGCAACACCCCACGCGCTTTGTTGATCCAGGCAGTGATCTACCAGTGCCCGGCTCGCAACCGATTCATAGATTTGACCGGCCCGCACCGGACTGCGAAGCCGCGAGTCTTGTGCCTGGGGCCGACGATCCAAGTCCCTCGATGAGCGCAACGCGTTCAGCGCTTCTTCGGCCGTCAGGCTCACCATCGTGCGTTCGAAGCATGGCGCCAGCGCTTTGCTGGGCCGTTGTCCCGGTTCACCGCGCCACACCAGATGCAGACCGCGCTGGTGCGCGCGGTGTACGCGTTGGCTGGTTTGCGCGTCGTGCAGCCAGGCCTGGTTGACTTCGATGCGCGGCGCGTCGGCAGGCGCTCGATCGAGCAGCTCGCTCAACAGAATCGGCGACAGTGGGCTCAGCAGTAGGCTTGGTGCCTGGCCTGACCATCGCGCGGCAAGACCGGCAAGCAGGTGCGGCACGTCGATGTCTTGGGAGCCGCGCGTGCCGACAAAGAGCTGAACCGCGCAAAGCTCACGAGACTCGTTCCAGACCAGCTGGTAACCCAGCGTCACTTGGTCAAGGATCGAGTTCGACATGGTGCTCAAGGGTGTCTGGTGAATGGAGAACCCGGAGGAAACCGCGGCGCAATCGCTGGACGGACCTGCAACGTTGTCAATTGATGAAGTTGAACAGCGACAGGCGCTGCACCTGCGCGTAAGACTGCAGCGCCGCTTGGTAGCCGGTCTGCATCTTTTGGAAGTCCGAGATGCCTTTCACCATGTCAAGGTCCTCGGCCTTGGAGCGGTCAGCCTGCAACTGGATCGAGCGGCTGGTCTGGCTGTCCGAGATGCGGTCACCGCGGTTCAGCCAGTCACCGGCCTGGCCCCGCGCTGACTGGATGCGGTCCATGCCGGTGTCGAACTCGACCAGGGCCAGATTGGTGGCCTGGGTCATGACGTTGTTGCCGTTGGCGTTGTCGATGGCGGCGATGGCACGATCGATGACCTCGAATACATCGGTCTGGGTGCTCGGCGTGATCACGATGGTGTCGCCGTTCTTTGGTACACCGTGCGCCACAAAAGACAGACCGTCAAAGCCGATCTCCTGGCCGTCCACATAGGGACGCGCCGCCGGTGGCACAGGCAGGGCGGTCGTGGTGTCGATGACGTCGTAGGTGATCGCGGGCGGCGTAGTGGCACTGACGGTAAAGGTGACCGTGTAGCTGTCACCGGTCAGTGCGCTTGGCGAGACCACTTGACCCGGTGCCGACCAGACCGTGCCGGTGTTGGCACCACCCAGGCTAACGTTGAAGGTGCCGTTGCCAGTCGTGGTATCCATGAAGATCGCATGGCCGTCCATGGTGCCGGGCAGCGACACCTCGGTGCTGGAGCGCTGGCCGGCGATGCCGTTGAACACGACGCCCGTGGCGGGGTCGGTAAAGGGCACGGCGGCGCTGCCCAGGCCGCTAAACAGGGGTATGCCGTTGGTATCGCTGCGGTTGGCGATGGCGAACAACTGGTCGCGCAGGCCCCGCATTTCCTGAGCGATGCTGGCGCGGTTGACACTGTTGAGGATGCCGTCGTTGGCCTTGACCACCAACTCGCGCAGTGCCTGCAGTGTCTCGGTGGCGTGGCCCAGGGTCGACTCCGCCAGGGTAATGGCGTTGCGTTGCAGTACCAGTGCGCGCTCTTCGGTTTCGATGCGGGTATTGCGGGTCAGCGCCCGCTCGGCCTGCGCCGCATTGGTCGGGTCGTCGCTGGCGCGGTTGATGCGTTTGCCCGAGGTCAGCTTCTCCTGTTGGCTGGAGAGTTCGACCTGACGCTTCATCAGGTTGGACAACGTGGTGTCGTAGGTGTTGGCGGTTCCTAGTCGCATGTCTGACTCCTGCCGAGCCGCCTCAAAGGAGGCAACGCCCCCTTGGGGGGCAGCGAACGAATGTGAGCGTGGGGGCTCAAGTTTCTCCTGCCGAGCCGCCTCAGGAGGCAACGCCCCCTTGGGGGGCAGCGAACGAATGTGAGCGTGGGGGCGCATAACTTGCTCCTGCGTGACGCCGCTTAGCGGCCCAGCCCTTGCATCAAGGTGTCAAACATGTTCTGGGCCACTTGCATCATCTTTGCCGCTGCCTGGTAGGACTGCTGAAACTGCAACAGCTTGGCCGCTTCCTCGTCGAGGTTGACGCCTGCCACGGCGGTGCGATCCCGCTCGATGTTGTCGGCAATGGATGTCGATACTTCGGCAGCGAATTGCGCCCCCTGCACGCGGATGCCAACTTGCGACATCAGACTGGCATAGCCATCAGTCAGGGGCGCACCGTCGAACATGGGCACGTCTCGCAAGGCCAGCATGGCCTCGGCGTTGCCGCCGCTGAGCAAGGGATAGGGGTTGGGACCAATGGACAGCGTGTCGCCCACCTGTGGCGTGCCTTTGAGGGTGACCGCCCAGCCGGTTGTGGCCGGGGGAACCAGGTCGTATTCGATCGGCTGTGACGGGGTGTACGCGTAGACCGTCGCACCCGTGTCGGATCGTGTGAAGGTGCCCGGCCCGGTAAACGTGATCGTTACCGCAGCTGGTGGTGGATTGGATTTGGCGGCCAGCCGTTCCACGACCAGTGTTCCGGTGTTGGCCGCGCCAAGACCCGCAGCGACTGGGCTCGCAACTGCCAATGCGCGGGGCGATGAGAATGCGGTCGTAAAGCTATCGGCGACGGCCGCATAGGGTGTGACCAAAAAACGATCGCCCACGGCGGCGACGCCGGCAAGGTTTAGGTCCAGCCCATCAATCTGGATCAGGGTAGTCGGGCCGGGGCCGGGGATGCTGGTCAGTTGACCGTCGCTCAGGCGCACCACGTCGATGGCGCCACCGGCGTTGAAGCGCACTTCATAGTTGGACGCCACCAGAGCCGTCGCGCCTGAAATCGGCAAGACTGAGACGTTGGTTGTGACGCTTGCAGTGCCGGTGTTGGTCGACGCGCCATAACCCGCCGGTATGCTGCCCAGATTGAATAAGGGCGCGCCAATGGCGCCATTGAGATCGAGGCCCAGGGCCTGCTGCTCGTTGACCTTGGTGCCGATCGCCAGGGCCATGCGTCCGAGCAAGTTGCTCGCATCGACCAGGTCGGTGTTGTGGTAGCGCAGTAGCCCCGAAACCGACCCCCCGCCCAGCGTGGCTTCGTCCAGCGTTACGCTGACGCCGCCGCGCTGTATCTGCAACTTCTGGGTGGCGGGGTCGGAGAAGTCACCATCGGTCAACTGCAAGGCGCTGGCAGTCTGCCCGAGCACGAGCGGCTGGCTGCCGGCCAGGAATATGCCTACGGTGCCGTCATCGGCTTCGATCTGACTGGTTTGCACGTACTGGTTGAGGTCGCGGATGAGCTGCTCACGATGGTCCAGCAGGTCATTGGGGTCATGGCCAACCCCCTTCGCGCGGGCGATCTCCTGGTTGACCTCCGCGATGCCGCGCGCCAGGTTGTTGATGGCCGCCACCGAGTCGCGCAACTGCAGGACGACGCCTCGTTGCAGCTCCTGCAACTGGGATGCGCCAGCCCGAAAACTCGAAGCGGCTTCGTCGGCGCGAGCCAACACCACGGCGCGGGAGGTTTGATCGGCGGGCGAGCTGGCTACATCCGAAAAGGCGTTGAAGAAGTCGCTCACGGCGGCACCCAGGCCATTGGGGCCGCCCTTGAACACATCTTCGAGTTGCCGCAGTTGCTCAAAGCGCGTGGTGTCGGAGGCCGCCACGGCACTGGCGAGCGCCGCCTGGCGCGTCAGAAATTCGTTGTGCACGCGCTGCACGGTCACGATGTCGACACCGGCGCCGTAGTAGCCGCTGCCCGAGAACTGGCCTTTGACGTTTTGCAGCAGCACTTCCTGGCGTGAATAGCCGGGCGTATTGACGTTGGCAATGTTGTTGCCGGCCGTTTGCAGCGCCGCCTGGTTGGCCAGCAGGGCGCGGGTGCCGATGTTGAGGATGCCGCTCATGATGGTTCAGTGCGCGTCGTTCAGGCAAACAGCCGTTGCAGTTGCAAGGTGCTGTTGATGGCCCGACTGAGTTTGCCGGCGTAGGCCGGGTCGGTGGCGTAGCCGGCGCGCTGCAGGCCGGTCGCAAATGCAAGCGCGGAGCCGGTTTGCTGGCTGACCTTGGCGTAGCGGGGACTCTGCGTCAACAAACGGGCATAGTCCTTGAAGGAGGCCTCGTACGAGTCGTAGGCGCGAAAACGGGCCACGGTCTTTCTCGCGACACCGTTCTCGTATTCGGTGGTGGTCACCTCAGCCACTTTGCCTTGCCAGCCGGCACCGGCCTTGATGCCAAACAGGTTGAACGAGTTGCCGCCGTCGGCGGTCTTGATTTCACTCTTGCCCCAGCCAGTTTCATGGCCAGCCTGCCCGAGCATGAAGCCCGAGGGAATGCCGCTGGCCTGCGCCACCTTGGCTGCAACGGCGCTGTGCCGCTGTACAAAGTCGCTTTGCCTGGCGCTCGGTACGGCGGAACGCCCGATGGCTGGCGCCGTCGTGTCGGACTTGCTCAGGGGTAGGGCCGGGGGTGATGTGACTGCCGCAGGAGCGGTTGGCGCCGGTGCGGCGGCGCCGGCACCACTCATTTGCCGCGTCAGTTGTTTGGCAATCAGGTCCGACAGGCCGCCTGGCCGGCCGGACATCTGCACTGCGAGCTGTTGGTCGAGCAAGTCGGCGCCCAGGTCGCCCTGCGGGCTGTCGAGCAGACCAGACTTCATGGTCGCCTCGCGCATGCTCTTGATCATCTCGCGCATGAACAATGCCTCGAATTGTTTTGCGGTCTCTTTGATGGCGGCGGGGCTGGCTTGACTGGCTTGCAGCTTGAGCAGGTTCAACGATCGGGCGTCGCCCGCCAGCGCGTTGCTGTTGTGGGAGACTGAACCATAGCTCATGTGAGCCCCCACGGCGCGTGGCGCCTGCCCCCCGAGGGGGTGCGAGCTTGCTTGGGGCGGCCCGGCGCGGCGCTCATGTCAAATCACCTCCAGCTCGGCGTTGAGCGCGCCGGCGGCCTTGATCGCCTGCAGAATAGCCAGCAAATCCTGTGGCGTGGCGCCCAGCGCGTTGAGGGCGCGTACTACGTCTGACAGCGCTGGCGCGCCCGCAATCTGGATCAGGTTGCCGGGCTCTTGCTTGATCTGGACATCGGCCTTCTCCGCGACCACCGTGCGACCGCCGGTGGACAGGGGATTGGGTTGGCTGATCACAGGGGTAGAGGTGATGCTCACCGTCAAGTTGCCGTGTGCAATGGCGCAGGCGCTCAGGGTCACCGCCTGGTTCATCACGATCGAGCCGGTGCGTGAGTTGATCACCACCTTGGCCGATGGCACGGAGAACTCGATTGGCAACTCTTCAAGTTGGGCTATGAAGGCCACGCGCTCGTTGGCGTCGGTTGGGGCCTTTACCTCCACGGTGCGGCCGTCCAACGCTCGCGCCAAGCCCTCCTGGACCAAGCGGTTGATGGCTTGCGCGACTCGGCTGGCAGTTTGGAAGTCGGTCGCCTTGACATTGAGCGTAATGCTGTCGCCAAGTTGCAAAGCGGTGGGCACCGTGCGCTCGACCTGGGCGCCATCGGGAATGCGACCGGCACTGAGGTGATTGACCTGCACCTTACTGCCGCCCGCTGCGGCGCCTGCACCCGCCACCACCAGATTGCCCTGCGCCAGCGCATAGATCTCGCCGTCGGCGCCTTTGAGCGGCGTCAGCAGCAACATGCCGCCCTTGAGCGACTTGGCATTGCCCATGGACGACACGTTGACATCGACCCATTGGCCGGGCTGGGCGAAGGCGGGGAGCTGGGCCGTGACCATGACGGCGGCGATATTCTTGAGTTGCAGCTGCGACGCTGCGCCAGCCGGCAGGCTGATCCCCAGCTGTTGCAGGTAGTTGGTCAGGCCCTGCGCGGTATAGGGCATTTGCGTGGTTTGGTCGCCGGTTCCGTCCAGACCCACCACCAGGCCAAAGCCGGTCAACTGGTTGCTTCGCACGCCCTGCACGGACGCTATTTCCTTGATCCGTACCGCCTGTGCCGGCAATATCGCGAGCAGGCAGGCCAGCGTCAGCCACTGCGGCAGGCGCCGCGCCACACGCAGGAAAAACAGGCTGAAGGTGCTTGCAGTCATGATGGGCGCGGAGTGATCACGTCTTGATTCTGGGCTCGCCTAAAACGGCAGAAGGCTGAAAAAGAAGCGCGATAACCAGCCAACTGTCTGCGCTTCGGCCTGCGCGCCGCGGCCTCTGGATTCAATCCTGGCATTGGCGACCTGGGTTGAATTGACGATGCTGCCGGGTTGCACCACGCGTGGGTCCACCGTGCCGGAGAAGCGCAGCACATCGACGCTCTGGTTGACGCCGATCTGCTTGTCGCCCGCAACTACCAGATGCCCGTTGGGCAGCACTTCAATGACCGTCGTGGTTATGGTGCCAGTGAAGTCGTTCTTGCTCTCGGTTTCGCCTTTACCAGAGAAGTCGTTGGCCGACTTGGTGCCGACCTTCAGCTTGGCCGCTTCCGCGGCCGGGAGCAACGGAAACGCGGACACGCTGGCGTCGATCGCAGAGCTGCGGTTGGCCACGGACTTCGATGTCTGCGTGGCCGCGACGTTCTCCACGATGTTGATGGTGACGGTGTCGCCGACCGCCCGTGCGCGGTAGTCCTCAAACGCGGGGCGGTAAGTGCTGGCATGGAACAGGCTGCCGCTGTTGGCGCGGCTACGGGCCGAGCTTGTCGCGTCGGAGGTTGACGATTGGGCAACCTTGGCCTCGGCAAAATCGACGCTGATTTTCTGGGGCAACGCGCTGCAGGCGGCGATCAGCACTACGGTCACGGCGGCCAAGTCACGCGAGCGGCCACGCAACGGGCCGTCTGATCGAACCGGCCCACGGCAGGCGTTCGAGGGCTCTCTGGCGCAGGACATTTTGGTTCCCTGTCAGAGTTGCGCCAGCTTCTGCAGCATCTGGTCGGCAGTCTGGATCGCCTTGGAGTTCATCTCATACGCGCGCTGAACCTGGATCATGGAGACTAGCTCCTGCACCACGTTGACGTTGGAGGTCTCGACATAGCCCTGCATCAGGGCCCCCATGCCGTTGGCGTTGGGCGTTCCGGTGGTGGGTGCGCCAGAGGCAGCCGTTTCGGTGTACAGACCTTGCCCGCGCGGCTCCAGGCCCGGCGGGTTGACAAAGTTGGCCATCACGATGCTGCCCAGCGTCTGGGGCGTTGCGCTGCCGGGCACGGTTGCCGAGACCACACCCTCTGCCGAGATCGAGACGTTTTGGGCGGCCAGCGGCACGGTGATGCCGGAGGCGACCGGGTAGCCGGTGCTGGTTACAAGCCGTCCCTGCGCGTCCACCTGGAACGATCCGTCCCGCGTATAGCCGTTGGTGCCATCGGGCAAAGTGATCTGAAAAAAGCCGTTGCCTTTGATCGCGACATCCAGTCCGTTGCTCGATTGCTGCAAGCTGCCTTGCGCGAACGACCGGCTGGTTGCCACCGTGCGAACGCCCAGACCGATTTGCAGACCGGTGGGAAGTTGCGACTGCTCGGAGCTGGCGGAGCCGGCCTGGCGCAGGTTTTGGTACAGCAAGTCCTCAAACACAGCGTTGGCGCGCTTGAAGCCGTTGGTGCCGACATTGGCCAGGTTGTTGGAGATGACATCCAACTGCATTTGCTGCGCCTCCATGCCGGTGCGCGCGATAGCGAGAGCGTTACTCATGGCGTGTCCTCTTTCTTGATGTGGTCAGTCCACCGCTCAGCCTTGCAGTCCCAGCAATTGAGCCGCTGTGCGGTCGTTGGATTCGGCGGTCTGTAGCATGCGCATCTGAACTTCGAATTGCCGGCCCACCTGAATCATTTGCACCATGGCCTGCACCGTGTTGACGTTGGAGCCTTCGATGTATCGTGTCTTGAGCTGGGCAGTCGGATCGGAGGGCAGGGGGTCGGTGGACCGGGTGCGGAACAAGCCGTCGTCGCCCCGAAACAGTGGATCGTCTGCAGTGGGTGTGATCATTTTGAGTCGCCCCAGATCGGTGGCGGGCTGGTTGCCCACCTTCGCGCTGAGCCGACCGTCGCCGGCCAGTGTGACCTGGGCGCCTGGTTGCACCGTGATCGGTCCGCCGCCGTCCGACAGCACCGTCAGCCCCGATCCATTGACCAACTCACCAGTGCTGGTGACTTCGAACGATCCGCTGCGGGTATAGCCTTCGACACCATCGAGTCCTTGAACCGCAAACCACGCGTTGCCCTGAGGCATCGCATCGAGCGGGCGGTCCGTGAATTGGCTCGGTCCGGGCGTGGACTTGAAACCTACCGTGCTCTGGGCCGCCATGACCCGCGTTGTGGCGCCGTCGCCGAGCACCGGCACCGCACGCGCGGCGGTCAGTTGCTCGCGAAAGCCGTTGGTCGACGCATTGGCCAGGTTGTTGGCGATGATGCGCTGATGCTGCTCGACGGTCCCGGCGCCGGTCATCGCGGTGTAGATCAGACGGTCCATGGCGGTCTCGCTATCTCAAGGGCTCTGGTGCAAATTTAGCGCAGGTTGACCAGGGTCGACATGATCTGATCCTGCGTTTTGATGGTCTGAGCGTTGGCCTGGTAGGCGCGTTGCGCGGTCATCATGTTGACCAGCTCGGCAGTCAGGTCGACGTTGGATTCTTCCAGGGCACCCGCACGAAGTGCGCCAAAACGTCCTACGCCTGGAGCGCCCTGCACTGGCGTGCCTGAGGAGGAAGTCTCAGCCCAGGCGCCGCCGCCGAGTTGAGCCAGGCCCTGCACATTGCGAAAGTCGGCCATCGCCAGCATGCCGGATGCCTGCGAAACGCCGTTGGAGTACCGCGCGGTGATGACGCCATCCTCGCCGATCCTCAGGCCAACCAGCTCGCCAGTGGCATAGCCATCCTGTGACAGGTCGGACACGGCAAACGGCGAGCCGTACTGGGTGACACCGGTGAAGTCAATCGTCGGGTTGAAGGCCGGCACGATGCTCGGTGGCGCCGGTGTCAGGGTCAAGGTGGCCGGTGTGGCAGTCACCAAGGCGCCGGTAGCATCAAAGTTGAGCTGGCCAATCGGTGCGCCGGGCAAGGTCAGGTTGTCGTAGACGTCCCAGTTGTCGGTGGCGGTCGAGGCCACGCGCACAAAGTAGAGGTTGACCGGCGTTGCCACGCCTTGCGAATCGAAGGCCATCATCGAGGTGCCGTAAGTGGCTCGGGGCGTGGGCGGCACCACCGTTGCCGCGACGGGTGCACGCGCGTCGAGGTTGAACTCAGCGACGATGGCGGTGGTCTGTTTGGCGGCGATCGGTGCCGAAGTTGGCATTTGCAGCGGTATCGCGGTGGTCGAGGTCGCCACACCCAGCGTGTCGGTCGGGTAGCCCATGACCTGGGCGCCGGCATTGGTGACGATGTTGCCCACGCTGTCGAGCTTGAAGTTTCCGGCACGCGTGAAGCCAGAGGTGCCGTCGGGCATCTGCAACTGGAAGAAGCCGCCGCCGTTGATGGCCACGTCCAGGTCATTGCCGGTCGTGGTGAGCGTACCTTGAGTGAACATTTGCGCCACCGTGCTGATTTCGACACCGATGCCGACCTGGCTGCCCGCACCGGTACCAATGGCCGAGGCGACCAGGTTGGAGAACTCCGCCCGCGAGGACTTCATGCCAGGCGTATTGGCATTGGCAATGTTGTTGCCGATGACGTCCAGGTTGCGGCTGGCTGCCGCCAAGCCTGAGAGACCAGTTTGAAATGACATGATGCGTTCCTTTTTGCGGGCGTGGTGGCTAGACGAGGGTGGTAAAGCGACGGGTGTAGTTACAGAATGGCCTTGATGCTGCTGTACGGCACGCTGGCATGGTCACGCAGTTGCACGGACATGGCGCCGTCCTGGCTGCTGACGGACAACACGCGGTCGCGTGTCATTGAGGAGGTGGCCACGGCCTGAGTGCCGCGCATGGCGGTGACACGAAAACTCGGGTCCCCCGTGCCGGTGTAGCCGGAGGCGTCCCACTCAAAGTTGTGGCGCCCGCCGTCCAGTGCGCCGAGGTTCATGCTGCCCAGCACGGTGCCGCTTGGGCTCAGGATCTCGACCTTGACCGAATCGGCCCGACCTGCCAGATCTATCGCCCCCTTGGCCACGCCGTCGGTGGTTTTTAGCCGGGAGCCTTCGATCAGCACGTCGCGACCAACCATCGAGGCGCCTTGCAGCACCTGCAGGCTGGCAAACTGGTCGGCCATGCTCTTGAGTGTCTGGTTGACCTGCTGGATACCGGTCACCGTGTTGATCTGCGCCATTTGGCTGGTCATCTGCGCGTTGTCCATCGGGTTCATCGGATCTTGATTGTTCAACTGCGCAACCAGCAGCTTCAGAAAACGGTCCTGCGCCGCCGCCGGATCGGTGCCGGCGTTCTTCATGGTGGACGTGTCGCTGCTCGTGGCGATGCCGGCGGTGCTGGAGCTGGGGGCAAGTGTGCTGGAGAGCATGGTGCGGCCTTTTGATGCTTACTGTCCAATTTGCAGCGTCTTGAGCAACAGCGTCTTGGCGGTGTTCATCACCTCGACATTGTTCTGGTAGGAGCGTGAGGCCGAGATCATGTTGACCATTTCCTCCACCGGGCTCACGTTGCTGTGTGTGATGTAGCCCTGCTCGTCCGCCGCCGGGTGCCCGGGGCTATGCTCTTTGGGGCCCTGGACCTGGTTTTCGGTAATCGCCTGAATGCGCACACCCACCGATCCATCGGAACCCATCGGCACCGTCTCGAACACCACTTGCCGGCCTTTGTACGCTTTGGCGCTTTCACCGGAGACGGCATCGGCATTGGCCAGGTTGCTGGCCACCACGTTGAGCCGCTGCGACTGCGCGCTGATGGCGCTGCCAGAGACGCTGAAGATGGAAAACATGGACATGATGAACTTTCTGCGGCGTTCGGGTTTGACCTACTGGCCCTGAATCGCGCTCAAGATCGTCTTGGCGCTGCCGTTAATGAACCTGAGGGTGGACTCATAACGGATGGCGTTATCCATGAAGTTGGCACGCTCACGGTCCATGTCGACACTGTTGCCGTCCAGGCTGGGCTGGCTTTGCACGGTGTAGGCCAGGCGCTGGGCATCCAGGGCACCACCGGAGGCGTTGGAGAGCGCGATGTGTTTGTTGTGTGCCGGTGCCTGGGGTGTTTGGCGCGCTGCAGGCGAGGCGCTAGCGCCCGTGGCGTCACGCAGCGCCTGTGAGAAGTTGAAGTCACGCGCGGCGTAGCCGGGGGTGTCCGCGTTGGCGATGTTGCCCGCGATCACGCGCTGACGCTCGGCGCGCAGCACCAGGGCCTTCGAATGGAAGTCCAACCCGCTGGTCATATTGGCTAACATGAAACACCTCAACTCTCTGTGCCGAACGGCCCGGCGGTTCGCTGCGGGATTCGACGTGAGGCAATTATGGGAAAAACTTGAATTTCCGTTGACTTGATTAACGGGCAAAAGCGCCCTTACTTGAGTGCTTTGCGATGAAAGGTCATGCCTATAGTTCTAACGGACAGCTAGCTGCGGTCACGCCCGCTCGACCGTTGACGAACCAAGACAGGATGACTCCCGTGCGAAACCCACCTCCATCGACCGTCGCAAAAGCCCGAAATGCCGGGCTGTGGTGTGTGGGCGTCTTGCTGGCGGGAACGCTGCACGCCCAGAGCGTCCAGGCCGAACCCGAACTTCAAGGCGTGACACAGCGCTGGCTGGATCACGCGGTCGCCAGCGCGCAGGCGTCGGCGGCCACGCCGCTGCGCATGGAGGTAAGTGTCGGTGCACTGGACAGCCGACTTCGACTTAGCCCCTGCGGCCAGGTGGAGCCCTACATCCCGGCTGGCACCAAGCTGTGGGGCCGAACCCGTCTGGGCTTGCGCTGCCTGGATGCTGGCGTGCGCTGGAATGTGTTTTTGCCCGTCACGATCAAGGCCTTCGGCCCCGCCTGGGTGCTCAGGGGGCAGGTCGCCGCCGGCGCCGTGCTGACGGCCACGGATTTGGTGGAGGCGGAGGTGGACTGGGCGCAGGAGCCCAACGCGATCATTTCCGACCCAGCCGCCTGGCTGGGGCAAGTGGCGGCAAGACCGCTGGGTACCGGCCAGGCCCTGCGCGTGGGGATGATTCGCCCCGCCCAGGTGTTTGCGGCGGGCGCTCAGGTGCGGGTGGTGGCGCAGGGCCTGGGCTTCCAGATCAGCGCTGACGGGCAGGCCCTCGCGGCCGGAGTTGTGGGGCGGGCGACGCGCGTCAAAATGGACAACGGTCGCATCATGTCCGCTACGGTACTGGATTTACGAACAGTGCGGGTGGACCTGTGATGGCTTCCAACCCGTTGCGGACCGAGCGAAGTCTGCTTCGCGCGACTTTGATCTGTCGCCTCAGGTATCAAATTTCCCTAAAGTCAGTCATCATGGAGCCGATATCAATCGTACGAGGCCGCTTGTCAGGCGGTTTTGGAGAACGCGATGAAAATAGGTCCCCCATCAGATCCCCCGGTCACGGCCAGTACGCCCGTGCCCGCTGCGCCGTCCAAGGCCGCGTCGAACGCCAGCGCCAGCGCTGCGGGTGCAGCCGCCAAGAGCAATCAGTCCGCTGGCGTGGCCGTGACGGTTTCGACCCTGGCGCGTACGCTGGAGGCGGCCAATCGTGGCGAGACGGCCGATGTGGATACCGAGAAAGTCAACGCGGTGCGATCCGCGATCGAACAAGGGTCCTACGTTGTGGATCCAGAAGCTATTGCCGACAAGTTGTTGGCCAACGCGCAGGAGTTGTTGGACCGCACGCGCAATTGAGCGCGGGGGCAGGGGCGACATTCTCCGGCGGCGCGGTGTTGGCCAGTCTGGAGACCTGAATGAGCAAGTTACCCGATCCCCTTGAATCCGCCTTGGCGCAAATCGAACTGAGGTTTGCCGCTGTCTCGGCAAAACTGATTGCTGGCGAACCGCTGGCACTGGCCGAAGCAGCCAGTGCCATGCAGCAAGTGGCGGTCGAGTTCTCCCAAGTCGCGCCGTCGCTAAGCCTTACGGCCAGCAGCGCGGCCGCGTTGAATGCCAGAGTCCGAAGAGTCGCCGCCGGCATGGCGATCCAGCGCGAAAACCTGATTCGCCGCCAAGTGGTGGTGCAGCGCGCCCTTGACGCGATCCTGCCCGCAGCGCAGGGCGTGGCGTACCCGAAGACGTCCAGCCCGTACAGCAGTGTTGGCAGACAAACTGGTGCCTTCAAGGTTCTGGCGGCTTGAGCATTCCCTCTTCGAGTCGCGTTGAGACGGGACTTTCGTCTTTGAACCAGCGAATCCGGATCAGTCTCGCGTCACTCGCAGCAATTCTTCCCGACTGGTGACGCCACTGTGCACCAGCCGCTCCCCATCGTCGCGCATCAACACCATGCCGGCCGCCAGCGCCGCATCGCGAATGGTGGCTTCTGACGCGCGTTGGTGAATCTGCGCCCGGATCGCATCGTCAGTAACCAGCAATTCGAAGACGCCAGTGCGTCCCTGGTAGCCGGTTTGGGCGCAGGCGGTACAGCCTTTGCCATGGCAACTGGTGCACAGCTTGCGCACCAGACGCTGGGCCAACACGCCCAGCAGCGATGAACTCAACAAGAACGGTTCTACCCCCATGTCCGTCAGCCGTGTGACGGCGCTCGCAGCGTCATTGGTGTGGATGGTGGCCAGCACCAGGTGGCCAGTCAGCGAGGCCTGGATTGCTATTTGCGCCGTCTCGAAGTCGCGGATCTCGCCAATCACGATCACATCGGGGTCCTGGCGCAGGATGGCGCGCAAGGCCTTGGCAAAGGTCAGGTCAATCTTGGCGTTGACCTGGGTTTGCCCGACGCCCGCCAACTCATACTCGATCGGATCTTCCACCGTCATGATGTTGCTGTGGCTGGCATCCAGTCGCCCCATGGCGGCATAGAGGGTCGTCGTCTTGCCCGAGCCAGTGGGGCCAGTGACCAGGATGATGCCGTGCGGCTGCGCGATCAGGTGTTGCAGGCGATCGAGCACCCTGCCTTGCATACCAATGGATTCCAGGCTGAGCTTGCTCTCGGACTTGTCCAGCAGCCGCAGCACTGCGCGCTCGCCGTGCGCGCTGGGCAGGGTGCTCACGCGCACGTCGACCGCGCGCGTTCCGATGCGCAAGGAAATGCGGCCGTCCTGTGGCAGACGCTTTTCCGAGATGTCCAGCTCGGCCATGATCTTCAGGCGCGAGATCAGCGCCGCGTGCAATGCGCGGTTGGGGCGCACCACCTCGCGCAGCGTGCCGTCGACGCGAAAGCGCACGCTGGAGTGGCGCTCATAGGGCTCAATGTGAATGTCACTCGCGCCGTCGCGTGCCGCCTGCGTCAGCAAGGCGTTGAGCATGCGGATGATGGGCGCATCGTCCGAGGTCTCCAGCAAGTCCTCGATGGCCGGCAGCTCCTGCATCATGCGCGACAGGTCAGCATCGCTTTGCACCTCGCTGACCACGGCTGCAGCGTCCGACTCGCCCTGGGCATAGGCGGCGCTGATGCGCTGGATGATGACGTCGGCGGTTTGGGTTTCGACCGTGCGTGGCGCAAACTTTCGCATCACCTCGCCAATTCCGCTGGGGTTCGATCCACCATGCAGCCACAAGGTCAGGTGCTCATCGCCTTGTTCCTCCAGCAACAGTTGGTTGCTGCGGGCGAAAGCGTAGGGCAGGGGGTAGCGCATTGCCAAGGACTCTCAAGGTTTGGTCGGCGCGCCGACTGCACCCGACGCCGCGTCGTGCGCGGGCAGCTTCGGCCCTTCGTTGACCGGGACCATGATGCTCGAGCTGGGCTGCGCCTCCTTCTGGCCAGCGCGCATCTGCTCGTAGCGGTCCATTGACAAACGCTGCGTGGCGGCGGCGTCGCGCACCACGACGGGACGCAAGAACACCATCAGATTGGTTTTCTTGCGCGAGCGCGTCTCGCTCTTGAACAGGTTGCCAAGTAGCGGCACATCGCCCAAACCAGGGACCTTTTCCTGGCCGCCCACGTACTCGTCTTGCAGCAAACCGCCCAACACCACAATGGCGCCGTCTTCCACAATCACGTTGGATTCAATGGTGCGCTTGCTGGTGGTGGGGCCGCTGCTGTTGTTGACGGTGGAAGCCAGCACATTAGAGACCTCCTGGTACACCGACAGCTTGATCGAGCCGTTCTCGCTGATCTGCGGCTTGAACTTGAGCGTCAGGCCAACGTCCTTGCGCTCAATGGTCTGAAATGGATTAACGGATCCGCTTGACGCGCCCGTGTTGGTGAATTGCCCCGTCAAGAAGGGCACGTTCTGGCCAACTACAATCTTTGCTTCTTCGTTGTCCAAGGTCAGCAGGTTGGGGGTCGACAGGACGTTGCCACTGCCGGTCTCTTCCAGAAATCGCCCCAGAAAGCCGAGCACATAGACCCCATTGGTCTCCTGCGCGGCACCGAAGTTGAAACCCCGACCAGGCACCGAGCTGCCGCTGCCGGCCTTCAGCGCAAGATCGATGATGTTTTTGCCGCCAGTGCCAAAGTTGGTGCCCAGCAAGCCGATTACGCTGTCCCCGGCATTACCCAACGCGCCCTGCCACTGGATGCCAAACTCCGCGGCTTTGTCCACACTGACCTCCACAATCAAGCTCTCCATGAAGACCTGGGCGCGGCGACTATCGAGCTTGTCAATCACCGCGCGAAGTTGCCGGTACTGCGGCTCGGTGGCGGTGATGATGAGGGCGTTGGTCGACGGGTCGGCCTGAATCTGGCCGCCAGTAGTGGGCTGGTTCGATGCCGATGCGCTGGTGGCCCCCGCCCCGGCCCCGGCGGCGGCCGGCGCTGTTGGCGTGGCACTGGCGCGTGCCTCGCCCGACACGGCCGCGCGCAAGGTGGTGGCGAGCTTGGTGGCGTCGGCGTTTTTCAGGTACACCACGTAGATATTGCCGGCAGCGCCATTGGCGCCGCTGGCGGGCCGGTCGAGCTTGGTGATGAGTGACTTGACCAGCGCCACCCGAGCCGGGTTGGCGGCGCGCAAGATCAGCGCGTTGCTACGCGGTTCCGCCACCAGCGTCGTTTTGAAGCTGGCGTCGGCTTGGCCGCCGGGGCCGCTTGCGCCGGACGACTCCATCAGCCGCAACACCAGCGGCGCGAGGTCGATGGCAATGGCGTGTTGCAGCGGAATGATCTCGATGTCGGTGGCGTTGGAGACATCGAGCGCGGCGATGATCCGGCCCATGCGGCGCAGGTTGTCGGCGTAGTCGGTGATGATCAGCGAGTTGTTGCCGGGGTTGACGTTGATGGTGTTGTTGGGGCTGATGAGTGGGCGCAGTACCGGTACCAGGTTGGCCGCGGTTTCGTAGTTGAGCTTGAAGATCTGCGTGACGATCTGGTTCGCCGTCAGGCGCTCCGGGGCAACCGGGTCGGCCAGCGTGACCGATCCCCCTTGCAATTTGGCGTCGGCCTCGGGCACCACCTTATCCAGGCCTGCCGCATCGACCACCGTATAGCCCTGTAGACGCAGCACCGCCAGGAACTGGTTGTAGGCCACCGTGGGCAGCACGGGCTTTTCACTGACCAGGTTGATCGTGCCCTTGACGCGGGGGTCGACCACCACGTTGCGCCCGGTGATGGCGGCCATGGTACGCGCGACCACTTCGATGTCAGCGTTGCTGAAATTGAGGGTGATCGGTTCGCCCTTTTGTGGTGCCCCGCTCGATTGGGCCCAGGTCGTTGGGCCCGCCAGGCCCATGACGAGCGCCAGGATTATCGGAACCGATGTCGACAAGCTGGTCTTCGCTGGTGCGATGTGGTTGATCTGTTTCATGCGGTGTTAACCCACTTTGATGATGGCGCGCGCGCCGTCGCGACGGCCAAGTATGTTCAGGAGGTTGGACAAGGCGTCCAGTCGATCGGGTGCCGCGCTGGCCTCGCCCTCGAATCGCAGCCTCGAACCAACCCATTGTCCGCTGCCACTGAGCTGCAGACTGCCGTCGAGCGTGCTGAGCCGCAAGACGGTGGGGCTGCCGCCTTCCAGGGTCAGCCGGTAGCTGCCCATCGGCCGCAATGTCGAGAGCCGTGAGGACATGTCTTGCGCATCAACCTGGGCGCCGCCAGTCACCGTTAAGCGACCGTCGATCCACAGCAGCGCCAGGCCGCGGGTCGAGACCAACAGAGTGCCGTGTGCCTGGACGGTGTTCCAGGGCGTGCCCAGACCGATCAACAGCTCCGCGGGCCACTGCGTCGGGTGATCCTCCATGCGCAACGTCAGGCCCGCCCAGCGCGGTGCTGCCTGCATGCGCCACGGGCTTGGCATGCAACAGGGCGCATGTACCGACAGGTCGAGCCCACGCCAGGACGGGCGCATGGTCCACTCCAGCCGATCAGGCAAACGGCTGGCCGACTGGCTGCCGGTGCCGCCGGACAAAATCAACTGAGCCGAGCCGTGCCAGACCGTACCGCGTGCATCGCCCAACAGGACGCGCGCGCTGCTTTGGGTGGCAACCAGCCTGGCGAGCCACTGCGCGGGCGCAAACCACAGGGTCGCACCGATCAGACCGAACAGGGCGCCAAACACTGCCCAAGCCCAGGGGGTTCGTTGTGGCGGTAGTGGTGAGGCGGCGGTCATGGATCAGTCGGTGTCGCGTGGTGCATCAGCGAGCCGGCAGGCTCATGACCACGGTACCGTCCCAGTTTGCCGTGCTGCCTGCCCCAGGGTTGGCGCTGAGCGCCACCTTGCGCACCAGACGCGCTTCGCGCGGCACACAGCGCGCGTTCACGCGTGCCTGGGTCAGCCATTGCGCCAGGGCTTCGGGGCTGACGCCTTTGAGCGTGACGGTGGCGCGTTCCCCCGCTACCTGCATTTGGCCGGCTGACCCAAGCCCTTGCTTCACGGCGGTCTCCAGCGCGCGCAGGGCCTCATCGTAGGACAACTTGGGTTGCGCCTGCATGGCCTGGGCCTGGGCTTGCAGGGCCTGCATCTGCTGCAGTTGGGCATCCAATTGCCGGTGACGTGCGTCAGCGCCGCGCAGGATGGTCAGTGCCGGCGACAGCGCCAGCCACCATAGCGCCGCAGCGCCCACCAGGGCGATGGCGATTTGCACCAATCGGCGCTCTCGCTGGGCAAGCCGAGCCCACCGTGCGGACAGGGAGGCTGCGGACGTCATGGCGCGTTGTCCGTCTTGATGCGCAGGCGCTCACCGTCAGCGCTGAGTGCGTAGCCGCGGGCCCTGGTTTGCGCGGTGGCAGCGTTCAGCTCCGCCGGGGTCAGAGTCATGCCGGTGCCTTTCAATTCACCATCGGCGAACTCAAGCGTGGCCAGGGACTTGGCTGGCGGCGTGACGCTGCCCAGAGCGCTGAGCAGCGACTCCAGGTCGCGTGCACCCAGCGCGCCGGTGGCTTGGCGCAGGGCGGCTACCTCGCGTGCCATCTGAACCGGTGCGTCCACGACCGTCTTGACGCCAGGAAAGCTGCTTGTCAGCGTATTGCGCAGAGCCGCTTGCTTGGCACGCAGGCTGGCGTTCTCTTTCCAGGCCCAGGCGTTGAGCCCCAGCAAGTGGGTCAGTACCAAGGTCAGCACCGCCCAACGCGCGGCACGCCAGCGTGGCGCCTGCAGCCAGGCACGCCAGGTCTCGCCGAGGCGGCGCCAGGTACGCGTGCGCCGGTTGCTGAGCAAGTCGAACTGAGCCAGGTCCCAGCCGGTCTGCGCCGCCGCGAGCCATCGCTGGCCGGCTTGCTCGATCGTGACCGGGCGCTTGAACAGCTGCTCGGCCAACTCGGCGGCGCCGGGCTCCGCGCTGATCGCCGACGATTCGGGCCAGGTTGCCAGGGTGACAGCGGCGCTGGTCAAAGGGAGCAGGGTGACGCCGGCCGGGCCGTGCTTGACAATCTGGGTATGGGGTGGCGCGCCGATCACGTGAAGCCATTCGCCAGCGCCATCCGGTGCGAGTTCCGGCACAATGCGCGCGGCTGGGCGCCCGGCCTGCTCGAGCAATTGCAACGCTGCGTGCAGCCACGCCCGGTTGCACGCAGCCACCCACACTGGGGCGTCGGGTTGCGCCAGCGGTTCAATCGCAAAGTGCAACTGGTCAGGCTCGTCAAGCGTGCGTTCTTCCAGCAAACCATCGAGTACGGCGCGCAGGCGCTGCGAGCTGCCATCCTGAAAAACGCTCTTGCCCAGCAACCCGCGTGGCAGCTCCACCCGGTGCCATGAGAGGGCTTGAATCGGCACCACGGCTACCAGCTCGCTGCTGGCGCCCGCAAGTGTCGGCAGCAGCGCAGCGGGCACCTGGGCGTGCTGCGCGACGCCCACGCCATCGGACGTCAGCACGTATTCAAACGTGGTGGCGGCGCCGCTCAGCTCCAGGGGCAGGGAAACAATCAGGGTGGTCATGCGTGGGGAGTCTCGGCGCTCATTGTAGAGAGTGCGTGGGCACTCGCTCGCGCCAAATCACGCGGGTGCTGCTGGTTGCAAAGAGTAGGTCGCGCTGCACCAGTGAGCGTTCCTGTACGGTGGTCTGGCCTATCCTGAGCTGGCCGCGCACCTCAAAGAAACGCGTGGTCAGACTGAAATACTCGGGGCTGGGTTCGGCCTTGATGCTGGGTTCGGCCGCTCTGAGTTCGCTGAGTGCACGGAAGTGGTTGCGTTCACGCCCCGCCACCAAGCGCTTGGCGCTGGCCAGATCGAGCCCATCGAGGCTGGCGGCCAGCACTTCCGCGCTGGCAGTGTTGACGTTAACCTGCGTGCGCGGACCTTGTGGCAGCGGTGGCAGTAGCGCAATGTGCGGTTTCAAGACGGCCAGGCTCGACGCCGACAGTCCCAGCCAAACCAGTTCTTCGACACGCTGGGGCAGCAAGGGCGCACGTTCGGCCAACTTGTTGTCAGGGCTGAAGTCCGACGCCAGGCGCAGATTCTCGGCCAGCAGGTCCAGCTCGGCGCGCGGCAAACCCAGCAATTCAAACAACTTGGCGAATTGGCGCTTGGTGATCGGCTCGTCTTGACCGTTGTTGATCAGGTTGGTCACGTTCAAACGCGACTGCAGGTCGGTGATCTGTCCGGACAGAAAGGCGTCCTCGCCCAGTTCGTCCACATTGGTCGTGTTGTCACGGTCGGCGGCCAAAAAGGTGGACAGTCTGGCCTCTTCCAGCGGAACCGCCCAGGGCTCGGCCAAATGGTCGGCATCCTTGCCGGTTCGACCGTCTTCACGCAAGACCAGCCGCGACCAGTCGAGCGCACCGGTCAGCACCCAGGCAGACTGAACCCGTGCCCGTTCGGCCCTTTCCACCTCCAGGCTGCGCCACTGCTGCCACAGCGCGGCGGCGGCCACGGTGGCCACCAGTGTCACGGTCAGCATCGCCAGCAGGATGGCGGCGCCACGCTGTGTGTGCTTCATGACCGTGAGCCCGCATACGCCGGTGGCGCCCAATCCCGCGTCAAAACGCCGGCCAACGAGTGGCCTGGTGGCAGCGTCAGCACCAGACGGATGCCATCCGGGACCGCGCTGGTAGTGGCGCCAAACGGGTTGACTGGCGACCCCGCCGTGGCGGACAGGGGGTTGCTCCAGCTATTGTTGCGGTAGTAGAAGATTTGCCATTGCGTCAGCGGCGCCAGCGTCACCTCGCGTTTGCGCTCGTCGTCGCCGGGGTTCTGCGCCCACAACGCGGCCTTTTGCCAAGCCAGTTGGAGTTCGCCGCGGGTCTTGAGCGGGGGTGACTGCCAGCGCAGCCACAGGCCGGTGCTTTGGTCGCCACGACGTGCCCAGGCCACCACCAGCCAGCCGTCGGCCACGGCGGTGGCGTTGCGCCGTACCAGACGCAGCGCACGGCCATCCCAGTCCAGCACGGGTGTCGCTGCCTCGCCCTTGGGCGGCGGTGTCGATGGCGCCACCATGGCGTCGAGATCGGCACCCCATTGGCTTAAGCCGGCTTGCAGGGCCAGCAGTTGATCGGCGCGCTGCGCCGTCTGCGACTGGGCGCGGTGCATGCCATCGAGACCTTGCCAGCTCATCATGGCCATGAGCGCCATGACGCCCATGGCCACCAGCAGTTCGATCAGGGTGAAGCCCTGATGGTGGCGCCGCATCACAGTTGCCCCACCACGGTGGAGATCCTCAGGATTGGATCTTGTTGGTCAAACACCTGCGCGTCGACACGGCGGAAGTTGGGGTTGGGTGTTGGTCGCACGGCGACCTTGACGGTCAGGCTGCGGCCCGCTTGCTCGCATGGCACATCGTGGTCGCCCACCCCAGGCATTTGACGGGACAGCCGCATTTTGATCAGTTCGTTTTCGGCGCAGACATGGGCCAGCAGGGCGTCGGCCTGGCGTTGAGCGTCGCGACTGAGCGAGGCGGTCGAGCGCAGGCCGGCAATCAGCGCCACCGCCACGATGGTCAGAGCGACCAGAACCTCAATCAACGTGAAGCCCGCCGCGCCGGCACGTCGCGTTCCGGTGACTACCAGTCGCGGGTTCATGGCTGGGCGTTGCCGGCCGTATCCGCCAAGATCGCAAAGGGACGCACACCATCCGTTGCCAGGCGCACTGGCCGCTGCGGGCTGGTTGTCGCCACCAGCGTGACCGTCTTGCGGTCGATGATGGGCTCGGGGCCGAGCCACAATGCGCCCTCGGTGCTGGCGGTCGTCTGCGGGTTCAGCCAGGTCAGCGCCTGACTGCCCCCGGGCAAACCGTCGAACACGAATCCACCTGGGGAGACCGTCCAGCGCACGGGCACGCCGCTGGCGCGAGACTGGGCCCGGGCCGCCTCCAGCATGGCGCCCAGGCGCAAGGCTTCGCGTTCCAGAGCCGTCTCGGCACTGTCACGCAGCGAAAGACTGACGGCGGCGGTGGCCGAGGCAATGATGGCCACTACCACCAGCAATTCCAGCAGGGTGAAGCCTCGGCGTGCCCGATTGCAGTGTGGCGCGTGTGGCTTGGTTCGGTGGCTCGGAGTCATGTGGCGCAGGCCCGCAGACGAGCGTGTGCTACTGCCAGCTCCCGATATCGGAGTCCTTGCCCTCGCCGCCCGCCTGCCCATCCGCCCCGAAGGACAGCACGTCCACCTCGCCCTTGATGCCGGGGTTGAGGTACTGGTAGGGTCGACCCCAAGGGTCCGCTGGCAGTTTGTCCAGATACGGGCGCCAATTGGCTGGAATGGAGCCGCTGGTCGGTTTGGTCTGCAGCGCTTGCAGGCCTTGCTCGGCGCTGGGAAAGCGTTGATTGTCGAGCTTGTAGAGCTTGAGCGCTTGCATCAGGTTGTTGACATCCGTTTTGGCGGCGGTCAGGCGGGCGTCATCGGCACGGTCCAGCACATTGGGCACGATCAGCGCGGCCAGCACGCCGACGATGACCAATACCACCATCAACTCGATCAGTGTGAAACCCGCGTGTCGCAGGCGCAGATGGGGGCGCGATAAGTGTCTCATGGCTTAGATCATAATCGCCCGATGCAGTTGAAACCGCACAGTGTCTGGTGGCCGCGCATCGCGAGCTTCTTGCTCTGGATTGCTGCCGCCGCCAGCGTCGCATTCTGGGGTCTGAAGTGGTCCGGCGCGGGCGCCAAGCCTTTGGCCGTGCCCAGCGCCGGCGCGGTAGGTCCGGCGCTGGTCGATCCACAGGCCATGGCCCGCTTGTTGGGGGCCGGCAGTCTGCCCGGACCGGCCAACGCGGCACCCAGCGCTGCCAGTCGCTACACCCTGTTGGGGGTGGTGGCAGGCCCTCAAGGCGCCGGCGTGGCGTTGATTTCGGTCGATGGCAAAACGGCTCGGCCGGTCGAAGTCGGTGCGCGGGTGGACGACCAGTTGACACTGGTGTCGGTGTCGGCGCGTCGGGCGGCGTTGTCGTCCCGCGCGGACGTGCCACCCTCCGTCACGCTGGAGTTGCCGCCGCTAAAAGCCGGCACGTCGTTAAACCCAGCTCAGCCGATCCCCACGGCGCCAGGCCAGGCGCCCAAGCCCAACCCGTTCCAGGGCTTCATGCAGAAATCGTCGCCAATTTAGGCGATGGCACGCTCAGCGTTGCAGGAACATCCGGTAGACGGGGTTGGCCGTTTCTTCGACGTGCGGGTAGTCCAGCGCCGCCAGGAATTTGGCGAAAGCCTTGTCATCGGCCTTGGGAACCTGTAGCCCGACCAGAATGCGACCGTAGTCCGCGCCCTGATTGCGGTAATGGAACAGGCTGATATTCCAGCCTGGGCGCATCATGCTCAGGAATTTCATTAGGGCGCCGGGCCGCTCGGGGAATACAAAACGCAGCAGGCGCTCATCCTGCGCCAGCGCAGAACTGCCGCCGATCATGTGGCGGATATGCTCCTTGGCCAGTTCGTCGTGGGTCAGGTCCAATGACTCAAAGCCGTGGCGGCCGAAGTTGTTGGCAATCTTGGCGGACTCGCCTTTGCCATGGGTGGTCAGGCCCACAAACACGTGGGCTTTGCTGGCGTCGCTGATGCGGTAATTGAACTCCGTCACATTGCGCGGCCCCCCGGGCAGTTGGCCGATCAGTTCGCAAAAGCGTCGGAAGCTGCCGCGCTCCTCGGGAATGGTGACCGCAAACAGCGCCTCGCGCTCTTCGCCCACCTCGGCACGTTCGGTAACGAAACGCAGGCGGTCAAAGTTCATGTTGGCGCCGCACAGAATGGCGGCGTAGGTCTCGCCCTTGGTCTTGTGCTGCGCCACATACTGTTTGATGGCTGCCACTGCCAGCGCGCCGGCCGGCTCGACGATGCTGCGGGTGTCGATGAACACGTCCTTGATGGCGGCGCACACTGCGTCGGTGTCCACGGCGATGTAACCATCGACCAATTTGCGAGTGATTCGAAAGGTCTCTTCGCCCACCAGCTTGACCGCCGTACCGTCCGAGAACAAGCCCACGTCGGGCAAGGTCACGCGTTTCTTCGCCGAGACGGACTGCATCATGGCGTCCGAGTCGTTCATTTGCACGCCGATGACCTTGATCTCCGGGCGAACCGCCTTGATGTAGTTGGCTACGCCCGAAATCAGTCCACCGCCACCGATGGCCACGAACACCGCGTCAAGTCGGTTTGAGCCATGGCCTTGCAGCTGACGCAGCATTTCCATGGCGATGGTGCCCTGTCCGGCGATCACGTCCGGGTCGTCAAACGGGTGCACGAAAGTCAGGCCCTGTTGCTTCTCCAGCGTAAGGGCGTGGGCGTAGGCGTCCGAGTAGCTGTCGCCGTGCAGCACCACTTCGCCACCAAAGCCGCGCACCGCATCCACCTTGACTTGAGGCGTGGTTGTTGGCATGACGATCACCGCCCGGGTGCCCAGTTCGTGCGCGCTCAGCGCCACGCCTTGAGCGTGATTGCCGGCCGAGGCGCAGATGACGCCCTGTTTCAGCTGCTCCGGCGAAAGTTGCGCCATCTTGTTGTAGGCGCCGCGCAGTTTGAAGCTGCGCACCGGTTGCTGGTCTTCGCGTTTCAAGAGTATGGTGTTGTGCAGTCGGCGACTCAGGCTGCGTGCCGGCTGCAGCGCCGACTCGACAGCGACGTCATACACGCGCGCGGTCAGGATCTTCTTCAGGTAGTCGGCCGGGGTCAGTGCGGGGGTCTTCATGGGTCTTCGATCATAAGCGCCATGACAACGGGTTGCGCTACCCGCCGCGGGCGCACTGGGCAGATGCAGTGCAGTTCATTGCGGCGCGGCGACAATAGGCGCAATTGTCAAAGGAGGTGAATGCGATGGAATGCACAGTCAGTTGGACCGGCGCACTGGGAACTCGCTCGGGCATGGGATTCGTGGCCGAAACGGGTAGCGGCCACACCCTTGTGATGGACGGCGCGCCCGACTTGGCCAAGCCGGAAAATGGCGGCCTGAACCTGGCGCCGCGGCCACTGGAGACGGTTCTGGCCGGAACCGGCGGCTGCACTGGCTACGACGTGGTGCTGATCCTCAAGCGCGGCCGCCACGACGTGCGTGGCTGCACGGTCAAACTCAGTGCCGAGCGCGCCGACACTGATCCCAAGGTCTTCACCGCAATCGCCATGCACTTCTCGGTCACAGGCAAAGGCATTCCCGCCGCTGCCGTGGAGCGCGCCATCGCGATGAGCCATGAGAAGTACTGCTCCGCCAGCATCATGCTGGGCAAGACCGCAAACATTGTCACCAGTTTCGAACTGATCGAGGCGTGACTGAAGCGAAAGGGCCGTCATTGCGAACGAAGTGAAGCAATTCAGGACCCCAAAAAATATGTGGATCGCCACGGCCTGCGGCCTCGCGATGACGATATCGGCCCAAGGCCCTAGACGGTCAAATTCGATGCGCCACCGAAGTCATCACCTTGGCAGCCAGACGCATCAGTCCTTGAACGGGTGTCGGCAGCATCGCCGCCCCGGCATCCTGCGCGGCTTGCGCGTGGCGCGACTCGTCGTCTTTCATCTGGGTCACGATCGCGCGCGAAGCTAGGTCGCGTTCGGGCAGCAGTTCCAGGTGACTGGCCAGATGGGCCTCAACCTGGCGTTCTGTTTCGGCGACAAAGCCCAGGCTGACCCGGTCGCCCAGACGCCCGGCGATCAAACCCAGGCCAAAGGCGCCGGCGTACCATACCGGATTGAGCAGGGATGGTCTGGCGCCAAGAGCGTCCAGACGTTGCCGAGTCCAGGCAAGGTGGTCAGCCTCCTCCTGGCTGGCAAGTGTCAGCTGCGTTCGTAACTGATTGTTACGAGTCGCCAAGGCCTGGGCGGTGTACAGGGCTTGGGCGCACACTTCCCCCACATGGTTAACCCGCATTAGAGCCCCGGAAAGGTCTTTTTCGGTATCGGACAAGTCGTCGGTTGGCAATTCCGGTGTTGGGCAAGGTGCGCTAGCACGGGGTGTAACGAAAAGTGTGCGCAGCGCCGCATCGGCGGCATTCAGCCAAGCGTCCGTCATGGCGCCTCGAAGGGATTGACTACATGAACGCCCAATGGTCGCTTCAAAGAGCCCGCATCCTCGCTATACAGGGTCTTGACGCCGTGCTCAGCGCAAATCGCGATGATCAGCGCGTCCCAAACCTGATATTTGTGCGTGGCCACCAGTTTCCAGGCTTGTGCATAGGCCTGCTGGGATGCGCCTACAACCCGAGCTGCCTGCGAGAACAAGTCCACCGCCTCAAAGGCCTGGGCATGGGTCATGGCCTGTTTTCGAAGCACCACGTTCATGAACTCACTGACAACCTGTCCGAGCAGACAAGCCTGCGGACTCAAGGTGAGCCGCGTCAGCAGTTGCTTGGCGATATGCTGCTTTGTGGCAGACGTATTGCTCTCGGTTGCATAGACCAAAATGTTGGTGTCGATCGTCCAAGGCAGCTCAGTCATCGTAGGCATCACTGCGTTCAAACTTCTTGCCAAGTGAGCCAGTCATCCGGATAGCCAGAACCTTTTGAATGAGGGCTTCCCGCTCCTTCGGGCTTGCTTCAGTTTGGGGTACCTGAGTCAGCTTCAGCAAGGGCTTCCCATAGCGGGTAACGGTCAAGTCCTCGCCCGCAGCGACGCGTGCGGCGATGGCCGAAAAATGATGAATCACCTCGCGCGAGGTCACGGCGGTCATGGTGGGCTCTCCGGTCGCGTTGCGGGGACATCGCTCCAACGCCGTCCCCAGCGCGTTGTTTGAAGCTTGATTTGTTGACCAAATTGTATAACATTGCGGGACTGACTGAAGCGCAGTGATGATGGGTCCCCAACCGCTCGGAGGATGTATTGCCAATACAAGGCCCTTGTGGCGCAAACGCTGCTTTCAGCCGGAGATTGTCGCCCTAATTACTTTCAACGACAATGCGCTCGGGTTTTCCAGAATGGCAACTGTATCGCGCTCTGTTAGCCCGTGGGTCAGGATGGGATAGCGCAGGTTCTGTTGCACCCCTGCAACGAATGCCCAAAACTGAGCTCATTTTGCGGGCGTTTTCTTTGTCAAACCGGCCGGTCTCTGGTTCAATACATCCAACTTCCTGAAACGGGATGTTGGCCCGGGGATCCGAATCTATGGTTCTGGGGCCCCTTGTTTAACCTTGGAGAAACTTGAAATGAAAAAATCCCTCGTCGCGCTGGCTGCTCTGGCCGTTGTCGGTGCCGCTTCCGCACAATCGTCGGTAACGATTTTTGGTATCGTTGATGCCTCCTACGCTCACACTTCCGGTGGCGGCGTTTCCCGTGATGGCATCACCAATTCCGGCCTGAGCAGCAGTCGTCTCGGCTTCAAAGGCACGGAAGACCTCGGCGGCGGCATGAAGGCTGGCTTCCATCTGGAAGGCGACTTGATGAATGACGTTGGCGCTGGCCGTTCCGCCGGTGGTGGCCTTAACTTCGCCCGTAAGTCATATGTCTCCTTGACCGGTGGTTTTGGCGAAATCCGCATCGGTCGCGAGTACAGCCCAACTTTCTGGAACACCACGATCTATGATCCGTTTGGCACCAACGGCATTGGTTCTTCCAACGCCCCTGGCATGGTTGCAAACGTTTGCGCGGTTCGCTGCGACAATTCGGTCAGCTACCTGATGTCGGCTGGCGGCGTGAGTGTTCACGCGATGTACGCATTCGGCGAGCAAGCTTCCAATGTTGATTCCAACGTTGGCGACTACATGGGTATCCGCGTGGCCTACGCCGCAGGTCCGTTGGACGTGGGCGCCGCAATCGGAAACGCCAAGGGCGCAACCGGTCCTGCTGACGTTCGTTCCACGAACTTTGGTATCTCTTACGACCTCGGCATGGCCAAGCCTATGTTGCAGCTGGGTCAAGAGAAGAATGACGCGACGAAGGTCACCAACTGGTTGTTGGGCGTGACTGTGCCAATGGGCCAAGGCGAAATCCGCGCTGCCTACAGCCACTATGACACCAAGAACAGCAATGCAGATTGGAGCAAGATTGCAGTCGGCTACGGCTACAACCTGTCCAAGCGTACCCAACTGTACGGCACCTTGGCCAAGGTCTCGAACAGCGCCGGTGCGAGTAAGGTAGTGGACAACAGGGGCCTGGCTGGAAGCGCTGCTCTGGACGGTTCTTCCTCCGGCTATGAGTTCGGCGTTCGCCACTCGTTCTAATCCAACACCGGCGAATGCCGGTTAGGGTGAACACACAAGGCCGCCAAGTCGAAAGACCTGGCGGTTTTTTCTTGCCTGCTCGGCTTGGTCGCGATGTCCAAGGAACCCGCTCAGCGAGGCGTCAACAAGACCACTACACCGCGCGAACAGCCCCCCCAGGAAAGCCCGGCTATCGTATTTCCGCGTGCTCTGATAGATTGGCGGCTTTACTGATCCTTGCTTGTGCTGGTTCCCATTTCTCGACGCCGGATTCCGACCGCCTGGTTCGCGGTGCAGGTGTCGCCGCTTGAAGTCCCGCGTGGGTTGTCGCGGCAAAATCGTGCGACCGTGCTCCGCACTCGTTACCCGCTTCGATTCCGACCGGGGTCCTGCTTGCGCGCAGGAGTGCACTGATGTCAATCCACGGACTTAGGGTGCACGGTCGGGCCTTCGCCCGAATTGCCGAGTTTCACCCTGAATTGACGGCGTTTCGCCGGGATTTGCACGCCAACCCAGAACTGGGCTTTGAAGAGGTCTACACGGCCGGACGGGTAGTGGAGTCCTTGAAGGCGTGTGGCGTCGACGAAGTTCACACCGGCATTGGTAAGACCGGTGTGGTTGCCACGATTCGTGGCCGTGGAGCGGGACAGGGCGGTGGCAGGCCGGACGAGTTGGCGCCAATGCGGCGCATGATTGGCCTGAGGGCAGACATGGACGCCTTGCCCATGACCGAACACAACGATTTCCCCTGGCGCTCCGGTAAGGTCGGCCTGATGCACGGTTGCGGACACGACGGTCACACCGCTATGTTGGTTGGGGCGGCCAAGTACCTCGCCGAATCCCGCAACTTCGACGGAACCGCCGTCTTGATTTTTCAGCCAGGTGAAGAGGGCTTTGCCGGAGCCAAGGCGATGATTGATGACGGCTTGTTTGACCGCTTTCCGGTCCAGGCGGTTTATGGCATGCACAACTGGCCAGCCATGCCGCCGGGTACGGTGGGGATCAACCCCGGGCCCATGATGGCCGCAGCCGATCGCGTCACCATCGACATTGCCGGGCGCGGCGGGCATGGCGCCCACGCTTATCAGACGGTGGACCCGGTTCTGGTGGCGGCTCACATCATCACCGCGGTGCAAAGCATCGTGTCACGCAATGTCAAGCCGGTTGACAGCGCGGTCATCAGTCTGTGTGGCCTGGAGGCAGGCGACATGGGCGCCATGAGCGTCATCCCGGGCACAGCCAAGCTGGTGGGTACGGTGCGTACGTTCAGACCGGTCGTGCAGGAGTTGATCGAGCGGCGCCTCAATGAACTGTGCAGCGCGATCGCCCTCGGCTTTGGCGCCACGGCGCGGGTGCACTATGAGCGCATGTACCCGGCAACCATCAACACCGAGACAGAAGCCAGATTTGCGGCTGACGTTGCCCAGAGCCTGGTTGGGCGGGACCACGTGGTGCGTGACCTCGAGCCCAGCATGGGCGCGGAGGACTTTTCGTTTATGTTGCGTGTCAAGCCGGGTGCCTATATGCGCTTGGGGCAAGGCGAAGCCAATGGTGTTGGCAGCTGCTTCCTGCACAATAGCCGCTACGATTTCAACGATGCCATATTGCCGCTGGGCGCGGCACTGCACGCCAGTTTGGTGGAGCACGCCATGCCCGTTGATACGACCCGCACGATGTGATGGTCGGTACCGTCTGGTGCAATCGTTGATGGGTGTGGCCCGCGCGTTGGGGTATTGTGTCTGGCGTCGCACCGCGCTGGGTGTCGAATGGTCGGGTCGTGTATCGGCCATGGGATGTTTGTTTGTTCAGGTCTGCTCTCGAAACGGGCACTTTTTTTAACAGGAGATCACAGTGAGCTTTAAGAAGAACATGATTGCCGCGCTGCTTGGCGCTGGACTGTTGGGTATGGGCGTTGGCGTCAGCGCCGCGAGTTTGCGTGTGGCCAATCAGGGTGACGCGCTGTCGATGGACCCGCACTCCCTGAACGAGTCCTTGCAGCTCGCAGTGGTCGAGAACGTGTACGAACCCCTGGTCACGCGCGATCGCAGTTACAAGATCACTCCGGCGCTGGCCACCGACTGGAAGCAGACCTCACCGACAGTCTGGCGTTTCAACCTGCGCAAGGGTGTGCAGTTTCATGACGGCACGCCATTTACGGCCGACGACGTGATCTTCAGCTACGAACGCGCCAAGGGTGATGGCTCCGACATGAAGACCTACGTCGGACAGGTCAAGGAAATCAAGAAGATCAATGATCATGCGGTTGATTTCGTGCTCAATGCACCGTTTCCAATCCTGCCGGAGATGTTCACGCATTGGCTCATCATGAGCAAGAAGTGGAGCGAAACCAATCAGGCCACCAAGCCCGTGGACCGACGCAAGGGAATCGAGAACGCAGCATCCTTCCGTGCCAACGGCACCGGCCCCTACCGGCTGCGCGAGCGCCAGCCGGGCGTGGTGACCTCCTTCGTCCGCAATGGAAACTATTGGGGAAAAGTCGACGGTAATGTTGATCAGGTCACCTTTACCCCGATTGGCAACGATTCAACGCGCGTCGCTGCATTACTGTCGGGCGAGATTGACATCATGGAGCCCGTGCCGGTTCAGGACGTCGAACGCGTCAAAGGCAATACCAAACTCAAGGTCATGCAGGGCGCTGAGCTGCGGGTGATCTTCTTGGGCATGGACCAGAAGCGCGACGAATTGCTGTTCTCCAACGTCAAGGGTAAGAATCCGTTCAAGGATGTGCGCGTGCGCAAAGCGTTCTACCAGGCCATCGATGTGGAAGGGATCAAGAAGATCGTGATGCGTGGGGCCTCGGCACCGATTGCCCTGATGCTGCCTTCCGAGGTCAAGGGCTTTGCTCCCGACCTGGCCAAGCGCCTGCCCCACGACGTTGAGGCTTCCAAGAAGCTGCTGGCCGACGCGGGCTACCCCAACGGCTTTGAAATCCGGATGAATTGCCCCAACGATCGGTACGTCAACGACGCGGCGATTTGCCAGGCCGTGGCCGGCAACCTGGCGAAAGTGGGCGTCAAGGTCAATCTGGAAGCCGAAACCAAGGGCACTTACTTTCCCAAGGTGTTGCGTCGCGATACCAGCTTCTTCATGCTGGGCTGGACCTCCAGTACCGTGGATGCCCACAATGTGCTGTACGCCATCATGTCGAGTCCAGGTGAAGCCGGTCGGGGGCAGTTCAACCTGGGGGCGTACAGCAACGCTAAGGTTGACGAGTTAACCAGCAAGGTGGCCTCCGAGACCGATGACAAGAAGCGCAACGAAATGATCCGTGAAGCCATGAAGCTGCACCAGGATGACGTGGGCCACATCCCCCTGCATCAACAGGCGCTCAACTGGGGTATGAAGGCCAATATTGACGTGGTGCAGTGGCCCGACAACGGCATGCCGTGGAAATTTGTCATGGTCAAGTGAGCGCACGCCGACATGTCGTGACGTCAAGGCATGCGACGGCCGCCGGCGGGCTTGACTCTTGAAGCTCGTTCGATTTGGTCCCCAGGGTCATGAGCAACCCGGCCTGATTGATCCGGCGGGTTGCCTGCGCGACCTCAGCCTCGTGCTGCCCGACATTGGCCCCGCGCAGTTGAATGATGCGGTGCTGGACCGTGTGCGTCGCCTCGATTGGGACCAACTGCCCAAAGTTGAGGGTGCTCCGCGTCTGGGCTGCCCGGTAGCCGATATTGGAAAGTTCATTGCCATCGGTTTGAACTACGCCGACCATGCCGCCGAGGCCGGGCTGCCTGTGCCCACCGAGCCGGTGGTTTTCATGAAGGCGACCAGTTGTCTGCAGGGCCCCAATGATCCAGTGATGCTGCCCAAAGGGTCGCTGAAGACCGACTGGGAGGTGGAGCTCGGCGTGGTGATCGGCGCTCAGGCGCGTCACGTGCCAGTGCGGCACGCCTTGCGCCATGTGGCGGGGTACTGCGTGGTCAATGACGTCAGTGAGCGTTCCTTTCAATTGGAGCGCGGCGGAACCTGGGACAAGGGCAAGGGCTGCGACACGTTTGGCCCAGTGGGGCCGTGGCTGGTCACGCGCGACGAGATTGCTCATCCTCAGCGGCTCAAACTCTGGCTTGACGTCAACGACCAAGCGATGCAGCGTGGCAGCACCCAGACCATGGTCTTTGGCGTGGCCAGTCTGATCAGCTATGTGAGCCAGTTCATGACGCTGCTACCGGGAGACTTGATTACGACGGGCACGCCGCCAGGGGTCGGTATGGGGCGACAGCCGCCACAGTTTCTCAAGGCCGACGACACGATAACACTGGGCATCGGGGGCCTGGGCGAGCAGCGGCAGTTGGTGGTGCCATTTCAACGCTGAGTCGTACTCGCGCCGTGGTCATATCGGGTAAACCCTGAATCTGACTAGAACAAGACCCCTAGAAGTGGGGTGAAAACGCCACCGAAGGCTGGAATGAAGCAAAATAGCACGATCGTTCGTTTTATTCTGCTAGCTGTCCATGGCCTCCGCATTGATCCACAACAAGCCAGAGTCTGCCCGCCCACGCGCCAAGCTGCGCGCTGGCAGCGGCCTGCAAAAGGGTTTGCAGACGAAACAAGCCATCGTTGACGCTGCCCTGGGTCTGGCGGCCCAAATTGGGCTGGAGGGCTTGAGCATCGGCACGCTGGCAGAGGTGGCGCACATGAGCAAGTCTGGCGTGTTTGCGCACTTTGGCTCTCGTGAAGAGCTCCAGATCTCGGTCATTCGGGAGTATTACGCCAGGTTTCAGGACGAGGTGTTCGAGCCTGCCATGGCCGTGCCGCGCGGTTTGCCGCGCGTGCGCGCCTTGTTTGAAAACTGGATGAAGCGGGTGGCGGTCGAGCTTCAGTCGGGTTGCATCTTCATCAGTGGCGCGGTCGAATTTGACGACCGACCCGGCCCGGTGCGCGATGCCTTGGCCAGTTCCGTGCAAATCTGGCTGCAAGCGATGTACCGAGCGGTGGTGCAGGCCAAGCAAGAGGGCCACCTCAACGCCGATGCCGACGAAGAGCAGATGGCGTTCGAGATCCACGGACTCATTTTGGCGCTTCACTATGAGGCGCGCTTTCTGAAGAACCCCAACTCCCTTGGTCGTGCCGACAAGGGTTTCGAGAACATCTTGTCGCACTACACCCACGGTGTCACTCAAACCAGCGCGGCTCACCCCAAGCCGATGCCGCGTCCCATCAAATCCAATCCACTGTCAAAGGAGTAGTCAGCATGCCAACCTATACCCCACCGTTGCGTGACATGCAGTTCGTGATGCACGAAGTGCTCAGGGTCACCGATGATCTGAAAGCCATTCCAAAGCATGCCGAGATTGACGCCGACACCATCAATGCGATCCTCGAAGAAGGCGGCAAGTTTGCCGCTGAGGTGATCTTTCCGCTCAACGTCAGCGGTGATGCACAGGGCTGCAAGCTTGACCAGAAGACCCACGAGGTGACCACGCCGACCGGGTTCAAGGACGCTTACACCAAGTACGTCGCTGGTGGCTGGCCGGCCTTGTCGGGTGATCCGCAATACGGCGGCCAGGGCCTGCCCCTGGTGGTCAATCAGTGCTTCTACGAGATGCTCAACAGCGCCAATCAGGCGTGGACCATGTACCCGGGTCTGACCCACGGCGCGCACGCCGCTTTGCATGCGCACGGCACCGACGAGCAAAAGGCAACCTACCTGGCCAAGATGACCAGCGGCGAGTGGACCGGCACCATGTGTCTGACCGAACCTCACTGCGGCACTGATCTGGGTTTGATGCGTACCAAGGCCGAGCCGCAGCCCGACGGTACCTACCGCATCACGGGCAACAAGATATTCATCAGTGCGGGCGAGCACGACATGGCCGACAACATTATTCACTTGGTGTTGGCGCGTCTGCCTGATGCGCCACCCGGTATCAAGGGAGTTAGCCTGTTCATCGTGCCGAAGTTCAATGTCAAGCAGGATGGCTCGCTGGGCGCTCGTAACGGTGTTTATTGCGGCGGCCTGGAGCACAAGATGGGCATCAACGGCAATGCCACTGCGCAGATCGTGCTCGAAGGTGCGGTGGGTACCATGGTGGGCCAACCCAACAAGGGTATGCAAGGCATGTTTGTGATGATGAACGCCGCGCGCTTGGGCGTGGGGAATCAATCGCTGGGACTGACCGAAGTGGCCTACCAGAACGCCTTGGCCTATGCCAAAGACCGCATCCAGATGCGCTCCCTGTCTGGCCCGAAAGCCAAAGACAAACCGGCGGACCCGATCCTCGTGCACCCGGACGTGCGCAAGATGCTGCTCACGGCCAAGGCCTACGTCGAGGGCGGTCGCGCATTGATGTGCTTCAGCTCCATACTGCTGGAGCAAGAGCATGGTCACCCGGACGAGAAGGTGCGCAAGGATGCGGGCGAAATGCTGGCCTTGCTGACCCCTATCGTCAAAGCCTTCCTGACCGACAACGGTCATATCTCCACCAATGCCTGCATGCAGGTGTTCGGCGGCCACGGCTTCATCAAAGAGTGGGGCATGGAGCAGTTTGTGCGCGACAACCGCATCAACATGATCTATGAAGGCACCAATACCATCCAGTCCTTGGACTTGTTGGGCCGCAAGGTGCTGGGCAACAACGGCGCCACCTTGCGCAAGTTTGGCAAACTGGTGGGCAAGCTCGTTGAAGAAGAGGGCGTCAACGAGAAAATGGCCGAGTTCATCACGCCGATCGCCATCCTGGGCGACCAGATGACCAAGTTCACCACCGAGCTGGGCTTCAAGGGTTTCCAGAATCCCGACGAAGTGGGCGCCGCCGCCGTGGACTACCTGCGCGTGGCCGGGCACCTGGTGTTTGGTTACTTCTGGGCGCGCATGGCACAAGTTGCGCTGCGTGAAATCGCTGCAGGTAACAGCGATTCTTTCTATTTGGCCAAGCTGCAGACCGCGCGTTTTTACTTCGCCAAGCTGTTCCCCGAGACCGCGACCCTGATGCGCACTGCGCGAACGGGCAGCAAGGTCTTGATGGACACCGACGCAGCTCTGGCTTGAGTGCGAATCCCAAGTGCCATCGAATCTTGCCCACAACCAAAGAGGAGAGACTATGTACCGAGCGATGATTGCAGTTGTTCTGGGGGCGCTGGCCCTGCCAGCCCTGGCGCAGCCGACCCCAGCAGGCGTCTGGCGCACGATTGATGACAAGACGGGGGAAGTCTCGTCAGAGGTGCGTATCGTCGACGAAGGCGGCGTGCTCTCGGGCACCATCGAGAAGCTGCTGCGCAAAGACGCCAAGCAGGACGGCGTTTGTGAGAAGTGCACCGACGAGCGCAAGGACAAACCGGTACTGGGCTTGAAGATCATTCGCGGAGCAAAGAAGTCCGATGGCAAGGACGTCTGGGAAGGCGGCAAGATTCTTGACCCCGACAACGGTAAGGAATACACCTTGCGACTGACGCCTATCGAAGGTGGCAAGAAGCTCGAAGTGCGGGGCTACATTGCCTTCTTTTATCGAAACCAGACCTGGGTGCGCGTGCAGTGACCCGTTAAAGGCAGCGCTGGCGTTGATGCGCCAGCGGCCTGTCTTGAGAAGTACTTAAACACATTCAGGAACAACCATGTCCCGTTTTATAGAAACTCGCGCTGCGGCTCGTTTTCAAGTAAAGAAAGTCGCCGTACTCGGCGCCGGCGTGATGGGTGCGCAGATTGCCGCGCACCTGGTCAACGTCAAGGTGCCGGTGGTGCTGTTTGACCTGCCCGCCAAGGAAGGTGCCAAGAACGGCATCGTCACCAAGGCCATCGACAACCTCAAGAAGCTCAAGCCCGCACCACTGGGTGTGGTGGAAGACGCGGGCCTGATCGGTCAGGCCAATTACGAAGAGCACATGGAGCAGTTGCGTGACTGCGACCTGATCATCGAAGCCATTGCCGAACGCATGGACTGGAAGCTCGATCTGTACAAAAAGATCGCCCCTTTCATCGCGCCGCATGCCATCGTGGCCTCCAACACATCCGGCCTGTCGATCACCAAGCTCAGTGAAGTGCTGCCCGAAGAAATCAAACCGCGCTTTTGCGGTATCCACTTCTTCAACCCGCCGCGCTACATGGCCCTGGTGGAGCTGATCAACACCCCCACCACCCAGCCGCAAATTCTGGATGATCTGGAAGCCTTCGTCACCAGCAATCTGGGCAAGGGCGTGGTGCGTGCAAAGGACTCGCCCAACTTCATCGCCAACCGCGTCGGCATCGCCGGCATGCTGGCCACCATGAAGGAAGTCGAGAACTTCGGCCTCACGTATGACGTGGTGGATGACCTGACCGGCAAGAAGCTCGGTCGCGCCAGCTCCGGCACCTTCCGCACCGCCGACGTGGTGGGTCTGGACACCATGGCCCACGTCATCAAGACGCTGCAAGACACGCTGAGTATCGAGACCGATCCCTTCTACGCCAGCTTCGCCACCCCCACCGTGCTCAAGACCCTGCTGGAGATGGGCAACCTGGGTCAGAAGACCAAGGCTGGCTTCTTCAAGAAGGTCGGACGCGACGTGATGCGCTTCGACCTGGCCACCAAGGACTACGTGGCGGCCGGCCAGAAGGCCGACGAGGTGTACGCCCGCATGCTCAAAAAGCCCGCGGCCGAGCGCCTCAAGTTGCTGCGCGACAGCGAAGGCGCGCAAGGGCAGTTTCTGTGGGCCATTCTGCGCAACGCCTTCCACTACGCCGCCGTGCACCTGGCCTCGATTGCCGACAACGCGCGTGACGTGGACTTCTGCATGCGCTGGGGCTTTGGCATGAAGCAGGGCCCGTTCGAGCTGTGGCAGGAAGCCGGCTGGCTGGAAGTGGCCAACATGGTCAAGGCCGACATCGACGCCGGCAAGGCGTTGTGCAACGCACCGCTGCCGGATTGGGTGTTCAAAGGCCCGGTGGCTGAAGCAGGTGGTGTGCACACGCCAGCCGGCTCGTGGAACCCCACCACGGGCCAATTCGTTGCCCCGCGCAGTCTGCCGGTCTACGCCCGCCAGCACTTCCCCGAGAGCGTGCTGGGTGCCAACGCACCCAAGGCTGAGACCGCCGGCAAGACGCTGCATGAAGACGAAGCCATTCGCCTGTGGACCTTGGACGACGAGGTGGTCATCGCCAGCATCAAGACCAAGATGCATGCGATTGGCCCCGGCGTGGTCGAAGGCTTGATGCAAGGGCTTGAACTTGCCGAGGCCGGTTACAAAGGCATGGTGGTCTGGTCCAACGACGAAATGTTCTCCGCCGGCGCCGACCTGCAAGCCATGTTGCCCGCTTTCATGATGGGTGGCGCCAAGGCCATCGACGGGGCGGAAGCCGAGATGCAGCGAGCCATGCTGCGCCTGCGCTACGCCAACGTGCCCGTGGTCAGCGCCATCCGTGGCCTGGCATTGGGCGGTGGCTGTGAGCTGGCGGTCTATTCGGCCAAGCGTGTGGCCGCGATGGAGAGTTACATCGGTCTGGTCGAAGTCGGTGTGGGGCTGGTGCCTGGCGCTGGTGGCTTGACCTATATTGCGCGCCGTGCCGCTGAGAATGCGGCCACCTCGACCGGCAAGGACTTGCTGCCCTTCCTTACCGAAGGCTTCACCGCCGCCGCCATGGCCAAGGTGGGAACCAGCGCGCTGGAGTCGCGCAAGTTGGGGTACCTGCTCGACAGTGACGTGGTGGTGCCGCACAAGGATGAGCTGTTATTCGTGGCCATCAATGAAGCCAAGGCGATGTTCAACTCGGGCTACCGCGCGCCGCACAAGCGCCTGATTCCAGTGGCGGGGCGCAGCGGCGTGGCGACCATCAAGGGCTCACTGGTGAACATGCGTGACGGCGGTTTTATCAGCGCGCACGACTTCCACATTGCCGGCCTGATCGCCAACGTGGTGTGTGGTGGCGATGTGGACGCGGGCAGCCTGGTGACAGAGGAGTACCTGATGGCGCTGGAGCGTCAGGCGTTTTGTTCCCTGCTGACCAACCCCAAAACGCAAGAGCGGATCATGGGCATGATGTCCACCGGCAAACCGGTTCGTAACTGATGAAGCTACTGCGCGACTCTCATGCGTCGTTGGGCGGTGCTCGCAATCCTCACGTACCGAAGTACGTTCCGGTTGCTGCGCTCCTTCGCCCAAGCCTGAGAGCCGCTCGCTACGCTTTCTCAGTCACGAACCCAGCCTCTACGAATAAGCTATGACTCACGTTGCTGTTTCAATACCCGCAAATCCCAATCGCCTGGTGCGCTCGCTCAAGCAATTGGAGGCGGTGCCCGCCTTTGCGCGGGGCTGGGCGCGCAACCTGGTGTTGCGCCGTGCGGTGCCGTTTACCGGCACGGCGCGGCTTGACTTTGCCGTGATGACGCCAGAGCGGGTGGAGATTGCCATCGCCAACGAGCGCCGGGTGCAAAACCATATCAAGGGCGTGCACGCTGCCGCGATGACTTTGCTGGCGGAAACCGCCACCGGCATGGTGGTGGGCATGAATGTGCGCGACGACTGTCTACCGCTGGCGAAGGAACTCAAGGTCGCGTTCAAGAAACGCGCCCAAGGCTCCTTGCGCGCGGTGGCAACCCTGACGCCCGCACAACGCGCCTTGATGCAACAAAGCGACAAGGGCGAAGTACAGGTTGCGGTGACGGTGACCGACGCCTCTGGCGCGCAACCGATTGAATGTGAATTTACCTGGGCCTGGATACCGTCTGGCCCACGCAAGTCTGACCACGCTGCAAGACAGATCGCCGCGGCCTAGGCGCCACTGCTGTCGTCGACCATACAAGGAGCCACTATGAAACAAGTTCAAGAAGCCTACATCGTTGCCGCCACGCGCACCCCCATCGGGCGTTCGCATCGGGGCTTTTTCCGCAACACGCGGCCTGACGACCTGCTGGTCAAGACCTTGCAGGCCGCGCTGGCGCAGGTACCTAGCCTGGACCCGCAGTCGATCGAAGACCTGATCTGCGGCTGCGCCATTCCCGAGGGCCAGCAGGGTTTGAACATCGCCCGCATCGGCGCCGTGCTGGCGGGCTTGCCCACCAGCGTGGGTGGCATCACCGTCAACCGCTTTTGTGCGTCCGGCCTGTCGGCAGTGCAGATGGCGGCCGACCGCATCCGCGTTGGCGAAGCCGACGTCATGATCGCAGCCGGTGTTGAGAGCATGAGCATGGTGCCCATGACCGGCAATGCGCCGTCGTTTTCGCCGAGCATGTTCGCGCGCGATGAAGACGTCGGAATCGCCTACGGCATGGGCCTGACCGCCGAGAAAGTGGCCAACCAGTGGAAGGTCAGCCGCGAGGCGCAAGACGCGTTTGCGGTCGAGTCGCATCGCCGCGCCCTGGCCGCGCAAGCCGCCGGCCACTTCAGCGCCGAGATCACACCGATTGAAGTGATCGACCGCGCGCCCAACCTGTCCACAGGCGAAGTGATCGAAACCCGCCGCACCGTCAGTCTGGACGAAGGCGCGCGCGCCGATACATCGGCCGAGGGCCTGGCCAAGCTCAAAGCGGTGTTTGCCGCGCGCGGCTCGGTCACGGCCGGCAACAGCTCGCAGACCTCCGATGGCGCCGGTGCCTTGATTCTGGTCAGCGAAAAAGCACTCAAGCAGTATGGCCTGACACCGCTGGCGCGCTTCGTCTCCTTCGCCGCCAAGGGTGTGCCGCCGCATATCATGGGCATCGGCCCGATCGAGGCCATTCCTGCCGCGCTGCGCTATGCCGGCCTGAAGCAGGATGACATCGACTGGATCGAGCTGAACGAAGCCTTCGCGGCCCAGTCACTGGCAGTGTGCAACACGCTCGGGCTCGACCCGGCCAAGGTCAACCCGATGGGTGGCGCCATTGCTCTGGGCCACCCGTTGGGCGCCACCGGCGCCATCCGCTCCGCCACCGCCATTCATGCCCTGCATCGCAACAAGCTGAAGTACAGCATGGTGTCCATGTGCGTCGGCATGGGGCAGGGCGCAGCCGGCATATTTGAGCGTTGTTAGGCACCGCCAGGCGGGGGCGCGAGTTCGGCCGAGCATCGGCTTCGCTGGTCACCTAGACGACTGGCGCGTGGCCGCGCATCCGGCACACTCTAACCATGACGCTCCACGCTCTCGATGATGCCCTGCAACTGACTGCCCAAGGTTCTGGGCAGTACCAGGGCTTGACCAGCCCGGCCTGGTGGAACATGGTGGGGCCGTTTGGTGGTGTCACCGCTGCGGTGGCGCTCCAGGCCATCATGCTGCACCCCGAGCGTCTGGGTGACCCGATCAGTCTGACCGTCAACTATGCCAGCGGCTTGGTGCAAGGTGCGTTTGCGGTGTCGGCCCAACCGGTTCGCACCAACCGGTCAACGCAGCATTGGCTGGTCACGCTGAGTCAGACCGATGCCCAGGGCGTGAGCGCGGTGGTGTTGACGGGCACTGCCATCACCGCCGTACGGCGTGACACCTGGAGCGTCAATGATCTGCCCATGCCCCTGGTGCCACCCCCCGATGACCTGGTCCGCACGCTGCCCCCGCCGGGTACGGTGGCGTGGCTCAGGCGCTATGACATGCGCCTCGTCAGCGGGCCGATTCCGTCGCGTTGGGACGGCGGCGCGGCCAGCCCGGACCCGGCGCTGGCCAGCCTGAGCCAGTTGTGGGTGCGGGACGACCCGGTGCGCACGCTGGACTTTGCCGCCCTGGCGGCGCTGGCCGATGTGTTCTTTCCGCGCATCTGGTTGCGTCGCGCCGTGATGGTGCCGGTGGGCACGGTATCGCTGACCGTGTATTTCCATGCCACGGCCGCGCAACTGCGGGAGACCGGCACCGGCTATCTGCTGGGGCAGGCACGCGGCCAGGCTTTTTGCAACGGCTACTTTGACCAGGCCGGGCAGTTGTGGAGCGCAGCGGGCCACTTGCTGGCAACCACGCACCAGTTGGTTTATTACAAAGAATAGGGTGCCGTTGCCATGGCCTGCAGTCTCGTGATGACGCTCTAAGGCTCATGGCGCGCCTTGGTGGATCGGGGCTGAGGAGAAGCGCTGCTGTGCGCAACCTTGATACCGTCGCCGCTCTCAAACCGCAGGTCGCGTTGCTGCCAGCTTGCTCAGGGCACTCTGCATGTCGTCAAAATCCAGCACGTCGCCCAGGCTGCCATCGTCATTGACCCACTTCATGCGCTGACCATCCGGGGTCAGAAACAAAACCTTGCCGTAGTGCGCGGGTGAATGCTTGGCTTTGCGTGCCGCATCCTTGGTGTCATCTTTGGTTTCCAGCAGACGTTGCATAGGTTCGTCCGCTGGGTTGTGCTTTACACACACCACAAAGTCGGGGTAAAAGTAGTCGTCATGTTCCGCACGCACCACCCGCACGGCATAGGGCTTGTTGCGCGGGTTGCGGTGCCACCAGACGACAAAGTCCGCACTGTCCAACGCCTTTGAAAATGCATTTTCCAGGGCATTGCCGTACCAGGTTCCATCAAACTGGCCTTGCGAGAAATCGCCATCTTCAAACTGAAAGGTTTTGTCCGCCAGCCATTGCCGGTCGTCCATCAGCAGCTCTTGTGCCACGCGTTCGCCGTCCTGTGTGCTCGGTGGCAACACGCCGTAGATGTTTTTGGCGGGTCGCTCCAACGCAATGCCATCAGGGAACACCATCACATCGGGCAGCGGCCGGGCGTCAATCAGCTTGGCGCGTTGCGCGATTTCGCTGAACATGGCCTCGCACAGCTCCTGCGCGCTTTTGCGAATCACCCAATGCGCCGCATCGCGGGACAGGCGCGCGCGCTCGGCCTCAGCGGGTTGCGCCTCTGGCGGCAGGTTTTCCAACTCTTCGTCCAAAGCACCACGCAATCGGCTAGCCAGCACCTGCACGATGAGCATGTAATCTTCTTCCTCGGCCTGCGGCAGTGTTTGCAGTGCCTGTTTTGCTTCACGCGCTAAGGCGCTGCGGTCGGTGAACACTTGAATGTCTTCGGTGTAGCCCTCGCCCGTCGTCAACTCGGTGTGTCGCTCTTTCTCTTTGACGCGGTTCAAGGCTACCTTGACCGCCGTGGCGCGCAGTCCGTCGGATATGTCCAGCCGCGTTGCTACGGCCCGGGAGATATCTGACATATCGTTTAGCTCTGGTTTTTCCTCCGTCTTTAGGCTTCGGCCCAATTGCACCAGCGGGTGTTTGCGCGCGTAGGCACGCAAGCCGTGACTCGTCAACTCAACCAGCAGCTCCTTGCTGTTTTGTGGTGCAGGTCGGCGGGTGCGTGGGGCTGCGGCGCGGTTCACTTCGTCGAGTGCAAAGCCACTGGGTGTGCCATCGCCCGAGGTGGCATCCGTGCCCGTGCCCACGTCGGTGCTGCCATCTACCCCATTGTTGAACAGCGAACCCTGTGGCCCCAAACCATCCGCGTGTCCACTGGCAAGCGGCAATGCAGCGCGCGCCGGGGTATCCGGTATCGCCATATCAAACGCCACCGGTTCCTGCTCGGTGGGGCGGTTGCTGTACACCACTGCGCCGGACACGGTTTGCAGGGTGAGAAGTTTTTCGGTCTGCCCTTCGAGTTGGCTTTTCACTTCGGTACTGGTCTTGACTGCCGATTCAAACCCGGCTTGTGCCTGCGCGTTGCCCAGGTACACGTAGGCGGTGTTCAAGTCGGCGGGAATCTCCAGGGGTTTGCCAAATGCATTGCGCACAGTCCGCGCAACCCGCATCACCCGGCCAATGAACTGCATGGCAAAGTCTTCATCGTTCACCGGCTTGGTACTGGCCAGCACAAAGGCGCGCGGCGCATCAAAGCCGGTGCCTGCAGATTGCTTGAAAACCAGCACGCGCTTGGTGCTGTCGTTTGCAATGGCGGCCATCAGCACCGGGTCGGGCTCGTCGGCGCTGTGGCGGCCAATGGCATCGGCAGGCACGCCGCACAGCCGCATCAGATCGTCCGCCGCTTCGTCCACGGTTTTGTCTCCGTTGGCTACTTGCACCAGCAGCAAGGGCGTGAGCGCAATGCCCGCCGTCGTCAAAGCCTGTTGAATTTTGAGGTTGCGCCGCCATGCCTGGCGCAGCACGGTGCGGCGCAGGTCGGTAATGTGCGCCATGGCGTTGCCCAGGCTGTACACCACCGCCTCAATGTATTTTTTGTTCAAGCGCGCCTGCTCCACCTCGTCGCGGCTGGCGGCAAAGCTCACCTGTGCGCTGTAACCCGCGTGCACCAAAAATTCGTTGAGCCGGTCGTCCTTTGGGCGTTGCGGTAGCCATCACCAAATAGTCGGCGGCCAGCCAGTGGGCGAACTTGCCAAACTCGGTGCCCTTGTCCAGCGCAATGTGCGCCTCATCCACCACCAGCCCCACTTGCAGTCCCCGTGCGCGTGCGCGGGCCACAAAGGCGGCCAGCGTGCGGGTTTCGTCGTCGCCATCGGCGTCATAACCCTTGGTGCGCCACTGAGCACGGGCCACGCCCTGCGCGGTGGAGAGCAGCACCATGCCGGGGTGCGCGTCCTGGTTGCGGCCCGCGTTCAAGCCGTAAGGGGCCAGGTTGGGGGCGTTGGCGCGCAGTGCGTCTTCGGTTTGCTGCACCAGCGTGACGAACGGCACAAACCAAAACCACAGCACATCACGCTGTGCACTTACCCGCTCCAGCACCTGGCTGATGACAAAGGTCTTGCCCGAACCGGTGGGCGCACGCAGCAGGCACGGCGGCGAAGGCTGGCGCAGCAGCGCACGGGTCAAGCCATTGATCAAATCACTCTGAAAGCGCTCGGGCTGCACAGCGCTGCTTTGCGCTGGCATGGCAATGGTTTGCAGGGGTGCGTTCATGCGCTGGCTCCTTGGCCGCCGCGCACTTGCCCTTTGAGCAGCGCATCGGCAATGGAATAGGTGTTGGCCTCCACGCCGCGCTCTGCCAACAAGGCGGCGAGCGCTTTGGGTCGGGGGCAGAACACGGCCAGCCGTGCCAAGCCGTGCTGCGCAGGCAGAGCGGCCAATGCGTTGACGGCTTCCGGCGTGGCTGCATGGCAAATGACGGTTAACCAGTCGCCACCAATTGCTATTATTTGTATAGCTGCTTGCACAAATTCTACGGGGGCCGCAGCCGTGTTTTGCATTGAAATAAGGGTGGTGGCATGTTCTGGTGTGGATTCAAACGCCACGTCTGCCGCTTCGATCTTGTCGAGTTGCACGTAGGCAAACTCGCCGCCCTGTGCCACGCTGTAACCCGGCTTGCCGCCGTAACCGGCCATGACCCGGCGCAGCCGCTCGGCACACACATCGCGGCACAGGTTCTTATTGGGCTCCTTGGCGGTGGCCTCGGTGCTGGAGCACAGGATAAAGCGGCGGCTGCCGCCGTCTTCGGCATTGAGTTCGAGGACGGCTTGCTGTCGTGCCTGAACCCGCAAAGAAATCCAGCACAGTGTCACCGGGTCTGGTAGCTTGCGATAGCAGGCCCTTGATGAGGGACAGGGGCTTGGGGTAGGGGAAATCTTTGTCCCCCAAAATGGCCTTAGCTTTGCCGTGCCTTCGCAGTCGCCCCCACGGTCAAACTCATCCTCGTCATCTTCGTCCTCTTCGGTGATCGTCTCGGCGGAGGTTGAGCCAAGGACAGTGGCGTGACATCGCGTAGCAACTGGCGGCGGAGCGTTTATAGCGGCTTTCCGCTGGCCAATCTTTCAGCCCACAGCCAGGCTTCCAATGGTCCAAGCCGGAGCAGCGCGAACCTAGGCATTTTCCGCCGCCTTTTGCAGTTGGGCGATCTCCGCATAAATTTTGAACTGCTTGGGCGCGGTGCCCGCTTTGATAGCCTGGCGTATTTCAGCCTCGCTGGTGTAGGTCACCGTTCTGTCATTGGCTGGCCAAAGAATACGCTTTTCCGCAATGATGGTTTCGATGGGGTCGGCTTGCGGCTTTTCAGTGGTCTGGAGCTGCAAAAACGCCAAACGCGGTCGGGGCGCATACCAATTGCCAGTGTCAGGCTTGCAATGTTGTAGTACGCCTCTGGCCGCTCTTTCGCGTAGTGCGCCTACAGGGTAGTCATTTTGCCAATCGCCACGATGGTCTTCGTCGGGATTGCCATAGGCCGCTTCGTTTCGTCCTTCGCCCTTGAATTCAAAGCCCTCGTTGCAGTACACCAAGACATGCTCATGGTTGTCAGAAAGCAGTGCGCCCTTGGTGTCATTGCCGCCAGAGCGCACGCGCCAAACGAAGCATCCAGCCCGCCGCCCGGGAAACACCTCGTCCATCAGCAACTCCAGCCGTGCCCGGTTCTCATCGTTGATGGATACCAGAATCACGCCGTCGCTGGTCAGCAGTTCACGCGCCAGCACCAAGCGCTGGTACAAAAACTCCAGCCACTGGCTGTGCCGCCAGCGGTCGTTGGCGCCCACATATTTGTCGTTGTAAACCCAGTCCTTGTTGCCGGTGTTGTAGGGCGGGTCAATGTAGATCACCCGGATTTTCCCAGCGTGGGTGGCGCGCAGTAGCCGCAGGCTGTCGAAGTTGTCCCCCTCAATCACCAGATTGCGGTGGTGCGTGGTGCCCGCAGGCGTGTGGCTGAATTCCGGCACCACGCGCGGCAGCACCACGTTGGCGTTAAGCGCCGCGTCGCGCGTGATGGCGTTGCTCTCCCAATACAGGCCCAGTTTTTGTTGGGTGAGGTGCTCTACAAGCAGGCGACGCAGTTGCGGCGCGTTAAGGTTTTGAAGCTCCGCCAGAAGTGAGGTGGTTTCGGCTTTAGCCATGTGGAATCGAATTGCTGTCAGTGCATGGTTTGCCAAATTGGCAGGTTTGCAGCGTGAAATTGCCAAATAGGCGAATCTAACAGATCAATTCGCCTGAGGGGTTTTGTCAGACTGGCATACCCAAAAGAACAATTCGCCAATGCAAATTGGTCAGGTCATTCGTTCACTTCGAGTTGAGAAAGGTTGGTCGCAAGAGACCTTGGCTCACGAGGCAGACATGGCCACCAGCCACGTGTCACGCATCGAACGCGGTGACCGGCGCTTGTCTACCAGCAAGCTCAATGCACTGGCAGCAGCCCTTGGAACCTCAGCAACCGCTATCTGCGCGCAAGCAGAGGGTTTGCCGGTACCGGCAACCGCCCAAAGTCAAGACGGTGATTTGACTCTGGACCACACCAAGGAAGCGATTGAATTGCGCAAGGCTTTTCGCAAGCTGCCATTGCCGTCGCGCCGCTTGGTGGTCGACTTTGCGCAGATGTTGGCGAAGCAGGCGGCCACATAGCCAACAGGCGTGCGCTCAAGGGTACTGTTGACGGGAATGCACCACGTTGAGAATTTCAACGGCAACGGTTGTAACCCGGTAAATCAGGATGTAGTTGGGGTGGCTGACAAACTGGCGTGTCCCAGGCACCGGGCCACGCCGAAAAATGGCTGGGAGTTCACCGAGTAGCTCGGCATCTTCCTGTAGACGGCAGTTGAGTTTGATGGCTGCTGCCGGGTTGCGGTCTGCGATGTAAGTGGTGATCTCCGCGAGATCGATCAGTGCTGTTTCAAGCCAGACGACTGGAAGCATGTCGTGTCTGAGCGGCTTGAACGATGGCATCCATGCGGCGCATCACTTCGTCGGTGCTGTAGCGGGGCGTTTGGGGATCATCTGCTTTGACCAAGGATGCCGCCACTTTCTCACGAAGCCAGCGGTCGTAGGCCAACTCCTCCTCGGCAGAGCAAAATTCGGATTCGATGGGTGTATAGACGGCGGTCATGCGGTGCAGTTTAGCCCAATCTACATTTCCAAACCAGTAAAAGTCCAGTCCGTGTCCAGTCCGACGCGCTGTTGCTCGTCTTTGCGCGCGCAGCAATCCCTGGCCCCAAGATACGTGGATCGCCACGGCCTGCTGCCTCGCGATGCCGAACACCCAACTCAAAGGATAGAAACCATGAACGAAATTCTGAGTGACAACGCCGCCGGCGTGATGACCATCACGCTCAATCGGGTAGACAAGAAGAACGCCATCACGGCGGCCATGTACGGCGTCTTGGCCGACACGCTGGCCCACGCTGAAGCCGACGCCAGCGTGCGCGCCATCGTGCTGCAAGGGCACGAGTCGGTGTTCTCGGCCGGCAACGACATCGCGGACTTCCTTAACAACCCGCCGGCCACGGCGGCGTCGCCGGTGTTCCGCTTTTTGCGTGCCATCAGTACCTGCGCCAAGCCGCTGCTGGCGGGAGTGTGTGGACCGGCCGTCGGGATCGGCACCACGCTGCTGTTTCATTGCGACCTGGTCTACGCCGGCGACAACGCCGCGTTCTCGATGCCGTTTGTGAACCTGGGGCTGTGTCCGGAGGCCGCGTCCAGCATTCTGGCGCCGCAACTGATGGGCTATCAGCGCGCGGCGGCAGCCCTGCTGCTGGGCGAGCCCTTCATGGCTGAAGCAGCGCTGGAGATGGGCCTGGTCAGCCGCATCGTGCCGCCCGGTGAAGTCAATGCATTGGTGCGGCAGCAAGCACGCAAGTTGGCCAGCAAACCACTGAGTTCCTTGCTCGCCACCAAGCGCTTGATGAAGCAAGCCCAGGCGCCGGCCATTGCACAACGCATCGCCGAAGAAGGCGCCATTTTTGGCCGCATGCTCAGCGAGCCCGCCGCGCGCGAGGCGTTTGGTGCCTTCGTCGAGAAGCGCAAGCCAGACTTCTCGGGGTCTTGACGCCGCGCCTCAAGCACCTTCAAACCATGCCTGCAGGGGCAGGCCCCCTGTACCCAGAACCTGCGGTCGACATGCCGGGTAGAGCTTGCAGAACGCATCCAGCCCTTTGACGTTCCCGCGATTGGCACCACTCTTGACTTCAAAGGCGAACAGCTCGCCCTGGTGCCGCAGCACGTAGTCCACCTCGCTCGCCCCATCACGCCAATAGTGAATCAAGGGCTGCAAGCTGCTGTGCTCCAGGTGGCGCGCCAGCAACTCGGCGCCCACGGCGCTTTCCGTGATGCGACCCCACAGCTCGGGTGTGGCGCGTAAACGCTCGAAGTCAAAACCCTCGGTCGTGGCAATCGCGCCCATCAAGGCGGTGTTGAATACTTGCAGCTTGGGGCTGGAGCCGCGCTGGCGCACGGTCTGCCCGGCGAATTTCTGCAAGCCACAAACCATGCCCGCGCCTTCCAGCAATTGCAGGTAGTGCGCCAGGGTGGTCGTGTTGCCGGCGTCAAGGAGTTGCCCCAGCATTTTTTGATAGCTCAACTCCTGTCCGCTGTAACGACAGGCCAAATCGAACACGCGGCGCAACAGAGCGGGTTTTTGCACCGGACTCATCAACAAGACGTCTTTGCTGATCGTGGTCTCGATCAAGGCGTCGCGCACATAGGCGGCCCAACGTGCGGGCTCGCCAATCAGACTTGCCGCGCCCGGATAGCCGCCGTAGTAGATGAATTGATCCAGCGTGAAGCCAAAGGCCTCGCGCATTTCCCGAAACCGCCAATGCCCCAGGCGCGTCATCTCGAATCGCCCCGCCATGCTTTCGGTCAGGCCGCGCGCGATCAACAGCGGCGCGGAACCCAGCACGACGGCCCGTACGTCACGCCCAGTGCGCGTGTCCTCGTCCCACAGCCGTTTGACTTCCTCGGTCCAGCCTGGCAGTTTTTGTACCTCATCGAGCACCAGGACGCAGGCGCCCGCCTGGGCGGCGAGTGATCGCGCCACTTCCCATTGCGAACTCAGCCAGCTACTGCCCACCAGGCCCGGATTGTCGGCGCTCACGCTGTGCTGGGCGATGGGTGTGCCTGTCTGCTGGTCCAATACGGACAGGGCTTGGCGCACCAGGGTGGTCTTGCCCACTTGACGCGGGCCCGCCACCACCTGCAGAAAGCGTCGAGGCTCTCTCAGGCGCGCGCAGAAACTCAACAAAACATCGCGACGAATCTCGGTACTCATGAATTACTCAATGGTTTGAGAAATTTTACTCAAAGCGCTGAGTAATTGCCAAATCAAGCCACTACGCATGGGCGAGCTCACGCGGCGGCGAGCCGATGCTGGCATTGGGTCGTGGCGATCCGTCTCAAGCCCGCGCCTGAGCAAACAGCTCAAATTGGTCGGCAGGCAAGGGTTTGCTGAAGAAGTAGCCCTGCACTTCGTCGCAACCCTGCTCGCGTAGAAAGGCCAATTGCCCGGCGGTCTCCACCCCCTCGGCGATGGTTTGCAGGCCCAGGCTCTTGGCCATTTGGATGATGGCGGCCACGATGGCCCGGTCCTCAGCGTCGGTACTGATGTCACGCACAAAGGACTGATCGACCTTGAGCTTGTAGATCTTGAACTTTTTGAGGTGTGCCAGCGACGAATGGCCGGTGCCGAAATCGTCAATCGACATACGCACACCACGTTCATGTAGCTGATTCATTACGGCAATCGCGCCCTGCGGGTCGTGCAAGGCCACCCCTTCTGTCAACTCCAGTTCCAGGTATTCCGGGGGCAGGCTTTCCTCTTCCAGGATACGGGTGACCAGGGCGGGCAGATCCGGGTGGCGGAACTGGACCGCCGACAAGTTGACTGCCATCACCAGCGGCGCCCTGCCGTCTTGCAACCAGAAGCGCGCTTGCCGCGCGGCGTGCCGCAGCACCCATTCTCCGATGGGCAGGATCAGGCCGCTGTCCTCGGCGGCTGGAATGAATTCGGCCGGTGACACCGGCCCCAGCTCGGGGTGGGTCCAGCGCAGCAGGGCCTCAGCCCCGACAAGGCGCCCATCAAGCAGCGAGACCTGCGGCTGAAAGTGCAAGCGCAATTGATCGTGCTCCAAAGCTTGGCGCAGAGCGTTGACCAGTTGCAGATGGCGCGTCGAGCGGGCCTGCATTTCCGCGGTGTAGAAACGGTAGGCATGGCGACCCTCCTGTTTGGCGCGGTACATGGCCGCATCGGCGTTCTTGAACAAGGTCTCCAGGTCCAGCCCATCATCGGGATACAGCGCGATGCCGATCGAGCCGGAGACAGCCAGGTCGTAAGCGTCGATTCGAAACGGTTCGGCAATCACATTCAGCAGCTTTTGCGCCAGATGCGTGGCGTGGTGGGCATCGATTCCATGGAACAGGAAGATGAACTCGTCGCCGCCCAGGCGCGATACCGTGTCCTCCTCGCGCAGCATCAGGCGCAGCCGTTTGGCCACCTCGACCAGCAGGGCATCCCCCACGCTGTGTCCCAGCGTGTCGTTGATGTCCTTGAAATGATCGAGATCGAGGAACATCAGGGCGACCGAGTTTGCGTTGCGTTGCGCCAGGCTGATCGCGTATTTGGCTCGATCATCCAACTGGGCGCGGTTGGGCAGGCCGGTGAGCGCATCGAAGTGGGCCAGGTACTGGATGTGTTGCTCGGCTTGCTGGCGCTGCGCCTCGCCGCGGGCCAGATTGACTTGCGTCGCGGACAGCCATCCCAGTACGCTGTTCTCCATGCCCTGGGCAACAGGAATAGCTTGCGAAAGATCGCCGCTGCCCAGGCGCTCGATGCGCTGGTGCAATTCGTCTACTGGGCCGCCCAGAATGGTTAGCAGCGCACGGCGGGTTCGCCACAGCAAGGCCACCAGCAACAGCCCGAGCCCAACGAACACAAGGCGCAGGTAGCGGGCCTGCTGTTCGGCCGCCTGCACTGCCTGTTTCGTGCGTTGGTCGATCAAGGCGAGAACGTCATGAATCGGGCGCATGATTTCGGCCTTGGCCCGGTGGTAGGCGCTGTCGTGCAACTGGCGCGTGGCGTCGGCCCGGGCGGCGCCGACGGCGTCCGGGGCGGCGGCCTCGATCAATGCCATGGCCGCCAGCTCGGTGCGCGCAAGGGCGTCGGAATGGGCTTTGGATTGGGCAAGTTCGCCGAGTTCTTCCGGGGAAAACCCGGCGCGGCGCATCAGCTCCAGCAGCGCCACGGAGTCCTGTGTGGCACGAGGCGGTTTCTCATCATCCAGCACCAGATCCCAATACACGTTCTGGTGGTGAACGAACCGCGGTTTCTTGCCGTCGCGAATGTCCAGGATGTCCAGGTAGTGGCGTTTGAAGCGCGGCTCGCCGGTCACCACATAAGTGCGTGCCATGCGGGTGAGGTCGTCGGAAGACTGGCGCAATTCGTCCGCCAGCAGAAAGGCAAGTTGGCGTGACTCGTTGGCGCGATCAATCTGCTTTTCGGACTGCACATAGACCGTGAAGCTGATCGCCAGGCAGGCAAACCCGGCCAGCGTTGCCCACAGGTAGCGCGAAAAGCGGGTCATCGGCAGAGTAGGGGCGGGGGTTGTCGGTTTGTCCACGGTATTGGCATCATGCCAAAAAATGACCGGCATCGCGGCGAACTTGCGTCGGTATCTCCAGTACCACTATGCTATTTGCGCAAAGCGAGTGCTTGCCATGAATGAGTCAGTTCAGTAAGCTGCATCGTGCAGGCGCGTGCGCGTCAGCCCATGACCCGTCATGACTGCCGTTTGTGCGCTGCAATCCGGATATTGACCATATCCAGCGGGTACATGCCGCTATTTTATTTGTAGCAACTGGAATACTGATGACGCCCACCCGTTCCCTCCAAGACAAAACCTTGTTCATCACCGGCGCCTCGCGCGGCATTGGCCTGGCCATCGCCAAGCGCGCGGCGCGCGATGGCGCCAACATCGTCATCGTCGCCAAGACCGCCGAGGCCAACCCCAAGTTGCCGGGCACCATTCACAGCGCTGCTGCGGAGATCGAAGCAGCTGGCGGGCGGGCGTTGCCGCTGGCGGTGGATATCCGCGATGACGACGCAGTGTTTGACGCGGTGGCCAAGGCGGTCGAGACCTTTGGCGGCATCGACATCCTGGTCAACAACGCCAGCGCCATCAGCCTGACCAACACCGAAGCCACGCCCATGAAGCGCTTTGATTTGATGAACGGCATCAACGCCCGCGGCACCTACCTCTGCACCATGGCCTGTCTGGCCGAACTCAAGAAGTCCGCTGCCGCAAACCGCAATCCGCATATCTTGACCATGTCGCCGCCCCTGTCGATGAAGACGCACTGGTTTCAGAGCCACACCGCTTACACCATGGCCAAGTACGGCATGAGCATGTGCACGCTGGGCCATTCTGGGGAGTTCAAGCGCTACGGCATCGGCGTCAACAGTCTGTGGCCGCGCACGGCCATAGCCACAGCGGCGATGCAGATGATTCCGGGCATTGATCTGGCCTTGTGTCGCAAGCCGGAGATCATGGCGGATGCGGCCTACCTGGTGCTCACCGGCCCGAGTTCAGCCACCGGCAACTTCTACATTGACGACGCCGTGCTGGCTGAGCACGGGGTGACGGACCTGGACCTGTATGCCATGACACTGGGGAACAAGAACTTCTTGCCGGATTTCTTTGTGGATTGAAGCGACACCCGCTGCCTGGTCGCGCGCCAGGCCGCCAGTCTTCTCGTGGTTGCTGCCGCCGTTGGCGCCGCCAGCCAAGGTCTCGCGCTCGTTTGCATCGACTTTGTCGCACCGAAGTCGCGGCGTGTCGGGGCGTCGGGCAAAATTGAAACCTGTCGGCGTCGGGTGCGACGCCCAACCGGCTTCTAGGTTTCACTTCCGTGCAAATGACATCTTTCTTTCGTTGGCGGGCCTCGGGCTTGATGCCTGATCCCAGGTGTATGAGCCGGGCTCTCATAGCGCTGGTGCTGCTGGCCCTGACGGGTTGTGCCGGGCTGCCGTCGCCGCGCGCCAGCACGCCCAGCAGCGCCATTGCAGCCACACACGCCACCGCCTTGGGCGATTTGGCAATGCGTGCCCTGGCGCGTGCGGCCGGCCCCGATGCAGTCATGCCGAGCGCGGCACCAGGCAGCACGACCGCGCCTGGCACTCCGTTTGGGCGCTCCGGTCTGCGCCCGATGCCCGACCCCGACATTGCGCTCGATGCCCGTATCACCTTGATCCGGCGCGCCCAGTCGTCCCTCGATGTGCAGTACTACCAGGTTGGCAACGACTCGGTCGGACGCCTGTTTCTGCGCGAGTTGCGTGACGCGGCACAACGCGGTGTGCGCGTACGCCTGCTGATTGACGACTTCTATGCCCAGGGCATGGACCCGCTACTGCAAGGGCTTGCGGCGCATGACCACATGGAGGTGCGGCTGTTCAACCCCTTTGCCGGTGGTCGCACCGATACGCTGGGGCGCCTCGTCAACCTGGCGTTTGACTTCAAACGCCTGAACCATCGCATGCACAACAAGATGTTTGTTGCCGACGGTGCCATGGCCATCGTGGGCGGGCGCAACATGGCCGATGGCTACTTCTTTCGCGGTGTGGACAACTTCATCGATTTCGATGCCTTCATGATTGGTCCGGTGGTGGGACAGCTTGCCAGTATCTTTGACCGTTACTGGAACAGCGTCCACGTGTATCCGATTGGTTCGATCGCGCCGTCTGCCGACACGCCTGAGGCGCTGCGAGCCGGGTTCGACCGGCTTGTGGGCAGCGCGGCGTTGACGCTTCGGGCCGCGCCGGCCGACTCCTACGGTGTGCCGCCCCTGTCACAGGACCTATCGCTGGGACTGGATCGCTTGATCTGGGCCGAGACCACGGCCTTTGCCGACCATCCCAATAAGGTGGGCAACAACGCCAGCGAGGCCGAGCTGGCCGATACAGCCCTGTACCGCGCCTTGCGCGCGTTCCAGGAGACCCGTACAGAGTTGTTGTTGTTCTCGCCCTATTTTGTGCCCGGCAAGGAAGGCATGGCGGCCATGAAGGCGGCACGTGACCGCGGCAAGGCGGTGCGGGTGGTGACAAACTCGATGGCCACCACGGACGAGCCGCTGGCGAGCCTGGCCTACGAGCGATATCGCCGACCCATGCTCAAACTGGGCGTCGAGCTGTACGAGTTGCGACCCGAGCCGGTGCAGGACCCGCGGTGGCTGCCGGCCGGTGTGGGGTCTTCGCGCGCACTGTGGCACGCCAAGATCGCTTTCATCGATCGCAAGACGGTGCTCTTGGGTTCCTTGAACCTGGACCGACGCTCGGCATCGACCAATACCGAACTCGGTCTGCTGATTCACAGCCCGATGTTTGCCGACCGCACGCTGCGCTATTTCGACGCCACCCGCGACCGGGACGTGCGCCACGTCTACCAGGTCAAGCTCAAGCCCGACGGTTACGGACTGCAGTGGGTGGCGCTCAAGGGCGATGGTCTGTCTGAGCCGATGGACGATGAGCCGGATGTGGACTACCTGCTGCGGCTGCGCCTATGGCTGCTGTCGCCCTTTGTGTCTGAGGAGTTGCTGTAAACCGGAGCCACAGCAGGTGCGCCTGGGGTGTTTCAGGTTGACCGCGTCTTCGCTTGCCAATGTCTCTCGAGGTTGCTGATCAGCGCAGGCGAGAAGTGACACTCGGCCTGGTCGCGTGCATAAACCGCCATGTACTGCCGAAACAGGTTCAAAGGTTCGTGCGCTACCCTGAATGCGCGGCGGTTCGCGGCCGCGCTGACCACGCCCGAACCGGTCATGCGCGCCACCACATCCGCCACCGCCACCTCCACCTGGTCCGGCGCCACCACCTCGTCGCAAATCAGGCGGCCCTCGGCGCTGGCGCAATCGAGCTGGCGTTCCATCATGATCAACTGGCGCGCCAAGCGGTCCCCCACGAAGCGTGGCAGGCGCAGGTTGGCCGCGCCCGGCACGATGCCTTCCTTGCGCGCGGGAAGCGTCAGGTAGGCATCGCTGCCGGCCACTACGTAGTCGGTGGCCAGCAGGTACTGGCAGCCGCCACCGATGGCGAAGCTGTCCAACTGGGCAATCCATGGTTTTTCGAGCGTTGCGCCGGACACTTCGTCGGCCGGTCGGTCGGCATACGCCAGGCCCCGAAACATCTTGTTGACAAAGCCCATCTCGCGCTGGATGTACCAGAGGTAGGGAATCTTGCCGTGGTACAGGTCGGTCAGGTTGATCCCGCTGCAGAACACGCGCCGGCCCGCGTACTTGGGGTGGTCGATGTGGCAGCCGCGCAGCACCGCCACACCGGCGCGGGTGTCGAGCAGGGCCAGGTCCACCGCTTGCTCCACCGCGTCGATCGTGTTCTGGTCTTCGGCGTTGAGCGTTTTCGGGTTCTTCAGCGTGACCCAGGAGGCCGCGCCGACGGTCTCGACCGAGGCGGCGCCGAGGTCGATCGAGCCGGTGGCCTGCAACTGGTGCAACTGTGCCAGCGACTCGGGCCGTGGCAACAACATGGCCTGGCACAGATGCAGGCCCGCTTGCGCTTGCGCCAGCACGTGCGCCAGCAAGACACCCTGGCCGAATTCAATGCCGTCCTTATCGGCCTGCCGCAAACATGCCTCGCTGGTCACTTGCGCGGGCGTGGGTGTCAGGCCCGGCACCAGTGCGGAGGCGGCGTACACCAGTTCGTGCACCGGCAAAAAGCGGGTGTGTTGCGACGTCAGTCGGGCGTACAGATCGACCACGTGTTGCACCAAAAAAGCCTCACGCGTGGCGGCTGCGGCGGTCAGTAGCGTCTGGGCGGCGGCGGCCTCGTGGGCCCGGCGCTGGGGTTTGCTGGGCAAGCAGCTCAGCAGTTGCTGCGAGCGCGCCCAATGCTGCGAGCACACGAGGGCATCGGCTTCGAACTCGCCGCGCAGAACGGGCCGTGCTTGCCACCACGCATCGGCGTCGGCGGCCGCCAGCCCGGCGCGGGTCAGTGTGCCCAGGGCCGTGCCGGCGTCATCGGTCACGCTGGAGACCCCGTCAGTTGGTCAGTGGGGCGCTGACCAGGTCGATCTTTGTCATCACCTCAGGTGTCAATTTGGGCAATACGGCCATCGCGCCCAGGTTGTCGTGCAACTGCGACAGCTTGGATGCGCCAGTGATCACGGTGCTGACACGCGGGTTGTGCGCGGCCCAGGCAATCGCCAGTTGGGCCAGACTGCAATCGAGTTCTGCCGCCACGCCGGCCAACTGCGCCACAGCCGCATTCTTGGCCGTGTCGGTCAGGCCCTTGACCAGGAAACCCATGCTCTCGATGGCGCCGCGGCTGCCCGCTGGGACACCTTCCCGGTACTTGCCGGTCAGCAGGCCGCTGGCCAGCGGGCTCCAGGTGGTCAGGCCCAGGCCAATGTCCTGGTACAGCCGCGCATATTCTTCCTCGACCCGCTTGCGGTGAAACAGGTTGTACTGCGGCTGCTCCATCACCGGCTTGTGCAGGTGGTGCCGATCGGCAATGTCCCAGGCGGCGCGGATGTCGGCCGCCGACCATTCGCTGGTGCCCCAGTACAAGGCCTTGCCGCGGCTGATCATGTCGCTCATGGCCCATACGGTCTCCTCGATCGGCGTGTGCGGGTCGGGGCGGTGGCAATACACCAGGTCGATGAAGTCCAGGCCCATGCGCGAGAGCGAGCCGTCGATGGCGTGCAGCAGGTACTTGCGGTTGAGCGTGTCCTTGCGGTTGGCGGAGTTGCCTTCGCGATCCAGACCCCAGAAGAACTTGGTGGAAACGATGTAGTTCAGGCGCGGCCACTTGAGCGACTTGATCGCCTCGCCCATCACCACCTCGCTCTTGCCACCGGCATAGGCCTCAGCGTTGTCGAAGAAGTTGATGCCGGCGTCCATCGCGGCGGCCAGCATCTCGCGTGCCGCGCCAGTGTCCACCTGATTGTGGTAGGTGACCCAGGAACCCAGGGAGAGCTGGCTGACCTGCAGGCCACTGCGGCCAAGACGTCGGTATTGCATGGGGATATCTCCGCTCGCATGTGAAATGAGCAGGGCAGCCTACCAGAGTCACGCCGGCCGTGCTGAGAGCGGGATTTGCCCTGTGCCTGCGCAGACCCGGCAGTGGACAGGACTGCCTGTTTCGGCGCTTGATCGGCAGCCGCAGGACGCTGCACACGGCGTCAAGCCGTCACCAACTTCAAATGCGTGATCTCCGAGGGCACACCAAAGCGCTTGGGCGGTCCCCAGTAGCCGGTACCGCGATTGGTGTAGACCCACAGCTCGTGCAATTTGTTCAGACCTGCGGTGAAGGGTTGCTGGAACTTCACCAGATGCATCCACGGCCAGAACTGGCCGCCGTGGGTGTGGCCGGACAACTGCAGATCAAACCCGGCTTGCGCCGCCGCCTTGGCGCTGCGCGGCTGGTGCGCCAGCAACAGCCGCAGACCCGCATCCGCCGGTGCGCCCGCGATGGCGGTGGCTGGGCAACTGTGGTGGGCTGCATCGAAGTGGTGGGCGCTGTAGTCGGCCACGCCGGCCACCACCAACTTCGCTTTGGCGCTTGGCCCGCCCACGTTGGTGTTGGCATCAGCCTGATCGTGGTGCAGCACCACGTGCTCGTTGATGAGCACGGTCACGCCCAGGCGGCGCAACTCGTTGATCCAGGCGTGCGCGCCGCTGTAGTACTCGTGGTTGCCTGTCACAAAGAAGGTGCCGTGGCGCGACACCAGGCCCGCCAAAGGCGCCACGTGGCGCTGCAGCTCACGCACGCCACCGTCGACCAGGTCGCCGGTGATCGCCACCAGGTCAACGCTGAGCGCATTGACGCGTGTGACGATACGTTGCAGATAGCCCTGGCGAATGGTCGGGCCCACGTGGATGTCAGAAATCTGCGCCACCGTGAACCCGTGCAGCGCGGCGGGCAGCCCGACGATCGGCACTTCCACCCGTACCACTTGGGCGGTGCGCCGGGCATGCCAGAAGCCCCATATCGTTGCCAGCAGGCCTAGCGCCAGCACCGCCAACGCGCTCCAGGTTTGCAGCGCGTCCATTGCGCGTGTGTCCAGGCCGCCCAGCCCGAGCCACTGCACAACAGTCACGCCCGCCCACACCAGCACCAGCAGCGCGTCGCGCAGTAGCGTCATCACAAACAGGGTGGAGAACAAACCCATGCACAGCAGGCCCGCCCACACCAGCACTGTCGATAGCGGGCTATTGGCCACACGGCGCCCCATCAGACCCAGGGGCATCAGCAGCGCTGACGTGGCGAGAGCGCCCCACAGCAACAGGTCAGCGGGTGTGAAAGCCGTCAACGCAGGGGCGATGCGCCAGGCCACCCAGGCGTGCAACAGCATCGAGAGAACGAACACGGGAATGCGGTGCATGGGTGCGCTACAGCAGGCAGACAGGGACAAACTACATGGTGCCGCCGAAGCTGCATTTCAAGGCGTGGTTCGGATAGGGCGACTCGTCCCGCGCACAGCCCGACTCACCCCACACGTTGGAACCGGCGCGTTCGGTGGGTCTAGACTTCGGGGGGTGAATTCAGCCCCGCCCTTGCACGAGATGGGCGTGCCTGCCGCGCGCCCCAGGCCCGCGCTCGGCTTTGCCTTGGCTTGGGCCACCTTTTGCGTGCTGCTGATTACCGTGGGCGTGCAGGACTATCTGCGCCAGGGCGGCACTAAGCTGTGGCAGCCCCTGTTTTGGGACGGCAGCGCGCTGCTTGTGGCCAGCCTCATTGTTGCCTTGCAGTGGCGCCGCGCCGCCGCGCTGGATGGCAACCTGCAGCGCCCGTGGCGCTGGTTCTTGCTCCACCTGCGTGTTTTGCCCATCATTGCGCCGGTCTACGTGGCGGTGGTGTTTGCGTTGCGCCACGGCGTCTATGCGCTGCTGGGGCAGACCTATGACCATGAGCCCTGGAGCGTGGTGTTTCGCTACGAGATACTCAAGTTCTGCATGTTCTACCTGCTGTTTGCGGCAATTGTTTTTGGCCTGCGTTCCCATGCTGCACTCAACCAGGCGCAGCTTCGGCTGGCGCGGGAGCGTGCCCTGACGCAAGAGGCGCAGTTGCTGCAGCTCACGCAACAAATCGAGCCGCATTTCTTGTTCAACGCGCTCAACACCGTGGCTGCCACCATTGCCACCGACGCCGAGCTGGCCGAGCGGCTGGTGACCCAGCTTGCGTCCTTGCTGCGCGCGGCGACCGATCTGGCACGCCGCCCTCAGACCACACTGGACGAAGAACTGCGCCTGCTGCAGGCCTATGCGGCCATCATGTGCCAGCGCTTTGCCGACCGGGTCGACTTGCGCTTTGACATCGACCCGCGCTTGGGCGAGTGCATCGTGCCGACGCTGTGTTTGCAGCCCCTATTGGAGAACGCGTTTCGTCACGGCGTGGAGCGCAGCAGCGAACGAACGACGATCGCGGTGCGGGCTGAACGCGATGGCGAGCGCCTGCGCTTGATCGTTCAAGACAATGCAGGCCGACTGACGGCTGCGCCTACCGATGGGGTTGGCCTGGGCAACCTGCGACAGAGGTTGGCCACGCGTTATGGCGCACTGGCCCACTTGAATCTGCAGGCGCTGGCGCAGGGTGGCGTGTTGGCGGTGATCGAGTTGCCATGCGTGTCTTGATCGTTGACGACGAGGCTCCGGCACGCGCGCGACTGCAGCGCCTGCTGCAAGCCTTTGTCGATGTGCAGGTGGTCGGGCAGGCGCGTGATGGCAATGAGGCCTTGCAGATGGTTGCGTCATTGCGGCCCGACGTGGTGTTGCTGGACGTTCAGATGCCCGGCGCTGATGGCTTGGCGGTGGCGGCCTCGCTGCCAGAGCCGGCACCTGCGGTGGTGTTCGTGACCGCCTACGACCACTACGCGGTGCAGGCGTTCGACATTGAGGTCGTGGACTACTTGCTCAAGCCGGTCGAGCCTGAGCGCTTGGCGCGCGCAATCGAACGCTTGCACGCTCTGCGCTGCTCGCCATTGCGCCGCGCGCAACAGCCGCCGCCTTCTCAGTTGTTGATTTCCGACCTGGGCCGCGTGCACGTTGTGAGCGTCGCTGAGATCTTGTGGCTGGAGGCCGCCGACAATTATGTGGTGGTGCACCACGCGCAGGGTGCGCCGCTGATGCGCCGCACCTTGGCCGGTCTGCTGGCAGACCTCGGGCCCGGCTTTGTGCGCACCCATCGCAGTTCGGCAGTGGCACTGGCGCAGGTGGTGCAGCTGCAACGGCTGGCCAAAGGTGACGCTACCGTGCTGCTGCGTGATGGCGCACAGGTAGCGTGCAGTCGGCAATACCGCGCCGCGCTGCTGGCGCGCTTGCCTGTACTGGCCTGAGCGCGCCCAACTGGCCACTGCGCCGGACCGGCTGGTCCCGCGCAGATTGCGTGGTTGACCTCGGGGCTCTACGCTGACAGGGTCGCTTCCAGTAGAGGGTCCTACCATGCAACACCGTATCGTGACTTCCGTTGTCTCGCCCGTGGCCCAGCCGAACAGCGCGCGCCAGTTCTATCTGGACTGGCTGCGCATTCTGGCCTTTGGACTTCTGGTGATCTTCCACGTGGGCATGTACTACGTTACCTGGGAGTGGCACATCAAGAGCCCGGCCATGGGCTCTGGCCCCGAGCCCTGGATGCGCCTGCTGTCACCCTGGCGCATGGACCTGTTGTTTCTGGTCTCGGGCGCCGCGACCGCTCTCCTGATCCGTCGAAACGGCGTAACCGGCGCCTTGATTCGGGAGCGTGCGTCCCGATTGCTGTTGCCGCTGCTGTTTGGCGTACTGGTGGTTGTACCACCGCAGGCCTACCTGGAAGTGCTGCGCCGTTTCAACTTCGTTGGAACTTATCTGGACTTTTTGGGCGTCTACCTGCAACCCTGGAGCCAGGGCCAGCAGTTTTGCGTGCCAGGCGCGGGCTGCCTGATTCTGCCGACGTGGAATCACCTTTGGTACCTGCCCTACCTGTTTTGTTATACGGCGCTACTGTGGGGTGCGTTGCGCCGGTGGCCGCGTCTGCTGGATCGCGCCTCGGTGGTGTTGACTGAGGCGCTGGCGAGTTGGGGTCTGCTGGTGTGGCCGGTACTGTTGCTGGCCGTCACGCGTTATACGCTGAGCAGGCAGTTTCCGGTCACCCATGCCCTGGCCGATGACTGGTTTGCCCACGCGCAGTACCTGCCGATGTTCTTGTTTGGTGCAGTGCTGGCCCTGGCCTCGCCGTTGGCGGCAGCGTCGCAGGCCCGGCGTTGGCTGGCACTGGCCTTGGCCATCGGCGCCTGGGCTCTGATGGAGTGGGCGCGCGCCAGTGCACGGTCGGTACCGGCCTGGCTGGGGGTGCTGGTATGGAGCCTGATGCAGTGGTGCGCCCTGCTCGCCGCGCTCGGCTTTGCGCGCCAGCACTTGAATGTGGACAACGCCGCGCGACGCTACCTGACCGAGGCGGTGTTTCCCCTGTATATCGTGCATCAGACACTGATCATCCTGTTGGCGCATAGCTTGCGCCCGGCTGCGTTGGGCGCCGGGTTGGAGGCGTGCGTGTTGGTGTTGGGCACGCTGGTGATCAGCCTGCTGCTGTTTGAGTTGCTGCGGCGCGTTCCTTGGCTGGATGGGCTTCGACCCTTCATGGGCCTGAAGCGGCGCGTGACCTCGGACGCGCTGTTCAGTGCGACTCGTATCAGGGCATCGTGATTTTCACAAAGCAAATGCTTGCTATAAATAGAGAACTTTGGTATGGTGCAGGCCCATGGACAACCCGTTTGCCGACTCAGTCACCGACAGCACCCCCAAGCGCGCGCGGGGTCGGCCGCGCAAGACGCTCGACGAGCGTGACGATGGCAACCGGCGCCAGGCCTTGCTGAGCGCGGCGGCCAGGCTGTTTCGCCGCCAAGGGTTTGACGGCACCAGCACGCGCGACATCGCCACCGCCGCCGGCATGCAAAGCGGCTCGCCGTTCTACCACTTCAAAAGCAAGGACGCGCTGCTGTATGCCGTGATGGAAGCGGGCATGCACTCCGCCATAGAGCGCCAGACGAAGGCGCTGCAAGGCAAGGCACCTGCCGCCGACGCGGCCGAGGCGATGCGCCGCCTGATCAAGGCGCATTTCGACGTGTTGCTAGGCCCTGGCAATGATTTTGTACCCGTGATGTTGTACGAACACCGGGCGCTGAGCGCGGCCGAGCGCGCCACGCTGGCGGAGCTGCAGGTGCGCTACGAAGCGGTCTGGACCCCGGTTCTGCAGGCGCTGCACGACAAGGGCCAACTGCAGGCCCCCGTCAAGTTGTCGCGCCTTCTGATTCTGGGTGCCCTGAACTGGACGGTGCAATGGTTTGACCGCAAGAAGGGCGCGTCGGTCGATGAATTGACCGATGCCGCGATGCGGCTATTTTTGAGACTCCCCAACTGATTGTCGATTGGAGAAACGGATGAGCTACGGTTCTGTGTTTGCCCCGAACTTGTTCGCGGGCCAGGTGATGGTTGTGACCGGCGGTGGCTCGGGCATCGGGCGCTGCGTTGCGCATGAGTTGGCGGCCCTGGGCGCCCACGTGGTGCTGATCGGGCGCAAGGCCGAAAAGCTGCAGACGGTGCAGGACGAGATTACCCAGGACGGCGGACACGCCAGTATTGAGGTGTGTGATATCCGCCAGGAAGACGCGGTCAAGCAGGCGGTGGCAGCGATTGTCAGCGCGCACGGGCGCATTGATGGCCTGGTCAACAATGCGGGCGGTCAGTACATGACGCCGCTTGAAGCTATCACCGCCAAGGGCTGGGAGGCGGTGATCGCCACCAACCTCACTGGCGGCTTCCTGATGGCGCGCGAAGTCTTCGCGCAAGCCATGAGCAAGCACGGCGGGGCGATCGTGAACATCGTGGCCGACATGTGGGGCTCCATGCCCGGCATGGCGCACAGTGGCGCGGCGCGCGCCGGCATGGTCAGCTTCACCGAGACGGCGGCACTGGAGTGGGGTGGGCGCGGCGTGCGGGTCAACGCCGTGGCGCCGGGCTATATCGCCTCCAGTGGCATGGACCACTACCCCGAAGCAATGGGCCCGATGCTGCGCGAGATGGCCAAGACCGTGCCCTTGGGACGTTTTGGCACGGAGGCGGAAACGGCCGCCGGCATTGTGTTTCTGCTTAGCCCGGCGGCCTCTTTCATCAGCGGCAGCACGCTGCGCATTGACGGCGCGCGCCCACAAGTGCGCCTGGGTTGGCCGATGCGTGTGGCCGATGAGAAGGCGCGTGAGCGCGCCGCCATCAAGCCCTTCAACGGTTTCCATCGTGCCGTCACGCCCAAAGTCTTTTCCTGAACACGAGGCCTCACTGCCATGCACTTCACGCACGAACACCTGGAAATCCAGAAAACCCTCAAGCGCTTCATTGATGCCGAGATCAACCCCCACGTCGAAGAGTGGGAGGACGCCGAGATGTTCCCGGCGCACGAGGTCTTCAAGAAGATGGGCGAGCTGGGCTTGCTCGGGCTGACCAAACCCGAGGCCTATGGCGGTGCGGGCCTGGACTACTCGTACGCCTTGGCAATGGCCGAAACGCTGGGACACATCGATTGTGGTGGTGTGCCGATGGCCATCGGCGTGCAGACCGACATGTGCACGCCAGCCTTGGCACGCTTTGGCAGCGATGAGCTCAGGCGCGAGTTCCTTACGGGGGCGATTGCAGGCGAGCTGGTCGGCTGCATCGGCGTTAGTGAACCGGGTGCCGGCAGCGACGTTTCGGCTATCAAGAGTGTGGCGCGCAAGGCCGGCGACGACTACCTCATCACCGGCCAGAAGATGTGGATCACCAACAGCCTGCAGGCCGACTGGATGTGCATGCTGGTCAACACCAGTGACGCACCGGCCCACAAGAACAAGAGTCTGGTGATGGTGCCGATGAACCTGCCCGGCATCGAGAAGGCCAAGAAGATCAAGAAGATCGGCATGAACTGCAGCGATACCGGCCTGATCTACTTCGACAACGTGCGCGTGCCGCAGCGCTACCTGATCGGCCAAGAGGGCCAGGGCTTCATGTACCAGATGCTGCAGTTTCAGGAAGAACGGCTGTGGTGCGCGGCCAGCTGCCTGCAGGCCTTGGCCAATTGCATCGACTCGACGGTGCAATGGGCGCAGGAGCGCAAGATGTTTGGCGCCACGCTGGCCGACCAGCAGTGGGTTCAGTTCAAGCTGGCCGAGCTGAAAACCGAGCTTGAGAGCCTGCGCGCCTTGACCTACCGGGCTGGCGAGTTGTACGTGTCCGGCCAGGACGTGACCGAGCTGGCATCCATGGCCAAGCTCAAGGCCGGACGGCTCAACCGCATCATCCCCGACGCCTGCCTGCAGTTCTGGGGTGGCATGGGCTTCACATGGGAGAACAAGGTGGCCCGCATGTACCGCGATGCGCGGTTGGGCTCGATTGCTGGCGGCGCCGATGAGGTGATGATGAGCATCATCGCCAAGACCATGGGTGTGGCCAAGCGGCCTGCGCGGTAGACGGCCATTCGTCCATTGACAGAGAAACCTTCATGTCCCAAACCGACGTTGCCGACGAAGACATCGCCTTGATTGAAGACGCGGCCCGCAAGTTCATTCAGACCGAAGTCGCACCGCACCTCAACGGCTGGGAAGAGGCTGGCGAGTTCCCCCGCAGTCTGTACCGGCGCGCCGCCGAGATGGGCTGGCTCGAGATGGGTTACCCGGAAGAATTTGGCGGCACCCCGAGCCCGTGGAAGTTGCGCAATGCGCTGACGATTACGCTGGCGCGCGCCGGGGGCAGCGGTGGCCTGATGGCCAGCCTGTTCAGCCACAACATTGGCTTGCCACCCGTGGTGCGCCATGGGTCGGCAGAGTTGCAGCGCGAGGTCATTCCACAGGTTCTGGCCGGCAGGAAGATTGCCGCCCTGGCGATCACCGAGCCGGGTGGCGGCACCGACGTGTCGGCCCTGAAGACCACGGCGCGGCGCGAGGGCGACGAGTATGTGGTGGATGGCGAGAAGACCTTCATCACCTCCGGCATGCGGGCCGACTGGATCACCGTGGCGGTGCGGACCGACCCCAAGAACAAGGGGCCCATGGGTATCTCCATGCTGATGGTGCCCGGTGATGCCGTGGGTCTGTCGCGCAGCGCCTTGAAGAAGATGGGCTGGCTGTGCTCGGATACCGCGCAGTTGCGTTTTGACGGTGTGCGGGTGCCGGCTCGTTACCTGGTGGGCAACGAGGGCGAGGGCTTCAAGATGATCCTCACCAATTTCAACGGCGAACGGCTGTCGATGGCGGCCATGGCCCTGGGCTTTTCGGAGGCATGTTACGACGAGGCGCTGGGTTGGGCGCAGCAGCGCAAGACCTTCGGCATGGCGCTGGTCGACCACCAGGTGATCCGCCACAAGCTGATGGACATGAAGATGCGCATCGAATCCACGCGCGCCTGGCTCAATGCTGTGTCGGCCCGTGCCGATGCGGGCGACCGCGGCGACAAATCAGCCAAGGGCGCCGAATGGGTGGCGCAGGTCTGCCTGCTGAAGAATCACGCCACGCAGACCATGCAGTTTTGCGCCGACCAGGGCGTGCAGATACTCGGTGGCATGGGCTTTATGCGAGGCACCACCAGCGAGCGCATCTACCGCGAAGTGAAAGTCATGATGATCGGCGGCGGCGCCGAAGAAATCATGAAGGAGCTGGCGTCCCGACAATTGAATATCTGATACCTTTCCTTCGTCACTGCGAGCGCAGCGCGGCGATCCATGTTCGCGCACCACTGGCATGGATTGCTGCGCTACGCTCGCAATGACGGTATCGCTGTCTTTGCATTTTCCGTATTACTAATCGACACCATGACCAAAAAGACTCCAGTCGACGCCGAGGTCGAACCCGATATCGAGTTCGAAGACGAGTTCGCAGTGGGGCTCAAGCGTGTGTTCGAGGAAATGATCGTCTTCAACCAGGTGCTGGGTTTGAAGATCACTTCGCTCAAACCTGGCCACGTGCGAGGACGCATCGACATGAAGCGCGAGCTGATCGGACACTTCAGCTTCAACCGCATTCATGGCGGTGTCATCAGTGCCAGCCTGGACGCCATGGGCGGCCTGGCGGTGATGGCCGCCATTGGCGCGCGGCACATGGACGAAACCCCGCTACAGCGCCTGCAACGTTTCTCCAAGCTCGGCACGATCGACTTGCGCGTGGATTACCTGCGCCCCGGCATTGGCGAGTACTTCGAGCTCAGCGCCGAGGTGATGCGCCTGGGCTCACGCGTGGCATCCACCCGCATGGAGTTTCGCGGTGCCGACGGCAAGCTGCTCTCCACCGGGGCGGGGGCGTACATCGTATCCTGAGAGATTGCGGGACAGGCCAAAACGACACGAAGTGCGTTTTGCTCTGTCCTCAACTGATCGTCGGCAGGTGGCCTTTTTCAGGGCAACGTTGAGTTACTTCTTGGCGTCCGGGTCCGGGCTGGAGACGTAGTCCGAGACCACCTTCCACTTGCCATCCTGAATCTGCGACAGTCGCGAGGCGTCGCTACCCAGGCGCTTGGTCGGTGAAAACGAGGCAGGCGCGCTGCCGAAGATGTCGGACGGGACGCTCATCGTGTCCATCACCTTGATGAAACTGTTGGTGTTCAGATTCTTGCCAGCCTTGGTGGCAGCGTTGGCAAAGGTGTTGATGATGGTGTAGCCATAGACCGAGAACACGGTGGGGTCCTCATTAAACTTGGTCTTGTACTTGTTGGCCCAAAAGCCGATCGCCTGCGTCTGCCCCTCGGTGTAGGGGTTTTGCACGGTCATAGTCGCGTAAAGGCCGTCCATGGCCTTGCCGCCAAGCTTGTGGATCAGGTCGGTGTAGGCCGCGCTCGAACCCAGAAACACCGGGTTGTAGCCGAGCTTGCGCGCGGTGCCGATCGCGCCGATGGTCTCGCGGATGATGGTGCCCAGCACAATCATGTCGCAGCCGCCGGCCTGCATCTTGGAGATTTGTGATGAGAAGTCGGTGGCGCCGCGCTTGTAAGAGGTCTTCTCGGCAAATTGCATGCCGACGGTTTTGAGCCCAGCCTCGCCGCCGCGCAACACCTCCAGGCCGAAGTCGTCGTCCTGGTACATGGTGCAGACCTTCTTGGCGCCCTTTTCCTTGACCACTTTGGGTACCGCGTTGCGCATCTGGTCATAGTAGGTGGCGGCATACGAATACTTGAGCTTGTGAAAGGGCTCGTACATTTCGCGCGCGGCCGTGACCGGGAAGAAGTTGATCACGTTCTTCTCGAACTGCACCGGCATGGCGGCCATGTTCTGTGCCGTGCCGATGTGCCCCAGCATCATGAAAATCTTATCCTGGTTGACCAGTTTCTGCGCGGCCAGCACCGCCTTCTTGGGGTCGTAGGCCGAGTCTTCAACGATCAACTTGATCTTGCGGCCATTGATGCCACCGGTCTCGTTGAGTTCATCCACCGCCAGCATCATGCCCAGCCGAACCTGCTTTCCAAAACCGGCTATCGGGCCGGACAAGTCCTGGATCGAACCCAGCGTGATTTCGGTGGCGCTGACGCCTTGTTGTGCCAGCGTCAATGTGCTGGTGGCGGCCAGCGCCGCCAACACTGCAATTTTCTTAACCATGGTGTGTTGTCTCCTGTTGTGAAAAAACGGGTTGCGAACCGGCGCTCAGTTTGCTGTCCGGCCTGTATGGTGCCCCATATTGGGCGTTTTGTCATGACCTCGATGGGGCCGGGGCATTGGCTACAGCTTGGGGTAGTCCGATACCACTTTCCATCGGCCATCCTGAATTTGCGACAGGCGCCACGCATCGCTACCGAGTCGGCGCGTTGGCGTGAAGCGCATCGGAGGGCTGCCAAACATGTCGCTTGGCACTTGAATCGTTTCCATGCCGCGAATCAGCTTGGAGGTGTTGGGACGCTCGCCAGCGTTTTGCATGGCACGCGCGAACACGTCGATGGCGTTGTAGCCAAATACCGAAATCGAAGACGGGTCTTCGTTGAACTTGGTGCTGTACTTGGTGGCCCAGAAGCGTACCGGCTTGGAGGCGTCGTCCACGTAGGGGATTTGCGCAGTCATGGTTGCGTAAAGGCCCTCGGCGACCTTGCCGCCGAGTTTGTGGATCAACTCCGAGTAGGCCGCGCTGGAGCCCAGAAAGACCGGCGCAAAGCCGGTCTTTCGCGCCTCGCCGATGGCGCCGACTGTTTCCCGGATGATGGTGCCCAGCACGACCATTTCACATCCGGCTGCCTTTAGCCGCGCCACCTGAGAGGAGAAGTCGGTCGCGCCGCGTTTGAAGGAGGCCTTCTCCAGCAGAGCCATCTTTTCCGACCTCAGGCCATCTTCGGCGCCACGCAGCACCTCCAGACCAAATTCGTCGTCCTGGTACAGGGCGCATACCTTGCTTAGCTTCTTCTGCTTGGCCAGCACCGGCAGCGCGTTCTTGAGCTGCTCGTAGTAAGTGGGCAGGATGGAGAACTTGAGCCTGTGAAACGGCTCATACATTTCGCGCGCTGCGGTCAGCGGTAGAAAGTTGACCACTTCCTTTTCGAACTGGATTGGCATGGCCGCATTGTTCTGCGCGGTGCCGATGTGGCCCACCATCGCAAATATCTTGTCCTGTGTCACCAGCTTTTGCGCCGCCAGCACTGCCTTCTTGGGGTCGTAGGCGGAGTCCTCCACCAGCAGCCGGATCTTGCGGCCGTGGATGCCGCCCTGCTCGTTGATCTCCTCAATACGCAGCAGCATGCCGTTGCGGGCCTGCTTGCCGTAACCGGCCAGCGGCCCGGACAGGTCCTGAATCGTGCCGATGATGATTTCGTTCTTGGTAATGCCTTGCGGCTGGGCTTGTGCCAGTGACATGTGAGCGGCATTGGCTAGCAGTGCCAGGGATAGAAGGGTCTTGATTCTCATGGGATGGCTGAACAGTGTGAGGTTTAGCGGTACATCGCATCGATCTGTGCGGCGTACTTCTTTTCGACCAGCTTGCGCTTGAGCTTCATCGTGGGGGTGAGCTCTTCATCTTCCGCCGTCAGCTGGTTCTCCAGCAGGAAGAACTTCTTGATCTGCTCGACGCGCGCGAACTTCTGGTTCACGCGCTCAAGTTCTTTCTGGATCAGGGCCTGAACTTCGGGTGAGCGTGTCAGTGACGCGTAGTTGCTAAATGCCACGTCCTGGTCCTGCGCGAACTTCTCGACGTTCTCCTGGTCGATCATGATGATCACCGTGAGGAAGGCGCGCTTGTCGCCGATCACCACCGCATCGGTGATATAGGGCGAGAACTTCAAGTCGTTTTCCAGTTCGCTGGGGGTGATGTTCTTGCCGCCCGCGGTGATGATGATGTCCTTCATGCGGTCGGTAATGCGGTAGTAGCCGTCGGCGTCCACCACACCCACGTCGCCCGTATGCAGCCAGCCGTCCGCATCGATTGTTTCGGCGGTTTTTTGGGGTTGGTTCAGGTAGCCGGCAAAGACGTTCTTGCCGCGCACCAGGATTTCGCCGGTGGCGGGGTCGAGGCGGACTTCGTTGAAGCCCGCCGCCGGGCCAATGGAGCCGGGTTTCATCAGCGTGGCGGGCACACCGGTGGAGGCGCCACAGGTCTCGGTCATGCCCCAGACTTCGAGCATCGGCACTCCCAATGCGAGGTACCAGCGCACCAGGTCGGGCGATATTGGCGCGGCGCCGGTTACCAGGAAGCGCGCATGGTGAATCCCGATGAGTTTGCGCACGTTATTGAGCACCAGCCACTGGGCAATCTGGAACCTGATCTTGAGCGAGCTGCTTACAAGCTGACCGGCCAGCACCTTGTCCGCGATGGTGGTGCCAATGCCGATGCCCCAGGCGTAGGCGGCTTGTTGCAGCTTGCCGGACTCCTTCAGGGAGATCATCACGCCGGAGTAGAACTTCTCCCACACCCGCGGCACAGCGGTGAACACGGTGGGCGCGATCTCGCGCACGTTCTCGGGAATGGTTTCGGGGTTCTCGACGAAGTTCAGTTTGGCGCCGGTGTACAGGGCAAAGTACTCGCCGCCCATGCGCTCGGCGATGTGGCACAGCGGCAGGAAGCACATGCGCTCGTCATGCTCGTCCTGCGCCACCAGGGTGTTGTAGCCCCGCACCGTGAAGACCAGGCCAGCGTGCAGGTGCATCGCGCCCTTTGGTCTGCCGGTGGTGCCGGAGGTGTAGACCAGGATCGCCAGGTCCTCTGGACGGCAGGCGTCGATGCGTGCCTGCAAGGCATCCGGGTGCGCATTGAGGTAGTGCACGCCCAGCGCGCGCAGGTCCGTCAGGCTGATCACGTCCGGGTCGTCCAGATCAGACAGGCCCTCCATGTCAAACACCACGATCTTGCGCAGTTTGGGCAGGGCAGCACGCACTTCGAGCGCCTTGTCCAGTTGCTCGTCGTCCTCCACGAACAGAACGCTGGTGCCGGAGTCCTCGCACAAGTACTGCACTTGCGAGGCTGCATCGGTCGGGTAGATGCCGTTGGAAACCCCCGCGCAGGACAGAACGGCCAGGTCGGCCAGAACCCACGGCACCACGGTGTTGGACAGGATCGAGGCGGTTTGACCTTTGGCAAAGCCCAGGCTCATCAGGCCGCCGCCGATCTCGCGTACGGCCTGCCCGGTCTGGTCCCAGGTCCAGCTTTGCCAGATGCCCAGGTGCTTCTGGCGCATCCAGACCATCGGGCCACGCTCCTGCACCGCGTTCCAAAACAGGGCTGGAATGGTCTCGCCCGGCAGCACCACGGCGCTGTTGGGTTGAATGTGGGAAAGGTCCCAGAGCTTGCTCATACGAAGTTCCAAAGCCGCGGCACGGCGCGCGTGTCAATCCGGGGGCGCCGCGGATCCGGCTTTGCCGGGCCGCTGGCGTCGTCCCCCAGTGGGGGGAGGCGGCCGCAGGCCGCTTCGGGGGGCGTCTTGTTCATCTCCAGGTCTTCTTCTTCTTCCAGCGCCGCTCGCCGCGCACGCCGTCATCCTTGAGTCCCAGGTAGAACTCCTTGATGTCGTCCTTCTCGCGCAGGTTGGCGCAGGTGTCTTCCATCACGATGCGGCCGTTTTCCAGCACGTAGCCGTAGTCGGAGGCGTTCAAAGCCATGTTGGCGTTTTGCTCCACCAGCAAAATCGTGGTGCCGCGCTCGCGGTTGATGCGCACCACGATCTCGAAGATCTCTTTGGTCAGTTTTGGACTCAGGCCCAGGCTGGGTTCGTCCAGCAGGATCAGGTCGGGCCGTGCCATCAACGCGCGCGAGATCGACAGCATCTGTTGCTGGCCGCCCGACAGCAAGCCCGCGTCCTGGCTGGCGCGCTCGCGCAGGATCGGAAAGTAGCTGTACACCGCTTCCATGTCGGTCGCCACGCCATCGCGGTCAGTGCGGGTGTAGGCACCCATCAGCAGGTTGTCGTGCACGCTCAGCAAGGGAAACACCTCGCGCCCCTCGGGCACGTGCGAGAGGCCCTGGCGCACGATCAGGGCCGGGTCGCGTGCCGTGATGTCGGTCCCCTTGAACTCGATCGAACCCTTGCGCGGGTCGATGATGCCGGAGATGGTTTTGAGGATGGTGGTCTTGCCCGCGCCGTTGGAGCCCAGCACGGTGGCGATCTCGCCCCGGCGCACCTGCAAACTGACACCCCGGATCGCCTTGATCGGGCCGTAGGCGCTCTCGACGTTTTGCAGCTTGAGCACCGGCTGATCCGTGATGGCTACATTGCTCATGCCGCCTTCCTCCGCAGGGACGACACATCATCGACGCTGCCCAGGTAGGCTTCGATCACCGCCGGGTGGCCTTGCACCTCACGTGGCGTACCCAGCGCCAGCACCTGGCCCTGGTTCATGGCCAACACGCGGTCCGACACCTTGGAGACCAGGCTCATGTCGTGCTCCACCATCAACACCGTGATGCCCAGGTCGTTCTTGATGTCCTGTATCCAGTAGGCCATGTCGTCGGTCTCTTCCACGTTCAGGCCGCTCGAGGGCTCATCGAGCAGCAGCAGCTTGGGGCTGGCGCACAGGGCGCGCGCGAGTTCCACCACCTTGCGCACACCGTAGGGCAGGCCGGCAACAAAGGAGTCGCGGTGGTGCTGCAGCCCGAGGAAGTCAATCACCTCCTCGGCCTTGCGGCGCGCGGTCAGCTCGGCCTCGCGCGTCTTGGCGGTAAAGAACAAGTCTTGCCACAAGTTCGTCTGGCGGTGGGTATGGCGGCCAATCAGCAGGTTTTGCAGCACGGAGGCGTGCTCAAACAACTCGATGTTCTGAAACGTGCGTGCAATGCCCAGCGCGGCGATGGCTTGCGGCGGCTGCGCCGTCAGGCTCTTACCCAGGTAGGTAATCTCGCCCGTGGTGGGTGTGTAAATGCGGCTGATCAGGTTGAACACCGTGGTCTTGCCCGCGCCGTTGGGGCCGATCAGGGTGAACACCTCACCCTGACGCACGTCAAAACTAACCTGATTGACCGCCAGCACGCCGCCGAAGCGCACGCTCAGGTTGTTGGCAGACAAGAGAAGGTCAGACATAGGGCATCTCCGGCGTGCGTGACGGTACGCGGGCCACCGCGGAACCGGCTTTGCCGGGCCGCTGGTGGCGCCCCCTTGAGGGGGAGGCGCCGAAGGCGCTTCGGGGGTGTTTCATTTCAATCTATCCGACTTCTGGAACGATTTCTGCCGCTTGAACATGCCTTTGCGGTAGAACGGGAACATCTGCAGGTAGGTTCGAATCTTCAGCCAGCGCCCGTAAAGGCCCATCGGCTCAAACAGTACGAAAGACACCAGCACCACACCGTAGACCACGCTCTTGAGGCCGGGCGCCTGGCCAACCACCGCGGGCAGGTAGTCCTTGACGATGGTGATCAGCTCGGGCAGGGTGATCAGGAAGATCGCACCCAGGAAAGCGCCGTGCACCGAGCCGACGCCGCCAATCACCACCATCAGCAGCAGGTCGATCGACTGCAGGATGTTGAACTGGTCGGGCGAGATGAACTGCATCTTGTGCGCGTACAAGGCGCCTGCCACGCCCGCCAGCGCCGCCGACAGGGCGAAGGACAAGGTCTTGTAGTGCGCCAGGTGGATGCCCATGCTTTGCGCAGAAATCTCCGAGTCGCGGATCGCCACAAAGGCCCGGCCGGTGGGTGAGCGCAGCAGGTTGAGAATGCCCAGCGTGGCCAGCACGGTGACCACCAGGCACAGAAAGTAGAAGCTCTCGCCCGAGCCCAGCGTCCAGCCAAACAGATCGGGCTTCTTGATGTGAATGCCTGCGTTGCCGCCGGTGACGGACTCCCAGCGCGCCAGCACTTCTTCGACGATGAAGCCAAAGGACAACGTGGCCATGCCGAGGTAAATGCCCTTGACCCGCAGCGCGGGCAGGCCAACCACAAAACCTACAGCCGCCGACAAACCCGCCGCGCACACCAGGGCCAGTGGGAACGGTAGCCCGGCATTGGTCAGCACCGCCTGCGTGTAGGCCCCCACACCCAGAAAGGCCGCGTGGCCGAGCGAGAACAGCCCCGTAAATCCGGCCAACAGCATCAGCCCCAGGCCGGCTACGGAATAGATCAGGACGAAGGTGAGTTGTGCCAGCCAGTACTCGGTGGCAATCCAGGGCGCCGCCAACAGCAGTAGCATCAGGGCGCCATACCAGAACACGTGCCCGCCGTGCTTGGCCAGCTTGATGTCTTGCGCGTAATCGGTTTTGAAGATGAACCTCATGCCGTGACTTCCCCATGACAAAGGCAATTTTTCGACGGGCCGCCCCTAGAAAAATTAGCCCCCTCGGGGGGCAGAGCAGTACACGAAGTGACAAACGTGCGGGTCATATCGTTAGACTTTCTTGCGCAGCTTTTCGCCAAACAAGCCGTTGGGTTTGACCACCAGCATGATCAGCACCACGATATAGGCGGCGGTGTCCTTGAAGCCATCGGGCAGGTAAAAGCCCGACAAGGACTCGACGATGCCAATGACCAGCCCGCCCACAATGGCGCCGGGCAGGCTGCCAAAGCCGCCGACCACCGCCGCCGGAAACGCCTTCAGGCCAATGAAGCCCATGTTGGCATGTACAAAAGTAATCGGCGCCAGCAGCAGGCCCGCCACTGCTGCAACGGCGGCCGCCAAACCCCACGCGATGCCGTTGAGGCGCTGCACCGGAATGCCCATGTAGTAGGCCGCCAACTGGTTTTGCGAAGCCGCTTGCATCGCGATGCCCAGCTTGCTGTAACGAAACAGCGCGAACAGAAGTACGCACAACACGGCAGTGACGGCAATCACTGCCATCTGCTCCACGTTGAGCACCAGTGCGCCGACTCTCCAGATCTCGTCTTTGTAGGGCACTGGCAGCGTATGGGTCTCGGTGCCGATGTTGGGGATCATGGTGATCAGGCCGCGCGCCACATAGCCGATACCGATGGTCAGCATCACGATCGAGAACGCGGGTTGCCCCAGGATCGGCCTGATCACCATGCGCTCCAGGGCCACGCCAAACAGTGCCATGCTTGCGATGGCGCTGAGCACTGACAACCAATAGGGAAAGCCGAGCATGGTCATGCCCGCCAGGCCACCGAAAGCGCCCAGCATCATCAGCTCGCCCTGGGCGAAGCTCACCGTCTCGGTGGCCTTGTAGATGAGCACGAAACCCAGCGCGATCAGCCCGTAGATGCACCCCTGTGCGATACCGCTGATCAGCAGTTGAAGAACCTGCACGATGTCTCCTGTTGGCACGTCAAACACGACGGCGACGCCCGTTTATAGCGGCATTGGGCACTGCCGGTCGCAGGGTTTGTACCGACAAGCTGTCGGGTGGGCGACATGAAGCGGGCTTTGCTGCGCCTTCAGGTCCCGTTGGCGACAAGTCAGGTCTTGGGAATCTCGCGCGGGCGGCCTTCGTCGTCAATCGCCACGTAGGTCAGCGAGGCCTCGGTGACCTTGATGTAATGGCCCTGGTTGCGAAAGCGCTCGGCATACACCTCCACCTTCACCGTCACCGACGTGCGGCCAATGCGCACCAGCTTGGAGAAGAAGGACAGGATGTCGCCCACCCGCACCGGGTGCTTGAACACGAACTGATTCACCGCCACGGTGGCCATGCGACCCTGGGTGTAACGCGCCGGGATCACTGACGCTGCCAGATCAACCTGCGCCATCACCCAGCCACCAAAGATGTCGCCATTGGCATTGCAGTCAGCTGGCATCGGGATGACCTTGAGCACCAGTTCCTCGTCGGTGGGCAAGTTGACATCGTGGGGGCTCGTGTTGTCGGACATAGGCACAATCTCTCATTTCTCAAAGATTCGGGTATTGTCATTCATGCGCCGTTCTGGCGAACTCAGCAGTTCATCTTTTCAGGCTCCCATCGCGGCGGGGCTTCCCGTAGCTAAACGTACCGACTGGGTTACGCTCAAACGGCTGTTCCCGTACCTGTGGCAATACAAGTGGCGCGTAGTGATTGCGCTCGCTCTGATGGTTGCGGCCAAGCTGGCCAATGTCAGTGTGCCGCTGTTGCTCAAGGAACTGATCGACACCATGAATCCGAAGGGTGGGCTCAACGCCAGTGCCATCCTGGTGGTGCCGGTTGCGCTGCTGTTTGCCTATGGACTGCTGCGCTTGTCCACCACCGTGTTTGCCGAGCTGCGAGAGCTGGTGTTTGCCAAGGCCACCGAAGGCGCCTCACGCACCATCTCCTTGCAGGTGTTTCGGCACATGCACGCCCTGAGTTTGCGCTTTCACCTGGAGCGCCAGACCGGCGGTCTGACGCGCGACATTGAGCGGGGCACGCGCGCGGTCAACTCTCTGATTTCGTATTCGCTGTACAGCATCGTCCCCACGTTGATCGAGGTGGCCATGGTGCTGACGCTGCTGGCGGTGAAGTTTGACATCTGGTTTGCCTGGATCACCGTCATTGCGCTGGTGTTTTACATCACCTTCACCGTGACCGTGACCGAGTGGCGTACCAAGTTTCGCAAGGAGATGAACGAGCTGGACTCCAAGGCGCATAGCCGCGCCATCGACTCGCTGCTGAACTACGAGACCGTCAAATACTTCAACAACGAAGAGTTCGAGGCCAAGCGCTACGACGAGAACCTGGAGCGCTACCGCCGCGCCGCCGTCAAGAGCCAGTCCACTCTGAGCCTGCTCAACACCGGCCAACAGTTGGTGATTGCCACCGGCTTGATCGCCATGTTGTGGCGTGCCACGCAAGGGGTAGTTGAAGGCCGCATGACGCTGGGCGACCTGGTGATGGTCAATGCCTTCATGATCCAGCTCTACATTCCGCTGGGCTTCTTGGGGGTGCTGTACCGCGAGATCAAGCAGAGCCTGACCGACCTGGACAAGATGTTCACCCTGATGGAGCGCGAACGCGAGATCGCCGACCTGCCCGGTGCCCAGCCGCTGCGCCTGCAGGATGCCAGCGTGCGCTTCAGCCACGTCAACTTTGCTTATGAGGCAACGCGGCCAATCCTGCACGACATCAGTTTCGAGATTCCAGCCGGCAAAACCGTGGCTGTTGTTGGCCCATCCGGTTCGGGCAAGTCGACCTTGGCGCGCCTGATGTTTCGCTTCTACGACGTGCAGAACGGGCAGATTCAGATCGGCGGCGAAGACATCAAGCAGGTGACGCAGGCCAGCGTGCGCCAGGCCATCGGCATCGTGCCGCAAGACACGGTGCTGTTCAACGACACGGTGGAATACAACATCGCCTACGGCCAGCCCGGTGCCACGCGCAAGCAGGTGGAGGAGGCCGCCCGCGCGGCGCACATTCACAGCTTTGTCAGTGCCACGCCCAAGGGCTACGAGACCATGGTGGGCGAGCGCGGGCTCAAACTGTCGGGCGGCGAAAAGCAACGCGTGGCGATTGCCCGCACCTTGCTGAAGAACCCGCCAATCCTGATCTTCGACGAAGCGACCTCGGCGCTGGACAGCGCCAACGAGCGCGCCATCCAGGCCGAGCTGCAAAGCGTGGCGCAGAACAAGACCACGCTGGTGATTGCGCATCGGCTTTCCACCGTGGTGGATGCGCACGAGATTTTGGTGATGGAGGCCGGGCGCATCATCGAGCGCGGCAACCACGCCGCGCTGCTGGCCGCCAATGGGCGTTATGCGCAGATGTGGGCGCTGCAGCAGTCGTCGGAGTAGTCGGCCGTCGCCGATGGGGCGCTCGTTTTCGGTGGAGGCAGGGTTCGGGGCAGTAGCCCCCGCCTCATGCTGTCAAAGGCCCAGAAATCGGCGGGGGCAACTGCCCCAAACTCTGCTCGTGTGAATATTGGTTCGCTCAAGGCGCGTTGGGTCGCTGTGAATGACTGCGATGCAGCGGAAGCCGACATTCAGGCGGATGGTCTACTGGTCTATAGTTCAGACCAAGTCAAACGTCGGGAAATGCGAACGCGACGATCGCCAAATTTCGCCGGGATAGGCGACAGGTTTTCTGGGGATGGAAATGACTTCACCTTCTTGTAAAAAAACGTCTAGAAATCTGCCTCTCTTTTCGTGGTCGGCCCACCGATTGTTCGCGGCGGGGGCAAATTCCACCCACTCAAATTTCAACAGAGCCAGAAATCTCATATGCATAGTCCAAGAAGTCGACGCATCAAAACGACGTATACGCCACGATCGGCAGTGTGGGAAGGGGTTGAGTACCCCTTAGAACGTACCGTCTGGGCAAGCACAACGGTTTTTTACAGCGTCGTTAGGCGTCAGCATGGTCACTCCGATTGAACCGACAAAATTTGTTTTCCCGGCTGTACTGGCTGTGGATCAATTCGACACTCAGGACGTCTTGCTTTCCCCCAATTTCCCCACAATTGCAATCGTCCTTATTGATTCTGCTGCCGGATTGCACGAGTTCAAAATCACTAAGCTCCTGCCCCATACCCATCCGTCAGTACTGCTGTCCGCTGCGGCGGAAGCAAAGTCACAGATTGAGCACTTCTGGACTGTGTTGGCATTCGTTCGCGATACTACTATTCGCCCAACAGGCGAGGTCTTTTACGAATTCAACAATCAACGACGTGAGGTGTATCCCAGACGATCCGGCAGCTCTGCCCGGCTTGTTGGGGTTGCAGGTTCTGGTTGGTTTGACTCGAACAAAGTTGCCCTGACCGCACCTTACGATCTTGAACGACTGAAACGACTGAATTTTGCCTGCGGTGTTGCTGAGCCAATCGGGAGATTTGTAGCCTTGTATGCACTCTTGCTTTCTGAGGCCGGCGATAGCCAGTTAGAAGTGGATCGTCTCATTTTGGAATTTGATCCCAACACACAGCAAACGCCTTCTCCGAAGAATGGAAAGCTTGAAACGCTTTATACGCGGCTTCGAAATGAACTCGCTCATGTTCGACCAACGTCGAATGTGTTCTCAACTCACGACGAAATCGAGCTCCACCTGCAGCGATTTCAGTGGCTGGTGAAGTCGGTTCTCCGGCCTCGTGCCTTATGACGGCTAGCCCTGCGCTCAACCCCATTCTCTTCGCCCTCCGGACGCTGCGCCATAAAGCCGCGCAGCGCCGATTGGCTCTGCGTTGAGCGTGATTCTCCGGTGCGACTGACAGTCGCATGCCCACAGACTTCAGTACCGCCAGTACCGCCAGCGGTGTCTTCAAGGCCGGGTTTCCCGTCGGGGACAGCGAGCCGTAAAGCGCCCCCGCTATGCCAACGTTGCGCCTATCAGCGCAATTCGATTGGGGTTGCCCGCAGTGGCAGCGCTACCTGAGTGCCTCGCCCTGCCGCCCACCGGCGCCGTCCTCAGTTTTGGAGGATCTTGCTGCCCTTCATGACGATATTGCCGTTGGACTTGACCTGAACGGCGCCCGAACTTTCGATCGTGATGTCGCGGCCACTGATCAGAATGGATCCGTCCTTGCGCATCACCAATCTGGAGGCGCCGACGCGCAGTTCGATCTCGTCACCGGCTACCAGCCGCATCTTCTTCCCCACCGTCACCTGCTGATGCTCGCCAATCGTGGTCGAATCGTTGGCGCCGACGGTGACCGTTCGGTTGCCGTGGAAGTTGTTGTGGGGTCGGTCATGTTGGTCTCCGGTGTCAGGGTGGGGCACGTCGGCGGCTTTGGGCGTCGGGCTCCACGCCAGCGCAGCGTGCGACGGATCGAGACTGCTGCCTATTGCCCAAAGTATGCCCACTGAGTGGGCCATGAGCGCGCGTGAAAACCCTTGCCTTTGCGTGAAGCGGCGACTCTCTGGGCGGACCCGAGGGTGTATAACCGAGGCCACCTTGCGGGATGCACCACAGCCACATTGTTGACTGTTAGGCATCTCCCAAGTGAACCATTGGAACCAGGCGCCTTGCAGCGCCGCAACCTCAAGGAAACGTAGACATGGGCGCGCAGTGGAAAGCAAAAGGCAAGGAACTGGCCGCAAACGCCAAGGGCCGGGCCTTCGGAAAACTGGCCAAGGACATCATGATCGCCGCGCGCGCCGGGGCCGACCCGGCTTCGAACGCGCGCTTGCGGATGGTGGTGGAGCAGGCGCGCAAGATCTCGATGCCGAAAGACACGCTGGAGCGCGCCATCAAGAAGGGCGCCGGCCTGACTGGTGAGGCGGTCAACTTCGAGCACGTCATCTACGAGGGCTTTGCGCCGCATCGTGTGCCGCTGATGGTGGAGTGCCTCACAGACAACGTCAACCGCACGGCACCCGAGATGCGCGTGCTGTTTCGCAAGGGCCAGCTTGGCACCTCCGGTTCGGTGGCGTGGGACTTCGATCACGTGGGCATGATCGAGGCTGAACCCGCCGGCGCCGGTGCCGATGCCGAGCTGGCCGCCATTGAAGCCGGCGCGCAGGACTTCGAGCCCGGCGACGAAGAAGGAACCACCTTGTTTCTTACCGACGCGGCTGACCTGGACCTGGTCAGCCGCGCGCTCGCCACGCACGGCTTCACCGTGTTGTCGGCCAAGCTAGGCTACAAACCCAAGAACCCGGTCAACCCGGCCAGTCTGAACGCGCAGCAGCTCGAAGAGGTAGAGAGCTTCCTGAGTGCGATTGACGCCAACGACGACGTGCAAAACGTCTTCGTTGGCCTGGCCTGACCCGGGTTGGTGAAGTGGTGTGCCGCGAGCTCGAATTCGAAACAGCCGAGTCCAGTGCTAACGCGTTGGTTTTAGGCTGGAATTGCTTGGGAACCTGGGTCAGCGGAGTGAGCTTTCCCGGTTGCCGGTGGTCGTCTGATCAGTACAGCCGGATCGCCATGTCGAAGTGCCAGGTGCGCCGGATTTCGACCACGTCATACTCGCGTGCCAAACCCGGCGGGAACGCAGTGTAATTGGCCTGACTGTGCACTACGCGGCGTATTGCCTCGTCGATGGCTGGCACGCCGCTGGAGCGAACGAAGGTCACCGATTCCACCGATCCGTCACTTCGGATGGCTACCGTCACCATGGGATCGGTGTGGGGCTGTTTTGCCGCTTCGCGCACCATGGCAAAGGTCATGTTCAGTTGGATTTTTCGGCTCCAGTCCTGCGCGTAGGCGATGAGCTCGGCGTTGGCGTCGGTGTGGCCGAATAGCCTGGCGCGACGACCGCCGCTCCACGCGGGTGACAGTCGCCCTGCGGCCGCTGCCGCGTCGCGTCGGTCAGCCTCCTCGTTCAGTTGGCGTCCTATGGCGCGAAGCCGCTCTTCGCGCTTTTCGGCCTCAGCTTGCAGGGCCGCCAGCCGTGCCGCTTCGATCCGCGCCGCCGCCTGTCGGGCAGCTTCACCGCGGGCGGCCTCTGCGGCCGCAGCCTCCTGTCGTGCCGCCTCCTGGCGCGCGGCTGCTTGGCGAGCCGCCTCACGGCGTTCCGCTTCGCCCCGCGCGGCCTCAGCCAGCGTTGCTGCCTGGCGAACCGCCTCCTGTCGCGCCGCATCCTGGCGTGCGGCCACCTGTCTGGCGACTTCCTGGCGAGCGGCCTCAACACGCGCCGCCTCAACACGGTCTGCCTCGGCCCGCATGGCGACCTGACGGGTTGTCTCCTGGCGTTCAACCTCCGCCCGAGCGGCTTCCTGTCGCGCAGCTTCTTGCCGATCAGCTTCTTGGCGCGTGGCCTCGACCCTTGCTGCCTCGTTGCGCGCGGCCTCCTGGCGTGCCGCCTCCAACTGCTCTGCTTTGCGCTGCGCATCCAGCCTGGCCTGATCGAGCTTGGCCAGTTCAAGGGCTCGCGCCTGTTCTGCGTTGCCAGTGTCGCGAGGGGGCGCGATTGCGGTTTGCGGGCTCGGGATGCTTGGCGCGGGTGCGGTGGCCGGCGTTGGCGCCATTGGCGCTGCGGGCACGCTCCATGTGGCCTCGGCGGGCTGCGCCAACGCGATCACGTCTTCTTTTGGCGCCGGCGGGGGGACGCTTTCGGTGGGCTGTTCAGCGGGTGCGGTGACTGGCACTGGCACTGGCACTGGCACTGGCGCTGGCGCTGGCGCTGGCGCTGGTGTTGGTGTTGGTGTTGGTGTTGGTGCGTCTGGCCGGGTCAAGTTCTTCGGATTGGCCCGCGGCTCGATTGGCGTCGTCGTCAACTCAGCAAGCGGCGCGGGCGGTGTGGGCGGCTTAGCATGCACCACGGTCATCATGGCTGGCTCAACGGAAACAGACCGTTCGATCGCCGCCGTCGGCACGGGCGCCACGGCTGGGGCCGCCGCCGCAAGCAGCACCACGCTCATGTCAGGCGCTTCAATACGCCGGTCCTGCCAGGGTAAGCCCAAGCCTGGAAGTCCAGGACCCTGGCCACCAAATGTCAGGCTCAGCAGCAGCGCATGGAACATCAGCGAAAGCAGCAGACCCAGTGTCAGTCGCCTGCGTTCAGGGCGCATGCCCTGGCTTGGCCACCAGCCATGGCCAGGCCAATGCACTTCGGAGACAGGGGTGATCCGCATGCGGCCTATTGTCGTATCCAAACTGGCGGCCTCGCGCTTGGACTACGATCAGTCTTTACCCACCGCGTATGGCGCTGACATGTCCGACGAGAACCAGATTGAGATCGCGCAGTCCTTCATGGCTCTTTACATCGACCCGGGACGGCACAAACCCAATGCCTCGCGTGAAGTCATCGCCGGTCGCTATGAGTTGTGCGAAGACCTTGCCAACATGCTGACTCAGACCGCGAAGGACATGCTCTTTGACTTGGGTCTGAGCGAGGACGCTGTACTGCAGCGTTGTTACCTCGGCCTGGTCGGGAACGGCGCGGTCGTGAGTGCGCCCGAATCGGTCTGGGTGATTCGTCGGCTGGCCGAACTACTGGATTGGCCCCAACCGAGCTTGGCCGAAGCTGGGTAGTCGTGTTGCTGACCGGCGCAGGGGCTGGCTGCACGAAAGGCTGCCCTTGGCCTAGACTGCTGAGGATTCCCGTCACGTTTACCGTTGAAAGCCACCCATGCAGTACCGCAACCTCGGCCAAAGCAACCTCAAGGTTTCAGCCCTGTGCCTGGGCACCATGATGTTTGGCGACCAGACCTCAACCAAAGAGGCTGGCGCCATCGTCGCCGACGCCCGCGCCCAAGGCGTGAACTACATTGACACCGCCGACGTATACAGCAAGGGTGGCTCGGAAACCATGGTGGGCGACTTGCTCAATGGCCAACGGCACGATTGGGTGCTGGCCACCAAGCTGGGCAACGCGATGTCGGAGCGGGTCAACGAAGGCCACTTCTCGCGCACCTGGATGCTGCGCGAAGTGCAGGCCAGCCTGGCGCGCCTGCAAACCGACTACGTGGACATCCTGTACCTGCACCGCGACAACAACGGCATGGACCTGGAGGAGCCCTTGCGCGCGCTCGACGCCATGTTGCGCGCGGGACAAATCCGCTACTGGGGCCTGTCCAACTTTCGGGGCTGGCGTATTGCCGAAGTGGTGCGCCTGGCGGGTCAACTTGGCATGCCCCGCCCGGCGGTGTGCCAGCCCTACTACAACCTGCTCAACCGTATGCCCGAAGTCGAAGTGCTGCCCGCCTGCGCGCATTACGGTATTGGCGTGACGCCCTACAGCCCGATTGCCCGTGGCGTGCTGAGCGGCAAGTACCCGCCGGGCCAGACGCCTGACCCAACCAGCCGCGCCGGGCGGGGTGACAAGCGCATTACAGAGACCGAGTTTCGTGAGGAGTCCCTGCTCATTGCCCAACAACTCAAGCACCACGCCGACGCGCGCGGGATCAGCCTGGCGCAGTTCGCCACAGCCTGGGTGCTGGCCCATGGCGCTGTCAGCTCGGTGATTGCCGGGCCGCGCACCCTCCAGCAGTGGCAGGACTATCTGCCCGCGCTGGACTACGTGGTCAGCGCCGAGGACGAGGCGCTGGTGGACGGCTTGGTGCGGCCTGGCCACCCTTCCACTTCAGGGTATACCGACCCGGCCTATCCCCTGGCTGGTCGCATGCACGGGTCAAGGCTTGCAGCTTGACGCGGGCCGCGCATAATTTGAGGCATGGAAACAAAATGGTTGGAAGACTTCGTTTCGCTCGCTGAGACCCGTAGCTTCAGCCGTTCGGCGCAGTTGCGCCATGTGACGCAGCCGGCCTTTTCGCGGCGCATCCAGTCGCTGGAGGCCTGGGCTGGTACTGATCTGGTGGACCGCAGTTCCTACCCTACGCGGCTCACCCCAGCTGGGGAGACGCTGTACGACCAGGCGCTGGAAGTGTTGCAAGCGCTGCAAAGCACGCGGGCGATGATGCGTGGCCACACTTCAGCCGGGCAGGACGTGATTGAGTTCGCCGTGCCGCATACGCTGGCCTTTACCTTCTTTCCGGCCTGGGTGTCGGGCCTGCGTGAGAAGTTTGGACCGATCAAGAGCCGCCTGATCGCGCTCAACGTGCATGACGCTGTGATGCGTCTGGTGGAGGGCAGTTGCGATTTGCTGATTGCCTACCACCATCCCTCGCAGCCCAATCAGCTCGATGCCGACCGTTATGAGATGGTCAGCCTGGGCGAGGAGACGCTGGCACCGTATGTGAAGCCCGACGCCGAAGGCGCTCCGATGTACCAGTTGCCAGGCCGTGCCGGGCAGCTGTTGCCCTATCTGGGTTATGCACCGGGGGCCTACTTGGGGCAAATGGTGGAGCTGATCCTGAAGCAGTCGGCCGCACCGATTCACTTTGACCGCGTCTACGAGACCGATATGGCAGAAGGCCTCAAGGCTATGGCGCTGGAGGGGCACGGTGTTGCTTTCCTGCCCTACAGTGCGGTCAAAAAAGATTTGCGCGCCAGAAAGCTGGTCAGCGCCGCGCCGCCCGAACTCAAGGGTATGCAGATTACCATGGACATTCGCGCGTACCGTGACCGTCCGCCAATCAAGGAGGCTGGGCGCAGCCTGAGCCCGGCGCACCGAGCCCAGGCACGCGCGCCCAAGGGCACGGCTCAGACCCTTTGGGATTACCTCGTGAACCAGGCGCCGGCGTCCAGGGGGTCTTGAGGCAAACCTGTTGTCTCTTTGTCACCGAACTGGCGCGGCAGTCGTGAACTTGGGTCGCGGGACTTGCGGCCTGTCATGAAAACTCCGCATAATCACTCGAACAATCGGCATTGGCGGTACTGTTGGGTGCCCGTTACATTCACGGCCAGATTGCAAAAAAGAGGAACGGCTATGAACGCTTCTAGACTAAGTTGGGCAGCAGGGGTTGGTGTGCTGCTGTGCGCCAATCTGGCCTTGGCTGAGACAGTGTTGGAGCGTGTCGCGGCGCGTAACAAGTTTGTGATCGCGCACCGCGAGTCATCGATACCGTTTTCTTATCTGGATGCCGACAAGAAGCCGGTCGGTTATGCGGTCGATTTGTGCTTGCGCATTGCCGATGTCGTGCGCAAGAAGACCGGCAAGGCCGGTTTGCAGGTGGAGTATCTGATGGTCACCCCGGCCACCCGAATGGCCATGATCGAGCAGGGCAAGGCCGACGTGGAGTGTGGCCCCACCACCAACAATGCCGAGCGGCGCCAGAAGGTGGCCTTTACCATTCCTCACTTCATTACCGGGGCGCGCCTGTTGGTCAAGGCGACCAGCAAAGTGGAGCGCATCGAGGACCTCGAAGGCAAGAAGCTGGTGTCCACCAAAGGCACTACCCCACTCAAAGCGGCAGAACAGGCCAACCGCGAGCGACTCTTGCGCATCAACATTGTGGAAGCACCAGACCACGCGAAAGCGGTGGAAATGGTTGAGAGTGGCGAGGCCGATGCGTTCGTGATGGATGACGTGCTGCTGTTCGGCCTGGCGTCCAGTCGACCCAACCCGGCCGCACTCAAGGTGGTCGGCAAGTTCCTCACCACCGAGCCGCTGGCGGTCATGCTGCCCAAGAACGACCCCGAGTTCAAGAAACTGGTCGACGATGAGATGCGCCGCCTCATCGTCAGCAAGGAAATCTATCCCATCTACGACAAGTGGTTCCTCAAGCCCATTCCGCCCAAGAACGCCCCGCTGAACATGCAGGTGAGTTACCTGCTCAAGGACTTCTGGAAGTACCCCACGGACCAAGTGCCTTTCTGAGACCTTGCGGGACAGATCGGAGCGCAGCGACGCTCTGTCCCCAACTGATCATGCCCTCGGGGGATTTGGGACAATACCGGGGATGATCGATACCTTAACCCTGACCCGGCCCGACGACTGGCACCTGCACGTACGTGACGGCGACGTGCTGCACACGGTGGTGCCGCATACCGCAGTCCAGTTTGGCCGCGCCATCATCATGCCCAATCTCAGGCCGCCGGTGACCACTGCGGCGCAGGCGCTGGCGTACCGCGCGCGCATTTTGGCAGCGGTGCCCCCGGGTTTGCAGTTCGAGCCCTTGATGACGCTTTACCTCACCGACAGGCTGCCCGCCGACGAGATCGCGCGTGCCAAGGACGCCGGGGTGGTGGCCGTCAAGCTCTACCCCGCCGGCGCCACCACGAATAGCGACGCCGGCGTGACCGATCTGCGCAAGACCTACGCCACGCTGGAGGCCATGCAGCAGGCGGGCATGCCGCTGCTGGTGCACGGCGAAGTGACCACGCCTGACATTGACCTGTTTGACCGCGAGGCGGTGTTCATCGATACCCAACTCATTCCGCTGCGCCGCGATTTCCCGGAGCTCAAGATCGTGTTCGAACACATCACCACGCGTGAGGCGGCGCAGTACGTGCAGGAGGCGGACCGTTTTACGGCGGCTACGGTCACGGCGCACCACCTGCTGTTCAACCGCAATGCCATCTTTACCGGCGGCATCCGCCCGCACTACTACTGCCTGCCGGTGCTCAAGCGCGAAAGCCACCGCCATGCGCTGGTGCAAGCGGCCACTTCGGGCAGTCCCAAGTTTTTTCTGGGCACCGACAGCGCGCCGCACCCGGCGCACCTCAAGGAGCATGCCACGGGCTGCGCTGGTTGCTACACCGCGCACGCCGCCATCGAGATGTACGCCGAGGCCTTTGACGCTGCGGGTGCGTTGGACAAACTCGAAGGCTTCGCCAGCTTCCACGGCGCCGACTTCTATGGCTTGCCGCGCAACCGGGGCCACATCGCCTTGAAGCGCGAGGCCTGGACGCCGCCTGAGAGCTTTGCCTTCGGCGAGGCGCAACTCAAACCGCTGCGTTCGGGCGAAACGCTGCCGTGGCGCCTGGTCTAGACAAGATCGACTGGTCCGCAGAGTGGCTGGCAGACTGGCGTCAGACCGGCCAGCCACTGGCCGACTTGGTCGTGACCGAAGGCTTGAGTTGTGCGCAGGCGCTCAATCGGGATGAGGCGGCGCCGCTGCGCTTTGTTTCCCAATCCTGCTTGCCTGCCGGTGAAGCCTACGAGGTTTTCATTTTTCGTGCCGGGCGGTGCCCCACCCGCGATGGCTTGCATGATTTCTTCAACGGCTTGTGCTGGCTGCAATTCCCCCAAACCAAACGCCGCTTGAACCAGTTGCACGTGGCGCAGATCGCACGCTCCGGCATTCAGCCGGTGCGTGGGCCGGCACGCGATGCCCTGACCCTGTTTGACGAAAACGCTGCGCTGTTGCAGGCGCCCGACGTCCTGTGGAGTGCCTTGGTGCAGAAGGATTGGGCCGCTGTGTTCGGTACCTTGCGCCCGATGTGGCAGCAGGCGCAATTGGTCCTGTTTGGCCACGCGCTGCTGGAGAAGCTGGTTCAGCCGAGAAAATCGATTACGGCCCATGTCTACCGAGCACATCCAGCCAGCAAATCGATAGCAGATCTGGACGCCTGGATGGCCGCTGACCTGAGCGCCGCGAGACTTGCCACCAAGCCCTTTGCACATCTGCCGGTGCTGGGCGTACCGGGCTGGTGCCCGGGCAACGCGGACTCAGCGTTCTATGCCGATACGACGGTGTTTCGACCGCCCAAATAGGCCCAAACTTTGTGGGATTGTGGGGCCGACGGCTTGAAATCTGCGGATTCGCCTCTACCATTGCGGGCATCGGCTCGCCGTCGTCGGGCTGTTTGTGAAAGAAGCATGAAACGCATACTCTTGTTTGTCTTGACCAACGTGATGGTTGTGGCGGTGCTGGGCATTGTGGCCAGCCTGCTCGGCGTCAATCGTTACCTGACGGCAAATGGTCTGAATCTTGGCGCCTTGCTCGGCTTTGCCCTCGTCATGGGTTTTGGTGGCGCCATCATCTCCTTGCTGATCAGCAAGCCGATGGCCAAGTGGACATCGGGCGTGCGCATCATCAACCAGCCGCAAAATGCCGATGAAGCATGGATCGTCGAGACCGTACGCAAGTTGTCTGAGAAAGCCGGTATCGGCATGCCCGAAGTCGGCATCTTTGAGGGCGACCCCAACGCTTTTGCCACCGGTGCCTTCAAGAACTCGGCCTTGGTGGCGGTGTCTACCGGGCTGTTGCAAGGCATGACGCATGAAGAAATCGAGGCCGTCATCGGTCACGAGGTGGCCCACATCGCCAATGGCGACATGGTCACCATGACGTTGATTCAGGGTGTGATGAACACCTTTGTGGTGTTCTTGAGTCGTGTGATTGGTTACGCCGTGGACAGCTTCCTGCGCAAGGGAGACAGCGAAAGCAGCGGCCCCGGCATTGGCTACATGATCACCACGGTGGTTCTCGACATCGTGCTGGGTTTTGCTGCCGCCATGGTGGTGGCCTGGTTCTCGCGCCATCGTGAATTCCGTGCCGATGCGGGTGCGGCCCAACTGATGAACCGCAAGCAACCGATGATCAACGCGCTGGCGCGTCTGGGTGGCATGCACCCGGGCGAGTTGCCCAAGAGCGTGGCGGCGTTTGGCATTGCCGGTGGCATTGGCAAACTGTTCTCGACCCACCCGCCGATTGAAGAGCGCATCGCCGCGCTTCAAGCCCAGTCTTGATTAGTTGGGGTCAGAGCACGTTTGCTGCGCAAAGTGGTCTGACCCGCAAGATCTCAGGTGGCCTGCTCAAGCGAGAAGGCTTTTTGCCACCGCTTCGGCCACCCGAATGCCATCCACCCCGGCGGACAAGATGCCACCGGCGTAGCTGGCCCCTTCACCGGCCGGGTAGAGGCCGCGCGTGTTGACGCTTTGAAAGTCGTCGCCGCGCGGCATCTTCAATGGTGAGGAGGTGCGCGTCTCGACCCCGGTGAGCACCGCATCGGGCATGTCAAAACCCTTGATCTTTCGCCCAAACAGGGGCAACGCCTCGCGTATCGCGGCGATGGCATAGCCGGGCAGGGCGTCGCTCAAGTCGCCCAGTTTCACGCCTGGTTTGTAGGACGGCTCGACGCCGCCCAGTTGTGCGGAGGCTTGCTGGGCCAGGAAGTCACCCACCAACTGCCCCGGCGCCTGGTAGTTGGCGCCACCCAGCACATAGGCGTGGGATTCGAGCTGGCGCTGCAACACGATGCCGGCCAGCGGGTGGCGCGCCATAGCGCCTTGCGGGCTGGCGCCGGCTGCGGTGGCGATGCTCTCAGCCAAGGCGGCGGTGTCGTCCGGAAAGTCGCTCGGCTCAATGCCCACCACGATGCCGGCATTGGCATTACGCTCATTGCGCGAATACTGGCTCATACCATTCGTCACAACCCGGCCGGGCTCGGACGTGGCCGCCACTACCGTGCCACCTGGGCACATGCAAAAGCTGTAGACCGAGCGGCCATTGCTGGCATGGTGCACCAGCTTGTAGTCGGCTGCGCCCAGGCTGGGGTGCCCGGCATGGCGGCCCCAGCGAGCGCGGTCGATCACGCTTTGCGGGTGTTCGATGCGAAAGCCGATCGAAAACGGCTTGGCCTGCATTGCCACACCGCGCTGGTACAGCATGGCGCAGGTGTCGCGCGAGCTGTGGCCCAGCGCCAGCACCACGTGGTCGGCGCGCAAGTCGTACGAGATGCCGGTGGCCTGGTTCTCCACGATCAAGCCACGCACCTGCCGACCCGCCGGGCCGTCCTCAATCAACAGATCGGTCACGCGTTGCTGAAAGCGAATCTCGCCACCGAGCGCGATGATCTGCTCGCGCAGGTTCTCAACCACCTTGACCAGCTTGAACGTGCCAATGTGCGGGTGCGCCTCAAACAGGATTTCAGGCGGCGCACCGGCTTGCACAAACTCGTTCATCACCTTGCGCCCCAGGTGGCGCGGGTCCTTGATCTGACTGTACAGCTTGCCGTCGGAAAACGTCCCGGCGCCGCCCTCGCCAAACTGTACGTTCGACTCGGGGTTGAGCACACCTTTGCGCCACAGGCCCCAGGTGTCCTTGGTGCGTTCACGCACCGTCTTGCCGCGCTCCAGCACGATCGGCTTGAAGCCCATCTGTGCCAGCACCAGCGCCGCAAAAATACCGCAAGGCCCAAAACCCACGACCACCGGACGCACAGGCAGATCAGTGGGCGCGCGGCCTACCGGGTAGTAGGTCATGTCCGGGGTGGGCTGGATGTGGGGGTTGCCGGCGAACTTGGCCAGCAAGGTCGTCTCCAGGGTCGAGGCTTCACCCGTGGACCCCGAGGCCACCACAACATCGACGATGTAGACCTTGATCAGCTCGACCTTGCGGGCGTCGAAGCTGCGCTTGAAGACCGTGAAATCGACCAGTTGGTCGCTGGAGATACCCAGCGTTTTGACAATCAAAGCGGGCAGCGCGTCGAGCGCGTGGTCCAGCGGCAGTTTGAGTTCGGTCAGGCGAATCATGGTGGCGGGCAATGGCTTGTGTTGATCAAGCAGATTGGCGGGAAGCTGACCCTGCCTGGCTGGTCGCCCGGCAGGATGGATGCGGCTCAGGCTGGCAGGAATCCTTCGATCGACAAATAGCGCTCGCCGGTGTCGTAGTTGAAGCCCAGCACGGTGGCGCCAGCTGGCAGCTCGGGCAGTTTTTGAGCAATGGCGGCCAGCGTGGCGCCGCTGGAGATGCCCACCAACATGCCCTCCTCGCGCGCGCAACGGCGCGCCATCTCGCGCGCGGGCTCGGCGTCGACCTGGATCACGCCGTCGAGCAGGGCGGTATGCAGGTTGACCGGAATGAAGCCGGCGCCGATGCCCTGAATCGGATGCGGCGCTGGCGCACCACCCGAGATCACAGGCGATGCGGCAGGCTCTACTGCAAACACCTTGAGTTGTGGCCACTTGGCCTTGAGCACCTGGGCGCAGCCGGTGATGTGGCCGCCGGTGCCGACGCCGGTGATCAGCACATCCAGCCCCTGGGGAAAGTCGGCCAGGATTTCTTGCGCCGTGGTGCGCACATGGATGTCGATGTTGGCGGGGTTCTCGAACTGCTGCGGAATCCAGGAATTGGGCGTGGCCTCGATCAGCTCCTGGGCGCGCGCGATGGCGCCCTTCATGCCCTTTTCGCGTGGCGTCAGGTCAAACGTCGCGCCATAGGCCAACATCAGGCGGCGTCGTTCCACGGACATGCTGTCAGGCATCACGAGCACCAGCTTGTAGCCTTTGACGGCGGCCACCATGGCCAGCCCGACGCCAGTGTTGCCGGAGGTGGGCTCGATGATGGTGGCGCCCGGTTTGAGCGCCCCGGACTGCTCGGCCGCTTCCACCATCGACAAAGCAATGCGATCCTTGATCGAGCCCCCAGGGTTGCTGCGTTCGGACTTGATCCAGACCTCGGAGCCGGCGCCAAACAGGCGGTTGATTCGCACGTGGGGGGTGTTGCCAATGGTCTGCAGAATGTTTTCAGTTTTCATGGTGGGCTCAGTTGTTTGGTCGAAATAGGCGTAGCGAAGTGCAATTGTGGACGAGATGTTCTACCGGTTTGCGCATATCCATATCGCCTGCGGCGATAATCGCCCGGTGAAGCCCACCAGACTGTCGCTGGTGCAAGCCGTAAGGCCGACGCGCAAGCGCCGGGTGGAAACACCGCACTGGAGGAACGTCCGGACTGCATAGGGCAGCGTAGCAGCTAACGGCTGTCCACTGAAACCCGCGCGCGCAAGTGCGCGGCATAAGGTGAGGATCAGAGCAACAGAGACGAGTCCGAGCGTAGATGTGCCCATGCGGGTGTTCTGCGGTTTGCCGACGCAAGTTGGCGCGGCTGGCGCAAGCCAGACGGTTGCTGGCGCAAGCCAGCGACGACGCAGCCACCCCGGGCGCAAAGCGCCCGGGGTGAAACGGGCAATCTCTACGCGCAGCAATACCAAGTAGGCCAGCGTTGATGGGGCCCCCAGAGCTGGCGGGTAGGTAGCACCGAGCCGCTGGGTGACCAGCGGCCCAGATTAATGACAGTCACTTTGGTGCGCCCGCAAGGACGTACCGTTGCACAGAATCCGGCTTATCGGTGGGCTTCACACTTTTCTGGCGGCAAGCTCAAAACCGCTCATGCGGCCGCAAATACCGCCACTGCCCGATCGGCAACGATGTCAGCAGCACGCGACCAATGCGAATGCGCTTCATGCTGAGAATCTTCAGGCCGACGCGTTCACACAGATAGGCAATCAGGCCTGGATGGGTGCCCTTGACGGCGAAGCGCAGCTTGCTCTTGCCCTCAAAGCTGCTGTTGACGCTAACCTTGACGCGCGGCAGCGGGTGACCGTCCGAGCTGAGGCCCTGGTTGAGACGCTGCAAGACATCCGGTGACGCTTCGCCCTCAATCTCGACGATGACCTCATGCTCGATCACGCCCGCGTCTTCGACCAGCTTTCGCTCCACGCGCCAATCCTGCGTAAACACCAGCAGGCCGCCGGCGCCCTTTTCAAGTGGCACGGGCGCGCTCAGATTGGCAAAGTGCCGTTTGAGCACTTGCACGCCCGCGGCGTCATCGCGGGCGTGCGCGGTGGGGCTGAGCAGTTGGCGCGCCGAGCGCTTGGACGCACGGGGTGGGTGTGACTTACCGCGCGGAGCGGGGTCTTCGTCGTCATCTTCCCCATCGCTGTAGCCCGGCGGTTTGTGCAGCAGTAGCGTGACTTCCGGGAGGGTCATCAGGCTGGCGTTCTTGTCCAGTTCAATCCTTTGCTTGAGTACCCGGAACTGGGGCTCTTCCACCACCTTGCCGTCCACGCGGACCCAGCCGCCTTCGATGTACTGCTCGGCCTCGCGGCGCGAGCAGGGCACCAGTTCAGCCACGCGCTTGGCCAGACGCACATCGGGCCGCGCACCGGGTGCAGGCGGTTTGTTGGAATCCATCATGCGCGGATGGTAACCGCGAGACCCCAACATCCGACGATCGGTTGAGGACAGAGCTTCGCTACGCTCCGGTCTGTCCCGCAATGTCTCAGATTACCAACTCAGTGGATTGAGGCGATAGAACTGCGAGAGTTCGCGAAACAGTGCTGGGTGTTGGGTCGCCATTTGCTGCGGCTGCTCGAAGAACACCTCGCTGGCGACGGCAAAAAACTCAGCCGGGTCGGTGGCGCCGTAGTCGTTGAGCAGGGACGCCTGGCCCTGCGCGGCACGCGCCTGCAGTTGTGCGAACTCGGTGCCCAGAACCTGCGCCCAGCGTGCGTAGTAGTCGCGCCGCGCCAGCACGGGAGCGCCATTGGCGCTGCCGGTTTCCTGATCGAGCTGGTGCGCGAATTCATGGATCACCACGTTCTGCCCGTTGTTGGGTGCTGCCGCGCCCTGCAGCGTGTCCTGCCAGGACAGGATCACCTGCCCCTGCGACCACGATTCACCGGATAGCACCTGGTGACCGTTGTGTGCCACGCCGCTGCCGTCCGTGTGACCGCGATTGACCACGAAGCTGCCAGGGTAGACCAGGATCTGGCGCAGATTGGGGTAGTAGCCACGTGGGCGATTGAGCAGCAGCAGACACGCTTGGGCGGCGATGGTGACGCGCATCTCGTCGGTGACGTCGAGACCCTGGCAGCCGATGAACGGCTTCTCGGCCAAAAACACCTGAATGTGCTGCTTGAGCTGGAGTTGCAAATCGGCCGGCAGCGAGCGCACATAGGGCACGCGGCGCTTCAGAATCTCACGCCAGGCCGCGGGGAAGGGACGCGTGCGAATTCGTTGGCGTCGGCGCTCGGTCAACCAGGGCTGGCCCACCAACCACAGCAGAAACAGCAAGCCCAGGCCGAAGAGGAGGAGTGCGGGCAAGAGACAGTTCCGGGCGTTGCGGTGAGGAACCCCCTAGCTGGGCACGGGTAGCGCCCTTTTCAAGTGCAGTGCGTATACCGCCCGCGTATCCTCAGGGCGGCATGGCTTCAAGCCGCGCCACATGCGCCAGCAGCGAGCGCTTGGCCACCGGCCACATGCGCGGCGGTACCTCTGCATAGGCCAGCGCTACCCAGTCGTCGGGCGAGCCCTGCGGCAGCGTTTGCATGGCGCGCAGGACCTTGGCCTCGCGCTGGAGGCGATGCGCTTTCAGGTGGGCAATGGCGTCGACCGCCTGACCCATGACGTAGCCGTGCGCTGGCAGGATGAACTCGATGTGGTGCTGCACGCAGGCCGCGCTCAGGGTGTCGAGCGAATCCAGGTAGGCCGTCATGTCGCCGTCCGGCGGATCAATCACGGTGGTGCTGCCGTTGAGGATGTGGTCGCCGCTGAACAGCAGGCCATCTTCGAGCAGTATCAGGCAGAGGTGGTTGGCGGCGTGGCCGGGTGTGTAGATCACCTTCAACGTGTGCACCCAATCGGGCTCCAACCCTTTGGGGGTGAGCGCCAGCAGCTCCTGATTATGTAGCGTACGGTCAGGCGTAAAGACGCAGGCCGCGCGCGCGGTGGGCGCCGATGGCAGGCCCAGAATCGGGGGTGGCTTGGTGCACAAAGCTTGCAGTGGTTGCGCACCCGGCGAATGGTCGGGGTGTGAGTGCGTGCAGACGATCATGCGGATGTCACCATTGGCTGCGCGCCAGAGCTTGTGCAGATGCTCCGGGTCGGCCGGACCGGGGTCGATCACCAGGTACCCGGTGCGCGGGTCGCCCACCAGGTAACTGTTGGTGCCGGGCCCGGTCATGTAGCCGGGGTTGGGCGCGGTCAGGCGCATCACGTTTTGCAGCAATGGCACCGGCTGCTGGCTCTGCCAGTCCAGTGTGTGCACAATCTGGCCGTCCGGGCTGACCAGGGCCAGCTCGCCATAGGGCAAATCGCATTCCATGTAGCGCGCCTCTTTACCGGCCAGCCAGCCCGCACGCGGGCAACTGGACCACAGCGGTTGTTCGGTTGCGGCGCAGGCCTGCAACACAGCGTCCACGTTGGTGTAGTGCTGCAGCCGCTGTAGCGTGCGCACGGTGGGAAAGATCATGAAAAAGTCCCCCGCCTTGTGGCGCGCCAGCGCATCGGCGGCTGCTACCCATATCGGCTCGAACTGTTCAGTCTCGTCTGCCACCGGCGTTTGATTCGCCGGCATGCGGGCGACCAGAAAGGGCACCTCAAAGCGGCGCGGCAGGTCGCGGTCGGTGGTCCAGTGCGCCAGCACAAACACTTCGTTGGCCATCAGCGTCAGGCCGCGCGCCTGGCACTGCGTCGCGAAGGGTTGCTGACGGTCGAGCGCTGCGATGTCGGCCTGATCGGCCAAAGTGCCGTCGGCATGGCGGGCCAGCAGAATGCCCAGCTCCTCATAGCTCTCACGGATGGCGGCGATGGCCTGGGTCAGATGCAAGTCGCTTTGCGTCGCGCGACGGCTCGCCAGGCCGTGCGCCCGGGCGTCGGCCGGGTCGATGCCGCCGCCCGGAAACACGTACGCGCCCGGCGCAAAGCTGGCGCTGGCGCTGCGGCGTGTCATCAGCACCTGCAGCCCCTGTTCGGTGTCGCGCATCAGCAGCACCGTGGCGGCGGCTCGCGCGGGGGCGGGCTCCCTTTGGGTGTGCAGGAGTTGTTGCGCTCGAACCATGCGGGCCATTTTGCCGTCAAAAGTGCGCGTCCAATCGTGCAGGGGGCCAATTGATACAAAGGGATGGGGCGATAATTCCCCGATGCGAATCCGTTTCACCAAAATGCAGGGCGCGGGCAACGACTTTGTTGTGCTCGACGAGACGCGCGAGCGGCTTGGCTTGTCTGCCGCGCAGTACCGTTTTCTGGGTGATCGGCACTATGGCGTCGGTGCGGATCAGATTTTGAGCGTACGCCCGTCGCCGGGGCCAGAGATCGACTTTGAATACGTCATCCACAACGCCGACGGTGCCGAGGTGGAGCAGTGTGGTAATGGCTCGCGCTGCTTCGCTCGCTTCGTGCGCGACCAGGGCCTGACGGACAAGGATGTGATCCGGGTGCAGACTCGGGGAGGAGTGATCGAGCCCGCGCTGCGCCCTGATGGCCGCGTCAGCGTCAACATGGGGCTGCCGGTGTTTGACTTGATGGACATTCCTTTTGATGCCGCTGGACTGCTGGCCACGCGCCAGGGCGACTGGAAGATGTGGCCACTGACGCTTGCTGGAGGCGATGCAGGTGCTCCTATTTCTGTAGCCGTTGTGTCCATGGGCAACCCGCATGCGGTGCTGCTGGTGCCCGATGTGGAGAGCGCGCCGGTGCCGACGCAAGGGCCCTTGATCGAACGCCACGAGCGCTTCCCCCGCCGCGTGAATGCCGGCTTTTTGCAGGTGCTGGACCGCACCCATGTTCGCTTGCGTGTCTACGAGCGCGGCGCGGGCGAGACCCTGGCCTGTGGCACCGGCGCGTGCGCGGCGGTGGTGTGCGGTATCCGCTTGGGTTTGCTCGATGCGCGCGTCGATGTGCAGATGCGCGGCGGCACCCTTACGATTGAGTGGGCCGGCGACGGCGCGCCGGTCCTGATGACCGGCCCGGCCACCACTGTTTTTACTGGCGAGATAGAGCTACCGGACCACCTATGACCTCTGCACTGACCCATCCGATTACCGAAGACGACATTGCCAACTACCTTGGCAACACACCCGACTTCTTTGAGCGCCACGCCGAACTGCTGGCGGCCGTGCACCTGACCAGCCCGCACAACGGCCGTTCCGTCAGTCTGCAGGAGCGCCAGGCTGACATGCTGCGCGACAAGATCAAGGCGCTGGAGCACCGGATCATGGACATGATTCGCAACGGCAACGAAAACGTGATCCTGGCCGACAAGCTGTTGCGCTGGGCGCGCACACTGTTCCTGACCCATGACGCAAGCGTGTTGCCGGAGCAGATCGCGGGCGAAATCAAACTGCAATTCGCGGTGCCTCAAGTGGGCATTCGGGTGTGGGGTGTCGGCGAGGCCTTTGCCCAGGCCAGTTTTGCGCAAGGTGTCAGCGACGACGCCAAGCTGTTTGCCTCATCGCTGACCGAACCGTTTTGCGGCGTCAACACCGGACTCGAGGCCGTCACTTGGCTGGAGGATCCGCAGGCCGTGACATCCCTGGCGCTGTTGCCATTGCGCCCCGGCGCGACCGGCGGCACAGCGCCGGCTTTTGGCATGCTGGTGCTGGCCTCGCCCGATGCGCAGCGTTTTCGCAGCGGCATTGGCACCGACTTTCTGGAACGCATCGCCGAATTGGCCAGCGCGGCTTTATCGCGTTTGCGCTGAGGGCCGGAGCTCGCCCGGTGGATTCGGATTGACCATGTCAGCGCAGAACGACACTCTGCCCAGCACTGTGGCGTTAGCGGATGTGTTGGCCCCTGCCCCTGACGATGCGGCGCTGGTCGAGCGTTACCTGGAGCATGTGCGCGTCGAAAAGCGATTGGCCACTCGCACGGTTGAGTTGTACGCCCTTGATTTGATCAAACTCGGGGAACAGGCTGCGCAAGCGGGTGTGGCATTGCGGGAGGTGCAGAACACACACATTCGCAGGTGGGTAGCGCAGATGCACGCCGGTGGGCGCAGCGCGCGTGGCATTGCGCTCATTCTGTCTGGATGGCGCGGCTTTTACCGTTGGCTGGGTCGCCAGGCTTGGGTGGTGGTCAATCCGGTGGATGACGTGCGCGCGCCTAAAGCCGGCAAGCCGTTGCCCAAGGCCTTGAGCGTGGATGATTCCGTGCAACTGGCGCGCTTTGAGTGCGCCGAGAATGCGCCCTGGATGGAATTGCGCGACATCGCCATCGTTGCCCTTCTGTATGGCGGTGGCTTGCGCGTCGGTGAACTGGTGGGTCTGGACACACTCGCCAGCGCGCACGCCCGGGGGTGGGTCGACCTGGATGCGGGGGAGGCGCATGTGTTGGGCAAAGGGGGCAAGCGGCGCAGTGTGCCCATCGGTGCTGGCGCGCTCGACGCGCTGCGCGCCTGGCTGGCGGTGCGCGAAAGTGCCACTCAACGCCCAGCGCCGGCCTTGTTTGTCGGGCGAAACGGTACCCGGCTCACCGCGCAGTCGATCTGGCAACGCCTGAGACGGCGCAGCTCGCAAGCGGGATTGAGCACGCCGGTGCACCCACACATGCTGCGCCACTCTTTTGCCAGTCATATCCTACAATCGAGCGGCGATCTGCGGGCAGTGCAAGAGCTACTCGGGCACGCCAACATCAGTACCACGCAGGTGTACACGCGGCTGGATTTTCAGCACCTGGCCAAAGCCTATGATGCCGCGCATCCTCGGGCGAAAATCAAGCCATCCGTCAAGGACTAGGCCGCATTGGCGGCCAACGATAGAAAGTCAATCATGCGCAATCAAATTCTGGTCCGGTTGGACAAAGGCCTAGAGTTCCAATTCAATGTGCCCGATGCGCCCGTGATGTCGAATCAGGACGCGCGCGCCTGGCTTGATGAGCAGTTCACCACGCTCGACTGTGAGCCGTTGCGCGCCAGCGGAAAGGTTCTGACGGCTGACAAGGTGTTGGTGGTGACGCAAGCTGCCGGCCCAGCCCTGCTGGGCGACGAGGCGTGGTCGCAGGCCTACGCCAGTGCTGTGCATGCCGCACTGGGCAAGCCCATGATCCGGGTGGATGTGCCGACGATGGCGATCACCTATTGAAGAGGAAGGTGGTCGTGGGGCCGGCGCGACCAAGCCCGACAATGGCCCCCGATGAAAACCATCCGTTTACGAGAAGGCAAGGAGCGTTCGCTGCTGCGCCGGCATCCCTGGATTTTTGAGTCCGCCATCGCGCGCGGTGGCGCCGATGCGGGCGAGACCGTGCGCGTGGAGTCCTCCGATGGCAAGTTCCTGGCCTGGGCGGCGTTCAGTCCAGCGTCCAGGATTCGCGCCCGGGTTTGGAGTTTTGACGAGGCGCAGCGCATCGATGCAGCGTTTTTTGTAGCAACTTGCCAATACGCAATAAGGGCCAGAGCCCGATTTGACATCAATAGTGATGGGCAACGGCTGATCCACGCCGAGTCTGACGGCCTGCCTGGATTGATCGTCGATCGCTATGGCGACACGCTGGTGGCGCAGTTCCTGTCGGCCGGGGCCGAGCGCTGGAAGTCGGTGCTGTGCGATGCCTTGCTGGCCGAGACCGGCCTTGACCGACTCTACGAGCGTTCCGACGCCAGCAGCCGCGCGCTCGAGGGCCTGCCCGAGGTCACCGGTTGGCTGCGTGGGGAGGGGCCGACCGAGCTGGTGCTGCGCGAGCACGATTGGCGGCTGGCGATCAACATCGCCACCGGGCACAAGACCGGCTTCTACCTGGATCAGCGCGACAGCCGCAGGAAGTTTGCCGACTACACCCGTCGGCTGCGGTTTGGGCGCGTCTTGAATTGCTTTTGCTACACCGGCGGCTTCACGGTGGCTGCGCTGCAGGCGGGCGCGGTTCACGTCACTTCGATCGATTCATCGGCACCGGCGCTGCAGCAGGCCGCGGCCAACCTCGCCCTCAACGGTCTGGACGGTGCACGGGCGACCTGGCTCGACGCCGATGTCAACGCCAGCCTGCGCCGCTTTGGCGACGAGGGTCAGCGCTTTGATGCCATCATCCTCGACCCGCCGAAGTTTGCGCCGACGGTGGCCCATGCCGAGCGGGCGGCGCGGGCCTACAAGGACATCAACCGCCTCGCATTCAAGATTCTGGAGCCCGGCGGCGTGTTGTTCACCTATTCCTGCTCAGGGGGCATCAGCGCCGACCTGTTTCACAAGATCGTTGCCTCGGCCGGTACCGATGCCGGGGTGGACGGTTTCATCAGCGAGCGCCTGGGCGGCGCGCCAGACCATCCGATGACCATTTGCTTCCCGGAAGGGGAGTACCTGAAGGGCTTGGTGGTGATGCGTAAGTAAGTGTTTTGAATAGGTCGTTACACTCCCCACCTGCTTGATGCTGCATTGCGTCGCCTCGACGTGTTGCAGACCTGCTGTTTTTCCTCTGATTGACCGACCATGGCCCTGATTCCCGCGACCATCCTGACTGGCTTCCTAGGCTCAGGCAAGACCACGCTGCTCAAGCGCGTGCTGGCGGAGGCGCATGGCCAGAAGATCGCCGTGATCGAGAATGAATTCGGCGAAGAGAACATCGACAGCGACATTCTGGTGTCGGACACCACCGAGCAGATCATCCAGATGAGCAACGGCTGCATCTGCTGCACGATCCGGGAAGACCTGCGCAGCACGCTGCAGGATCTGGCCGAGAAGAAACGCAAGGGCGAAATCGATTTCGATCGCGTGGTGATTGAAACCACCGGGGTGGCAGACCCTGGCCCAGTGGCACAGACCTTTTTCATGGACGACGAGGTGGCCGAGAGTTACCTGCTGGATTCGATCCTGACGCTGGTTGACGCCAAACATGCCGCGACGCAGCTTAACGAGCGTCAGGAAGCGCGTCGACAGGTTGGCTTTGCCGACCAGATATTCATCAGCAAGACCGATCTGGTGGACAAGGATGAAGTCGACGCCTTGATGCATCGCCTCAAGCACATGAACCCGCGCGCGCCACAGAAGGCTGTGCACTTCGGCGAGGTGGCCTTGTCGGACGTGCTTGATCTGCGTGGCTTCAACCTCAATGCGAAGCTTGACATCGATCCGGACTTCCTCAAGGACGAGGCGCACGACCATGCAGACCATGGGCATGATCATGAACACCACGACCACGCGCCGGGCGAGTCGTGCAACCATCCGTCGCACCAGCATGCCGGTGGGCACCATCATCACCATGACGACGATGTCAAGAGCTTCGTGTTCAGGTCCGAGCGCGCCTTCGATCCTGCCAAGCTGGAAGACTTTCTGGGCGCCATCGTCAACATCTACGGCCCCAGGATGTTGCGCTATAAAGGCGTGTTGAACATGACCGGGACGGACCGAAAAGTCATTTTCCAGGGCGTCCATCAACTGATGGGTAGCGACCTCGGCCCGAGTTGGGCAGCGGGAGAGCAGCGTTCGAGCAAGATGGTGTTCATTGGCATTGATCTGCCAAAAGACATCTTGTTGCAGGGCCTGGAACAATGCCTTGTTTGACCCTATAGCCACCACTTGAGCGGGAGCCAGATGATTGTCTCGATTTTGCAACTGATGGGTTTCCCAATGGGTAAACCTGTACACTCGCGCGCCAGCGACCACCCCGACAGCGCGCCCGCAAAGGGCGACAAACGGGGTATAACTGCAAGCGATGCAGACCACAAGCGCAGGCCCAGCGGATCGACCGGATCCCCTGTGCATGCGCAGGCGCACTCTGCGAGGAGACAAGAAGTGAAAACCCAACCCGTCAAAGCCAAGCCTGCCCCCAAAGCCACCAAAGTCGTCGCGAAAGGAAAGCCCGCTCCCAAGGCCAAGGCTGCGCCAGTGGCCAAGACCAAAACCCAAGTGACGCCAGCCAAGTCCACGGTCAAGCCAGCCAAATCGGCCAAGCCGGCCAAGGCGGTGGCTGAAAAGGCTAAACCCCACGCCAAGACCGCGCCGGCCAAAGCCTCAAAACCGGCCAAACCGACTTCGGTCAAACCCGCTAAACCGGTCAAAGCCGCAGCGGCCAAGCCGGGTAAGGTGACGTCGACCAAGACAGCCAAGCCCAGCGCCAAAGTCGCACCGTCCAAGCCCGGTGCAAAAGTTGCCGCGCAGGTGCCGGCCAAGGTCGATCTCAAAAAGGCGAGCAGCCCAGTGAAGGCGCCCGCGGCTGTTGCCAAATCGAGAGATGCTGCCACCGCACCTGCCACGTTGGCGCCGGTCAGTTCCGCAGTTGCTTCGCCCGGGCGCAGTTTGCCGGTCGCGCCTGCAACGCCAGCGCTGGCTCCCAAAGCTGGGCGTCCCTCGTCACGCCTGGCACAGTTAACCGTTCCCTCCATGGCCCAATCGGTCGCCTCGACGGCCGCCAAAGCCAGTTATATTCAAACCATGTCCGACCCCCTTATTGCTCCCCCGGTTGCCTCGGCTGCCAAAAAAGACCCCAAGCTCGCTAACAACTGGAAGACCAAACCCTTGGAGCAGCTCACCGATGCTGACCTGCTGGCCATGCCCGACGCCGAGTACATGAACGCCACCCAGTTGGCGGTGTTTCGCCTGAAGCTGTCAGTTCTCAAGCAGGATATTCTCAGCATGGCGGGCGAGACTACCGAGCATTTGCGCGAAGACACCGTCGTCGTGCCCGATCCAGCGGACCGTGCCACCATTGAGGAAGAGCATGCGCTGGAGTTGCGAACCCGTGACCGCGAGCGCAAGCTGCTCAAGAAGATCGAGCAGTCCATTGCCCGTATTGATGCCGGTGACTACGGCTATTGCGATGAGACCGGTGAGCCCATCGGCGTCGGGCGATTGCTGGCCCGACCCACGGCCACGCTCTCGCTGGAGGCTCAGCAGCGGCGCGAACTCAAGCAAAAGATGTTTGGAGATTGACGCCGCACGCGGCGCGGACTTCGGACCATCGAGACTTCTTGCCCATGGCGACCAAAGACAATAGCTCCGGTTTACTGTCCAAGGTGGCGCGCTTCGTGCGCAACCCAACCAAGGACTGGAGCGAACTCGACAACCAGGAGCCAGAGGCCGACAGCGGTTACAGCAAGCAAGCGCTCAAGGAGATGATCGAGCGCAAGCGACAAAACGATTTTGTGCGGCGGCGTGAGTTCGACCAACTGCGCAAGTTGCGTCGCAACGAGCCCACGGTCAGCTCCGACCAGGGAGGGCGGCCGTCCTTCTTCCAGAGCAGTCTGGCGTCCAATCCGGACGACCGGGCCATGACGCTCAAGAAGATTGACGAGATCGAAGCCCAAATGTCCAAGCAATGGTGGAAGGGCAAGCAAGAAGACGCGGCGGTCGCGTCCAATGGCTTCCCGATGTCCTCCAATGTGCCGATGACGCAGCAGGACAGCTTCGCCTCGAGCAGTCAAAACTCCGAGCGGGGCAGCAGTTTTGCGCCGACTCAGGCCTCAGAGATCGAGTCCAGTTCCGGCTCCGCGTGGCACCGTGCCGAGGAGGCGCCGACCCAAATGGGCGCCACGGCGGGGCCCTTGAATTACGAAGCAGATCCTAGTTTGCGACAGGCGGCTATTCATGCGCCCGCTCGTAGTGGGCGCAGCGGTTTTGGAGGTAGCGGATTTGCCAGCTCCAGTGTCTCCGCGATCGAACTGGGCGACAACCTGGCTGATCCCGACCTCGAAGAGGCGGCGATCCGATTTGCCAATGGTGACGACGCAGGCGCAGAGTCCGGCTTGCTCGATGCCCTGCATGGCGACCAGGTTAGCCCGGAGTCCGCCGATGTATGGGCGGGCGCCTTGTTCGACCTCTACCGCGCGACCGGTCAGCAGGCCAAATTCGATCGGGTGGCGATTGAATACGCTGAGCGTTTCGGCCGATCGGCCCCGGCGTGGTTTTCGATGCCTGAGCAGTTGGGCCGCAAGGAAGCCGCTACCGCGCCCAGGCCAGTGCTGTCGCCGAGCATGTTGCCCAGCTCGGGTGCCTGGGAGTGCCCTGCCGAGCTCGATCTGCAATCGGTGATGAGTCTACGCGCGCGACTGCAGCATGCGCGCTCGCCGTGGCAACTGGACTGGACACGACTGAGCACCATTGCACCCGACGCGATGGAGCTGTTGGCCAACATGTTCGCCGAGTGGTGTGCGACGCCGGTCACGCTCAACTTTGGCGGTGCAGAGGCGTTGGAGCGCACGCTCAAGGCCTGTGCACCCTCGGGCGACAAGACGGTCGACCTGCTGTGGTGGAGCTTGCGCCTGGATGGGTTACGCATCATGCGCATGCAGGATGAGTTTGAGTTGGCGGCACTGGAGTACTGCATCACGTTCGAAGTGTCTCCGCCGTCCTGGCAAGACCCCTTGTGTGGTTTTGTGCGCGAGGAAGCTGCCGCAGCCGCCGATCGCAGTGATGTGACCGATCTCGAAGGCGCTGACTCCCAGCAGTGGGATACCGGCATGGGTCAGGCCCTGACTGCGCCGATGGGGCTCGATGCCATGCCCGCCACAGTGGTCGAGCTGACCGGCGAGATTCTGGGAGACGCTGCGGAGGCGCTCGACAAATTGCAGGCAGGGCTGCTTGGCGCGGATCGGCTGGTGATCTCTTGCGCGCGCCTGATACGAGTCGATTTTTCGGCAGCGGGTAGCATCCTGAACTGGGTGGCGGTGCGCCAGGCCGAAGGCTGCCAAGTGCAGTTTCGTGAGGTACATCGGTTGATTGCGGCATTCTTCAGTGTCATTGGCATCAATGAGCATGCCCGCGTGGTGTTGCGCACCAGCTGACCCGTTTTCACCGTGATTCGGCGCGCGACACGGTCTTGCAAGCGCAGGAATCAGCCCGATCTGGAACACACATGGAACAATTTCACGGAACCACCATCATCAGCGTGCGCCGTCAGACGCCGCAGGGCATGCAGGTCGCCATCGGCGGCGACGGTCAGGTCACGCTGGGCAGCATTGTGGTCAAGGGCACGGCGCGCAAGGTGCGCAAGCTCTACCATGGCAAGGTGCTGGCCGGCTTTGCCGGCGCCACCGCCGACGCCTTCACCTTGTTCGAACGATTTGAAGCCAAGCTGGAAAAACACCAAGGCCACTTGGTGCGCTCGGCCATCGAGTTGACCAAGGACTGGCGTACCGACCGCGTGTTGCGCCGCCTTGAAGCGATGCTCGCGGTGGCGGATCTGGAGAGTTCGCTCATCATTACCGGCAACGGTGACGTGCTCGAACCTGAGAACGGCATTGTGACAATTGGCTCTGGCGGCGCCTATGCGCAGGCGGCCGCGGTGGCGCTGCTCAATCACACCGAACTGTCGGCCAGCGACATCGTCAAACAGTCGTTGCAGATTGCGGGTGAGCTGTGTATCTACACCAACATGAACCACACCATTGAGACCTTATGAGACTTTGCAGGGCAGACCGCCGCGACGCGCAGCGCAAGCTCTGTGCCATTGGGGGGGCGTGCCCAAGTCATGGTCACCCGTCGTCGTTGCCTCATTGCGGGTTCCATGAGCCGGTCGTCATCGCGAGCGCAGCGTGGCAATCCATGAGTCCTGCAGTCATGCATTGGGACGCCCCCATAAACTGATCAGAAGAGCCAATAACCCATGTCCTCGATGACCCCGCAGGAGATCGTCTCCGAACTTGATAAACACATTGTTGGCCAGCAACAGGCCAAGCGCGCCGTGGCCATTGCGTTGCGCAATCGCTGGCGCCGTCAGCAGGTCGAGCCCGGCCTGCGCGTCGAGATCACGCCCAAGAATATTCTGATGATTGGCCCGACGGGGGTTGGCAAGACTGAGATTGCCAGGCGTCTGGCGCGGCTAGCCGATGCACCCTTTATCAAAGTCGAGGCGACCAAGTTCACCGAGGTTGGCTACGTTGGCAAGGATGTCGACGCCATCATTCGGGACTTGGCCGATATTGCGGTCAAGCAAACCCGCAGCACTGAAATGAAGAAGGTGCGAACGCGCGCCGAAGATGCCGCCGAGGAACGCATTCTTGACGCGCTGGTGCCCTTGGCCCGATCTGACGCAGTGGTCGATGCTGGGGCACCGCCCAATACTGCGCGGCAAGTGTTTCGCAAGAAGTTGCGTGAAGGCCAGTTGGCCGAGCGCGAGATCGAGATCGATGTAGCGCAACCCTCGCGGCAGTTGGAGATCATGGGGCCAGCCGGTATGGAGGAGATGACCGAGCAACTGCGCGGCATGTTTGGCCAGTTGGGCCAGTCCAAGCGGCAGCAGCGCAAGCTCAAGATCGGCGAGGCCATGAAGCTGCTCACCGATGAGGAAGCGGCCAAGCTGGTCAACGAAGAAGACATCAAGACTCAGGCGCTGCACATGCTGGAGCAAAACGGCATTGTGTTCATTGACGAAATCGACAAGGTGACTTCACGCAGCGAAGGCAGCGGAGCCGAGGTGTCACGCCAGGGCGTGCAGCGCGACTTATTGCCACTGGTGGAGGGGACCACGGTTTCCACCAAGTACGGCATGGTCAAGACGGATCACATCTTGTTCATCGCTTCGGGGGCTTTTCACCTGAGCAAACCGAGCGACCTGATTCCCGAGCTGCAGGGGCGTTTTCCGATTCGGGTGGAGTTGCAGTCGCTCTCGGTGCGGGACTTCGTGGCGATCCTGACGCAGACCCATGCCTCGCTGGTCAAGCAATATCAGGCGCTGCTCGCTACGGAACAGGTCACCATCGAATTTACCGATGAAGGCATCACGCGGCTGGCGGCCATCGCTTTTGAAGTCAATGAACGCACTGAGAACATTGGCGCACGTCGCTTGTCGACCGTGATGGAGCGCCTGCTGGAGGAAGTCAGTTTCAACGCCGCCAAGCTGAGCGGCCAAGTGATCAAGGTCGATGCCGGCTACGTCGATGGGCGCCTGCAGGACCTCAGCCAGGATGAAGACCTGTCGCGCTACATTCTTTAGGTCGGATCGGGCTTCGCAACTGGGGCCATCCAATGGTCAATTGATGCCACATTAATTGGGGTCAGACCCCGGCGTACCCTGGCGTACTATCTTGAGCCGGCCGCCCGGTCGGGCCGGAGGTGTCGTGGGGAAGTCGAAATCTGACCCCAGTTAACGTCAGTTAACGAATTGAAACGACCTTCAAGGATCACTTTCATAACGCTTGCTAAGTACTTAATCTAGAACGATATTTGAATGCAATGTGCCTTCAAAATCGAGTCTAAGTCATTGATTTCATTGAAAAAATAATGGCAAGCCCTCTTGCTGTCATGGCATTTGCTGCTACAGTGCAAAAAAGTGCAATTAAGTGGTGAAAAGTGTCTTTGGACATTCACACCTTAATCGCATGGTCAGAGCAAGGTTTCGGCCGGGATCAATTTGAACTCAAGTTGGTTCGCCGCGAACAAAAGAGGGTGTGCGGTCGTGTTTCAAGGGGCGTCTTCGTTAAGTCTGGATGGCAAGGGGCGGCTGTCGGTGCCGACCCGGCATCGTGACGTGCTGAACGCCACCGCAAGCGGACAGCTCACCATCACCAAACACCCGCATGGCTGTCTGATGGTGTTCCCGCGGCCAGAGTGGGAGAAGTTTCGTGAACGCATCGCAGCACTGCCGATGTCGGCGCAGTGGTGGAAGCGCATCTTTCTGGGCAATGCGATGGATGTCGACATGGATGCCACCGGACGGGTGCTGGTGTCGCCTGAGTTGCGCGAGGCCGCGGGCATCGCCAAGGACACCATGTTGCTTGGCATGGGCAACCACTTTGAATTGTGGGACAAGGCCACTTACGACGCGCAGGAAGCAAAGGCCATGCAGGGTGAGATGCCCGATGTCTTCAAGGACTTTTCCTTCTAGAGGGCGGCGGTGGAAACTTCATGGAATCACACCACCGTCTTGTTGAACGAAGCAGTCGAAGCTCTTTTCAGCAATCCGGATGCGGCGCCAGGCGATGTTCGCGCCGCCGAGTCGACCTACGTCGACGCCACATTTGGCCGCGGCGGGCACACGCGCCTGATCCTGTCGCGTCTGGGGTCAAACGGTCGGCTGGTGGCATTCGACAAGGACCCCGAGGCGGTGGCCGAAGCGGCCACGATCGGCGATCCACGATTCACCATTCGTCATCAGGGCTTTGCACACCTTGGCGAGTTGCCTGTCGGCAGCGTCGCTGGCATTTTGCTCGACCTTGGCATCAGCTCGCCGCAGGTCGACAACCCGGCGCGAGGTTTCAGCTTTCGGTCCGACGGCCCGTTGGACATGCGCATGGACACCACGCGCGGTCAGAGCGTGGCGCAGTGGCTGGCCCAGGCCGAACTCAACTCAATAGCGGAGGTGATACGTGACTACGGTGAAGAACGGTTTGCTGGGGCAATTGCAAAGGCGATTGTTGCTCGCCGACAGGAACGGGGCCCAATTTCAACCACCGCCGAGCTGGCCCAGCTCGTGGCTGGCGCGGTCAAAACCCGCGAGCCGGGCCAGAACCCTGCAACGCGCACATTTCAGGCTCTTCGGATTTTCATCAATGCCGAGCTTGAAGAGCTGCAACAGGCGCTAGACGCCAGCTTGAAGGTACTGGAGCCTGGAGGTCGCCTGGTCGTGATCAGTTTCCACTCGCTGGAGGACCGCATCGTCAAGCAGTTCGTCGCGGCGCACTCGCGCGACGGTTATGACCGGCGCGCGCCGCTTGCGCCGCCCAAGCCGATGCGGCTGCGCTCCCTGGGTCGCATCAAACCGGGCGCGCATGAGGTGAGCGCCAACCCGCGTTCGCGCAGCGCTGTGATGCGCGTCGCACAACGGACCCACACACCATGATGCGCCTGAACCTGGTGTTGTTGCTGGCTGTGCTGACCAGCGCCTTGTATCTGGTCAATGTTCAGTATGAGTCACGCCGCCTGTTTGCCGAGCTGGACCGCGCCCGCGCCGAGGCGCGCCGGCTGGAGGTTGAGAGCGAGCGCCTGCAAGTTGAAAAGCGTGCGCAAGCCACACCGTTGCGGGTCGAGAAACTCGCCAAGGAGCAGTTGCAGATGCGAACCGCGTCGCCGGCCATTACCCTGTACGTTACGGGCGATGGACGCGGCGTTGCCATGGTTGGGCGGGCCGTGGACGCGCCCGCGTCAGCGCGAACTTCAGGCGGCAGCGCAGGTACACCATGAGCCCGACGCTTACGCAAATGAGGGTGGGGCCATGAGCCGCAGCGTGGTTTACACGTCGAGCCCGCTGCTGGCCAGCCGAACCCCGGTCTGGCGCAGCAAGCTGGTGGTGGCGGCCGTGGCGCTGGCCTTTATGGGGCTGGCCGCGCGCGCTGCCTATATCCAGGTGGTGGCGAATGATTTTTTCCAGAAGCAAGGTGAGGTGCGTTTTGCCCGAACGCTGGATCTGCCGGCCAACCGGGGGCGAATACTGGACCGCAACGGCTTGATTTTGGCCTCCAGTGTGCCAGCGCCCAGTATCTGGGCGATCCCCGAAGACGTCGACCTCAACCCTGAGCAGCTCAAGCGGCTCAGCAAATTGCTGGACATGCCAGCGGCGGAGTTGAGCAAGCGCCTGGCCAACGACGACAAGACTTTCGTTTGGCTCAAGCGCCAGGTCGACGAGTCGGTTGCGGCCCAAGTGGCGGCCATGGGCATCAAGGGCATTTACCAACGCAAAGAGTACAAACGTCAGTACCCCGAGGGCGAGGCGGCGGCGCACGTGGTCGGCTTTACCAATGTCGAAGACGCCGGACAAGAGGGTGTCGAGCTGGCCTTCAACCACAACCTGGTCGGACGTGCCGGTTCGCGCCGTGTCATCAAGGATCGGCTCGGTCAGGTGGTCGAGGCGGTGGGTGAGCAGGTGTCGCCAGTGGACGGCCCTGACATCCAATTGAGCATTGACAGCAAGGTGCAGTTCTTCGCCTACCAAAAGCTGCGCGACGCGGTGCTGGAGCACAAGGCCAAGGCTGGCAGTGTGGTGGTGCTCAATGTGCTCACCGGTGAAGTGTTGGCGCTGGCGAACTACCCCAGTTACTCGCCAGGCAAGCGCCAGAACCTGAGTGGCGCGCAACTTCGCAATCGCGCCCTGACGGATACCTTCGAGCCGGGCTCGACCATGAAACCCTTTGTGGTTGCGCTGGCGCTGGAGAAGGGGCTCGTGACGCCTGACACGGCGATTCAGACCGCGCCGGGGCGCATCCACATTGGCAGCGCCACCATCAGCGATGCCCACCCGCATGGGGTGTTGACGGTCAATGAGGTGATTCAGAAGTCCAGCAACGTGGGCACGGTCAAGATGGCCATGCAGATGCAGCCACGCGAGATGTGGGAGATGTTTAACCACGTTGGTCTCGGACAGAAGCCCCGGGTGCCGTTCCCTGGCGCTGTGAGCGGGCGTTTGCGCGCCCACAAGACCTGGCGACCGATCGAGCAAGCCACCATGAGCTACGGCTACGGCCTGTCGACCAGTCTGTTTCAGCTGGCCAGTGCCTACAGCGTGTTTGCGCGTGATGGCGAATGGGTGCCGGTCACGATGCTCAAGTCGCCCGAGCAGGTGGCCGGTGTGCGTGTCATGAGCGAGCCCACGGCGGCGGCGCTGCGCAACATGTTGCACATGGCCACCGTCGCGGGCGGCACGGCGCCGAAGGCCCAGACCATGGGTTACTCGGTGGGTGGCAAGACCGGCACCGCTCACAAACAAGAGGGCCGCGGCTACGCTGACAAAAAGTATCGCAGCTTCTTCGTGGGAATGGCCCCGATCGATCGGCCGCGCATTGTGGTGGCGGTGATGATTGACGAGCCCAACAATGGAAAGCATTTTGGCGGGGATGTGGCCGCGCCCGTGTTCAGCGAGACGGTGCAGCAGTCGTTGCGCATGTTGGGCGTGCAACCGGACATGAATGTGCGACCGCAGATCGTGGCCCAAGCTGAGGAGGAGAGCTTCTGATGCTGGCCCTGCACAGTCCCCAGGAGGCTGCGGCCTGGCTTCGTGCGCGCGTGCATGGGGCCCTGCGCACCGACAGCCGCCAGGTGCAGGCGGGCGATGGCTTCATCGCCTGGCCCGGCGCCGCCACTGATGGCCGCGCCCACGTGGCGGATGCCCTGCGCCGTGGTGCGGCGGCCTGTCTGGTCGAGCGCGACGGTGTCGAAGCGTTTGCCTTCGACGATGCGACCGTCGCCAGCTACGTCGCGCTCAAGGCCGCGTCCGGGCCAATTGCTGCGGCCTACTATGCAGATCCCTCGCAGGCGTTGCGTGTGCTGGCGGTGACCGGCACCAACGGCAAGACCTCCACCAGTTGGTGGCTGGCGCAGGCCCTGAGCACCTTGCCCGCGCCGCTGACACAGCGCTGCGCCGTTGTGGGCACGCTGGGTGTGGGGGTGCCGCCGCTGCCAGGCTGCAGCGCAGACGACCCTCTGGCAGTGGTGTCGACCGGCTTGACGACACCCGACCCGGTGTTGCTGCAGCAAAGCTTCCGCCGCTTTGTCGATGCCGGCTTTGCCGCCTGCGCGATCGAAGCGTCCTCCATTGGCATCGTCGAGCAGCGACTTGACGGCACGAGCATTCACACTGCCTTGTTGACCAACCTGACCCAGGACCACCTGGACTACCACGGCGACATGGCGTCCTACTGGCAGGCCAAACGCAAGCTGTTTGCCTGGCCCGGATTGCGTGCGGCGGTTGTCAACGTTGATGACGCCCACGGCGAGCAACTGGCCAACTCGCTGCGTGAGGGTGCACTTGACTTGTGGACGGTTTCATGTCGTGAGCCGGCCCGTTTGCACGCGGACGACATTCGTTACGGTGAACGTGGCCTCACGTTCGACGTGCATGAGGGCGCCGACACGCATCGGCTGCAGACGGCTTTGATCGGTCACTACAACGTGTCCAATGTGCTGGTGGTACTGGCCGGCATGCGCACGCTTGGCGTGCCGTTGGCAGCGGCGGCGCAGGCGTGCCAATCACTGACTCCCGTGCCAGGTCGCATGCAATGCCTAGGCGCGGCGGGCCAACCCTTGGTCGTTGTGGACTATGCCCACACCCCGGATGCTTTGGACAAGGCGCTGTCCACGCTGCACGCCCTGGCCCAGCAACGCGGTGGCCGACTTTGGTGCGTGTTTGGTTGCGGCGGTGATCGCGATCCGATCAAGCGGCCACTGATGGGCGCCGTCGCGGCCCGCCATGCTGACCGTATCGTCGTGACCAGCGACAACCCTCGCGGGGAGCGGGCGCAGGCTATCATCAGCCAGATTTTGCTGGGGGTAACGCATGATGGCTCGGCCACCGTGCAGTCCGACCGCGCCCTGGCCATCGCGCAGAGCGTCGCGCAGGCCGGGCCCCTGGACGTGGTTCTGGTGGCCGGCAAGGGCCACGAGGACTATCAAGAAGTGGCCGGCGTGCGCCGGCCGTTTTCCGATGTGCAACAGGTAGGACAGGCCCTGGCCGTGTGGCCAGCGCCTGCGCCCCGGCAGGACATCTCGCATGAATGACGCCATGACCCTGTCGGGCGTATTGCCTTGGCTGACCGACGCAACGCTGGTGGGCAACGGCGCTGTAGGCGTGCAGCGTGTGCACACGGATACGCGCACGCTGCAGGCTGGCGATCTGTTTGTGGCGCTGCGTGGGGAGCGCTTTGACGGCAGTGACTTCCTGATTGAGGCGCGCGTCAAGGGCGCCGTGGCGGCGCTCTGCCAGGGCGACGCACTGGCACGACTCCAGGCGTCTGGTTTGCCGGGTGTGATGGTGCCCGACGTCAAATGCGCGTTGGCGCAACTTGCGACGGGCTGGCGTGCCCAGTTCAAATTGCCGCTGATCGCCGTCACCGGCAGTAACGGCAAGACCACCGTGACGCAGATGATCGCGTCGATCCTGCAGGCGTTCAAGCCGGGGGCCGTTCTGGCAACGCAGGGTAACTTCAACAACGAGATTGGCGTGCCCCTGACCGTGCTGCGACTGCGCGCCGAACATCAAGTGGCGGTGGTCGAGCTTGGCATGAACCACCCCGGTGAGATTGCCACGCTGGCCGCCATCGCCCAACCCACGGTGGCGCTGGTCAACAACGCGCAGCGTGAGCATCTGGAATTCATGGCCACGGTCGAAGCAGTGGCGCTGGAGAACGGCAGTGTCATTGACGCCTTGCCGGGCAACGGCGTAGCCGTGTTTCCCCAAGACGATGCGTTCACGCCACTGTGGTTGGCCAGGGCGGCGCAACGTGCCACTTTGTGTTTCGGCATGGATCAGACCCAGGGCTCGCCCGATGTCCTTTGCCAAAGCGCGGAGTGGTCGGGTGACCGCTGGCAAGTGGCCGCCGACACCCCGGTCGGGGACTTGAAGTATGCGCTGCACATTGCAGGTCTGCACAACGTGCGTAATTCGTTGGCGGCTGCCTGCTGTGCGTTGGCTGCTGGCGTGCCACTGAGCGCCATCGCCACCGGACTGTCGGCCTTTGAACCGGTCAAGGGGCGTTCCCGGGCCATCACGCTGCGCTGCGACGGCAAGGCCTTGACGGTGGTGGACGATACCTACAACGCCAACCCCGACTCGGTGCGCGCCGCCGTGGCGGTACTGGCCAGTTTGCCCGGTCCGCGCCTGCTGGTGCTTGGTGACATGGGAGAGGTGGGCGACCAGGGCTCAGCCTTTCACGCGCAGGCGGGGCGCGAGGCTCATGCGGCGGGCATCGACCGCTTGATGACGTTGGGCGAGGCTTCAGCCGCGGCCAGTGACCAGTTCCACGGGGGGCGCCACTTTGCCAGCGTGCAGTCGCTCAATGCGGCGGTGCTGGCGGCCTTGCCGCACATGGGCAGCGTGCTGGTCAAGGGCTCGCGTTTCATGAAGATGGAGCGGGTGGTGCAGGCGATCACCAGCGCTGTATCAAGCGAAAAGGAAGAAACCCATGCGGCTTGAGTCCTTGTCCCGGAGGGCCCCATGCTGTTGAGTCTGGCCCAGTGGTTGCAGACACTGATGCCTGAACTTGGCTTCCTTCGGGTGTTTCAGTATCTGACCTTTCGCGCTGTGATGGCGGCGTTGACGGCACTGCTGATGGGCCTTGCGGCCGGCCCGTTCGTGATCCGCCGACTCACCGCACTGAAGATCGGGCAACCGATCCGCGGCTACGCCATGCAAAGTCACCTCAGCAAGAGCGGCACACCGACCATGGGTGGTGTGCTGATCCTGCTGTGCATTGCGGTATCAACTCTGTTGTGGTTCGATCTGACCAATCGGTTTGTCTGGATCGTGCTGCTGGTCACGCTTGGGTTTGGCGCGATCGGCTGGGTGGACGATTGGCGCAAGGTGGTCAACAAGGACCCGGAAGGGATGCGTTCGCGCGAGAAGTATTTCTGGCAGTCCGTCATTGGTCTGGTGGCGGCCTTGTATCTGGTGTTCAGCATTTCGGAGAGCTCGAATCTGCGCGTGCTGGAGCTGTTCTTCAAGTGGGTGCAGTCCGGCTTCGATGTCAACTTGCCGCCCAAGGCGGGCTTGTTGCTGCCCTTCTTCAAGGAGGTCAGCTATCCCTTGGGCGTTTTCGGTTTTGTGATCCTGACCTACCTGGTGATTGTGGGATCGAGCAATGCGGTCAATCTGACCGATGGGCTCGACGGTCTGGCGATCATGCCGGTCGTCATGGTGGGTTCTTCGCTGGGTGTTTTCGCCTACGTCACCGGTAGCGCGGTGTTTTCCAAGTACTTGTTCTTTCCGCACATTCCGGGTTCGGGCGAGTTGCTGATCTTCTGCTCTGCCATGGCCGGCGCGGGACTTGCCTTTCTGTGGTTCAACACCCATCCGGCTCAGGTGTTCATGGGTGATGTTGGCGCTCTGGCGCTTGGTGGGGCGTTGGGCACGATCGCCGTGATCGTGCGCCAGGAGATCGTACTGGCCATCATGGGGGGCATCTTCGTGGTGGAGGCGCTGTCGGTGATGCTGCAGGTGACTTACTTCAAGTACACCAAGCGCAAGTACGGGCAGGGTCAGCGCTTGCTCAAGATGGCACCGTTGCATCACCATTTCGAAAAGAGCGGCTGGGAGGAGACGCAAGTGGTGGTTCGCTTCTGGATCATCACCATGCTGTTGTGTCTGGTTGGCTTGTCGACGCTGAAGCTGAGGTAGCCGTGCAGCCACTGTTTGAGAACCAACACGTATTGATTCTGGGCCTGGGCGCGTCAGGCCTGGCGATGGCGCGCTGGTGTGCGCGCAATGGCGCGCGGGTGACGGTGGCCGACACGCGTAGCGCCCCGCCGCAATTGCCAGCACTGCAAAGCGAAGTGCCCAGCGCCCGCTTTGTCAGCGGGGCGCTTGACGCCGCGCTGCTGGAAGGATTGGAAGTGCACCGCGTGTTCAAGAGTCCCGGCCTCTCACCTGACGCCGTGGCACCCTTGTACTCGGCGGCGGCTCAGCGCGGCCTGCGCGTGGCCGGTGAGTTGGACCTGTTCTCCCAGGCGCTTGCGGCGCTCAAGACCCAGCGTGCCTATGCGCCCGCGGTGCTGGCCGTGACCGGCACCAATGGAAAGACCACCGTCACCTCGCTGACTGGCCAACTGGTCGAACGCAGTGGCAAGACCGTGGCGGTGGCCGGCAACATTGGCCCGACGCTGCTGGATACGTTGGCGCAGCATCTCGACCAGGATAGCTTGCCCGAGGTGTGGGTCATTGAGCTCTCGAGCTTCCAGCTCGACGGCGTTGAAGACTTCGAACCCCTGGCCGCCGTCGTGCTGAACGTGACACAGGATCACTTGGATTGGCATGGTGACATGGCGTCCTATGCCGCCGCCAAGGCGCGCGTTTTCGGCAAGCAAACGCTGATGTTGCTCAACCGCGAGGACCCGGTGGTGATGGGCATGTTGAGCGACGCATCGCCAGCGCCCGGTGCCCCGGCGTCGCGTGGGCGCGCGTCACGGCCGCAACCGCGCGCGCATATCACCTTTGGTGCCGACATGCCGCAGCGACCCGGCGACTATGGCATTGAGCAGGTCAATGGCATGGCCTGGCTGGTGCGTGCGCTGGAGGCCGACGAGACCCTGAAGAAGAAGCGCGATCAGGAGGAAGAACTGCACTTCCAGCGCCTGATGCCTGCGGACGCGCTGCGCATCCGTGGGCGGCACAACGCTGTCAATGCGCTGGCGGCGCTGGCCTTGTGTGGCGCGGCGGGCTGCGCCCTGGGCCCGGTGTTGTACGGCTTGCGCGAGTACCGGGGCGAGCCGCATCGCGTTGAGTCGTTGGGGATGCTCAACGAGGTTGAGTTCTTTGACGACAGCAAGGGCACCAACGTGGGTGCCACGGTCGCTGCGCTCAATGGTCTGGGCGCCGAACGCAAGGTCGTCGTCATTTTGGGCGGCGATGGCAAGGGGCAGGACTTTGATCCGTTGGCAGGGCCGGTGTCGCGCCATGCGCGGGCGGTCGTGCTGATCGGCCGTGACGCCTCGCGCATCGGCGCTGCCCTGGCGCAGTGTGGTGTGTCGCTGATCGACGCGCCGAGCATGGCGCAAGCGGTCGCGCAGGCCAACCGTGTGGCCCACGCCGGCGACGCCGTGTTGATGTCGCCCGCCTGCGCCAGCTTCGACATGTTTGACAACTATGAGCATCGCGCCCGCGCCTTCCGTGACGCCGTGGCCGAGCTGGCCAACGCGGCCGGCGTGCAATGGGAGGGCGCCGCGTGAGTAGCCTGACCCAGCGCGTGATGGCCTGGTTCTCGGGCCTGATGAAGCCCGCCGCCGACGGCCTGCCGATACCCGCAGCCTGGGCGCCACCCGCAGCCTGGGCGCCAGAGTGGCGTCTTCGCGCGTGACCGGCTTCGATCAGCCGCTGGTCTGGGTCACGGTGGCTCTGTTGGCCTGGGGGCTGGTGATGGTCTACTCGGCGTCCATCGCCATGCCAGACAACCCACGCTTTGCCAAGTACACACATACGTACTTTCTGACCCGCCATGTGATGTGGCTGATCGTCGCCTTCGTCGCCGCGCTGCTGGCCTTCCAGATACCCCTGAAGACTTGGGAGCAGGCGGCGCCCTGGCTGTTCGTGGTGTCGCTGGTGCTGCTGGTAGCCGTGCTGATCCCGCATGTGGGCAAAGTCGTCTATGGTGCGCGGCGCTGGATAGCGCTGGGACCTCTGGGCTTTCAGCCATCGGAAATCGCCAAGTTCGCCGTACTGCTGTACGCGGCCGACTACATGGTGCGCAAAATGGACGTGAAGGAGCGCTTCTTTCGCGCCGTGGCACCCATGGGCGTGGCAGTGGCGGTGGTCGGGCTGCTGCTGCTGGCCGAACCGGACATGGGCGCCTTCATGGTGATTGCCGTGATCGCCATGGGAATCCTGTTCCTGGGCGGGGTCAACGTTCGCATGTTCCTGCTGATTGCCACCGTGCTGGTGGTGGCTTTTGGCGTGATGATTGCCTTGAGCGACTGGCGGCGGGAACGCATCTTCGCCTACCTCGACCCGTGGAGCGAAAAGAATGCGCTGGCCAAGGGCTACCAGCTCACGCACTCGCTGATTGCCATCGGCCGTGGCGAGATCTTTGGTGTCGGGCTTGGCGGCAGCGTGGAAAAGTTGCACTGGCTGCCCGAAGCCCACACCGACTTCCTGCTGGCGGTGATTGGTGAAGAGTTTGGCCTGGTGGGCGTGCTGTGCGTGATCGGCCTGTTTCTGTGGCTGACGCGGCGCATGATGCACATCGGGCGCCAGGCGATCGCGCTGGACCGGGTGTTTGCCGGCCTGGTGGCGCAGGGCGTGGCGGTCTGGATGGGTTTTCAGGCCTTCATCAACATGGGCGTGAACCTGGGCGCGCTGCCCACCAAAGGCCTGACCCTGCCGCTGATGAGTTACGGCGGCTCTGCGATCCTGGTCAACCTGATCGCCATTGCGGTGGTGTTGCGGGTGGACTTTGAGAACCGCCAGATGATGCATGGGGGGCGGACGCGATGAGCACCGCTACACACGGTATGGTCCGGGTAGGTCAAGGGCGAACCGCACTGGTGATGGCCGGCGGCACGGGTGGGCATATCTTCCCGGGGCTGGCCGTGGCGCAGGCGCTGCGCGAACGCGGCTGGCGGGTGCAGTGGCTCGGTGGAAGCGGCACGCCCGCCAGTCCGAGCATGGAGAGCCAACTGGTGCCCAAGCACGGCTTTGCCTTTGAGGCGCTTGATTTCTCGGGCGTGCGCGGCAAGGGCTTTGTCACGCTGATTATGTTGCCCTGGCGCCTGCTGCGCGCTTTCTGGCAGAGCTTGCGGGTGCTGCGCCGGATCAAGCCCGATGTGGTGCTTGGGCTGGGCGGCTACATCACTTTTCCTGCCGGTCTGATGAGCGTCTGGTTGGGCAAGCCCTTGGTGTTGCATGAACAAAACTCGGTGGCCGGCATGGCCAACCGAGTGCTGGCCGGCATGGCGGACCGCGTCTTCACAGCCTTTCCCGATGTGCTCAAGCGAGCCCAGTGGGTTGGCAATCCGCTGCGCAGTGCGTTTCTGGACCGCCCTGGCCCGGCCGAACGCTTTGCCGGACGCAGCGGGCCACTGAAGCTGCTGGTGGTGGGCGGCAGTCTGGGCGCGCGCGCGCTCAATGACATCGTGCCACGCGCCTTGGCCTTGATCCCCAAGGAGCAGCGCCCGCAGGTGCTGCACCAAAGCGGCGCCAAGCAGATTGACGAACTGCGTGGCAACTACACCGCCGCCGGGGTGCTGGCCGACTTGACACCCTTCATCGACGACACGGCGCAAGCCTTTGCCGAGGCCGACTTGGTGATTTGCCGAGCTGGCGCCAGTACCGTGACCGAACTGGCGGCGGTAGGAGCGGCGGCGCTGTTCGTGCCATTTCCCTCCGCCGTGGACGACCACCAGACCCATAACGCGCGCTTTCTGGTCGACCAGGGCGCGGGCTGGCTGATGCCGCAGTCAGCGCTCAGCCCGGAGAGCCTGGCCAAAGTGCTGCAAAAGACTGACCGAACAAAGCTGCTGGCCTGCGCCATACAAGCCAAATTACTTGAGAAAACCACCGCTACAGAAATGATTGTTGTGGCGTGTGAGGAGCTGACGTCATGAAACACGCCATTCGCCACATTCACTTCGTTGGACTCGGCGGCTCCGGCATGTCGGGCATCGCCGAGGTCCTGCTTAACCTGGGCTACGTCATCTCGGGATCGGACCTCGCTGACAGCGCCACGCTCAAGCGACTGGCCGCGCTGGGTATACAGACCTTTGTCGGGCATGCCGCCAGTCACGTCGCCGGGGCCGATGCGGTGGTGACTTCGACCGCGGTGCAAGCTGACAACCCGGAGGTACTGGCCGCGCGCGAGCGCCGCATTCCGGTGGTGCCGCGCGCGCTGATGTTGGCTGAGCTGATGCGACTCAAGCAGGGCATTGCCATCGCCGGCACGCACGGCAAGACCACCACCACCAGTCTGGTCGCCAGCGTGCTCGCCGAAGCTGGATTGGACCCAACGTTTGTGATCGGCGGGCGCTTGAACCGCGTCGGGACCAATGCCCGCTTGGGGCAGGGCGATTACATCGTGGTGGAAGCGGATGAATCCGATGCGTCCTTCCTGAACCTGTCGCCGGTGATGGCGGTCGTGACCAATATCGATGCCGACCACATGGAAACCTATGGTCACGACTTTGGTCGGCTCAAGGCTGCGTTTGTCGACTTCCTGCATCGCATGCCTTTCTACGGTACGGCCATTTTGTGTACCGATGACCCGGCGGTGAGTGACATCGTGCCCAAGGTCACCTGTCCGGTGACAAGCTACGGTTTCAATGAAGACGCTCAGGTGCGCGCCATCAACGTGCGCGCTGTGGGTGCGCAGATGCACTTCACGGTGCAGCGGCGCAATGGTGTCGTACTGCCCGACCTGGAGGTGGTGTTGAACCTGGCGGGTCGGCACAACGTTCTCAACGCGCTGTCCGCCATTGCCGTGGCGACCGAGCTCAGCTTGCCAGACTCGGCGGTGCTCAAGGCCCTGGCCGAGTTTCATGGTGTCGGGCGGCGATTCCAAAGTTATGGCGAGCTGCCTGCCAAGGACGGCGGCACGTTTGCCGTGATCGACGACTATGGCCACCACCCGGTCGAAATGGCCGCCACGCTGGCGGCGGCGCGTGGCGCGTTCCCGGATCGGCGCCTGGTGCTGGCGTTCCAGCCCCATCGGTTCACCCGCACGCGCGACTGCTTCGAGGACTTCGTCAAGGTCATTGGGCAGGCCGACGCGGTGCTGCTGGCCGAGGTCTATGCGGCTGGCGAGGCGCCGATCGTGGCCGCCGACGGGCGTTCGCTGGCACGCGCCCTGCGGGTGGCGGGCAAGGTTGAACCAGTGTTCGTGGACGACATTGCCGATTTGCCGCAAACGACTGTCGACAACGTGCGCGGTGGTGATGTGGTGCTGTGCATGGGGGCCGGATCGATCGGTTCGGTACCCGCAAAGCTGGTTGAAATGCTACGAAATTCAGAGCTTGCTACGCAAGCAGGACAAGCGTCGTGAGTCAGATGAAGCTTAAATTCGGGAAGGTTGCGGTGTTGATGGGCGGCGCTTCGGCGGAGCGCGAGATCTCGCTGATGTCCGGCCAGGGGGTGTTGCAGGCTCTGCTGTCCAAGGGTGTTGACGCGCATGCCTTTGATCCCGCTGAGCGTGACTTGAGCGAGCTTAAACGAGAGGGCTTCGCGCGCTGCTTCATCGCCCTGCACGGGCGCTTTGGCGAAGACGGCACGGTGCAGGGCGCGCTGGAGCTGCTGGGTATCCCCTACACCGGTTCGGGCGTGATGGCGTCGAGTATTGCGATTGACAAGGTGATGACCAAGCGCGTATGGATGGCCGAGGGTTTGCCGACACCCCGCTACCACCTGTTGCGGCGCGGCAGCTACACCCGCGCGCAGGTGATCGCCATCCCGGACGAACTGGGCTTGCCGGTGATCGTCAAGCCAGCGCGCGAAGGTTCCTCCATCGGTGTGGCCAAGGTCGCGGGTTACTCGGAGATGAAGGATGCCGTGGAGCAGGCGGCCGCGCTGGACGCGGACGTGCTGTGCGAGCAGTTCATCAGTGGGGACGAGGTGACCTGTCCAGTACTGGGTAGCGGCGACGGCGCCCGAGCCCTGCCGGTGATCCGCATCGTCGCGCCCGAGGGCAACTACGACTACCAGCACAAGTACTTCACCAACGACACGCAGTACCTGGTGCCCTGTGGCTTGCCTGCGGGCGAGGAGCAGGCGATTCAGGCGATGGTGCTCAAGGCCTACCAAGTGCTGGGTTGCCGCGGTTGGGCGCGCGCCGATGTGATGATCGATGCGCGCACCCGCAAGCCCTACCTGCTGGAGATCAATACCTCGCCGGGGATGACAGGCCATTCGCTGGTGCCGATGTCGGCCAAGGCGGCCGGCATCAGCTATCCCGATCTGTGCGTGGAACTGCTGCAACTGGCGGCGCTGGACTATCCGGACCCGAACCAAGCGACGGTATGAACGAAGCTCAAGCCATCCCGCTCGACATTCGACTGATGAACATGACCGCATCGGCCTTGTTTGTCGTGTTTGTCCTGGCGTTGCTCGGGATGGCGTTGGCGTTGACCTTGCGCCACCCCTTCTTTGCGATCCGCGGGATCACGGTGCTGGGCGACGTGGCACACACCAACGCGGTCACGCTGCGCGCCAACGTGGCGCCACGACTGTCGGGCACTTTCTTTACCCTGGACCTGGCGTTGGCGCGCGCGGCCTTCGAGGCGGTGCCCTGGGTGCGCCGTGCCATGGTGCGCCGCGAGTTTCCCAACCGTCTGCGCGTGGAGTTGCAGGAACACCAGCCGGTGGCCTATTGGGGTGCCGAAGGTGACTCGACCCTGCTCAACAGTTTTGGCGAGGTGTTCGAGGCCAATATTGGCGACGTCGAGCAAGACGTGCTGCCGCGCCTGAGTGGCCCGAGCGGTCAGGGCGCCGCGGTGCTGGCGATGTACCAGACGCTGCAACCCCTGTTTGAGGCCGCCGATCTGCCGCTGGAGCAACTCGACCTGAGTGGCCAGGGCAGTTGGCGCGCGCAACTCGACACCGGGGCAGTGCTGGAGCTCGGACGCGGCAGCGCCGCCGAGGTCCAGGCGCGGGTGCAGCGCCTGCTCAAAACCGTTACCCAGGTGGCGGGCCGCTACGGGCGCACGCCACAGGCGGTGGAGACGGCAGACCTGCGCCACGCGGATGGCTATGCCCTTCGCCTGCGCGGCGTCACCACCCAGGCCACGGAACCCAGGAAGAAGTAGCGCAACTGAACACGTAGGCAAACATATGGCAAAAGAATACAAAGACCTGGTCGTCGGGCTCGACATTGGCACCGCCAAAGTGATGGTGGTGGTGGCCGAGGTGCTGCCGGGCGGGGAACTCAAGCTCGCTGGGCTTGGTGTGGCGCCGAGCAACGGGCTCAAGCGCGGCGTGGTGGTCAACATCGAGGCCACGGTGCACAGCATTCAGCAGGCGCTCAAGGAAGCCGAGCTGATGGCCGACTGCAAGATACAGCGTGTTTTCACCGGCATTACGGGCAGCCACATCCGTGGCATCAACTCCAGTGGCATGGTGGCGGTGAAGGACCGCGAGGTGACCCAGGCCGACGTGGCGCGCGTGGTCGAGACTGCCAAGGCGATCAATATCTCGACCGACCAGCGCCTGTTGCTGGTGGAGCCGCAGGAATTCATCATCGACGGCCAGGATGTGAAAGAGCCGATCGGCATGAGTGGCCTGCGTCTGGAGGCCAAGGTGCACATCGTGACCGGCGCCCAGACCGCGGCGGAGAACATCATCAAGTGTGTGCGCCGCTGCGGCCTGGAGGTGGAGCAGCTGATGCTCAACCCCTTGGCTTCCAGCCTGTCGGTGCTGACGCAGGACGAGCGTGAGCTGGGCGTGGCGCTGATCGACATTGGCGCGGGCACCACTGACGTGGCGATCTTCACCAACGGCGCGATACGGCACACGGCGGTGATCCCGATTGCCGGTGACCTGATCACCAGCGACATTGCCATGGCGCTGCGCACGCCAACCAAGGACGCGGAAGACATCAAGGTCGAGAGCGGCTGTGCCAAGCAACTGCTGGCCGACCCTGAGACGCAGGTTGAGGTGCCGGGCCTGGGTGACCGCGGCCCCCGGCTGCTCAGTCGCCAGGCGTTGGCCGGTGTGATCGAGCCGCGCATCGAGGAGATTTTTTCGCTGGTGCATCAGGTGATGCGCGACTCCGGCTACGAGGAGGTGATGTCCTCCGGCGTGGTGCTTACCGGAGGCAGCTGCGTGATGCCGGGCATGGTCGAGCTGGGGGAAGACATCTTCCTCAAGCCGGTGCGCCGCGGCCTGCCCAAATACGCTGGCGGCTTGTCCGACATGGTGGCGCAGCCACGTGCGGCCACGGTGATGGGGCTGCTGGAAGAGGCGCGTTATGCCCGCATGCGCGGCCTCAAGGTTGCGCAGAAGAACGGAACGATGAAGACTGCCTTTGGCCAGATCAAGGACTGGTTTGTGGGAGCTTTTTGATGGATCTTGCCGGCTTCGCACGCTTCCCCAGCGCGGCTGACGCGAGTCGCTTGGAGTCGTGCGCCCGGCCACGAGAGGTTCGGCGGCTTTGGCATCGCCTCTGGTTGGCCAGGGGCAGCCCGCATTGGCGATGGCGCTGCACCGATCCGCCCTCGTGATCGGGCACCCTGTAAATGATTAGAACCACTTTCGGCAACTGTTAAAGATTTTTGTACTTCAGGAGAGAAAAATGCCTATCGAAATGATTGAAGAAGAAGCGTTCAACCAGGGCACCCAGATCAAGGTGATCGGTGTCGGTGGCGGCGGCGGCAACGCGGTCGGGCACATGATCGGCTGCTCGGTCCAGGGCGTCGAATTCATCTGCGCCAATACCGACGCGCAGGCGCTGAGCCGCAGCGTGGCGCACCGCACCATTCAGCTGGGCACCAGCGGTCTGGGCGCGGGCAGCAAACCCGATAAAGGCCGGGAATCGGCAGAACTCGCCGCAGAAGACATCCGCGCAGCCATTGACGGCGCGCACATGCTGTTCATCACGGCCGGCATGGGGGGCGGTACCGGCACCGGCGCGGCGCCCGTGATCGCGCGTATCGCCAAGGAGATGGGGATTCTGACCGTTGGCGTGGTGACCAAACCGTTCGATTGGGAAGGCGGTCGGCGCATGACCAACGCCGATAACGGCCTGGCCGAGTTGGAAGCCAATGTCGACTCGCTGATCGTGGTGCTCAACGAGAAGCTGCTCGAAGTGCTGGGCGACGACATCACGCAGGACGAGGCTTTTGCCCACGCCAATGATGTGCTCAAGAACGCCGTCGGGGGCATTGCCGAAATCATCAATGTGCCGGGCCATGTGAATGTCGACTTTGAAGACGTGCGCACGGTGATGGGTGAACCTGGCAAGGCCATGATGGGCACCGCGGTGGCCAGCGGTCCGGACCGCGCCCGCATTGCCGCCGAGCAGGCGGTGGCCTGCCCTTTGCTCGAAGGCATCGACCTGTCTGGCGCCAAGGGCGTGCTGGTGTTGATCACGGCGGCCAAGGGCTCCCTGAAGCTAAGCGAATCCAAGCTGGCGATGAACACCATTCGCGCCTACGCCTCGCCCGATGCCCATGTGAGCTACGGCACCGCCTACGACGACGCCTTGGGTGACGACATCCGCGTCACGGTGGTCGCGACGGGTCTGTCGCGCCAGGGCATGCGCCGTACCGCACCGCCGCTGCAAGTGCTGCGCACCGGTACCGACAACGTGCCCTTCCATGTGCCGACCTTGACCAACTCGGTGTCCGGACCACTCACGGGTTCAGGTACCGCGCCCAGCCAGCCGCAGCCCGACTACGGCAACATGGCCACGCCCAGCGTCTGGCGCACGCGCGATCGCACCCAGGCGGCGGCCAAGGTGGACGCATTGGCGTCGGGCGGCATGGATGACTACGAGATCCCGGCTTTTCTGCGCAAGCAAGCAGATTAGACTTGGCACACCCCCCGGCTGCGCGCACTGCGTGTCGCTGCGCTTTCCCCCTTGCAGGGGGCAACACCAGTGGCCCGGCGTAGCCGGCTCCACGGTGTTTTGGGCGAGAGGCACGCGCGCCGGGAAGGGTGGCTTGGAGCAGCGGCCCTCAGCCCCTTGCAGGGGGCAACACCAGTGGCCCGGCATAGCCGGTTCCACGGTGTTTCTGGTTCACGCTGCGCCCGGTGCGGCGCTGGCGCTGGCCAGTACCTCGCTTAACACGCGACAGGTCTTGTCGATCTCGGCTTGCGTGAGAGTGGGGTGTACCAGAAACATCAGGGAGGTCTCTCCCAACTGCCGGGCTACGGGTAAGGGTTGTGCGGGTCGCCAGCCGGTGCTGTCGAACGCCTTCTCGAGATAGACCTCGGAGCACGAACCCTGATAGCAAGGTACGCCGCGCTGGTTGATTTCCGCGATGATGCGATCCCGTGTCCAGCCCTCGGCGAGACGTTCTGGCCGGACATAGGCATAGAACTTGTAGTAGGCGTGGACGCATCCGCTGTGCGTCGGGCAACTCGCGTCACAGGCAGATCGGTCGCAAGCAAAGTCTGGCACCCGAACCACGGCGTGTTGACGGCACGCCGCCGCGATGGCTTGCGCATGCGCGCCTCGTTGGGCTGACCAGTCGGCCATGCGGCGCAATTGAATGCGACCAATCGCGGCCTGCATCTCCAGCATGCGCCAGTTGGTGCCAAAACTGTGGTGAACCCATCGAAATCCGGACTCATGGGGACGCTCATGCACCGCCTCCCAGCTCTTGCCGTGGTCCTTGAACGACCACATCTTTGACCATAGCGTGCGGTCATTGGTGGTGACCATACCGCCTTCCCCTCCGGTGGTCATGATCTTGTCCTGACAGAAACTCCAGGCGCCGATGTCGCCCAGGGTGCCAACGTTGCGACCCTTGTAGCGCGCACCATGGGCCTGCGCGCAGTCCTCGATGATCTTGAACCCGCGCTCGCGCGCCAGGTCGATGATGGGGTCCATGTCACACGGCCACCCCGCCAAATGCACGCAAATGACCGCTTTGGTGCGCGGCGTCAACGCGGCGGCGATGGTGGCCGCGCAGAGGTTTCCGCTGTCAGCATCCACGTCGGCGAAGACGGGAATGGCGCCAGCATTCACGACGCAGGAAACACTGGCCATGAAGGTGCGCGGTGTGACGATGACCTCGTCACCGGCTGACACCCCCAACGCTTTGAGCGCGACGTCCAAGGCCAGCGTACCGTTGGCCAGGGACACGGCGTACCGCGCGCCGCACCACAGTCCAAACTCCTTTTCGAATTCACGGCACTCGGTGCCAGTCCAGTAGTTGACCCGATTGGACCGTAGCACCTGTGTCACGGCGTGCGTTTCCTCATCGGTGAAGCTGGGCCAGGGGGAAAACGGGGTGTTGAGCATGGGTACTCCGGAGCAAAAGCTGTCAGGCTCGGGCCGCCATGGGTCTGGCTGGGTTGCCGACCACGGTGCTGCCAGCAGCGACGTCCTTGGTGACCACCGCACCCATGCCGACCGTCGCGCCGCGACCAATGACGAGCGGTTGGCCAGGCTTGCCCTGACGCAGGATGGCACCCGAGCCAATGTAGGCGTGGTCTTCAATCACGACGTTGCCGTTGCAATGGACGCCCGGAGCAAAGGTGACGAAATCGCCGATCACGCAATCGTGCTCGACATAGCTGTAGAGGTTGGCATGAAAGTGCTGACCGATGCGGATGTTGCTGGTCAAGGTCACGAACGGACACAACACCGCGCCGGGGCCGATCTGCACATCGTCCATGATCACCACGTTGTCGGCCTTGACCTGAAAGAAGGACACCTTGTCTTGCTGGCAGCGGGCGACCACGCTCTCGCGTACCCCGCCCTGGCTGATGGCCACGCACACGTGGCGCGAGCTCGCCGGCTCTGCCATCCATTGCGCGTAGGACAGAACACGCTGACCGTTGATCTCTGGCGCTGGGGGATGGTCATCCACAAACACCAGGTCCCACGGCGGTGGCTCGGATTGGTGCAGTTGGTGGCGCGCCAATGGCATGACGCCACGGCCGCAGCCGCTGGCACCGAAGATGGCAAATCGTTTCATAGGGACCTGCTTGAACGTGAGGCGTTCACCGGCTGTCACCGGTGAATTTTTGCATTGTCGCCTCGCCAGCGGCGCTGATGCCTTCGCGAGACAGCACTTTTCGCACGGTGAGCCACAAAATCTTGATGTCCAACCATGTGGAGCGGTGGTCGACGTACCACAGGTCCAACTGGAACTTCTCCTCCCAAGTCAGCGCATTGCGCCCGTTTATCTGGGCCCAACCGGTTATGCCAGGGCGCACGTCATGTCGACGAGCCTGTTGCGGCGAATACAACGGCAGGTACTCCATCAGCAGTGGCCGTGGGCCAACCAGACTCATGTCGCCAGTGAGTACATTGAACAGCTCCGGCAGCTCATCCAGGCTGGTGGCACGCAGAAAACTGCCAAAGGCGGTCAACCGGTCGCGATCCGGCAGCGGCGCACCGTCGGCACCTCGGGCGTTGGTCATGCTGCGGAACTTGATCATGTTGAACGGCTGTCCATGCAGACCCGGCCGGGTCTGCCGGAACAGAATTGGCGCGCCAAGCTGGTAGCGGACCAGGCAGGCCAGCACCAACAAGGGCAGCGCCAGGATGGCCAACGCCAGCACGGCCACAATGAAGTCAAGCAAGCGTTTCATGGGTCGATGTCCGCGACGGATCGCCCTGCTGTGTCTGCTGCGGGCACCGCATCCTTGCGCGCCAGGGCGCCCTCCAACCAGTCAACCCAGCGATCGGCGAGTATTCGCCGGTCAAACTCACTGGTGGCGAGCGTCTGAGCGCGCTGACCCATGGCCTGGAGCGCGGGGCGGTTGTTGGCAGCTTGCTCCAGGGCGTCGGCGAAGGCGCCGGCGTCGTTGGGCGGCACCGCGAATCCGCATTGGTGCTTTGCAATCAGATCGGCCAGCCATCCGGGGTAATTGTTGAGTACTGGCAGGCCAGCCGCAATGTAATCGAAGAACTTGTTGGGGGACGTGCCATAGTAAAAGGCCGGTACGTTGGCGAGGATTTGCATGCCGAGGTCGGTCGCCGCCATCAGACCGGCCAAGGCGGTCTTGTTGACGGGGTCGTGAAACACCACGTTGTCGAGGCGCTCTTGTTGGGCGCGCGTCTGTAGTGCTGCCTTGAGTTTGCCTTGACCGATAAGTAACAGCTTGACATCGGTGCGCCCACGTCGCTTGAGTTCGGCGGCCGCATCCAGCGCGGCGTCCAGACCATTGGCCATGCCGTGCGTGCCGGCGAAAACGGCCATCAAGTCACTGGCGGGTATGGACGGCGGCCGCCAAGGGTCGGCCTTGGCGGAGAAGATTTCAAGATCACACCCGTTCGGAATCAGGGCGATTCGGGACCGTGGCACACCCAGACGCGCAATCCCTTCGACGATGCCGGGCGACAGGCCAATGAGTCGATGGGCGCTGCGGTAACTGGCCCACTCCAGCACCGACATCGCACCCAGCACCAAGGGGTTGCGGATGGCGCCCATGGCGCGCGGCAGCTCCGGCCACAAATCGCGCACTTCGAACACAAACGGCTTGCCTCTGATCCAGCGAGCCATGATGCCGGGGATGCCCGCCGTCAGGGGCGTGGTGGTGGCGAACAGCACATCGTATCGCTCAGCCAGTGCCAGTCGAACACTGCGCCAGGCGAAGCGCACAAACGTTTGGGCGCGCTTGACGATGCCGTCGTGGTTGGAATAGGCCAGATCAAACTCGATCACTTCGACGCCGTCGACCCAACCGCGGCGGCTGCCCTGGGCAAAGGGCACGCTCAAGCCGGTTTCGCCCCCGCCGTAGCTGCCGCAGACCATGGTGACCTGGTGCCCCCGCTTCAACAGGTGGCGCGCCATCTCATAGGAACGGGTGCCGACCGAGCCCTTCGGGGTCGAGAAGTGTTGATGGAAGTAAAGGACCTTCATGCGGCCCACTCGTAGTGTGTTGTCAAGGTGCCGGCTTGCTCGATCTCCACTTCCAGCACCGACACCGGGGTCTTCTCCAGATAATGCCGCGACTGCCATCCGTCGACTACTTCGCAGCGGGCAATCGGTACGCTGGCTTTCACGGTGAGTGTATGCGTACCATCGGTCCAGCGCTGCCCTTCCAGGCGCCAATGCCGATGCGGCAGACGCCAGCGCAGAACGGCCTTCTTCTTGAAACCCGAGACATCGTCCACGACGCGAAGGCCAGCGTTGCCGAGCATGACCTGACGCCTGTGGCTGCCGCCAGCACGGTCGCGGTAGCCAGCGGCGAACTCGACCCCCGACTCGCGCTGTGTCAGAGGCTGAACAAACGATGTGCCAAGCCAGTCGCCAAGCAGGAAACGACCCAGCCGCGGCATCTGGTCGCGGTCGTCGAACTGCACGGTATTGTGGCTCGCGGTGCTGCCAAAGTATTGCAAGCACTCCGGGGCAGCGTGGTAGCTGTATGAGCCGTCGTCGCACAGCAAGTTACTCCCGCGTAGCCACAAGTCGAGATGCAGCGCATCGGCCTGGCTGGGCCGAAACCGAAATCGCGGGTAGCGCAGCATGGCCATGGCCGGCCCATGCCGCAGCACTGCAAATCCACAGCCGTCGTCGACAAAGCTGCCGGGCGAGGGAGCGTGCGCCTGCGGCAGCTCGATGCCAAGCCATTGCAGTGCCTCGTTCCAAGCGCCTTCCTTGGGGTAGGCCTGTTGCTTATTGAACAGTGTCATGGCCAGTTGAACGCTGGGGCGGTAGTCGCGGTAAGTGGTGTTGGACAACTGCAGCAGGCGGGCGCCGTCGTTGGCCCCCACGTTGGGCCCGTCACCGGTGTCAGGGCTGATCATTTGGTAAAGCCAACCAGTGGCCGCGGCCGCGCGTTGATAGAACGCATTCGAGAACTCAGGTGCTACGACGTGTCGGCGCCACAGCTCTGCCATGCTCAGGGTGTCGAGCAGCAGTCGATGGTAGTTCAGTGAGTATTGGCTGAACCCTCCGTCTTGCCCGATGAGTCGGGCAGCCCGATTTTCCAGCCACTTTCGTCCCATGTCTTGCCACTGTCTTCCCTGCGCCGACCCATGGACGGCAAGCCAACTTCCCCCCACGAACAAAGCGGCCGCCTCCGAAGTGCCGTGATTGTTGTCCTGACCCACCGCGTAATGGATGGTCGGAGCAATGCGCTGCAGGTGCACGTCAACCAGGGCCAGCAGGCCGCTGCTTGAGCCTGAAGTCTGATCCAGCAGCAGTGCCGCCATGGCCAAGTGCATGACGCGAAGGGAGGCTTCCTGTCCACACTTCCAGTTGGGGCCGCGATAGGGTGGGTTGTTCTCACACCAGTCTGCCAACCACGCGTTCAATTGGCTCAGGGCTTGGGCATCTGCGTTGTGGGCGCGCTGGGCAAACGCCAGTACCCAGTCCATGCGCGACAACTCCCAAACAACTTTGATGTCGCCCGTGGACGGATCGAAGTCCGGTATGTTCCACCAATCGCGGTCCGGGTTTGCCATGGTCCGGCCCGTGAGCGGGTTGGCCCACCAATCCGGTGGCTGCCGGTTTACCGCGATGGGCCAGCGGCCAAACAATTGGGCCGAGGTGTGCCAATTGGCCACCGGCGATGGCGTTGCGCGCTGCAGCGGCTTGGATTGAAAAAAGGGCCCTTGTGGCGTTGCTACGCGAAGACGACACGCGGGGTTGAACCGAAGCTTGACGCCAAGACGGTATGCGGTGACACGGGCAATGCTGGGTAAGCCGAGTGCGAGCGCGGTCCTGATCTTGACCAGGAGGCTCTTCATTGCCGACGCAACTGCTCGGCTACGTCCAGGGTGACGCGCGCGACTTCAAAGATCTCGTCCGGTGCGATGGCTGGAACGCCTTGCTCGATGGCTTGCAGAAAGGCCTTGGCACAGGCGTTTTGCCCTTTGTCCTGCCGCCACAAGTTGAGCTTGCGAAATCCCGGCCAGCCGTACCCTGTGAGCTTGCGAAAGTTGTCGAGCTGGAGAATCCGCCCCGCTGCAAACACCTCGATGCGTTCCTTCGGAAAACTGGCCGAGCCGTTGGCCAGGTACAGAATGGTGCCAAACGAGCCGTCCTCAAACCCGAGTGTGATGCTGGCCTTGTCTTCGGTGACGGCCAGGCCGGGCGAGTTGCCCATGCGGCGTGCCTGGATCGAAACGATCGGGCTACCCGCCAAAAAGCGCATCAAGTCGATGAAGTGGCAGGCCTCGCCGACGATGCGCCCGCCGCCCACGGCTTGATCCTGCGTCCAATGGTTGGGGGCAATTGCGCCTGCGTTCATGGTCATGATGAACGACTTAGGTTCAGCAACGGTTTGCAGCAGTGCTTTGATTTTCTGCACCTGGGGCGAGAAACGGCGGTTGAAGCCAACCATTAACTGAGGGCCGGCCCGGTTTTCGTGGGCAGCCGCGTAAGCTGCCTGCAATGCGGACAGCCCCGGCAAATCGATGGCGACAGGCTTTTCCACGAACACGTGTTTGCCAGCGGCCAAGGCTCGGCTGGCGAAACGAGCGTGGCTGTCGTGGCGCGTCACGATCGCGACCGCGTTGATTGCGCTCACCTCCAGCATCGCGTCGATGTCGGAGGAGGCCGCACAGAAGCCAGCCTTGTCGCCGTGGATGACCGCGCTGATACCGCCCGAAGCAACGATGGTGTGAAATTGGGCGCCGGCGGCCTTGAATGCGGGAATCAGGATGCGCGAGGCATAGTTGCCTGCGCCCATGAAACCCAGCACGGGTCGCTGTGGATCGAATCGTGCCGCGGTGGCGAGCGCAATGACTCGTGTTGGTGGCCGTTGCGGCGCGGTGGGGTACTGCAGCAGCATGCCCAATGCCTGTCGTTGTTCGGCCAGCGCGTCGTACGCCAGACCTGCTTCGTCCAATGCAAAGCGATGCGTGACCAGCGGCTGCGTGTGCAACTGGCCGGCAGCAAGCATGTCGAGTACGGCCTCGAAGTTGCGCTGCTCGGTCCAGCGGACGAATGCCAACGGGTAGTCGTGTCCGCCTTGCTCATACGCGGGGTCGTAGCGACCTGGCCCGTACGAGCAAGACACTTGAAAGCTCAGTTCCTTCTCGTAGAAGTCGGCTCGATTCAATTCCAGACCGGTCACGCCAACAAGAATGATGCGGCCACGCTTGCGGCTCATTTGTGCGGCTTGCGTGACGGGGTCTGACGATGCTGTGGAGGCGGTCAGAATGACGCCGTCAACACCGCGGCCCCTGCTTGCCGCCAATCCTGCGGCAACGGGATCCTCGCCGCGGCCAGGGTTGCACGTGGTGGCGCCAAACTGGCGGGCCAAGTCCAATCTGGACTCGTCAAAATCGATCGCCAACACGCTGCAGCCATGGGCCCGCAGTAGTTGCACGGTCAGTAGCCCGATCAGGCCGACGCCGGTGACCGAAAATACCTCGCCCAAGCTTGGTTTGGCCAGGCGGATTCCCTGCAAACCGATGGCGGCCACAACGGTGAATACTGCCGACTCGTCGTTAACGTTGTCGGGTATCTTTGCGCACAGAGTGGCGGCTACCCGAACCACCTCCGCGTGGGGTCCGTTTGACACCACCCGGTCACCGATGGCCAGGCCAGCAACGCCAGCACCGACCTCGATCACCCGACCTACGTTGCAGTAACCCAAAGCGATGGGCTCGCTCAGTTTGGAGCGCACCGCTTCGATGGTTGTCAGTAGACCGTCGGTCTTGACTTTATTGAGAACCATCGCGACGCGCTGCGGCTGTTGTCGGGCTTTGCTCAGTAGCGAGGCGCGTCCAAACTCCACCAGCATGCGCTCCGTTCCAGCCGAGACCAGCGAGACGCTTGAGGCGATCATGACGGTGCCTGCCAGCAACTGCGGGGCGGGGGCTTCAACGACGCTAGTCTCGCCGTTGCCAAGGTTCTGCAAGATTTGCTTCATCGTAGCGAATGCGACATGTGCACGTTGACGGACCAGGCGACGCCATGGTCTTGGACTGGGGTTGCGTGGCGCCGGACCGTGCGTCGGCGTCGTTCAATGGCTGTGGTCATGGCAGACTCTTCTGACGGCTTGCACGACGCGCTCAGTCTGTTCGGGCGTCATGGCTGAATAGATGGGCAGGCTCAGCGTGCGCCGGTAGACATCGGTTGCTACCGGAAAATCGTCATCGCGTAAGTCATACGTGTCACGCCAATAGGGATGTCGGTGCAGGGGGATGAAATGCACACTGGTGCCAATACCCAGCCCCATCAATTTCTCCACAAAAGCGTCGCGATCAATGCTGAGCCCTCCTGGCTGGAGTTGAATCGTGAACAAGTGCCACGAGTGGCGGTCATTGGGGTCGGCGTACGGCAAGTCAAGTGGCAAATCCGCAAATTGCTCCCGGTAGACCGTGGCGATGTGCTCGCGCTGGCCTTGCATCATGTCGAGTTTCTTGAGCTGATGAATACCAATCGCTGAGGCAACGTCGGTCAAGTTGTACTTGTAGCCAGGGGCCACGACCTCGTAGAACCAACTTGGTTTGCTGGAGCTGTAACGGTCGAAGACATCTCGATTGATTCCATGCAGGCGCATGGTGCGGATTCGGTTTGCCCAGGCGTCATTGTTGGTCACGATCATGCCGCCTTCTCCCGTGGCCAGGGTCTTGGTGGCATAGAAGCTGAACACGGCCATATCGCCGAAGCTGCCGACGAGCTTCTGATGGTAGGTCGTGGGCAAGGCATGCGCGGCGTCTTCCAATACCGATGCGCCATGCTCTGCTGCGCATTGCAGCAGTTCGTCCATGTCGCAGGCGAGTCCCCCGAAGTGCACCGGGATGATGGCCTTCACCTCTCCACGATGCTGGGCGAGCGCCTGCTTCAGCGCGGCAACACTGATGTTTTTGGTGATCGGGTCAATGTCAACGAATACGGGGGTGGCATTGAAGTAGCGGATGACCTCGGCCGACGCAGTAAAGGTGTAAACCGTCGTGATCACTTTGTCGCCTTCGGCAATGCCGATCGCCTCCAACGCCAAATGCAGGCCGGCCGTGGCCGAGTTCACCGCGATCGCGTGCTTGCGCCCGATGTAGGCGGCAAAGTCACTCTCGAATCGTCTCGTCTGTGGCCCTGTCGTCAGCCAGCCCGACTGGAGTGTGTGCACCACCTCGTCGATTTCGTCCTGACCGATGTCGGGGCGCGCAAACGGAAGAAAGTCAACCATGGGGAACCTCAAACAGACTCAAATAGGCCGAATAAAACGCAAGCGCTGGATTGGCACGGGCCGGCTCTGGCACACAGGAACGCTTCGATTCAAGTGTGGCAATGATCTTTGCAGCCAAATCGGCGGCATCATCGGTCTTGAACAACACTGCGCCCTCTGGCCGAATGGTGCAGTCCGAACAAATGCAGGGCACACCGAAATATAGCGCCTCGCGCACTGACAGGGCGTCACCATCGGTAATCGTTGGTCGAACAAACAGATCGGCCTTGGCGATGATTTTCCAGCCTTCAATGTCCGGCCGGGAAACGACATGAACCCGTTGGCGATTGAGTTGCCGTGGGTAGGCGTCGAGCTGCGCCAGAAGCGACTCCCGTTCAAAGGTACTCAACTGCGGAATGAGGACGATCAGCGTCAATGTGGTGTTCAGGCGGAAGAAGGCATCCAGAAGGGTGCGCAACCCATAGACCTCGCGTCCGTCATCGCGGTAGCTGAGCTTGTAAGCGTTGAACACCAGCAGCGGCGCATCAAACTCTGGCAGATTGAGCTGGTGGGCCAGGTCAAACCCCTCAATTGAGCCTTGCGGTGGCAGAAATGGACTGATGATCCGCGTTCGCGCAGCGTAGCGGCTCATGTCGGACTCAATGCGCGGGTTGTCTGCAAGCACCAGATCCACTGAACGCATTGCCCATCGCACCAGTCGTGCACGAAGGTGATCGGCAATCAGTTGCTCCTTGGGCCAGTATTCCGAGTGGACAGAGTAGACCAGTCGCGTCTGAGACGGCCCCGTCCACTTGGCCAGCGTTGCCAGCACAAGCCCGAGGTAATTGGAGATCTGACAGTGAATCACGCGCGGTGCGGAGCGTTGCAGCAACTGATACGCCATGAGTCGCAGGATTGAAGTCGGCTTTACATCGACATGCCTGACCTCAAGCGCTTTAATACTCGATAGCCAGCGAATCAGTCGGTCTGTGTGGACCGTCACACCGCCCACCGGTGGGGGCCTTCGCCCCATCATGAATACGACCATAGTTTATTTGCGCCAAACCATCAGGATGACGGCAGAGTTGCCCTCAACAAAGAGGTCTTGGTCCGCCTCGGCGGCTGTCGACGCGATCTTTCTCAACCACTTCGTGGCGAGGGGAAGTTTGAAGTGCGTGGCAACCCGAAGCGCGCGAACCAGCGGTCTTGCACTGTAGGCTCTGAAGGAAGGTGTCGGCTGCAGAGTTGGGTGATAGAGCGATTTCGTGAAGCAATGGTGCAGCCCGCTCGACGCAAAAGCGTCGTGCCAGGCTTCGACGGTCCGGCCCCGCACATGTGCGCTCTGTGGGGCTGCTTGGGTGCAAGACTCGATGAGGACCAGATGACCGCCATCGTCCATGCACTGGACAACGCGCTCGATGGCGCTATGTAGGCTCGCGTCGTCGAGAATGTGCTGAAACACTGTGACCGCGAGCGTTAACCGGTAGGGACCATGCGCGGTCAGGTCCTCGATGCGGGTGGTGAACCGCGCATTGCGAGCTACACCCTGGCCATGGGCGACATCAATGACAGCACTGGACGGGTCGTAGCCCAGGACGTTCAGACCCATTGCGCTGAGCATTCTTGTGAAGTCACCGGCGCCACACCCGTAATCCAGGCACCTGGCATTGGCCGGCAAGCCCAATTGCCCCACCGTTGTCTTCACCAGCTTGAGGCGCAGTGTCTGGTCGTAGTGGTAAATCGCCTGGTTGGTCCATCCGGTATGACCATACTTCCTTGCGCGGGTAGACCAATAAGCGGCGTCCGATTCATGCGCTGCGCTGGGCTTAGTCGTGGCGGCTTGACTTCGCCGGACGATCGCCATTCCCATCATGAGCGTGACCAGGTATGAAGCCACGATGGCATCGGCAACAGACGCTGCGCTGTGACCGTTGAAGTAGCCTGCCAGCAGCAAGGTCACCAGGTAGACGATCGACAGCCCGGCCATGGCGCCATACCGCCGACGCGCAGCGAGTCGTTGGTTGACCAGGGCATTGAGCGATGCGAATACGACCGCCACTTGCAGCGTCAGCAACGTGCCATGGCTGACCTTGCTCGGCTCCAGGCCGTACCAGGACAAGATGTGCGGGCCAAAGACCTGCACAAGGCCCAACGAAGCGAGTGAAATGCCCAGGTAGGCTGCGGTGATGGGTCCGACACCCTTCGTCGTGTCTTGACCCCTACGGCCCAACAACGGGACCACCAAGTTCCCCAGCACACCCGGGACAAACAGACCGACCGCGAATAACTGATACCCAAGGGAAAACGCAGCCGCGGCAGTGTGGTCATTGGCGGCATTCACGGCACTCAGGGCGTGCGCGTGGGCGTACAGTATCAACGCCGAAAACAGCATGATGTAGCCGTGTTCGGGAGTACGCGGCAGCGACCGCGCGACCAAGGTTCGCACGGAACGGAGCCTGAGCGCGCGCAGGTGGGTGTGATTTGCCGACCAGTAGACCGCAAGCGCGACAATCGGCAGCGTCGCCGCGATGGCCGAGAGTAGAAGTTTGGCATCGGCGTTCAGCGCCAAACCCAAAGCACCGACGGCATAGGGAAGACTCAGGCCGCACAGTAGCAGGATGCCCGCCCGGGCGCCTTTCAACTGTGCATTCAACACAGACATCTGGACCATCAGCACCGAGTTGCCGAACGAATACAGTGCGACCCACAAGCCCGTCTGGGCGGGGGCGCGACAGGCCCAGTTGCCGTTGCAGGAGGTGGCGTCAGGCACCGCGTGTCCTGCCCATAACCCACCCAGCGCTGAGACGATTGCCGCAAAGACGAGCGCTGACACGGCCAGGTGCTGGGGATTGCGTGGGTCTTCGGGCGTGTTGGATGCCAGGATCATCTGGGTGTAGCTGACGGTTGCAAGGGCGGTGAGGAAGTTCGCCTGCGCCAGTATTTCAACGAAGTGCACATAGCTGTGGCTACCAACCAGACTGGCTAGAAGCAGGCCGAACAGTAGCGGCAGCAGCTTGGCCAAACCCGTACTGCCGACAAAAATCAGTGCGCCTTGCATTTTTTGGTGTTCGTGGCCTTAGGTCCAACGGGCAAAACCGTCCGGCGCCTGTATTTGGTTGTGTTGACTCTAGCCATAGGTGGTCAGCATTGTCGTGTGTTTTGCGTGGCGATGACCCGCGTGAACCAGTCACGCCCGTCGCATGGCCAAGTCCGGGACCTTGCGTCACAGTGATGCTGCGTCGCGCTGGTTGCCGCGTAAAATCGAACCGTGTTACAGCAAAGAACCCTTAAATCCCTGACCCGCGCCGTGGGCGTGGGCGTGCACAGCGGGCAACGGGTCGAACTCACGCTGCGTCCGGCGCAGCCGGATACGGGAATCGTGTTTCGGCGCGTGGACCTGCCCCAGCCGGTGGATATTCCAATGGTGGCCAGCTCGGTGTCGGACACGCGCATGGCTACAACGGTGGCCAATGGCGGGGCCAAAGTGGCTACGGTCGAACACCTGATGTCGGCCTGCGCCGGGCTGGGCATCGACAACCTTTACGTTGATATCACCGCCGAAGAAGTGCCGATTCTGGACGGCTCGGCGGCTTCGTTTGTGTTCTTGCTGCAAAGCGCGGGCATCGTGTTTCAGAATGCGCCGCGGCGCTTCATTCAGGTAACCAGGCCGGTCGAGGTACGCGAAGGAACCGGTGCGGCTGAGCGCTGGGCTCGATTGGAGCCCTTTCACGGTTACAAGCTGAGTTTCGAGATCGACTTCGATCATCCTGCGGTGGACTCAACCGGGCAGCAGGTCGCCTTCGACATGAGCGTGAACTCCTACTCCCGAGACATCGCCCGGGCCCGCACTTTTGGCTTCACCAAGGATGTGGAGATGATGCGCGTCAACGGTCTGGGCCTGGGCGGCGGCCTGGACAACGCCATCGTGATGGACGACTACAAGATTCTCAATGCGGGTGGCTTGCGTTATGACGATGAATTCGTCAAACACAAGATACTGGATGCAATGGGCGACCTGTACATGTTGGGCAAACCCCTGCTGGCAAGCTTCAGCGCCTTTCGCTCAGGCCATGCCTTGAACAACAAGCTCGTGCGTGAGCTGCTAAGCCAGACTGACGCCTGGAAAATCGTGACTTTTGAGGACGAGCAGCTCGCCCCCAAAGGTTTTGCGCAACTCGCGCGAGCCTGGTAGTTGCCCCGACGTCATGCTGCTGTTTCGTTGGCTCATTTTGCTGCTACTGCTCGGTGCAGTAGTGTCGTTCTCCTTCTACGCCGCGACCGGGCAAGTTCGTTACCGGCGCATCGGCCTGCTGACACTCAAGTGGACGCTGATTGCGGCGTTTGGCTTCTTTGCGGTGCTGGTGTTGGAGCGCATCGCCTGACTCCGGGGGCCAGCTAGCGCGCGTGGTCGCGCGATGCTCGACCAGATCAGCGGCTCCGCCCCGCTCGGTACTTGCCACTGCCCAGGCCACCGAGTCCGTTCGCCTTGGCCAGGCGCGCCAGGGCCGCCCCGGCGTGGGCGTGGGTGATGGCCAGGCCCAGCGCATCGGCCGCGTCCGGGCCGGGCAGACCGGGCAGGCTCAGCAGGCGGCGTACCATCTCCTGAATCTGGTGCTTCTGGGCTCGGCCATGGCCGGTCACCGCCTGCTTCATCTGCAAGGCGGTGTATTCGGCCACCGACAAGTCGGATGACACCAGCGCCGTGACGCATGCGCCGCGCGCTTGGCCCAGCAACAGTGTCGACTGCGGGTTGACGTTGACGAACACGATCTCGACCGAGGCGCAATCGGGCTGGTAGCGGCCGATCACTTCACGGATGCCGTCAAACAAGACCTTGAGGCGCTCGGGCAGTTGCCCTTTTTCCAGGTGAGTGGTGCTGATGGTGCCGCTGGCGACATACGTCAACGCTGGGCCGTCCATGTCGATCACACCAAAGCCGGTGGTGCGCAGGCCAGGGTCGATGCCGAGGATTCGCATGCTATCGAAATAATAGTGCCGTAGTCAATAGACACATGTTCTACAGGTCGAAATACCAGCGAACCGAGTGAAAAAACACCGGTGCGGCAAAGCACAGCGAGTCGACCCGATCCAGCAGGCCACCGGCGCCCGTCACGGACACGCTACCCTGTCCCCAGATCGGGATGCCGCGGTCGCGCTTGAGGGCCTTCATCACCAGATGCCCCAGCGAGCCGGCGGCGCAGGCAATGAAGGACATGGCAAAGGCCTGCCCCGGGACAAACGGTGTGATGCCGGCCAACAGGGTTCCCAAAACGCTGGCCACGGCGATACCGGTCCACCAACTCGGCCAGTTGAAACTCTGGCTGATCTGCGGCGCCGCTGGCGCGCGTTTGAACCGGCGCGACGCCAAATGCTGCACCACGGAGCTGGTCTGCACCACGATCACCAGAAAGAACACAAGGAACGCGTTGCGTCCGTCGTATTTGGGGAACTCCAGCAGCAGCAACGCGGGCACGTGGCTCATGCCGTAGATGCAGACCATGATGCCCCATTGCAGCTTGGCATTGCGCTCCAGAAAACGCTGCGGGTCGTTGGCCAGGGCGCTGGCCACCGGGATCGCCAGAAACACATAGACCGGGATGAACACAGTAAACAGGTCAAAGTGCTTGGCGCCCACCAGCCAGTACTGCACGGGCAGCACGGCAAAGAAGGCCAGCACCAGACCACGGTGGTCGCCGCGGCGCGTTGGCGACAGGGTCAGGAATTCGCGCAGGGCAAAAAACGAGATCAGCGCAAAGAGAGCGATCGCCACCCAATCACCGGACAACCAGCCGATCCAGAACACCAGCACCATCAACCAACTGGTGCGCAAGATGCCGTCAAAGTTTTGCAGATCGCTGCGCCGGCGCTTTGCGACGGCTTCGTCCTCGTGCTCGTGCAGTGACAACATGAACGCGACGGCGCTGGCGATCAACAGAAAGCCGAAGACGATCACAAAGAGGGTTCCCACCTGCTGCGTGGGACTGAGGTTCTTGAGCAACTGGTACATGGTGACGACCGTTCAGATCTCGCGCAGAGCCATCACTGCGCCGCGCGCCCGGTCCAGGAAGGCGCGCCGTTCTTCGCCTTCGTGCAGATGAATTGGGGCACCAAATGTCACCGAGCAAAGAACCGGTACCGGCACCACTTCACCCTTTGGCATGACGCGCTGCACATTGTTGATCCAGGCCGGAACCAGTACCACGTTGGGAAATCGCTGCGCCAGGTTGTACAAACCGGCCTTGAAGGGCTGTGGTTCATCGGCGTTGCCGCGAGTGCCTTCGGGGAACAGGATGATCGAGTCGCCACGTTGCAGTGCCTCGCACAGGGGCTCCAGCGGGTCCTCGTCGGCGCTGCGCTCGCGCGAGACGTAGATGACGTTGAATACGGCGCTGGTCAGCCATCGCTTGAAGGGAGTCTTGGTCCAGTAGTCCCTGGCGGCGATGGCGCGCGTGACGGCACGCAACTCCTTGGGCAAGGCGGCCCAGATCATGACCAGATCGGCATGGCTCTGATGGTTGGCAAAGTAGATGCGTTGCTCGGCCTTCGGTGGGCAGCCGACCCATCGCGCTTGGGATCCGGTCAGGACGCGGATCAGCCCCAACAGAAACCAGCTCATCAACTTTGCACGCATGGCCGCGATGATACAGAGCGGTGAACCGGTCTCGATGCCACCGAGCTCAGGGCAGCTCGGCGTTGGGCATGCGCGTCACCAAGGTGTTGGCGCGCTCACTTAGGTAAGCCGACTGCGGCAGTTTTTCGAAGTGTTTGGGGCGTGGCAGCATGGCCGCAAGGCGGGCCGCTTCCCAGGGTGACAGCTGCGAGGCCGACTTGCGAAAGTAGTGCTGGGCGGCGGCTTCGGCGCCGAACACGCCTTCACCCCACTCCACGCTGTTGAGGTAGATCTCCAAAATGCGCTGCTTGCTCAGAAGCGCCTCCAGCACCAGGGTCAAGACCATTTCCTGGCCTTTGCGCAGGAGCGTGCGCTCCCCCGATAAAAACAGATTCTTGGCCAGTTGCTGGGTGATGGTCGAACCGCCCACCACTTTCGGTGGCCTGGTCGCGGGCTGACCTTTGCCGGTGTCCAATGCGGCCTTGCGCGCGCTGCGGGCTTCGACCTGGGCGTTCTTTTTCCAGGCCTTCTCCAAGGCACCCCAATCCACCCCCTGGTGGCTGACAAAGCCATCGTCTTCTGACGCGATGACCGCGCGTTTGAGGTTGTTGGAGATGTCAGGGTAGTCGCGCCACTGTTGGCGCCAACGGAAGCTGGGTTTTTGGGTCGCCAGTCGCCAGGCCTCCGAGCGTTCGAATGCGGTGGACTGAGGGTTGAACGCGGCCATGGCGGCGATACGCAGCACGAAGAACAGTTGTAGGGCCAGGATTGCCAGGCCCACCAGCACGATCCAGCGCAGCAAGGGCTTCATGCCTGGGCTTTCGTCACGCCGCCAAGCGCTGACGCAACTCGGCCAGTACCTGTGCGCTGGCGGGGCGAACACCGCGCCACAGGCTGAAGGCCTCGGCGGCCTGCTCGACCAGCATGCCCAGGCCATCGCGTGCCTGCGCGCCATGAGCCCGAGCCCAGTTCAAAAAAGGCTGTGCCGCCGGGCCGTACATCATGTCGTAGACCAGTGTCTCCGGTTTGAGCGCGCTGGCAGACACCGGCGAGCTCGCGCCACTGAGGCTGCTGATCGTCGCATTGACGACCAAATCAAAAGCGCCAGGCACTGTGTCCAGGGCGCTGGTTTGCAGTGCGACGCGGTGCAGCATGGCCAGGGGCGTGTGGCGCTCCACCAAGGCCCGCGCCTTGCTCGTGGTGCGGTTGGCGACCGTGATCCCAGTTGGTTGGGCCAGGATGAGCGGCCCGAGCACGCCGGCTGCCGCGCCGCCCGCGCCGATCAGCAGCACCTGGCGACCGCGCAGGTCAAAACCGGCGTTGGCCCGGATGTCCTGCACCAGTCCAATGCCGTCGGTGTTGTCGGCGACGATGCCCTCAGGCGAAAAGCTCAGCGTATTGGCGGCCTGGGCCAGCAGCACCCGCTCGCTGGCGTGCTGGGCCAGGGCTGGCGCCTCAAACTTGAAGGGAACCGTGACATTGCAGCCCTTGCCGCCCTCGGCGGCAAACGCGCGGACTGCATCGGCAAAACCATCGGCCGCGACCAGTCGGCGCCCATAGTGCAGGGTTTGGCCAGTCAGCTCCGCGAAGCGCGCGTGAATCCACGGCGACTGGCTGTGCGCCACCGGGTTGCCCATCACACAGTAGTGGTCCATGTTCATCGCGAAGTCAGGCGCGTTTCCAGCGTTTCGTCTCGGGTGAACTTGAAACGCGACACCACCAGAATCTGGTCGGCCTTGCGCCGCATCGCGTCATTGAAATTTCCAAACGGCCCGGCGCTGCGCGCGATCACCTCGGCGCGGCGGTCCAGCGTGCGGTTACCCGAGCTTTCCACGATCTCGGTCGCGAGGACGCGGCCATCGTGGTTGATGGTGACGATCATGGTCAACTCGCCGTACAGCTTCTTGCCCGCCAGCTCGGGGAAGTTCTCGGTGCCCTTGTCTTCGATGGCCCGGCGCAGCTTGTCGTAGTAAATGGCATAGACCTCCTCACGCGTGGCCGGGCTGATATAGCGCTTCTTGGGGCGTGCATTTTCCTGGTTGATGCGCCGCTCAATTTCCGCCAGCAAGCGGATCAACTGACGACGCTTTTGCTCGCGTTCAAGGTACTCAGCGGTGTGGTGGGCCTGGCGCGGATCGGGCGGTGGCAAGGCCGCGAGCTGGCTCTTGATCTGCGCCAGCATCAGGTTCTGCTGCTCCTGCATGGCCTGCAGCTTGCGTTGCTCTTCTTCCTCCATGGTCTCGCCGGTCTCAGAGATCATGGACGGCGGCAGCGGGCTGCTGGCGCGGCCCTTCTCGGCGTCGCCGCCACCGGCCATGGAGAACTGCGCAATCGCCTTGGCCTGCTCGGGGCGTTCGTTGGTGCGGGCGTTGACCAGCACCACTTCCAGCGGCGCGTCTTCAAAGACACGCCGAAAAGATTCTGGATCGACAAAGCGCACGCTCAGCAGCACCGCATGCACGGCGACCGAGGCGCCAAGGGCGAGCTGAAGGGTGCTTAAAGCGCGCAGATTCACGGCTGGGGATTATCGCCAGGGCCGGGCTCGGCCTCGTTGAGGTCCACGGCGATGGAAATCGGCCCCGCTGCGACACCTTCGTCCTCGTCGTCTGCCTCGCTCGCGTCGGTCACGGGGGCTTCCGCATCGAGTCGTTCCAGTACCGTGCCGGTCACGTCCAGGCTTACAAAATCGATGTGGCCAAGCTTCACTCGCACGCGGCAGCCACGCGGCATATCCTTGGCGCCCAGTACGCCCAGCACCAGCGGGAAGTTGTCGGCGCGTACCAAGTTCTCCTTGAACAGCGTCGCCTCGATCTCCTCCAGGTCATGCTGCTGCACGTACTTCAAGGTCCAGTAGCGCTCCATGGCGCCCTGAAATCCGTTGTAGGCGCTGTACGCAGCGTCGAAGCTGGAGATGATCGAAAACAGGTCAGCGTCTTTGGGCTTGAACGGCGCTGCCAGTGCAGCGGTCTTGCCGTGGCGCGCGCAGGCGATGATCTGCCATTGGTTCACCAGATCGGTATAGCGGCGCAACGGTGACGTGCTCCAGCAGTAGCTGGGTACACCGATGCCGGCATGCGGCAGTGCCTTGGTGCCCATGCGCACTTTGACACCGGGCGCCAGACTGGCTTGACTGCGGTAGATGCCCGGCACGCCCAAGCTGGCCAGCCAAGCGCCCCAGGTGCTGTTGGCCAGAATCATCGCTTCGGCCACGATCAGGTCCAGTGGTGCGCCGCGCTGGCGCACACTGATCTGCACGGTCTCATCACCGACGGGTTCGTCGGCGTTCTTGTCGGCAAGCCGAAAGTTGTAGTCCGGCCGGTTGAAGGTCTCGGGTTTGCCGCGCACCACTTCGCGAGCGGCCTTCAGCTTCTTGGCCAACCGATACAAGAATGACAGCGGCCCGCGTTCAAGCTGCAAAGCCTGCGGGTCGCTCTGGTGGTCGAAGGCGGCGTCCTCCAGCCATTGCGGCGTGACGATGGTGTCGAGCTGGTCATGCCGCAAGTTGGTGATGATCGGCACCCGTTCGAGCCGGGTTTCGCTGGATTGGATCGCCAGCGTTGCTTCATCCAGCGTGACATACAGCGACACCGCCGGGCACGCCTGCCCGGCTTGCAGGGTGTAGGCCTGCACCACGGCATCGGGCAGCATGGTGATCTTGTGACCCGGCATGTAGACGGTGGACAGGCGCGCGCGCCCCAACTGGTCGATCGGGCTGCCCGGCAACACCGCCAACCCGGGCGCCGCAATGTGAATGCCTAGCACCACCGTGCCGCTGCCCAGCCCCTGCACCGACAGCGCGTCGTCGATCTCGGTCGTGGCCGAGTCGTCAATCGAGAAGGCCTGTGCTGTGGACAAGGGCAATTCATCCTTGATCGAAGGTGCCTGCACGGCCGGGAATCCGGTGCCTTTGGGAAAGCTCTCCAACAGGAAGCGGCGCCAATGGAACTGGTAGGGCGAATCAATGGCGCCGACCTTCTGTAGCAGTTCCAACGGTCCAAGATGCGTGGCGCGAGACGCCTCCACCACAGCTTTGTACTCCGGCGCGTTCTTGTCCGGTTTGAACAGAATCTTGTACAGCTGCTCACGGATCGGATCTGGGCACTGACCCGCGCTCAGGGTCTGCACCCACTGCTCGACTTGCAGGGCGATTTGTTTCTTCTTTTCGATGGCCGCCAGTGCCTGCGCCAGAATGTCGGCGCTCGCCTTACGAAAGCGTCCTTTACCGGCGCGGCGGAAGTAATGCGGCGCCTCGAACAGGCGAAACAGCGCGGCGGCCTGCTCCACCAGCGTCGGATTGGTCTGAAAGTAGTCCCGCGCCAGGTCCTGGAAGCCAAACTCCTCTTCAGGCGCAAATTCCCAGGCGAGTTCAAGTTCGATACTCTGGCTCAACTGCATAGCGGTGCTGACCAGCTCGGCGGGGTTCGGTTTTTCGAACTTGAGCAGCATGTTGGCGCCTTTGACCTTGACGCGCTTGCCGCTGTCGAGCTCCACTTGGGCGGAGGAATCGGTTTCGGATAGCACGCGCCCGGCCAAATGCTTGCCGGCTTCTTCAAACAATAAAAACATGGGCTCGATTGTCCCAGCAAAACCAACTGTGTCAGCTCAGGCCCAGAAACTCGACGATCTCGCCCAAGTGGTCTTCAAAGTCGCTCAAGGCGTGGTCGCCTGCGGGCAGCAGTTTGATGCGGGCGCCAGCGTAGCGGGCGGTCATTTCGTGCCAGTCGAGCAATTCGTCGCCGCGCGCGATGATGCACAGGTAGTTCTCGGGCTGGCGGGGGCCGCCACATTGCAGCGCACGCAGCTCATCCACGTACTCGGCCTGGAAGTAGAAGCGTTCCTCAGGCCGGTGCCAAAGGGTGTGCTCGCCCAGGTGCTGGGCCAGGTCACGCGCCGGGTCCACTGCCGGGTTGAGCAGCACCGCTCGGCAGCGTGTTTGTTCCGCCACCCAGGTGGCATAAAAGCCCCCGAGTGACGAGCCAATGACCGCCATCGACTCGCGTGGCCAGTTGGCAATTCCTTGGCCGATTAGCTCGGCCGCCGCTTGGGGCGAGGGTGGCAGTTGGGGGCACCACCAGACCACGTCAGGATGGTGCGCCGCCATCCAGGTGGCCATCAGGCGGGCCTTCGTCGAAAGGGGTGAGGATCGAAAGCCGTGCAGGTAGATCAAGTGGGAAGGTGTCATCGCATGATCATAGTCAGGGCTGCGAGCGTCGAGCCGACTGCGCAGCTGCGCGAATAGGGATAATCGCGCTTCATGTCAGTTGCATTTGAAAGCCCCCCGCTGTGGCGGCGGACGCTGCCCTGGTTCCGCGACTTCGACGCTCCCCTGGTGGTGGCGGTGTTGTTGCTGGCTGGCGCCGGCATGCTCACCATGTTTTCGTCAGGCTACGATCACGGGACGCGGTTTCAGGACCATGGTCGCAACATGCTGATTGCGGCGGGCATCATGATGCTGGTGGCGCAGATACCACCCCAGCGCCTGATGTCGCTGGCGGTGCCACTGTATACGCTGGGCCTGGCCCTGCTGATCGCGGTGGCCATTTTCGGCATCACCAAGAAGGGCGCGCGACGCTGGCTCTATATCGGCATCACGATTCAGCCCAGCGAAATCATGAAGATCGCCATGCCACTGATGCTGGCCTGGTGGTTCCAAAAGCGCGAGGGGCAGCTTCGCCCGCTGGACTTCGCTGCGGCGGGGCTGCTGCTGGCGATGCCGATTGCGTTGATCATCAAGCAACCTGACCTGGGCACCGCGCTGCTGGTGCTGTCGACCGGGCTGTCCGTCATCTTCTTTGCCGGCCTGAGCTGGAAGTTGGTGCTCCCACCTGTCGCGCTCGGGGCGGCGCTGATCGTTTCGCTGATTGTGTTTGAGCCGCGTCTGTGTGCCGAAGGTGTGCGCTGGCCGGTGTTGCACGACTACCAGCAGCAGCGTATCTGCACCCTGCTGGACCCGTCGCGCGACCCACTTGGCAAAGGGTTCCACACGATACAAGGCATGATTGCCATCGGCTCGGGCGGGCTCACGGGCAAGGGTTTCATGCAAGGCACGCAGACCCATCTGGAGTTCATCCCGGAGCGAACCACCGACTTCATTTTTGCGGCCTACTCAGAAGAGTTTGGCTTTCTGGGCAATCTCGCCTTGATGGCCGCGTTTGTTTTCCTGGTCTTGCGTGGTCTGATGATCGCCATGGAGGCGCCGACCCTGTTCTCGAGGTTGCTGGCGGGGAGTGTCACGCTGATCTTTTTCACCTATGCCTTCGTCAACATCGGCATGGTCAGCGGTATTCTGCCGGTTGTGGGGGTGCCTTTGCCTTTCATCAGTTACGGTGGCACGGCGATGGTCACCCTGGGCATGGGTCTGGGCATTCTGATGTCGATTGCCAAGTCCAAACGGCTGGTGCAATCCTGAGGCTTTTCGGAACAGACCGGAGCGCAGCGACGCTCTGTCCTTGACGGTTGGACGATCACGAACGAAACGAGACGGACCCGCCTAGAATTGCAGCATGATCTCTCGTGAACCAACCCTCGAACGTCTGGCCATCGCCAAACGCCTGCTGCTGACGCCGTTTGGCCTGGATGAAACCCACCTCTGGCGTGCGCTGGCCCAAATCAAGACCCACCGCGTTGACGAGGCGGATCTCTATTTCCAGTACACGCGCAGTGAAGGCTGGAGCCTGGAGGAGGGCATCGTCAAGACCGGTTCATTCAGCATCGACCAGGGTGTGGGGGTCCGAGCCGTCGCTGGGGAGAAGACGGCGTTTGCCTATTCGGACGACATTTCCGATGCCTCGCTGCTCGATGCGGCGCGAACGGTGCGAACCATCTCTAGCGCCAGCAGGTCGGGACGGGTCAAGACTTCGACCCAGAAGATCGCGTCATCGCGGTCCCTCTATGACGGCCTTGATCCGATTGCCAGTCTTGGCAGCGCCGCCAAAGTCAAGCTGCTGGAGCGCGTGGAGCGGGCCGCGCGCGCCAAAGACCCCCGCGTGGCGCAAGTCATGGCTGGCCTGGCCAGCGAATACGATGTGGTGATGGTTGCGCGCGCCGACGGCACCCTGGCGGCCGATGTGCGGCCGTTGGTGCGCCTGAACCTGACCGTGATTGCCGAACACAAGGGTCGCCGTGAAATGGGTTCGGCCGGCGGCGGCGGTCGGTTTGGCCTGGCCTATTTCGACGACGCCTGCATTGCGCGCTATGTGGATGAGGCCGTCAGCGCAGCGCTCACGAATCTGGAGTCGCGCGCGGCGCCCGCTGGCGAGATGACGGTGGTGTTGGGGCCGGGCTGGCCCGGCATTTTGCTGCACGAGGCGATTGGACATGGCCTGGAGGGCGACTTCAATCGCAAAGGGTCGAGCGCGTTCACCGGTCGGGTCGGGCAGCGTGTCGCGGCGAAGGGTGTCACGGTGTTGGACGACGGTACGCTGGAACAGCGGCGCGGCTCGCTCAACGTGGACGACGAAGGCAATCCGACCCAGCGCAATGTCTTGATCGAGGACGGCATCCTCAAGGGCTACATTCAGGACGCCATGAATGCACGCTTGATGGGCGTAAAACCCACCGGCAATGGCCGACGCGAAAGCTACGCGCACACGCCGATGCCACGCATGACCAACACCTACATGCTCGCCGGTGACAAGGGTCCCGAGGAAATCGTCGCCAGCATCAAGAAGGGCCTTTACGCCACCAACTTCGGCGGCGGTCAGGTCGACATCACCTCGGGCAAGTTCGTGTTCTCCGCAAGTCAGGCGTTCTGGGTCGAAAACGGCAAGATTCTCTACCCGGTCAAGGGCGCCACCCTGGTGGGCAATGGACCTGATGCTCTGACGCGCGTCAGCATGATCGGCAACGACATGAAGCTCGACAGCGGTGTGGGCACTTGTGGCAAAGAGGGGCAGAGTGTGCCGGTGGGTGTCGGGCAGCCAACGCTGCGCATCGACGGTCTGACGGTGGGCGGAACAGCCTGAGACCTTGCGGGACAGACCAACGCTACGCGCAGTGAGCTTCGCTCTGTCCTCAACTGATCAGGAGTATTCTCGCGGGACAGGTCAGGGCGTGGCGACGCATCTGGCCGTCAGCACCGGGTGATTTGACTGTGCTACATTTGCAGCCATGAAATTGGTTCAGTTCTTTTTTAGCTATTTTTGGTTCTCAAGCGCCTGTGGCGGTAGAGAGTTCTGAACGTACCCAAAGAAAACGTCCTAATTCCCTAAAAACCGCCGGAGCCCCGGCGGTTTTTTTTTGCCTCATTTCCAACTTGATTGCCTTAGGAGATTTCCATGAATGCCAAAGCCACCTCGTCCGCCGCTGATGCCTGGTATGCCAATCCGCACGCTCACCCCACCGATCGCACCAGCGAGACCGACGACGAACGCATCAAGGACATCACTGTGTTGCCGCCACCCGAACACTTGATCCGTTTCTTCCCGATCCACCATACGCCGGTGGAGACGCTGATCACCAAGACCCGGCACAGCATCCACAACATCATGTCTGGCAAGGATGACCGCCTGCTCGTGGTGATCGGCCCCTGTTCAATCCACGACCCGGCCGCCGCGCTGGACTACGCCCGCCATCTCAAGGCGCAGCGAGAGAAATACGCGGATACGCTGGAGATCGTGATGCGGGTTTATTTCGAGAAACCGCGCACCACAGTGGGCTGGAAGGGCTTGATCAATGACCCGTACCTGGACGAAACCTTCCGTATTGACGAAGGCCTGCGCATTGCCCGGCAGTTGCTGATCGAGATCAACCGCATGGGTCTGCCTGCGGGCAGCGAATTTCTGGACGTGATCTCTCCGCAGTACCTCGGTGACTTGATCTCCTGGGGTGCCATCGGCGCGCGCACCACCGAGAGCCAGGTGCACCGGGAACTGGCGTCGGGGCTGTCGGCCCCGATTGGCTTCAAGAATGGCACCGATGGAAACATCAAGATCGCCACCGATGCAATTCAGGCTGCGGCCGGCGGGCACCACTTTCTATCGGTCCACAAGAACGGTCAAGTCGCCATCGTGCAAACCAATGGCAACAAGGATTGCCACGTCATCCTGCGCGGCGGCAAGTCGCCCAATTTTGATGCCGCCAGCGTGGCGGCTGCCTGCAAGGATCTGGCCGCTGCCAAGCTGCCGACCACCTTGATGGTGGATTGCAGCCATGCCAACAGCAGCAAGCAGCATGAGAAGCAAATCGATGTAGCACGCGACATTGGCGCGCAAATCGCTGCCGGGTCCAAGCACGTCTTTGGCGTGATGGTGGAGAGTCACCTTCAGCCTGGGGCGCAGAAATTCACGCCGGGCAAAGACGACGCAGCTGCCCTAGTCTATGGTCAGAGCATCACCGACGCCTGTTTGGGCTGGGACGACTCGCTCCAGGCGCTGCAGGTCTTGTCGGACGCCGTGAAAGCCCGCCGATCACGCTGACCCCTTCGCAGGGTCTGCGCATCCGTCGGATCCAGGTCGAGCGGTGCGCAAGTGGCGGCTGAGGGCGCTGGTGGCGGGTCGTCAGGACTTGGCGGCCAGCGCCCGCAACAGCTTGTCATGGATGCCGCCAAAGCCGCCATTGCTCATGCACACGATATGGTCGCCGCCGCGCACGCGTGCCACGATCTGCGATACCAATTCGTCAATGGAATCGGCGACCTGGGCGCGCTCGCCCAAGCTTGCCAGCGCCTCGCCCGGATTCCAATCCAGGCCGGCGCGGTTGCAGAAGGCGAGGTCTGCGCTTTCCAGGCTGCAGGGCAGTTGCGCCTTCATGGCGCCGAGCTTCATGGTGTTGCTGCGCGGCTCGAACACCGCCAGGATGCGCGGCCCGGGGCCAAGCTTGCGCCGCAGGCCGTCGAGGGTGGTGCGGATGGCGCTTGGGTGGTGCGCGAAATCGTCGTAGACCGCAATCTCGCCGTCCGATCTGGTGACGGTGCCGCGCAGTTCCATGCGTCGCTTGACGTTCTGAAAGCTGCTCAGGGCGCGAGCGCTGACCTCCGGATCAACACCGATGTGGTGCGCGGCTGCGATTGCCGCCAAGGCGTTCAACTGGTTGTGGGAGCCGGTGAGTGCCCACTCCACGACGCCCACAGGTTTGCCGATGTGATGAACGTTGAAGCGGCCTGGTTCGCCGATACAGGTGTAGTCACTCACGGCGGAGCCGAAACTACGCACCTCGCTCCAACAACCGGCGTGCAGGACACGGCTCAGGCTCTCCTCCAAGTCATTGACGATGACGCGGCCGGACCCATGTGGCCCGGTGCCGGGCACGGTCCTGACCAGATGGTGGAACTGGCGCTCGATCGCCGCCAGGTTGTCGAAGATGTCAGCGTGGTCGAACTCAAGGTTGTTGAGGACGGCCGTGCGGGGACGGTAGTGCACGAACTTGCTGCGTTTGTCGAAAAAGGCAGTGTCGTATTCGTCGGCTTCGATCACGAACGGTGCGCTGCGCACTGCGCTGTGCATGACGACGGCGGAGGCATTGACAGGCGCGAGCGCATGGCGCCCCAGTTTTGCCGATGTGTCGAAATTCAACGGCACACCGCCGATCAGAAAACCAGGCTGCAAACCCGCGAATTCGAGAATCCACGCCGTCATGGCGGTGGTCGTCGTCTTGCCGTGCGTGCCGGCGATGGCGATCACGTGGCGGCCTTGCAGCACATGCTCGGCCAGCCATTGCGGGCCACTGGTGTAGGCAGCGCCCGCGTCCAGGATTGCTTCCATCAGCGGGAATTTCGCGGTTCCGTCGGCCAGGCGCGCGCGGCTCACAACGTTTCCAACGACGTAGATGTCGGGATCGAGCGCCAATTGGTCGGCATCAAAACCCTCGATCAGGTCGATGCCCAAGGCGCGAAGCTGATCGCTCATGGGTGGGTAGACGCCAGCGTCGCAGCCGGTAACCTTGTGTCCGGCCTCCGCGGCCAGGGCGGCCAGGCCCCCCATGAACGTGCCGCAGATGCCCAGGATGTGAATGTGCATGGAGCGATTCTAGAGTGGCAAAACGAGGGAAAATCGCCTTGATGGAAACGGTGCAACTGGAAATCGCGGCGGTGGCGGCTCGCTTGGTTGTGGACGAGGGCCTGGACTATGGCTCAGCCAAACGCCGCGCGCTCAAGCAGATGGGCTTGCCCGCTCGCACGGCGCTTCCCGGTAATGATGAGCTCGATGATGCGGTGCGTGAGCATATCGCCGTGTTTTGTCGCGATACGCAGCCAATCGAGTTGCTGGCGCTGCGACGGCTGGCGCTGCAGTGGATGGTTCGGCTGGCGCGTTTTCGGCCCTACTTGAGCGGCGCCGTGTGGCAGGGAACGGCAACTCGGCACTCGGACATTCGAATTGAGCTGTACTGCGACGACTCGAAGTCGGCCGAACTTGCCCTGCTCGATATCGGCGCTGACTTTCAGGTCGGTACCATCACCGGTCTGGGTGGCGCACCGGTGGATGTGTTGAGCGTCCACAGCTTTTGCCGCGAAATCAACGAAGACGTGGGCGTTCACTTGCTGATATATGACCGCGACGACATTCGGGGTGCCCGGCGCACGGACGGCAAAGACCGCTTGTTCAGGGCGGACATGGAGACTGTGCGCTGCTTGGTGCATGATTCGGCTCCATGAGCGACCCAAGCACTACCCATTCGGCTGATCCTGGGGGCTCGCCGTCTCGGCGGCGCGCCTTGTTTGCGGCCGTCGCGTCCGGTGCGGTGCTGGCAGGCGCGGGCCTGGCGTGGTGGCGCCACGCGCTGCGGGATGGCGACGCGGGCGCGGTCCAGGCGCTGTGGCAGCTTGACTTCGATACGCCAAGCGGCGGCAAGCTTCAAATGAGTACCTTTCGGGGCCGACCGCTGCTGTTGAACTTCTGGGCGACCTGGTGCCCCCCGTGCGTGGAAGAACTGCCGATGCTCGATACCTTCTATCATGAGAACGCGGCTAGGGGTTGGCAGGTGCTGGGCTTGGCGGTGGACCAGGTCGCACCGGTCACCAGCTTCCTGGCCCGCTACCCGCTGCGTTTTCCGGTCGCGATGGCTGGAACGGCGGGTGTTGACCTCAGCAGGTCAATGGGAAACATCAGCGGTGGCTTGCCTTTTTCGGTGGTGTTGGGCCGAGATGGGGCTCTGTTACATCGTAAAATCGGCAAGATCAGGCCCGAAGACCTGCGTGCTTGGGTTGGTCTGGTCTGATCAGCGTTGCACCACGCCATGACGCCGTTTGCGCTGGCGCGGTGATCGTGGCAGACGCCGATCGACTGGCGACTTGTTTTGATTTATAAAACTTTAGAAGAAAATAGGCGTGAGTTGGCCTGAATTGGTGTAAATTCGCGACTCATTACCGAACAGCAGTTGGAGACCTCATGGACCTAAGAAAACTCAAGACACTCATCGACCTGGTGTCTGAATCAAACGTTTCCGAGCTTGAAATCACCGAGGCCGAGGGCAAGGTACGCATTGTCAAGGGCGGTACGGCCGCACCCCAGCAGTACGCCCCTGTTGTCACGCATGCGCCGATGGCGGTGGCTCCCGCCGCTGCGGCTTCAAGTCCGGCCCCGGCAGCACCGGTGGCTGCAATCAGTACCGATCACGTGATCAAGTCACCGATGGTGGGTACCTTCTATCGGTCGGCTTCACCCGGCGCCAAGGCGTTTGTCGAAGTGGGCGACGCGGTCAAGGAGGGTCAAACCGTGTGTATTGTGGAGGCGATGAAGATCCTCAATGAGATCGAGGCCGACAAGTCCGGTACCGTGACGCAGATTCTTTGCCAGAACGGACAAGCGGTCGAGTACGGCCAGCCGCTGTTCACCATCGAATAAGGCCAACCAGCAGTTCCCATGTTCAAGAAAATTCTGGTTGCGAATCGGGGTGAGATTGCCCTGCGAATTCAGCGCGCCTGCCGCGAGCTTGGCATCAAGGCGGTGATGGTGTATTCCGAGGCGGATCGCGAAGCCAAGTATGTAAAGTTGGCAGAAGAGGCAGTTTGCATTGGCCCGGCACCGTCGGGTCTTAGTTATCTCAATATGCCGGCCATCATTTCCGCCGCAGAAGTGACGGACTCGGAGGCAATCCACCCAGGCTATGGGTTCTTGAGCGAGAACGCGGGCTTTGCCGAGCGAGTGGAAAAGAGCGGTTTCCAGTTTATTGGGCCAACGCCCGAGTCGATTCGAATCATGGGCGACAAGGTCTCGGCCAAGCAGGCCATGATCAAGGCGGGCGTGCCGTGCGTGCCGGGATCAGACGGGGAGTTGCCGGACGATCCGGTGCAGATCCGTCGCATCGCCAAGGCCATTGGTTATCCGGTCATCATCAAGGCCGCTGGCGGTGGTGGCGGCCGTGGCATGCGCGTGGTGCATACCGAGGCGGCGCTGGTCAACGCTGTGGCGATGACCAAGGCCGAAGCCGGCGCGGCGTTTGGAAACCCGGCCGTTTACATGGAGAAGTTTCTCCAGAATCCACGCCATATCGAAATCCAAATCCTGGCGGACAAGCACAGGAACGCGGTCTATTTGGGTGAGCGCGATTGCTCGATGCAGCGTCGGCATCAAAAAATCATCGAAGAGGCGCCCGCGCCGGGCATCGCTCGCAAGACCATCGATCGCATTGGCGAGCGGTGCGTGACGGCGTGTAAACGTATTGGGTATCGCGGGGCAGGCACCTTTGAGTTCCTTTATGAAGACGGGGAGTTCTATTTCATCGAAATGAACACCCGGGTTCAGGTAGAGCACCCGGTTACCGAGATGATCACTGGCGTTGATATTGTCAAGACCCAGATCATGGTCGCGGCCGGGGAGAAGCTGCCCTTTACGCAGCGCCAGATCGAGATTCGCGGGCACGCCATCGAGTGCCGCGTCAATGCGGAGGACCCCTACAAGTTTGTCCCCTCGCCCGGACGCATCACGATGTGGCACCCGCCGGGCGGCCCCGGCGTGCGCGTCGATTCCCACATCTACACCAACTATTTTGTGCCACCCAACTATGACTCGATGATCGGCAAGATCATCGTTCACGGTGACACGCGCGACCAAGCTCTGGCGCGTATGCGCACGGCCCTGGGCGAGACCGTGGTGGAGGGGATCAACACCAACATTGCCCTGCACCGTGAACTGATGGTGGATGCCAAGTTCATGACTGGCGGCACCAACATCCACTATCTGGAAGAGTGGCTCAGCCACCGTGAGCGTTGATGCCGTACCGTCATGGTTGAACTGAGCCTGCTGTGCCCCCAGGATCGGGTCGAAGTGTTGAGCGACGCACTCGAAGCCCTGGACGCTCTGAGCGTCAGTGTCGAGGATGCTGATGCCCATACCGACGCCGAGCAGGCGCTGTTTGGCGAGCCGGGTATGCCGCCGCCGCAGGATGGGTGGGAACGATCACGGGTGTTGGCACTGTTCGCCACGCAGGACCTGGCGAACGATGCCGCTAAAGTACTGGCTGCGCAGGAGTTCTTTGCCGACTGTGCTCACTTGGGCGTGAAAGAAGTGCCCGAGCAGGACTGGGTTCGCTTGACGCAGGCGCAGTTTGCTCCGGTCGAGATCACATCAGAGTTCTGGATTGTGCCGAGCTGGCACGAGCCGCCTGCGCAGGCTCGCGTGGTGATCCGACTCGATCCCGGGCTGGCCTTTGGTACCGGCACGCACCCCACCACACGAATGTGCTTGCGTTGGATCGCGGGGCGGGGTGCACATGCAGGCGTCGACCCTGGCGGGTTAGGTCGGGTGTTGGACTATGGTTGCGGCTCGGGCATTCTGGCCATTGGCGCGGCGAAGTTCGGTGCGTTTGACATTGACGCTGTCGACATTGATGACGACGCTGTGCGCGCCACACTTGCCAATGCCCAAGCCAACGGTGTGCTGCTGCGCGCCACACGACCCGAGGCGGTTAGCGGTGTGTATGGCACCGTGCTGGCCAACATCCTCGCCACCCCACTCAAGGTATTGGCGCCCCTGCTGTGGTCGCGCGTCGCGCCGGGTGGCTCGCTGGTGCTCGCAGGGATTCTGGCCAGACAGGCCCAAGAGCTGACCGCGGCTTATTCGCCGTATTGCGAGCTGACTGTGGCCGATGTCGAAGACGGCTGGGTCCTGATGACCGCAACGCGCTGACAAAGCCTTGGGGTGCACCCCTACAATCCGCTTCTCATGAGCCTGATAACCCGGTGCCCCGCTTGCGAGACGATGTTCAAGATCGTTCCCGATCAGCTGCGTGTTTCTGATGGCTGGGTGCGGTGTGGTCAGTGCGACGAGATCTTCGATGCCTCGGCAAACATGGTGCAGGAGACGCCCGGGGCCACGGCCGCAGTCGCGGGAACCGCGGCACATTGGGCCTTGGCCAGCGCGGGCGATCGTGCCGAGACCGGCATGAAGATCGCCCCGCTCGAGGCGTCGGAGACCATGTCGGCAAGGGTATTGCCGACGCCGCAACCCTTGACATCCGGACTGGCGGCAACGACCGCTGAAGACCCTTCGATCCCGCAGCGCGTGCATGATGAGCCGACGGCTGCGGCACTTGCATCGGAGGCGGGGCCGTCCGAGGCGCTGTCGGACCCGAGCGGGAGACGGCGCACCGATCGGGGCCTCGAAGGGGGTGAGGCGCCGGGTGGTGAGGCGCGCCGGCGCACCGACCCGACCTCGGTGCCGCTGAGTTTCATGCCCGAGCGCGCCGTGCCATCGGTCTGGCAGGGACGCGGTATGCGCTTCTCGCTGGCCTTGAGCGCTGTGGTGTTGTTGCTGGGTTTGTGTGCGCAGGTGGTCTATGTCGAACGCGACCGCATCGCAGCCATGGAGCCATCGGTCAGGCCGTGGTTGGTCAGGCTTTGCGAGTGGCAGGGTTGTACTGTCTCTGCGCTGCAGCGAATCGACTCAATCGTGGTTGAAAGCTCGTCGTTCAACAAGTTGCGCGGTGACGCCTACCGTTTGAACTTCAGCATCAAGAACGCTGCCGCGATTGACTTGGCTGTGCCAGCGGTCGAGTTGACCTTGACCGACTCTCAGGATCAGGTGTTGACACGAAGGGTCTTCCTCGGTGCGGAGCTTGGCGCCAAGACCTCAGTCCTCGCGCCGGGAGCGGAGTGGCAGGGATCGTGGGGTATCAGCGTCAAAGGCACGGGAATCTCAGATCACATCTCCGGCTACCGAATACTGGCCTTTTACCCCTGAACACGAGAACGGATACTTCATGGCTTCCATCATTTGCGGCTCGCTGGCGTTCGACGTCATCATGAACTTCGAGGGCAGGTTCGCAGAACAGATCCTGCCCGAGCAGCTGCACATTCTGAATGTCTCGTTTCTGGTGCCCGCGCTGCGACGCGACTTCGGCGGCTGCGCGGGCAACATTGCATACAGCCTCAAGCAACTCGGTGGCGATCCTTTGCCGATGGCAACGCTGGGTAGCGACGGAGCCGGCTATTTGGCGCGACTGGCGGGCATGGGCATCGCAACCGAGTTCATCCGCACCTTGGACGACGCCTACACGGCGCAGGCAATGATCATCACGGATCGCGACAACAATCAAATCAATGGGTTTCATCCCGGTGCCATGGAGCAGGCTCACCTGACCCGCATCGAGGCGCGCGAGGACATCAAGCTCGGCATCATCGCGCCCGATGGGCGCGAAGCCATGTTGCAGCACGCCGAGCAGTTCCGCGCAGCCGATATTCCCTTTGTGTTCGACCCGGGTCAGCAATTGCCCAGGTTTGACGGGGCGGAACTGCGATCACTGGTGGATCAGGCTTCGTGGGTGACGGTCAACGATTACGAAGGCAAGATGCTCAGCGATCGCACTGGCTGGAGTACGGCCGAGGTATCGCGTCGTGTTCGCGGAATGATTGTCACCAAGGGCGCGCAGGGCAGTGATGTGTGGATTGATGGTGCTTCGACCCACGTGCCAGCCTATCAACCTGGCGCGGTGGTTGACCCTACCGGCTGTGGCGATGCCTACCGCGGCGCACTGCTGTTCGGGCTGGAGCGAGGTTGGTCGCTGGTGCGATGTGCGCAGGTTGGAAATCACCTCGGCGCACTCAAGATTGCGCATCAGGGACCGCAGAACTACACCGTTGATCCGGCTGCAATCCCCGCCGCATGAAGGACGCTGAGCCGAACCCGCCGCAATAAAAAAAGCCCGGCGTCCAGAGACACCGGGCTTGAGTGGGACCAGTCGCCGACTAGGGCTTGGTCGCCGTCGGGAAGGGCCAAGCCGCCTGCGGGTTCAGAGTGGTCTGAGCTGCAGGGGCTGCCGGGGCAGGCGCTGCCTTGGCAGCGGGTGCTTTCGCGGCTTTCTTCGCAGCCGGCTTCTTGGCTGCTTTCTTGGCTGCGGGCTTCTTGGCTGCGGGCTTTTTGGCGGCAGCTTTCTTGGCAGCCGGCTTCTTCGCCGCTACGGCCTTCTTGGCTGGCGCTTTCTTGGCGGCCGCTTTTTTCGCGGGCGCAGCCTTCTTGGCGGCTGGTTTCTTAGCCGCTACTTTCTTGGCCGCTGGCTTTTTCGCGGCTGGTTTCTTCGCAGCTGGTTTCTTTGCTGCTGCTTTCTTAGCAGGCGCCGCCTTCTTGGCCGGAGCCGCCTTCTTTGCTGCTACTTTCTTAGCGGGTGCAGCTTTCTTTGCGGGAGCGGCCTTTTTTGCGGCCGGTTTTTTTGCAGTTGCCATCATCTTCTCCTTGATCAATTTACAAAGAGCACTTCATGCGAGTTGGAGTGCATGAAGCGATCCATGGGGTTGGGCAAAAGACCCAGCACCATGAACTCGGGTGCACAGGCCCGCCCAACTGCCGAGCAGTTCTGGTTTGCCTGTGAAATTCTGTTGTCTGTCATCTTCAAACTGGTCAGTCCCACGACAGTGCGCCGCCGGACTGGTACTCAATCACGCGTGTCTCGAAGAAGTTGCGCTCCTTCTTCAAGTCAATCATCTCGCTCATCCACGGAAAGGGATTTTCTTCATTCGCAAACAAGGGCTTCCAGGCCGATTTGGGTGGCACGCCGGTTGGCGATATAGCGCAGGTAGCCCTTGAACATGGACGCATTCATGCCCAGCACGCCGCGTGGCATGGTGTCCTCCGCGTAGCGGTATTCCAATTCAACGGCGGTCTCGAACAGTGCCTTGATCTCTTGCTTGAACTCGGGTGTCCACAGCAGCGGGTTCTCCAGTTTGATCTGGTTGATCAAATCAATGCCGAAGTTGCAATGCATCGACTCGTCGCGCAGGATGTACTGGTATTGTTCGGCCGCGCCGGTCATCTTGTTCTGGCGCCCGAGCGCCAGAATCTGCGCGAAGCCGACATAGAAGAACAGGCCTTCCATCAGGCACGCAAACACAATCAGGGACTTGAGCAGCGTCTGGTCGGTCTCCAATGTGCCGGTGTGGAACTGCGGGTCCATGATGGCGCCGATGAACGGAATCAGAAATTCGTCCTTGTCACGGATCGACTTGACTTCGTTGTAGGCGTTGAAGATCTCGGACTCGTCAAGCCCGAGCGACTCCACAATGTACTGGTAGGCGTGGGTGTGAATGGCTTCCTCGAATGCCTGGCGCAACAGAAACTGCCGACACTCAGGCGCGGTGATGTGGCGGTACGTGCCGAGCACGATATTGTTGGCAGCCAAAGAGTCGGCAGTGACAAAAAACCCAAGATTGCGCTTGATGATGCGCCGCTCGTCGTCGCTCAGCCCGTTAGGACTTTTCCACAGCGCAATGTCGCGCGTCATGTTGACTTCTTGTGGCATCCAGTGATTGGCGCAGCTCGACAGGTACTTCTCCCACGCCCACTTGTACTTGAACGGAACCAGTTGGTTGACGTCCGTCTTGCCGTTGATGATGCGTTTGTCTGCCGCGTTGACACGACCGTGGCTGACAACCTGAACGCGTGGCAGTGGGGTCGAAGCGACTGAGTGCGGAACCGAGGATAGGGCGGTCGCCGCTGAGACAAGAGGCGGCTCCATCATGCGGCCGCTTGATGAGCCGCGTGCATAAAGCAATTGCGATGTGGGCTTGACTTCTTCGTCCCAGGTCAACATATGGTTTTCCAATCAGCGAATTATGAGAGCAACGAAATGAATTGCAAAGTGTTGATTCACATCGTTGTCATATTGAGTTGCGAAGTGTTGTGCTTGTGCATCGCGGCACGACACGTTGCGGTGCCAAGAATTCACTGACACGACTCGCAAGTTGGATCGTCGATACCGCAGAACTTGATGTCGGTGGCAGCCTGCGCTGCGATCTGCAGTCGTGCTGTTGCGGCAGCTTCATCGAGCGCGTGCTGACCGCTGCTTGAGTGCGTGGCACCGCCCATTGGGACAGCGTTGAGCCGACCCGCCATGACCGTGGACTTCTCGGCGTGCGTGGCCGACATGGTGCGCAAGTAGTAGGTGGTCTTGAGACCGCGCACCCACGCCAGCGTGTAGGTTTCGTCAAGCTTCTTGCCAGACGCGCCAGCCATGTAGATGTTCAGCGATTGAGCCTGGTCGATCCACTTCTGGCGCCGCGCCGCTGCCTCCACCAGCCAGCGTGGTTCGATCTCGAATGCCGTCGCATACAAGGCCTTGATTTCGGCAGGTACCCGGTCGATCGGACCCAGCGATCCGTCAAAGTGTTTGAGGTCCATCACCATCACGTCATCCCAAAGTCCGAGCCGCTTCAGGTCCCGCACCAGGTAGTGATTGATGATCGTGAATTCGCCCGACAGGTTTGATTTCACCGACAGATTGCCAAAGCTCGGCTCGATTGAGGCATCGACGCCAATGATGTTGGAGATCGTCGCCGTGGGCGCAATGGCGGTGCAGTTCGAATTGCGCATGCCGTCGGTGGCGATCTTTTGGCGCAGGGCGGACCAGTCCAGCGTTGTGGAGCGGTCGACTTCCAGGTAGCCCCCGCGTTGTGTGGCCAGCAAGTCCAGTGTGTCGAGTGGCAGCACGCCCTTGTCCCACAATGATCCACGGTAGCTGCTGTAGGTGCCGCGCTCACGCGCCAGTTCGGTTGACGCCCAATACGCGTAGTAGCTCACCGCCTCCATGGAGCGATCGGCAAATTCGACCGCGGCTTCACTGGCGTAGGCGACGCCCAACTCATACAAGCTGTCCTGAAAGCCCATGATCCCGAGCCCAACCGGGCGATGCTTGAGATTGGCGTTGCGCGCCTTCTTCACGGCGTAATAGTTGATGTCGATGACGTTGTCGAGCATGCGCATTGCCGTCGTGACGGTCTTCTGCAACTTTGCGTGATCGAGTACCAAAGCGCCGGGTGACTGCGGGTCGCTACTGGTAATCAGGTGCTGGCGGAGGTTGACCGAACCCAGGTTGCAGACGGCGGTTTCCGTATCGCTGGTGTTGAGCGTGATCTCGGTACAGAGATTGGATGAATGAACCACTCCGACGTGCTGCTGTGGCGAGCGGACGTTGCAAGCATCCTTGAAGGTAATCCATGGGTGGCCGGTCTCGAACAGCATGGTCAGCATCTTGCGCCACAGCTCGGCCGCCTGGACCACGCGCGAGGGCTTGATCTCACCGGCCGCAGCCCGCATTTCGTAGGCGACGTAGGCGCGTTCGAAATCTGAACCGATCTTGTCGTGCAGGTCTGGCACGCTGCTGGGGGAGAACAGGGTCCACTGGCCCTTTTCCATCACACGGCGCATGAACAGGTCTGGAATCCAGTTGGCTGTGTTCATGTCATGGGTGCGCCGCCGATCATCCCCGGTGTTCTTTCTGAGTTCCAGGAATTCCTCGACATCGAGGTGCCAGGTTTCCAGGTAGGCGCAGACGGCGCCCTTGCGCTTGCCGCCCTGGTTGACCGCCACGGCCGTGTCGTTGACCACCTTCAGGAAGGGCACCACGCCTTGCGACTCACCGTTGGTGCCCTTGATGTGGGCTCCCAAGGCGCGCACGCGTGTCCAATCGTTGCCCAGGCCGCCGGCGAACTTGGACAGCAGCGCGTTTTCCTTGATCGACTCGTAAATGCCATCCAGATCGTCCGGCACGGTGGTCAGGTAGCACGATGACAATTGAGAGCGCAGCGTGCCACTGTTGAACAAGGTTGGCGTGCTGGACATGAAATCGAACGAAGACAACACGTCGTAAAACTCGATGGCGCGCGCCTCGCGGTCTACTTCGCCCAACGCCAGACCCATCGCCACGCGCATGAAGAACGCCTGAGGCAGCTCAATTCGAACCTTGTCGACGTGCAGGAAGTAGCGGTCATAAAGCGTCTGCAAGCCCAGGTAGTCGAACTTCAGGTCGCGTTCGGGCTTGATCGCGCTCGCCAGCCGAGACAAATCAAACTGCTGCAGCCGCTCGTCGAGCAGACCGTGCGACACGCCCTTGCCAATGAAGTCTGCAAAGTACTCCACGTAGGCCTGTGCCATGTCGGCCTGGGTCAGGTCCTGGCCCAGCACTTCACGGGCAATCGTGTGATAGAGCAGCCGCGCCGTGGCGTAGGTGTAGTCCGGGTCGGTCTCGATCAGCGTGCGAGCGGCCAGGATGGAGGCCTTGTAGACCTCCTCCATTGGCACGCCGTCGTACAGGTTGCGTACGGTTTCTGCCAGGATGGGCTCGGCCTTGACGTCGGCACCCAGGCCGGCGCAGGCGGACTCGATCAGCCGGCGCAAACGCGCCATATCGAGTGCCGTGCGCTCGCCGCGATCCAAGGTGTGCAGCACCTGGGTTGGCGGGGCAATCTGCGCCGCCGCTTTGGCCCTTTCCTGGGCCCGACCCTCCCGATACAGCACATAGGCTCGCGCAATCTCGTGGTGGCCACTGCGCATCAGGCCGAGTTCGACCTGGTCCTGCACGTCTTCAATGTGAAAGGTGCCACCACCGGGACGTGAGCGCAGCAGCGCGCGTATGACGCCTTGTGTCAAGGTCTCGACAACCTCGCGCACACTGGCCGACGCTGCTCCCTGGGTGCCGTGAACGGCCAGAAATGCCTTCATCATTGCCACCGCGATCTTGGCCGGCTCGAAGGGAACAACCGCGCCATTGCGCCGGATGATCTGGTAGTGAGTGAGGGTGTGCTCGGGGGTCAAGGTAGCGCTGGGCGCGCCGTGACGGGAATGATGGGTGACCGGGTCGACTCCGGTCGTTTGCATTGCAGTGTGCACTGTCTCTCCTGTGTAATTGCCATGCCTGGTCGGGGCTGGCCGCATTCTTTTGCGTGGCCTGTGCAGCGCACCCGAAAGGATGAGCTTTCTGATCCAGGCACACTATATATGGTGTCTGAACCTAATTCAAGCCACTACGGGTAGTGTATTACGCGCAGATCGCGGGCGATTGCGTGGGGGCAATAACCAAGTCGCATGCCTGGTCAATGGTCGCGCCTCTGCTGCGGTGCATCAGCGCCAGCGGGGCCCCGCCCGCTACAGGGGCGAAGTCGGGAAGCGCTGGTGTGACCAGCCTAGGGCATGCTGCAATCGACGCCAGTCAAAGCCCGGACCGGGATCACCCTTGCGGCCCGGCGCAATGTGTTCGTGCCCGGCAATGTTTGCTATTGGATAGCGCTGCGCGATGGCAGCGCATAGCGCTGTCAGCGTTTCGTATTGCTCAGGCTCGAAACTGTCACCTTCGAGTCCTTCAAGCTCAACGCCAACCGAAAAGTCGTTGCAGTTGGCGTGCTCTTCAAAGACCGACACGCCGGCGTGCCAGGCGCGGTCGTCACAGCTTACGAACTGCCACAGCTCACCATTTCGGCGAACATAGAAGTGGGCCGACACCTTTAGCGCATGGATGGTCTCGAAGTAGGGATGGGCCTGCGCTGGCAATTGGTTGGTAAAGAGTAGCTGTACCTCGTCGCCCCCATATCGACCCGGGGGCAGACTGATCGAGTGCAGGACGATCAGGCTGACCGTGCTTGCCGCCGGGCGTGCTCCGAAGTTGGGCGAGCGCACGGGCCTAGCGTGGCGGTACCAACCATCGGTCCACAGTGCATCGGGCGCGTGTGGCTCAGAGTGGCTCGTCGGTGGGCTCACTGCCATGCGGTGTCTCAATGTTGAGGCGGGCGATACGGTAGCGCATCTGCCGCAGGCTCAGTCCCAGCCGAGCCGCCGCGGCGGTGCGGTTAAAGCCGGTCTCGTGCAGCGCCTGGATCAAAAACCGACGCTCCTGCTGATCCAGATGCGCTTGCAAATCGCTGGGCATCTCGTTTTGCGGGTCGGTCGCCCGCTGGTGACGGACAACGGCCAGCGGCGTCGAGGGGTTGGGGTCGCGTACCGCCAGTTCGATGTGCAGGCAGTTGTCTTCGCTCAGGGCCACCGCTCGGTGGAGCAGGTTTTCCAGCTCACGCACATTGCCGGTCAAGGGGTCCAACGCGAGTTGCGCAAGCACCGAGTCGGACAGCGGCGGCACGGGCACACCCGATTCGTTGGCGATGCGCTGGAGCAAGGCCTGGCACAAAGCGGGTAGGTCTTCGCGGCGGTCGCGCAAGGGCGGAATCGCGATTTCGATGACGTTGAGCCGGTAGTAGAGATCCTGCCGAAAACGCCCGGCCAGGACCTCGGTGCCGAGGTTCTTGTGCGTGGCGCTGATGATGCGCACGTCAACCGGCTCTTCCTGGGTCGAGCCGATCGGGCGCACGCAGCGCTCCTGTATCGCGCGCAGCAATTTGGACTGCATGGCGATCGGCAGATCGCCGATCTCGTCGAGAAACAGGGTGCCACCCTTTGCGGCCTGAAAGAACCCGATCCGGTCCTGGTTCGAGCCGGTGTAAGAGCCCTTCTTGGCGCCGAAGAACTCGGCCTCCAGCAGATGCTCCGGGATCGCGCTGCAGTTGACAGCGACCATGGGACCAGTGGCGCGATGGCTGTTGGCATGAATCGCTGCGGCTACCAATTCCTTGCCGGTGCCGGATTCGCCACTGACCAGAACCGGCGCCATGTTTCTGGCAACCTTGACGACGCGCTCCTTGACCAATCGCATACTGGCCGACTCGCCCACCAGGCGCGCAAGCGCCGTCTCGCCGGTCGGACTGCGTGCTGGTGCCTCGGGCATGCCCGGCGCTGCCGTGGAGCCGCGGGCGGGCTGGCCGGGGCGTGTCATGGCGTCTTGCGCGGCAGAGGCGATGACGGTTCGAAACTGCTTGAGATCCACCGGCTTGGTGAGGTAGTCGAAGGCCCCAGCCTTGAGGGACTCGACCGCGTTTTCCGCTGAACCGTACGCCGTGATAACGACACAGCGTTCGGCGCGATGTTGCTCTCGCAGGCGCTGAATCAATTCCATGCCAACCCCGTCTGGCAGACGCATGTCGGTGATGACCACGTCATAACGTGTTTCACCGAGATGTTGCCAGGCCTGTTGCAGGCTTTCAGCCGCGTCAACGCGGTAGCCCTCGCGCAGCAGGGTCAATTCATAAAGTGTGCGCAGATCGGGCTCGTCGTCGATGACGAGGATCTGAGCCGCGGTCAGTGGCGTGTTGGTTGCCATGGTGTCAGGTGCGCATTTTCGGTGGGAAGGTCAATATCGACTTGGGAGACTGACGGACCAAAGGTCACAACGAATTCGTTACCACCCTGTTCATTGCCGCGAATCCGGCGTGATGAGCGTCGATACGAGATCGACGCGCCGTGTCCTTCGCACAATTCCCGGCAAATATACAGGCCCAGGCCAGTGGAGCGGCTTTCCGATGAAAAGAACGGCTCAAACAGGTGCCGTTCGACCGAGGGCTCCATGCGCGGGCCGTCGCTCCAGACCGACAACAGCGTTGGGGCGGCTTCGGGCGACTCGGTAGACACCACAATGCAGTCCATTTGGTCGCTCGCATAGCGCTTGGCGTTGTCCAGCAGGTTGATCAGAATCCGTCGCAAGTGCTCGGATTCAAACGGGACTTCGTCGCGGCTGGCCGACAAGGACAATCGAAGCTGCTGGCCGCCGCCTGTTTGCCGCTGCCAATCCCGGCAGACTCTTTGCACAGCGTCATTGAGGTTGAGGTGGCGCGACGCGATCGTACCCTCGCGGTTCTGGACGCGGGAGACGTCGAGCACTTCCTCGACGATCTTCTCTAGACGCCTGGCGTTTTGTTGAATCATCAAGGTGAGTCGTTTTTGGCGTGGGTCACGCAGGTCTTCGTCCAGCAAGTCGTTGGCTTGTGCAATGGCCGCCAGCGGGTTGCGGATTTCGTGTGCCACGGCGGCTGACAGACGCCCCATGCTGGCGAGCTTGTCGGTTCGAAGTCGCGCTTCCATTTCGCGCTGATCCTGCAGAAACATGACGCACAGCGCCTCGGAATTTTCGCCCTGCGTGCCAGTTAGCTGCGTGCGCACCCGCACGCGCTGCGCGCCGCGACCGGGAAGCGTGAGCGTGACGTCGCGGTGTTCTGCCTGATCGCCGGCAAAACTTTGCTGCATCACGTCAACCAGTGCCTGCCATCCCACCACGGCGGTCAGATGGAACGCCTCGGCGCGTAACGCCGGTTCCGAGCCAAGCAGGCGCCGTGCGGCCGGGTTGGCCGCGCGTACCAGTCCCTGCTGGTCGGCTACCAGCACCCCATCGGTCAGCGATTCGATGACCAGTGCGTTGACTTGGCGCTGGACACGCACCGCCAGTTGACTGCGGTGTGCTTTCAGTTCCTCGCGCGCCAGTCGGGTGGCGATCTGGTGCGACAGGAACGAGATGACAAAGCAGCCCGCACCTGTGAGCGCGGCTTGCAGGAACTGTGCGGTTGCATCGATCTGACTGTGGAGCGTGGTCCAAAGCGCCCCAAGCAAGAGCATCAACGTGACACCGGCAGCCGCTCCCAGAGCCAGCATTAATGAACCCAGCACGCTGGCCATGAGCACCGGCAGCGCGAACAAGGGAGCGTAATTGATGCTGCCGCCCTGAAGCCACTGCAGGGCGGCAAAGGCCGCGATGTCGACGCCTATGGTGGCAATCCAGGTGAAGCTGAACGTGCGCTGCAGCCGTCTGGGGCGGACCGTGAATCGGAAGGCCAGGGCGCTCACGAGGTATCCCAGGCACACCAGTATCAGCGTGGTGTCTCGGTTTGTCCCGAGTGCCAGAAGCGTGCCTTGCAGCAGCAGCAGAACCAGTCCCAGGGTAACCCTGGCGGTCATGAAGCCGCGCCAGAGTCGGTCAAATTCCTGTGGCCGGTGGTCTTGTTCGAGCGCCTCGCTATCCAGATCCAACCAAGCCTGGTCGTACCAGGAGCGCGTGTCAGGGGCGCCCGGCATTCACGACTCCGAGCGTTTCAGGTGGTCGGTGCAGCAGTAGCTTCCCAACTTGCCGACGTGCGCCTCGGCGGCGGGAATGTGCACGGCGCACGAGCGGCACGCGACCATCTCGTGGGGTGCTTGCTCTGACTGGGTACGGCCCGGCTGCGGTGTTTGGTCCTTGACCGATGGCCGGCGCTGAGCCCGCCACAGCCACACGCCGAGACACAGTACCGCAAGGATTGTGAGCAGCTTCATGTGGCGCGACCCAGCAAAATCTCCAGCACAAATCTGGATCCGACATAGGCCAGAAACAAGAGTCCAGCGCCGACATACAGCACGCGCACGGCGCGACGGCCGCGCCAGCCGAATCGCACGCGGCCAATCAGCAAGACAGCAAAGGTCAGCCACGAGAGAAGTGAGAACACGGTCTTGTGATCCCACCTCCAGGCCACGCCCTTACCGTAGAGGTGCTCGCCAAACGCGACGCCGATGACCAGGGTGGCGGACAGCAGCAGAAAACCGGCCGCCACAAAGCGAAATGTCAGTCGCTCCAAGGTCAGCAAGGGCAAGCCGCTGTGGGGGTCGACCGCCAGGCGAATGCGTTCCTCGGTCCTGGTCATGAACCACGCATGCACGACCGCCGTTCCAAACAGTCCATATGATGCAATGCCCAAAGCCCAGTGCAGCGGCAACCACGCCGAGGAAGCCGCATGCAGGGCTGCACCGGGAAAGGCCAGCGCCAGCAACACGGTCGCCGCGCCAAGAGCCGCCAGTGCCCAGCGTGTCTGCAATTGGGGGTAGACCTGACTCTCCACCGCGTAGACTGCAGCTACCAGCCAGGCAGTCACCGATAGCGCCGGTGCAAAACCAAACCTAGGCGGACTGCCCAGCAAGCCCACCAGCAACATGGCACCATGTAGCAGCCACGCGACCAACACCGCCGCGCGCACCGCTTTGCCGTTGAGCCGCCGTGTGCCTGCAGCAGAGATGACGTAAGCGACGGCGGCGGCCAGTGCCAAGCCGACGTTGAGCACCGACCAGCCGGCCAGGGCCGAGGGTAGCGCCAGGGCGGCGCCAGTCATCGCTTCGCCTCGCGCACAGGATGCCAACGCACAGGCAACCGTTTGCCGTGGCGTGTGACCAGTGGCTTGGGGTGGGCCCGCGTGGGAGCGGCGATTTCCGGGGTTCTCACCCTGCTAGTCTACCGCCGACCCTTGCACCCACAAACCTCAGCGAGCCGCGCGGTTGTGGTCAGGCATTCCTTGGTATAGTTGAACGTCATCAGCGACGACCGTTTTGGCGAAAGTCGCCGCTATTCGACGCGCTTTGCAGCCGCGCTGACGCCTGAGTCGGTGCACCAACGAAGTCCCTACCGCGGACACCCACCATGGCATCAGCCCTTACCGACAAACTTTCCCGCCTCGTCAAAGAAATCCGGGGTCAGGCACGCATCACCGAATCCAACGTCGCCGATATGCTGCGCGAGGTCAGGATGGCCTTGTTGGAGGCCGACGTGGCGCTGCCGGTGGTGCGCGACTTTATTGCCCGGGTCAAGGAAAAGGCGCTTGGCCAAGAGGTGCTGGGTTCGCTTTCACCCGGTCAGGCGCTGGTGAGTATTGTCAATAAAGAGTTGGTCGCGACCATGGGTGAGGGCGTGAGCGACCTCAACCTCGCCGCGCAGCCTCCGGCGGTAATTCTGATGGCTGGCCTGCAAGGCGCCGGCAAGACCACCACGACCGCCAAGCTGGCCAAGCACCTGATCGAAAAGCGCAAAAAGAAGGTGCTGACCGTATCGGGCGACGTTTACCGACCGGCGGCGATTGAGCAGTTGAAGACGGTCACGGCGCAGGCCGGTGCCCAGTGGTTTGCCAGTTCGGCCGATCAGAAGCCGGTTGACATCGGTCTGGCGGCGCTCGACTATGCGCGCAAGCATTATTTTGATGTGCTGCTGGTCGATACGGCGGGCCGGCTGGCGATTGACGAGGCGCTCATGCGCGAAATCAAGGACCTGCATGCGGCCTTGAATCCAGTCGAGACACTGTTTGTGGTTGATGCGATGCAGGGCCAGGATGCCATCAATACCGCAAAGGCCTTTAAGGAGGCCCTGCCCTTGACCGGCATAGTTTTGACCAAGATGGATGGTGACTCCCGCGGTGGTGCGGCCCTGTCGGTGCGTCAGGTCACTGGTGCGCCGATCAAGTTCGCTGGCGTCAGCGAGAAGCTCGATGGTTTGGAAGTGTTCGACGCCGAACGCCATGCGGGCCGTATTCTGGGCATGGGCGACATCCTTGCGCTGGTCGAGCAAGTCACGTCCGGGGTGGACATGGTGGCCGCCCAGAAGCTTGCGGCCAAGGTCAAAAGCGGTGCCGGCTTTGACTTGAGCGACTTCCTGGGTCAGCTTCAGCAAATGAAGCAAATGGGAGGATTGTCCAGCCTGATGGATAAACTGCCCGCGGCCATGGCTGCCAAGGCTGGTCAGGTGGACATGGGTCGTGCCGAGAAGGACATCAAGCGCAAGGAAGGCATCATTCAGAGCATGACACCGCTCGAGCGCAGCAAGCCAGAACTGATCAAGGCGACGCGCAAGCGTCGCATCGCCGCTGGGGCCGGCGTTCAAGTACAGGAAGTCAATCGCCTGCTCAAGGAGTTCGAGCAGATGCAGGACATGATGAAGAAGATGAAAGGCGGCGGCATGATGAAGCTGATGAAGCGCATGGGCGGCATGAAAGGCGTCCCGAAAATGCCTTTCTGAGACATTGCGGGACAGACCAAAGTCACACGAAGTGAACTTTGCTCTGTCCTCAACTGATCAAGGGTGTTCTTGCGGGACAGACCGCGGTACACGAAGTGAACTTTGCTCTGTCCTCAACCGACTAACTCGCCACGCAGCGAGTAGCTGCGCGTCTCGGTGATCCGCACATCAATCATGCGGCCGATCAAGTTGGCGGATCCCTGGAAATTGACCGCCCGATTGCACTCGGTGCGACCCACCAGCTCCGATGCATCGCGCGTCGACGGGCCCTCGACCAGAATGCGCTGCACGGTGGCCAATCGGCTCTGGCTGATGCGGCGCATATTGGCGTCGACCACGCCTTGCAGATGCTGCAAGCGCTTGAGCTTGATGTCATGCGGCGTGTCGTCAGCCAGGTTGGCCGCCGGTGTGCCCGGGCGCGGGCTGAAAATGAAGCTGAACGAGTTGTCAAAGCCAACGTCGTCGATCAGCTTCATCAGCCGGTTGAAGTCCTCGTCGGTTTCGCCGGGAAAACCTACGATGAAATCGCTGCTCAGGGACATCTCGGGTCGTATCGCGCGCAATTTGCGCACGGTCGACTTGTACTCCATGGCGGTGTAGCCGCGTTTCATCGCCATCAGGATACGGTCTGACCCGTGCTGCACCGGCAGGTGCAGGTGGCTCACCAATTTTGGCACCTTGTCGTAGACCGCGATCAGGGCTGGGGTGAACTCGTTGGGATGGCTGGTGGTGTAGCGAATCCGCTCAATGCCGGGAATCTCGGCCACGTACTCAATGAGCGTCGCGAAGTCGGCTCTATCAGCCGATTGCCCCATGGCGCCACGGTAGGCGTTGACGTTCTGGCCCAGCATGGTGACTTCGCGCACACCCTGGTCGGCTAGGCCGGCGATCTCTTCGAGCACATCGTCGAAAGGGCGCGAAACTTCCTCACCGCGGGTGTAGGGGACGACGCAGTAGCTGCAGTACTTGGAACACCCCTCCATCACACTGACAAAGGCGCTGGCACCCGTGGTTTTGGCGGGCGGCAGGTGGTCGAACTTCTCGATTTCCGGGAAGCTGATGTCCACCTGCGCCACGCCGAGCCGATCGCGACGCGCCAGCAAGTCGGGCAAACGATGCAGTGTCTGGGGGCCAAACACAAGGTCGACAAACGGTGCGCGGGCGACGATCGCCGCGCCCTCCTGGCTGGCCACGCAGCCGGCCACCCCGATGCGCACTCCCTTCTTGGCAAGATGTCGAACCCGACCCAGGTCGGAGAAGACCTTTTCCTGCGCCTTTTCACGTACCGAGCAGGTGTTGAAAAGGATCAGGTCGGCTTCGTCAACGTTTTGGGTCGCGGTATAGCCTTCGGCAGCGTGGAGCACATCGACCATCTTGTCCGAGTCGTACTCGTTCATCTGGCAACCAAAGGTCTTGATGAATACTTTCTTGCTCATGATGGGTGCCCAATCTGCGGGTAAGGGCTTGTACTGGCATACCCGGCGTGTGCGGGCAGGGGAGCTTGGTGGCGCTTCACGGATTCGAACCGCGGACCTGTGGATTATGATTCCATCGCTCTAACCGACTGAGCTAAAGCGCCGTGGGCGTTTGACTAACACCCGAGCCCAGAATTATAGCGCAACCGCGCCGCTGTTTGTCGGGTCGTTAACCCCGGTTGAGGGACGCTGGCGTATCAGTTGCTGTGAGAATCCTGCCATGCCCGAGTGCGATACCTCTGACCATCATTTGATGCTTGCCTATGCCGCAGGCGATGCAGCGGCTTTTGATGTGCTGTATGCCCGCCATGAGGGGGCGATGTACCGGTTTGTGCGGCGCGTTCTTGGCCCGGCGCTGGTGGCGCAAGCGGATGAAGTGTTTCAGGATACCTGGTTGCGCATCGTTGCGGCGCGAGCATCCTTTTCGCCGCAAGGGGCGACTTGGCGAACCTGGGCGTTTACCATCGCGCACCACGCAGCCATGGATCGTTTGCGCGTCAGCGGACGGGAGCTCAGTATCGACGCCATGGCCGCAGATGACGCCGGCGACCCGCTCGATTGGTTGCAAGGCGCGCTGGATGCCGCGCATCCGTCCACCGAAGATCTGGCATTTTGGCGCGCCGCTGGCAAGCAGTTGCTGGCCTGCCTGGAACAGTTGCCAGCGCTACAGCGCGCGGCTTTCCTGCTGCACCACGAAGATGGCGCCAGTGTCGAAGAATTGGCGCGCAGTCTGGGCCTGGGTTTCGAGACAGCCAAGAGCCGGCTGCGCTACGCGCTGCAGAAGCTGCGCGGGTGCATGAGCGCCTATTTGGTGGTGTTGGAGCCACAGCCATGACGGACCTGCGCGATGCGCGCCTCAGGCGCGCCCTCGATCACGCGCCAGATGTGGCCTTCGTGCCCTCAGAGGAAACCCGTGCAGCTATTAAAATGATAGCGTCGGAGGCTGGCGCCGCGGCGGCCTCGGTGTCTGCGAAGGCTACGCCGCAGGCAACGCTGTGGCGGCGTGTTATGGGTTGGTGGAGCAGTCCATCGGTTGGCTCGCGACACATGCCTTGGAACGCGGCCCTGGCCACCGTGGTGTTGGCCAGCCTGGTTACTTTGATGTGGTTCGATCAACCGGCTACGCAAGCCGTTTCCGATGGGCGCCGCTTCCGGCGGCGGGGCCGGTCCGGGACGACACGCCGACATCGGCCGGCCCGCCCCCAGCGGCAGCGGTCGCAGTGCCTAAAAGTGCGCAGCTGCGGGATACCAGCCCCAGCGCGCGCGGGGCCGAGCGCGCCGGGGCTTCGCCGCGCCAGCCTGCGCCGACCAAACCGGTACCCTTGGCCAAGGCTGCTGGGGCGACCACCGAGGCCAAAGTCGAAACTGCCCGAGCGACCGTGAGCGGGTCGACCAGCCGTGAGCTTGAGTCACGCCAGGTCGCCGAATCAAATCAGTCGACGGGGTCTGGCATACCACCAGTCGAGACGATGGTGGTTACGCCGCGCGCCGCAGTGCCCGTGCGATCCGAGGCTGCGGCTGCAGCGCGCATGCCCGCTGCAGCGCCGACCACAGCTAATGCATTGCCGGAGCCATCCGAGTTCAGGGTCTCGTCGGCGGACAAGGAGAAGCAGAAACGGCACGCCGACATCGGGCTGGCCGATACCACACCGGCAGCGGCGCCACCTTCGAGCGCCGCCTGGAGCGATCTGAGCGTGCGGCGCGCGGGATCTTCGCAAGTATTGTCGAGCGCACAAGCCAGTCGCCTGCTGGCACTGGTGCAGGCGGTCGTTCATAGCGCGGTGCCTGGCGGTGACCGGGATCCGCCTGGCACGGTCCGTTTTGAGTTGACGCGTCGCGGCGAGCTGGTGGCAACGCTTGATCTGGCCGATCGTTGGCTACGCTGGACGCCGGTTGGAGCCGACTCACGCGGCGCGTTGGTCGCACGCGTGTCGGCCGCGCAGTGGGAGGCGATCCAGAACGAGCTGACGCGACTGGGGCTGCGTGCGCCTTGAATGACTGGTCGCTGCGATGACTCGCAGCGCCTTGGCTCACGCGTTCTTGAACTTGGCTTTGCGCTTGTTGACGAAGGCGTCCATGCCTTCCTTTTGGTCCGCGGTGGCGAACAGGGCGTGGAACATGCGCCGCTCGAACATGATGCCGTCGCTCAGCGTTCCTTCAAAGGCACGGTTGATCGACTCCTTGGCGGCCATGGTGGCCAACTGTGAATAGTCGCAAATCATCAGCGCCGCGGCCAGCGTTTCTTCCATGAGTTTGTCCAGCGCAACGACGCGGCTGACCAGGCCGGCGCGCTCCGCCTCCGCGGCGTCCATCATGCGGCCGGTCAAGGCCAGGTCCATCGCCTTGGCCTTGGAGATGGCGCGCGGCAGGCGCTGCGTGCCGCCAGCGCCGGGAATGATGCCCAGCTTGATCTCGGGTTGACCAAAGCGTGCGTTGTCGGCGGCAATGATGAAGTCGCACATCATTGCCAGCTCGCAACCACCGCCCAGGGCGAAGCCGCTGACCGCCGCAATCACCGGTTTTCGGATGCTGCGAATCTGCTCCCAATTGCGGGTGATGTAGTCGTCGCGGTACACGTCGGCAAAGCTGTAGCCAGCCATGGCGGCGATGTCGGCGCCTGCAGCAAAGGCCTTTTCGCTGCCAGTGATGACCATGCAGCCAATCGTCGCGTCGGCGTCAAAAGCCTTGAGGGCGGCACCCAATTCGTTCATCAGCTGATCGTTGAGCGCATTGAGCTGCTTGGGGCGGTTCAGTGTGATCACACCGACTTTTTCCGCCTCGACGCGGACATGGATGAGTTCGTGGTTCATGGCACTCCAGTGAAGTATTGGGCAGACGCAGACTATAAGCGCGCCGCCAGGTGGTCACGGCCTGCCGGCCATTGCGGGCCCGACCAAGCCGGTGCGTCTACGCGCCCAGCCAGTGTTCAAGTTTGACCTTGTCGGCCGATGTCAGGCGGCAGGTCTTGTCGTCCTTGGGGATACTCAGCGGCAGTCTAAGCAGGCGTTTGTCGCGGGCAAGTAGCGCGGTCACAGTGGTGGCGCGCGCCAGGTACAGGGGCAATTCTTCAAGGCGAGTCAGGCGCCAGCCGGTGCGGTCCTTACCGCTGGCAGGCTCGATGCCGAGCCATTCATCCCCGGATGAAAAACCGGCTTGCTCGCAAGCACCGCCGCGCAGAACGGTTTTGATCTTGATACCCGCTGTCTCGTCAACCCGCAGTCCCAGGCGCTGGGCAATTTGTGAGTCTTCTTCCAGCACGGCAACGCCATGCGCCTGCAGCAGCGTCTTGACCGGCAGTTCGTCAGTACCGTGCACCCATTGCTCCAGCTCTTTCGAAAAAGACCGCTTGGCCAGCAAAGCGAGCACCGCCTCCAGATCGTCCTGCGTCATGGGCCCTGCGTTGCAGCGCTGCCAGAGCGCGCGCATCACGTCGTCAAGCGTGGTTCGCCCTTCGGCGCGCAGCGTCAGGTCCAGACACAAGGCAAGCAGCGAACCCTTGGTGTAGTAGCTGACTGTGGCGTTGGGCGTGTTTTCGTCCTGGCGGTAGTACTTGACCCAGGCGTCGAAGCTGGCCTGCGCGACCGACTGAACCAGGCGTCCGGGGGTCTGCGCCACCTGATTGAGAGTCTTGGTGAGCAGTCTGAGATAACTTGCGTTGTCGATCAGGCCGGCGCGACGCAGGATCAGGTCGTCGTAGTAGCTGGTGAAGCCTTCAAAGAACCACAGCAGTTGCGTATGGTTCTCGGTCTGGTAGTCGTAGCGGGCCAATTCGGCGGGTCGCAGTTGTTTGACGTTCCAGGTGTGGAAATATTCGTGGCTGATCAGCCCAAGCAGGGTGGTGTAGCCCTCGGGCTGTTTGCTTGCGTCCGGGCCCAGGCTAGGCCCGCTCTGGCGCGGCAAATCCCTTCGGTTGCAAATCAGGGCGGTCGAGTTGCGATGCTCCAGGCCGCCATAACCGTCGTCGACGGCATTGAGCATAAAAACGTAGCGTTTGTGTGGCGCCTTGGGCGAACGACGGCTTCGCGGCGTGGTGCCGTGCCAGAACGCGATCTGCGCCTCACAGATTCGCCGCGTGTCGGCGAGCAGTTTGGTGCCGTCAAAACTGGGCGGGGCGCCGGCAACCACAAATTGGTGCGGGATGCCGCAGGCGCTGAAGGAGCCGGTCCAGAACGTCCCCATCTCGACTGGCGAGTCCGCCAGTTCGTCGTAATTGGCAGCCTGGTAGCGACCAAAGCCGTTCTTGTTGGTCTTGATCGCGGCCAAGCCCGTCGCAACCTGCCAGTTGGCCTGGGAGCGGGGGGCGACAAGCTCCAGCGAGTGTGGCGTGGCCTCGTGGCCCTCGACTCGAAGGAACAGGCTGGTGCCGTTGAAGAACCCGCGCGTGCTGTCCAGCCAGGCGGTACGCACCGAGTTGTCAAGCGCATAGATCTGGTAGACGACCTCCAAGGGCGTGCCGACGGCGCAGTCAATCCGCCAACTGCACTTGTCCAACTGAGTCGACTTCAATTGCTTGCGCCCCTGCCGAGCGGTGAGGCACTGAAGGTTCTTCGAGAACTCCCGAATCAGGTAGCTGCCCGGAATCCAGACTGGCAAGGTCAGGGTCTGCGCCGCTGCGGGCTGGGGGATGGTCAGTGTGATCGAGAACAGGTGGGCGTTCAGGTCCGCAGCTTCTACACGGTAGTGAACGCCGGCCGAGGGCTTGGAAGGACTGGTCATGAACGAAAAAAGTGGTACGGGTGGCGATACATGGATGGGGAAACCCAGTCGGGGGTCTGGCTCTGCGTGCCGGTTCGCGTGTAGCGTTCGAGCGGTGGCCGATACGAGCGCCCGAGGTTACGCTAACTCTTGTTTTCGGACAGGAACTTCTCGATCTGCTTGGCGTCGATGGCTCCTGGCACACGCGTGCCGTTCGCAAACAGCAGCGTGGGGGTGCCCGTGATCCGGTGTTTGCGCCCGAGTTCGACATTGCGCTGAATGGCGCTGATATCGCAGGTACCTGGCGCCAGTGCCAGGTCGCGCACCATCCAGTCCAGCCACGCCTTGGCGCGGTCCTTGGCACACCAGACGGAGCGGGATTTCTCAAGTGAATCAGGCCCAAGTATGGGGTAGAGGAACATGTGAACCGTGACGTTGTCAACCTTTTGCAGGTCGCGTTCAAAGCGCTTGCAGTAGCCGCAGTTGGGGTCTTCGAACACAACCAACTTGCGCTTGCCATTGCCACGCACGATGGTGAAGGCGTCCTTTATGGGCAGCTCGTCGAAGTTGATGGCGGTCAGTTTTTCGATCCGCTCTTCGGTCAGGTTGCGTTGCTGGCGCGTGTCGATCACGCTGCCTTGAATGAGGAAATTGCCCTCAGCATCGGTGTAGAGAATCTCCGTCCCGTTGACACGAATCTCCCACAAGCCCGGTACCGGGCTCTTGGTGACCTCATCGATCTTCTGCAACTGCGGTATCCGCTCGGCGAGGTTCTTGCGCAAAGTGGCTTCCTGGCTCAGCGCGGCGCCGGCCATCAAGAGGAGGGTGGCCGCAATTACGGAGCGAGGCATAGTCATGTTCATGTCCTGTTCAAAGTCGTTTCTCTGGGCTCGAGGCCGCTCAATGCTTCTCATGTGCCCATCGCTTGCTGGGCCACCCATTGTTTGATCACGCCACTGTGATCGAATCCGTTCATGCCCAGGTTGCGCACGGTTTGCCAGCCGCTGCCAGGCAGCGCAAACAGCTGTTGCAGACCGTGCATGGTCAAGGCGGTGCGCTGTACGTCGGCGCGCCGCGCGCGCTCGTAGCGTCGCAGCAGTCGGGAATCGCCGAGGCCTCGCCAATACTCGCGCGTTCGAATTGTCTCGGTCAGCACCGCAGCGTCCTCCAGTCCAAGATTCAGACCCTGTCCCGCCAACGGGTGCACCGTATGGGCGGCGTCCCCAGCCAAAGCCCATGCCTTGCCCTTCTCCGCGCCAACCCATCGGTCCACTTCAGTCAGTTGCAGCGGCCAACTGCCGCGGTCACCGAACAACTCCAGATGGCCCAAGGCCAGGCCACTAAAGGTTTCCAACTCCTGGCACAGTGCCGCGTTCGGCAGCGCCATCAGATCTGCGGCGCGCTCATTGAGGACAGACCACACGAAGGCGATAGAGTTCCCGTCCGGGCCGGCCATCGGCAAAAAAGCCAGTATCTCGCCGCCGCGAAACCACTGCCTGGCCGTTTGCGTGTGCGCGTGGTCACAGCGCAGACGCCCCGCGATGGCGCGTTGGGGGTAGGCAAAAACTGTGCTGCGCACGCCCAAGGCTTCGCGGGCACCGCCGGCGTTACCTTCACAAACGACGGTCAATGCGGCCTCGCACGGTTCGGCCAGACACTCGACTTGCGGCTGGAAACGCAGGGCGTCAGTCAGACATCGCTCCAGCGCGGGGACGTCGACGATCCAGCTCAAGGCTTCAGCGCCCTGGTCTTGGGCATTGAAGAAGACCGTGCCGCCCGCATCACCGTGAACTTCCATGTGCGTGACGGCAGTCGCATCGGCGCCGTTGGGCCATACGCGCAGTGACTCCAGTATTGCCTTGGATCGTGCGTTGAGTGCGTAGGCGCGAACATCCCGGCCGACATTCGGAGATACGTCAGGCCCCGGCGCGTCCAACCCGACCAGACCGACACGCAGGCGTTGTTGGCCGAGCAGCAGGGCCAGGGTTCGACCGACGATGCCGGCACCACGGATACAGACATCAAAGGGTCGCGTCATGCCCCGATTGTAAAAGCCGGTGCAAAATCCCTCACGCAGCAGCACTCGCAAGGGGTATTTGGCATGAACAGTGGTGGTTCCGCATTGCCGTGGGACGTGTCGGGGGTCATTTCCCGACTGTTTGTCTATCCGGTCAAGTCCTGTGCGGGTGTTGAAGTTTCGCAGTCAATTCTGGGACCGACCGGCCTCGCGATGGATCGATCCTGGATGTTGGTTGACCAAAGCGGCCAATTCGTGACCCAGCGCGAACAGCCACGCATGGCGCTGGTCACCCCGCGCTGGAACGGCCAGCAGTTGATGTTGCTCGCGCCCGGCATGTCGCCCTTGCCCTTGAATATGGAACCGGTGGGGCCACCAGTTTCGGTGACGATCTGGGGTGAGACCATGCCCGCTTTCGATGCCGGCGACGCGGCGGGGCGTTGGTTCTCGCGCTTTTTGATGCCGACGCTGGCAACTGCAACTGCAACAGCAACAGCAACAGCAACTGCATCAGTGTCAGCGTCCGTTAACTATCGGCTGGTGCAGTTTGACCCGGCGCAACGCCGGGCCTCCAATATGCGCTGGACCGGTGGCACCACGGCGCTGAATCAGTTCAATGACGGATACCCGGTTTTGGTTGTCGGCGAAGCTTCGCTCGATGCGCTCAACCAGCGCCTTCGCGCAGGTGGTCACGAAGCAGTAGGCATCGAGCGATTTCGACCCAACATGGTGCTGGCTGGCCTTGAGCCGCATGACGAGGATCGGATCGACGCGCTGCGCATCGCGGCCGAAACTCAGGAGGTGATGCTCAAGCTGGTCAAGCCGTGTCCGCGTTGCCCGATACCCAATATCGATCCAAGCACTGCCTTGAGTAGCCCAGCCGTTGGCGACACGCTGCAGGCGTACCGACAGGACCCCAGAGTCGACGGAGCGATCACCTTTGGCATGAACGCCATCGCGCTCGAAGGCATCGGAGCCACGCTTCGGGTGGGCGAGCGCTTTCAGGCCAACTTCAACTTCGGCTGACGGCAGTCCACTGCCTCACACAATGGGGAAGGCGCCGGTGCGGTCCTGGCCGAAGGTCGATGTTGGGCTCAGTGGCGTGGGCCGGGTGGGTTCGGGCTCCAGAAACCGTATTGGTCGGCGGGTGCGTGAAGACATGGTTCCCAGCAGGGTCGCCAGCTCCGAAATGACGCTCGTCGCATCCGGGATCTTTTCCGACAACAGCACCGCAGCAACGTGAAAGTGCAGCGTGACCTCGGGCGTCAGGCCCGGCAGCGGAATAAGGCCGGACGCAATCAACTTGACCATTCGTTCCGACAGCGCCTGGCGTGAGGTGATGCCCTCGATGATGAGACCGAACCGGGCGTTGCCAATCCGCCCGGCTGGATCAACGTCGCGCAGCACACGGTGCAGTTTGACGACTGCGCGCAACAGGCATTGCTCGGCAGTGGCGTCGCCATACACCTGTTTGATGCGCTCGTAGTTGACCACCTCGACCAGGACAACCGCCGCAGGTTCTTTGTGCTCGCTGGCGCGTACCACGACATCTTGCAACTGCTTGCCAAACAGCTCGTCGGTCAGCAAGCCGGTCAAGGCATCCTGACTTGGCAAATGGTCCGCCCGGGTTTTGACTTCCCGGCGCTCGCGCAAACGCAGGTTTACGGCATGCAGCAAAACGGGGACGGTAAGGGCCATCACCCCGATCAACACATAATGCCCAGGCTCAGTGCCGGGCAAGACACGTAGGGACTGCAGCGAGCCCAACATCAAAACGAGTGCCTGCGGGGCGAAAGACAGGGCCAGCCAGGGTGCTGCTGGATTGTTGCGACGCCACGCTATGGCGATGCCTACCAAGCCCAGGCTCGGAACAAATCCGATCACGCAGGACTGGACAAGACTGGTCAGCGTGCGCTCCAGCGCCCAGTACAACGGCGTTACGGTGACGGCCAGCCAGGCGCCAGCCAGCAACAGCTTGTCAAACAGCGGGTGAGACGTCGACAGAGCGCAGACGTACCTGACCAACAGCAAAGTGGCGCCAACTCCAAGCAAGGTCAATACCTCGTGCGCGCTGTCGGACCAGATGGGCGATTGGGGCCACAGGAACTGGGCGAGCAGACCCGACAGCGTTGCGATCACCACAGCGATCAATAGGCCATAGACGGTAAACCAGCCTTCTACTCGGTTGCGACGCTGTGCGTACTGTCCGGCGCACCAAGCCGACAACATCAGCAACGCGCCAATGACCAGCCCCAACACGCTGTACTCAAGATCGCGCCACTGAGCGTGACTCTGGGCGTTGTCAATCCGAATGGGTAGAACCAGGCCCTTGAAGTTGCGTACCTGCAGGTATAAGTCACGCGTCGAACGCGCGTCGATGCGAACCGAAAACTTGGGGTACAGACCAATCACGGGCCAGTCTGTCACGGCGACCCGGTCGCCCGCACTGTGCTGCAGCCACGCGCCAGAGCTACTTCGCTGGTAGGCGCTGACGCGGTCGACCTGGGGCAGCGGGATGGTGACGATCCAGTCGCCGCCGGTATGGCTGGCGTTCTCCAGCCTCAGGTGAACCCACAACGCGCGGGTCGAGTCAATGTCATGAAACGCTGTGCTCGGCGTCATGGTGAACATGCCGGGTGCGGCGCGTGCCACCTTGTCGATGCCGGCGTCGCCGCGGGGGTCTACCCAAGCCCTGATGGGCTGACTGATTTCAATCGATGGCAGTGCCGCATCGAGCCCGATGGCGGGTGCTTGGGTCGGGGCTGCTGGCTGCGCGCTGGCCGGATTGTTTCCGATACCGAGCGTTGCGATCAAACAAGGCAAGACGGTGCATCGAATACACTTGAGCGCTTGATTTTTGAGGAATCGCATGAGTTTGAAGTGTGGCATTGTAGGCTTGCCCAACGTCGGAAAATCCACGTTGTTCAATGCCCTGACCAAGGCGGGAATTGCCGCTGAAAATTACCCTTTTTGCACAATTGAACCCAATGTGGGCATTGTGGAAGTGCCCGATCCGCGCTTGGCAGCGCTCGCCGCCATTGTGAAGCCAGAACGGATCCAGTGCGCGATTGTTGAGTTTGTCGACATCGCTGGCCTGGTGGCCGGTGCCAGCCAAGGCGAGGGTCTGGGCAACCAGTTTCTCGCACACATCCGCGAGACCGACGCCACCGTCAACGTGGTGCGTTGTTTCGAGGACGACAACGTGATTCACGTCGCGGGCAAGGTCGACCCCATTTCCGATATCGAAGTGATTCAGACCGAGCTGTGCCTGGCTGACCTGGGTACGGTCGAAAAAGCCTTGCATCGCCATACCAAGACCGCGCGCTCGGGCGACAAGGATGCCGCCAAACTGGTGGCCCTGCTGGAGAAGTGCCAGGCTGCGCTTAACCAGAGTCAGCCAGTTCGAGCGCTGGAGTTCAGCAAGGAGGACCAAGTTCTTGTCAAACAGTTCTGCTTGATCACCGCCAAGCCGGCCATGTTTGTGGCCAACGTGGCGGAGGATGGTTTTGAGAACAACCCATTTCTGGATCGTTTGCGTGACTATGCTGCAGCACAGAACGCTCCGGTGGTGGCGATTTGCGCCAAGATCGAAGCCGAGATGGCCGACATGGAGGACGAGGACAAGAAGATGTTCCTGGCCGAGATTGGGCAGAGCGAACCGGGGCTCAACCGACTCATCGTGGCGGCTTTCAAGTTGCTGGGTCTGCAAACCTACTTCACGGCTGGCGTCAAAGAAGTGCGCGCCTGGACCATCCACATTGGTGATACCGGCCCGCAAGCCGCGGGTGTGATTCACACCGACTTCGAGCGTGGGTACATTCGGGCTCAAACCATCGCGTTTGACGACTTCGTCAAGTACAAGGGCGAGCAAGGTGCCAAGGACGCCGGCAAGATGCGCAGCGAGGGCAAGGACTACGTGGTCAAGGACGGCGACGTGATGAACTTCCTCTTTAATGTGTGAGTGCGCCCGGGAAGACCCACAATAAAGCCGCCGTCATGATGAGGTAGCGCAAGAACTTGCCGATGGCCATATAGAACACGCAGCGCCAGAACGGCAGTTGCAGCCATCCCGCGACAGCGCACAGGGGGTCGCCGAGCACCGGCAACCACGACAACAAACACGCTTTGGGACCAATGCGTTCCAGCCAGTCCAGGGCGCGCAGATGCGTGCGTGAATGCCGGTATTTGTCCACCACCTTGTGTGAAGCCAGGCCCAGGCCCCAGTTCAGGGCGCCCCCCAGCGTGTTGCCAATAGTTGCGGTGGCAATGACGGGCCAGAACAACGCGGGATTGTTCTTGATCAGCCCGAACACCGCGGGCTCCGAGGCCATTGGCAGCAGCGTTGCCGAGACGAACGATATGACGAACACGGTGCTCAGTCCGAATTGCGGCAACGCCAGCAGTACCAGCAGGTGATTGAGCCAGACTTCCATGTGTGGGCTCAGTATAGACACGGGACACTGTTGCGCGCGCGACGCGGTTTTTCAACTGCTGAATTAGCAGGCAGCTAGAATAGTGACCGCGCGAATCGCGCCGTCCTCACTACTCCTTCAACCTCATCGCTGCGTCAGCTTCGCCCGCATGAAAATCGGTCAGTATGCCCTGACGAATCGCCTGTTCGTTGCCCCGATGGCAGGCGTCACCGATCGGCCTTTCCGGCAGTTGTGCAGGCGCTTGGGCGCAGGCTACGCGGTCAGCGAAATGGTGCTGTCTCGGCCCGACGTGTGGGGTACCGACAAGACGCTACGACGCACGAACCATGAGGGTGAGCCCGGCCCGATTGCGGTGCAGATCGCCGGCACCGAGCCGACAATGATGGCGCAAGCGGCGCTGTACAACATCGACCGCGGCGCCCAGATCATCGACATCAACATGGGCTGCCCGGCCAAGAAAGTCTGCAACAAGTGGGCGGGTTCAGCCTTGATGCAGGATGAGGCTTTGGCGCTGTCCATCGTTGAGGCGGTGGTGGCCGCCTGCGCGCCGCGCGGCGTGCCCGTCACGGTCAAAATGCGCACTGGCTGGAGCCAGGGCCAGCGCAATGCCGTGCTGCTGGCGCGCGCTTTCGAGAGTGCCGGCGTGCAAATGCTGGCTGTGCATGGTCGCACCCGAGAGCAGGGTTACAAGGGCCATGCCGAGTACGACACCATCGCCGCGGTCAAGGCTGCGGTACGCATTCCAGTGGTGGCCAACGGCGATATCACCAGTCCTGAGGACGCGCGTGATGTGTTGGCGATCACCGCGGCGGATGCCGTGATGATTGGCAGGGCGGCGCAGGGCCGCCCTTGGGTCTTTCGCGAGATTGCTCATTACCTGCAAAGCGGTCAGCACTTGGCACCGCCGCTGGTGGTCGAAGTCAAGCGTTGGCTGTTGGAGCACCTGCGTGATCACTACCAGCTCTACGGCGACTACCTGGGTGTGCGCACCGCGCGCAAGCACATCGGCTGGTACGTCAAGAACTTTCCCGGCGGCAAAGAGCTGCGCGATGCCATCAACCAGATCGAACACTGCGAGCTGCAGATCATGGCATTGGAAACCTATTTTGATGAGCTGAGTCAGCGCATGGACCGGGTTCCGGCAGCCGTGCGGGATGATCAATCGACCGAGCAAGGGATGGAGTTGGCAGGATGAGCAAGAAGCACATTGAGGAGTGCGTGCGCACCAGTCTGGAGGGCTACTTCCGGGATCTCAGGGGTACCGAGCCGGATGGCATGCACGACATGCTGGTCAGGGTGGTGGAAAGACCGCTGCTTGAGGTGGTCATGCAGCACGCTGAGAACAACCAGTCCAAAGCGGCGCAATGGCTCGGCCTGAATCGCAACACGTTGCGCAAGAAGCTCTTGGAGCACAAGCTGCTCAAATAGGTTCTGTCTACTCGCGCCGTGCCATGGCACGGTTTATTGCCTTTTCCTTCCTTCATCGTCTTATGAACGCACTCCTTTCTGTCTCCGACAAGACCGGCATCGTCGAACTCGCTCAGGCGCTGCATGCGCAGGGCATCAAGCTGCTCTCCACCGGCGGCACCGCCAAATTGTTGGCCGACCAGGGCCTGCCCGTGACCGAAGTGGCCGAGATGACGGGTTTCCCCGAGATGCTGGACGGCCGCGTCAAGACGCTGCATCCGCGTGTGCACGGCGGCCTGCTGGCGCGCCGGGATGTGCCCGCGCACATGGCCGCGCTGGCCGAGCACAAGATTGACACCATCGACGTGTTGGTGGTCAACCTGTACCCGTTCGAGGCCACGGTGGCCAAGCCCGGCTGCACCTTGGAAGACGCGATTGAGAACATCGACATCGGTGGTCCGGCCATGGTGCGCAGCGCCGCCAAGAACTGGAAGGACGTGGCGGTGCTGACCGACGCAGCACAGTACGCCACGGTGATTGCCGAGCTCAAGGTCGATGGCAAGGTGTCTGACAGAACGAAGTTCGCGCTCAGTGTGGCCGCCTTCAACCGCATCAGCCAGTACGACGGCGCCATCAGTGATTACCTAAGCGCCGTGCAACTGGGCGACGGCGTGCCCGCTGGCGACGCCGCGCCCAAGCTGGTGCTGTTCCCCGGCCAGAGCAACGGCCGCTTTGTGAAAGTGCAAGACCTGCGCTACGGCGAGAACTCGCACCAGAGTGCCGCCCTTTACCGCGACCTGTACCCCGCGCCCGGCTCACTGGTGACGGCCAAGCAGTTGCAGGGCAAGGAACTGAGCTACAACAATATTGCCGATGCCGATGCGGCGTGGGAGTGCGTCAAGAGCTTCAGCACGCCGGCTTGCGTGATCGTCAAGCATGCCAACCCCTGTGGCGTCGCCGTGGGGGTCAACGCGCTGGAGTCCTACAGCAAAGCCTTTCAGACCGACCCCACCTCAGCCTTTGGCGGCATCATCGCGCTCAACACGGTATTGGACGAAGCCGCCGCGCAGCAGATCTCCAAGCAGTTCGTCGAAGTGCTGATGGCGCCAAGCTTCACGCCCGAAGCATTGGCGGTGTTCAACAGCAAAGTGAATGTGCGCATTTTGCAAATCGATCTGCCAAAGGGTGGTGCGAGCGCCTGGGACAATGGCCGCAACGCCATGGACATGAAGCGCATCGGCTCGGGCATCCTGCTGCAAACGGCGGACAACCACGAGCTGGTCTTGTCCGACCTGAAGGTGGTCACGACCAAGCAACCTACACCGGAGCAAATGCAGGACTTGTTGTTCGCCTGGAAGGTTGCCAAGTACGTCAAGTCCAATGCCATTGTGTTCTGCAAAGGCGGCATGACCATGGGCGTGGGCGCCGGCCAGATGAGCCGCCTGGACTCCGCCCGCATCGCCAGCATCAAGGCCGAGCACGCCAAGCTGAGCCTGGCCGGCACAGCGGTGGCCAGTGATGCCTTCTTCCCCTTCCGCGACGGTCTCGATGTGGTGGTCGACGCGGGTGCCACCTGCGTCATCCAGCCGGGCGGCTCAATGCGCGACGACGAGGTGATCGCCGCGGCCAACGAGCGTGGCGTGGCGATGGTGTTTTCTGGGGTGCGGCACTTCAGGCATTGAGGTGGGCGGGCCGATAGGCGGCTCTTCTCGTTGAGCAGACGTGAGACCGAACAGCCGCGTGTGTGTTGATCGTCGTTGGTGACGGCAGAGTTTTTGGGGCAGTAGCCCCCGCCTCATGCTGTCAAAGGCCCAGAAATCGGCGGGGGCAACTGCCCCAAACTCTGCGGGGGTGGATATTGGTGCACTCAACGCGCGTTGGGTCGCTGTGAGTGACCGTGATGCAGCGAAAGCCGACACCTGCGAGTAGCCGCTTCCGGATCATCCAGTGGTGTCCTTTCACCATGCGCCGTGTTGCACGATGGGCATCTTTTGCCAGATCTTGATCAGATTGCGGTCTGGGCCTTGCATCAGGCCATCCATGATTTCCGCCGGCCCGGTATCCCTTGAACTATCGGCCAAAAACCTCTGACTTTACCGAGCCAAAAATCCAGGGCCAACCTCGTCGGTTCGATCGGAGTTGCGGTTGGAAGTGGTAACAAACACCCGTTTTTTCGCCACGTTGATGCCAATGCGTTGGCCGTTCGCTCCAAACATCCATGTGTTTCCATCCGCCCCCGTGTGAAGCGCATAGCCCCATGACGGAGCTGCTGGCCAGTAACCTTTGTTCACCAGTGGTTTGGACGCCTCTTTGAGGTAGGCCCGAATACAGTCGTTACCTGCCTGGTCAGTCAACCGTTCCAACACATACTGGCCTATCCGGGCGAAATCTCTGGTTGTGGCGAAGAAAAGAATCTCCGCGTTGCCATTGCCTTCCGTGTCAACGAACCAAGCGGCAGGCGATTCAGCGCCCGCTTGTTGCCACACGGTACTCTCGAACCACGCTGGCAGGGGCATCCCGGTGGCATTGCGCACTACCAGGCTGAGTGTTTGCGAGTCCAGCCCGTTGTAGAAGAACTTTTCACCCGGCTTGAAGCGGCTGGTGTCGCCATGTGCCTTGATAAGGCTTACCAGGCTGCGCTTGTGCGTCACCATGGCGTTGTAGTTCATGCGGTTGTGTATGCCCACATAGCCATTCCCGCCTGGGTCTTCTGCACCACTGGTATAGGTGAGTAGTTGCCTGAGGGTGGCCTTGCCATAGGCTGTTCCTTCCAAGGCGGGCACATATGTCTCCGCGGCATCGTCCAGGCTTTTGATCTTGCCAGCACACAGGGCTTCACCCACAGCCAGCGATGTCAGGCTTTTGGTCATCGAATAGGCATTGGCTGTAGCGTCCGGTGCCCCACCTTGGTTGTATAGCTCAAAAACGACTTGCCCGTTATCAAGCACCAGAGCGGAGACTGCGTTGCGCATAAAACTCTGGCCTTCATCCGTCAATTTTCGGGTGAAATCAGACTCGGGCGCACGCGGCAGGGGGCGGGCGCGAGTGACAGGTTTCAGTCGATGGATCAATGCTGTATTGACTTCAATACCCGATCGGATTCGTTCTGTCGTGTCCATCTGGTGCCATTGCTGTGCTTGAGCGGCACTCGCCAACAATGTGCAAACCGAAACCACGCTAACAAGTTGTTTTTTCATCATTCACCCGCTTGACTTCGGATCATTTTATTCCTGCAAAAACATCCGGCACTCATCTCAACCACTCACCAGTTGATTCGCTGATCGACCTCGAATTGTGGTGCCGATTTCGCTGCCAAATCCCAGTCGGCTGCCCAGTCCGGCTCGACTTGAAAACCCTCTGCTTCGCCGGCGCATCACCACCGCCATCCCACAACGTGGCTCGGCTGCTGGGGCGATGAAAAGGTAAAGTCCAGTTTGGAGGATGCAATTCGCGAATTGCTACTACCGCTCTGTGCCTGAACTGGGCTTCGCCAACGGCGTGCCCGAACTGCCGGTGAAGGTGGGTGGTGGGGTTCGCGGGCGTAGGCTCCATTCGCGGCGGGTGCAGAGTTGGCATGCCGAGCAAGGTGTTGATGGAGTGACGCGGGCATGCCAAAGTAGTTGGCCCGCGAGCGTGAGCCGGAGAACGCGAGCCACGCCGCCCGCCTTGCGCGAGGTCTGCGCGCGAAACGCATTGCACACGACATCAGGCGGACAACACCTTGCGCGAACGCCGAAGCGCGGCACTTCAGGGGAAATAGGCCCTTGAGCGATGCCTATAAACAATAAGTAGCTATAAAACTTATAGCAACCGAAACACCTCAGCCGCCGCAGCCACCGTCTCGGCAATGTCTCCCTCGGTATGCGCCGCGCTCACAAAGCCAGCTTCGTACAAGGCCGGGGCGATGTACACGCCGCGGTCCAGCAGGCCATGGAATAGGGTGTTGAAACGCTTGCTGTCGGTGGTCATCACCGTGGCGTAGTTCTGCGGCAAGTCCTTGAACAGGAAGAAGCCGAACATGCCGCCCTCGCTGTCGCCGCAGAAGGGCACGCCCGCTTGGTCGGCGGCGCCCTGCAAGCCCTTTAGCAGCAGTTGCGTCTTGCGGCTCAGGTCCTCGTAGAAGCCGGGCTTGCCGATTTCGCGCAGCGTGGCCAGACCGCAGGCGGTGGCCACCGGGTTGCCCGACAGCGTGCCTGCCTGGTACACCGTGCCCAAGGGGGCCAGGTGCTCCATGACGGCGCGCTTGCCGCCGAACGCGGCCAAGGGCATGCCGCCACCAATTACCTTGCCCATCACGGTCATGTCAGGCTCAAAACCCGGGATGCTTCGTGCATAGACGCTTTGCGCGCTGCCCAGCGCGACGCGAAAGCCGGTCATCACCTCATCGAAGATGAACAGAGCGCCATGCTCGGTGCACAGTTCGCGACACCGCTTCATGAACGGCACCGAGGCGCGCACGAAGTTCATGTTGCCGGCAATTGGCTCGATGATGAGGCATGCCAGTTCCTTGCCGTGCAGCGCAAACGCTTCTTCAAGCTGCTGCAGGTTGTTGTACTCCAGCACCAGCGTGTGCTGCACCACTTCCGGTGGCACACCGGCACTGGTCGGGTTGCCAAAGGTGGCCAGGCCGGAACCGGCTTTGACCAGCAAGGCGTCGGCATGGCCGTGGTAACAGCCCTCGAACTTGATGAACATGCTGCGCCCGGTGGCGCCGCGCGCCAGGCGGATCGCGCTCATCCCGGCTTCGGTGCCGCTGCTCACCAGACGCACCATGTCCATGCTGGGCACGCGCTCCAAAATGGCTTCGGCCAGTTCAACTTCGCGCTCGGTCGGCGCGCCAAACGAGAAGCCGTCCAGCGCGGCCTTTTGTACCGCTTCCAGCACGGCGGGGTGGCCGTGGCCCAGGATCATGGGTCCCCAAGAGCCGATGTAATCAATATAGCGCTGGCCGTTGGCGTCCCAGAAGTAGGCGCCTTGCGCGCGCTGCACGAAGCGTGGCGTGCCGCCCACGGCCCTGAAAGCGCGGACCGGGGAATTGACGCCACCGGGAATCACGCGGCGCGCCCGTTCAAAAAGATCTTGGTTGCGGTCAGTGCTGTGTGTCATGGGGTGAACTGTGAGGGGTCAAGAGGGTGGGTGGCTGATCGGCATCGCCGCCCTCGCCGTCGTCGGGCTGGGCCCAGAACAAGCGATCGGGCAACACGTGACCCATGCCGGGGCGAAAGCCGCCGTCCAGGCAACGGTCCAGGTAGCTCAAGGCTTCGGTGAAGGCTTCTTCCAATCCGGTCCCACTGGCCAGCAGGGCGGCTAGCGCCGCGCTCAGCGTGTCGCCGGCACCGGTGAAGACCGCTTCAAAACGCTCAAAGCTCTCGGTGCCCAACACGGTCTGCGGGGTGCTCAGCACGTTGTCGATGAACTGATCCGGGCGCGCGATGCCGGTGACCAGTGTGTAGGGAACGCCAAGCTCCCCAGCCGCCTTGGCGATGTCCCGAGCGCCGGGCGCTCGCTCGCTGCTCCAGTCGGGCAGGAGCCAGCGCCACAGGCTGCTGTGGTTTCCTACCAACACTGTGGTTTGCGGTAGCACCAGCTCCTTGAACGCGTCGAGGTACAGGTCGATCTGAACCTCATCCCACCACGACAAGTCGGGCATATAGGCAATCAGGGGTGTATCGGAGTAGTCCGAGGCGATTTCGGCAATCGTGCTCAGGTTCTCCGGAGACCCGACGAAGCCGACCTTGATCACCTGCACTGGCACGTCCTCCAGGATCAGCTTGGCCTGCTGGGCGACCGATTCGTCGTCCATTGCAAAGTGGTCGACGATCTCGGCGGTGTCGCGCGCGTAGGCGCCGGTGACGACCGGCAAGGCATGCGCGCCCACCGAGCCGATGGCCATCACGTCGCCGGCGAGCCCCGCGGCGCCACTGGGGTCATTGGCGTTGAACACCAGCACACAGGCGGGCTGACTCGCCTCTGGCGGGTCGCCATCTATAGGGGAAAGCGTGGGGGGTGTCATGGTCCGATCTGCGTTGGCCATCAGGCAGAATAACGCACGAAGTGTCGTGTCAAGCGCAAATCTCGGGGGCCGTCTCTATACAATCGTTGCATTCTATTCGAAGGCACCTTAAGCTGTGAGCCAAACCAAAACCTGGATGTGTTTGATTTGCGGTTGGATCTACGATGAGTCGTTAGGGGCACCCGACCACGGCGTCGCGGCCGGAACACGTTGGAGCGATGTGCCCATGAACTGGACATGCCCTGAGTGTGGCGCCCGCAAAGAAGACTTTGAAATGGTGCAAATATGAGGCCACAGGCTTGAAGCTATTCATGATCATCTCTACAGAACGTCAGCACGGGAGCAGTGTCTTGTGAATACCCCTGCATCTGTTTTCAAGGTGCTGGTGATTGACGACAGCAACACCATTCGTCGCAGCGCCGAGATTTTTCTCAAGCAAGGTGGCCACGAGGTGATGCTGGCCGAAGACGGCTTTGACGCACTGGCCAAAGTCAACGATTACCAGCCCCATCTCATTTTCTGCGACATCCTGATGCCCCGCCTGGACGGCTACCAGACCTGTGCCATCATCAAGCGCAACGCGAAGTTCTCGGGCGTGCCGGTGGTGATGCTGTCATCCAAGGACGGCGTGTTCGACAAAGCCCGCGGCCGTATGGTGGGGGCACAGGATTACCTGACCAAGCCGTTTACCAAAGACCAACTTTTGCAGGCCGTCCAGCAATTCGGCGCGGTGCTGCAAGGAGAAACCTGATGCCTATACAAAAAGTACTGATCGTTGACGATTCCAAGACCGAACTCATGTTCATGACCGACTTGCTGCAGAAGAACGGTTATTCGGTGCGAACGGCCGAGGGCGCCGACGAGGCGTTTCGACGGCTGGCCGAGGAGAAGCCCGACCTCATCCTGATGGATGTGGTGATGCCCGGGCAAAACGGCTTTCAGCTCACCCGTGCCATCAACCGCACCCCCGAGTACACCGACATCCCCATCATCATGTGCACCAGCAAGAGTCTGGAGACCGATCGGGTGTGGGGCATGCGCCAGGGGGCCCGCGACTACATCACCAAGCCGGTCGATGCGGCCGAGTTGTTCGTCAAGATCAAGGCACTGGGCTGAACCACTCAATCATCCATGGCAAACCGCGAAGCGCTTCGAGAACTACAAACCCGACTTGCCAGCCGCTTGCAGGCTGCGCGTACCGAAGGTGTGTCCATCGCCTGGCTTGCCGTCAAGGCCGGCGAGTCGAACTATCTGTTCCCCCTGGCCCTATCGGGTGAAATATTCCCTTTGCCGACGGTTCAGGTCGTGCCCTACTCGCGTCCCTGGTTTCTCGGCGTCGTGAACCTTCGCGGTGGCGTCTACGGCGTGGTCGATCTGGCAAGCTTTGTCGGTGACGGGCAGGCGCGCGTGCGCTCGGAGCAGGCCCTGTCAGAGTCCAGTCTGGTCACTTTTAACACCGCGTTGGAAGTCAACTGTGCCTTGATGGTGGATGGTCTGTCGGGCTTGCGCAATCGGGAGTCATTTTCGAGTTCTGAGCCCGCGCCGGAAGGCTCTCCGGTGTATTTTGGCAACCGGTACCGTGATCTCGGTGGTGCCGATTGGCAGGAGATCAATCTGCGTTCACTGTCCCAGTTCGCCTCGTTTTTGAGCATCAGCGTTTAAGTTTCTACCTAAGGTTTCATCATGTCCGTCGTTGATCAATTCAAGAAACTGTTCTCCAAGAACGATGCGCCCTCCGAGCACGATTCCAGGTTGAGTCTGGCCATGCCGGAAGCAGCGCCGGATGGCACCGTCGGTATGCTGGTGACCGAACAGGTCCAGGCGCACCTGGATACGGATGAGATCAAGCCCTTGGTTGCGACCATCAAGCCGGACGAGGCACCCCGCGGTGGAGACGCCAGCGCAGGATGTTGACCTTATTGAGTTGCCAGTGCTGGGTAGGAAGACCGTCAGTCAGCATCAGCGCACCTTGATGATCCTGCTTGGCGCTACCCTTGCGGGCTTGGGCGCCTTGACCTTCTACACGCTGAATCAGGCCAACCAGGTTGCCCAGCAGCTCAATGCGACCGGTCAGGGGTTGATGCAGTCGCAGCGACTGGCCAAATCCGTGTCGCAGGCGCTGGTTGGCGGTGCGCAGGCGTTTCCGGACGTGAAAGAGAGCTCGGACGTGTTGGCCAAAACGGTTCGGGGCCTAAAGTCGGGAGACAGCGCTCTGAACATCGATTCCCTTGATGAGTCCTTCCAGTCCGAACTGACCAAAGTCACCCCGCTGATGGAGCGCGCCGAGAAGAACGCCGCGACGGTCATGGGACAACAGAAGATCCTGACTCAGGTGGGCGCCGCGCTGCGCTTGATCAACCGCCAGTCGTCTGATTTGCTGGAGATCGCCGAGACCGTCTCGTCGCTGAAACTGCAACAAAACGCACCCTCCACCGAAATCTCGGCCGCCGGCCAGTTGGTGATGTTGACCCAGCGTATCGGCAAGTCTTCCAACGAGTTCCTGACAGTGGAAGGCGTGAGCCCAGAGGCGGTGTTCCTGCTGGGCAAGGACTTGAATTCGTTCAAGGAAATCGCTCAGGGCTTGCTGGAAGGGAGTCCGGAGTTGCGCCTGAACGCGTCGCGCGACGCGCAGACCAAAGAGCAGTTGGTGGCGCTGATCAAACTCTATGAAGAAACACGAACACAGGCCGGGGCGATTCTGGGCAACTTGCAGGGCCTGGTTTCCGCCCGTGAAGCGCAGGCGGCGATCATTGCCGACAGCGAGCCGCTGCGTCGTGGTCTTGAGGAATTGCAGGGCAAGTTGTCTGGGCGCACTGGATTTGGCGGGTTTTCGCTGGCCATGTTTGCAATCCTGGTGGTTTTGGCGGTGTTGTTTGCGGCGGGCCTGTCGCGGGTTCAGCTACTTGACAGCCAGACGCGTCAGGTGGCGGCCGAGGCGCGGCGTCTCGATGCGGAGCGGCTTGAACAAGAAGCCAAGCGGGTCAACGACGCCAATCAGGCCGCCATTTTGCGACTGATGAATGAGCTGCAGACGGTGGCTGAAGGTGACTTGACGCAGGAAGCAACCGTGACCGAGGACATCACCGGCGCCATTGCTGATTCGGTCAACTACACCGTCGAGGAGTTGCGCTCGTTGGTGGGCAACGTTCAGAGTACGGCGACCCGCGTGGCGCAGACGACGGCCGACGTGGATACCACCTCGACCGAGCTATTGGCGGCATCGAACGAGCAGCTGCACGAGATCCGCGAGACTGGCAAGTCGGTTGTGGATATGGCCTCCCGCATCAATGAGGTGTCGGTGCAAGCGCAGGAATCAGCAGCGGTGGCGCGGCAATCGCTGCAAGCCGCCGAAGTGGGGCTGCAGGCGGTGCAAAACGCCATCGGTGGTATGAACTCCATCCGTGACCAGATTCAGGAAACGTCCAAGCGGATCAAACGCCTGGGTGAGTCCTCGCAAGAGATTGGTGAAATTACGGAACTGATCTCGGACATTACCGAACAGACCAACGTGCTGGCCCTGAACGCGGCCATTCAGGCAGCGTCAGCGGGCGAAGCAGGACGCGGTTTCTCGGTGGTGGCGGAAGAGGTGCAGCGACTGGCCGAGCGCTCAGCTGATGCGACGCGGCAGATTTCGGCACTGGTTAAGGCGATTCAGACCGACACGCAGGATGCCGTGGGCGCCATGGAACGTTCTACCCAGGGCGTGGTTGAGGGAGCCAAGCTGTCAGACAACGCGGGTACCGCACTGACCGAGATCGACCAGGTGTCGCGCCGACTGGCTGAGCTGATTGAGCAGATCTCCAGCTCGACCTCACGGGAAGCCACGCTTGCCAACGTGGTGGCCGACAACATTCAGCACATTTTTGCCGTGACCGAGCAGACTGGCGAGGGCACGCGCTCCACCGCCGCGCAGGTGCGCGAGCTTTCCCGCATGGCTGATGAGTTGCGCGAGTCGGTATCCCGATTCAAGATTGCCTGAGTTCGATCGGCCTGATTAGCCACCCGCAGGAGTGCACGACCCCATGCAACCGAACGCTGCCCCCACGGGCGACAACGACATTGCCGTCAACGATCTGGGGCCCCTGGCTTGGGTCCTGGATGAGCTTCGAAAGTCGCTGGAAGGCGCTACCAAGGCACTGCGCCGTTTTGTTCGCGATGCTGAATTGGCACGCGGCTCCGATCTTGCTGCGCTCGATTCGAGTCAGCTTCGCATTGCTCGCCAGCAGTTGCATCAGGCGGTTGGCGCACTGGAGATGGTTGGACTCAGCGAGCCGGCGAAGTTGCTCAAAGCGATGGAAGCGCTGGCGCAGAAGTTTGTGCAGCGCCCAGAACTGTGCAGCGATGACGCGGCCAACAAGGTTGAACGGGCAAGTTTCGCCCTGTCGGAGTACCTCGAGGCCGTTCTCAAGGGTAAGGTTGCTTCCCCTGTTGCCTTGTTTCCGCAGTACCGTGATGTGCTGGAGTTGATTGGGGTTGAGCGTGTGCATCCGGCCGACTTGTGGCCGATCTCTTGGAAGTGGATCGACGTTGCGTTGCCGGTGAAGACCGCTGCCCTCGGGTACGACCAGGCTTCCCGAGCGAGCTTGGACCGATCTATTCTCAAAGTCGTGCAGACTGGGGACGCTGACGCGTCAGCAACCATGCGCGACATCAGCCTGGGGTTTGCCCAGGCCCAGGCCGAACCTGAGCCGAGGGCTTTCTGGAAGATCTGCGCGGCCTATTTCGAAACCCTGGCGCTTGGCTTGGGACCGGTCGATGTTTATGGCAAACGCGCGGCCTCGCGGGTGTTGTTTCAATACCGGACGTTGGCCAAAGGTGATCCGGCGGTTTCTGATCGACTGGCGCAAGACTTGCTGTTTTTCTGCGCTCAGGCGGGTCCGGCTGACGGCAATAAGGCGCCGGTGCTGTCGGCGGTGCGCGCGGCCTACGGCCTGAGTGGGGCGCAGCCGGTCAGCTATGAGTCGCCACAGTTTGGTCGCTACGATCCAGCGGTTCTGGTTCAAGCGCGCAAGCGCATTGCGGCCGCCACCGAAACCTGGTCGGCCTTGGCTGGGGGTGACACCAATCGGTTCAAGGTCGCGACCGACCAGTTCAGCCTGGTGGCCGACTCGATACTCAAGTTGCACCCGGAGAGCGGGGATCTGGCACGCGCCATGGTCCGTGCCATTGAGACCACCGTGCGTTCGGCCGAGCCGCCAACGCCAGCCCTGGCGATGGAAGTCGCAACGGCGGTGCTGTACCTGGACGCGGCGTACGACGACATTGATCCGACCGATTCGCACATGCTTGAGCGGAGTGTGCGCCTGGCACAGCGTCTTGATCATGTCATCGCCGGGGGGCAGCCTGAAGCGCTGGAAGGCTGGATGGAGGATCTCTATCGTCGGGTCAGCGACCGCCAGACGATGGGCAGCGTTGTCGCTGAGTTGCGGACCACGCTGGGCGAGGTCGAGCGAGCTTTGGACCAGTTCTTTCGCAATCCGCAGGACAAGGCTCCCCTGCATGAAGTGCCCAGCCAGTTGGCGCAAATGCGTGGTGTCTTTTCGGTGCTGGGGCTTGATCAGGCGTCGTTGGCCGCGCTGCGCATGCGCGCCAGTGTTGAAAAATTCCTGGTTGATGACGTCGACCTGCCGTCGGCCCGTGGTGGCATCTTCGAAAAACTGGGCAACAGCCTGGGTGCCATCGGTTTCCTGATTGACATGTTGAGTTACCAGCGTGCGCTGGCCAAGAAGCTGTTCGTTTACGACGAGGACCTGGGGGAATTCAAACCGTTGATGGGGCGCGAGAAAGCGCCTGAACCGCAAGCCCTGCCTTGGCTCAGGCAGCGCCCGTGCTGCCAACCGTTGCGCAGCCAGTCCCGGACGCTACGCCACCGCGCGCTGCCGTGGAGATCGAACCGCCTGCAGCACCCGTTGAGTCGACCGTTGCCGTGCCAGTGCCAGTGCCGACGACTGCCACCGTGGTGCCCAGTGCGGACTTGGAAGATGACGACGAAACCGAGCTCAAGGAAATCTTCCTCGAAGAGGCACGCGAAGTTGTCGAAACCGGGCTTGAAGCCATTGCCGAGCTGCTGGAAGAGCCATCCGATCTGGGTCAACAGACTACGCTGCGGCGCGCGTTCCACACGCTCAAGGGTAGCTCGCGCATGGTGGGGCTCAACGAGTTGGGCGAGGCTGCCTGGTCCCTGGAACAGCTGCTCAACACCTGGCTGGCTGAGCAAAAGCCCGCCAGCGCCGAGTTGCTGGCCCTCTCGGGCGAGGCCATGCGGGGATTTGGTCGGTGGGTCGAAGACATCGCCGCCGACACCGACGCGCATTGGAGTTCGGCACCATTTCGGGAGGCTGCGGATGCTCTGCGGCTGCACCGCCAGGTCGTTGCGCTCCAAATTCCTGGTGCGGCCGCAGCGGCGCCAGCGCCCGCCGAAGCCGCACCGGCCGCCGAGCCAGCAGCGGACGAATTCTATGAGGCGACACAGGCCTTCGAAGCAGAGCAAATAGCCTCAGCACCTGCGCCCGCCGAATCCGTGCTGGCGACCAACCGTTGCTCCGCCTGCCACTGGCGGGTCGGTCGAGGCGGAGCTTCCCGATCTTGGCATGGACGACATCGACTTCGAAAGCGTAGTTGCAGCGCCTGTCGAGCCTGAGCAGGCAGAGCAGACGCCTGAGGCCGCTGAGGTGCCGCTGGAGCCGGTCCAGTCCGAGGCACCAGTGGCCGCCACCGAGTTGGCAGTCGCAAGCGAAGACGAAATGCCGCCCGTGCCTGAAATCGTTGCGGCTGCTGTGCTCCCGACCGTGAGTGAGGCACCTGAGGATGTGCCGTTGCCGGAAGTCGAAGAGGCCCTGGTTCTTGAAGAGGCAACATTGGCCGTGTCTGAACCGACTGAAGTCGATGATCAGGTCAAGGTCATTGGGACACTGCGAATCAACATCCCCTTGTACAACGTCTACCTCAATGAGGCAGATGAATGGTCACGGCGCTTGTCAACGGAGTTGAGCGAATGGGCGATGGAATTGCACCGCCCCGTGCCAGACTCCGCCATAGGATTGGCGCATTCGCTTTCTGGAAGTTCTGCCACGGTGGGCTTTTCGGCGTTGTCAGAGATTGCACGTGCGCTGGAGCAGGCGTTGCAGCATCTGCAACTGCATGCGCAGGGCAGTCCCGATCACGCACGGGTGGCTGTCGCGTCGGCCGACGAGATTCGCCGCCTCTTGCATCAGTTTGCCGCAGGGTTCCTGAAGGAGCCCGACCGTGGCCTGCTTGATGCGCTCAAGACGATTCTTGAGACCGAGTTTGTGGCGGCTGCGGCCGACTCCGCCGACTCCGCCGACGCCGCCATGGAGGCCGAACTACCGAGTGCCACCGTCGATACAGAGACCGCCATCACTTGGCCGGGCCATCTTGAAGCCGTCATCCCAGAGCAGATGCCCGACAGCGAGCCACCGCCGGTGGCGACCGCTCCGGTGCAACCGGTTCAGGTTCAGGCAGTCGAGACGGCGCGGCAATCCCTGGTCGATGAGCAGGAAGAAGAATTTGACGCCATAGATGCGCTCGATGCGGACCTGTTCCCGATCTTCGAAGAGGAGGCGCTGGAGTTGATGCCTAAGCTGGGCGGCGCCCTGCGACAGTGGAGTGCGCGACCTGACAACCTGAGCGCCCGCAGTGAGGCGTTGCGCGTGTTGCATACGCTCAAGGGCAGTGCTCGTTTGGCCGGTGCCAACCGGCTGGGTGAAATGACGCACCGGATGGAGTCGGTGATTGAGCAGCTCGGCACGGAATTCCTGCAGAGCGCGCAGATCGACCCCTTGCTGGTTCGCTTCGATGCCATTCATGTGAACTTTGACGCTTTGCGTGCGGTGCCTGAACAACTGCTCAGTCGCCCTGAGGAGGCGCCGATTGACCGACTGGAGCAGGTGGCGCCAGCGCCGCAAGCCGTCGCGGCATCACCCGAGAAGGAACCGACTGCGGGGGCTACCGCACCAGCGCCGGTCGAGCCGACGGCGCGCGCGTTTGCGACCATGCAAGCGCCCGTAACGGCACCGCTGGCGCCGATACGCGCGGCCAGCAACCAGTCAGTGCGCGTGCGCTCGCTGCTGCTGGATCGACTGGTCAACCAGGCCGGCGAGGTCATGATCACCCGCTCCCGTCTGGAGGCTCGGCTTGGTCAGCTGCGTGGCTCCCTGGGCGAGTTGTCGGGCAATCTCGACCGCTTGCGCCACCAACTGCGTGATATCGAGCTGCAATCCGAATCGCAGATGCAATCCCGCTTGGCCCAGGCCAAGGATTCGGCGCAAGGATTTGACCCGCTGGAATTTGACCGATTCACACGTGTGCAGGAACTGACCCGCATGATGGCCGAGTCGGTCCACGACGTGGCCACGGTGCAGCGCAACCTACAGCGCACGGTGGAAGGCACCGAGGACGATTTGATCGCCCAGGGTCGTCAGGCGCGGGAACTGCAGCGTGACCTGTTGCGTACCCGCATGGTGGAGTTCGAAGGTATTTCTGAGCGGCTCTATGGCGTGGTTCGGCAGGCTTCGAAAGACTCCGGCAAGCAGGTCAAGCTTGACATTGTTGGCGGCTCCCTGGATATGGACCGCGGCGTGCTCGATCGAATGGCGCCGGCCTTTGAGCACTTGTTGCGCAATGCCGTGGCACACGGCATTGAGGCGCCGACGACACGCGAGCGCCTTGGTAAGCCGGCGGCAGGCACCATCACCATCAATTTGAATCAGCAGAGCAACGACGTCACGGTCGAGTTCTCGGACGATGGCGCGGGGCTGGACCTTGAGCGCATTCGAGAGAAGGCGCTGGCCTCGGGTCAGATCAAGGACGGCGAGGTGCTGAGCGACGCCGAGGTAGCCAACCTGATTTTCACGCCTGGCTTCTCGACGGCATCGCAGATAACCGAGTTGTCCGGCCGTGGCATTGGCATGGACGTGGTGCGGGCCGAAGTCAGTGCCTTGGGCGGACGCATCGAGACCAGCTCCGAAGCGGGCAGAGGTACGCGGTTCAAGCTGGTCCTGCCGCTGACCACCGCGGTCACGCAGGTGGTGATGCTGCGCATGGGCGACCTGGTCGTTGGTGTGCCCGCCAACCTGATTGAAATCGTGCGCCGGGTCCCGGTCGCCGAGCTTGAGCGTGCCTACCAGACCGATGTGTTCGAGTACGGCGGCGAGCAGGTGCCCTTCTTTTGGGCGGGGGCGCTGCTTCAGTCCTCGGTTCAAAGTAACGAGGCCCGGACCAAGACCTTGCCGGTCGCGATTTTCAGAAGTGCCGGTCAGCGTCTGGCCGCGCACATGGATGAGGTGCTTGGCAACCAGGAAGTTGTGGTTAAGAATCTCGGGCCCCAGCTGTCGCGTCTGCCGGGCTTGTCCGGTATGTCAGTGCTAGCTTCGGGTGCCGTGGTGTTGATTTACAACCCGGTCGCGTTGGCGGCTGTGTACGGCACCCAGGCTCGCCAGCTGCGTGCCGAAGCGGTGCGCTCTGCTGCCGCGGCTGTCGCGGCCTCAGGCGGCAAGCTTGGGGAGACGGGGCAACCGCCGGCGACCGCGATGTCGGTGGTCAATCAGGTACCGCTGATTCTGGTCGTGGACGACTCCATCACGGTGCGCCGTGTCACCCAGCGCCTGCTCAAACGCGAGGGCTTCCGTGTTGCGATGGCGGCCGACGGCTTGCAGGCGCTCGAGCGCCTGCAGGATGAAAAGCCGTCGGTGGTGTTGTCCGACATTGAAATGCCCCGCATGGACGGCTTTGATCTGGCGCGTAACATTCGCGGCGATGCCAAGTTGCGCGATCTTCCGATCATCATGATCACCTCTCGCATTGCCGAGAAGCACCGTGAGCATGCCCGCGAACTTGGGGTCAACCACTATCTGGGTAAACCGTACTCCGAGGAAGAACTGATCGGCTTGGTCCGCCAGTACTGCGCCAGTACGATTGACGCCTGAAGTCGGTGTGAGGCCGCTGCCCGTGGCACACCGCGGACTCTGCCGCTTGGCTTGCCCAATGGTGACGCCAGCATCTACTTGACCACCGCGTAGCGCAGCAAAGTCCGTGTGCGGGCTTGTGCGTGCTGCACGATCGGCGGCGGGTAGTCTTGGCCGAGGTGGACCCCAGCTGCATCCAGCTCGGTGGCCTTGGCCAGCCAGGGAGCATGGATTGCGGCGTCGGGCAGACCGGCCAACGCAGGCAGGTAGCGTCGGATGAACTTGCCGTTAGGATCAAACTTCTCGCTCTGGCTTAGCGGATTGAAAATTCGAAAGTAGGGCTGCGCGTCGCAGCCGCTGGAGCTCACCCACTGCCAGCCGCCGTTGTTGGACGCCAGATCGAAGTCATTGAGTTGCTGAGCGAAGTACTTTTCGCCCCAGCGCCAATCAATGCCCAGATCCTTGACCAAGAAGCTGGCGGCCACCATACGCAAGCGGTTGTGCATGTAGCCGGTCTGGTTGAGCTGGGCCATTGCCGCGTCAACCAAGGGGTAACCGGTGCGGCCGTCACACCAAGCCTGGAACAAGTTTTGCGCATGCGCACCGTGCTCCCAAGCGATGGCATCGTAGGCTGGCTTGAAGGAGGCGCTCACCACATGAGGATGATTCGCCAGGATCTGCGTATAGAAGTCGCGCCAGATCAGTTCTCCCAGCCAGACCGACGCACCATGGCTGCCGTGCCGGCTTCGCTGCAGGGCCGCCGCGGCAAGTCGCCGAATGGACACCGTGCCGAAGCGCAGGTGCACACTGAGGTAGCTCGGGCCTTTGATGGCGGGAAAGTCGCGGGTCTGCTCATAGCGGTCGATGCGCGTCAGAAAGTCGTTCAGCAGCTGGTTCGCTGCGCTCGCGCCGGGAGCCATACGCGGTGAGGATTCGACGTTGGCCGCAAAGCCGATGTCCGCTAATGAGGGTATCGGAAAACACCACGCCGCCGGTCGCTCATCCAGCGCGTCTGCCCAGGGCTTCGGGTCGTATTCGGGCAATTGCTCTGGCGAGATTGTTCGCAGCCATTTGTTCTTGTAAGCAGTGAACACCGCAAACGGCTTGCCGGCCTGGGTCAGCAGCTCCTGTTCTTCAAACACCACGTGATCCTTGCACAGGTGCAAGCCCACACCGATCTCGGCCAAAGCGCCGCGCGTTGCGGCATCGCGCGCCCGAGTCTGCGGCTCGTAGTCCTTGGCCGCAAAGACGGCTTGCACGCCCAGCGCGTGTGCCAGAGTTGCAATTTCATGGCAGGCCTGTCCGTGGCGAACGATCAGCCCGGCTTGGGGCTGACCACTCAGCGTGCGCAGCTCCAAATCGACTTGGTGCAGCGATTCATGGATGAAGCTGACGCGTCTGTCGGTGCGCGGCAGATGGTCCAGGATGTCGCGGTCAAACACAAAGACACAATGCACGCGGCGGCAATGCCGCATGGCCATGCACAGTGCTGCGTTGTCGTGCACACGCAGGTCGCGACGCAGCCACACCAAACCCCGCTCGAATTGCTTTTGCATGATCGCCGCTAAAATTGCTTCATGTCCGCTGATTCTGCTCCAATCAATCTGACGAATCACTTCCTGATCGCCATGCCCGGACTGGAAGACGCGGCTTTCGCGCGCAGTGTGGTGTACCTGTGTGAGCATAGCCAGCGCGGGGCGCTTGGCCTGGTCATCAACAAACCCAGTGACATTGACCTGCAGCGCCTCTTTGACAAAGTCGAACTGCCGTTGCGCAGGATCGATTTGGCGCATAGCCCGGTGTTTCAAGGCGGCCCGGTTCAGACCGAGCGTGGTTTCGTATTGCACGAGTCGATTGGCGCGGTGGACGACGCGAAGGGCGAGTCGGTCTACGCGTCGACGCTCAGCATTGCCGGCGGGCTGGAGATGACTACCTCCAAAGACGTGCTCGAAGCGCTGTCAACGGGCGCCGGGCCACGCAAAGTATTGGTGTCACTGGGCTACTCGGCCTGGGGCGAAGGGCAGCTTGAGTCCGAGTTGTGCGAGAACAGCTGGCTGACCGTGGCCGCCGACCGTGAGGTGATTTTCAACACGCCGGTAGAGCAGCGCTACGAGAAAGCCTTGTCGCTGCTGGGCTTTGAGTCCTGGATGCTGTCGCCAGGGGCCGGGCGGGCATGAGTCGGTCACCGGCAGCGCCAATCCCAGCCATTGCGGTAGGTCTGCAGACTTTCTTGGCCCTCGATTTTGGGCTGAAGCGCACCGGCTTTGCGGTCGGCAATCGTGTGTTGGGAACGGCTCAGCCGCAGGGCACCATTGCCGCTGAAGGTGGTGCGCGTTTCGCGAAAATCGCTGAACAGTTGCGAACCTGGCAACCGGATGCCTTGGTGGTGGGCGTGCCGTTCCATCCCGACGGTGCCGAGCATGAGAACACGCTGCGCGCCCGGCGCTTTGCGCGGCAATTGCGCGGGCGTTTCAAGCTGCCGGTGTTTGAGGTGGACGAGCGCTTCAGCACCACCGAAGCACTGGAGCGCGGTGCCAAGGACGCCGACGCGATGGCCGCTTGCATCATTCTTGAACAGTTCTTGAGGAGTACACCATGAGCACACTGGCGCTGGATGCGCAGGCGCTGTACCTTGACCTGCTTGCTGGCGTGCGCACTTTCTGGCGGCCGGAGATGCACTTGGCCGGCGTCACCTCGGGTGGTGTCTGGTTGGCGCAGCGCCTTGGCCACGACCTGGGGTTGCGCAGCTCTCCCGGTATCCTGTCTTCGACCTTGCACCGGGACGACTACGCACAGCGCGGCATGACCGCGGCGGCGCAGACGCAGTTGTCCTTTGATGTCAACGGCGCGCATATCCTGATCCTTGACGATGTCTTGTATACCGGTCGAACCATCCGTGCCGTGATCAACGAGCTGTTTGATTTCGGTCGCCCCGCCAGCGTCAAGCTGGCGGTGTTGGTTGACCGCGGTGGGCGCGAGTTGCCGATTCAGGCGGACTTCTGCGCAGCGCGCATCAGCTTGCCTGCCAACCGGTCCTTGGCCCTGGCGCGCGCTGACACCGGTGAGTTCAGCTTTGAGGTCAAGAATCGATAGCCCACCATGCTCTACAAACGCAATCCCCAACTCAACAAGAACGGTGAACTGATTCACCTGCTGTCCACAGAGGGCCTGCCCAAGAGTATCCTGACCCAGGTGCTCGATACGGCGGCCAACTTCGTCAGTGTGAATGACCGCGAGGTCAAGAAGGTGCCGCTGCTGCGGGGAAAAAGCGTCTTCAACCTGTTTTTTGAGAACTCCACGCGCACGCGCACCACCTTCGAGATTGCGGCCAAGCGACTCAGTGCCGACGTGATCAACCTCGATATCGCCCGCTCCTCGGCTTCCAAGGGTGAGTCACTGCTCGACACCATCGCTAACCTGAGCGCGATGGCCGCTGACCTGTTCGTGGTGCGCCACAGCGAGTCGGGCGCGCCGTACCTGATCGCGCAGCACGTTGCGCCGCACGTGCATGTGATCAACGCTGGCGACGGTCGACACGCCCACCCGACCCAGGGGCTGCTGGACATGTACACCATCCGGCACTACAAGAAGGACTTCGCCAATCTCACCGTGGCCATCGTTGGCGATGTGCTGCACTCTCGCGTGGCACGCTCGGACATTCACGCGCTCACCACTTTGGGCTGCGCCGAGGTTCGGGTCGTGGGCCCGATGACGCTGGTGCCGGGCGACTTGGCCCAGATGGGGGTGCGCGTGTGTCACACGCTGGAGGAGGGTATCCGCGGGTGCGACGTGGTGATCATGTTGCGCCTGCAAAACGAGCGCATGAGCGGCGCCTTGCTGCCGTCTAGCCAGGAGTTCTTCAGGAGCTATGGTCTGACACCCGAAAAGCTGCAATTGGCCAAACCGGATGCGATCGTGATGCATCCTGGACCGATCAACCGTGGTGTCGAGATCGACTCGGCGGTGGTCGATGGCAAGCAAAGCGTGATCCTGCCGCAGGTGAGCTTCGGCATCGCCGTACGGATGGCGGTGATGAGCATCGTCGCCGGCAACGATGCGTGACAACTCCCACACCAAGCAACCAACCGATTGAGACTTGACATGAATTTGCTGATCCAGGGTGGCCGCGTGATCGATCCGGCCAGCGGCTATGACCAGCTCGCGGACGTTGCGGTCCGCCAGGGTGTGGTGAGCGCGGTGGGCGCGATCGGCACCGACTTCAAGCCTGATCGCGTGCTGGACGCGGCGGGCTGTTTGGTCGTGCCGGGCCTGGTGGACCTGGCGGTGCGCTTGGGCGAACCCGGGCACGAGCACGAGGGCATGCTGGCATCTGAGCTGGCAGCCGCTGTCGCGGGTGGGGTTACCACGCTGGCCTGCCCGCCGGACACCGACCCCGTGCTCGACGAGCCAGGACTGGTTGAAATGTTGCGCTACCGGGCCGAAAAGCTGCACTTGTCGCGGGTCTTGCCGATCGGCGCGCTCACGCGGGGGTTGGCGGGCGAAACCCTGACCGAAATGCTGGAACTGACCGACTCCGGCTGTGTGGCTTTTAGCCAGGCTGAGGTACCGCTGGCCAACACCCAGGTGCTGCAACGCGCCCTGCAGTACGCCAGTACCTTTGGCTATGCGGTGTGGTTGCGTCCACAAGAGCTGCACCTGGGCAAGGGTGTTGCCGCCAGCGGTGCGCTGGCTACGCGCATGGGCCTGTCCGGCGTGCCGGTGGCGGCCGAAACCATCGCCCTGCACACGATTTTCGATTTGATGCACGCTACCGGCGCACGGGTTCACGTTTGTCGCCTCAGCAGTGCGGCCGGCGTCGCGCTGGTGCGCCAGGCCAAGGCCGATGGTTTGAAGCTGAGCTGCGATGTCAGCATCAACTCCCTGCACCTGATCGACAACGACATTGGTTACTTCGACAGCCGGGCGCGTCTCAATCCACCCCTGCGCCAGCAACGTGACCGCGACGCCCTGCGCGCAGCGCTGGCTGATGGCACCATCGATGCGTTGGTGTCCGACCACACGCCCGTGGATGAGGACGCCAAGGCCTTGCCCTTTGCCGAGGCGCAGCCGGGCGCCACGGGTGTCGAACTGCTGCTCAGCCTGGTTTTGAAATGGAGTCAGCAAGACGGCGTAGACATCAAGCGGGCCTTGGCCACCGTCACCAGTGGGCCGGCTTCGGTACTGGGTGCCGCGCTGGGCAGCTCGCGCGGCAGCGTGGGACATCTCACCGTGGGGGGTGCCGCGGATTTGTGCATAGTCGACCCCCATGCGCAATGGGTGGCGGCCCCGCAGGATTTGCGCAGCCAGGGCAAGCACACTCCGTTTTCGAGCTATGAGCTGGCAGCCCGCGCACGCTGCACGGTGGTTGGCGGGCAGGTCGCTTTTCACGCCTAGGGCCCTTGCCCCGAGCCTTGCTCAGCCCACGACGACGCGTTCTTTCCCGACCAGGGTCACGACCTGAGCTGGCACTGTGGCCGCGTTGGGTCGGCTGCTGCGTTCACAGGGCATGCGGCAGGTTGCGTCGCCACCCAGGGGACAGGGGCGGTTGAAGGTCACCACATGGTCCACTTCGGCGCGAATCCCGATGCGCTCGCCGATTCGGTGGTCATGGTGGCTGGGCACATGGGCCAGTACCGTGTCGCCGCTGTCCAGGCGCAGGGTATACAGGAACTCCGAGCCGCGAAAGGCTTTGCGCACAATTTCGGCCCTGGTCGGGGCGTCGTCGTCATGCACGATGTCGTCGGCACGCAGCAGTACGTCGCAGGCGCCGCCTGAAAAAGTGCAGCTCAGAGGGCACTCCGCCACATCCGTGAGGTCGCCCAGCGGGGTCTGCACGACCACCTGGCTGTCCACCTGGCGGATTACCGCTGGCGCGAACACGCCGTGGCCGATGAACTCCGCCACGAAGCGGCTGGCCGGGCGGTGGTACAGCGTGTAGGCGTCGTCCCACTGGTCCAGATGGCCTTGCTGCATCACGCCAATCGTGTCGCCAATGGCAAAGGCCTCCAGCTGATCGTGCGTAACCAAAAGGGCGGTGGTCTTGGCGGCCTTGAGGATGCTGCGGACTTCGTGCGCCAAGCGCTCGCGCAGTTCCACGTCGAGGTTGGAGAAGGGCTCGTCGAGCAACAGCAATTGCGGTTTGGGCGCCAGCGCCCGAGCCAGGGCCACGCGCTGCTGCTGACCGCCTGAAAGCTCATGGGGGTGGCGCTGCTCCTGCCCGGCCAGACCGACCAGCTCCAGGACTTCGGCAATGCGCCGTGACTGATCCGACTTGCTCAGTTGTGTGATCCCAAATCCGACGTTGCGGCCCACGTTGAGGTGAGGAAACAGCGCGTAATCCTGAAACACCATGCCAATGTGACGGGACTCCGGCGCCACGTTGCTGCTGATGCTGCTGACCACTTGCCCGGCGAGTTTGATCTGCCCCGCGCTGGCGCGCTCCAGTCCGGCCACAGCGCGCAGCAATGTGGTCTTGCCGCATCCAGAAGGCCCGATCAGCACGCCGATGTCGCCGGCCGGCAAGCCGAACGACACCTGGTTCACGGCGGGCTGCAGGGCGCCAGCGTAGGAGACACTGAGCTGTGAGACTTCCAAAAACATGAGATCCATTGTAGATACTTACAATTCTCATTTACATGAAGTCAAGTTTCTTCTCCATGCTGGCCGCGCAGCTGCGTCAGACCCTGTTCATGCTGCTGACTGCGGCCTTCATGCTGCCGGTGCTGGCGGTGTTTGCGTCGTGGGGATCAATCGGTGAGACCGGTTCCCTGCAGATTCTTCGTGAAATGGCGCAGACGGTGCTGCCGGACTACGTTGGCACCACCTTGATTCTGTGTGTCGCGGTCGCTTTCGGCGTGGTGGCGGTTGGCCTGTCGGCGGCCGTCGCCGTGACGCTGTTCGATTTTCCCGGTCGACGGTTCTTTGAGTGGGCCCTGCTGTTGCCCTTGGCGATGCCGGCCTATGTGGTGGCCTATGCGTACACCGACTTTCTGCAGTTCAGCGGCCCACTGCAGAACGCGTTACGTGCTGGCTTGTCGCTGGAAGGCCGGGTCTTCCCCGAGATTCGCAACACCGCTGGCGCCGCGTGGGTGTTCACCTTCTCGCTGTACCCCTACGTCTACTTGTTGGTACGCACAGCGCTGGGCGAGAACGCATCGCAGCTGATGGAAGCCGCACGACTGCTGGGGGCGCCCATGCGGCGACGCATCACACAGGTTGCACTGCCGCTGGCGCGCCCGGCCCTTGCCGCCGGAGTGGCGCTGGCGCTGATGGAGACTTTGGCCGACTATGGCGTGTCGAGCTACTTTGGCATCCAGACCTTCACCGCGGGCATCTACAAAGCCTGGTTGTCAATGGACAATCGGGCCGCCGCAGCACAGTTGGCCACCATGTTGCTGGTGCTGGTGGCGCTGCTGTTATGGCTGGAGCGCCGGGCGCAGCGGCGCTTGCGCTTCACTGCCGCAAGAGGCGCGCGCGCCGGCTCCGCGGAGGCGCGCCCGCTTGGTCTGCGGGGTCGCAGCGTGGCGTTGGCCTGGTTGGTGTGTGGCGTGCCGACGTTGATGGGGTTTGTGCTACCGGTACTGTTTATGCTGCGCCCGATGCTGGCCGACTGGTCGTTGCTGTCGTGGGGGCAATTCCTGGGCTGGAGTTGGAACAGCTTGCGCCTGGGCGGTATCAGCGCCGCGCTGGCGGTCGCGCTGGCCTTGCTGTTGGCCTTTGGCCTGCGCAGCCGACCCGATGGCAGCACGCGCTTGGCGGTGCAGTTGGTCAGCCTTGGCTACGCGGTGCCGGGCGCCGTGATTGTCGTCGGGCTGTTGCTGCCAGTAGGGTGGATCCAGTTGACCCTGCCCAACAGTGGCGTCGGCTACCTGCTGACCGCCACTTCGGTCGGTCTGGTGTGGGCTTACCTGGTGCGCTTCTGTGCGGTGGCGCTGCAATCTGTGCAGGGCGGTTATGCCCGCATTCCACCCAGCTTTGACGACTCAGCGCGCTTGCTCGGGGCGCGTGGATGGTCGCTGATGCGCCGCGTGCATTGGCCGTTGTTGAAACGAACCAGTGCGGCGGCGGCATTGTTGGTGTTTGTCGATGTGATGAAGGAGCTGCCCGCCACCATGGTTCTGCGACCCTTTGATAGCGACACGCTGGCCGTGGTGGCCTACCAATTGGCGCGCGACGAACGGCTGGGCGAGGCCGCCTTGCCCTCACTGGCACTGGTGTTGGTGGGTCTGATCCCGGTGGTTTTGCTCAGTCGTACACTGCGACGTCGCTCTGCATGAGTAATTCATGCATTGAGATACTAAAATAGTGCTTTGCGTGTGCAGGGGTTCACGCATCAGCATAGAAAGGCATCCTCATGAACTCACCCGCGGCGTGGTTGATCAACTTCGCGATTCCGGTCTTCTGGCCATTTCTGCGCTTCATCGTGGCCGTGGTCTCGGACGGGCGAGTCCCGATCTCCAAGCGGGTGGTCATAGGGTACGGCGTGGTCGTGCTGGTGACACTCGTGACCTTGTTGGTGGTGCGCGCCAGTGGCGCAGTGTCGTCGGGGTCGACCTACGCGGTGCCCGTCATCTGGGTTGCGTTTGTGGCCGCAGTCGGCAATGACGCCTGGGCCCTGTGGCGCAGTCGGCAGACCCGTGTATCGCCTGCCAAATAGGTGAGCGTCAGCTGACCACGGCCGACTCGGTCAACTCGACGTTGAGGTAAGTCGTTGCGCCGTCCGGGCTGGACACCTCGGCTGTGTGACGCCGCTCGCCGTTGCCCGCCCATGCCCTCACAATCACGTCGGACGGTAACGAGACCGGGCGGCGAAACCGCGCCTCCAGACTGAACGGCGCACTGCGCGGCAGCTCGGCCGCAGCCAGCGCGCGGGCCAGTGTCCAGGTGCCATGAACGATTGCTCGCCTGAAGCCAAACAGGCGTGCCAGCAGCGCGTGCTGGTGAATCGGATTGAGGTCGCCAGCGATCGCCGCGTAGCGGCGCCCGCATGACTCTGGTACGTGCAGCGTGCGCTCGCACAGCAGTGTGTCCGCTTGAGTTGGGTCGACTTCGTCTATGCGCCGGGTGGCGGCGACCTGCGGCTGCCCAGGTGATTTGCTCGGCGCAAGCGCCTTGGTGCGCCCTTGCCAGACCAACTGACCGTCACAGCGCGCCTCGGTCACCAGACAGAAACTCATGCCGCGTTTCTCCCATCTCGCCTCGGTGCAATAGGCCAGCAGGTCCAGGCATGCCGTCGCCGGGATGGCTTCAGTCTGGGTCACAGTTTGACGCATGTGGACCATACCCAGCGCCCGAAACGGAAAACGCGCGTCGGCCAGTATCGACAGGTGCAGCGGGGCCGCGGCGATCTGCAGCGTCAAAGGCGCCAGCACGTCACGGGACTCGCTGCTAAGTCCGATGCAGTCGTTGTAGGCGCACAGCCACGCAGGATCGAGCGTGGCAGCCGAGAGGGAGCGCTCGATGCGAGGCAGCGCGGTCGGATCACTCAACCCAGCATGAGCATGGCGCAACAGGCCGGTCGTAGAAACAAGCGTGGACCAAAGGGCGGGAGGACGAATGACAGGCAAAACTGGATCCTTTGGCTAAGGTGGCCCTGCGCAGTGTAGACCGATCGCACCACGAGCCTGTGCGCGCATGGCTGCGTGCGCGGTGCCGCACCGGAGCGCAGCAAAAAAGGCCAAAGTCGATTCGCGGCGCATTGGCGCCACCCAGGGTGTTGGGTCCAGCGACAACCGCCGCACTCAACCGGGCGTTCACTGCGGCAAGCGCTGCCGCCGCAGCCACGGCCGACAGGCTCGTTGATACTGGCTCGCCGTTTGGCCGACTACAAACCCATGCGCTGGCCGATATGTCCCGCCGCGATCAACTGTGCCGCCGTAGGCGGCGCCTTGAGGTGGCCTACGTACTGCAAGGCCTGGTGAATCTTGACAGAGGGTACATCGCCCTCGCGCATGTGCAACAAGTCGCCGGGATTGATCAGCCGAGGGTCAGCATCGGTCAGTGGCAGGCCAGCGCTGCGATAGGCTTCCAGGATGAACTGCGAACAGAAGAATTGGTCGTTGCGGCCCAGGCCCAATTGCACCGCCGCGACGCCGCGCAGGCAGAAGTCGCGTACCAGCGTGGGCACCAACGGCAGCTCGCAGGCGCGTCGCTCCAACGCAAAGGGCGCCTGCAGCATCACGCCCACGTAGTTGTATTTTTGGCCGATGTGGCGCGTCACAAAGGCGTTCATCCGCTCGACGTGCGCAGGCGTGACCCCAGGGTGTCGAAACGCGACCACGGTGACTTCGTCGGTCACCAGATCAGACACGGTGCGCCGACGAATGCCCGAGCCCACCGCTTCGGCCACATGCTGGTCCGCCAGGTACACCGCGGCGTGGCTGACCGGCGAAAGCGTAATCAGGCGGATGCCTGACGAGTTGAGGCCGTTGTCGGCCGTGAGGATAATGTCGCCTGGCTGCAGTGCGTGCGCACTCACCAATTGCCCACCATTGGCGGGATTGAGGGCCAGATCCTGAAACGCCAGCTTGCGCGCGCCAGTGGACTCGTTGGTCTGGATGCCGGTAGCGCAGCTGGCCAGCAACACAGTTAGGGCCAAGGCACCCAGGCGCAGCGAGTGAATCATTGACGAGTCTCCCAAGGAAAACCGGATTCTACGAGTTGTTGGAGCTTGGCCATCGCCGCCTCATGCGCGCACAATCAGCAACGAGCAGTAACCAACAAGCATCAGGCAAGCAGAGCATTGAAGGAGACGCGCAGTGGCATCCGGAAAAATTCTTGTGGCACAAGGTGGCGGCCCCACCGCTGTGATCAACCAGTCGCTGGTCGGCGTGGCGCTGGAGGCGCGCCGTTTTGGCACCATTGAGCGCATCTACGGCGCCTGCCATGGCGTGCGCGGCATTGTGGACGAAGACTTTGTCGACCTGACCCAGGAGACCCGCCACAACTTGGAGCTGGTGGCCAACACGCCGTCCTCGGCATTGGGCTCCACGCGCGACAAGCCCGACTTGCGTTATTGCCAGGAGATTTTCAAGGTGCTGCAGGCCCACGAGATCGAGCACTTCTTTTACATCGGTGGCAACGACTCGTCGGACACCGTGCTGATCGTCAGCCAGGAGGCGAAGAAGGCCGGCTACCCGCTGCGCTGCGTGCACATCCCCAAGACCATTGACAACGATCTGGTGGGCAACGACCACACGCCGGGCTTCCCGTCGGCGGCGCGCTTTGTGGCACAGGCCTTTGCCGGCGCCAACCTGGACAACGCGGCGTTGCCGGGCGTCTATGTGGGCGTAGTGATGGGGCGCCACGCGGGCTTTTTGACGGCTGCGTCCGCCTTGGGCAAGAAGTTTGCCGATGACGGACCACACCTGATCTACTTGCCCGAGCGAACTTTCGCGCTGGAGAAGTTTCTCGCCGACGTGAAGAGCACCTACGAGCGTTACGGTCGCTGCGTGGTGGCGGTGTCTGAAGGCATCCACGACGCGTCTGGTGCACCGATTGCTGCCTTGCTGGCCAAGGACCTGGAACACGACGCCCACGGCAACGTGCAACTGTCGGGCAACGGCGCGCTGGCCGATTTGCTGTGCGAAGAGATCAAGGCCAAGCTCAAGATCAAGCGGGTGCGCGGCGACACCTTTGGCTACCTGCAACGCTCCTTCATCGGTTGTGTGTCCGACGTGGACCAGCGCGAAGCGCGCGAGGTGGGTGAGAAGGCGGTGCAGTACGCCATGTGGGGCGGCAAGGACGGCTCGGTCGCGATCAAGCGCACCGGTTTCTATTCGGCCGACTACGAGCTGCTGCCGCTCGATGCCGTGGCCGGCAAGACACGGGTGATGGAAGACGAGTTCATCGCCGCCAACGGGACCGACGTGACCGACGCTTTTCGCATGTACCTGCGCCCGTTGTTGGGATCGGGCATGCCGGACGCCTTCCGGCTGCGACACAATCCGGTGGCGAAGGTGCTCAAGCATCAGCGCTGACGGCCCACTGGGCGTCAAGGTTTTGCGCATGGTGCGACAATCGGCCTCCCCAAAAAGGAGACTCCGATGCCCTCAGCACGCGAGGTGTTTGACACCCTCAACACCGACTACCTCACCGTTCACAAGACTAAAGAAGACCTGTTCTGGGACACCTACATGGCGGTGTCCAATGACGATGCGGGTTTTGCCCGGGCCGAGGAGGCCTACAAGAATTTCATCTCCGACCCGGCGCGCCTGGCGACGGTGCGCGGCGCCCTGGCAAGCCTGCCGGCCAGCGACCCGGACGAAGCCAGCGCCGCGCTGCGCCGCGGTCTCAAGGGTTGGCTGGCGCTGTTCGAAGCCAACATCATCGACAACGACGCGGCCCGCCAGTTGATGAGTGAGCTGATCAAGCTCGAATCCGATTTGTTTGCCAAACGGCGTGAGCTGGTGTTGCAGCACATCAACGAAGCCGGCCAGACCGAGGACGCCACCCTGAGCATGCTCGGCACCAACCTGTCAACCAACCCGGTTGAAGCGGCGCGTAAAAGCTCACACGACGCCCTGATGTCACTGGAACGCTGGGTGCTGGAGCATGGCCTGCTGGACATCGTTAGCAAGCGCAACGCCTTCGCCCGCGCGCAAGGCTTCGACAACTACTTTGACTACAAGGTGGAGAAGAACGAACAGATGTCGGCCGACCAGTTGTTCAGCATCCTGGACGACTTCGAGGCCCGCACGCGCGAGGCCAATTTGCGCGCGTTGAGCGATCTGGCGCAATCCCACGGCGCCCACGCCACCCAGCCGTGGAACCTGCGCTTCTACATCAGCGGTGATGTGACGCGCCAGTTGGACCCTTACTTCTCTTTTGCCAAGGGGCTGGAACGCTGGGTGCGCAGCTTCCGGCACCTGGGCATCGAATACCGGGGCGCCACCATGCAGCTCGATTTGCTGGAGCGCAAGGGCAAGTACCAGAACGGCTTTTGCCACGGGCCGATCCCCTCGTTCTTCGACGCGCAGGGCAATTGGGTGGCGGGGCAAATCAACTTCACCGCCGACGCCAAGCCGGACCAGGTGGGCAGTGGCGCGCGCGCCATCAACACGCTGTTCCACGAAGGTGGCCACGCCGCGCATTTTGCCAACGTGACGCAAAACTCGCCCTGTTTTTCGCAGGAGTTTGCCCCCACCTCCATGGCCTATGCCGAGACGCAATCGATGTTTTGCGATAGCCTGCTCGACGACGCCGATTGGCTCAAGCGCTACGCGCGCAATGCCAAGGGCGAGGCGATTCCGGATGAGTTGATCCGCGCCCGCATCGAAAGCACACAGCCGTTCGCCGCCTTCGCCGAGCGCGGCATCCTGGTGGTGCCCGTCTTTGAGCGCGCCTTGTACCGCCTGAGCGACGAGGAACTCACCCCCGAGCGCGTGTTGTTGTTGGCACGCGAGTGCGAGCAGCGCATCCTGGGTGTCGCCGTGGGGCCACGCCCGCTGCTGGCGATCCCTCATCTGCTGAATCAGGAGTCAGCGGCGTCCTACCACGGCTACCTGCTGGCCAATATGGCGGTGTACCAGACGCGCGCCTACTTTGAGCGCGAATACGGCTACCTGACGGACAACCCGGCCATCGGTCCCGCACTGGCCGAGCATTATTGGGCGCGCGGCAACGGCATCAGCCACAACGACACACTGCTGAGCCTGACCGGTGAGCCTTTCAACGCCAAGTACCTGGCCGACAGTTGCAACCAGACCGTGGCGCAAGCCTGGCAAGAAGCCCGCGCCAAGATGGCCGCCGCCGCCGAGCGCGACTACCCTGCGCCACCGGCGGCTGATCTGGACGCCACCATCCGCATCGTGCACGGCGCCGAGCTGATTGCCGACAACCGCGACTCGGACCAAGCCATGTGCCAGCAGTTTGAGCGCTGGGTGGGGGAGCGTTACCTGGCTACCATTCAGTAGCGGTGCAGGCGGGGTTGCGCCGGACTGCGGCAACCCGCCCGCGGAAATCAGCAGTTAATTGGAATCTGACCCCAATTGCTGACCCCAATTAGTTGGCGTCAGCCCTGCTCCCGCCGCTTGGCGTCCATCTGCGCAATCAGCGCTCGTGCCTCATCGCCTTCGGGAATCGGCTGGCCGCTGTCGCGCCACTGCACCGCCGCCTTGAAGCCCTCTTGCTGCGCGTAACGGCGAAACCACAGGCCTTCGGGGTTGTGGCGGGTGATGCCGTCGAACATGGTGGCCATCATCTGGCTTTGCTCTAGGCCCATGGTCAGCATCACCTGGTTGACCACCATCTTGTGCATGGCCAGGTGGGAACGGGGCACACCGGCGATGCGCTTGGCCAGCTTCATGGTGGCGGCTTCCAGTTGATCGAGGGGCACCGCCTCGTTGGCCAGGCCCCAGGCGGCGGCGGTGCTGCCGTCGATGGTGTCGCCGGTGAACATCATTTGTTTGGCGCGCGTCGGGCCCAGGCGGTAGGTCCACATCGCGGTGGTGGGGCAGCCCCAGACGCGGGTCGGCATGTAGCCGATACGGGCGTTGTGCGCCATCACCAGCAGATCGCAACTCAGGGCGATGTCGCTGCCGCCCGCCGCCGCGTAGCCGTGCACTTTGGCGATAGTGGGCTTGGGGCTTTTCCACAGCGTCATGAAATCTTCGGTGTTGCGCTTCATGTAGGCGTAGTCCACCATCGGGTCCCAGGGGTGCTGCTCCTGCTGGCAGGGGTGATCGATTTCATTGTCGCCAAAGACGTTCAAGTCGTAGCCGCCACAAAAGCCCTTGCCTGCGCCCTCGACCACGATCACGTGTACGGCGTCCTCGGCATTGGCCCACTCCACGGCGGCGCGGATCTCGCGCGGCGTTTCCTCGTTGATGGCGTTCAGGCGCTCAGGGCGGTTGAGCAGCAGGCGCGCCACGCGCGGGCTGCTGGCGTCTTGGTCGATGCGCAAGGTGGTGTAGGTGGGCATGGCGGGGTCTCTTGGGTCTACGAAGGCACCAGCTTAGCGCCGCGCCGCGGCGGCCGGTGGTCGCGCAGTGGACAGGCCGGTGACGGCAGATCTGCCGGGGGCCGGCACGGCCCGGCTCAAGCGCGCCAGGCGTCGCGCGCCTGCATCCACCAGTAGGTGGCCTGCGCCGCGAGCCGGCCCAGCGGGCCAAATGTGGAGGGCAGACCGTAGCTGGAGAAGCCCTTGGGAATCTCTGCCTCGCCGGTTAGCGCCTGGGCCAGCACCTCGCCGGCCAGGGTGGTGGGCGCCACTCCGTGGCCGCCAAAACCCATGGCGTACCACAGGCCATTGGGCAGGCGCCCAATCTGCGGCATCTTGTGGCGGGCGTAACTCATCAGGCCGCTCCAGGCGTGGCTGATCTTCACATCCGCCAACTGGGGGTAGACGCGCAGCAAGTCAGCGCGCAGCAGGCGCTGCACCTGTTCGGGCGTGCGGTCCTGGATCGAGATGCGCCCACCCCACAGCAGCCGCGTATCGGCCAGCGGCCGGTAGTAGTCGAAAGCAAAGCGCGTGTCGTACACCGCCGCTTGGGTGCGCATGGCGCTGTGCAAGCGCTCACCCAAGGGCTCGGTCGCCACCACGTAGGTGGCAATCGGCATGATGGCACGCGACAGGGCAGGGTACAGGCGCTCGATGTAACCACCGCAGCACACCACCACCTCGCGGCAGCGAATGCTGGCCTGCGCGGTTTGCAGCCGCCAGTGCGCGCCGTCGCGTTCAATCGACACCACCCGCGAGGCTTCGTGCACCGCCACACCACCCGAGTGCAACTGCCGCGCCAGCCCTTGCGCGTACTTGAGCGGGTGGAAGTGGAACGCGTTTGATTCAAACAGTGCCGCGTGGTAGCGCTCACTCAATAGCTGCTCGCGCAATTGCTCGCGCCCCAGCCAATCCCACTGCACGCCCAGTTGCGACTGCATGAACTGCTGCAGTTCGCGCAGGGGTTTATCGTCCTGGAACCAGTTGGCCAGCAACACGCCGCTGTATTGCGCGTCGCAGTCGATCTGGTAGCGCGCGATGCGCTGGCGAATGCGCGCCACCGCGTCGAGCGTGAGCTGGTACAGCGCTCGCCCCTGCACGGCCCCCAGTTGACGCAGTAGGTCGGCGTTGTCCAGGCTGAAGCCGCCAAACACGAAGCCGCCGTTGCGTCCGGAAGCGCCGCTGCCAATGCTCTGCGCTTCCAGCAGCATCACGTTCTTGGCGCCGCGCTCCTGCAGGCTGATGGCGGTGCCCAACCCCGCGTAGCCGCCCCCGACGATGACCACGTCGGCCTCAAGCTGGCCCACCGCGGCGGGAAAGGTCAGCGCCGGGTCAGCGGTGCTTTGGTAGTAGGTCAGCATCGCGCAGGCCAGGCCGGGATCAAGGCTGATCGACTCCAACAAAGTCGGCCAGCGCCGCCGTCGTCAAAGCGCCGTTGTTGGTGACAACCTGACCGGTGCGGGCGTTCTTGACCAGGATGTACGGCACCGACTCGACGCGCATGCTGGTGAACAACTGGGTGTTTTGCTTGATCGAGGCCTCGATCTCCGGCGACACGCTGGCCGATGCGGCGATGCCTCCAAGATTGGCCAGGATGGACTGCTCGTGGGTGTTCATCAGTTCCAGAGGGTTGGCCGCCGATAGCAAGGCCGCGCCCTGCGGGGCGCTCTTGCCATTGATGATGGCCACCGGCACCCAGACAAACTTGACCTTCTTGTGCAGCGGCTTGGAGGCCTCCCACAGATGGCCACAGTGCGGGCATTGCGGGTCGAACATGACATACACCGTTTGCGCGCTCATCATGGCGCCAACGGTAAAGCCCTTGCCCTGCGACGCCACCGCCTGTATCGGATCAGCCGGTTTGCTAGTGGCGGCTGGTTTGGCGGATGCATCGGTGGCGGACTCCTGTTTGGAGCAGCCCATCAGGGTGAAGGTCAAAGCGAGGGTGACAGACAAAGCAAAGATGGAACGATTCATGTGAACCTCAAGATTGAAGGCGTAGTTTACGCAGGCGGCCGCTTTCCTTGCCGGCCCTTGCCCCCTGCAGAAATCCGTGGATTCGCTACCATGGCAATCCTACCCACAAGAGGAGACCCGCATGTTCAAAAAGATCGCGCTGGGCCTGCTGGCGGCGATAGTGGCCCTGCTTGCCTTTGCCGCCACGCGGCCTGACACCTTCCGCGTGGAACGCAGTACCACCATCAAGGCACCGCCCGCCAAAGTGTTTGCCTTGCTTAACGACTTTCGCAAGTTTGGCAGTTGGTCGCCCTGGGAACACCTGGACCCCGGCATGAAACGCACCATCAGTGGCGCCGCCAGCGGTGTAGGCGCGGTTTACGCCTGGGAGGGCAACGACGCAGCAGGCGCGGGGCGCATGGAAATTCTGCAATCCGTGCCGGACAGCAAAGTAGTGGTAAAGCTCGACTTCATCAAACCCTTTGCAGCCCACAATACGACCGAGCACACGCTGCAACTCCAAGGTGACCAGACCTCTATCACCTGGGCCATGCATGGGCCCAGCCCCTACCTGATGAAAGTGATCGGCATCTTCGTCAGCATGGACAGCATGGTGGGCAAAGACTTCGAGCGTGGGTTGATCAACTTGAAGCGCGAGGCCGAGAAGTAGGTGCCTCGGGCGCTAGCGAACCGATAAGCTGGTTGCTGGCGCCGACATCGCGTCGGGCCGCGGGCAAAGGCAGGCACTACACTAGCCGCCATTCTCCTGCCCCCAACGGTCTATGCGGTCGATTGTTATCTTTGTGCTGCTGGCACTTCCCTGGCTCAACCCCTTTGCCTCCGGACCATCCGTTGCGGTGATGCCCTGGCTGGTCACGCTGGGGTGTGTCGCGCTCATGCTGCCGTGCTTGCGGCGCGAGCGCCTTGATGAAGTGATGGCCGCGTCGTGGTTGGCGGCTGCGCTCGTCAGTGCCGAGCTGGGGCTGATGCAGTACTTTGGCGCCAGCACGAACCTGTCACCTTGGGTCAACCAGCCCCTGGTTGGCGAAGCCTTTGCTAACCTGCGCCAGCGCAACCAGTTCGCGACCCTGACCAACATCGGCATGGGGACGCTGCTGTGGTTCGCCGTGCGTGTTGGCACGCTGGAACAACGACGCCACTGGGCACACGCCGGCCTACTGCTGGCCGCCATGCTGTTGGCATTTGCCAACGCTGCCTCATCATCGCGTACCGGTTTGCTGCAACTGCTGCTGCTGGCACTGCTGGCCGGACTGTGGGGCGGCTGGAGGAACGTCGTCATACGCAGTGTGATCCTCACCGCCGTTGCTTCATACCTCGTGTCGGCCGTCGCACTGCCAGGATTGGCAGGTCTGGATCCCAACACGACCGGCATATTGGCGCGGCTGGGTGAGACCAGCCGATCGTGCGGCAGTCGCCTGACGTTGTGGTCCAACGTCTGGCACCTGATCACGCTCAAACCCTGGGGCGGCTGGGGTTTGGGCAATCTTGACTACGCCCACTTCGTGACGCTCTATCCCTCGACGCGTTTCTGCGAAATCCTGGACAACGCGCACAACCTGCCACTGCATCTGGCGGTGGAGTTGGGTCTGCCGGCTGCGTTCCTGATTTGTGGCGTAGCAGGGTGGTTGACGATCAGGAACGCACCCTGGCGTGACGCCGATCCCACGCGTCAGCTGGCATGGACCGTACTGACATTTCTGGCGGTGCACAGTATGCTGGAGTACCCTCTGTGGTACGGCCCGTTTCAGGTGGCCTTGTGGTGCAGCGTCTGGCTGCTGGCGCGCCCACGGTCCTTGCCGTCGGGCGGTGTGAAGCCCGCAAGTGCCACGCCGGCGTTGGCCATGTCCGCGGCTTTGTTATTGGCCACCGCCTATGCCGCTTGGGACTACCACCGCGTCAGTCAGATCTACTTGGCGCAGGAGCAGCGCACCGAGCGCTACCGCGACGACACGCTGCAAAAGGCGCAGGGCTCCTGGCTGTTTAGAGACCAGGTGCGGTTTGCCGAGCTGACCGTCACACCGCTCAGCCGCGCCAATGCTGACCAGATAAAGGCGCTGTCGCAGGACCTGTTGCACTTTTCCCCTGAGCCGAGAGTGATCGAAAAATTGATCGAGAGTGCTACCTTGCTGAACCAGTATGACGAAGCGATGTACTACCTGGTGCGTTACCGAACGGCGTTTCCCGACGAGCACTTGCGCTGGGCGAGCGCGTTGAAGGATCAGCGAGATCCGGTCAACTGAGGTCGCGTGCTGTGCGGCGCCCAAACACAACGCCGTCGCGGGCGCCGGGCGCTACTTGCGCTGCGCGATCCACGCATCCATGTGACTTTCCAGCGTGCTCAGCGGCACCGAGCCGTTTGCCAGGACGGCGTCGTTGAAATCGCGCAGATCAAACCTTGGCCCCAATGCCTGGCCCGCGCGCAGGCGCAGCTCAGAAATCTTCAACTGTCCGATTTTGTAGGCCAGGGCCTGTGCGGGGGTGCCGATGTAGCGGTCCACTTCATTGACGATGTCCTGATCGGTCTTGGCGGCATGCGCCTTGAAGTAGGCAATGGCGCGCGCGCGGCTCCAGCCCTTGGCGTGCAACCCGGTGTCGACCACCAGGCGCACGGCGCGCCACATCTCGTAGGTCAATTGCCCGAAGTGGTCGTAGGGGTCGTCGTACAGCCCCATGTCAAACCCAAGCTGCTCGGCATACAGCGCCCAGCCTTCGCCATAGGCGACGAAATAGGCTGTTTTGCGGAACATTGGTGTATCGGCCATTTCCTGCGCGCGGGCGAACTGAAAGTGATGGCCGGGCACCGCCTCATGCAAGCTCAAGGGCATCATCTCCCAGGACGGGCGTGTCTCGGGTTTGTAGAGGTTCACGTAGTAGTTGCCTGCACGCGTGCCATCGGTGGCGCCAGGCTGGTAATACGCCGTGGTGGTGTCCGGCGCGATGTTGTCAGGAATGGCTCGCACGCCATAGGGCTGGCGTGACAATACCTTGAATGCCTTCACCAGTTCGGGGTCGATGCGTTTGGCCGTTGCGCGGTAGGCTGCCAGCAAGGCCTGCGGAGTGGCGTGGAAGAACTTGGGGTCGGTTCGCAAATGGACAAAGAACTCGGGCAAGCTGCCCTTAAAACCGGTGCGCTGCTTGACCTCTTCCATGGCGACGCGAAGGCGCGCCACCTCCCGCAGGCCGATGGCGTGGATCTGGTCGGCGTTGAGCCCGGTGCTGGTGTAGTAGCGCGCCAGGAAGTCATAGTAGGCGCGGCCATTGGGCGCATCACTAACGGCGGTGGAGTTGCGGGTTTTGGGCAGGTACTCTGTGTTGAAGTAGGTTTGCAGCCGGGCATAGGCTGGCACCACGGTGCTCTTGATCACAGCCTGCGCGGCAGCGATCAGGGGTTCGCGGTCGGCCGGTGCAATCGCCGCATCAAACTTCAAAAAGGGCCGATAAAACGGGCTCTTGGCGGGGTCGGCCACCACTTGCGCGGCGATCTGCGACGCGGCGCGCTCCATCAACACGCGTGGCGGCACACTGCCTTGTTTCACGCCCTCGCGCAGGAGCGCGATGGTCTGGTCCACCAGCGTCGGCAACGCCCGCAAGCGCGCCAACCACTTGCGATAGTCGGCGACGCTGCCAAAAGGCATTACCTCGGCGATGCCGTCCGCGGTCTGCACACCGCCCTGATGGCCGATCGGTTGAAGGTATTCGCGAAACTGCTGACGCTCGATGGCGTGCTGCAACTGCCACTCGAAGATGTCGTAGTCGAGCTGGTCCGACTCCGACAGGGCCGACCGCCCAATTGCCCGCAGTCGAAGCACGGCCTCGCGGTCAGCGGCTTCACGCGCCGTGATGGCCGCCAGACTGAAGTCGGTCCACCGGTCGTCGAAGCGCGTGTCGCCCAGGTAGCTGGCGGTCTCCGGGCTGTCTTGCAGCGATCTTTCCCACTCGGCAGCGAACAAGGCCCGCAAGCGGCTCGAAGGCTGTGTCTGCAAGGTATTCATGGGTTTGGCCTCAGGTGCTTTGGACTGCGCCAGCGCGGCCATATTGCAGCTTGCGGCCAGACCTGCCGCAAGCAGCGCGGCGCGCAGGGCTTGCGGCCATGACATCGGAACGGACATAGCGGTTTCCTCGGTTAGGGGCGACGGTTTTGGCATCGCAAGCGACCGGCTCGATCTCAAGCGCAAGGTTTTGGTACAGCTGTATCCACAAGGGATTCTTGGCGGGGAAGAACACCTGCCTGGCCACGCTCACAAGTGTTCTGTGGCCTTACGCCATGAGCAGACGAAACGCCCAGTACACGGCAATGCCGGTCTGCACGGCAAACGCGGCGAAGCGCAGGTTGACCGCCACCACGGAGAGCGAAGACAGGTGCAGCACCGACTGCAGGACGCGCGCGCTCAGCAAGACGTAGGCCAGCGGGTCGGTGATGGCCGACTTGCCAGCCAGCACGGCGATCAGCATCAATCCGCCGAATACTGGCAGACCTTCCAGACAATTGGCGTGCGCTCGCGCCAGGCGTTGCATGAAGGGCGACAGGTTGGCGTTGTCTGGGCGAAACTCGTTGGCCTGGATGGTCTTGCTTATCACCAGCTTTGAGCGGATGAGTTCCATCAGCACCAGCAGGAACAAGGTCCAGCCGACGAATCCGGTGAGCGCGGTGAGCGTGGGGGTCATCATGTCGGGCTCCAAGCCTGGTGTTGTGCCCTGAGTTTATCGAAGCGGACCGCGGCACGCCACGCATCGACTCGAAACGAGGTCAGTTCACCGACGCAAACGCCAGCACATGGCCATCGGGATCCAATGAATAAGCTGCCACGTGACCCCAGTCTCGTGCCAGCATCGGGCTCAGCTCGCGCGCGCCCGCTGCCAGGGCTCGTGCGTGGCAGGCAGACGGCTCAGGCGATAGAAGGTAGAGCTCGGCGCGGGGTATCCCTCTGGCAAGGTCTGGGTCCGGCAGCGCCGCACCCAGCAGCGTGCGAATCCCCGCGACCGGCATCAACCCCAGTACACCACCACCGGGCAGCGCGAACTCGGTCATCCCCGGTACCTGAAGCCGCGGCTCGATACCCAGGGCGCGCGCATAGAACGCGGTACTGCGCGCCTGGTCAGCGACATAAAGAATGAAGTGGGAGGCGGTGCTCACGAGACGTCCTGCGCAGCTAGACAACGCGCGATCACGAGACCGGTCGCACGCCGCTGGAACCACAGAAGTTGACTTGCTCGGCCGAGGCGGTGGCGTTCTTTCGCCCGGGATAGGTGAGCCAGTTCATGGCGATGTTGAGCTCTTGAATGATGCTCGCCGCATCGATCGTGGCGCCGTTTTCGAGAGGTATCGCAGTGGTTGTGTGCGCGTCGCTGACGAGAGTCAAATCGTACCCTCGCTCCAGCGCGCCATAGGCCGTCGCGCGAATACACCAGTTGGTCGCCGCCCCCGCCAGAACGATGTGACTCGCACCCAACTGTGCAAGCAATTGGTCCAGTTCCGTCTGCTCAAAGGAAGAATTAAAACGCTTATGGATAAGGTGCTCGCCGTTCATTGGCCCCAGTTCGGGCACCCACTGCCATGCGGGGCTTGCCTTGGGTAGATCGTCGTCCCCGTGCTGCACCCAAATAATGGGGGCCCCCGCGGACCGGGCGCGCGCCACGGCGTGTGAAATCCGGCCGATCACTGCGGGTGCGTTCCAGGCATCGCTCATCACCCCGACTTGCACGTCCACCACCATAAGCACCTGCGTGCCACCTGCGCGAACCGTTGCCATTGTTGATTCCTCGTGACGAATTGCGTGTAGCGGTGGATTGTGCCGCGCAACGCTGCCGCGTGCAGTCACTCATCAAACAAAAACGTCGACTCCTGGTAAAAACGCGCCGTCTTGGCCGCCACCTTCTGCTTCATCCAGTCGGCCAGCCAGAGGTTCTTCTCGGCCAGGCTGTCAGGGCTGCGCAGCACCTCCAAGGGCAGGTTGATGCGCAGAGCCCGCCGGGGAATCAGGTGGCGGGTGATGCCGGCGGGCAGGCAGGCGCCGACGCGGGCCAGCTCCATCACCTCGGCCGGGGCGAAGCGCGGGAACACGATCAGCGCATTGACCTGGTCGTACAAGGGCAGCAGTTCGTCCAAGTGGTCGGTGTTGGCGCGAAAGATGCGCGCCTCGCTCTTGTAGGCATTGACCACTTCGTTGAGGCAGTGGTTGCAGGCGTGCAGGTCACCCCGGCATTCGACAACCCAAACCTCGCGTTCCACCGTTTGCACAAAGGCGACAATGTCGCGCCGCGCCAGCAAAGCGCGGGCTTGCATCAGGTCGGTCTGGCGCAGCGCGGCGCAGTCGAGCGCGCGCAACAGGTCCAGCAAGCGCTGGCCGTGCATGCCCTTGATCAGGTGGTGCCAGGTGTCCAGCACCAGCTCGGGGTCTTCGTAGTCCACCACCTGCGCGGCAATGTGGGCAATGCCCAGCGCGCGCATGACGGTAACGCGGTTGGCGCCATCCAGCACCACGTAACGCAGTTCGTCTTGGCCGCTGCCGTTGGTGGCGATCGGCGCCACGATCGGCGGGTTCTTCAGCATGCCCTCTTGCTGTAGCCGCTGTTGCAGCGGCTCGCTGCGCTGCGTGTCGTGCTGCTCGTGCAGCAGCAATTGGGCCACCGGCAGCACTTGCAGGGTGGGCATTTCGGGCTGGCGTTGGTGCGCGTGCATGCGGACTCTCCCGGTTTGACTTAAACCCTCATGGCGGACTGGCCCTGGCCAGGCTTGGCTGCAGCAGCGCCCCGGCAAAACACAGCAGGTACAGGCCAAATGCAGCGACCCACAGTAGCGCGGCCAGCAGCAGCACGTCCGAGCCAAGGTGGTGCACGGTGTAGGCCAGTCGCAACAGCGCGGCGGCCAGCACCATGGCGTAAGCGGCCTTCATGGTGGCGGGCACGCGCAGCGGCCGCCCGGTGTGGCGCAGTACCACGCGGGTCATCAGGCCCAGCATGGTCAGACCCAAGGCGCCGAGCGTGAACACGTGTACCCAGGCGTCGGGCGGCACCAGTGCGGGGCGCAGTGCCGAGACGCCGCGCAAGGCGATGGCCGCGATCAGCAGGGCGTAGCCTAGATGCAGCGTCCACAGCAGCGGCTCGGACGCGGTGCGCCAGCCGCGCCAGCGCGCGCAGCGCCAGCCGTGCATGGCACAAGCCAGCGCCGCCGCAGCGCCCATCCAGGGCGGGCTGGCTTGCGACAGGTCGGCGGCGGCGAACAGCACCATGGAGACGGCGGTGGCGATTTCCAGCGGCACCAGGATGGCGCCGCACGTCTGGCCGCGCTGGGCCAGCCAGTTGCGGGTAAAGGCCGGTGTCAGCAGCCCGCCGTAGAGCGAATACAAAAAGGCGAGCGCGTGCAGGCCCAGCGCCAGGCCAATGTGTGCGTCCGCCACGCTGGCACGCAGCAGCGCCAGATGCACCAGCACGTTGCCCAGCGCCAGCGCCAACAACGGCGGCAGCGTCCACATGAACAAGCGCTGGCGCGCTCCGGCCAAGGTGGGCCACAGCATGGCGCACAGCACCGGCAGCAGCGCGCAATCCAGCAGCAGCACCAGCACCGGTGGCAACCAGGTGCTGCTCCACCACGCCAGGCGCCCAGCCAACCACACGCTGGCGAGCAGTATCAGCGCGCCCCCGCGCAGCTCGGTACCGCCGGTCCAGCCGGGCAGGGCCGTGAGCAGCACGCCGCAAACGATGGCTGTGGCAAAACCAAACAACAACTCATGCGCGTGGCCAAGCGCCAGCACCGCACTGTCTGGCGGCTCGCCGAGCCAGCGCGCGCCCAGCCACAGCGCCAAGGCCAGCGGCCCGTAGGCCGCGCCCAGCAAGAAAAAGGGGCGAAAGCCGCTGGACCAGAGGCCAGCGGCGGTGTGGCCGTGTGTTGCCTCAGTCATTGAGCTGACGCCCGGCACGGGTGTCGGTAATGCCTCACGCCAACACGCCCTGCTGGGCAAGCGCAGCAATGTCACTGGTCGAATAGCCCGCCTCGCTCAGCACGCTGTGCGTGTGCGCGCCGTAGTGCGGGGGGAAGGCTAGTTCGGTGTGCGCGCCGGGCAGGTCCACCGCCATCGGCGGCAGGCGCAGCGTACTGGCATCGGGCAGGGTCGTGCGGGTCAGTTTGCCCTGGCGCTGTAGCAGCTCGCGCACTTGAGCGACGTCGAGAATGCGGGTGGCGGGGATGGTGGCGCCAGCCAGGTCACGCAACAGCGCCTCGCTGTCGTAGCGCATGGTCGCCACCGCCATGTCACGGTAGATGGTGTCGCGCTGCTGACCCCGGCCCTCGTTGGTCACCCGCTCGGCATTGGCCACGCTGGCGAACTGCGGGATCGCGGTCAGGCGCTGCCACTGCACATCGCTGCCAATGGCCAGGTAGACAAAGCCGTCTTGCGTAGGGTAGACGTTGGTCGGGATGAACTTGCGGTGCTCATTGCCCGAGCGCGTGACTTCGCTGGCGGTACAACCCATGTCGAGCAGCGGCAGCAGGGTGATCAGCCAGGAGGCGGCCACCTGCAGCATGGAGACATGAATTTCGCGGCCTTGTCCGGTCTCGGCGCGCTCCAACAGCGCCAGCAGCACGCTGGAGTACAACTCGTCGCCCGACTTGAGGTCAATCACCGGAATGCCGGTCAGCATCGGCGGGCCATTCGGATCGCCCGTGACCTCCATGTAGCCGGCCATGGCCTGGATCACCGGGTCATAGCCCGGCGCATCCGGCACCTGCGGGCCCTGCGCCGAGATGCCGGCCCAGATCAGGTCGGGCTTGGCCGCGCGCAGTGTCGCGTAGTCGATGCCCAGCGGCTGGTAACGCGAGGGCACGGTGTTGCAGCAGAACACGTCCACGTTCAAGGCCTGAATCAGCCGCTGCAGCACCTGCTGGCCGCGTGGGTCTTTCAGGTTGAGCGCAATCGCCTCTTTGCCGACGTTGGGCGCGATGAAGTAGCTGCGCCGGTCGTCCCCGCCGCCCATACGCGAGCCAATGTAGCGGTTCGGGTCCCCCGGCAAGCCGCCCCCGCTGCCGGTGGCCTCGATGCGGATGACGCGCCAACCCAGTTGAGCAAATCGCAGCGTGGCGTAGGGCAGCGACAGCGCCTGCTCCATCGACAGCACGGTGCGGGGTTTCATGCAGCTTTGGCCTGGGTCGCGGCGCCGGTGTCGCGCGCTGCCTTCATTGCCCGGTAGACCTTCTCGGGCGTAAACGGCAACTCCCGCAAGCGCACACCAGTGGCGTTCTCGATGGCGTTGGCGGTGGCTGCGGCGATGCAGATGGCCGGCGCCTCGCCCACGCCCTTTGCGCCTTGGGGGCCCTCGCCGTCCATAGTCTCGATAAAGTGCACGTCCATCTCCGGGATCTCGGGCGCGGTGATCAGCTTGTAGTCTCTGAAACCGGGGTTGCGCACGCGGCCGTTCTCCACCATCAGTTCCTCGGTCATAGCATAGCCCTGGCCCATGACGATGCCGCCCTCGATCTGGCCCTCGATGCCGGTGCGGTTGAGCACCCTGCCCACGTCGTGCGCAGCCGTAACTTTGACGATTCTGACGATGCCGGTGAGCGTATCCACCTCCACCTCCACCACCTGCGTGGCCCAGGCATAGGCCGCTGACACGTCGCCCTTGAACTGCTTGTCCTGGTGCTTGGAGGGCGGCTCGTAGTAGAAGGTGGTGGTGACCAGCTCGGCCTTGTCGGAGAAGTGCAGCGAGCGCATCAGCTTGGCCAGGCTCATCACCACTTCACCACTGTCCGCCTTGACGATGTGGCCGCCGCGCAGCTCGATCTGCCTTCGGCGAGGCCGCTGACCCGCGCCGCCGCTGCCAGGATCTTGGTGCGTGCCTTGCGCGCCGCGCCAATCGCCGAGTTGCCGCCAATAAAGGTGGTGCGACTGGCGTGCACCCCCACATCCCAGGGCGTGATGTCGGTGTCGTTGTTGACCACCGTCACGGCCTCCATGGGCAGGCCCAGTTCCTCACACACCAGTTGTGCCAGCACGGTCTCGGAGCCCTGGCCGATTTCCGACGCACCGGTCAGCAGCGTGACGTGGGCGAAGTCGTCGATCTTGAGGATGCTGCCGCAACCGTCGCTGGGGTAGATCTTGGCGCCGCCGCCCACGTGCAGCATGGAGGCCATGCCAATACCCCGCTTGAAGCGGCCCGGCAACTTCTGTGCGGCCAGTGCGGCGGCGTGCTTCTCGTGCCAGTGCGCGGCTTCGGCGGTAGTTGTCAAACACTGCTTCAGGCCGCAGCTCTTGAAGTGCATGCCCTGGCCGGTCACTTCACCGGGATCTTGCGCATTCTTCAGGCGCATGGCCAGCGGGTCTAGCCCGAGCTTGTGTGCCATCTGGTCGATTTGCTGCTCTACCGCAAAGGTGGCCTGCAGATTGCCGTAGCCGCGAAACGAGCCGGCATAGGGGTTGTTGGTGTACACCGCCAGCGTGTGGTACTTGCAGTGTGGCACGCGGTACAGCGAGGAGATGGTCTGCATCATCACAAACGGCGTGGTGGCACCCCAGGAGGTGTAGGCGCCGTTGTCGTGCAGAGTTTCGCATTCGCGGAAAGTGAAGGTGCCATCCTTCTTGGCGCCGCTGCGCAGGCGCAGCAGCACCGGCTGGCGCGTGGGCGAGGCGATGAATTCCTCCTCGCGCGAGAACACCAGTTTCACCGGACGATCCGTCGCCTTGGCCAGGAACACCGTGATCGGCTCGAACGGATAGATATCGAGCTTGGAGCCAAAACCGCCACCGATGGGTGGCTGGATGATGCGGATGCGGCTCGGGTCCATATCCAGGATTTCGGAGAACTCGCGCTTGTGCAGAAATGGCACTTGCGTATTGCTGTGCAGCGTGAGGTTGCCCCTGGAGTCGAACTCGGCGATCACGCCCGACACGCCCATGCAGCAGTGCGTGACGTAGTGCAGGCTGAACCAGTCTTCCACCACCACGTCGGATTCGGCCTCGCCCTGCGCCACATCGCCGTGGGCGTAGTCAAAGGTCATGGCCACGTTGTGGCGGTGCGCCTCGGCGCCGCTGGCCTCGCCGGCCTTGAGCGCATCATGCGGCGCGGGAGGCGGCAGCTTTTCAGCATGTATCACCGGCGCACCGGCGAGCAGCGCCTGGCGCGGGTCGGTGATCGCCGGCAGGTCTTCGTACTCGACTTCGATCAGCTTGAGCGCCGCCTCGGCGATCTCGGCGCTGTCGGCGGCCACGGCGGCGATCTCGTCGCGGTAGCTGCGCACCTTGTCCGCCTTCAGCGGCAACTGGTCCTTGCCCACGCCCAAGGGGCGCTGATACGGCACGTCCGCCGCGGTCAGCACCGCGTGCACACCGGGCAGGGCGCGGGCGCGGCTGGTGTCGATGCGCACTATGCGCGCGTGCAGCCGGCTGGAGCGCAGAATCATGCCGATCAGTTGACCCGGCAAGTTCAGGTCGTGCACGTAGCGCGTCTTGCCGCTGGCCTTTTGCGGCGCATCGAGCTTGTTGATGCGCTGGCCGATGAGGGAGGTTTTTTCGATGACTTTCATTTGGACACTTCCGTTAGGGCACGCAAATCCCCAAATCGCGGTCCACCCGGCCCGCCAGGGCCGCGCACGAGCAATGGCGACATCTCACGTCTGTTTCTCCGCCACGGCCTCGATGGCGTCGATGATCTTGACGTAACCGGTGCAGCGGCACAGGTTGCCTTCGATGCCGCGGGCTATCTGTTCCCGTGAAGCGCCAGGCGTCTTTTCCAGCAGATGCGTGGCCTGAACGATCATGCCGGGGGTGCAAAAACCGCATTGCACCGCGCCGCAGTCCACAAAGGACTGCTGCAGCTTCTCGCCCAGTGGGTGTTTGGCCAGGCCTTCGATGGTGGTGAGTTCGCGGCCATCGCAGTCCAGCGCAAACATCAAGCAGGAATTGCTGGACAAGCCGTCCACCAGGATCGAGCAGGCGCCACACTCGCCCTCGCCGCAGCCGTATTTGGTGCCGGTCAGGCCCAGCACGTCGCGCAGCATGGCCAGTGCCGTCATGTCGGCACTGACGGTGGCGCGGCTTTTCACGCCGTTGAGCGTGAAAGTGATGTCACGTTTGAGATTCATCTTGCAGCATCCTTAGGGTCATGTTGTGCACCAGTTCGCGCCGGTACCAGGCGCTGGCGCGCACATCGTCGATCGGGCGGATTTCGTCGCGGGCCGCAGCCGCCACGGCCTGCATGGTGGGTGCGTCGAGTGCCCGGCCCTCCAGCACGGCCTCGGCACCCCGGCAACGCATTGGCGTGGCCGCCACCGCACCGTAAGCCAAGCGCACGTCGGTCAGGGTCTGCCCCTGGCGCACGCCACCAATGCCAATCGAGATTGCCGAGATGTCCAGCGCCGGGCGTGTGCCGAACTTGTAGAAGCGTCCTACAAACCCAGGCTTCGGGACCGGCAGCCACAGCGCGGTGACCAGCTCATGCGCTGTGCGCAGGGTCTTGCCTGGGCCGGTAACGAACTCGGCCAGCGGCACGCGGCGCACCTGGGCACTGCCGTTGGGCTTGCTCTGCAGTTCCACCTGCGCGTCCAGCACCAGCAGTGGCACCAGCGAGTCACCCGCAGGCGAGGCGTTGCAGACGTTGCCACCGATCGTGGCGTTGTTGCGCAACTGATCGCTGGCAAAGTGGTCGCAGGCCTGCAACAGGATGTCGAAGTGCTGCTTGATCAGCGGGTCGCGCTGCAGCTCATTCATGGTGCACAGGGCACCAATACGCACACCCGCGCCGTCGGCCTCCATCGTGTGCAGCGCGCCGATGCGCCGGATGTTGAGCAGGGTGCTGCCCAGCCGGGCGCGCCCCGCGTGGCTCTGCACCATCAGGTCGGTACCACCGGCCAGGATGGTGACATCGCTGGCCCGCAGATGCTCCAGCGCCTCGGGCAGGGTCTGGGGCGCCCAGTACTGTTCAGTAGACATTGACCGGCTCCTGGTAGTGCCCGAACACGCCGGTGAGCACCTGGGTGATCTCGCCCACGCTGGCGTAGGCCTTGACCGCCTCCACCACCGCCGGCATCACGTTGGCGCCGCTGCGGGCGGCCTGCTGCACCGCCTGCAGGGCCTTCGCCACGGCAGCAGCGTCACGTGTTTGGCGCACCTCGTTCAGGCGCGCCACCTGGGCCTGGGCATCGGCCTGGTTGTAGGGGTGGAACTCGACCTGCGGGTCCTTCTCTTCAATCTTGTAGCAGTTGACGCCAACCTTGCGGAAGGCCCCCGAGTCGATGTCCAACTGGCGCTGGTAGGCCTGGCGCGACACGTCGGCCTGCACCTCGCCGCTGGCCACCAGCTTGACGATGCCACCACGCGCATCCACATCGGCCATCACACGCTCCATGTCGGCGCGCATCTGGTTGGTCAGGGTCTCGATGTAGTAGCTGCCGCCCATCGGGTCGACCGTGTCGCACAGGCCCATCTCTTCGATCAGCAACTGCATGGTGCGCAGCGAGATGCGCTGCGCGTACTCGCTGGGGATCGTGTAGGCCTCGTCGTAGCAGCACAGCGCCATCGTCTGCGCGCCCGACAGCGCGCTGATCAGCGCGTAGTAGGCGCCGCGCACCACATTGAGTTCGGGCTGCTCGAAGGTCAGGCCGCCGCCACCGCCACCGGCGATCATGCGCAGCCACATGGAGCCGGGTTTTTGCGCGTCGTACTGCTCGTGCATGATCTTGGCCCACAGGCCACGGCCGGCGCGGAACTTGGCGACCTGCTCGAACAGGCTGCCGAAGATGTTGAAGTTGAAGGACAAGCGGCCGGCAAACTCGTCCACCGAGAGGCCGCGCGCGATCACCTCGTCGGCATAGGCCTTGGCGATGCAGAAGGCATAGGCCATCTCCTGCACCGGGTTGGCGCCGGACTCGCGGATGTGGTAGCCGCACACCGACACCGGACTGTACTTGGGCGCGTGCTGGGCGCAGTACTCGATGGTGTCGCCCACCAGCTTGATGGAGGGCTTGACCGGGAAGATCCAGGTGCCGCGGCCAATGAATTCCTTGAGAATGTCGTTCTGCGCCGTGCCGCGCAGGCTCTTCAAGTCAAAGCCGCGCCGCTCGGCCATCGCCAGGTACATGGCGATCAACACCACCGCCGCGCCGTTGATGGTGAGCGAGACCGTGACCTTGTCCAGATCGATGCCGTCAAAGGCAATCTCGAAGTCGCGCAGGGTGTCGATAGCCATGCCGACGCGACCCACCTCACCGTCGGCCTGCGGGTCGTCCGAGTCGAGCCCGCATTGCGTGGGCAGATCGAAGGCCACGTTCAGGCCGGTCTGGCCGTTGGCAATCAGGTACTTGAAGCGCTGGTTGGTGTCCGCCGCGTTGCCAAAGCCGGTGTACTGGCGCATGGTCCAGGGCTGTTTGCGGTACATCTCGGCGTGGATGCCGCGCGTGAACGGGTAGGCGCCAGGCTGGCCCAGCATGGCGTCGCCGCCACTGGCCGCCACGTCTTGCGCGGTGTAGAGCTGCTGGATCTCGATGCCCGATTCATTGACCACCTTGCGCTGGGTGGTTTTCAGACGGTCGTTCATGGCACGCTCCTCTCGACAAAGGCGGTGATCTCATCCAGCTTGGAGCCGGTCTGAAACACGCCACTGAAGCCCATAGCGCGCAGCGCGTCATGGTCCTGGCGCGGGATGTTGCCGCCGATCATCCAGACCTTGCTGCCAAGACCGGCTTGCTCCAGCAAGGGTTTCAACTTGGCGCAAAACGCCAGGTGCGAGCCGGCCATGCTGGACAGGGCAATCACGTCGGCGCCGGTGTCCAGCGCCGCCTGGGTCACCGCCTCGGGCGTCTGCCGCAAACCGGTGTAGGTGACGTCGAAGCCGGCCGCCTTCATGGCCTGCACCACCACCTTGGCGCCCTGGTCGTGACCGTCCAGGCCGGGCTTGGCGAGCAGCACCTTGATGGGGCGCCCCCGATCAGCTAAGGATAGCGCTTGGTCGCCTCGCGACACGGCGGTCTGTCCCGCAAGGTCATTGGTTGTCATGTTTTCACCTCGACATTTCCTTGGCAATGATCATTTTCAGAATCTCACTGGTGCCGCCACCAATCAGGGTAAAGCGCACATCGCGCAGGTAGCGCTGCACCGGGTACTCCATGGCGTAACCGTAGGAGGCCAGCACGCGCGCGGCCTGGTCACACACACTGGCAGCGGTCTCGCTGGCGAACAGCTTGGCCATCGCCGCCTGCTGGTGGTAGGGTTTGTCGGCGTCGCGCAGCCAGGCCGCGCTGTAGACCAGATGGCTGGCGGCCTCCAGCGAGGTCGCCATCTCCGCCAACTTCATCTGAATGGCCTGGAAGCGGTTGATGGGCTTGCCAAACTGGCTGCGCTCTGCCGCGTAGCGATTGGCCTCGGCCAATGCGGCGTAACCCACGCCGAGCGCCATGGCCCCGGTGATGATGCGAATCTCGCCCAGCGTCTTGCGCAGGTGGCCCTCGCCGTCGCCCTCTTCCTTGGACAGGCGGTGGCTGTCGGGCACAAAGCAATCATCCAATGCCACCTCGGAGGTGGGCAGCGCCCAGACCCCCATCTTGTGAATCTCGCGCCCGACCGTCAGGCCCTTGAAGCCCTTCTCCACCAGGAAGATGGTCAGCTTCTTCTCCTCGCCGGCCTTGGCGAACACAGTGAAGAAGTCGGCAACCGGGGCGGAGGTGATCCAGGTCTTCTGGCCATTGAGCAGGTAGCCACCGTCAACCTTGCGCGCGATGGTTGCAATCGACCCTAAGTCAGAGCCGGCGTTGGGCTCGGTCATGCAAATGGCGCCAATTTTCTCGCCGCGCAGCGCGGGTTTGAACAGGCGCTCCACAATGTGGGCATTGCCCAGCATGTGCAAAAACTTGGTGCCCATCAGCGACTGCATCGCCACCGCGCCAGCCAGCGACATCGAGCCGCGCGCCACCTCTTGCAGCGCCAGACAAAACTCGCTCAGGGCCATGCCGCTGCCGCCCACGTCCTCGGGGTAACGCATGCCAAAGAAGCCCAGGTCTGCCAGCTCCTTGAACAAGGCATGTGGAAAGGCCCGTGCCTCGTCCAGCGCGGCCGCCTGCGGCGCGATGCGCTCGTCGCAAAAGCGCGCGAAGTTATCGCGGACTGCGGTCTGCTCGGGGGTGAGTTCGAAGTTCATCGCCTAGTTGTCCGCTGGATCGGCTTGCACTGACGGATCGCGCCTGCCGCAGGGCGTTTTGCCGGGGGCCTCATGGTGCCAAACGCGCACAAATCGGCCCCCAGCAAAACGCCCTGCGGCGAAGCGAAGATGGTTGGCCGCAACGATGGAAGACCCGCACGCAGCCGAGTCGCCTTGGCCTTGGTATTGGAGTCGCCGCGCGCCCCTCCGCCCGCCGCAGCGTGAGAGCGTTGGCGGGTGACCGATTTGTGCGCATTTGGCACCATGAGGGCACCGGCCAACGCTCTCACGCTGCCACCCAACCAAGCACGACAGTGGTTCATGCGGAGAACCCCCCAGAAGGCAAAGGCCCAGACAAGGCCCGCTCCACCTCCGCCGCCGCCACGCCGTAATCGCGCTCTGCAGCCTCGGGCGAAATAACGCCATTGCGAATCTCTTGCGCCAGCAGCGCACGATCACGCAGCAACGGATCGCCGTAGCCGCCGCCCCCGCTGGCCACCTGGTGGTACACCGTGCCCAGCGGCACGCCGGTGATCAGGTCCTTGTTCTTGGGCACCACGGTCTGGCCATCGGGGTAGTGCAGGCGGATGAAGTTCAGGCCCGCGTCCTGGCCACCGAACAGGCCAAAGGCGGGCTCGAAGTCGCCATCGCCAAAGGTCACAAGTTGCGTGTCGGGCGAGCCAATGCGAAAGATCGTCTCCACCCCCAGGCCGCCACGCCATTGGCCGGCGCCGGCCGAATCGGCCAGCAATTCATGCTTGATCAGCGTGTGCGGGGTTTGCTGCTCGAACATCTCGTAGTCCTGGTCCAGCACGCCACCGGACGCGTCGATCATGCCGATGTGGTCATAACCATCGGTGCCGCGCATCGCGCCGGAGCCGCCCTTGAGGCCCATAAAGCCGATGTCCACATACTTCTCATTGGTACGCGGGTCGATGCCGGTGGTGAGCGAGGCCAGCAGGTTGTTCCAGCCGGCCGTCACACGCTCGGGCATCACCGGCGCCAAGGCGCGCTGGATCGCATCGGCGTTGGGTGGACACAGGTGATTGCCAAAGGTGGTGGCCTTGGGGTAGGCGGCGTTCAGGATGGTGCCCTCGGGAATGACGATCTCGATCGGCTGCACCATGCCCTCGTTGTGCGGGATGTCGGGGTTGACCATCTGCAGCAGCGTCAGGATGGTGGCCGAGGCGCTCGAGGTGAAGGTGCCGTTGACGAAGCCGTTGGTCTGCGCGTCGGTGCGCGAGTAGTCGAACTTGATGTTCTTCTCGCCCACCGTGATGTCCACCCGAATGGTGAACTTGGAGCCGACGTGTCGGCCGTCGTAGTAAACGAAGCCTTCGCCCGAATACCGGCCCTGCGGGATCTTGGCAATCTCGGCTTCCATCATCTTGCGGGTGGCCTCGAACAGCGCCTGTTTGTGCGCCTGAAAGCTCGGCACACCGTACTTTTTGAGCAGCTCCAGCATGCGCCGCTCACCCACCGTGCAGGCGCCCATTTCGGCCTTCATGTCGTGCTGCACGATGTCCAGCCGCACGTTGGCAAAGATCAGGCCCCACACGTCCTTGCGCAACTTGCCGCGCTCCACCACCTTGACCGGGGGAATGCGCAAGGCTTCCTGCCACACCTCCACGGCGTTGGGGTTGTAGCCACCGGCCACGTTGCCGCCGATGTCGGCCTGGTGGCCTTTGACTGCTGTCCACGCCACCAGTTCGCCATCCAGAAACACCGGCTTGAAGGCCGCCACGTCGTTGTTCTGGTTGCCCAGGCTGAACACATCGTTGTGGAAGATCACATCGCCGGGGTAGATCTCGTCGCCAAAAAATTCCTTGATGTATTTGCACACCGGTGCCAGCGAGAAGGCCAGGATCGGCAGGTTCTCGGTCTGCTCCAGCATGTTGCCGTCGGCGTCGTACAGGCCGGTAACGTAGTCCTTGGCCTCGCACAGAATCGGCGAGCGAGTGGTCTGCGCCATCGAGATGCTCATCTCGTCGGTGATCGCCTTGAACGAGCGCGCATACACCGACAGCAGGATGGGATCGATCTTGGTATTGCTCATGCCACGGCCTCCTCTTTGATACACGACGCCACCAGGTCTTCACGGCCCTTGGCGTACAGGGCAAACGAGCCCAGCGCATCGACCACGCAGTCGTAACCGTTGCTGATGAAGATGGCCGTGGTCTGCTGCTCGATCATGGCCGGTCCCGGCACCCGGTTGCCGTGCGCCAGGCGGTGGCCGTCGTAGACCGGTACGCTGGCAAAAGCGCGGGTTTCGGGCAGGTAGACGGCGCGCTTGCCCTTGAGTGCGTGGTCGCTTCCGGCACCGGCCCAAGCCTGTTCGCGGTACGTGGGTTTGCTGGTGGTCCCCAGCGCTTGCAAGCGCACGTTGATGATCTCGATGGGCGTGTTCTCCTGCGCCAGCGAATAGCCGTACAGGCGGTTGTGCTCGGCGTGAAAAGCTTGCGCCAGGCCACTGGCATCGTGTGCCTTGAGCAAGTTCGGTGGCACCGCCATGGACACCTCGTGGTATTGCTTGAGGTAGCGGCAGTCAAAGCGCACTTCAAACTGGCGCTGCGCCGGGGCGATGTTCTCACTTTCCAGTTGGCGTGCGCCGTCTTGGCGCATGCCTTCCAGTAAGGCGTCCAGACGTGGCCAGTCGATGGCGTTCAGGCGCGAGACAAAGGTGCGCACAAAGTCGTGTTTGAGTTCGCTCAGCAGCATGCCAAAAGCGCACAGTACCGAGGACTCACGCGGCACGATTTGCAGCGGGATTTCCAGCTCGTTGCAAATCAGGCAGGAGTGAATGGGGCCAGCGCCACCGGCCGGGATGAAGGGGAACTCGCGCGGGTCGAAGCCGCGTTTGATGGTGACCTCGCGCACGCCTTGGGCCATGTTGTTGCAGGCCACGCGATACATGCCGGCGGCGGCTTCCTCGATCGACAGGCCCATGGGCTTGGCGATGTGCTCCTCTATCGCGGCGCGCGCGGCGGCCACGTCCAGGCGCATCTTGCCGCCGGCAAAGTAGCCCGGGTCCAGGTAGCCCAGCACCACGTTGGCATCGGTGGTGGTGGGTAGCCTGCCGCCCCTGCCGTAACAAGCCGGGCCGGGGTCGGCGCCGGCGCTTTGCGGCCCCATGCGCAGCATGCCGCCTTGATCGAGCCAGCCAATCGAACCGCCCCCGGCGCCGATGGTGTGGATGTCGAGCATGGGCAACGCGATCTTGTGGCGCGCAATCTCGCCGTCGTTCTTGACCAGCGGCGCGCCGACGGCGACCGAGGCCTCGAAGCTGGTGCCACCCATGTCGGTCGTGATGCATTGGGTCTGGCCATGTTGGCGCACGTAGAACAGCCCCGCCACCGGGCCACCAGCCGGGCCGGACAACAAGGTGAGCGCCGCCTTCTCGCGTGCCAGTTGCGGCGAAATCACGCCGCCGTTGGACTGCATGATCAGCAGCAGGCCCTTGAAGCCAATGCCCTGCAAGCGCCCGACCAACTGATCAAGATAGTGGTTGAGCTTGGGGCCAACATAGGAGTTCAGCGCGGTGGTGCTGACCCGCTCGTAGAAGCGGATCGAGGGCAGCACGTCGGTCGAGACCGACAGGTACGCGCCCGGCAGCTCCTGGCGCACCAGCGCGGCAGCGGTTTGCTCGTGCGCTGAGTTGGCGAAGGAATTCATGAAGCAGATCGACACCGCCTGCACGCCCTCGGCCTTGAACAAGGCGATGGCGCGGCGCACCTCATCGAGGTCCAGCGCTTGTGTCTCCATGCCGTTGCGGTCCACCCGTGCGCTTAAGCCCACGCGCAGGTAGCGTGGCACCAGCGGCGCCACGTTGGTGTAGCGGTTGTTGTACTGCTCCTCACGAATGCCACGGCGCATCTCCAGCGCATCTCGCACACCCTCGGTGGTGAGCAGTCCGCCCTTGGCGCCGGTGCCTGTGAGTGTGGCGTTGGTGGTGACGGTGGTGCCATGCACGATGGTGGCTATGCAGGCGGCAAACTGCTCCAGCGTTTGCGGTGGGTCTTGCGCTGCCGCCATGTCGCGCAGGCCGTTGACCACGGCGATTGATGGATCAGTCGGCGTGGAGAGCGACTTGAAAATGAGCGGGTCCGCGCCATCGCGCGTAAGCACGAAGTCGGTAAAGGTGCCGCCAACGTCGATTCCGATCTTGAGTGTCATGTCAGTTCCTGATCAGTTGAGCGCAGAGCAATGGGGGTCAGATCCCGATTCAGGACAGTTGCCAGCTCGGCGCGAACCCGCATCCAACGAAATCGGGCTCTGCCCCCCATTGCGTTGCCCGCCTTCGCCAGCCAAGCTGGCCTTGAGTTTCTCGCGCTGCAGCTTGCCCAGCGCGGTGCGCGGCAGGCTCTGGAGCACCACCACCTCGCGCGGCAGCTTGTAGCGGGCGACCCGGCCTTCGAGCAGGGCCAACACGCGCTCGGGCGCGGCGTGCTGCCCGGCCTTGGGTACCACCACTGCCACCACCGCTTCGCCCCAACGCTCGTGCGCACGACCCACCACCGCCACCTCGGCAAACTCGGCGCTGGCGTTGAGGATGTTCTCCAGCTCCGCCGGGTAGATGTTCTCGCCGCCGGAGATGATTACGTCTTTGCAGCGGCCGTCCACATACAGGAAGCCTTCGGCGTCTTGATGACCCACGTCGCCCGTGTGGTACCAACCGTCCGCCAACACCGACTGAGATTCGGTGGGTTTGCCCCAGTAGCCCTTCATCACATTGGGGCCACGCACCCAGATCTCGCCGCTTTCACCGGGCGCAACGTCCTGGCCGACATCATCGACCAGACGCAGTTCGCAATGCAGCGCCGCCTTGCCGACCGAGCCCGGATGCAGCGACGCGTCGGCGGTGCGCTGGTAGGCGGCAATCGGGCAGGTTTCGCTGGCGCCATAGACCTGCAACAGCGGCACCGCTGCGCGCAAGTGCTTGCGGTAGCTGGCCTCGCCAATGATGGTCGAGCCGGTGGTGATGGCCCGCAGATTAGGCGCCTGTAGGCTGGCCCAACGCGGATCGGCGGCCAGCAAGTCAAGCTGGGCCGGTACCAGCACAGTGAGCGTGACGCCTTGGTTCTCCAGCGCGTCGATCACCGCCGCCGGCTCGAAGCGCGGCTGCAGGATGACGCTGGCGCCGGCATGCAAGGCCGGTAGCGTCTGGATGTTGAGTCCGCCCACGTGGAACAGCGGCAGGCTGGTCAGCACCACATCGGCGCTGCTCAGGTCGTGCATGTGTGCGCTGTTGACGGCGTTGAAGAACAGCGCCTCCTGCGTCAGCAGCACGCCTTTGGGCGAGCCGGTGGAGCCTGAGGTGTAGCACAGCAGCACTGGCGACTGCGGCGTGCCTGCGTCGGGCAGGGTCATCTTGGCGGTTGGCGCACAAAGGGCAGCCGCGCGCGCCGTGTCCGCAGTGGGCCACTCCTGGGCCAGCGCAGCGTCCCACGCTTGCCAGCACGGCGGCGTGGCGCCCGTGGCAATGCAGCACAGCCCGGCGAGAGCGTCGCCCTGCGCTGCCATGGTTTCAACAAAGGGCGGCTCCACCACCAGCACGCGCGGCTGGCAGTCGGCCAGCATGGCACGGTGCTCGGGCGGCGCCAGACGCCACGACAAGGGCACAAACATCGCCCCCAGGCGCGCGCAGGCAAACAGCAACAGCAACTGCTCGGCACTGTTGTAGCCGAGGTGCGCCACCCGGTCACCCGGCACCACGCCCTGCGCGGCCAGCATGGCGGTTGTTTGATCGACGCCCTGATGCAGTTCGCGGTAGCTCCAGACGCTCGCACCGCAGCGCAGCGCGACCTTGGTCGGCGTGAAGTTGGCGTGCCGTTCAATCCAGTGCGACAGATTCATGGTGACCTCGTCATTGCGAGGAGGCACAGCCGACGCGGCAATCCATCTTGGTGCGCCAGCATGGATCGCCACGGCCGGTCGGCCTCGCGATGACGGACAAGTGTGGTTGTCACGGTCGGCGCCTTCGTCAACGCCGGTCCACCACGTCGAGCACCACGGCCATGGCCGAGTCACCGGCTGCGCAGCCGGTAAACAGGCCGCGGCCGCCGCCGCGCAGCGCCAACTCTTCGATCAGCTCGATGATCGAGCGTGTACCATCGGCGCCTGTGGATGGCCCCAGACCAGCGAGCAGCCGTAGTGGTTCATGTCCGCCACCTTCACGCCCATTTGCCGCGCGAAGTACAGATCGTTGAGGGCAAACGGGTTGTGGGTTTTGATGGCATCAATCTGGCCAATGGCAAGGCCGGCCTGCGCCAGTGCACGCTGCGCCGCCGGCACCGTGGCCTCGGGCATACGTGCCAGGCCCACGCGCGCCTGACCAAAGCCAAGCAGGCGCACGGCCATCTTCGGGTTGGTGGACAGCGCCGCCGCGCGCTCAGGGCTGGCCACTAGGATGGCGGCGTTACCGTCGGCCGGGTGCGTCTGCGCGCCAAAGGTGACCGTGCCGCCGGGGCGCACCGGCTGCAACTTCGCCAGCCCCTCGGGCGTGGAGTGGCTGATGCCTTCGTCACCGGCGAGCGTGGCCACGGTCTTGCGCAGGTTGGCGGCGGGCACCTCGAATGGCAGCGTCATGAAGCGGCGCAAAAAGGCCGAGTCGTCCTGCAATGCGGTGCGGTACTGCGCCTCGCGCATCAGCACCAGTTCGTGCTGTTCAGCGGTACTAAAGCCCTGATCGCGCGCCACGTTTTCGGCGGTTTCCAACATGGCGTGGCCACCCAGCGGGTCGCAATCAAAGTTGCCCAGCACCCAGTCTTCGTGCGCGCCGGTGCCGCCCACGCCCTTGGGGTTGGGGTAATAGAGGTGCGGGCCGTTGGAGGTGCGGTCGCAGGTAACGCCCAGCGCCACGCTGGCCATACCGCTTTGCACCTCCTGCGCGCAGGCCAGCAGCACGCGCACGCCGGTAGCGCAGGCCTGCATGACGGTGGGACCGCCCACCTGTGCCAAGCCGGCCAGACCGGTCAGCCAGGGCAGGCCATAGAAGGCATGTTTTTGCGGCACCGACATGCCCAACACGCCGTAGTCGATCTGCTCGCCGGCGATGTTGCGCCGTGCCAGCGCTTGCCGGGTCACGTGCGCGGCAAACTCGATGCTGTGCAGGTGCGCGAAGCTGCCTTGCCAGCGCACAAAGGGCGTGCTCCAGTAGGCGCCGTAGGGAATTTCTGCGTGTGGTGACATGCTGCGAAGTCCTGTGCCGGGTTGGACGGTTGGGGCGCTTAAGGCCCGGGCAGTGCGCCCTCTTCGCGCGCCTCGCGTTCGATCTCGTCAAGCGCCAGGCGCAGGTATTTGCGCGCGGTCTCCAGGTGCTCGCCCATCACGCGCTGCGCAGCCGCCGCGTCGCGCTTTTTGAGCGCCGCCAGGATGTTCTTCATGCCGGCGAGCGCCGCTTTGCGCGCCGGCAAGCTGCCCAGCGTCAGCACGCGCAGGTAACGCACGTGACCGGCGTACAGGTCGATCGCGCGGGTCAGGCGGCTGTTGTGAAGTTGCGCTTGCCAAGTCTGGTGAAAGCGCGCGTTGGCATCGCTAAAACCTTCGGAGTCGTTCGCGGCGTCGGCTGCCTGTGCTTGCGCCAACGCATCGGCCAGTTCCTGCAGCGCCACCGGGTCAGCCTCGCCCTGGGCCACCAACGCCAGCGCGGCCGGCTCCAGGATGCCGCGCAGTTGGTAGATCTCGTCGACATCAGCGTCCGACAGTATCGGCACCATGAAGCTGCGCCCCTCCACCGCGATCAGGCCCTCGCTGAGCAGGCGCGCCAGCGCTTCGCGCACGGGGGTGCGCGATACGCCCAGGCGCAGCGACAGCGTCGCCTCCTGCAAGGGCTGACCGGGCCGGATGACGTGGCTGCCCAAGTAATCACGCAGGGTCTTGTAAACCTGATCGGCCAGGCCCTCGGGGCGGTTGATGGGGGTCAAATTGGGCGGCATGCTGTAGAACTCTCTAGACGGTACTTTGTGTTCGGTATACGATATACACGCAATCCGTCAGTGTCAACCACTGCGACGCTAAAACTCACTTCGCCCTAGGGAAAGCCCCATGCCCAAACATCCCAACAACCCGCTGCTGCTCTCCCCAACGCGGCCGCTACCACGGCATGTAGCCATCATCGGCGCGGGCTCGATTGGCCCCGGACATCGGTTATTACCTCAAGAGCGCGCTGCCCGGCTTGCAGCTCACGCTGATTGACATTGACCAAAGCGCGATCGAAGCCGCGCTCAAGCGTTTTGCCGACTACGCGAAGAAGGCACTCGCCAAGGGCAAGATGAACGAGGCGCAAGCCGCCGCCGTGCAGCAGGGCGTGCGGGGCAGCACCGACTACGACGCCCTCAAAGACTGCGACTGGGTGATCGAGGCCGCCACCGAAAACCTGGCGCTGAAGCGGCGCATCTTTGCCCAGGTGGAGGCGCGGGTGGGCCTGGATGCGGTCATCACCTCCAACACCAGCTCGCTGCCGGCCGCGCGCATTTTTGCCGAGCTGAAGAACCCCGAGCGCGCCACCGTGACGCACTTCTTTGCACCCGCCTGGCGCAACCCGGCGGTCGAGGTGATTGACTGGCCGCAGGTGGCACCGGAACTGGTGACTTGGCTGCGCTGGGTGTTCTGCACCACGGGTAAGGTGCCGCTACTGACCAGTGATGCACCCTGCTTCATGCTGGACCGCATCTTTGACAACTGGTGCAACGAAGCGGCGCTGCTGCTGGACCGCGCCAGCGCCGCGCAGATCGACACGGTGGCGGCCGAGTTCGTGCACGCTGGACCTTTCTTCGTGCTGAACCTGGCGCGTGGCAACCCGATCATCACCGAGACCAACACCCTGCAGGCCGACGAAGAGGGCGAACACTACCGGCCGGCGCCGATCTTCGCATCGGTCGACCAGTGGCTAACGGTGGCGCCGGGCAGGCGCGTGGACGTCAACACCGACACCGCCCGCACGGTGCGCGACCGCTTGCTGGGCAGCCTGTTGTCGCAAACGGTCGATATTCTGGACCGCGCCATTGGCGCGCCGGCTGATCTGGACCTGGGTTGCTGCTCTGCGCTGGGTTTCAAGCGAGGCCCTTTGGCATTGCTGCGAGACATGCCCGCTGGCGAGGCGCCGCGGATTCTGCGCCGCTTGGCGCTGGAGCGCCCCGGTATGCCAATGCCCACGCGCGAACTGAGCGACTACCTGAACTTTGAGCGCCACGTACTGGTGGACGATGTGCAGGGTGTCAAGGTCATCACGCTGCGCCGCCCGGAGGCGCTGAACGCCTTGCACGACGAGATGACCGACGAGATTCTGGCGGTGATCCGCCACTTCGAGAACGACCCCGAGGTTCGCGGCTTCGTCATCACCGGCTACGGCACCAAGGCCTTCTGCGCCGGGGCCGACATTGGCCGATTTGCGGACCTGCTGGGCGATAAAGCGGCTGCAGCCCAATACGCACGCGACTGTTCGCGCCTGCTGGTGCACCTGGACGGCATGCACAAGCCGGTGGTGGCGGCGCTAAACGGCATGGCTCTGGGTGGCGGCTTTGAGCTGGCCATGCGTTGCCACGCGCTGGTGGCGACGGAGCAGGCGTGGATGCAGTTGCCCGAAGTCAGCTTAGGCATCCTGCCCGGCATTGGTGCCATGGTGGTGCCCTACCGCCGTTGGCCGCAGGCGGCCGCCACCTTCCATGCCATGCTGCGCCGCTGCGACAAGCTCAAAGCCAAGCAGGCGCTGGCGCTGGGTGTGGTGGACGCGCTGGCCAGTAGCCCGGTGGAGCTGATCGCCAGCGCGGTGGCAAAGGTGCAGGCGCTGGCAAGCGGCCATGCACCCATCCCGCACGGCCCGGTGATGCTGCCCGCCTTTGACTCGATGGCACCCGAATCCGCCCACGGCCTGGCCCTGAGCCCTACTACGCTCGGCCTGATCGAGCGCGCGGTGCAAGACGCGGCCCAAGCTCCCAGCCTTAGCGCCGCGCTGGAGATTGGTTACCTGGCGTTTGGCGACAGCGCCTGCACGGCTGCGGCACGGGAAGGCATCGCCGCGTTTGGCGAAAAGCGCGCGCCGGACTTTGCGCGGGTGGGGTGAGGCAACGGTAACAGTGGCTATTTGTTACATAGGTCTGCCCTGCGCGGCGCGCAAAGCCGAATAGACTCGGGCGAGTCGCGGCGGATCAGCTCCGCCGCCGGTCACCGTCACTGTCACACAAAGTGTTTGAAATGCCACTGTCTGCGGCCTTCGCGGTCGTATTGAGCTACCTGCTGGGATGCCTTAATGCCGGGTACTACTACGTCCGACTGGTGCACGGGCAGGACATACGGCTGGCAGGCAGTGGCACAGCGGGGGCTCGCAACGCTGGCCGCCTGTTTGGCAAGTGGGTTTTTGCGCTGGTGTTTCTGGGTGACGCCGCCAAGGGCGCAGCCGCCACCGCAGCAGGCCTGTCCCTGGGTGCGGAAAGTGGCGCTCTATGTGCCATCGCCGTGGTGGTGGGCCACATCTGGCCCGTCCAGTTGGGGTTTCGAGGAGGCAAAGGGATTGCCAGCGCCATGGGCGCGCTGCTGTTGCTGGCACCCTGGCTGCTTGCATGGATGGCGCTGGCCTTCACCGCCCTGAAGGCCAGCGGCCAACCAACGAGCCGCGCGGGCATCGCAGCCTTCTGGGTGGCTGCGGCAAGCTCTGCGCTCCTGTACGCCCGCGAGCAAGTCGGGGCCACGATCGTGCTGGCGCTGCTGCTCAGCATCAGCCACTGGAGCAAGCTAAGGGAGGCATCTCGTCGTGACTGAGTCACTGGTCTACAAACTTGCCAGCACGCCCGAGGAATTCGAGGCCATCCATCGCCTGAACTACCTCAGCTTTGTCGAGGAAATCCCGCAGCACGCCGCTAACCCCCAGAGGCGGCTGGTGGACCGGTTCCATGGCGAAAATACCTACGCTATTTGTCTGGACGGCGAGCAGTTGGTGGGCATGATCGCCGGGCGCTGCCAACGCCCTTTTTCGCTGGACCAGAAGATCCCCAACCTAGACCAACACCTGCCACCCCATCGCAAAGTGGTGGAAGTGCGCCTGCTGGCGGTCACCCCGACGCACCGCAAACAGGCTGTCTTCACGCGCCTGGCAGGGGTTCTGGCGCGCCACTTCCGCGCCGATGGGTGCGACTTAGCGATCATCTCGGGTACGGTGCGGCAAATCCCCCTTTACGCCCACATCGGGTTCGAGCCCTTTGGCCAACCGGTAGGCAGCGGCGATGCCACCTACCAGCCGATGTGCATGACCCTGCAACGCTTCAAATCGCAGGCGCGCGCACTGCTCATCAACGCCGGCGGCAGGCCGGTCTCCCTGTTGCCGGGCCCGGTGGAGATTGCCGCGGGCGTGACCTCGGCCCTGCATGCGCCAGCGCTCTACCATCGCGACCCGGGCTTCGATGTCTTGATGAAGCGCGTGCGCGACAAGCTGTGCGAGCTGACGCAAGCCTCCCATGTCGTGCTGATGTCGGGCTCTGGAACCCTCGCCAACGATGCCGTGGCAGCGCAATTGGCTGTGGCAAACACCGCTGGCATCGTGTTGTCGAATGGTGAGTTCGGTGAACGCCTGGCTGACCACGCCCGGCGTTGGCGGTTGAACTTTCGCGCGCTGGGTTCGCCCTGGGGTAGTCCCTTGGACTTGACGAGCCTTGAAGGGCACCTGAGACAGGGCGGCATCGGCTGGGTATGGGCGGTGGCCTGTGAGACATCAACCGGGACCCACAACGCCACGCCAGCGTTGAAGCGCTTGTGCCGCTCGCATGGGGTTGACCTTTGCCTTGACGCGGTCTCGGCGGTGGGCTTGCAGCCCTGCGATTTGAGCGGCGTGCATTTGGCCAGTGCCGTCAGTGGCAAAGCACTGGGTGCCTACTCGGGCTTGGCCATGATCTTCCACGACGGGCGATTGGACCGCAGTGGCCGTCTGCCACGCTACCTCGATCTGGCATCCTACGAAGACAGTGCCGGCGTGCCGTTCACACAGTCTTCGAATCTGTTGGCAGCGCTGGACGCCTCGTTGCAAGGCACCGACTGGCCCACGCGCTGGCTTCGCATCCGCCAGGCCGACACGGCCCTGCAGGAAGGCCTGCTGGACGCCGGATTTCAGATCGTCGGCACGCACGAGCGAATGCCCGGCATCATGACACTGGCCATACCCACGGAAATCAACTCAGGCCTGCTGGCCAAGTCGATGGCGCGTCATGGCTACCTGTTGGCTGGGCACAGCAGCTACCTGCAGACGTGCAACTGGCTGCAAATCTGCCTGATGGGCCAATGGCAGGATGACTTGCTCGAAGTCCTGCCGAAACAACTGGCGCGACAGCTCAACCGCGCAGGGGGTGTGGAAGTTTGACGGCATCCCGCCTTGGCGGGGCGAGTGGGCCCGCCTATTTGGCTCGCAAATCCAGCCAGGAATGCACCGGCCAGTCGCTGCGTTGTTGGCCCTGGGCGCCGCCAAATATCACGCTTCCTCCCGCCACCACCAAGGGATGGTGCGCCGCAAAGTTCTTGAGGCCCTTGAAGTAGTCCGGGTTCACGGTGGCACCGGCCTTGATTTCGATGGCGTGCATTTTGCCGCCTGTTGGCAGCAGCAGATCGACTTCATTGCCTTCGGAATCGCGGTAGAAGTACATCTCGGCGCTCTCGCCGGCATTCAGACGGTCCTTCATGGCCTCCATGATGACAAAGTTCTCAAACAAACTGCCCCACAGCGGATCGCGCGCGACCTGGTCGGACGTTCGCAGACCGAGCAGCCAACTGGCCAGACCAACATCGTAGAAGTACAGTTTGGACGACTTGATCAGGCGCTTGCCGGTGTTGACGAACCACGGTGGCAACAGGTACACGATGTAGCTGGTTTGCAGCAAGTCGATCCAGGCGCGAGCCGTCACATGCGACACACCCGCGTCGTTGCCCAGACTGTTGAGGTTGAGCAGTTGCCCGGTGCGCCCGGCGCACAAACGTACAAAGCGCTCAAAGCGCTGCAGGTCATGGACGGCGGCGAGCTGGCGCAAATCACGCTCGACGTAAGTGGCAAAGTAGTCCGACAACGCTTGCGAAGGGTCCAGGCCCCGGTCATGAATGCGCGGGTAAAAACCGGTGAGCAGAGTCTGCGCCAAATCGGACGCTGGCGCCCTGCCTGGCATGCGCTGGACCTCCGCCAAGGTGAAGGGCAACAAACGCAGCACCGCAGTGCGCCCGGCCAGTGATTGGGACACCTGTGTCATCAACTCAAACTGATGGCTGCCGGTGAGAAAAAAACGCCCCGGCTGAGGGTCGGCATCGACCACGCCCTGCAGATAAGAGGCCAGTTGCGGCACGCGCTGAATCTCGTCGAACACGGCGCCACGCTGGTAGCTGGCCAAAAATCCGCGCGGATCATCCGTCGCAAAGCGGCGAACGTCCGGGTCTTCCAGCGTGACGTAAGGCTTGTCCGCAAAGAGCGCTTTTGCCAGCGTGGTCTTGCCACTCTGCCGAGGCCCCGTGAGGGTAATCACCGGATACTGCGTGGCCAGTTGCTGAAGTAGCGGCGCGATATTGCGAGTAATCATCCGCGCATACTAGCAAATTCCTGCAATTTGAAGATATTTATTTCAATTTGCAGGTCTTGCTGATGCCTGCGTTGGACTAGCCCGACAACTTGAAGTTCACCGTCGGCACGGTGAAATCGCTGAACGGGGCGCCCATGGCGATCTCGCCGTTACTGTGCAGCGCGCAGGCGCTACGGCGCAAGGCCAGCTCGGACTCGCTGCCGGCAAAACGCAGCCAGGTCCCGTAGCTGCTGAGGTCGGTCAACACAAATTTGCCGTTAACCCAGTTGATCTTGGCATGCAGACGCGAGACGCGCGGATCGTTGACCGCGAATGCGGCGTCATCGCCGCGCCCCAGATAGATCGGCAGCGGACTGGCGACAAAGCCGGCCTGCACGTCCAGCCAGGACAGCACGATCGTGGCCTGCAACGCCGCGGCCTGGGACGCCATGTACTGCAGGTTGCCGGGGAGGGTGAGGAATTCGGAGGGCAACTCCTCCTGCCATTCGATCTGGTAGACGACTTGCGGCTCGGTCTTGCCGCGGATGGCAATTGGCCCCAGGCGGCGCCGGCGTGGGCCCGCTGTGCTGGGCAAGGCGTCAACCGTCGATGCGGTAGCCCAGATCTGCTCGGCCCCGGACAGCTCGCTCAGGCGCGCGGCCAAGGTGAGCGCTTCCCCATAGTGTTCGCCGTCCACTTCCAGCACTTCCCCAGTGGCAACACCAATTCGAACCTGCATGGGGGCTTTGTCAAGCTCGCCCTGGCTGCGAAGGTGAAGACTCCGCTGCAAGTCCGTCACGGCTTCCAGCGCGTGCAGGCTGTTGGCAAAGAGCGCCAGCACACCGTCACCCAGAAACTTGACGACGCGACCCTGGTGTTTGACGAAAACTTCGCCCATCAGTTGGGTGAGGCCCGTGATGACCTCGGTCGCCCGGGCGTTGCCTTGCTTCTCGAACATCGCAGTGCTGCCGGTGAGATCAGCGAAGACAACAGTGACGTTTGCGGTCATGGTGTGGCACAAAGGCGGGTGTTGACGTGAGTGTAGACCAGCCCACCGCCAAACCTGTCGGCACGGCTCACCCGGCTGGTCTTCAAGCCGCCAGGCCGCGTTGGTACCACGCCTTGGAGCGGTTGACGATGTGCACCACCAGCAACATTGCAGGCACTTCGATCAACACCCCGACCACCGTGGCCAGCGCCGCGCCCGAGTTGAAACCAAACAGGCTGATGGCCGCCGCCACCGCCAGCTCGAAGAAGTTCGAAGCCCCAATCAGTGCCGAGGGACAGGCGATGTTGTGCTGCTCACCCACGGCGCGGTTAAGCCAGTAAGCCAGCGCCGAGTTAAAAAATACCTGAATCAGAATCGGCACCGCCAGCAGGGCAATCACCAGCGGCTGGCGCAGGATCGCTTCGCCCTGGAAGGCGAACAGCAGCACCAGCGTGGCCAGCAGCGCGGTGATTGACCAGGGGCCGATGCGCGCCATGGCGGCGTCGAAGGCGCCCTGCCCCCTGGCCATCAGGGCCTTGCGCCAAAGTTGCGCCAGGATCACGGGGATCACGATGTACAAGCCGACCGAGATCAGCAGTGTGGCCCAGGGCACGGTGATGGCCGACATGCCCAGCAGAAAGGCCACCAGCGGCGCAAACGCAATCACCATGATGCTGTCGTTCAGCGCCACCTGCGACAGGGTGAACAGCGGGTCGCCGCCGGTCAGGCGGCTCCACACAAACACCATCGCCGTGCAGGGTGCGGCGGCCAGCAGAATCAGCCCGGCAACGTAGCTGTCCAACTGGTCAGCCGGCAGCAGCGGCGCGAACAGGTGGCGGATGAACAACCAGCCCAGAAACGCCATGGTGAAGGGTTTGACCAGCCAGTTGACCACCAGCGTGATGCCGATGCCTTTGACGTGCTGGCGCACCTGGCCCAGGGCACCGAAGTCAACCTTGACCAGCATCGGGATGATCATCACCCAGATCAGCAGGCCCACCGGCAGATTGACTTGCGCCACCTCCATGCGGCCCACCTCCTGAAACACACTGGGCATCGATTGCCCAAGCGCGATGCCGACCACGATGCACAGGAACACCCACACCGACAGGTAGCGCTCAAAAACACTCATGTCACGAACCCCGCGCGAGCTCGCGCGCCGTGGCTTGCAGCAGGGTCTTCTCCAGCTTCTCCGGCGGCAGGTTGACCAGCAGTTCGAGCCGTCCGCGCAGCGCGTGCAGCGTCTGCCTAAAGGCTTCGAGTTTCTGGGCGTCGGAGCCCTCGCCGGCGGACGGATCGGGATACCCCCAGTGCGCCGTGGCCGGCTGGCCGGGCCAGTAGGGGCACACCTCACCGGCCGCGTTGTCGCACACCGTGATCACCAAGTCCATGCGCGGCGCGTCAGGCTGGGCGAACTCGTCCCAGCTCTTGCTGCGCAAGCCTGCGGTGGAGATGCCAGCCGCCCGCAGAACCTGCAGGCCCAGGGGATTGGGCTGCTGGTGCTCGCGCGGGCTGCTGCCGGCCGAGTAGGCCATGAAACGACCCTGCCCGATGTGGTTGAGGATGGCCTCGGCCAGGATGCTGCGGGCCGAGTTGTGGGTGCACAAGAAGAGCACCTTGATGGCTTGGCCTGTCATGTCAGTCGTTGTTTGAAGCAGGGGTTGAGGTGGACACATCGCCAGCGAGCTGCAGCAGGCGCTGTACCCCAATGGGCTCCTCCTTCAGCAAGGGCACCAGGGCATAGCGACTGGCATGGCGGGTTGCAACCTGAGCAATCTCGACTTGCTCATTGCGGGCGCGTTGTTGCAACAGTGGCGAGGTGAGCGGCGCCGTCATCGCGCTAGCCGCCACGCTGTTGTTGATGACCCAGGCCCAGGGCTCAATGCCGGCGCGCTTCAGGTCCGCCTGCAGGTTGACGGCCTCCAGCACCGGCGTGGTTTCGGCCAGGGTCACGAGCAGCACCTTGGTCTGTTTGGGGTCCTGCAGCCGCATCATCGGCGTGACGAAGTGCGCGTGCGAGTCGGCCATCTGGCGCACGATATCGCGGTGGTAGGCGCCGGTGGCGTCCAGCAGCAGGGTGTGACCAGTGGGCGCGGTGTCCATCACCACGAACTTGGTGCCGGCCTCGCGGATGACGCGCGAGAAAGCCTGAAACACCGCAATCTCTTCGGTGCAGGGCGAGCGCAAGTCTTCTTCCAGCAGGGCGCGACCGGCGGCATCGAGCTTGGCGCCCTTGGTCGCCAATACCTGAGCGCGGTATTGCTCGGTCACCGTATGCGGGTCGATGCGGCTGACACTCAGGTGTTCCAGTGTGCCGCTCAAAGTCTCGGTCAGGTGCGCGGCGGGGTCGGAGGTGGTCAGATGCACACTCAGTCCCCGGTGCGCCAGTTCCACCGCCACCGCCGCCGCGAGGGTGGTCTTGCCGACGCCGCCTTTGCCCATCAACATCACCAGGCCATGCCCGTCGGCGGCGATCTCGTCCACCAGTTGCGACAGGCTGGGGGCATCGGTGCTGATCGCCGCGACCGGGTTTGCCACTACGCGTGGCGGGGTGGCGCTCAGCAGTTGACGTAGCGCGGCGAGCCCCACCATATCAAACGGTTTGAGCGCAAGGTGATCAGAAGGCAGCGCCAACAGCGCCTCAGGCATGGCAGCCAGTGCCGCCTGTTCGCGCCGGCAAATGGCCGCCGCCAGCGGGTCTTGCGCCGCCTCCTCGATCGGAAACACGCCGTTGATCACCAGGTACTGCTGCGACAAGCCGATGGCGGCCAACTCGTTGTGGGTACGCTCGGCTTCGCGCAGCGTGGACGCTTGCGCCCGGGCCACCAGCACCAGGCGGCTGGTCGCCGGATTGGCCAAGGCCTGCACGGCCGCCTGGTACTGGGCACGCTGTTTCTCCAGCCCGGCCAGCGGCCCCAGGCACGAGGCATCGCCCTTGCCGTCTTCCAGGAAGCCGCTCCAGGCGCCGGGCAACTGCAGCAGGCGGATGGTGTGGCCGGTGGGGGCGGTGTCGAAGATGATGTGCTCAAAATCGGCCGTCAGCGCCGCATCGGTCAGCAGCGCGGTGAACTCATCAAAGGCGGCAATCTCGACGGTGCAGGCGCCCGAGAGTTGCTCCTCGATGCCTTTGACCACGCCCGCGGGCAGCACACCGCGCACCGGACCCACGATGCGGTCGCGGTAGGCCTGTGCGGCGGCCTGCGGGTCGATCTCCAGCGCGCTCAAGTTGGCGACTTCGGGCACAGCGGTGACGTGGTTGCCAATCTCGATGCCAAAAACTTGCCCGACGTTGGACGCCGGATCGGTGCTGACCAGCAATACGCGGTGGCCTTCGCCTGCCAGTCGCAGAGCGCTGGCGCAGGCAATGGAGGTCTTGCCAACACCGCCCTTGCCGGTAAAGAACAGAAACCGGGGCGGGTGGTCGAGAAAGTGCATGGGTCGGCACATGGGTTGGTGTTTGACTCAGCTGCAAGCGCCGGTGCAAGCACAGGCCTTGGCGGCGGGCGCAGGCTCGGGCGCGGTTGCCGACACGGCGAGGCCAGCCCAGCGCGCCAAATCGTCGCAGCTGGGATAGCTGCCGGCCAGCACCAGTTCGCCCTCCACCAGCGTCACCGGCAGGGCACCCTCACCCCAGCGCTCCAGTTGCGCCTTGATCACCGCGTTTTGCGCGAAGGCCATGGGTTGCTGCGCCAGGTTGAAACGCTCGATCTGCGCGCCGTGCTGACGGGCCCATGCCACCGCCGCCGAAAAGTCGACCAATTGCTGGTCCACGTCCGCGCCACAAACGCCGCTGCTGCAGCACAGGGCCGGGTCAAACACCTGAATCTTGGTCACTTGGAAACTCCTTTCGGCTTCACGGGCAGGCAAATCTCGGCGCATTGCTCCGGATGCCCCGAACAACATTCGTCGGTCAGGTAGTCGATCAGTTCGCGCACCAGGGCCAGGTTGGCGCGGTAGCGCAGGTAGCGGCCTTCCTGCACCACCGACAACAAATCGGTGCTGGTCAGCGCCTTGAGGTGAAAGGACAGATTGGTGGGCGGCAGCGCCAGGGCGGCGGCGATGTCGCCCGCCACCAAACCCTCTGGCCCTTGCTTGACCAGCAACCGGTAGACGTCCAGCCGGACTCCTGAAGAGAGGGACTCGAAGACCTGTGTCGCTTGCGTTTTTTCCATATTTTGATTCTACAACTACTCTTGAAGTGATTATGGCCTCACGCCCGAACCGTCCCATCGCCTGATGATGTTGACCGACGCGACTGCCACGCCCCGACCTGGGGTGATATGGTGCAACCTGACGAGGCACAAACACTGTTCTGGTGGGTTGAGCAGCCCCGATATGGAGTTGAAGAATGAAGGTTTTTGGAATCGCCGGGCATTCCGGCATGGGCAAGACCACGCTGCTGGAGCGGCTCATCCCGGAGTTGACCGCGCGAGGGTTGGTGGTGTCGCTGGTCAAGCACAGTCACAAGAACGTCGACATTGACCGACCCGGCAAGGACTCATTTCGGCTGCGCGAGTCGGGCTGCAAGGAAGTGCTGCTGCTGGGCAATCATCGCTGGGCGCTGATGCACGAACTGCGCGGGGCCGAGGAGCCGCCGCTCGCCGCCTTGCTGGACCGCATGCAGCACTGCGACCTGGTGCTGATCGAGGGCTTCAAGGACGGCGACTTCCCCAAGCTCGAAGTCTGGCGCCGCGATGTCGGCAAACCAACCCTATGGCCGGACTGGCCCGGCATCGTCGCCCTGGCGGGTGATACGCCCGCCACCTCGGTCGATGTGCCCGTGTTGGGTCTGTCGGACATCGCCCCCATCGCCGAGTTTGTGATGGCGCACGCCGCCACGCGCTGACCGCGCAGGAAGTGGCATCACAATAGCAAAACCAAGTGATACCAGGAGCCAACATGAGCACACTGTCCCCCGCCGAACAAGCCCTGCGCGAGGCCGCCCGCGAGTACCACCGCACGCCGACACGCGGCAAGATTTCGGTCACGCCGACCAAGCCGCTGTCCAACCAGCGCGACCTCTCCTTGGCCTACTCGCCCGGCGTGGCCTACCCCTGCCTGGACATCCAGGCCGACCCCTCGCTGGCGGTGGAATACACCTCGCGCGGCAACCTGGTGGGCGTCATCACCAACGGCACCGCCGTGCTGGGCCTGGGCAATATCGGCCCGCTGGCGGGCAAGCCGGTGATGGAGGGCAAGGGCTGCCTGTTCAAGAAGTTTGCCGGCATCGACGTGTTCGACATCGAGCTGGCCGAGAACGACCCCGACAAACTGGTCGACATCATCGCCGCCATGGAGCCCACCTTGGGTGGCATCAACCTGGAAGACATCAAGGCGCCGGAATGTTTCTACATCGAGCGCAAGCTCAGTGAGCGCATGAACATTCCGGTGTTCCACGACGACCAGCACGGCACCGCCATCATCTCGTCGGCGGCCTTGCTCAACGCGCTGGAGCTGGTCGACAAACGCATCGAAGACGTGAAGATCGCCGTCTCCGGAGCGGGCGCCGCGGCCTTGGCCTGCCTGGGCGTGATGGTGGGCCTGGGCGTGCGGCGCGAGAACGTGTTTGCCTGTGACTCCAAGGGTGTCATCTACCAGGGCCGCCCGGGCGGTTTTGACGAATCCAAGGCGCCGTTCGCACAAGACACCTCGGCGCGCACGCTGGCCGACATCGTCGCTGGCGCTGACGTGTTCCTGGGCTGCTCCACAGCGGGGGTGTTGACGCAGGAGATGGTCAAAACCATGGCGCGTCAACCGGTGATCCTGGCGCTGGCCAACCCCGAGCCAGAGATCCGCCCCGAGCTGGCCAAGGCGGCGCGGCCGGACTGCATCATTGCCACCGGCCGTTCGGACTACCCCAACCAAGTCAACAACGTGCTGTGTTTCCCGTACATCTTCCGGGGCGCGCTGGATTGCGGCGCGACCAAGATCACCGAAGCCATGAAGCTGGCCTGCGTGCGCCAGATTGCCGACCTGGCCAAGGCCGACATCAGCGAGGAAGTGGCCAACGCTTATGCCGGTAAGGAACTGGTGTTTGGCCGCGATTACCTGATCCCAACACCCTTTGACTCACGCCTGATCCTGCGCATTGCACCGGCGGTGGCCAAGGCCGCCGAAGAGTCCGGCGTGGCGGCGCGGCCGATTGCCGACATGGAGGCCTACCGCCAGCAACTGTCGCGTTTTGTTTACCAGACCGGCATGTTCATGCGCCCGGTGTTCGCGGCCGCCAAGTCGGTGGCCGCCAGCGCCAAGCGCGTGGCCTATGCCGAGGGCGAAGACGAGCGCGTGCTGCGTGCCGCCCAGGTGGCCGTGGACGAAGGTCTGGCGCACCCGATCCTGATCGGCCGCCCGGCGGTGATCGCCGCGCGCCTGGCCAAGGCGGGCTTGCGCATTCAGCTCGGGCGCGATGTGGAATGTGTCAACCCCGAGGACGATCCGCGTTTTCGCCAGTACTGGGAGCTGTACCACCAACTGATGGGGCGCAGCGGCGTGACGCAGGAGACCGCCAAGGCCGCCGTGCGGCGCTCCAACACCACCATTGCCGCGCTGTCGGTGCGCCTGGGCGATACCGACGCCATGTTGTGCGGCATGGTGGGGCGCTTTGACGTGCACTTGCAGCATGTGCGCGACATCATCGGCATGAAGCAGGGCGCCACAAGCCTGGCCGCGATGAACGCGCTGATGCTGGAGAAGCATGCGCTCTTCATTGCCGACACCTATGTCAATGAGGACCCTACGGCCGAGCAGTTGGCGCGCATCGCGGTGATGGCCGCCGAAGAGGTCAGTCGCTTTGGCCTGCCACCCAAAGTGGCCTTCCTGTCCCACTCTAATTTTGGTTCATCCGACCGCCCCTCGGCGCGCAAGATGCGCCGTGCGCGCGAGCTGTTTGGTGAGATGGCGCCCGGCGTGGAATGTGATGGCGAGCTTCAGGGCGACGCTGCCCTGTCGGAAGTAGTGCGCCACGCCGCGCTGGCTGACACAACCTTGCACGGCGAAGCCAACTTGCTGGTTTGCCCGAATCTGGACTCGGCCAACATCTTGTTCAATGTGTTGAAGATGACCGCCGGCCACGGCGTGACGGTGGGGCCGATTCTGCTCGGCGCTGGCGCCTCGGCCCACGTGCTGACACCTTCCGCCACGGTGCGGCGCATCGTCAACATGACGGCGCTGGCGGTGGCGGGGGCGGCGACCTACCAGCAACCCTGACGCCGCGTCTCAGCGCGTCGGTCGGGCGAGCCGGACCGCTGCTCAGGCAGTGTGCCGCTCGCCGCTCATCAATCAACGACGTCCGGATCTCGCCGGCTGCGCTGCCGCTTGAGCCGGATGATGCAGTCCTCCAGCGTTTGGCCGATGATGGTCTGGTCGCGGATCATGGCGATCTTGGGCCAGGTGGCACGCTCGCCGGCCAGCACCCATTGCTGGTATTCGTCAGCAGACAAGTTGCCCAGTACACGCAGGTAGTCACTTGGCGCCATGCGCGGGTGGATTGTCACGTCGCCGTAGTACTGCTGGTCAACCAGCCCGACCGCGCCATCGAGCAGCCCCTTGACGATGCCGGTCTCGATGCCATAAGAGGCCAGTAGCAGCATCTGTTTGCTGCGGTATTGCATCTCGCTCTTGACCAGGTCGGTCAGAAAGCGCGTCCAGCCTTCCTTGCGGGACTGGTCGGTCATGAAGGGCAGTACGTGCGGGTTGGTCTGGCTGACGATGTGGTGGTTGACGTTGTACAGCTCACCCAGGCGTTTGGCGGGCAGGTCGCTTTGCAGTGCGCCGTCGACCCAGCGGATGGAGGCCATGTAGGGCCGCTCGTGCCCAAGTCGGTCCTTGGCTGTCAGCTTGACCGGCGGGAACAGCCCTGGCACCGAGCACGAGGCCAGAACCGCGCTCCACACCAGCAGGTGCGGCGTGGTCAGGTAGTTGAGCAAGCGCGCGTGCTGGTTCTTAGCCACCGGCGAGACCGTGATGTTGATGATGCGCCGGGTGCGTTTGAAGGCCTCTTCAAACGTCAGCTCACCCACGTTTTTGCGCAGATAGGTCTCCAACTGGCGGATGTCCATCAGGGACTTCTGGCGCAGCATGTCGCGCGCGCCCAGGCGGCGCCACAGGTCCAGATCGATGTCTTCGCCACGAAACAGCGCGTCGAGTTCGCCGTCCTTGCGGGTCCCGACAAGTGCCGCCACCACCGCGCCAGCGCTGGAGCCGGAGACCACTCGCGGCAGCAATTGCTGCTCGTGCAGCGCCTTGATCACGCCAATGTGAAACATGCCGATGTTGGCACCACCACTGAGCATCAGAGCGGAGCGGCCAAAGCTCTGCCCGGTGTGCCGAAAGAACAGCAGCTTCTGGGGGTAGGGCAGCTCGGCGATGTCGTGGTCGCACAGGTGGTTGAGCAGCGAAGTGACCTCGGTGATGTAGTCGTCGATCAGCGCTTTGGTGCCCAGGTGCGCGTGTTTGTACAACTCTGGGTTGGCCAGGTTGCCCAGGTTGCGGTGCAGGCCCTCGCGCAGGCTGAAGATCAGTTGCGGCCAGTCGTTGGCCTTGCGCCAGTTTTTCAGGTTGATCAGGCGCTGCGCAATCAGCTTGTGTTGGTAAAACTTGGAACTCGGGTTGCTCTTCCACTCGTCAAGGTGTTCCAACTCGTCGAGCTCCGCCGCCAGCGCGCGCCAAGTGGCGTAGTCGCTGGCCTGATCCAACAGCTTGCGTTTGGAGGCTATCGTGGGTGGTCTCATGAATGGGTGCACGATCGGTGTTCGTCATTCTGCAACACGGGTTGGGTCCGATGTTGCGCCAATGAACAATTTCTCGCGGTTTCCCGCACTGAACCATGACATTAGGCAAGCCGGCACGCGGCTAGAGTGCGCAGCCAAATGTTGGACGGTGTGGCCCCACCGCTACCGGCTCAGGGCATCACTTCCACGTACTCGTAAACCTCGCAGTCCAGGATCTGCTTGCGCACCGGCAGCGTGGCCCGCTCAAACCAGCCCTGCGGGTTGCGGCGGTCGATTTCCTGGCCCATGAAACGAATCAGCTCACAAATCGGCTCCACGACATTGGTGCGGTAACGCAGGTCGTTTTTCACATAGCCCAGGTACATGTTCTTCATGCAATTGCCACGGCACCAGGCATAGGCTTCGCAGTCGTGGCAGGGCATGGCCGGGTCTTGTTGCAGTGGGCTCTTCTTGAGCCAGTTGGTTTTGACGTCGCCCATCTTCATGGCTGGGGCGTACATCATGTCCGGGCAGGGGTAAATCTCGCCGTTGGGCATGACGTTGAGCAAGTGGGTGGACACGCGGCACTGCGTGGCGCCGGCGTACAGCTCTTGCGCGCGGGTCGGGAACAGCTTGTTGCGCACCATGCCCATCAAGGGAATGAGCGGGTACAACACATCGGTGCGCGCGAAGAACTTGTCGATCAGTTGCACCAGTACCGCTTTGCGTTTGGCCACCGAGTCGCCGGCGTACATTTCGTCCGCCACAAACTGCCAGTACAGGTAGTCAAACGGGGTGTCCTCACCGACCAGTTGGTCCAGTTCTTCAAAGCAGGTGTCCGGGTTGCCCCAGGTCACGCGGGCCGTGACAGAGCCGCCAATCTGGGAGCGTACTTCCTTCAAGTTCTTGACCACTTGGCGGTAGATGCCCTTGCCGCGATAACCGTCGGTGGTGGCTTCGCCGCCATCGATCGAAGCCAGCACGTTGGACAGGCGATTGAGCGCCCATTCGGGCAGGTTGTCGATCAGCGTCGCATTGGTCTGCAACTGGAACCTGAAGCGCGGGAAGCGTTGCATCACTTCCAGCATCAACTTTTTGTTCAGTGTCGGTTCGCCGCCGTAGAACGTGACGTAGACCTCCTTGCCCTGCAGGTGCTGGTCCACAAAGGCACTGAGCTGCTCAATGTCGTACTCCACGTGCACCTGCGAGCCCAGCACCTCGCCCACACCCAGCGAGCAGTAACTGCACTTGAGGTTGCACTTTAGGGTGGTGAGCAGTTGCAGCTCGACCCGCCCCCCGATGATGGGGTGAGGGTCGGATGCGGGAACTTCGGTCTTGGCCGGGGTCGCAAAGAACTGAATCGGGGTCTCGGAATGCATAGTGTCGCGGTCGTTCGGTCTGCAAGAGGGGCGCAGATCATAATCGCTGGCGCGCGTTTAAGTGGTGCCGCAGGCCCGGTTTGGTGGCGATGGCGGGCGAAGAATGCGTGATGTTTGACCTAATCGAGGTTGCGCCGGTGGCTGGACTCTGCAAGGCGCTCGTTTACGCAAACCGCAAAATTGGTCTTCCCAGTCGGTGCCCGCGCCGCAACCATCCCGCCAGACAACGCCAGCCGCGGGGGGCCCGGCGCGGGCGGGGCGGCCCCCCCCGGGGGGGGGCCGGGGGGGGGGGGGGGGGGGGGGGGGCGCCCCCCCCCCCCCCCGGCCCCGGGCCCGGGGCGGCCCGGCCGCCCCGGGCCCGGGGGCGGGGCCCCGGGGGCCCCGGGGGGGGGGCGGGGGGGGGCCCGGGGGCCGGGGGGGGGGGCCCGAGCCGGGGGGGGGGGGGGGGGGGGGCGCGGGGGGGCCCCCGGCCGGGCCCCGGGGGGGCCGGGCCCCCCCGGGGGGGGGGGGACACGGGGGGGGCCGGGCCCGGGGGGGGGGGGCCCGCCCGGGCGGGGGGGGGGCCCCCGGGGGGGGGGCGGCAATCAACTGCAACGGCTGCGGTAGTTGTCCTCAAAACGTTGAAGGTCAGCCTTCTCGCCGTCGGTCAGGTCGGTTCTCGCCCGCTTGGTGAACAAAATGCGTTTTGATTCGCCGCATTGCTGCTGTTGAATGGCTGTACGTTCCCGGCTTCGTTGCTCGGCCTTGTCGGCCCCAGCCCGTTGCTGCTTGTCCTCGCGGCGCTCGCGCGACATCTTGGACCTGGCCTCACTCTCTTCTTCCGAGCACTGCTCGCGGTACTCCTTTCGCATGTCGCTGATGACGTCGTGCTTGAGACCGCGCGCCGGCCGTGCGTATGGCGTCGTTCAGCGAGGCGCAGCGCGGGCTCAGATGCTTCAAGGTATCGGGTGCCTGTTCGAGCTTGCTTACCCTTGGTTCGTCGCTGGGAGTTGTGGCCACGGATCCGTAAAATACGGGCCCACTCGAAGGGCAGGGCTGCGACGAGGCGTAGGTGCGACCGTTGTTGGTGCAGGTGTAGCGTTGCACTACTTCACGCCCTACGCAGGGCTGGGACGACTGGTAGGTGTTGCCACCGCTGTCGGCGCAGGTGTAGCGGGATTGCGCCAGCGGACTACTGGACACAATCAGCAGGGCGCAGGCCATCGCGATAGAGTGGATTGTCGTCACAATATCCTCGGGCTTTCAGAGAGTTCAAAGGTTAAATCGTATCACCCCGACACGGTCCTGCTGTCCCGCGTTGGCCGCACGACTCGATGACCGATACCACCGGAAGCTGCGCTGCAACGACGAGGTGGCGATGTGGCCGAAACGCCGCCCGAAGAGGCTGCAACGCCAACTGCTCGTGCATCTTGTCGGCGTGTTTCGCGCCACCCCTATGGGGTAAGAGACGGGCAGATCCGATGAGGAGTCCAGGGCGTCAGACCAATGCACAACGTGGGGCCGTTGGCGCGAAAGGGGCGCGTGCTCGCTGAAAGTCAAGCGAAGTTGGCTGCCACAAATCCGTAGCCGACCAGCCCCAAATTGTTGATGCCCACCAGCGTGCCTACGAGCGTGACCTCGCTGGCGGTTATCGCCGAGGTGTCGAGTTGGTTGACTACGTACCAGATGCTGGCGTTGCCAATGATGTCGGCCGAGATCACCACTGTCTTGGCCGCCGCCGTGGGGGCGGCCAACGGTGCGGCGGCGCCAAACAGGGCGGCAATGCCCGTCGCGTCCAGGTCGTAACCGCTGGCTACCAGAACATCGCTGTTGGACCAGATCGATGGCGTCACACTGCTGGCACTGACTGCAGCAAGGTGTTTGGTGCCGGTCTTGTTCAGGAAGGCGGAAAAATCCAATACATCACCCGTTGCGCTGAGGTTGAAGCCCGTGATGGTGTCGACCCGTTGTCGGCGGCGGTCGCGGCAAATACAAAACGGTCGACGCCAGAGCCGGCCACCAGGGTGTCGGCCCCTTTACTGGCGGTGATGGCGCCCCCGAGTGGGGAGGCGGAGAGCTTGTTGGCGCTATCGTCCCCCAGCAGGTTGACCGTGACCTTGCTGCCGGTAATGCCCGAGGCGTCGACGTTCTTGACATTGCCCATCGCGCCGCTGGCCAACGTGCCCAGACTGGAGCCAAAGTAGAGCTTGTCGGTCAGCAGATCGACCGTCACCGCAACCGTCACCGCGCCGGCGACGAGCAGATCACCGCTGACCTCGGAGGCAGGAAGCTCGACAAAGGACATGCTGAGCTTTTGCGCCAGACCGGCCTTGTCGGTGGTGCTGGAAGACACAAAATCGGTGCTGGAAAACGTGACGCTCAGCCCAGCGTTGGTATTGGCCGCCGCGCCGTGTGCTTTGGCCGCGCCGCTGAGGGTGAGGGTGGCGGTAGTGTCGGTGGTTTTGATCAGGTTGGCCACCAGACCGCCGGGCGCGCCCGTGACCTTGCCTACTGCCGCGCCAACCTTGCCGGCAAAGGTGTCGCCGGTCAACGTGACGACGATGGCAGGACCCATGCTGCCGTCGTTGGCTGAGGTCTCAGACAACGCCAGCGTGCTAAAGGCCAGACCGTTAAATCCAAACCCCAGTCCGGTCGTGGCCAAGCTGCTCAGGCCGATCTGCGCCTGGTTGGCGCTGGACAGGGCCAGCTTCCACAACAGGTCGCCTTGGGGACCAAGCTCCAGGCTATTGACCGCGTTGGACAAGGTCGTGGCGTCTGGGGCTTGGCCGTTGACCGTGGTCAATAGGTAACTGGCAATCTGGTTGTTGCTGACGTTGGCCGCGCCGCTGTTGGCCAATGCGCCCCAAATGGGCAGACGCATCACCGCACCGCTGAGCTCTTGCATGGTGGAGCCGTGGTCGAACAGGTCCAGCACCGAGCCCGTCAACGCCAGTTTCGACGACAGCGCCGCCTTGCCCAGTACAGCGCCAATCAGCAATGCCGCTTGGCCACCGTGCTGGTTGGTCGCCATGTCGAGCGCCAGGCCGCGGTCGGCAAAACGCACGCGTTCTATGTTCTGCAAGGTGTCGACGCCTTCGCTGCCCCGCAGGTCGCTCACTGTGAAGCCGGTCGAAGACTTTTGGACCGAAAATGTGGCGCGGTTGGTGAGGTAGACGGCCGTGTCGGTGCCGGCGCCACCGTTGATCAGGTCCACACCCTCCAGGCCCGACAGGTTGTCGTTGCCATCGGTGCCGACCAGCACGTCGTTGCCGGATGTGCCGGTGAAGTTAGCCATTGAAGAAGGCACCGTTCAAGATTGATTTCCCGAAGCGTTGGGTGGGTGCCTGGGAGAGGCGATCAAGAGGCGCATCGACCAGCACGGGGCACTGACCCGGTGTCAGATCGCTAGATGATAATTCTAGAGAGCCGCCTACAAAGCCACAAAAGAGGCCACAAGACAGGCCAAAAAATGGGATTGCCGCATTCCGTGATCGCGCGCCTTGCGGCTGAGAGTGGTTGCAGCGGTACCTGGGAACCAGTCCAGATCGATGCAGCCAATGTCGCAGAGGCGCAGCCCCACAACCCGCGTGCGCGGTGGGACGTCAGCTTGGCCCGTCACCGCCTGCTGGCAATCAACGGTCACGTTGCGGCTCGTTTAGAGAGCGCGGTGTCGTTCAGTCAATGCCGTGCGGGTTTCCAGGTGGCGTCATGGCCGGCTCTTAGAAGGCAGCCTTGAACTGCAGCCCATAGGTGCGCGGTTCGTTGATCATGCCGGTCAGGTTGTTGAAATCAATGCCCCCCACAGTTTGAATCCGGTTGGTGATGTTGCGGCCGAACAGTGCCGCTTCGTACTTGCCGTTACCCCAGGTGTACCCCAATCGCAGGCCGCCTTCGAGTAGCGCCTTGCCGGTGAACTCCGTGGCCCTGTACAAGAAGAAGTTCACCTTGCTTCGGTAGGCCCAGTCGGTGTAGATGAACCATTCGCCACCGTTGCCATGCGGCATGCCGTAGCGCGCAGTGAAATTCACCACCAACTCGGGCGCCTGTGGCAGAGGGTTGCCGTCGATCGACACGGTGGGCGAGAACTTGCCCACGGCTGGATTGGCCGCCGCGGTTATGGTGTTGAGTACGGTGCAGCCACTGCCACAGGCGTCCACGCGCAGGTTGGCGTCGCGAATCCGGGTCTTGTTCACGCTGCCGCCAAGAGTGACCAACAGGTTGTCGGTGACCAGGGCCTGAAAGTCGACCTCGGCACCGCGCCCGGTAACCTTGTCGGCGTTGATCAATTGGTTGAAGTTCGCCGCCCCACCTACCGCAGTGAGCTGCTGGTTCTTCATGGTGTACTGGAACAAGCCCAGCGACACCCGCGCGCGCCCATCCAATAGGTCGGACTTCATGCCGCCTTCGATTGAGGTGACCTTTTCTGAGTCGGCCACGGAGTGAGCATCACCAAACAGCAAGCGCCCCTGGATCGCCGGGGCGCGAAAGCCGGTCGCGATGCGTCCGTAGAAGTTGGTGGCCTTGCTGATGGCGTAGGTGCCACTAAAGTCCCCGCTGACGTTGGATGCACTGGTGCCGGTGCTCAGACGCCCGATGAATGGGGGGCTAAAAGGTGGCGCAGTGATGCGATCGGCAACGAAATCCTTCTTGTCACGGGTATAGCGCAAGCCGCCGCGCACTTTCAGCGCATCGCTCACGTCGTAGTTGAGGGAGCCAAAGACTGCGTAGGCCCGGTTTTCCTGGCTTTGTGTGGCGTAGCCGTTTTGCGTGTTGCCGCCGATCGATGAATAGTTGAAGCTGTCGATGTCGATCGACTCGTCGAACAAGTAAGCGCCGGCAATCCACTTCATCGGTCCCTTGTCCGTGGACTCCAGTCGAAGTTCTTGCGTGAACTGACGGTGTCGCGGCAACCCGTCGGCCGATTCGGCGTCAAACGGAATGAAGCCCGGGCCGGAGCTCGGCAGGAAGGAGGCGCCAAAGCCGCCGTCGATGTCGCCTCGACTCAGTGCCTCGACGGATTCATACCCGGTAATTGAATGCAGACTCACGCCGCCCAAGTCCCAGCGCAGGCGTAGCGACGCGCCCGAGCTGCTGAGCGTCTGTTCGTTCTTGCCATCGGTGGAGATTTTGGCGGGATCGAAACCGTCCACCAAATCATTGGTGCCAGGCTTAATGATGTTGGCGCGAAACAGGCGAGCCGAGCCGTTGAGGTCCCGACCATGGACGTTGAGCAATCCATCAAAACTGGCGC
>JADKDJ010000007.1 GCA_016718405.1 Candidatus Rhodoferax odensensis
CTGTCCTGAATTTTGTGTTTGAGGCATAAATATGACCAAGAGGACCATTTATGCCAAGCAAGACGAAACTGAAGAACGCGGCCATTGCGGCCAAGAGTGCGGCGCTGCCGAAGATCCCCAATGAAGTGATTGACCAGTTCATCACCGGGCCTATGACCGGCGAGGCCGTCAACGCGGCCTCGCTGGCCTTCAAGAAGGCCCTGATTGAGCGCGCCATGGGCGCCGAGCTGGGGTACCACCTGGGTTATCCGGCCGGCGCGGCCAAGCCCGATGCGGCCACCAACCAACCTCAGAGGAAAAGGGGCCAGGCTCGAATTAGCGAATTCAGGTAAGTGACAGATTGAACCCTGGGTGGCAAGCCGATGGTCGGATCAAGTGGAATGGGGAAGCGCCATGAGTGGTTTTGAGCGAAACTTTCGGTATGAAAATTCCGATAGCTTCTTTCGTATGGGTGGCTCGGCGTCAATGGTCTTGACAACGGCGGCAGCCCGGAGTGCCTGTCATCAATCCTTGAGTCATGGGCTACTCGTGATTAGGATCGAAGGGGGTATTTGGCATGATCCAGGCTTTGAGGCCAGGATTGACTGCATATGGGATGGAATGTACCCCCCAGTCGGGGTGACCGCTGCGGAGAAGAACAACGAGGCTGCGGCGGCTTTTGTCGAGAATGAGCAGTCAGTGCATGACGCTTTTGTCATCACGACAGCGCCCATCTTGGGACGTTCTTGAATCGCGAAGTCAAGTTTATCGACCGGCCCCAACACCTTGTGCGCCAGCGCCCATTTGCCAGCGCAAGGACTACCCCGTTACAAAAGCCGCGCCGATTGCCCTTGCGCCGTAAGCAGCGCAACGGCTTGTTTGTCGAACGAAACAAAGGTCTCTCCGCCTAGCCATTTACCTTCATACGCGATGACGCCATCGGCGAAATCTCCGCCCGCTTCGAGCATCAACAGGCCGGCTTCCACGGCCGGGCGGTTGACTTGCACGTTGGCGACGGCAAGCAGCGCGCGTACCGCGCCGGCAATGTCGTGTGGTGCAAAGGAGTAGACGCGGCGCAGCACCCACACCAGCTCACACAGGCACGGCAGCGCGACCGCAATGAGTTCGGCATCGATCAAGACTTTGGCGGCGAGGCGCGCTTGCGCTGGGTCGTCTTGAACGACGGCACGCACCAGCACGTTGGTATCGACAGCCACCTTCATTTCTTGCCAGCCCAGCCTTGGCTGATCGCGTCGTTGATTTCTTCGAGTGTGGCTACTTTCTTGCTGCGGCCCGCGAGCAAGCCAACAAAGCCATCCATCGTTCCGGCAGGCCGGGCGGCTCGGAGCAGGCCCCGGCCATCGGGCAACAAATCCAGCTCGATCCTTTCTCCGGGCTTGATGCCGAGATGTTGTAGCACGTCCTTTCGAAACGTTACTTGGCCCCGATCGGTAACCGTCAGCGTGGTCATGGCGATGTCCTTGCAGTCATGAGTGACCAACCAATGTAATGCATTTGTGCCTTACATTCAATCGCTTGGGGCAGATTTCTCGCCGGTGTGGCCTGACGGGGAAGAAAGAATATTCGACTGCGCTTTGAGCGGGTCCCACGAGAAATCAAACTGCAGTTCGTTCATGATGCCGACGATACAGATTCCCCGGTCGACAAGGATGAGTACTGAAGCGCCTGCGGGATGTCTTCGCGTTCAAGGTAGGGGTATTCTCGGGGCCGTGTAGCGACTTTGTATGGAGGTTTTGATGACCGTGTCCGCATTCGAGAACATCAAGCGATTCTTCATCCGCCTGGGCATCGGGTTGATGCCGTACTTTCCGCTGCCATGGGAGCCGTATCGCAAAGCTCTGGTCCGTGACTCCGAGAAGCGCTATGCGAGCGGGCGCTGGGACTATATGAACGACATTGCGGAGGCGCATCGTTACAGCATCATCGTCGGGTGTTGCGAGTACTTCACGCCGCCTGAACGCAGGGTACTGGACGTCGGGTGTGGCGACGGCATCCTGCAACAACGGTTGCGCTACTCCGGGTACGTGGGGGGTGGACATGAACGCTGCGGCGATCAGCCGCGCCCAGGCGCGTGGCGCAAGCGGTGCAACACTCGTGGTCGCTGATGCGGCGCAGGGGGTTCAGGCGGACGGCCAATTCGATGTGATCGTGTTCAACGAATCGCTTTATTACATCCGCGATCCGGCTGCGGTGTTTGCGCGTTGCCGGCAGTCCTTGTCGCCACAGGGCATCATGGTTGTATGCATGTTTCGAACCTACCTGGCGCGCCAGTTGTGGAAGAAGTTGCGCGCGTTCGGTATGGAGGAGTTGACGACAGTGTCGATATCCAACGAGCTGGGCTTCTCGTCAACGCTGCGCGTCTACGCCAATTCGCGCCTGACCGCGCGGGCCGCTGACACGCGCTGATTGACACTTCGCATGGTGGGGTTTGGCAGGACTGCCAGAATGCGATGACTCGCTGCCATTGCCAAGGAAAATGCCGTGCCCCACGCCTTTGGTTCAACCGTCCAGACGTTCAAGACCGCCTCCGGAAAGACCGGCCAGTTCTACTCCCTGCCGGCGCTCAGCCAGCAGTTTCCCAACATCAACCGCCTGCCGGTGAGTCTGCGCATCGTGCTCGAGTCGGTGCTGCGCAACTGCGATGGCAAGAAGATCACACCGGCGCATGTGGCCCAGCTTGCGCAATGGCAGCCCAATGCCGAACGCAGCGACGAAATCCCGTTTGTCGTGTCGCGCGTGATCCTGCAAGATTTCACCGGTGTGCCGCTGCTGGCGGACCTGGCGGCGATGCGCAGCACCGCCGAGCGTTTGGGGTTGGACCCGGCCCGCATTGAGCCCTTGGTGCCGGTGGACCTGGTGGTGGATCACTCCATCATGGTGGACCACTATGGCAAGAAGAATTCGCTGGACCTGAACATGAAGCTCGAATTCCAGCGCAACCGCGAGCGCTACGAGTTCATGAAGTGGGGCATGCAGGCCTTCAACACGTTTGGCGTGGTGCCCCCCGGCTTTGGCATCGTGCACCAGGTCAATCTGGAGTACCTGGCACGCGGCGTGCACCGGATCAAAAGGGGTGCCAAGGGCGATGTGTACTACCCCGACACCCTGGTCGGCACCGATAGCCACACCACCATGATCAATGGCATTGGCGTGGTCGGCTGGGGGGTGGGCGGCATCGAGGCCGAGGCCGCCATGCTGGGCCAGCCGGTTTACTTTTTGACGCCGGACGTGGTGGGCTTGGAGCTGACCGGTGTGCTGCCGTAAGCGTCACCGCCACCGATCTGGTGCTGACGGTGACCGAGCTGCTGCGTCGGCACAAGGTGGTGGGCAAGTTTGTCGAGTTCTTTGGCGCCGGTACCAGCACACTCTCGCTGCCGGATCGCGCCACCATCGCCAACATGGCGCCCGAGTATGGCGCCACCATGGGCTTTTTCCCGGTGGATGACAAGACCATTGCCTACTTCCAAGGCACCGGCCGCACCAAGAGTGAGATCGAAGTATTTGAGGCCTACTTCAAGGCGCAGCGTTTGTTTGGCGTGCCGCTGGCCGGTGACCTGGATTACTCGCAGGTGGTCAAGCTGGATTTGGGCGACGTAACTCCCAGCCTGGCAGGTCCAAAGCGCCCGCAGGATCGCATCGAGCTGGGCCAGGTGGCGCAGCAGTTCGAGGCGCTGTTTTCCAAGCCGAATGCCGAAAACGGTTTCAACCAAAGTCCCGACAAGTTGCGGCGCGTCTACCTGGCAGGTACCGCGCCCACGTCCCTGCCGATCCAGAATGGCGATGTGCTGATTGCCGCCATCACCAGTTGCACCAACACCTCCAACCCCAGTGCCTTGCTGGCAGCGGGCCTGTTGGCCAAGAAGGCGGTGTTGGCGGGGCTCAAGGTCAAGCCGCACATCAAGACCTCGCTGGCGCCGGGCTCGCGCATCGTCACCGAGTACCTTACCGCGGCGGGCTTGTTACCTTACCTGGAGAAACTCGGCTTTGCGTTGGCGGGTTACGGCTGCACGACCTGCATCGGTAACGCGGGCGACCTCACGCCCGAGCTCAACGAGGTGATCAGCAAGAATGACCTGGTGTGCGCGGCGGTGCTCTCGGGCAATCGCAACTTCGAGGCGCGCATCCACCCCAACCTGAAGGCCAATTTCCTGGCCAGCCCGCCGCTGGTGGTGGCCTACGCGATTGCCGGCACCGTGCTGCGCGACCTGATGACCGAACCGGTCGGGCAGGGCAAGGGTGGCCGCGATGTGTACCTGGGTGATATCTGGCCCAGCAGCGACGAAGTGCAGGCCTTGATGCCTTTTGCCATGAGCGGCAAGGCCTACCGCGCGAACTATGCGCGCATTGGCTCCGAGCCCGGCAAGCTCTGGGAAAAGGTCAAGGGCGTGCAGGGCGCCGCGTATTCCTGGCCGACCAGCACCTACATTGCCGAGCCGCCCTTCTTTGCCGACTTTGCTATGGATAAGATAGCTAATATCGCAAGTACCACGGGTTATTCAGGCCAATCAGACACTCAACATACGACGACCCCGGCAGTCGCGGTGCGCGCATCATGGCCTTGTTTGGCGACTCCATCACCACCGACCACATCTCCCCGGCGGGCTCGATCAAGGCCAGTTCACCGGCCGGCCAGTGGTTGCTGGCGCACGGCGTGCAAGCGGCCGACTTCAACAGCTACGGGGCGCGCCGCGGCCACCACGAGGTGATGATGCGAGGCACCTTTGCCAACGTGCGCATCAAGAACCTGATGCTCCCGCCCGATGCCAACGGATCGCGGGAGGAGGGCGGCCTGACGCTCTACCAGCACGACGGCCCGGACCTCGGCCACAAGCTGGCGATTTATGACGCCGCCATGCAGTACCAGGCCGATGGCGTGCCCACCGTGGTGTTTGCGGGCGAGGAATATGGCACCGGGTCCAGCCGCGACTGGGCCGCCAAGGGCACGCAACTGCTGGGCATCAAGGCGGTGGTGGCGCAGAGCTTTGAGCGCATTCACCGCAGCAACCTGGTTGGCATGGGGGTGCTGCCACTGCAGTTCATGCCGGGTGAGAGTTGGCAGAGCCTGGGGCTGGTAGGCAACGAGCTGATCGACATCCTGCCCGATGCTCACCTCACACCACAAAGCGACGCGCAGTTGGTGGTGACCCGCGCCGATGGCAGCCGCAGCACGCACACCCTGACGCTGCGCGTCGACACACCGATCGAGGTCGACTATTACCGCGCCGGGGGTATTTTGCCCTACGTGTTGCGACAACTGTTGCGCGCAGCGTAGCGTGTGCGTGGTGTGGCGTGGGGCGGCGTCAGAAAGTGAAGGTGCGCTGTACCAATAAGCGGGCCAGTTCCAGCGGTACCGCGCGACTGAACATGAAGCCCTGACCCTCTTCGCAACCCAAGGCGCGCAGCTCGACCAACTGGTGCGCGCTCTCGATGCCTTCGGCCACCAGCGGCAAGCCGAGGTTGCGGGCGGTCTGGAACATGGAGCGCAACACGGCCGCCTGGCGCTCGCCACGGCCGATGCTGCTGATCATGCTGCGGTCGATTTTGATGCGTGACAGTGGCGCCTCCGACATCGAGGCGAAGTTTGAGAACCCTGCCCCAAAATCATCCATGGCCATGCCGATGCCCGCCTGGTTGAGCCGCTGCATCTGCAGCGTCACGCTGGCGTGGATCGACATTGCGACACCTTCCGTTAGTTCCAGCTCCACAGCCTGCGCATGCAGGCCTGCTTGTTGGATGACTGCAATCACATCGTCGGCGAAACCCGCCCGATCGAATTCACGGGGCGAGACGTTGATGGCCAGCCGCAAGACGCGCGTGGTCAGACGCTGCAATACAGCGAGGTCAGCGCACGCTTGACGCAACACCCAGTGGCCAACACTGGCGATCTCGCCGCTGGCCTCCAGGCGCGCAATGAACTCCAGCGGCAGCATCGCGCCCAGGGTGGGATGGTGCAGGCGCAGCAAGGCCTCGAACCCGGCCACGGTGTGCGTCTGCAAGTCGACGATAGGCTGGTAGACCAGACTGAAACCGCAGGCTACACCATCGAGCATGGGGTCAAAGCCGGCTTCGCATGCACCGAGCTCAGGTAACAATGGGCTGCGTCGGTCTCGATCGGGCGAGTTGGCGGCGTCGAGCAAGCGCTCGGCGTTTTCCAATTGGGCTTGCAGCAAGGTGCGCTCAGCCGCAACGCGGCCAAAACGCAGGCGCGCGGCGTTGAGTTCCACGTTCATCTCCAGGGCCTTGAGGCGCAGGCGCGTCATGCGGTCTTGCTGATCGCGAGTCCCTTCGGCCACAAGGGTCTCGTAGCGCATGGCCTCGTCGTCATGCCCTGTGCGTCGACACAGGTCGGATAGCGCGCCCAGCAGGGCTCGATTGGTGGGCATACCCGCCGCATCGGACACCGCCAGCGTGTTGCGAAGCATGGCCAAAGCTTCTTCACGCTGACCGTGCTTGTCCAGCGCGGTGCCCAACCAGAGCATGACGTCCAACTCGCCGCGCGATCCGGGGCGAGATCGCAGAAGGGCGGCGCGGGCGCGCGCTACCGCCTCGGCATAACGGTGCAGCCCGCACAGGGCCTCGGTGATGGTGGCCTCAATATGGGCCAGTAAGGTGATGTTTTTCAGGCGGTTGGCCTCACTGGCATTGGCCATAGATAGTGCCAGTGCCTCCGAAAATTGGCCAACGTGATTGTGTAGACAGGCCAGGTTGTGTCGCGTCTCGGTCACCCGATCGGGCAACTCCAGCGCAGCAAACGCGGCGAGCGCTTGTTCAAACTGGCGCTGCCCGGACTCGGCCTGGCCCAGTTGCACCTGTACGCCCCCCAACAGAGAGCGCACCACTGCCAGACCCGCCTCGTCGGCACTGTCGAGCAGCAGTTCCGCCGCTGTTTCCAGGTGCGGTAAAGCCTGCTCGGCCAGACCCAGACTGGCCCAAATAGCGCCCAGACCGGTGCGGGTCTTGGCGTGCACCGAGATGTCACCATCGCGTGCGGCGATGCCTGCGGCTTCGTTGCAGGTGCGCAGTGCGTCGTCGAATTGCGCCGCCGCATAGTGCAACCGAGCGCGCAGCAACAAGCTCACGGCCAGAATTGCATTGGCACCGAGCTCGCGCGCGATTGCCTCGGCGCGGTCTACGTGCTGGCGCGCCAACGCCGGGTCCGAGCCAAGCAGTCCTTCGGCTTGTTCGTTGAGTTCGCGCGCATTGGCCAGTAAGCTGCCTGCTGTCGGCAGCGCGGGGCTTGTGTCGGTGGCGTGCGACGCGGACATGGGGAGTGGTTGGGTTTTTGTGGACACCAGCTTGTTTTATACAGGCAATGAGCCAAGTTGTGTTGTTGGTAAACGCCGTCTGGTCCTTGGCCCCTAAGCGTTGCGCATTCCGTGACGGCCTTGAAAAAACCCGTGTGCCGCGGGCGATGGGCCCGTCCTAAAATGCAGCGCAACCCCAGCCCTTTATCGAGCCCATCAGCCATGACCTTCCCCACCGCGCTTGAAAACCTGAACATCGTCTCGCAGGCCACACTGCCGCCGCCTGCGCAGTTGCACGACGACATCGCGCCGGGCGCGCTGGGCACGCAGACGGTCGGCCAGGCGCGCCGCGCGCTGGGCGAGATTCTGTCTGGGCGCGACCGACGCCTATTCGTGGTGGTGGGCCCTTGCTCGATCCACGATCCGGTGGCCGCCATGGAATACGCCCGCAAGCTCAAGGCCTTGGCCGACGAGTTGACCGGGCAGCTGTTGATCATCATGCGCGTGTACTTCGAGAAGCCGCGCACCACCGTGGGCTGGAAAGGGCTGGTCAACGATCCGCGCATGGACGATTCCTTTCATATCGAAGAGGGCTTGCGTCTGGCCCGGCGGCTGCTGGTGGACATCAACGAACTGGGCCTGCCTTGCGGTACCGAGGCGTTGGACCCGATCAGCCCGCAGTACCTGGGCGACCTGATCGCCTGGAGCGCTATCGGCGCGCGCACGACAGAGAGCCAGACCCACCGCGAGTTGGCCAGTGGCCTGTCCTCGCCGGTCGGCTTCAAGAATGGCACCGACGGTGACCTGGAAGTGGCCCTCAACGCCATGTTGTCGGCCAGCCAGCCGCATGCCTTTTTGGGTATCAATGGTGCTGGTCAGGTGGCGATTACCCAAACCCGTGGCAACCCGTTTGGCCACCTGATCCTGCGTGGCGGTGCGGTGCCCAACTACGACTCGGTTGCAATCAGCGAGGCGGTGGGCGCGCTGGAGAAGGCCAAGCTGGCGGTCAACATCGTGGTTGATTGCAGCCACGGCAATTCGCGCAAGAACCACGCGCTGCAAGCCTTGGTGCTGCGTGACGTGGTGCACCAGGTGGCTGAGGGTAACCCTGCCATCAAGGGCGTGATGCTCGAATCCAACCTGTTCGAAGGTAACCAGAAACTGGGCAACCCGAAAGACCTGCGCTACGGGGTGTCCATCACGGATGCCTGCATGGGCTGGGACACTACTGCGGCGGCACTGCGCGAAGCGTCGGCGCATTTGAAGGCCGCGCGGCCTTGAGTCGAAGATGGACGACCTCGACCATCAACTGATCGCCTTGCTGCGCCAGAACGCGCGGCAGAACGTGGCGGACCTGGCGCATCGGCTCAAAGTCTCGCGCGGCACGGTCACCAACCGCATTCGCAAGCTGGAGGACGAACAGGTGATCGTGGGCTACACGGTGCGGCTCAAGCCCGAGGCCGAGCCCGAGCGCATCCGCGCCTGGATGGGGGTGCTGGTCGAGGGCAACCAGACACGCCGCGTGATTGCCAGTCTGCTGGGTGAGCCGGGCGTCTCGGCCCTGCACGACACCAATGGCCGCTGGGACCTGCTGGCGGAGCTGGAGGTGCGCTCTATGAGCGACTTGTCCGAGGTGCTGGAGCGCGTGCGCCTGATCACCGGCATCCGCAGCACCGAAACCAGCATCCACCTCACCACCTACCGTTAGGCTGCTTATGCCGCAGCGCCGCGCGTGATCAGGAGTAGGTGATCCAGCTCGCCAGTTCCGGCGTGTCCAGATGCGGCAGTGTGTTGTAGGTCACCAGCGTGTGTCGCTTGGGGTTGAACTCAAACTCGGTGACGGAGCTGTTGCGAATGCGCAGATTGAGTTCGATCGTCGTTTCGGGTGAAGTGGCCAGCACGTGGCCAACAGCGGTCGAGATTGGCCCGCCGCTGGAGACCAGCAACACATTGCCCTGGTAGGTCTTGCGGATGTGATCCAGCACCTCCACCACCCCTTGGCGAAACTCCTGATAGGGCGGCATGCCTTTGGGGCTGACGACGCCGTTCATCCACTGCCGCAGGCCATCGCGCAGCAGGCGAAAGTGCTCGCGGTAACGCTCGGGTGAGTCGGTCTTTTCCAGCGGGTGCGGGTGCACGGTGGCGATGATGGCGTGGCTGTCAAACTCATTGAGGCCCGGCCAGTGCCGGGCTTCGAGCGGATAGCCACCGCCGCGCAGAATGCCGTCACAAGTGCCTATTTGGCGGCGCAAGGTGCCACACAGAGCTGCGTCGAACGTCAGGCCCTTGCCAGCCAGGTACTGTCCGAGGCGGACGGACTGCTTGGCACCGAGTTCGCTGAGTTGGTCATAGTCTTGCGCGCCAAACGAGGCCTGGCCATGGCGCACGAGGTAAAGGGTTCCCATATGCGCAATTTAGAGCAATCCATGGCCGCTGTTTGTCTCCGGTGCGACCCTGACCTACGACCACACCCCGCAAAGTCTCAGCCCAGGTTGAGTTCGCGCAGTGCTGGCAAGGTGCGCTCCACCGCATTCAGTCCGACACGCTCGGTGCCGGGTGCCAGTGCTGACAGCACGTCCAGGGCCTCTGCCGGCAGACGACCCACCAGTTTGCCCAGCTCGCTGAAGCGCAGACCCTGTCGCACCAAGAAGGCCATGTAGGTGTGGCGCAGCGTCGCAGGCGTCACCTGCAGGGCGTCATCGAGATTGGCGTCAAAGGCGCTGGTGGATACGGCGGCCTCAATGTCCTGTGCGGTAAAGGGCTCGCCCGTGGCATCGGCAAACAAGGTGGCGGCAGGTGCCCGGTTGGCGCAAAGCTGTGTCAAGGATTGCAGCGGTCCCTCCAGCGCCAGCACACGGCTGGGATTGCCGGGCACGATCAACGTCTGCGCGTTATCGTTGACGTGCGAAACGCGCAGCGCCAGCAGTTCCGCCACGGTCATGCCACTGAGCAGGCAAATCAGGAGCGGCAGGTTTTCCGGCGCTGCGCTGAGCAGCAGCTTGGATAGCTCGTGACGGTCAAGCTCGCGTGGGGGTGGTGCGGCCAACTGTTGCCGCTGCGGTGGCCCGGGCGGTGCGGATAGCGGCGCCATGCCCGGCGCGTGGCCCAACGGCATGGCGCCATGCTGCGGCGCCAGCCAGGGCTGCGCCAGGATCACGGTGGAGGGCGTGGCCGCCACCGGCTCCCGGCGGTCGAAGAACTCGACAAACCATACCGCCAGGAACCCCAGCACCAGCGACGCGGCCAGGCTGATCGCCGCATCGCGCCAGTACAGTGGGCGCCAGGCTGACTCGGGCGTGGCGGCGGCCTCCAGCACTTGCAGGCGCGGCTTGCGGGTGAGCTCGCTGGCCTCCAGCGCCAGCAGCCGCTGGCGGGCGCTCTGGCGCATCTGGTCGAGGCCGCGCAGCTCTTCTTGCAGCGTCTGGAACTCGCCAAAGCGTCGGCTAAACGACTGGGCCGATTGCTTGTCGTCCGCCAGGTGCTGTTGCAGCCGCTGCGTGGTGGCGCGCGCGCTGGCAAGTTCCTCGCGTGCTTCGGTCAGCGCGGTCTGCTGGCTCTTGCGGCGCTCTTCCACGGCCTGTTGCTCCAGGTTGCTGATGCGCGTCTTGAGGGCGCGGGCGTTGGCGTCCATGTCGAGGTACTGGGGCGTGAACTGGCGCTCCAGCGCGCGCCACTCCTCGCGCAATTGCAGCAGGCGCTGCTCGATGCCAAGCACGGTGGAGTTGTCCTTGGCCTGCGGGGCGCGCTTGCCTTCGCTGGCGGCCTGCTCCAGCGCGCGCACCCGCCCCTCGGCCACTGCCTCGCGGTCGGTGGCGGCGGTGAGTGAAGTGCCCAGGCCCTTGACGCGCGACAGCGCCTGGTTCTCATCGCGCTCGCCCGAGACGATGTTGGCGCGCAGCCGAAACTCTTCCATCGCGCGCTTCCGCTCGGCCACCTTGTTGTCGATCACGCGCACCTCGTCGCGCGCCTGGGCCAGCTCGGTTTGCGCGGAGCTGGCGCCGGCCAGCGCCTGCTGTTCCCGGTAGACTTCGATGGTGGTATTGATCAAGCGCGCCACCAGCAGGCGCTGCTCGCTCTTGGCTTCGAGCTCGATCACGTTGGTGCCTTCGATGGGCGCTACCTTCAGCATCGCCTGCAGGGCCAGCACCGGCTCGCCCTCCAGCGCCTTGAGTACGCCCTGGCTGGCCAGCCGCGTAGCCACCTTCTCCAGCAGTGGGCGGCTGTTGAGGACCTGCGACTCCAGCAGGAAGTCGGGCGTGCTGTCCACCGCGGCCACCGCGTCGGGGACTGGCAGCTTGGCCGGTGGCGTGATTTGCAGGCGCGCGCTGGCCAGGTAAACGGCCGGGCGCAAAAAGGTGTAGCTCAGGCTGATCAGCGCGCACAGCAGAAACACACCGCCGAATACCAGCAAGCGTCGGCGCATGCCCGCACTGCGCGGCATGCCCGGGCCGCCGTCCATCGGGTAGGGCGCTTGCGGTCCACTGTAGCCGGTGGTGAACACGCGACCCACGCCCGGAGTTGGATCACGCATGGTCAACACCCATCCTTGTTGTGGGAATCAGCGCGAACACCGAGGCCGCGACGGGTTCGCCGCGAATCATCAGCCGGTTGCGCGCCACGCACTCAAATTGCGCGCCCGCGGCTCGGGCCACGCCTTCGCTGGCCTGGTTGCCTTGGGCGACCACGATCTCGATGCGGGTGAACGCCAGCGTCTCGAACCCGAACGCCGACAATGCCGCCACGCAGCGGAGGGCCACACCCTGGCGCTGCCTGGTTTGCCGAACCCAGTAACCCAGGTTGCACAGGTTGTGAAGCCGGTTGATCGTGTTCAAACCGGCGCCGCCGAGCAATTCGCCACTGGCCTCGTCGAAGATGCCAAATTCATAAGCTGTTTCGTCGGCCCGGTGCCGCTGGCACAGGCCGAACCAGTCGCGCGCCTCTTGCGCGCTGTAATCGGCATGGCACCAGGGCATCCAGCGGCCCACCGACTCGGCGGACTCGCGCGCGGCCGCCGCAAACGCCGCAGCGTCGCGCTCCTCGAACGGGCGCAGGCACAGGCCGCTGGCCGTGAGGATGTGAACGTCAGCCAAGCGAGCCCAATCCACGTGTGAACAGGCTGACCGCAATCTGGTTGCGCCCGCTGTTCTTGGCGCGGTAAAGCGCCTGGTCGGCCGCACGCACCAGGTCTTCCAGACTCGTGCCGGGCGGCCACTGCGCAATGCCGCCCGAGACTTGCAGCGTGACCGGGCGCCCATCGGCCAGTTGCAGCGGCGTGTTGGCGATGGCTTCGCGCAGGCGCTCGGCGGTGAGGCCGGCTTGCGACAACTCGGCGCCGGGCATCAACACAATCAGCTCTTCGCCGCCATAACGGGCGCACAGGTCGGTCGAGCGCAGATTGCGCCGCAACAGCATCGCGACGTGGCGCAACGCGTCGTCGCCCACAACATGGCCGTACTGGTCGTTGACGCGTTTGAAGTGGTCGATGTCGATCATCAACAGGCAGGCGTGCTGGCCGGTTCGTTCGCAGAGTTCCAGTTGTTTGGGAAAGATCTCCTCGAACCAGACCCGGTTGTGCAGCCCGGTGAGTGCATCGGTTTCGGCCTTGTTGCGGTACTCGCGTTGCAGCTCCAGGCTGCCGAGCAAGACAACGTTGTTCTCGCGGATGCGCGCCGTCAACACATGCAACAGGTTGAGCGCCATCAGCGGTTGGCGTGCCAACATGCGCCACAACACCGCCTTGGAGATCGCCAGCAGATCCGTCTTGGTGGCGGCCACCACGTAGGCCGATGGCGGGTTGGCGTCGATGATGGACAACTCTCCCACACAATCCCCCACGCGCAGGCGCACCAGCGGGTTGACGATGCGGGGCTCCAGGCAAACCAGCAGTTCGCCAGTCAGCACAATGAAGATGTCGGCGTTGACGTGCTTGGGCTCCAGCAGTACGTGCCCCGCTTCGATGCACAGGGGTCGGGTCTCGCGCAATTCGTCATCGAGCAAGGCCAGATCGACGCCCTGGAACAGCGGCGCACTGCGCAGAATGGCAGGCAGTTGTTCGGCATGGAAGTCGGAGGTCTTCATGGCGCGATTCTGCCCCAAATTCTGGCGTCGAATGCTCAGCCGCGCGGCTTCACCTTGGAGCCACGCGTGCCCCGTGCTGCCTAGGCAGCGCGAGCGTTTGTCCGGCACAATCGCCTGGCGCTGCGCCACACAGAGCAGCCGCCTGCTCACCGCCAACACTGTCTCTCATGAAAATTCTCGCCTTGTCCGGCAGCCTGCGCGCTGCATCGATCAATTCGGCGCTGCTTCGCACGGCGACACGGTTGGCGCCTCCCGGGGTTGACGTCAGCGTGTGCACCGTGGTGGGTGAGTTGCCACTGTTCAATCCCGATCTGGAATCTTCGTTGCCGACCAGTGTCGTACGCTTGCGCGCCGAGGTTGCCGCAGCCGACGCGCTGCTGATCGCCAACCCCGAGTATGCCCATGGCGTCACGGGAAGCATCAAGAACACGCTCGACTGGCTGGTCAGCTTTGAGCCGTTCGCCAACAAACCGGTGGCTGTGATCAACGCCTCGCCGCGCGCCCGTCACGCCGATGCGGCGCTGCGGGAGATACTCAAGACCATGTCGGCGACGATCGTCGAAGCGGCGTCCGTCACCATCCCATTGTTGGGGGCCGGCATCAGCGAATCCGAAATGGCCGAGGAGGCCGCCGTTGCCCTGGCACTCCGGCAGTGACTGGCCAGTCTGTGCAGCCACGTGGCCGCGGGGCCGCAGGAACACGGTGCAACGTTTGCGCTGGGGTCGAGCTGATGCGCGGTGACGCAGCGGTTCGCCATTGCAGAGTTGCTGTTCCGTTGGCCAACATTCAGGCGGATGGTCTGCTGGGCAATAAATCACACCAAATGAATCGTCGAAAGTCGTAAGCTCAACTTTCACCAAATTTCGCCAAGACAGGCGATGGGGTTCAAAGGGATGAACTTGGCTGCAACTGCTTGCGAGATTCACCATAAACCTTTGTGGCAGGGGGCTAGCCGCGTGATGGGCCTCGCCAGCGATAGGGCGAATCCCAGCATATTTTGCGTCTAGCATTGGAAATGCCAGGATGGGCGCTCGGCTACATCACGTAGGCATCCAGAACGCCGCCGCGCGGTTCTATGCAAAGGGGAAACTCCATGGCCCAATGCACAGCCCCAGTGAATGGTCATCGCACATCGAGCGCTGCAGCGAACTGCCCTGCATGCGGCAGTCGCTATGGTGGCTATCGGAGCAGCTACGGGTACGGTAGCGGTTACGGATCGTCCAGCTCGTCAGGCGGCGGCACCAGCTATGGTGCCGGTAGCAGGTCTAGTGGCGGCGGAGGCTCCAGGCCGCGTTGGTCGCGGGCCGGCTCGACCGTCTCCTACACCCCAGCTCAGGTGGCATCGCTCACGCCAGTCCGCGAGGCGGTTGAGGCCCAAGCGGCGGCGAGGCCAGATCTGCGTGATTGCTTCCTCTGTCATGCCTGGGATGATCGCCAAGGGGCCGCCAAGCAACTGCACGACCTCCTTGAGGCGGCTGGCGTAAAGGTGTGGTTCAGCGAGAAAGACCTTGGTCTTGGCGTTCCGATGATGCGCGCAATTGACAAGGGCTTAGCTGCCTCGAAGATTGGGCTTGTTCTGGTGACCCCAGCACTGCTGAAAGGCTTGCCGAAAGAGGGCGTCGCGGACAAGGAACTCTCAACGCTTCTGGCGGGTAACCGGCTGGTGCCAATCGTGCACGGTACAACGTATGCGGCACTCCGCGACGTCAGCCCAATGCTTGCGTCGCGAAGCGGCCTAGACACTTCGGAGGATTCAATGACGGTAGTCGCCACCAAAATCGCCGAACTCGTTGCAGTCTGGAGTTGAAAGCATTGAATGAAAGCCGCGGCCAGCTGATCCCAACCCTTCCATCGAGGGGATGCCAAGCCGGGTGCGCCGTCTTGTCACCCCTCATGGCAAACGTCATGTCGAGTCTCCCCCATTTTTCTACACGACAGGTTCGCAGTCGGTCGCGTGAGCATTTGCAGGCAATGCGACTATTAGCGCAAGCCCGCCTTGCCGGGCAAGTGGTTTCGGTCCTACGGCAAGAGCTGGACTCGATGGTTCGTGTCATTTATTTGCTAACCCAGAAACCTGAGCGCCGAGTTGCTCCTTGATGCCTCGGTCAAAGGCGAAAAATGGTTGCAGGAAAGATCGCGAGCAACAGTGACAGATAGAGAAATGGTCGATCTTGCGCAAGCTCTGCAAGGTTGGACTCAATCCGTTTACAAGTTTGGCTGCGCATTCATACATCTTTCTGGGTTACACGACTACAACGACCGAGACCCACTTGCGCAGCTTCCTAGCCAGGAGCGTAGCGACATTCTTGAGCACTGCCGTCACTACCATGGCGGCCCTTCGTCAGACGACGCTGGGTTTGAAGCTCTCGTCCCGTTTCTTCCTCGTGTCCTTGAAAAAATTGCTGGCAATCTGGAGTTCTATCTCGTAGCCTTGGAAAATGGGGAGGTGCGCAGTGCAAGCGAGGTTTAACTGATCGGCCCACACGGACGCACAACATAATGTCGCCGCTTTGCGGCGCGTGTTGATTGTCGGTGGCCTCGGACGTTGCCGTCGCAGAGCCTCCCATGGCTGTCGATGATTTCGTCAAACTGATCGACTCCATCACGAAGGCGCTGGGCGTTCTTGTCTGGCCGACGGTTCAACCAATCGCGCCTCTGAGTTGTTTGGCTATGTCCTCACCGCGCTCAACCGTGATGGCTAGCGCTATATGGACTCCCCCAAAAGTTCAAGAAACTGACCGATAGTTTGGCTGTTCGGGATGCGCCTGCTGCGGTGGCTGCCACCGCGTGTGTTCAGCGAACTTGCCAATACCCGGGGCGCCTGCGCTGATGCGCAATTGCAAGCACGGTTACATTCCGGTCGATAACCTCATACATCACCGTGTACGGAAAGTGCTTGAAGTGGTAGTGCCTGGTGCCATCCTCGTCTTCCGGCCAGTCCTTTGCTGTTTCGCTTAACCCATCCATGGCATCAAACAAATCGGTTTGGAACGCGTCGGCAGCGATTGGGCTTCTTTTGAAATACCAAAGTAACGCTTCGCGCGCCTCTGCCTCCGCTTGCGGCAGTACTTCAACATCGAAGGAACTCACAGGGCGTTAAGGCGCTGGCGGACTTCAGCCCAGGGAGTGGCTTGTACTCGTCCAGCTCGCAACTCTGCGCGGCGTCGATTGACCTCTACGCGCCACCGCTCAGAGACGGCGGCCTCATCGGCCGTCTCGAGGCTGTCGAGAAGGGCCGCGGCCAAGGCTGAGCGTTCGTCGGCTGGAAGTCCGAGGACTTCGTCCAGAAGGTGGTCAACGCGCGCGTTCATGGTGTTCAGTTTAGCACCGCACGTCCAGCGCCTGTGCCTCGCAAACCCTCACCCATCAAGCTCAGGGTAGTGCCGAAAGATGCCATCCTCGTTGAAGGGGATGCGGCGTTCGCTGCGCAGGTAGGCCGCCACGCGGGCGTGCTGGGCCACCCGGTCGTGCAGCGCCAGCACTAGCGGCGTTTTCTTCAAGGCGCGCTTCGTTGCCTTGGGAAACGCATAGAGCAGGCCGGCCACCAACTGAAACAATGAGAGGTCGGCATAACTCAGCCGCGCGCCCACCAGATGTTGGTTGCCCCGCCAGGGTTGCGCCAGCACGGTCTCCAGCCAGCCGAGGTATTTGGGAATGCGCTGGACACGAAATCCTTTCGCGGCCCGCAGCGCCTCCGGTTTCTGGTCCTCGTAGTACAGCCCCGTGCCCACTGGGTGGTGCGTGTTGTGGGCCTCGTCCACTGCGTCGGCGATCGTCAGTTGGATCTGATGTGCCCACAGGCGGTCGGCCTCGCTGGCGCCCACCAGTTTGAGGCGCGGGCCCAGGTACAGCAGGATGGCGGCGGTCTGCCCGATCACCTTTTTGCCGTCCACCAGCACCGGGCAAGCAAACGATGGCCGCGCGGTGGACGTGTCTTGCAGGTGGTGCAGCAGTGCGGGCAGGCCTTGCCCTTCGGCGGCGCTACCGCGCGCCACGTCAACATAGGGCGCGCCCGCCGCTTCCAGCGCCAGGCGGACAAATTCGCCCCGACCTTGAATGCCGGGCCAGTAGTGGAGTTGGTAAGGCATGGCCGTCTGGGGTTCCCTGTTTGATCGATGAAGAATGCTACGCGTCCTGCAGCACTTTGGCCATCATGGCCGCATCGACATTGCCACCGGTGATGACGGTTCCCACCGTCAAGCCCTTTTGAGCGTGGCGCGTTCCTGCATCGCCGCGGCAAAGCTGGCGGCGCCGGCGCCCTCCGCCAGGTTGTGGGTGTCGGTGTACAGGTCACGCATGGCCTGGGCCACTTCGGCATCGGTGACCTGGACGACGTGGTCGAGCTGGCCCAGCAGGATGTCCAGCGCGGCCTGGTCGGCCACGCGGCAGGCCATGCCGTCAGCCAGCATGGTGGTGACGGGGGCCTCCACCACGCGGCCCGCTGCCAGCGAATCGGCATAGGTGGTGGCGTGGCTGCTGACCACACCGATGATGCGCGCCCGGTGTCCCAGCGCGCGCTTGGCGGCGATGGCCGAGCAGGCGCCCGAGCCTTGGCCGATGGGCACATAGACCACGTCGAGCTGCGGCACGGCCTTGAAGTATTCCCACCAGTAGGTGCAGACACCCTGCAGCAGAGCGGCGTGAAAGCTCGGCACCATGTGGGCGCCGCTTTGCGTGGCCAGCTCGGCGGCGTGTTCGCGTGCTTCCTGAAAGTCCGCGCCGTGCTCGATTAGCGTCACGCCCAGCGCGCGCATGGCGGCGTTCTTCTCCACCGAATTGCCGTGCGGTACCACGATGCGGCATGGCACTCCGTGGCTGCGCGCGGCCCAGCCGATGCTTTGGCCGTGGTTGCCGCGCGTGGCGCTGATCACGCTGGCCGGCATGCCGGTCTGGCGCAGCTGTTCAAAGTAAGTCAGGCCACCGCGAAGCTTGAAGGCGCCCACGGGGGTGTGGTTCTCGTGCTTGAGCCAGCAGTCGGTGCCCAGGCGCTCACTCAACAGTGCCCAGCGGTATTGCGGCGTGGCCTGGAATTCGCGGTAGACGATGCGGGCGGCGGCTTCGATGCTGGACAGGGTGGGCAGGTTCATGAGTGGAGATGGACGGTGCCGAGTGGTGTTTGCAGGATGGCGCTGACGCGCGCCGGGGCGACGCCGGTAGTTGTTGGCGCGAAGCCCAGGCTGAGAAAGGCGGCTTGCAGCACAGGCGCATCCGGGTGGCTGATGTGCAGCGCTTCCAGGCGAACGCCGCTGGGCGGCATGCTGTGCGTTGGGTGCACCTCGCCCCACTCGATCAGCGTGGGCAGGCAGCCATCGAACAGGCGCTGCCCGTCGTCGCGCACGCTGATCTGCCACTGCAGCAAGCCCCCAGCAGTCATGCGCGAGGCGAGGGTGGCGCGGCCACGGTCTATGCCTTGCGTAGCCAGCGCCTGCACGGCGGGGGCAATGTTGGGCACCTGGATCACAAAGTGCGTCAGCTGCGGGCCGCCCTGTTTGATGCGTGCGCGCAGGGCCTCGTCGTCCATGTCGAACCAGCGCCGGCACGCCATTCGTTGGCCTTCGTTTGCTTCTGAATTGATAGCAATGATCTCAAGGTAGGCGCTGGGAAAGCGCTCGCTGGCAATCGACAACAAGCGGTTGTGCGTGCCCATCAAGGGGTGTTCGCCACCCGGCCCGGGGGTGACGCCCAGGGTGGCTTCGCACCAGGCCACGCCCTGGTCCAGCGTGGTGGCCATCACCACCAGGTGGTCGAGTTGGGCGGCGCTGGTGGGCATGGTTGGGCTTAGAGCTGGACTTGACCGTCTATGCAGGTCACCGACTCGCCGCCCACCCACACCTGGCCGTCGGCTGTCTGTTCAACGTGCACGCGGCCGGCGCGGCCCAGGCAGGCGCCTTGCGCGGCGACGTAGCGTGTCGGGGCGCTGCCTTCGGCAATCAGCCACTGCGCCAGGCTGGCGTTGAGGCTGCCCGTAACCGGGTCCTCGTTGACGCCAATCGGCGCAGCGAAGGCCCGTACTTCCAGCGCCGGCGCGTCGGCCTCGACCTCGGGCGTGGCTTGCGTCTCGGCGCGGGCCGCAAAGGCGCGGGCCTCGCGGTTCGACCGCCCGATCAGGGTTGGGCCTAGTGACGCTTGTTCCACGGCAACCACGCCCACCTTGTGTCCAAGGTTTTTGAGGGTCAGGTGATCTGGGTTGAGTTGCAGCACCGTTTGGTGGCTGTCGAGCAGCAGACCCAACCAGACCGGGCCGTTGTCCAGCACCTGTGCCGCGATGATCTGCGTGGCCGAGAGCCCGAGCGCGGCGGCCACCTGGGCCAACACGGCCGGGCTGGGGTTGCTGCGCAGCAGGTGTGGTGCGGCAAACGCCAGGCGCGCGCCCTCACGGCGAAGCTTGATCAGCCCGACCTGGCACTGTTGCACGATGTCGGCGCCGGCCCGGGGTTGGCCACCAGACTGCAACCAGGCGTGGCAACTGCCCAGCGTGGGGTGGCCGGCAAAGGGCAGTTCACCACCGGGGGTGAAGATGCGCACGCGGTAGTCGGCCGCAGGCGTGGTGGGGGGCAGCAAAAAGGTGGTCTCGGACAGGTTGGTCCACTGCGCAAAGCGCTGCATGTCGGCATCACTCAGGCCGGTGCCATCCAGCACCACGGCCAGGGGGTTTCCGAAGTAGGGCGTGGCGGTGAAGACGTCGACTTGTTTGAAGGCTCGTTGGGTCATGGTGGGTCGTCCGGGCGAGTTCGGTTGGCGGGGAGTTTCGAATTTGGTCACGGCAGATCGCTTCATCGCGAGGGTAGTCCCCCGTCATTGCGAGCGAAGCGCGGCAATCCACCGTTGCGTGCCCCGCGGACATGGGTTGCCGCGCTACGCTCGCAATGACGCAGTTCGGTCATGGATGGTTGTGACATGCTCACCATGTCTGATCGCATCGTGTGTTCAAGACAGCGTCAGGTCCAGCACGCCCATGCTGGCCGGTCGTTCACACAGGGTTTGGTACCAGCGCTCCAGGTGCGGGCGTGGCGGGTGCGCTTGTGGCAGACCGAACCAGCGGTGCACCTCGCAGCCAATCGGAATATCGGCCATCGTGAAATGGTCGCCGGCCATGAAGGCGTGTTCGCGCAGGTGCGTATCGAGCATGGCCATCAGGGGTTCGGTGTCTTGATTGGACTGCTCGATGAGGTGGGCTTGGCGTTGTTCCGGGGCGGTACGAATCAACTGCATGAAGGCGTTGCGCCCGGCCGGGTTAAGCGTGGTCTGCTGCCAGTCCATCCAGCGCTCGGCATTGAAGCGTTGCGCGAGCGGCTCGGGGTACAGCGCTGGCGCGCGATGTGCCGCCGCGCCGGGCCGCCCCAAGCCAGGCACCGCCCCCTCGGGGGGCAGCGAAACACGCGCAGCGGCGAGCGTGGGGGCGCCATATCTTGCGCACAGGTAGCGCACGATCACATTGGACTCCCAGAGCGTGAGCTCGCCGTCCTGCAGCACGGGCACCAGGGCGTTGGGGTTGAGCCGCAGGTAGGGCGGGGTCTTCACCACGCCAAATGCCGCACCGGCGTCGATTCGCTCAAACGCCACACCGACCTCTTGCGCGGCCCACACGGCCTTGCGTACGTTGATGGAGCTCAGGCGCCCCCAGATCGTCAGCATGTTGTTGCGGCGCTCAGGTTGGTCTGTCGGCGCTTCAGGCGGTTAGCGCCAGGGCGGGCAGTTCGGCCGCATACGCCTCAATGGCCCGCGCCAGCGCAGCCACACCGCGGCGGATTTCTTCCACACTGGGGGTCACGAAGGACAGGCGCAGCGTGCGCGGGTCGCCATGGGTCGCATAGAACGGCGCGCCCGGGACAAAGGCCACGCCCCTCTCGACCGCCTTGGGCAGCAGGTCGACCGCGTTCATGCCCCGGGGCAGTCGCGCCCACAGGAACATGCCACCAGCGGGCGTGTTCCACACCACGCGCTCGTCGGTGCTCTGGCCGGGCCGCGCCGGCAGCTCGCGCGCCAAGGCTTCCAGCATGGCGTCGCGCTGCGCCTTGTATTGCGTGCGGATGGTGGGCACGTGGCGGTCCAGAAAGCCGTCTTTCATGACTTCGGAGACGATGCGCTGGTTGAAGCCCGGCGAGTGCAGGTCAGCGGCCTGTTTGGCTTGCAGCAGCTTGGGGTAGACCGCTTTGGGCGCCACCACAAAACCCAGGCGCAGGCCCGGTGCCAGCACCTTGGAGAATGAGCCCAGGTAGATGCCGCCCTCGGGGTTGCGCGCGGTCAGGCCCAGCGGCGGCGGGGTGTCGAACCACAGGTCGCCATAGGGGTTGTCTTCCAGCAGGGGCAGGCCGCGTTCGGCGGCAGCAGTCACCAAGGCCGCGCGGCGCGCCTCGCTCATGGTGCGGCCGGTGGGGTTTTGAAAATTGGGCAGCACGTACAGAAAACGGGCGCCACTGGCTTTGGATTTCAAGTCGGCGATGTCCACGCCATCATCGTCGGTGGCGACACTCACGATGTTGGGCTCCATCGGCGTGAAGGCCATCACCGCGCCGAGGTAGGTGGGAGACTCGACCAGCAACTTGCTGCCGGCATCGATCAGCACCTTGGCCACCAGGTCCAAGCCCTGCTGCGAGCCGGTGGTGATCAGCACCTGCGCCGGGTCCACGTTCCAGGGCAGCATGGCGGCCACCTGCTCGCGCAGCGGGCCAAAACCTTCGCTGGCGGCGTACTGCAGTGCAGCCTGGGGCTCGTCGCGCAGCACCTTGGCGCAGGCTTGTTCGAACTCGGCTACCGGGAAGGTCTTCGGCGAAGGCAGGCCGCCGGCAAAGCTGATGATGCCGGGCTTCTCGGTCACCTTGAGGATCTCGCGGATGACGGAGGGGTTCATCTTGGCGGCGCGGGCGGCCAGCATCCAGGGGCTGTTGGTGGAGGCGTTGGTGGTCGAGGTGTTCATGGTCTTCCTTCAGGGTGGTGAGCAGCGGGCGTGGCGCGAATCGGCATGCGCCGGCCAACAAAAACGACGGCGATGACCGACAGGCCAAAGCCCAGCGTGAGGGCGTCCAGCGTCTCGTCCAGCAAGGGCACGGCAAACAGCATACCGAGAAACGGCTGAATCAGTTGCACCTGGCTGACCCGCACCGTGCCGCCCAGCGCCAGGCCGCGGTACCAGGCAAAAAAGCCCAGCCACATCGAGAACACGGCGACGTAGGCGAAGGCCGCCCACGCTTCGCTTTTGATGGCGGCCTGCGGCCACTGTGCAATGGCCAGCGGCAGGCAGATCGGCAAGGCCAGCACCAGCGCCCAGCAGATCACGTGTTCAGGGCGCATGCGTTGCGACAGTTGGGCGCCATAGCCATACCCCACCGCTGCGCAGGCCATCGCCAGCAGCAGCAACGCGTCAGCGGGTGCCAGTGACAGCCCGGCCTGACCCGAGCGCAGCACGGCAAAGGCCACCACCAATGCGGTGCCCAGAGCGGCGCACAACCAAAAGCCCAGCGAGGGACGCTGCCGGTGCAGCCAGGCGCCCACCGCCGCCGTCGCCAGCGGCAACACGCCGACGATCACGCTGGCGTGCACCGCCTCCACGTGGCGCATCGCCACCGAGGTGCACAGCGGAAAACCAAACACCACCCCCAGCGCCACCACGCCCAGCGGCAGCCAGTCGGTGCGATGCGGCCAGGGCGCACGGCTGGCCAGCAAAAAACCGATCGACAGCGCGGCGGCCACCACCGCGCGGCCCAGCGCGATGAACACGCCCGAGAGCTGCGGTAACTCTGGCGTGCCGACGGCGAGGCGCGTCATAGGCAGCGTCAGGGCGAAGATGGCCACGCCAAGCAGGCCCAGCCAGAGGCCCTTGCGGAGGTCGTGTGGGGTGCTGTGCACGGTCAGTCTCGCGCTGGCTTAGAACGTGGCTATCCAGGCGGCCGTCACCACCAGCACGGCGGCCATGAAGCGGTTGAACCAGCGCAAGCGCAGGCCCGAGTTATCGGGGCCGCTGGAGCCACTGGCGCAACAGTGAGCCGATCAAGGCACCGGTCAGGTTGCTGACCAGGCCAAAGGCCAGCATCAGCGGCAGGATGACGGCAAAGCGCGCCGTGGCGTCGGTGTGGCCGGCCAGCCAACCGGCCACGATGGTGAGCGCCAGCATCCAGGCCTTGATGTTGAGGAACTGCAGCATCACACCCTGCCAGAACGTGACCGTCAATTGGGCGGCGTCGGTTTGTGTCAGTTGGGTTGTGCGTGCCAGCTTGACCGCCAACCACACGAGGTAGGCGACGCCGACCGCCTGGATGCCGATGCGCAGCGGCGGCAACGCCACCACCATCGCGCCGACGCCGCCAGCGCACAGGCTGAGCAGCAGACCCCAGCCCACCGGCACCGCCAGCACAAAACGCGCGAGCGCTTGAACCCGAAGGTTGGCGCCAGCGCGGTCGACAGCGTGGTGTTGGGCCCTGGCGTGAAGCTGGCAGCCGTGGCCAACAACAGCAGGGCGCTGAGCTCGGAGCTGTTCATGGGCGGGTGGCTTGCCAGTTCATGCAAACAGACTTTATAGTCTGGGGACGCTTGTACAAGCAGTACAGGTTTGCCGAACAAATTGCCAATCTGCAGTGCTTGCGATAGCCACACAGACGCGAGCGGCGACCGGAAGAGCAGATACCTGTCGGGCGCGCGGTACAACGCGAAGTGGGTTGGTTCTGCGTCATTGCGGAACGGCGCGGCGGTCCCGTCTCTGCTGGGTCGTCGGGGTGGATTGCCGCGCTTTTCATGGCGAAGGGCTGCGGCGCTCGCAATGCGGATAATACGCTCGCCGTGACAAAGGGCAACTTGGATTTGCGGCGATCCGCCACCATGCTGCTCCGAGCCTCGACCCAATCGTTGACTGACCAACTGGCGAACCGCTTCGCGCAGCGTATTCGTGATCGCTTGCTGGCACCTGGCGCGCGACTACCCTCGGTGCGCCTGTGCGCGCAGCAGCAAAGTGTCAGCCCGTCCACGGTGGTGGCGGCCTACGACCAGTTGTTGGCACAGGGCTTGGTTGAGGCGCGCCACATCGCGGTTTTTTTTAAGAAAAGTGAAACACAGAACAGGATGGGGTTTGCAAAGTTTGCTATAAAAAAGCAGCAGAAAGCGAAGTCATGCAACCCGCGCCGGTCAACGCCACGGCGCTGATTCGCGGCATGTTTCACAGCAGCAGTGGCAAGCCGCAACCGGGCATGGGTGTGTTTCCACCGGATTGGCTGCAAACCGACTTCATGTCCACGGCGGTGCGCAAGGTCACCGGCACGCAGGCGCTGCGCGAGTTCTCGCTGCAATACGGCGAGCCTGCAGGCGACGCGGGCCTGCGACAATCGTTGTCGCAGAAGCTGGTGGGCATCAACGTGCAGGCCAGACCCGACCAGATCATCACCACCGTCGGCGCCACCCATGCGGTGGACATCAGCCGCACCTTGTTGCGCGCCGGTGACTGCGTGATGGTGGAGGAGCCGGGCTGGGCGGTGGAGTTCGCGCGGCTTGATGCCTTGGGCATGCGCATCCTGCCGGTGCCGCGTGGCGAGCAGGGGCCTGACCTGGAGGTGATGGTGCGCTACTGCGAGTCGCACAGCCCGAAGCTGTTTGTCACGCCAGCGTGTTCCACAATCCCACCGGTTTTGCCTGAGTCCGGGCAGCGCGCACCGTGTTGCAACTGGCCAACGCGTACAACTTTCATATCGTCGAACACGACACCTAGCAGCCACATCGCGCCGAACATGCCACGCGGCTGTGTGCGCTGGACGGCTTGCAGCGCACCATTTACGTCAGTGGTTTCTCCAAGATCCTGGCGCCCAACCGCGTTTGGCTACCTGGCCGCGCCGTCAGCGCTGGTGGAGCGCCTGCTGGACACGAAGTTGTTGGTTAACCCTGACCACGCCGGCGTTACTGAGAGGCCATGGCCTGGTGCATCGACCAGGGCCAGTTGCGCCGCCACGCGCAGCGCATCCGCACCCAGCTTGACCTGGCGCGTGCGCGCAGCGTCAAGCTGGCCCTGGCTGCGGGCTGCCGCTTCGCCACGCCCCCGGCCGGCCTATTTGGCTGGGTCGATACCGGCGTGGACACTGACGCGCTGTCCCAGCGCATGCTGGACGTGGGCTACCTGCTGGCCCCCGGCGGCCTGTTCCATGCGCGTCGCCAACCCAGCACCCTGATGCGCATCAACTTCTGCACCACGCAGGAGGCGCAGTTCTGGAAGACGTTTGCGCGGATTCGGGGGGGAGTTTGACCGGCGGGCGTGATCGGACCGAAGCCAGCCCTTCAGGCACCTCGCCGTGTCACGCCGCTTCGGCGATCAACTCGCGCTCCAGGCGGCCTGGCGGCGCCGCTTGCGGCGCGCGCCCCGCGCCGCCGGGCGTCCGTGGCCCGCTCAACGACGCGGCGGCAGTTGAAATGAGGGCCTTCGTGAGTGCGTCCAGCACCGGCGAGTCCAAATTCCAGCAATGCCAGTACAAATCGATCGCCAGCGGCAGCTCCGGCATGAGGTTGACCAGCTCGCCACGCCGCAATTTGTCGCGCACTTGCAGTTCAGGCAACCAGCTCACCCCCCGAAGCGCCTCGACCGCGCGCAGCTGTCCCTGCGTGCTGGGGACATGGAACTGGCGCAGTTTGACCTTGTTGAGACCAAAGGCGCGGCCGACGAAGTCACACTGGGAGTCGTCCTTGCGATTGAACGCTATGAACGGCAATCGGCGGAAGTTGTAGGCGCTGAGCCCTTCCGGGCAGCGCGTGGCGGCAAATTCCGGGTGCGCGACCGCCACGTACTGCATGCTCCCTAAAGGCAATACCTTGCAGCCACGCAGGGCGTGCTCGAGTGTGGTGATGCAGCCCAGCACCTGGCCTTCGCGTAGCCAGCCTTGGGTGAAATCCTGATCATCGACGATGACCTCGATCGCCAAACCCTGGCGCGCCAGCTGGTCCAGCGCAGGCAAGGCCCATGTGCCGATGCTGTCGGCATTGACCGCGATGGCGATTTGTTCCTGGTCGATACCCAGGCTGGAGCCGCCCGGCGCCAACTCCTTGAGTTCGCGCTCCAGGTCGGCGCGCAGCAAGCGCATCTGCAGGGCGTGTTTGAGCAGCATTTGGCCGGCGGGGGTGACCTTGATCGGTCGGCTGCGCACGATCAGTACCGTGCCAGTCTGCATTTCGAGCGAGCGCAGGCGTTGCGACACGGCGGACGGGCATCGACAAGCGCGTCGCCGCGCGTTCAAAGCCACCCCTCCTCGACGATCGCGCCAGGCACCTGGCGCGGCGTCCAGATCAAGGCTACATGGCTTCCTTAGTTGGCACGGCTTTTGCGGATTGGCAATCCGGCAAAGGGTTTGATGGTCTTGAGCAAGCAGTTGAGCGCATCTCACGCACGCCAGGCAAAGCGCCAGCGACGCGTGAGATGAAGTCGGCATAGCTTTCCATGTCGCGCGAAACTACCCTGAGCAGGTAGTCTCCGGCGCCAGACACCATCTGGCAGGACACCACATCGTCGATGGCGCCCACCGCCGCCTCGAAAAGCTGATTGCTGCGCTCGTCGTGCGCATGCACGTTGACCATCAGGAACGATTCGATGCCGAAACCCAGCTCCTTCGGATCGATTTGCGCGTGGTAGCCCTGAATGAGGCCCGACTCTTCGAGCTTCTTCACCCGCCGCCAGGTTGGCGTGACCGACAGGTTCAGTTTCGCGGCCAAGTCGGCACTGACAGGCGCGTCGCGCTGCAAGAGTTCCAGGATAACCATCTCGACTTCTGTCAGACTGGGGGCACAACTCATCGAAAGCAACTCCTTGACGCAACAACTCCCAGAGCGATTAGAGCATGTGAAAACGAAAAGGCTTGGCCAAAGACCGGCTCTTGACCCGCAAATAGCAAAACCCTTGCACTTCGACATGATCAGAATTCGAGTCCGCGGCAGAGTTGGCTTTGACTGATGCCGAACTCTGGCGTTGCCGGTGGCGGCGTCACGATCGGCGCATCCGCGGTGAGCCGTTCACCATTGCTTTTCGCGCCACGTCAACAGCGAGTTTTCTTGAAGAAGAGGGCGCGACCATGCCAGAGAAGCGACCGAACTGGAGCCGCCTCAGCCAAAGTGAAATCGAGCGCCAGCGCGCCGTGGTGGAGCTGTTGCGCTCGCCGCGCGCCGCGTTGCGAAGTCGGGAGCGCAATTTGGCACCCGGTGCAGTCGAGGCGGCCGTCATCCGCCAACTTCGACTGCAGATCGCCGGGTTGGAGTCTACCGATGCATCCTTGCGGTATCGGGTCTCGTCGGCGCGGCATGCGGCCATCACCCAGTCGCGTCGGACGCGTGGTTGGTGACTTCCCCGCGGACTGACCGCTTAGACGCTGGGTTGGTTTGAGTGCCGATTTGCGCACTGGCAACCGACGGCAGGCGTCGGTGGACTGTCAATTGACAAAATGCTGTCAAATGTGTCGGATGAGCACCCCAACCGATCCCCGGCACTTCCCCGTCCCGAGCTGGCGCAGGCTTATCTGCAGGGTTTTGACCTGGGGCTGACCTCGGCGCGCGGCCTGTTTGCGCGTCGGCGCATGGGCAAGAGCGAGTTTTTGAAGCACGACTTGTTGCCGGCTGCGCGCAAGGCCGGCTACCTGGCGGCCTACACCAACCTGTGGGACGACACCGAGCATCCGGCCAGGCGCTGGCCACGGCGATTCTGCTGGCGGTCCAGCCCAAGGGCCTGGGCCGCTTCTGGGAGGAACTCAACACCCCCATCGGTAAGCTGCAAGGGCGGCGCCAAGCTGCCGCTGGGGTCTGACGCCTCGATGGAGCTCGATCTGGCAGCGCCAAGGAGAAGGCCGCGGTGCCCGCGATCCAGGCCGCGCTGCAAGCCAGCCGACAAGGCCAACAAGCGCTTGCTGTTGGTGATCGACGAGGCGCAGGTGCCGGCCGCGCCGCAGCACAAGGCGGTGGCGCATTACTGCGCGCAGGGCTGATATTCGCAAGCCAGCCATCAAGGTGTTGTTCGCTTACCGTCTGAGGCAGCGCTGCGCGAGATGTTCTCGCGCTCGGCCGCGCCCTTCTACAACTGGGCGCCACTGGAGCCTTTTCCCTTGCTGGGACGTGAGTTCGTGGAGGCCACCGTCCGGCAACTGGCCAGCGTTGCCAAGCAGCCGCTGAAGCTGGACGATGCGCTGAAGGCCTTTGCCGCGTTGAAGGAGACCCCCGAGTTCTTTCGTTGGTACATCGAGCGCTACCTGATGTACCAGCAGCAGGGGCCCGAGCAGGCGCTGCTGTATACCCAGGCCCGCTTGCACGACGCCAGCAGCTACCTGCGGGTGTGGAAGGAACTCAACCGCGCCGACCGCGCCGTGTTGCTGTTGGCAGCCGGTGGCGTGCAGGATCTCTATGGGGCGGCGGCGCAGAAGCAACTGCAGGCGCTTTTGGGCACTGCGGATGACAATGCCAGCGTGCCGCGCACCTCGATCCGTCGTCTGACCGGCCCGAAGCTGCAACTGATGGCCCGTGTTGACCATGGCGCCTACCGGTTTGAAGACCCCGAGTTCCAGAGTTGGGTGGCGGCGCGGCGCACGATTGACTGAGCGCCGCGCCCAGGCGCCAGCCAGCTCAGAGCTTGTCCAGCGCCACGGCCGCCGACCATGGCGCACCGCCGGGCAGCGCGCGCGCTTCGGCCAGGCGCTGCAGCAGGCGGCTGGCGGCCTTGTCGCCGGGCAGCCGGGCCAGCACTTGCGTCAGCAGCGTGGACGCGGTGTCCCAGTCGCGTGTGGCGAAGGCATTCAGGGCCTGGCCGCTCAAGCTGCACAGGTCTGCGTCGTCGCAGGGTGTGTAGACGCGGATCGGCTCGGTCTTACCCTTGACGATGACGTCGTCCAGCGGCCGCAGGGGGATGTCGTCGGGCAGTTGGTTGGCGGTGGCTTCGGACAGCAAAATGAGGCTGCCAAACGCCTTGTTGGCGCCTTCCAGCCGGGCCGCCAGATTCACAGCATCGCCAATCGCGGTGTAGGAAAAGCGGGTGTCCGAGCCGACGTTGCCCACCACCACCGGTCCGCTGTGCAGGCCGATGCGCATGTGGATGGTTGGCAATCGCGCGCGCCTGCAACTCGGCGCTTAGCCGTGCCATTGCCTGCTGCATGGCGATGGCCGCACGCAGCGCGTGTTCGGCATGCTGCGCATCGTCGAGCGGCGCGTTCCAGAAGGCCATGACGGCATCGCCGATGAACTTGTCGACCGTGCCGCCAGTGCGGTGGATCAGCGGCGTCATGGTGTTGAAGTAGGCGGTCAGCAGCTCCACCGTTTGTTCGGCGGTCTGTTGCTCGGACAGGGTGGTGAAGTTGGCCAGGTCGGTGAACATCAGCGTGAGCTCGCGCGTCTCGCCACCCAGGCGCAGAAGCTCGGGGTTGGCGATCAGGCGGTCTACCACTTCAGGCGGCACATACTGCGCAAACATGGCGCGCGTCTGGCTGGCGCGACGGCGCGCGCGGGCAAATTCCACCAGTGCATTGGCGCCATAGACGGCGGTCACGCCGGACATTGGCAGCAGCGGGGCCAGCCACAGACTGTGGCCGATGAACAGCCACCACGACAACAGCGCCGTGGCGCCGACCAGCGCCGCCGTCAGCGCGGCAACCGGGCCAGGGTGCCAGTATCGGCCGGCCCACACCAGCAGCGCCACGCACAGCGCCAGCCAGGCCAGCGACCAGTCGGGCGCCAGGGCGTGCAGTCCGGCGCCGGTGAGGTGGTTGTCCAGCAGCGTGGCCTGCAGTTCGACGCCGGGGAACAGTCGGTTCCGCCAAAGGCGCCAAACGGCGAGTTGAACAGGTCGGCCTGGGCGTGCTGGAACTCGGTGGCGGTCAGGGCCGAGCGGCCAATCAGTACCACCTTGCCCTTGAAGAAGCCGGCTGGCAGCAGCCCCGGCATGGCGGCCTGGTAGTAGGAGCGCGTGTCAAAGGTGCCGCGCGCCCCTCGGTAGGCCAGTAAACCGGGTCGCGTCACGCCCGGTGGCCGGTTGGAGGGCAACTGCTGTGCCAGCCGCAGCGCGAAGGCGTCGGGGCGGTCCGCAAAGCGGCGCACCACGAAGTCGTCGTCGGGCTCCACGATCGCGTCGCCTGCCACGGCGCCGGCATCGAGCAGGCGCTGCAGCGGCCGCACCTCGGTCCACAGCGTAGCGTTGCCGCTGTCGACCTTCTCGCGTGATGAGGCCAGCACCACCGGGGCGGCGGTGGTGATGGCGCGCTCCAGTGCCGCGTCTTCGGCCTCGGTGCTGGGGTCGGCAAAGACCACGTCCATGCCGATGGCGGCAGCGCCCTCGGCGTGCAGGCGCTCAATCAGGCGGGCGTGCAGGCTGCGCGGAAACGGCCAGTTCTGGCCGAGTTGCTGGAAGCTGGGCTCGTCGATGGCCAGAATCACCACCGGCACCGCGCTGTGCTGCGGCGCCGCCAGCACGGTCCACAGGTCGAATACCTTGAACTCCAGCGCCTGCCAGGGCAGGTTGAAGCCGGCCAGCCAGACCAGCAGCGCCCCCAGCATGCCGGGAGCCCAGCCGGCGCCGTGCCGTGCCAGCTGGCGGTGCAGACCAGGCGTGGCCACCTTAGAAGCGGTAGCGCGCGTCCACCACATAGCGGGCGGTTTGGCGCGTGGAGGCGGGCGCGAACAGGTTCATCGCCGCGAAGCCCAACACCCAGTGCTTGTCGCGTGTCTCCCAGAAGCCCATCAGGTCCAGGCTCCAGCCGGCCGGTCTGCTGGTGAGGTTCTCTTTGTCTTCGAAGCGCTCGGAGCGGTAGACCACGCGGCCGCTCAGGTACAGGCGCTGGCTACTGGCCCAGGTGGTGCCCAGCACGGCGGTGTGCCGCGGAATGTAGGGCACCGCCTTGCCGCTCGTGCGCCCCGAGGCCTGGCTGTCATCCTCGTAGCTGCTGTCGCCGCGCTGGTACAGGTACTTGCCGTAGGCCGACCATTGCGTGCTGAGCATGTGGTTCACACCCAGCGCCAGGTTGTTGAGCGTGCCGGTCTCGAAACTGGGCGTGTCTTCCAGTACGTCGGTCGACGAGAGGTTGACCAACTGGGCGTTGCGCATCTCTTCCAGGAAGGGCAGGCTGGGGGTGCGCATGTCCACTCCGAGCGTGCCGGGATTGTGGGCGCGCAGCCGATCCAGCCGCGCGTTGAAGAAGGTGCTAGCACCAAGCTCCAGGCCCAATTGGGCCGCCAGGCGCTTGTGGCGGCCACCGGCTTCCAGCAGCCGGTCTTCCACCGCGATGCCGGCGGTGTCGACGCGGGTCAGCGTTGAGGTGGTCAAGGGGCGCACCCAGTCCTGGTAGGCCAGGCGTACGGTGGTGCCGGTGGCAGGTTGCAGCACCAGGCCCAAGCGCGGGCTGAGGATGCGCTCGGTGTCGTGGCGCGCGGCGGTCGTGTCGCTGGGGTCGACCGCCGAAGAGGATGCCAGTACGCTGCGCCCGTCCACGTTGTGGCGTATTTGCGTGGCGGTGAGGGCGGCGTCGAGTCGAGCGGTCTTGCCCAGGGCCCGTTCCAGCGCCAATGTGGCCGCCGTGTAGCGCCGATCGATCGCGTTCTGTGCCGCGAACGCCAGGTAGCCGTACTGCTGTTGGCCGTTCGCGTCCAGGCTGACGAACGGACCCAGGCCACCCATGACGCTGTTTTGCTTCTCCCGCGCGTGTTCCAGCGCAACGCTCCAGCGCGCGCCGTTGCGGGTGTCCAGGCTGTGGCGCAACTGCAAGTCTGACAAGGTCTTGTCCGGCTGTCCCGCCAGGCCCAGCAGACCGACCTGCTGGCTGAACACGATCACTCCGGGGTAGCTGTCGATGCGGTTGCGCTCCAGGCTGCGCCCCAGCTTGAGCCAGGTCTGTTCGCTCGGGCCCCAACGGTACGACAGGCCCAGTGCGCCTTGTTGTCGGGTGGTGTCGAACTCGGTCGAGCTCACCGACTGTGCTGTTCCGAGGGAGAGGTCCAGGCGATTTTGGCCGCGCAGCGCGATGTCGAAGTAGTTGGCATAGGCGAACAGACTGAGGTGCTCGTTTGCCTGCAGGCCCAGGCCGAGCGTGGCCACCTGAGCGCGCAGGTCTGCGTCGCCCGTGGCGTCACGAAAAGCGGGGTAATTGACCACACCGACATCGATCGGGAACTGCACCGCTCGCGCCTCTTGCACCTTGACAAACCAGGCGATCGGTACGCGGCTGTTGTCCATGCCGTTAAGCGTGACCGAGGGCGCGCGCATGCGGTAGAAATCTGCATCCAGCGTGAGCCCGGCCGCGCCATGGCTGCCGGGTTGCTGCAGCAACGAGGCAAAGCGCTGGCTGCCACCAAAGGCCAGAGGGTCGGTCAGAAACCCTGGAACAGCGCCGAGTTCTTGCTGAACTCGCCGGGTAGCGGTCGGCCAGGAACAGGTGGCTGCCGCCCCAGTAGGGATAGAAGCTTTGCTGCGCCAGTTCCAGCGCCCAGTCTTCCATGCCGAAGAAAGCCAGAGCCGCGCCCAGGTTGGCGCTGCCCTTCTGGTCGTTGGCCAACTGGTTGAGCGATTTGAGGTAGGGCACGCGTTGCACCGCGGCACGCGCCGCCTGAACCGCCTCGCCAGCTTGAAACTGGTCGGTGTGAATCTGCGCCAGCAGCATGTGGGGCACAGGGTCCTTGTCGTCCAGCGCAATTGCTTGGCGCAGCGTGCTGATTGCATCCTGGTGGCGGCCGAGCTGGTAATAGGCCACGGCGGTCCAGGTCTTGGCGCGGGCGTAGCGCGGCTCCATCACACCGGCGCGCAACAGCGCGTCCATTGCGGCGGCGGGTTGCCCTTGCTTGAGACGCAGAAGGCCCAACCCGGACAAAGCTACGTAGTCGGCCGGGTTGTCGGCCAGCGCAGCGGCAAAGGCGCTGTCGGCCTGCGCAAACCGGTTGACAAAGGTCTCCAGTGTTCCGAGTTCGCCCTGGTAACCCTCGGCATGCGCTTGCAGCGCCAGCGCGCGCTGCAGACCGGCGCGCGCCGGACCGATGTCTTCCCGCTCGTTGTGCGCGCTGCCCAGGCCAAACCAGCCCCGGCTGTCCTCGGGGGCAAGGCGCGTGGCCTCGCCGTAACGGGTCAGCGTGGTTGGCGCGTCGCCCCGGCGGCGGGCCAGTTCGGCGCGCGCCAGAGTCAGGCCAAGGTGGTCGGCAGGCCTGGACTCGGACAGCGTGCGCGCGCTGTCGTCGAGCTGGTCGTTTAGCATTTGCGCGCGCGCCAGTTGTGCCTGAAGCGCCGGGTCCGCAGGCCAGCGGCCCAGGCCCGCTTGCAGCGTGTCGATGCCGCCGCGTGGTCGCCATCCATCAGTTGCAGGTCGGACAGCAACAACCAGGCCGCGCTGGGCGCCGACGCTTGATCGGCTACCAGCCGGCCTAGCCTGGCGCGCGCCAGCCGGTTCACCTTCTTGCAAGCGCATGGCGCTGTCCATCAGCGCCAGCCAGGGCGCCGGGGCATTGCCGCGCGCGGCCTCCAGCGTCTGTCGCGCCCGAGCCGTGTCGCCGACTGCCAGAGCCTGGCTGACGGACTGCAACGAGCCGGGAACCGGCTGGGCGGCAAGATGGGGACGTGGGTCCGCTTTGAGTGCGTTAACCCACTGGATGCGATCCCTGGGTTGGCTCAGCACCAGCTTGACCGGGGCCTTGCCAACCTCCGCCAGCGCCGCCTCGTTGGTGCCCACCGTGACCTGACCCTGGGCGTTGGAAAACGCCACGTTCCCGACAGCACGGTGATCAGGGGTGCGGCCATCAGGGTCGACTTCATGTCCCAATCGGTGCTACGGATGGCGGCCACGGCCGCGGGCGTTTCCAGATTCAGGCGGCTGCCGTCGGCACGTTTGGTCTGCGTCCAGGCGCGCCCGGCGCCGAGAAACAGCGTGGTGACGGGCTGATTGGGCGTGGCCACACCCTTGACCTGCAGCACGCTGTTCTGGTTCAGGCGCACTTGCGTGTCGTCGGCAAACAGCAACGCCATCTTGGCGGCCTCGCGCGTGCGCACGAAGTCGCCGCTGGCCAGGGCCTGCGCGCGCCGAGCCGGTTGCCAATCCGTGGCGCTGGCGCTACGTTGGTCGCCCGCGCCCTGCAGGCTCAGGATCTCGGCGGCCGAGCCAGGCGGCAGTGTAGCCAGCGACATCGGGGGCCAGCACAGGACCAGTGCGGCGAGAACGAAACAAGGGAAGTGACGTGGCAACACAGTCGTGAACATCATGATGTGGGCTCGCTGGTGGTTCGGGCGCTGGCGCCGACCTGGATGGAAGGAATCGGTCTGCCGCGAGTATCGCCCCGGCGGATGCCCACAGGCAAGTGGCTTTTTTCCTTGACAGCGCGCCGCGCGCGTGGCCGCCGCCAGCGTTGCCGGCAGTGCGCTCAGACCAGCAGCAAGCCGCGCGTCGAGCGCGCAGGCGCACTACCGAGCGTGCGCAGCAGGACCCGATTGGTCTCGCCCGCCGACAGGTCGTGTGACTCGCACAAGCTCAGGATTGCTTGTGTGTTGGAGGACTCAAGCGCGATGGCTATCTCTAGATACGGGCGTACGGCCCGGCGCGGTGTAGCAATGCTTGCTTGATCCGCCCTGGCACCGGAATGCGCTGCAAAGCGGTGGCCATCGGCTCGCCCAAGACCAGGTCGATCTGAGACAGCACGCCGCACAGGTAGAGCTCGCGGCGCAATTCGTCGCCCTCGCCCGCGTCCAGTAGCTGTGCCATTACCGCGACGCACCGCCATGGCGGTGCGAATCGGTTGCAGGTCGACATCGCTCACAGCATGGGGCAGCTGCTGCAGCAGCCAGTCCTTGAGCCGCGCGTGACCGAGCACCATCAGGCCACGGCGTACCGACTCGATCTCGGTGCGCAGGCCCAGGGCGGCGGAGTTGGTGTAGCGCAAGAAGCGGTAGGCCAGCAGCGCATCGCTGACCAGGGTTTGCGCTGGATCGTCTCGGTCGTATCGTCGGCCCAGCGCCTCGATCAGGCCAATGATGGTCTGCTGGTCCGCTTGCATGGGTTGGTGTCGATAGCCATGCAACACATCCTCTACCGGCCAGCCTACAACAACCTCACGCGCTTTGTTGATCCAGGCAGTGATCTACCAGTGCCCGGCTCGCAACCGATTCATAGATTTGACCGGCCCGCACCGACTGCGAAGCCGCGAGTCTTGTGCCTGGGGCCGACGATCCAAGTCCTCGATGAGCGCAACGCGTTCAGCGCTTCTTCGGCCGTCAGGCTCACCATCGTGCGTTCGAAGCATGGCGCCAGCGCTTTGCTGGGCCGTTGTCCCGGTTCACCGCGCCACACCAGATGCAGCCCGCGCTGGTGCGCGCGGTGTACGCGCTGGTTGGTTTGCGCGTCGTGCAGCCAGGCCTGGTTGACTTCGATGCGCGGCGCGTCGGCAGGCGCTCGATCGAGCAGCTCGCTCAACAGAATCGGCGACAGCGGGCTCAGCAGTAGGCTTGGTGCCTTGCCTGACCATCGCGCGGCAAGACCGGCAAGCAGGTGCGGCACGTCGATGTCTTGGGAGCCGCGCGTGCCGACAAAGAGCTGAACCGCGCAAAGCTCACGAGACTCGTTCCAGACCAGCTGGTAACCCAGCGTCACTTGGTCAAGGATCGAGTTCGACATGGTGCTCAAGGGTGTCTGGTGAATGGAGGACCCGGAGGAAACCGCGGCGCAATCGCTGGATGGACCTGCAACGTTGTCAATTGATGAAGTTGAACAGCGACAGGCGCTGCACCTGCGCGTAAGACCGCAGCGCCGCTTGGTAGCCGGTCTGCATCTTTTGGAAGTCCGAGATGCCTTCACCATGTCAAGGTCCTCGGCCTTGGAGCGGTCAGCCTGCAACTGATCGAGCGGCTGGTCTGGCTGTCCGAGATGCGGTCACCGCGGTTCAGCCAGTCACCGGCCTGGCCCCGCGCTGACTGGATGCGGTCCATGCCGGTGTCGAACTCGACCAGGGCCAGATTGCGGCCTGGGTCATGACGTTGTTGCTGCTGGCGTTGTCGATGGCGGCGATGGGACGATCGATGACCCGAATACATCGGTCTGGGTGCTCGGCGATCACGATGGTGTCGCCGTTCTTTGGCACACCGTGCGCCACAAAAGACAGACCGTCAAAGCCGATCTCCTGGCCGTCCACATAGGGACGCGCCGCCGGTGGCACAGGCAGGGCGGTCGTGGTGTCGATGACGTCGTAGGTGATCGCGGGCGGCGTAGTGGCACTGACGGTAAAGGTGACCGTGTAGCTGTCACCGGTCAGTGCGCCTGGCGAGACCACTTGACCCGGTGCCGACCAGACCGTGCCGGTGTTGGCACCACCCAGGCTAACGTTGAAGGTGCCGTTGCCAGTCGTGGTATCCATGAAGATCGCATGGCCGTCCATGGTGCCGGGCAGCGACACCGGTGCTGAGCGCTGGCTTATTGATGCTGTTGAACACGACGCCCGTGGCGGGGTCGGTAAACGGGGCACGGCGGCGCTGCCCAGGCCGCTAAACAGGGGTATGCCGTTGGTATCGCTGCGGCTGGCGATGGCGAACAACTGGTCGCGCAGGCCCCCGCATTTCCTGAGCGATGCTGGCGCGGCTGACACTGTTGAGGATACGTCGTTGGCCTTGACCACCAACTCGCGCAGTGCCTGCAGTGTCTCGGTGGCGTGGCCCAGGGTCGACTCCGCCAGGGTAATGGCGTTGCGTTGCAGTACCAGTGCGCGCTCTTCGGTTTCGATGCGGGTATTGCGGGTCAGCGCCCGTTCGGCCTGCGCCGCGTTGGTCGGGTCGTCGCTGGCGCGGTTGATACGTTTGCCCGAGGTCAGCTTCTCCTGTTGGCTGGAGAGTTCGACCTGACGCTTCATCAGGTTGGACAACGTGGTGTCGTAGGTGTTGGCGGTTCCTAGTCGCATGAATCACTCCCTAGAGACGCCGCTTAGCGTCCCAGCCCTTGCATCAAGGTGTCAAACATGTTTTGAGCCACCTGCATCATCTTTGCCGCTGCCTGGCAGGGACTGCTGAAACTGCAACAGCTTGGCCGCTTCCTCGTCGAGGTTGACGCCTGCCACGGCGGTGCGATCCCGCTCGATGTTGTCGGCAATGGATGTCGATACTTCGGCAGCGAATTGCGCCCCCTGCACGCGGATGCCAACTTGCGACATCAGACTGGCATAGCCATCAGTCAGGGGGCGCACCGTCGACACATGGGCACGTCTCGCAAGGCCAGCATGGCCTCGGCGTTGCCGCCGCTGCAAGGGATAGGGGTTGGGACCAATGGACAGCGTGTCGCCCACCTGTGGCGTGCCTTTGAGGGCAGACCGCCCAGCCGGTTGTGGCCGGGGAACCAGGTCGTATTCGATCGGCTGTGACGGGGTGTACGCGTAGACCGTCGCACCCGTGTCGGATCGTGTGAAGGCGCCCGGCCCGGTAAACGTGATCGTTACCGCAGCTGGTGGTGGATTGATTTGGCGGCCAGCCGTTCCACGACCAGTGTTCCGGTGTTGGCCGCGCCAAGACCCGCAGCGCGACTGGGCTCGCAACCGCCAATGCGCGGGCGATGAGAACGCGGTCGTAAAGCTATCGGCGACGGCAGCATAGGGTGTGACCAAAAGCGATCGCCCACGGCGGCGGCGGCGGCAATGTTGAGGTCCAGCCCATCAATCTGATCAGGTAGTCGGGCCGGGGCCGGGGATGCTGGTCAGTTGACCGTCGCTCAGGCGCACCACGTCGATGGCGCCACCGGCGTTGAAGCGCACTTCATAGTTGGACGCCACCAGAGCCGTCGCGCCTGAAATCGGCAAGGTGGAGACGTTGGTGGTGACGCTGGCAGTGCCGGTGTTGGTCGACGCGCCATAACCCGCCGGTATGCTGCCCAGATTGAACAAGGGCGCGCCAATGGCGCCATTGAGATCGAGGCCCAGGGCCTGCTGCTCGTTGACCTTGGTGCCGATGGCCAGGGCCATGCGACCGAGCAGGTTGCTCGCATCGACCAGATCGGTGTTGTGGTAGCGCCGCAGCCCCGAAACCGAACCCCCGCCCAGCGTGGCTTCGTCCAGCGTTACGCTGACGCCGCCGCGCTGTATCTGCAACTTCTGGGTGGCGGGGTCGGAGAAGTCACCATCGGTCAACTGCAAGGCGCTGGCAGTCTGCCCGAGCACGAGCGGCTGGCCGTTTACCAGAATATGCCTACGGTGCCGTCATCGGCTTCGATCTGACTGGTTTACCTTACTGGTTGAGGTCGCGGATGAGTTGCTCACGATGGTCCAGCAGGTCATTGGGGTCATGGCCAACCCCTTTCGCGCGGGCGATCTCCTGGTTGACCTCCGCGATGCCGCGCGCCAGGTTGTTGATGGCCGCCACCGAGTCGCGCAACTGCAGGACGACGCCTCGTTGCAGCTCCTGCAACTGGGATGCGCCAGCCCGAAAACTCGAAGCGGCTTCGTCGGCGCGAGCCAACACCACGGCGCGGGAAGTTTGATCGGCAGGCGAGCTGGCTACATCCGAAAAGGCGTTGAAGAAGTCGCTCACGGCGGCACCCAGGCCATTGGGGCCGCCCTTGAACACATCTTCGAGTTGCCGCAGTTGCTCAAAAAGCGCGTGGTGTCGGAGGCCGCCACGCACTGGCGAGCGCCGCCTGGGCGTCAGAAATTCGTTGCGCACGCGCTGCACGGTCACGACGTCGACACCGGCGCCGTAGTAGCCGCTGCCGGAAAACTGGCCTTTGACGTTTTGCAGCAGCACTTCCTGGCGTGAATAGCCGGGCGTATTGACGTTCGCAATGTTGTTGCCCGCGGTCTGCAGTGCCGCCTGATTGCCAGCAGGGGCGCGGGGTGCCGATGTTGAGGATGCCGCCTATGATGGTTCAGTGCGCGACGTTCAGGCAAACAGCCGCCGCAGCTGCAAGGTGCTGTTGATGGCCCGATCGAGTTCGCTTACGTAGGCCGGGTCGGTGGCGTAGCCAGACGCTGCAGACCGGTCGCAAAATGCAAGCGCAGAGCCGGTTTGCTGGCTGACCTTGGCGTAGCGGGGACTCTGCGTCAACAAACGGGCATAGTCCTTGAAGGAGGCCTCGTACGAGTCGTAGGCGCGAAAACGGGCCACGGTCTTTTCTCGCGACACCGTTCTCGTATTCGGTGGTGGTCACCTCAGCCACTTTGCCTTGCCAGCTTACACCGGCCTTGATGCCAAACAGGTTGAACGAGTTGCCGCCGCTCGGCGGTCTTGATTTCACCTTGCCCCAGCCAGTTTCATGGCCAGCCTGCCCGAGCATGAAGCCCGAGGAATGCCGCTGGCCTGCGCCACCTGGCTGCAACGGCGCTGTGCCGCCGTACAAAGTCGCTTTGCCTGGCGCTCGGTACGGCGGAACGCCCGATGGCTGACGCCGTCGTGTCGGACTTGCTCAGGGGTAGGGCCGGGGTGATGACTGCCGCAGGAGCGGTTGGCGCCGCAGGCGGCGCGCTTTACGCACCACTCATTTGCCGCGTCAGTTGTTTCGGCAATCAGGTCCGACAGGCCGCCTGGCCGACCGACATCCGCACTGCGAGCTGTTGGTCGAGCAAGTCGGCGCTCAGGTCGCCCTGCGGGCTGTCGAGCAGACCAGACTTCATGGTCGCCTCGCGCATGCTCTTGATCATCTCGCGCATGAACAATGCCTCGAATTGTTTTGCGGTCTCTTTGATGGCGGCGGGGCTGGCTTGACTGGCTTGCAGCTTGAGCAGGTTCAGCGATCGGGCGTCGCCCGCCAGCGCGTTGCTGTTGTGGGAGACTGAACCATAGCTCATGTGAGCCCCCACGGCGCGTGGCGCCTGCCCCCCGAGGGGGTGCGAGCTTGCTGGGGGCGGCGCGGCGCGGCGCTCATGTCAAATCACCTCCAGCTCGGCGCCGAGCGCTTACGGGCCTTGATCGCCCGCAGAATAGCCAGCAAATCCTGTGGCGTGGCGCCCAGCGCGTTGAGGGCGCGTACTACGTCCGACAAGGGGCGGTGGCGCGCCCGCAATCTGGATCAGGTTGCCGGGCTCTTGCTTGATCTGGACATCGGCCTTCTCCGCGACCACCGTGCGACCGCCGGTGGACAGGGGATTGGGTTGGCTGATCACAGGGGTAGAGGTGATGCTCACCGTCAAGTTGCCGTGTGCAATGGCGCAGGCGCTCAGGGTCACCGCCTGGTTCATCACGATCGAGCGGGTGCGTGAGTTGATCACCACCTTGGCCGATGGCACGGAGAACTCCGATTGGCAACTCTTCAAGTTGGGCTATGAAGGCCACGCGCTCGTTGGCGTCGGTTGGGCCTTTACCTCCACGGTGCGGCCGTCCAACGCTCGCGCCAAGCCCTCCTGACCAAGCGGTTGATGGCTTACGCGACTCGGCTGGCAGTTTGGAAGTCGGTCGCTCTTGACATTGAGCGTAATGCCGTCGCCGTTGCAAAGCGGTGGGCACCGTGCGCCTGACCTGGCGCCATCGGGAATGCGACCGGCACTGAGGTGATTGACCTGCACCTTTACTGCTGCCCTGCTGCGGCGCCCGCACCCGCCACCACCAGACGTTGCCCTGCGCCAGGGCGTGATCTCGCCATCGGCGCCTTCTTGGAGCGGCGTCAGCAGCAACATGCCGCCCCGAGCGACTTGGCACGTCTGCCCTGGACGACACGTTGACATCGACCCATTGGCCGGGCCGGGCGAAGGCGGGGAACATCGGGCCGTGACCATGACGGCGGCGATATTCTTGAGTTGCAGCTGCGACGTCAGTGCGCCAGCCTACAGGCTGATCCCCAGCTGTTGCAGGTAGTTGGTCAGGCCCCTGCGCGGTATAGGGCATTTGCGTGGGTTTGGTCGCCGGTTCCGTCCAGACCCACCACCAGGCCAAAGCCGGTCAACTGGTTGTCGGCACGCCCCGCACCGGACGCTATTCGATCCGTACCGGCCTGTGCCTTAATATCGCGAGCAGGCAGGCCAGCGTCAGCCATCATGCAGGCGCCGCGCCACACGCAGGAAAAACAGGCTGAAGGTGCTTGCAGTCATGATCGGCGCGGTGTGATCACGTCTTGATTCTGGGCTGCGCTTAAAACGGCAAGCGGAAAAAGAAGCGCGATAGCCAGCCAACCGTCTGCGCTTCATTGCTGGGCACCCCTGCCCTGGGATTCAATGCGGGCGTTGGCCGCCTGGTTGAGTTGACGATGCTGCCGGGTTGTACCAACCGCGGGTCCACCGTCCCCGAAAAGCGCAGCACGTCAACGTTCTGATTGACCCCAATCTGTTTGTCCCCCGCAACCACCAGATGCCCGTTGGGCAGCACTTCAATGACCGTCGGCTAAGAGCCAGTGAAGTCGTTCTTGCTCTCGGTTCTCGCCTCTTTACCAGAGAAGTCGCTGGCGGATCCTGGTGCCGATTTTTCAGCTACGCTTCCGCGGCCGGGAGCAATGGGAACGCGGACACGCTGGCGTCGATGGCAGAGCTGCGGTTGGCCACGGATTTCGATGTCTGTGTCGCCGCGACGTTCTCCACGATGTTGATGGTGACGGTGTCGCCAACGGCACGCGCTCGGTAGTCCTCAAACGCTGGCCGGTAGGTGACGGCGTTGAACAGACTGCCGCTGGTGGCTCGGCTGCGGGCCGAGCTGCTGGTTGCCGGGGCGATCGGTGTTGTGACCTTGGCTTCGGCGAAGTCGACGCTGATCTTTTGTGGCAAGGCACTGCAGGCGCCGATCAGCAGTACGGTGACGGCGGCCAATGTCACGCGAGCGGCGCAACGGGCCGTCTGATCGAACCGGTCAACGGCAGGCTTGGCGGGGCAGTCTGGCGCAAACATGATCATGCCCTGTCAGAGTTGCGCCAGCTTCTGCAGCATCTGGTCGGCAGTCTGGATCGCCTTGGAGTTCATCTCATACGCGCGCTGAA
>JADKDJ010000008.1 GCA_016718405.1 Candidatus Rhodoferax odensensis
AACGCCAGCCTGAAGCGCGGCAGCTACCGCCTGGTGTTTGATGTGGCGGGCTACTTCAAGGCGCGCCAGGTGGCCTTGCCTGAGCCGAACTTTTTGAACCGCGTGAGCATCGACTTTGGCGTGGCACACCCGGAGCAGCACTACCATGTGCCGCTGCTGGTGAGCCCGTGGAGCTACTCGACCTACCGGGGCTCCTGATTGCGCCTCCAAATCATCCCTGTCGTGGCTGTCTTGCCTTGCTGTGCTGAAGCATGCTGAACCAACTCTGCACCCGCCTGGCCGCGCAGGATGCGGTGCTGGTGAGCATCGAGTCCACCCAGGGCTCGGTGCCGCGCGGCGCCGGCGCATGGATGGCGGTGTTTGCGGACGCCGTGATCAACACCATTGGCGGCGGACACGTCGAGTTTCAGGCCATCGACGCGGCGCGCCAGCGCTTGGCTGGATTGCCGGGGGACAACACACTGCGCTACACGCTTGGCCCCAGCCTCGGTCAGTGCTGCGGCGGGGCCGTGCACCTGCGCTTTGAGCGCATCGGCACCGCCGACATTCCCTCCTTGCAGGCCCGCCTGGCGGCGCCGCTAACACCCGTGGCGCTGTTTGGCGGCGGCCATGTTGGCAAGGCGATGGTCAAGGTATTGGGCTTGCTGCCCTTCGCCGTCACCTGGATTGACAGCCGCGACGAGATTTTTCCTCCCGACGTGCCCGCCAATGTGCAGTGCGAACACAGCGATCCGGTGCAAGGCGCCGTGAAGGACCTGGCGCCGGGTTCGCGCGTGCTGGTGATGAGTTTCAGCCACGCCGAAGACCTGGACGTGGTGGCCGCCTGCCTGGCACGCCTGCGCCAGCACGACGACCTGCCCTACATCGGACTGATTGGCAGCACCACCAAATGGGCCACCTTTCGGCACAGGCTGCACGAGCGCGGCTACACGGACGCCGAGCTGGACCGCGTCACCTGCCCGATCGGATTGAGCGGCATCCACCGCAAGGAGCCCGAGGTGATTGCGGTGGGCGTGGCCGCACAATTGCTGCAGCTCGAAGCCTCTTTGCCAACCTGAACCTAATCAGATTGGGTCAGAGCACACTTACTTCGCCAAGTGGTCTGACCCACAATGCCAATCAGTTGGGGTCAGAGCACGTTTGCTTCGCAAAGTGGTCTGACCCACAATGTCTCAGAATTATGGAAAGCTACCTTCTCACCTGGGCCGAACTGCTACTGCGCTGGGTGCATGTCATCACGGCGATTGCCTGGGTCGGTTCCTCGTTCTACTTTGTCTTTCTCGACTCCAGCCTGACGCCGCCGGTTGACGAAGACCTGAAGAAGCAGGGCGTCAGCGGTGAGTTGTGGGCGGTGCATGGCGGGGGCTTCTACCACCCGGTCAAGTTTGCCGTGTCGCCACCGCAGTTGCCAGCGCACCTGCACTGGTTTTATTGGGAGAGTTACAGCACCTGGCTGAGCGGCTTCGCGCTGTTCACGCTGTCCTACCTGTGGAACGCACGGCAGCTACCTGATCGACAAGTCGCTAATGGATTGGTCGCCCAACTTGGCGGTGGCCACCGCGTTGGCCTTCTTGGTGGTGTTCTGGTTGCTCTATGACGGCATCTGCCGCCTGGTCGGGCAGCGCAAGAACGGTGACACCATCGTTGGCGCGCTGACACTGCTGCTGGTGTGCGCTGCCTCGTGGCTGGCGTGCCACTGGTTTGCCGGGCGTGCCGCCTTTTTGCTGGTGGGGGCTATGCTGGCCACCAGCATGAGCGCCAACGTATTCTTCTGGATCATTCCCGGCCAAAGGAAGGTGGTGGCCGCCATCAAGGCCGGCCAGCCGGTGGACCCTGTGCACGGCCAACGTGGCAAGCAGCGCAGTGTGCACAACACCTACTTCACGCTGCCGGTGCTGTTTGCCATGCTCAGCAACCACTACAGCTTCACCTACAGCCACCCGCAGAACTGGTTGGTGCTGATTCTGATGATGTTGGCCGGCGCCGCCATCCGTCAGTTCTTCGTGCTGCGCCATGGCTACAAGCTCGGGCGCAACCGCAACCCTCTGGCCCATGCCGGCGTTGGCGTGGCGATGCTGCTGGGCGTGATCGTCTGGCTCAAGCCGGACCTGCCGCCCGTGGGGCCAGCCTCGGCGGCGCCAGTGACGGTGGGCTACGTTGAACTGCAACCGGTACTGGCACAACGCTGCTACAGCTGCCACGGCGCGCAGGTACAGATGAAAAACGTGCGCCTCGATTCGCCCGAAGCGCTCAAGCAGCACGCGCAAGCGGTCTACCAACAAGCGGTGCTTAGCAGGGCCATGCCGCTGAACAACGCCACCGCCATCACCGAGGCAGAGCGTGCCCTGATCCGCCGCTGGTTTGAGGCCGGCGCCCCCGTACCCTGAACTGACCCTAACCCCATGTCCCCACCCAACCCAACCACCCAACCGCGCGAGTTTCTGAAATACTTGTTCTCAGTTGCGGTCCAGCAAGCCCTACCCGCTCATCGCATGCCGGCTTGCCTGCCGCCCCCACCGAAGGGGCGCACGTTGGTGCTCGGCGCCGGTAAGGCCGGTGGTTCGATGGCCCACGCGCTGGAGGCGCTGTGGCCCGCGCACGCGCCGCTGCACGGCTTGGTGGTCACGCGTTACGGCCACGTTCCACCACGTCCTGTGGGCTTGGCGCAACGCATCGAGGTGGTCGAGGCCGCGCACCCGGTACCCGACGCCGCCGGCCAACATGCCGCCGAACGCATGCTGGCGCTGACCAAAGGGTTGACTTCGGACGACCTGGTGCTGTGCCTGATCTCCGGCGGTGGCTCAGCCCTGCTGACACTACCGGCCGACGGCCTGACGCTGGCCGACAAGCGCGCCATCAACCAGGCGCTGCTCAACAGCGGCGCGAGCATCGCCGAGATGAACTGCGTGCGCAAGCACCTCTCGCGCATCAAGGGCGGGCGGCTCGCCGCTGCCTGCGCGCCGGCGCGCGTGGTCACGCTCACCATCAGCGATGTGCCCGGCGACGACCCCTCGGTGATTGCCAGCGGCCCCACCGTGCCCGACCCGTCCGACTGCGCCGAGGCGCTGGCGGTGCTGCGGCGCTACGACATCGCCATCCCGCCCGCGATCCGGCGCCAGCTTGAGCAAGGCGACCTAGAGACGCCCAAACCCGGCGATGCCGTGTTTGCCGGCAACGCGGTACACCTGATCGCCACCCCGCTGCAGTCGTTGCAAGCCGCTGCCGAGGCGGCACGCGCGGCCGGCATCGCCGCGCACATTCTGAGCGACGAGATCGAGGGCGAGTCCAGCGTGGTGGGCAAGGTGCACGCGGCACTGGCGCGCGCGGTGGCGCGCCACGGGCAGCCCTTTACTCGGCCCTGCGTGATCCTGTCGGGCGGCGAGACCACGGTCACGGTCAAGCCCTTGCCGCTCGGCGTTGCGCCAGGGCGCGGCGGGCGCGCGGGCGAGTTCTGCATGGGCCTGGCCCAAGCGCTGCAAGGCCAGCTGCAGGTGTGGGCGCTCGCAGCCGACACCGACGGCATCGACGGTGTGCAAGACAATGCTGGCGCCCTCGTGGCGCCCGACACACTGGCGCGCGCGCTGGGCCTGAGCATGAAGCTCGACGACTACCTGGACCGCAACGATGCCTACGGCTTCTTCGAACCGTTAGGCGACCTGGTCGTGACCGGCCCGACCCACACCAATGTGAACGACTTTCGGGCGATGCTGGTGTTGTAGATCCTGGTTCAGCAGCCCGTAGGTGGCGCCTGCGCTAAAATACGCCGACAAGCCCGCTGCTCCGGCGGGCTTGTGCTTTTTTGTCAAGCCGGAGCCATGTAGAGGACCACCATGTACAAAAACCTCGTAGCCGCGCTTGCGGCCGCCTGTTGTTTCTTTCCCGCCTATTCACAGCCTGCCCCGGCCGCCAAGCCGAGCGCCTCGGTACTCACCACCGCCAAGGAGCCGCTAAAAGTTGGCTTCGTTTACGTAGCCCCGATCGGGGACGCCGGTTGGGTGCGCCAGCACGAAGAAGGTCGCAAGGCCGTCGCGGCCGCGCTGGGTGATCAGGTCAAGACCAGCTATGTCGAAAACGTGGCCGAAGGGCCGGATGCCGAGCGCGTCATCCGCGACCTGGCGGCCACCGGCCACAAGCTGATCTTCACGCCCAGCTTTGGCTACATGGAGCCCACGCTCAAGGTGGCTCTGGAATTTCCGGACGTCAAGTTCGAGTCCATCACCGGCTACAAGACCGCACCCAACGTGGCGGTGGCCAACGCCCGCTACTACGAAGGCCGCTATCTGGCCGGCATTGCCGCAGGGCGCATGACGCAGAGCAACATCGCGGGTTATGTGGCGGGCTTCCCGATTCCCGAGGTGCTGCAAGGCATCAACGCCTTCACGTTGGGCATGCGTTCGGTCAACCCCAAGGCGCAGGTCAGGGTGGTATGGCTCAACGCCTGGTTCGACCCAACGCGCGAGCGCGACGCGGCGATGACGCTGTTCAACCAGGATGTGGACGTGATCGCCTTTCACACCGGCTCCACCGCCGTCATGGCGGCCGCCCAGGAGCGCGGCAAACTGGCCGTGGCTTACCACTCGGACATGCGCAAAATTGCGCCGGACGCGCAGATCGTGGCCGTCACCCATGAGTGGGGCGACTACTACACCCAGCGCACCCAAGCGGCACTGAACGGCAACTGGCACAGTGCCCGGCTGTGGGGCGGCGTCAAGCAGGGCATGATCCGCGTCGATGGCTTTGGCAGCAAAGTGCCGCAAGTGGTGCAACAGGAAGTGCTCGCGCGGCAGAAGGAACTGGCGGCCGGCAAACTGCAGCCCTTCGCGGCCAAGGTGGCGGTGAAGGACAACCAGGGCCATGAGGTGATCGCCGCGGGCAAGAGCATGAGCGACGAGCAGATTCAAAAAATGAACTGGCTGGTCGAGGGTGTGCAGGGCACGCTGAACGCGAAGTGATATTCGTGTAGATTTGCCGCGCTGCTACGCCCTGCGGCGTGGCCGCCATGAAGACGTGTGTGCCATGGCCCGGTTGCACCCCTCGCCACTGATCGTGTCGGTCGCGCTGCAGTTGACCTGAAAAACGCGCCGCTTGGGCTTCATGCACTGCAGGTCCTGGCGTGTGCGCGCGAAGGTCGCCGGGCCTGATGAACTGTTCCGACGGACAGGTGCTGTACGACCGATGTCTGGCGGGCGCTATCGAAGTAGAAGCTGCTGACGCAGTATTGGCGGGGACTACAAGCGGATTTCTTTGGGTTATTCTGTGCAATCCCCCGTCAGCATGTCGAGGTACTCCGGTGTTTGCATGAGCACCGCGAGGCGTTGGCGAGTTTCCCCCATCTGCATAAGGTGAGATCGCAGCGCGTTGAACTGCTTGTCGATCTCGGTATAGCTGTCGTGCAGGTGTTGCAATGCTTGTGCGCAACCCGCATCGGAGAAGATGTCGAAGTCGTCCATGAAGTGGTGCACCAGCCGGTTGCGCAGCGCCACGCAAGCGTCGAGCTCACGGATCGTCTCCGCACGTTGCTCCTCTGTCATTTGAATGCGGAAACGGATGGCAAAGGCGGCTTGGTCCGCAGGCAGTTTGCTTTGATCCAACGCGTCGGGTTCTGGCCCACCTGCGGTGAACAAGGCCCGCAGCGTGGTGAAGATGGTACCTTCACCTTTGACCAGAGTGCCCAAACTGGCCGTCGACGCTTTTTCGATGCGCTTGGCTTGAATGTCCGCGAGTTGATTGGCTGGCCCTGCGAGATCTGAGTGCGCAGCAATGGCTTTGACAGTGCGTTCGTACTGTTGAATCCGCATAAGGCAACGCCCCAAGTGGCGCTGCACCTGCTTATGCACTTCGATGCCTTCTGGTGTCAGGTCAGGGGGAGTCATGTTGACACGCCTTGATGCGAAGGGTTGAGGGCCCACCAGAAGGACAGCGGAACGGCCCATAGGTTCTCTCCAAACGGCACGACTTCCCGCCCCGCGTACAACACGATGCCACGCTGGAAGAGGGGGCTTTCAGTTTCCTGCAAATGGCGCAGGCCCTTGAAGTCTTTGCCGTCCACCGTGGCGCTGGCTTTCACTTCAATGCCCGCAATCTGGCCCATGCGGTTTTCCAGGATGAAGTCCACTTCGGTATTGGTTTGCGTGCGGTAGTGCCAGAGCGACAGGCGTTGCGCCGAGAACGCCACATGCTTGAGCAGCTCGGTCAGCACAAAGGTTTCTACCGTGCCGCCGGGTAGGCCGGGTCGCGCAGTCAGGCCCTGGGGCGTGTCCCCCAGAAAATAGCTCAACAAGCCGCAGTCCGGAAGAAACACTTTTGGCGCTTTGACCAGGCGCTTGCCCGCATTGCGTTCCCATGACGGCAGGCGTACCACCAGGAACAGCATCTCAAGCAGCGCGAAGTAGCGTTTGAGAGTGGTTTGCGGCAATTTGGCGGTACGCGAGAGTTCGGCCAGGTTCAGCAGTGAACCGCTGCGTGTGGCCAGCAGTTGCAGGAGGTTGGGGATTTCGGTCAGCTGTTCGATGTTGGCCAGTTCGCGCACATCCCGCTGCAGTACGGCTTGCACATAGCTGTTGAACCAGGCCTCGCGCCGTGGCTGCGTGGTGCGCGCGGCCGCTTCCGGAAAGCCGCCGCTGACCAGCCGCGCACTCAGCGCCGCTTTGTCGCAGGGCAGCACCTGCAATGCAGACCAGTCGCCAGAGAACAGCGCATCGGCGCGGTTGGTGTCAGGTGCGTCCACCAGTTCGGCGGCAGACAGGGGCCAAAGCGACAGTACTTCCATGCGCCCGGCCAGGGAATCGGCAATACCTGGCAGCAGGAGCACGTCGGCAGAGCCGGTGAGCAGAAAACGCCCTGGCTCCCTACGCCGGTCCACGGCGGCCTTGATGGGCAAAAAGAGCTCCGGCGCGCGCTGCACTTCGTCAAGCGTCACCGGGCCTTGCAAACCGTCAATGAAACCCGCCGGGTCGCTTTTGGCGGCACTAAGGACGGCCGTGTCATCCAAGGTCAGGTACCTGCGAGCGACGTTTCCCGTGGCTGCGTCTCCCGCCGCTTGAACCAGCGTACTCTTGCCGCTTTGGCGCGCGCCATTGACCAGGACGACAGGGGTGTCTTTCAAAGCGTCGGTCAATAGCAGGGCAATGTGTCGTGTGTGCATTGCGGCATTCTAATGGTTGAAATTCAACCACGCAACGGGCGATTTTCGATCAATTCTTAGCCTCGTCTTCGGAGGAATGCGTCCCAAACAGGAAGCAGCTCCGACGCCAGCTGTTCAGTCGTCCTGCGCGCCACCTTGGGAGGCAAACGATAATGCACCCTTTGTCAACAACCGCCCTGGATGGTCCGATGGCGAGCGTTGCTTTGGAGTGCATGAGATGAAGAACGTATGGGTGTTTGCGCTGCTTGCGCTGGTGAGTTCGGCTCAGGCGGACACCAGCGCCGCCAAGAAAGAATTGGTGGCCAAGGTCCTGCAATTGCAGCAACCCGCCATCGAGCAAGCCGCTCGGACGCTGGCCGAACGTCCGGCCCTGCTGGTGCTGCAACAGGCGGGCCAGGCGCTGCAGAGCCGGGTGGCGGCCGACAAGCGCGAGGCCATCGCCAAAGAGATTCAGGCCGACACGAAGAAGTATCTAGACGAGGCCGTGCCACTGGTGCGGGAGCGGGCGATCAAGCTGGCGCCGGCAACCGTCGGCGTGCTGCTGGAGGAGCGGTTCTCGGAGGAGGAACTCAAGCAACTCATCGCCATCCTGGAGTCTCCCATCAACCGCAAGTACAGCGAGATGGGGGGTGAAATGCACAAAGGCCTGATCGAGAAACTGGTGGCAGAAACCAAAGCAGCCGTCGAGCCCAAGATGCGCGCCCTGGAACAATCCGTCACCAAAAGGCTGGGCCTACCCATGGCGCCTGCGCCCGGGGCGTCCGGCGCGGCTCGTCCGGCCAAGGCAGCGAGCAAGTAACGCGCTGGGCCACCACGCGATTTGCCACGGCCCGCAGCCATGCAAGCGTACCGCGCCCGCCTGCTGCGCTTTGCGGTGGATCGGGCGCCCGCACACAGCGCGGTCTTTGAAGAAGACGGCCTGTTGGTAGTCGGGCCCAATGCGCGCGGTCAACAGGTGGTGCAGGCGGTTGGGCCATACGCACAATTGGCGCCGCAGTTTGCGCAGGTACCCTGCGAGGAGCTGCCCGGACACCTGATCGCGCCAGGATTTGTCGACCTGCACAACCACTACCCACAAACCGATGTCATTGCCTCGCCTGCCGACGGCTTGCTGCCGTGGCTGGAACACTACACGTTTCCCGAAGAAGAACGCTTCTCCAACCCCGACTACTGCGCTCAGGCAGCTACTTTTTTTGTAGCAGAGCTGCTGCGCAACGGAGTGACCACGTCGCTCAGTTTTGCCAGCGCACACGTGGCCTCGGTGCAGGCCCTGTTTGCAGCGGCACGCCTAAAGCACGTACGCATGATCACCGGCTTGTGCCTGATGGATCGCCACGCGCCAGAAGGCGTTCGCAACGATACCGAGCAAAGCCTGCTTGACACCGAAGCGCTGATCCAGCAATGGCATGGCGTAGACCGCCTGGGCTACGCGATCACACCGCGTTTTGCGCCAAGCTGCAGTGAGGCACAGTTGGTCGGGGCGGGCGTCTTGGCCGCCAAGTACCCCGACGTGTGGATCCAATCACACGTAGCCGAGAACAAAGACGAGATCCGCTGGGCGCGGGAGCTCTTTCCCCGGTCACGCAGCTACCTGGCCACGTATGCCGATTTTGGGCTGATGCGCGAACGCGCCGTCTACGCCCACTGCGTTCACTTTGACGATGAGGACCGCGCACTGATGCAGGGCACTGGCGCGGCCGCCGCCGTCAGCCCGACCAGTAACCTGTTCCTGGGCAGCGGCTTTTTTGATTACGCTGGGGCCGACCGCATGGGCATGGGCTACGGACTGGCCAGCGACGTAGGGGGCGGCACATCGTTCTGCCCATTTCACACCATGCTGGCGGCCTATGTGGTGGGCCGCGAGGGGCAGACCAAGCCCGGCCTGTCGCTCAGCCCGCAGCACTTGTGGTGGCAACACACGGCTGGCGCCGCCGCCGCTCTGGGTTTGGATGGCCGCAACGGCCGGGCCTCGATCGGCAACCTGCAACCAGGGTGTGAGGCCGACTTCGTGGTACTGAACCCGCAAGCCACGCCACTGCTGGCACGTCGCACGGCACGCGCCACCAGCCTTGACGAGTTTCTGTTTGCCATGATCGTGCTCGGTGACGACAGGCTGATCGAGCGCACAACCGTGTCGCGGCGAACGCCCTGACCGGAATGCCCCCCGGCATCGCGTCCAAGCCACTTTCTTGCATCAACATGGCTGGAGTCGTTTGCACAAGTGCCCCAGGTTCTCTACTATGGTGACATCTCGTTACACATCTTTGCCAACGGTATGTCAGCCACGGCGAGGCAACGGGGCGTTGTAGGCGCATGGAGCTTTTTCCATGCCCAGTTTTTTCAATCGGAGTTGACCATGAAAACGAAAGCACTGATCGTAACCCTGGCCCTGGCCATTGGCGGCGCCGCATTTGCGCAGACTGCCACACCCAAACTGGACAAACGCGAAGCCAAGCAACAGGCCCGCATCGACCAAGGCGTGGCCTCTGGACAACTCACGCCCAAGGAAGCTGCCCGCATGGAGAACCGTGAAGCCAATCTGGCCGCCAACGAGCAAGCCGCCAAGGCCGATGGCGTCGTGACGCGCAAAGAACGCCGGCGCTTGCAACGCCAGGCAGACCGCAACAGCGCCGCCATCTACAAACAGAAGCACGACGCGCAGAAGACGCCAGCCGCCCAGTAAACGGCGCTGCGCCCGGCGGGCTCAGAGCTTGGGAATGCGGATCCGGCTGATCATCAGCGAACCCGACAGGGCAAACATCAGCACCAGGGGATGCAACTGGAAGCCGGCAATCTTGACCACGCCAAACCACAAGTCGTCCCCGATCGCCTGGGCCCAAGTGGCCCAGGCCAGCACCGCCACCAGTAGCAATGAAGTGGGAATGGGCGTGCCCTCGAAGTACTTCACTTTTCCCGTGCCCTCCGACAATTGTTCAGCGGTAACGTTGTAGCGAGCCAGTCGCGACACCCCGCAGGCCACGAAGTAAACCAGCACGATGCGGTCAAACAAGCCCTGCATGCCACAGCCATAAGCAATGACAGCGGGCGCCACACCAAACGAGATCACGTCCGCCAGCGAATCAAGCTCGCGGCCCAGCGCGGAGCTTTGCTGACGCCAGCGCGCGATGCGTCCGTCGAGCACATCAAAGAACAAGGCCACGGGTATCAGGCCGCAGGCAAAGTACAGGTGCAAAGGGTCGAGCGTCTGCAGGTAGGTCATCACCGAGAACAGCGCTCCGACGCCACAAAACGAATTGGCCAAGGTGAACCAGTCAGCGAGGTGAAACTCGCGGATCATGGAGAAGGGCTTGTTCTGAGCCACGTGCACTGCAGTCTGAGTCAGCGCACCGGGTGGGCATACATCAGGCCACCCTTGGTCCACAGATTGTTGAGTCCACGCGGCAGCTTCAAGGCCGACTTGGGACCAACATTGCGCTCGAAAATCTCGCCATAGTTGCCAGTGGACTTGATCGCGCGAGCCAGCCACTCACGCTCCAGCCCCAGGGGCTTGCCGGTGTCCTCGGTGGTGCCCAAGATACTGCCGATCTGCGGGTCCGCGCTTTGCCTCATGGCATCCACATTGGCTTGGGTGATGCCGTACTCCTCGGCCGCGAGCAAACCGTAGACCACCCATTTGACGATGGCAAACCACTCGTCGTCGCCACGGCGCACCATCGGCCCAAGAGGCTCCTTGGAAATGATCTCGGGCAGGATGACGTGATCAGCCGGATTTTTGGCTGACTTGTTGCGCACCGACGCCAGGCCCGACGCATCTGTGCTGTAGGCGGTGCAGCGACCCGAAAAATAGGCACCCTCCACCGCTTCAAGTTTTTCAAACATTACCGATTTGATGCCCAGGCCATGGGCGGTGGAGTAATCGGCAAGGTTCTTCTGCGTGGTCGTAGCAGTCTGCACGCAGACGGTGTGACCCTTGAGCTGACTGGCACGACTGATTTTGCTCTTGACCGGCACCATGAAGCCCTGCCCATCGTAGTAGGTGACCACGGTCTGGTGCAAACCGAGCGAGGCGTCGCGGGTCAAGGTGAAAGTGGTGTTGCGCGACAGCACATCAATTTCGCCGGACTGCAGGGCTGTGAAGCGGGATGACGCAGGCAGTGGAATGAACTTGACCTTGTCCCCATCACCGAGGGTCGCGGCAGCAATGGCGCGGCAGACATCGACATCAAGGCCAACCCATCTCCCATGTGCGTCGGTGGCCGAAAATCCGGCCAGACCGGTATGCACACCGCAAACCACCTGGCCCCGTGCCCTGATGTCATCCAGCGTCTTGCCCGCGTGCGCCGGCATTGTCGCCAAGCACGCCCACACCGCCGCTGCCAGCGCCGCTTGCTTGATTCGTTTCATAAGCACTTTGAGTTCGTGAGTGCCGCTGGCCTGCGCCGTGATCCCTTAGCCGGGCAAGCGCCGCACATGCTGGGCCCCCAACTGCTGCGGCCGGCGGTCAACCGATGGACCGTCGCGCCGATCGAGCTTGAAGTTGCTCACGACCTGTGTCAATCGGGCCGCCTGCTCCTTCAGACTCTCGGCCGCGGCTGCGCTCTGCTCGACCAGCGCCGAGTTCTGCTGAGTCATCTGATCCAACGCGGCGATCGACGAGTTGATTTCGCTGATACCCGAACTCTGACTGGACGCCGCCGCCGTGATCTCACCCAGCGTGTCGTTGACACGCTTGACCGAAGTGACGATGTCAGTCATGGTGCTGCCCGCATCAGCCACCAGCTTGGCCCCGCGCTCAACCCGATCCACGCTGGCCCCGATCAGGCTCTTGATTTCACGCGCGGCCTCTGCGGAACGACCGGCCAGGCTGCGCACCTCGGAGGCCACCACGGCAAAACCACGGCCCTGTTCACCCGCCCGCGCCGCCTCGACGGCAGCGTTGAGCGCCAAAATGTTGGTCTGAAACGCAATGCCATCGATCACACCGATGATGTCGGAAATCTTCTTTGAGCTGGCGTTGATCTCGCCCATCGTGGTCACCACCTCGGCCACCACAGTGCCGCCACGCGCCGCCACACTGGCGGCGGTCGATGCCATTTGGTTGGCCTGTTTGGCGGACTCCGCGCTACGCATCACGATGCTGGTCAGGTGGTCCATCGATTGCGCAGTTTGCTGCAGGTTCGAGGCGGTCTGCTCAGTGCGCTGGCTCAGGTCCTGGTTGCCCGAGGCCACCTCGCTGCTGGCCACCTCAATCGAATCGGCCGCCTGGCGAATGCCACCGACGAGCGTACGCAAGCGCTCCTGCATGGCCCGAATGGCTTCGAGCAGTCGCCCGGTCTCGTCGTGGATGCGCACCTCAATCTCTGAAGACAGGTCGCCATCAGCGATGCGCTCGGCCACCACCACGGCGCGGCCGATCGGCGCCGTAACGCTGTTGGTGATGCCCCAGCCAATGGCGCCACCCAGGGCCAAGGCAAACACCACCAGCCCCACCGAAACGAGCTGGGTCTGGCGCTCCAGGCGCGCCACCTCGGCGTTGGCCTCGTCGGTCAGCTTGCGCTGCAGCAAGACCAGCTCCAGCACCTTCTGGCGCATTTTGATCTCTTGGGGTCGAACGCGGTTGGTCAAGGTCAGCACGGCAGCCACGGTGTCGCGGTCCGAGCCCTGTTGCACCGCTTCGCGAACCTCCGGCAAAGCCACCTTGGCGGCGGCCGTAATATCGGCAAACAAGGCGCGTTCAGCGTCACTCGATTGCGGCAGCGCCAGCAGCGCGGCAAGCTTCTTCTCGGTGGCCAGGTACTTCTCTTCGGCGACCTTGGCGAGGCTGACTTCTAAAGCGGCCTGCTTGCCATCAAGATCAGTCTCGAGGTTGGCAAACAGGGCCACTGACCGGGTCTGGATTGCCAGCGAGTCGATGCTGGTCAACAGGTCGTTGGCGACTTCGGTCTTGGCGTTGTTAACCTGAACAATGGTCTGGACCTTCTGGCCCAGCACCCGCATCGAGTAGGCGCCCGTGATGGCCACCGCAACCAACAACAACAGCACGGTGGCAAACCCGGCAGTGAGTCGCTTGGCCAGGGACAACGATTTCAGTGTTTGAAACAGCACGCCGGTCTCCTCTTTCTAATTGGGTCGCGTCCAAGCCAGTCCATCCAACGCGATGGCTGCGGCTGTCAGTATGCCCCGACTATCGCAAACCGCGCAACTGCGCGTTGATCCGAGGCCTGGTCCAAACCGCCACCGCCCGTGGCCGCGGTCACGCCACACCGTTCCCTCAGTGCTGCAGAATCTTGTTGAGAAAGTCCTTGGTACGCGCCTGCCGGTCTTCTGGCTTGTTGAAGAAGTCGCTCTTGGAGCAGTCCTCCAGAATCTTGCCGCCAACGTCCATAAAAATCACGCGGCTCGAGACCTTGCGCGCAAACCCCATCTCGTGGGTAACACACATCATGGTCATGCCCTCGTTGGCCAATCCGACCATCACGTCGAGCACCTCGCCCACCATTTCGGGATCCAGCGCGGAGGTGGGCTCGTCGAACAGCATCACGATCGGGTCCATGCTCAGTGCGCGGGCGATCGCCACCCGCTGCTGCTGCCCGCCAGAGAGCTGGCCTGGGAACTTATCCTTGTGCGCCATCAGGCCGACGCGTTCGAGCATTTTGAGGCCACGCGTCTTGGCGTCGTCCGGGTTGCGGCCCAGTACCTTGATCTGGGCGATCGTCAGGTTCTCGGTCACGCTCAGGTGAGGAAACAATTCGAAATGTTGAAACACCATGCCCACGCGGCTGCGCAGTTTGGGCAGGTCGGTCTTGGGGTCGTGCACCGCCACACCGTCGACCGTGATCTCACCTTTCTGGAAAGGCTCCAGCGCGTTGATGGTCTTGATCAAGGTCGACTTGCCCGAGCCTGAAGGGCCGCACACCACGACCACTTCGCCCTTTTGGATTTTGGTCGAGCAATCGGTCAGCACCTGCACCGGGCCGTACCACTTGGAGACATTTTTGAGTTCGATCATTAGATACTCCAATACTTAAAACCTGCACCCGATCATCGGCTGCTATCGAACAATGGCGATGCGTTTGTGCAGCCGCTTGACCGCATAGGACAGGCTGTAGCAAAGCACGAAATACACCACGGCCGCCAGCAAGTAGGCTTCTTCGGGGCGACCGTAAATCTTTCCGGCGGTCGTGAAGCCTTTGAGCAGGTCGTACGCACCGATCGCGTACACCAGCGAGGTATCCTGAAACAGGATGATGGTCTGCGTCAAAAGCACCGGCAGCATGTTGCGAAAGGCCTGCGGCAGCACCACCAGCCGCATGTTCTGGCCGTAGGTCATGCCCAGCGCCTGCCCAGCATGCACCTGGCCACGCGGAATCGACTGGATGCCCGCGCGCATGATCTCGCTGAAGTAGGCCGCCTCGAAGGCGATGAAGGTATCGGCATCAGCAGGAAGAACCAAAGGATGACCATCACCAGCGGGATCGAACGCATGCCGTTGACGTAGAACGTCGCCGGCAACATCAACGTCTTATTGCCAGACAGTCGCATCAACGCCAACACAGTTCCGAACACGACCCCGCCAATAGTCGCGATGATGGTCAACTCAACACTGAACCAGAAGCCGTTCATAACGAACTTGCTGATCACATTCCCAGTTGAAGAACGTAAGGTCAAGTCCAAACATCTCAGTGCCCCCGTGCCGCCCGCAACGATGAAGCCGGGGATCTGAACACGTCGCTCGACAAAGGCCATGCCTCGGTTGACCGCAAAAGCCGACACCGCGTACAACGCCGTCACGGCCAGATAGATTTCCACGCCGCGCGACGTCTCTTCCTGGGCTTGCATGGCAAACATGGTCAGCTCGGCGATCGACACCGCAAAGGCCACCGATGAATTTTTCAGCAGGTTCATGCTCTCGCTGGTCAGCGGCGGCAGGATGATACGAAACGCCATGGGCAGGATCACGTAGCGGTAGGTCTGCGCAGTGGTAAAACCCATCGCCATACCGGCATAGCGCTGGCCCTTGGGCAGGGCCTGAACGCCGGCACGCACCTGTTCGGCTATCCGGGCCGAGGTAAAAAACCCAAGGGCAAACACCACCAGCACAAAGCCCGGCAACTGCTGCATCACGGGGAACACTTTGGGCACCACGAAATACCACAAAAATATCTGCACCAGTAAGGGAATGTTCCGAAACAGCTCCACCCAGGCGCCGGCAAGCCGCACCAGCAGCGGGCTATTGGGCAAGGTGCGCAAGGTGCCCATGAAGAATCCCACCAACACCGCCACCACCCAGGAACTGCCAGCTACCGCCAGTGTCCAGCCCCAGGCGTCGAACATCCACTGCAGGTAGGTGCGGCCGCTACCGTCGTCATTCAGGAAAAACTTGCCAGTCCCACGTCATATAAATCACCTTCGGCAAACAAAACCATCCAGTCAAAAAAAACCCCGCCCACCTGCACTGCAGACAGACGGGATCCGGCCCTCAAGCCCGCTGGTTACGCTTACTTCTTGGCGTAGTCTTCCATGGGTTTGTCATTCGGGTTGGCCCACGCCGCCTTGGTGCTCTCGCTGGCAGCATAGCCCACCTTGGTGTTCTTCGGTGGAATCGGCTGCATGAACCACTTGTCCCACAGCTTGGCGATTTCGCCCGATTTCATCATGCCCTTGACGGTGTCGTCGGCCAGCTTCTTGAACGCAGGGTCGTCTTTGCGGATCATGATCGCGATCGGTTCGACGCTGAGCGTCTCGCCCACAATCTTGAACCCGGCCGGGTTCTTGGATGTCGCAATGTTGCCAGCCAAAATGGCACCGTCCATCACAAAGGCATCGGCGCGACCGGATTCGAGCAGCAAGAAGCTGTCCGAATGGTCCTTACCATAGACTTCCTTGAAGTCCACGCCGGTGGCACGTTCGTTCTTGCGCAGCGTCTGCACTGATGTGGTGCCAGTGGTGGTCGCCACGTTTTTGCCATTGAGCTGGGCAATGCCGGAAATACCGGAGTCGGCCTTGACCGCCATGCGCACCTCTTCAACGAAAGTGGTCACCACAAAGGATACGTCCTTTTGGCGGGTGGCGTTGTTGGTGGTGGAGCCGCACTCGATGTCGACGGTGCCGTTTTGCACCAACGGAATGCGGTTTTGCGAGGTGACGGGCTGGTACTTCACGGTGAGCTTCTTGCCGGCTGCCTTTTCCAGGTCGGCAATGATGCGGCCGCACACTTCGACATGAAAGCCAGTGTACTGGCCGTCACCCAGGGTGTACGACAGGGCACCGGACGAGTCACGCACGCCCATGGTGATGGTGCCCGATGCTTTGACCTTGCTAATGGTGTCGGTGGTCTGGGACTGAGCGCCCGTGGATACCGCCGCCATGACGGCCAAGGCTAACAAATGCTTCTTCATTTCAAACTCCAGTGGTTAATTTTCGACAAGACGAGGCGCTTGCTCACAGCAATCACAGCTAAGAATTTAACTTGCCCGGCGCCAGCGAGCATCGGGGTTTACGCCCTATCGTCATGCAAATTCCTCATAGCTTGATCCTAGCATCGATTGTTGGACCCGACGTGCCGAGGCTGTGCGTACCTGGCGACAATAGCGGGTCGCAACCGTTGATGCATTCACCTCCAAGCCGCCATGACGCACCGCCAGCCGCCCTTGCTGCACCCATCCCCCCGCCCGAACACATCAGCCAGCCAACTTGGTTTCTGCCCAGTTCGTCTGCAACGACTGTCTGCGGTACTACAGGCAGAGGTGGATCGCCAGCGTCTGCCGGGTGTGGTGGCGCTGATTGCTCGCCGCGGGCAGACCGTCATGTTCGAGAGCCTGGGACTGCAAGATCCAGCCAAGGGCACACCCATGCAAGTTGGGTCGATCTTTCGCGTCTATTCCATGACCAAACCGATTGTGTCGGTAGCCGCGATGATGCTGGTAGAGCAGGGACGCCTTCAGTTGGCCGATCCGGTGGCCAAGTACCTGGGCGCCTTTGCCAAGCAACAAGTCGGCACCGTGGTGGACGGCGCGCTTCACTTGCATGACGTACCACAAGGCGCCACCATCCACGACCTGCTGCGCCACACGGCAGGCCTGACCTATGAGTTCATGGGCAGCGGTCCGATTCAACGCCGCTACGCACAGGCCCGCGTCGCCGCACGCGACGGCAGCAACGCCGAGCACAGCCAGACGCTGGCGAGTCTGCCGCTGGTGGCCCACCCAGGCAGCGTGTTTGAATACAGCCGCGCCACTGACGTGCTCGGGCATGTGCTCGAAGTGATTTGTGGACAAACGCTGTATGAGCTTTTGCACCAATTGATATTGGAGCCTTTGGGCATGACGGAGACCTGGTTCACGGTACCCGCCCAGCACCATGAGCGCATCGCCGAACCGTTTGCGAAAGACCCTGACGGCGGCCTGCAGATGCGCATGATCGACGTGCGCCAACACGTGGCGCGCCAAAGCGCTGGCGGCGGGCTGGCCAGCACCGCACACGACTATGCGCGTTTGCTGCAGTGTCTGCTTAACCGCGGTCAACTTGAAGGCGTGCGGCTGCTCAGCCCGCATACCGTGGCTTTCATGACGACGGACCACCTGGGCAGTATCCCGGTCAACCCCGGCTGGTCGCGCGATCTGCTGCCACTGGGCTACGGTTTCGGATTGGGTTTTGCCGTGCGACTGCACGCCGGCGTGGCCAGCGTGCCGGGCTCGATCGGCAGCTACTACTGGGGCGGCCTCGGTGGCACCACCTTCTTTGTCGACCCGCTGCAAGACCTGTTTGCGATTCTGATGGTGCAGGCGCCCAACCAGCGCGAGCACTACCGCATGCTGTTCGCCAACCTGGTCTATGCCGCGCTGATCGATTGAAGCCAGCGCGGATCGGGCACCGCGTTAAGTCGGCGCGACCTGCAGCACCAACTTGCCGAAGTTCTCGCCACTGAACAGCTTGCCCAGCGCGTCGGGGAAGGCGTCCAGCCCCTGCACCACGTCTTCCTTGCTCTTCATGCGGCCGTCTTTCAGGTAGCCGGCCATCTCGGCGATCGCTTGCGGGTAGCGCGCTGCGTAGTCGAACACCACGATACCTTCCATACGGGCGCGGTTGACCAGCAGGCTGAGGTAGTTTTTGGGGCCCTGTACCGGCGTGGTGTTGTTGTACTGGCTGATGGCGCCGCAAATGATGATGCGCGCGCGCCGGTTGATGCGGGTCAGCACGGTATCAAGGATCTCGCCGCCCACGTTGTCGAAGTAGATGTCCACGCCCTTGGGGCAATGCTGCTTGAGGCCGTCCTTCACCGCGTTGGGGCCGGCCTTGTAGTCGATACAGGCATCGAAACCCAGCTCCCCCACCACCCAATCGCACTTGGCCGGCCCACCGGCAATACCCACCACGCGGCAGCCCTTGATTCGGGCCATCTGCCCCACGGTCTGGCCCACCGCACCGGCCGCCCCCGACACCACCAGCGTCTCACCAGCCTGAGGTTGACCGACGTCCATCAAACCAAAGTAACCGGTCATGCCTGGCATGCCCAGCACGTTGAGCCATTGCGTAAGGCTGCCCAGGCGCAAATCGATCTTGGCGACGCCATTGCGGGCAAGCTCGTCCGGCCCCAGCGTCAAGTACTCCTGCACACCGAAGCCCGCGCTCACATAGTCGCCGACTGCAAATTGCGGGTGGTTCGATGCCAGCACCTGCCCCACCCCACCGGCACGCATCACCTCGCCGATGGCCACCGGGGCGATGTAGCTCTTGCCCTCGTTCATCCAGCCGCGCATGGCCGGATCGAGCGATAGGGCGAGTGTTTTGAGCAACAGGCCACCGGGTGGTGGCGCCTGCACCAGCTCCTGGGTGCGCGACCAGTTGGCCTGGGTTGGCAATCCCACCGGGCGACTGGCCAGGCGGAACTGGTGATTGATCAGGTGGCTCAAATCAGACATCGCGGGAACTCCAAACAAAGAGGTGATCGGCAGCTGGCGCCAACGTGCCCGCGTGCGCAACCGCACATTGGCACATAGGGCAGTTGCGATCCTATCGGAGCCGGCACAATGCTGTGGTCCTGGTGGCGACAGTCGCCAAGTCGACAGCTGCAGTCTCGCGCGCGCCGATTGCCTCACCGGTCCACGCTGATGGGATGGCGTGGGCCACTCTACATGGCCAGGTAGCGCCCTGGCCGGTGGTTCACGGCCAAGGTCATGTTCATCACCACAGCGCCCAGCACAGACAAAGCCACATGCCACCAATCCACCACGGCGAACGCCCCCAACACGATCAGACAGTCAAACAGCATCTGCACCGTGCCGGCGCGCCAGCCAAAGCGCTCCTGCAAATACAACACCAGCACGTTGATCCCGCCCAAACTGGCGCGGTGGCGAAACAGCATCAACATGCCAGTACCAATCAGCAACCCGCCCACGACACTGGCAAACAAGGGGTTCAGACTCTGAAACGCCACCCACTGAGGCAAGCTTTGCACCAGCAAGGCCATCAGGCCAACCGCAGCCACGGTCTTGAGCGCAAACATCTTGCCCATGCGCCACCAAGCCAGCGCGTAAAACGGCAGGTTGACACAGAAGATCAGCACACTGAAATTCCAGCCAGTGGCATAGTGCAGCAAGAATGCCAAGCCTGCCGTGCCCCCGGTGAGCAGGTGCATGTTGCCGTACATCATCACGCCCAGGGCAATGAACAAGGTGCCCGTCAGCAGCGCCAACACGTCTTCATAGGCGCGATGTCTTGCCGCGCGCGGCTTGGCGGCAGCGGCGGTCACGTTGAGGAACCGTGCGCCACGCAAACCTTGCCAAATTGACTGCCGCTCTTGAGGTAAGCCATACCCTCCTTCAGTTCTTCGAAGGCAAAGACGCGGTCCACCACCGGCCTGATCTGATGCTGGGTCATGGCGCGCAGCATGGCCTCGAAACCGTCACGGTGGCCCACCGTGACGCCCTGCAACCGCACCTGCCGCGTGACAATCAGCCCCAAGGAGCTAGCCATGGTGCTGCCCGACAGGATGCCGATCATCGACAAAATGCCACCCGGACGCACGCAGCGCAAGGACTGCGGCAGCGTCTTCTCGCCGCCCAACTCCAGAATCAGGTCGTAGCCGGTACCGCCCGTGATGGCGCGGCTGGCTTTGGCCCACTCGGATTCGGTGCGGTAATTGATACAGGCATCGGCGCCCATCTGCTTGACGCGCGCAATCTTGTCGTCGCTCGACGAGATCACAGTGACGTGGGCGCCCGCCAGCTTGGCAAACATCAGGGCAAACAAGGCCACGCCGCCGGTGCCTTGCACCAGCACCTTGTCGCCAGGCTTGACCGCCGCGCAGGTGTTGAGCGCGCTCCAGGCGGTCAGCGCCGAACAAGGCAGCGTGGCCGCTTCCAGGTCACTGAGGTAGGGCGGCACCTTGACCATGCCTTGTTCCGACAGACACATGTACTCGGCCATGGTGCCGTCGATGGGGCCGCCCAGCGACTGCGTCAGGCGCTCAAGATCGGGCTCACCGGCAATCCAGTTCTGAAAAAAGGTCGGGCAGACCCGGTCGCCCACGGCGACCCGTGTGACACCGGCACCCACCTCAACCACCTCACCCACGCCGTCCGAAATCGGAATCAGCGGCAGAGTGCCGGTGTAGCTGCCGTAACCCCGCTCCGGCACCACCAAATCTCGATAATTCAAGGACGAGGCCTTCATGCGCAGCAGCACCTGCCCGGCGCCGGGCGTGGGTTGCGGCCGCTGTGACAGCTTCAGGTTGGCCATGCCCCAATCGCCCTCAATCTGAAATACACGCATCACGATCTCCTGGTTGGATTGAACTGATTATGGCTTCGGCCTGCGGAGGTCACAGCGTCAGAACGCTGCAGCCAGTGGTCTGGCGCGCCTCCAGGTCGCGGTGGGCCTGTTGCACCTCCGCCAGCGGGTAACGCTGGTCGATGCGTATGTTCACCTGGCCGCTGCCGACCACGGCAAACAGCTCGTCGGCCATGGCCTGCGTCGTCTCGCGCGTGGCGATATGCGTGAACAGGGTCTGGCGCGTCACGTAAAGCGAGCCCTTGGCGCCCAGCATGCCCGGCGCGAACGGCGGCACCGGGCCCGAGGCATTGCCGAAACTGGCCATCAGGCCAAAGGGCTGCAGGCAATCGAGCGACTTGTCCCAGGTATCCTTTCCAACCGAGTCGTACACCACCTTGACGCCCTTGCCGGCCGTGATGTCCTTGACGCGGGCCAGAAAATCCTCAGTGCGGTAGTTGATCGCATGCTCGGCCCCGTGCTGCAAGGCCAAGGCGCACTTGGCCTCCGAGCCCGCCGTGGCGATTAGCCGCAGGCCCAGCGCGCGCGCCCACTGGCAGGCAATCAGCCCGACCCCGCCAGCGGCGGCGTGAAACAGCACGAAGTCCCCCGCCTGCAAGCCGCCCTGGGGTTGCGTGCGCTTGAGCAAATACTGCGCGGTCAGGCCCTTGAGCATCATGGCCGCACCGGTCTCGAAACTGATCGCATCGGGCAGCTTGCACACGCACTTGGCGGGCATTACGCGCAACTGGCAGTAACTGCCGGGCGGCAGGGAAGCGTAGGCCGCCCGGTCCCCCGCCTTGAGATGCGTGACGCCCGGCCCCACCGCCTCGACCACGCCTGCAGCCTCCATGCCCAACTGCAGCGGCATGGGCATGGGGTACAGACCGGTTCGGTGGTAGACATCGATGAAGTTCAGGCCGACTGCCTGGTGCCGGATACGAATCTCGCCAGGACCCGGCTCACCGACTGTGACCTGAACCAGTTTGAGTTGTTCCGAACCGCCGGGCTGGTCGATCTGGATGGCTTGGGAGGTGTGCGCAGTCATGGCAAAGGAATCCGTTGAATGCAATCCCCACATCCTGCCACGAAACGCACCACGCCAGCGTCCTGGCGCAGACGACTGCCTTCAAGCCAGGGTCATTGCGCTACGGCCGAATCGGCCGAGTTCAGCAGAGTCTCGAACTCACCCAAGGGCAGTGGCCTGGCAAACAGAAAACCCTGACACAACTCGCACCCGTGCTGCGCCAGAAAAGCCCGCTGCGTAGCGGTCTCCACGCCCTCGGCGATGACTTCCAGACCAAGGTTTCTGGCCATGCCAATGATGGTCTGGATAATCACTGCGTCGGTAGCGGCCACACCAATGTTGCGCACGAAGGACTGGTCCATCTTGAGCTGGTCCAAGGGAAGACGTGACAAGTACGACAAGGACGACTGCCCGGTGCCAAAGTCATCCATCGAAAACCGCACGCCCAACGCTTTGAGCGCGTTCATCTTCTCGATGGTGTCCTGCACGTTGTCCAGCACCATTGACTCGGTCAACTCCAACTTGAGAAGTGCCGAGTTCGCCCCGGTCTGGGCCAGCACGTCACGAACCTCCCGAACAAAATCGGCCTGACGAAACTGGCGCGCACTGACGTTCACCGCCAGTTGCAGCTCGCTGCGTCCCACCACCTGCTCCCAGGCCCTGAGCTGCGCACAAGCCGTCTTGAGCACCCATTGGCCAATCGGCAGAATCAAACCGGTTTCCTCCGCCAGGGGTATGAAATCCAGCGGCGAGACCATGCCGCGCGAAGGATGCATCCAGCGGATCAAGACCTCGGCGCCGACCGGCGAACCATCCTGAGCAACCTGCATCTGGTAGTACAACTGAAACTGCCCGGCCGCCAACGCCAGCCGCAGGTCCTTCTCAAGCGCAGCGCGGTGCGCAATGGACGCCTGCATGGCCGGATCGAAGAAACACAGCGCATTGCGTCCGCTGTTCTTCGCCTGGTACATGGCGATATCGGCCTGCTTGAGTAGATCATTCGGCACTTGCTGCCCCTGGCCAAACAAGGTCGCACCGACGCTGCAGGTACTGGCGTGAACGTGCTGCGCCAACTGATAGGGCTCGTTCAGGCTCGCCACTACCTTCTCCCCGACCAGGCGAGTTTGAGCGGCCGCCTCAAGGCTGTGCTCACTGAGCCCATCGAGCATCACCACAAACTCATCGCCTCCCAGGCGCGCCACGGTGTCACCCTCGCGCACGCAGGACTTCAGCCGCGTAGCCACCTGTTGCAGCAGCAAGTCCCCCACATCATGACCGAGCGTGTCGTTGAGCGTCTTGAAGTGGTCAAGGTCAACGAACAACAAGGCGCCGAGCTTGCCGCTTCGCGCCGTCACCACCACCGCTTGGCGAAGCCGGTCGAGCAGCAGGCGGCGGTTGGGCAATCGGGTCAGTGAATCGTAAAAGGCCAATTGCTCGATCTCGGCCGAAGCGCGACGCAACTCCGTGACATCCTGATAGACGATCACCAGGCCGCCATCCGGCGTACGCCGCTCGATGACCTGAATCACCCGGCCGCCGGGCGGATGCTGCTCGTGCGAACCCTCGGCCTTGGCCAGCAGAGCCAGGCGCTGCGCCAGCCAGGCCTGTCGCTCCGCTTCGCTGGCCTGCGGCAGATGCTGCTGTACCGTCAACTCCAACACTTCGCGAAACGGCAAGCCTGGGCGCATGACATTGAGCAGCCAGGGATACATCTCGACGAATCGATGATTCCAACTCACCAGATTGTGCGCCGCGTCAAGCAGCACAAAGCCGCTCACCATCGACTCAAGGGCCTGATCCAGCGTCGCTTTGGATCGGGTAATCGCCACGCGGGCCTGCGCCAACCTCGCCATGTACCACGCAGCAAATCCCCCCGCAGCCAGAATCATGCCAACAAACAGCAGCGTCGCCACCACAATCAACCTGCGTTCACTGCGCCAGTCACGCAACGCCGCCTCGATCGGAATGCTGGCGGTGATCAGCAAGTCGCGGTACAGCACCGGCCGCGTGACAACGATCGCCGGAGCACCGCCCAAGCGCGCGCCCTGGTACAGCACGCCAACGCCGTCGCGCTGCGTCCCCAATGCAGGAGCGATTATTTGACCCAAACGCTGTTCAAGCATCGGGGCACTGACCAGCAGCTCACCATTGCTGCGCTCCATGGTGACCTCCAGTCCGGCGATGTCCGCCCCCTGAATCAAAATCGATCTCAGCAAGGGCACCAAAACCTCGGCCACCACCAGCACCCGCGAGCTGTCGGCCAGTTTGACAGAGCGGGCAAAGTACAACACCCGCTCGGAACTGGAGAAATTCACAACTGGCGCGCTTACGCTCAGGGTCGAAACCCGGTGCGCCAGCACTTCGTCGACAAAACCCGAGGGCAAGGCCAGCGCCACCTGCGCACCACTCGGATCACTCGAAGCGATGACCCGCCCGCCAGAATCCACCAGCGCTACCGAGCGCACCAACAGATTCAGATCCACCGCATGACGCAGTTCCCGGTTGGCTGCGCCGACATCAATCCACTGCAACACCTGGCCCGACAAACCCAGCAAGCCATCCAGGCTAGCCAGCAACACATCGACCCCGAGCAGGCTGCGGTTCAGGCTGGCCTCGGCGCCACTGACAAAGCGAGTCGCTTGCCCTTCGCTGGCCGCCAGAGCGCTTTGGCGTGAAGTCACGATCAGGCTCGTCGCCGCCAACACCACCGACAGGAGGAATAGCAGCACCAGCGCCAGCACGGAGCTGGTTACGCGTGAAAGGCGCATCCACTTCATTTTGTCGGCACCGCCAGCGCGCCGTGCAAGGGACCGAGGGTCTGATTCCAGACATCGGCACAGCGCGCACCACAGCGGCGCAGCCAACTGGGCAAAACCGCGGTCTGAAGCAACTGCTTGCGCAAGCGCTGATCTTGGGCCGTGGCAACAACCTCGACCATCTCCCCGCGGCGAGCCTTTCCGCACGAAGCCGCACCCGTGTTGCATGCCAGACCCTCAGCGGTTTCACGTTCGCTCTCGACCCAGATTGCCGCTTCCAGCTTGGGCATCTCTCGGCGTAGCAAGGCCCTGAGCTCAGGAGGCAATGCCTCCCACGCCGACGTGTTGGCACCAAACGCGGCCAAGCCCCAGGTCACCGGCATGGTGTGCACGTGACTGGTGAGCTCGTGCAGACCCAAAGTGTGACCCGACATGGTGCCCGTTATGGCGCACTCTGAATCGCCCGCCACCACCGACGCCATCAACTGCGCGAACCCGGTCAGTACCGGCACACCCCCGAGGGCGCTGACGAAGTCCGACTGCGTCGCCGAAGACACGCGGATGCGCCGAGTTGCCAGATCGGCCAGGCCGCTCATCGGTTTCTTGCAGAACACGACCTGGGCCGGATAGACATAGAGTGCCAGCATCTCCACGCCGTGGCGATCGCGCAAGGTTTTCTCGAGGTACGGCCGATACGCTGCCACGGTCGCTTTCAGTGTCGCCATGTCGGGGTTCAGGCCGGCCAGATCGGGGGCCGCCAGGTCGGGATACTGCGCCGAAAAGAAACTCAAGATGACGGTGCCAAAGGGAACCACTCCCAACTGCATCAGACGCGGCATGTCGCCGCCCGGCACACCCGCGCGATCAAAAGGTACGATGTCAGCGTCAAACTTACCGCCACTCACACGCAAAAGCTCTTTGGTCCAAAACGGCTCTTCATGGCGAACGTACTGGCTCACGCCGGCCAGGCCACCCACGATGCGAAGCTTCTGTGGCACCGACTGGGAGGCCGCCGGGCCGACCCCGAGACACAGCGCGCTGACGGCGGCCACAAGCCACTGTAGCGCTGCCGCTATGCGAATCACATGAAGCATGACCGTCTTCCTTGCCGACACCGTCGCTGAAGCTTTGACTGTATCAAGATAGCGTCTCTCGGCACTCAGTAGGTACCGGAATAAGCCCCGCCGTCGGCCAGTACGTTCTGACCCGTGATGTAGGCGGCCTGCTGGCTGCACAGAAAGGCACAAATGGCGCCGAACTCTTGTGCCGAGCCAAAACGCCTGGCCGGAATCGCATTGCGCCGGGCCTGCAGAACAGCGTCGAGTGACTGACCGGTCTTGTCGGCCACGCCCTGCATCGTGCCCCGGAGGCGGTCCGTGTCGAAGGCGCCAGGCAACAGGTTGTTGATGGTGACGCCCTGAGCCGCCAACGGGCTGCGCGCCACACCCGCCACGAAACCGGTCAGGCCACTGCGGGCGCCATTGGACAAGCCCAGGATGTCAATCGGCGCCTTGACCGCGCTGGAGGTGATGTTCACAATGCGGCCAAACCCACGTGCCGCCATGCCGTCCACGGTGGCCTTGATCAACTCGATCGGCGTGAGCATGTTGGCTTGCAGGGCGCGCTGCCAATCCTCCTGCGACCAGTTGCGAAAGTCGCCAGGCGCTGGTCCGGCTGCATTGGTCACCACGATGTCAAAGTCGCGGCGCTGCGCGAACACTGCCTGGCGTCCCTGCTCGGAAGTGATGTCGGCACACACGGTCAGGACCAGGGCGCCACCTTGGGACGCAGCGTCGCCGCGCAAGCGCTCCGCCGCCTCGGCCAGCGCCTGGGTTACGCGCGCCACGATCAGCACATTGACGCCCTCTTGCACAAGCGCCTGCGCGCAGCCAAAACCCAGCCCGCGACTGGCGCCGCAGACCAGTGCCCATTTGCCTGAAATACCCAAATCCATAACAATTCACCCTATGGCAGTGCGCCACTGTACGCGATGCCCGCATCACCCCAAGCCTGTTGGATCGCCGGCTATCGGGCAAGGACGAGGTTGCAAACCGTGCCAAATCACTACATATTTCACGCTTTGCACCTTGGCACGGACTGGACAAGGCGCCTGTGTCTGTCATGATTCGCGCATTCTGAACCGTTAGCCGAGTGAGCATTCGGTTTTCCTTCATTTCTTCAGGACACTTGCTATGACACCGCGAACACTTTTGCTTTCCCTGCTTGTTGGCCTGTCCCTCGCCATCCCGGCGCACGCGCAAGGCTTCAAGTTTTCGGACGAAGACGCCAGCGACAAGGCAGAAGAAGCAGAGAAGATCGCCAAGATCAACTCCTTGCTGTCAACACCATGCCGCGCAAAGATCAAGAACCAGAAGATCATGGTACTGATCGGCGAGAGCCGCAACGGCCTGATCAACGCCCGGCAATCGACTTACAACTCGCACATCAATGCGATCAACAGCCGCCTCAAGGCGATGGGCCTGCGGACCTACACGCAAGAGCAGATTCGCCAGCAAGTGGCGCAAGCCGAGATCGATGCCTACTTCAAGAACGATGCCGACGCGGCGCTCAATGCCTCCAAGAAGCTGGCCGCCAACTACATCCTGCGCGGCGTGATCGAGACTCAGGCCACGCGCAACCTGATGGTCAACGTCAACCAAGTCAACATAAACATGGCCTTTACCCTGACCGGCGCCAACGGCAAGCTGATCTCGCAGACCAGTGCCAGCAATGCCAGCTACGCCGGCGCCGACACTTCCGGCATGGCGCTGACCCTGATCAACGAAAGCGCTGACGAGGTCGTCGCCACCCTGTACAGCGACTATTGCCGACGCGCCGGTGCGCAGTAAGGCGTCAGATTTTCCCCCCGGCCGTTCCATGCCGACTTTTTCTTGCAGCGACTCCACCATGAAGCACACTCTCGATACCCTCAAGCACGCAGCCACACTGGCCGTGCTGGCATTGGCCACATTGGGCAACGCCGCGTTGGCTCAGCCGACTTTCGGCAACCCCTCGCCCACCGCGGGCTCATCCACATCCGAGAAGGCCAACGCTGCCGCCGACGCCGCTGCGTACCGGGAAGTGGACTACGTCAACAAGGGCCGCCCTGGCCCGGCGCTGGTCGTGATTCCGGGCGAGGTCAAGAGCAACAACGCCACCTTCATGCAGAAGTTTGGCCCCAACAACATTGCCGACTTTGGTGAACTGGAACTGTCCAACGCCAACTTCAAGGTACTGGAGCGCGCCAACCTGGGCAACTTGCTGCAGGAAGTCTCGCTGGCCTACAACCTGGGTGACGCCAATGCGGCGCGCAAGACCATGCAGATGGGCAAACTCAAGACCACCAAGTGGATTGTGAAGTTCGACATCCTCAAGGCCGAGCAGATTGCCGAGAACAAAAAGGGCTTCGATGGCGGTGCCATCGGCGGCCTGATTGGCGTGCTGGGCGGCAGCCGTGGCTCCTATGCAGCCGGCCAGGCGGTGGGCTCGGTACGCACGGGCGACGCCACCGGCGTGTGGCTGATCGGCATGCGCTACAAGATCATGGATGCCAACACCACCGAACAAGTGGCACAGGGCTACAAAGAACTCAAGATGGAAGTTGGCGCCACCGCCACCAGCGTACTGGGCATATCCGAAAGCGCCAAGGGTGGCGTCGGCCTGGACACCATGGTGCAGCGACTGATTCAGACCGCCGTCTGGGACATCGATTCAAAGCACAAGTAGGCACTCGGTTCCGCGACGTCAACAGTATCCAAGCATCGACATTTCAGGGGAAGTCACCATGGCCATGATGAGCAAACTCGGCAAGTACGAAATCAAGCGCGAACTCGGCAAGGGCGCCATGGGCGTGGTCTATGAAGGCTTCGATCCGGTTATCCAGCGCACGGTGGCGATCAAGACGATCCTGCCCGCCCAGCTCAAAGGCACCGAGGCGGCCGACATCCTGGCACGTTTCAAGCGTGAGGCTCAAGCCGCTGGGCGGCTCAACCATCCTGGCATTGTGGCGGTGTACGACTATGGCGAAGAGACCATCAGCGACGACCACACCATGATGGCCAATCCGCAGACCATCGATGGCGGCGGGCAAAAGGTGGCTTTCATCGCCATGGAATTCGTCAAGGGCCGCGAGTTGCGCGACTTTTTCGAGGCCAATGAGCGCTTCGCCCTCAAAGATGTCGAGCGCTTGATGGGCGAAATCCTGTCCGCGCTGGGGCATGCGCACAGCCACGGCGTGGTGCACCGCGACATGAAACCGGCCAACCTGATCGTGCTGGCCGATGGCAAGGTCAAGGTAGCCGACTTTGGCATTGCCCGCATCGAGAAGTCCGAGCTGACGCAAGTCGGCACCGTGATGGGCACGCCCTCGTACATGTCGCCCGAACAGTTCATGGGCCAGACGGTGGACAGCCGCACTGATATCTTTTCTTGCGGTGTGATCCTGTACCAGTTCCTGACCGGCGAGAAACCCTTCACCGGCAACACCACCACCATCATGTACAAGGTGTTGAACGAAGAGCCGCTGGCACCGTCCATGCTCAATGTCGCCCTGCCGCCGGCCTTTGACGCCGTGGTAAAGAAAGCCATGGCCAAGGCGCCAGCACAGCGCTATCAAACGGCCGAGGAGTTCTTCGAAGCGGTCAAGGTAGCGGTGACCAGCCATAACGCAGACCAGACTGTTATCAACCTTGGCAGCACGCTGGGCGGCGACGCCACCGCGCTCAATACCGGCAGTACCCGGACCACGGGTCCGACCGCAGCCCCTGCAGGCACGCCAGCGAGCCGCGCTGGCGGGGCCACGCCGGCGGCCGCACCGGCCGCTCCCGCTGCGTCCACCCCACCGGCCAAGACTTCCTACACCGGTGCGCTGGTCATGGCCGGTGTGGCCGGCCTGCTGCTGCTCGGCGGTGGCGCTTACTTCTACACTGGCAAATCCGCGCCTCCTCCTGGTATGGCCAGCATGCCCGGCACAAGCAGCAGCGCCACCGCAACCACTGCCGCCACGACCCCGGCCGGCCCCGCGCCCGGTGCGGTGGCGCCGGTCGCGACCGATCCCCAGCCGGACTCCGGCACCATCATCGTCAGCGCACTCGGTCTGGTTAACCCGAAAGACCCGAAGTTCAATGGCGATGCCAACGCCGCACAGGCCGAGGCACGCGCCGACGCCAAACGCCAGTTGGTCGAGAAAGTCTTGTCCTTGTATGTCGAGAACAGCTCCATCGACAAGAACTATCCCGTCATTGAGCAGAAGCTGCTGTCCAACTACGGCAGCTTCATCAAGACCGTGATCAATGAAGGTGCACCAGAGACTGGCAAGGACGGCTTGCTGGAGACCGAAACACGGGCCGTGTTGAAGGTGCGCGACGTGCAGAAGTCGCTCAATCAGTTGTCCAAGGATGAGCGCATCGAGTTCATCCGCAACAATGGTGATCCCAAGGTGTCGATCGAGATGCTGATTGCCAACGCCGACACCTCGCAAATGCTGCCGCCGGCGCGCTCTCAGCTGGCGGAAAACGTGCTCAAGGAGCGCATCAAGTCCTTTGGCTTTCGGGTCTGGTCCAACGATGGCGAAGTCAAGGCCAGTCCTAACGCCAAGAGCGCGGACTTTCACATTCGCGGCGAGGCCAAGTTCAAGCAGCTTTCCACCAAGCTGGCTGCATCGGGGCTGACGATCACCAAGACCGTGCTGACTTCCTGGACAGTGAAAGCGATCGACAAGGCCAGCGGCGAGGAAATCTACCTCAACACCATCGTGCCGCAAGGGCAGAGTTGGGGCACCGAAGACCTTGCGCTGAGCGACATCGGCAAACTCATGGGCGATGAGTTCTCCAAGAACTTCTTCCTTCAGCACTTTGAATTCGGCGTTCGCAAGACCAACCTCAACATCCAGGGACTGCCCGACGCGCAGACGGCACGCCTGCTGCTGCGCGAGCTGCGCGGCATCCGCCAGGTGCTCGACGTGAAGATGCTGGCCGACACCGGCCGCTACCAACTGCAGTTGGCCGAGGGCAGCAGCTCGGATGTGGTGCAGGCGACCATCCTCAGACCGCTCAATACGAAACTGGGCCAGAGTTGCTTCGCGTTGGCGGGGTCCACCGAGACGGACATCAACGTCAGTTTCGCCACGGCCTGCAACGAGACAGCGGTGCGCGGCAAGCTCGAGACCATGCCACCCGCAGGCCTGCTCAGCGCCCCGCCATCACGCGGATTGTCGCTGCGACCGGGCGCGGCCAAGACCACCTGAGGGAAAGGGCATACGGGAGCGCCGAGAGGCGCTTACCCGCGCAGCGTAAAGGCGATGACTTCGTCCGTCAGCTCGTCGACGCTGTGACCCAGGGCAATACGCCCCTGGGCGCGTAACATCACTTCCTCGCGGCGCAGGATGATTTCGGGCTCGCCCGCGAACGCCACGAAAGTGCCATTGGTGCTTTGGTCAACCAGGAAGAACTTGTCGCGCCGGCGCTCGATGCGGGCATGCTGGCGTGACGCCATATGCCCCGCCACAACCAGTTCACAGGCCAGATCACGCCCGAGCACGATGCCAGTGTGCGTCGGGGTCAGGGTCAGCCGGTTGGCGCCCTGCTGCAAGTCAAGCTCGATCGGCCGCGCCTGCGCCGACAGCGAGGGCGTCATCATGGTCACGTCGTCACCGGCCTGCCAGATCACGTCGCACACTTCGACATCATCACCTTTGCCCTTGACCGCCAGGGCGGCAATACGGCGCGTGGAGCTGCGCAGGCTCGGTGGCAGGCGATCGGCCGTGACGGCGGTGGTGACGATCTGCCCGCCCTTGGCCAAACCAGCCATGCGCGCCGCCAGGTTGACGGTGTCGCCAAACACATCGTTGTTCTCTTCAATCACTGGCCCGAAATGAAAACCCACGCGGATGGTCCGCTTGACCGGGCCCGCCGCAGGCAAGGCATCAATGCGCAGTTGCATGTCCATCGCCGCCAAACAACCATTGTCAGCCGTGGTTAGCACACACATCACTTCGTCGCCAATGGTCTTGATAACACGCCCGCCATACTGCTTGACCACCCCAAACATCACTGCCAGGCATTCATCCACCAGGAGCTTGGCCTGCACGTCGCCCAGGGCGTCGTACAGCTTGGTACTACCCGAAACGTCGGCGAACAACACCGCCATCTGGCGCTGCGCCGGCGTCGGCGACAGTTGGGTCGGAGCATTGGGATCTGGCAGCGCGGCCATGCGAGACGCCTCATCACGAGTGAACAGTGCCCAATTATCGCTTGGTGACAAGAATGGTGAGGTGACAAATTTACAAGCTTCCGTCTCCATCGGTCCGGCTCGCACGCCACGATCAGGGGCATCTGAGCCAGCGGCCAGCGCAAACGGAGCTTCGTCGCTACACTGCGCCCACTGTGGCATCCGTCGCAGAGCTTCTTCAACCTGACATGAACGGGAAACGCATGAAACACCTCGCTTTGCTGGCAGTCTGCACGACACTCTCTGTATCCGCGCTGGCGGCGGAGCTGACCGTTCCCATGGCCCTGGCCGATGCCGCTGGCACGGGCGCCTCGGTCGGCAGCGTGCGCATCGTCGAGACGCCCCATGGTCTGGCGCTGTATCCCATGCTCAAGGGTTTGAAGCCCGGCCTGCATGGTTTTCATGTGCATGAGAACCCCTCTTGCGCAGCGGTCGAAAAGGACGGGGCCAAGGTCCCGGCACTCGGCGCCGGCGGGCATCTGGACCCGCAGGGCAGCAAGAAACATGGCGAACCCTGGGGCGATGGGCACCTGGGTGACTTACCCGCGCTGTACGTGGCCGAAGACGGCAGCGCCACCAACCCGGTGTTGGCCCCACGACTGAAATTGGCCGACGTGAAGAACCGTTCCCTGATGATCCACGCTGGCGGCGATAACCATTCCGATCACCCCGCCCCGCTGGGCGGCGGTGGCGGCCGCGTGGTCTGTGGCGTGATTGGCGGCTGATCAGGGGCGGTCAGCGCGACTGACCACAAAGACACCCGCGATCACCAGCACCGTGCCCGCCGCGACCCAGGCGGTGAAAGGCTCACCCAGAATCAGCACCCCCATCAGGATGGTCGACATCGGGCCGACCATGCCGGTCTGCGCCGCCAGGCCGGCGCCGATGCGCTCAATCGCCATCATCACCATCAGCACCGGCACGGCCGTGCACAGGGTGGCGTTGAGGATGGACAGCCAGATGACCTGCGGCGCCACCAGCGCCGCCGTCATCGGGCGCAACAACAGGAACTGCGCGATGCACAGACCGCAGGCTACCGTAGTGGCCAAGCCCACCAGACGCAACGAACCCAGACGCTGCACCAGTTCACCGCTGTAACTCAGGTAGATGGCGTAGCTGACTGCGCTGAGGAACACCAGCAGCGCGCCCAGGGCCACGTCGTCGCCTTCGAGCTTGGCCTCGTGGCCAAAGACCAGCACCACACCCAGGTAGCTGATGCCCATGCCCCACGCCTGAAAACGCCCGACCGGCCGCTTGTACAGCAGCCAGCCCAGCAGCAGCACCAGCGTGGGGTTGAGGTAGAGGATCAGCCGCTCCAGCGAGGCGCTGATGAAAGCCAGGCCCGCGAAGTCCAAAAAGCTCGCCAGGTAGTAGCCCGTCACGCCCAGCCCCAGCACGCCCAACCAGTCGCGCCGCGCAAGCGGCGGCTTGCCACGACTGGCCCACCACGCCATCGGCAAAGATCGGCAGTGCAAACAGCATGCGGTACATGATCAGCGTGACGGCGTCCACGCCATGGCGGTAGGCCAGCTTGACGATGATCGCCTTGCCGCTGAAGGCAATCGAGCCGAGCACCGCCAGCAAGAGTCCAGTTGCTATGTGTTTGGTAGCAGACTGCCCAGTATTCTTGCTAGTTAGAGGCACACTTTATCCACAATATCAGTCTTCGTTGGCGCTCGGTTATTCGATTCGCAGAAGACAATTCCCAGCCAGAACTAGCGAGTAATCCGTCGCGTCTTCAGACGATTTCCCTTCGATGAATTGCACGGCTGACAAATCAATGCGGCGTTTTCTAACGCTGACCTGCCACCCCGCGAATGAGGGTCAACATGGTCCACGCTGAAGTTGCCCCAAGACAGCTTGACACCGCACTCCGTACATCTCTTGTCTGCAGACGAATTCCACAGCAAGCGACGCTGCTCGGGGCTGAAGCCGCGTTGGCCATCGCGAGAGGCAAACACCGAACCGAGAATTCCACGAAGAAGCTTCTCACGGTGGCGGCGCTGGCTAATGTCGTCGGTCATCTGCGAAACCGTCATTAGGTAATCGCGGTAATTCTCTTGCCCATCACCCGCCCCCTGCACCTTGCGCTGCTGCTCGCGCATTCTGTCAACCTCCACGCCGAACGCCTTGAGCAAATCCCAAGCCATCGCATTGCGGTGGCGCTCAATCAGGATCGCGCCCTCGGCCTGCAGCTTTCCAACCAGTACCACCAGCGTATAGAAATCCACGGTCTGCTTGAACCGCGTACTCGCCAGTTCAGGGAACATGCGTGCAACGAGGCTGATGGTGGTAAACGCCGCCGCCGTACTTTTCTTCAGCTGCGCAACCGGCATAGCTTTGGCCGCCATCACCCGGTCCACCGCCGCCTTCTTGTTGAGCACATCACCCTGATGCATGCTCAGAATAATCTCGGCACAAAACTCGACGTGCTTCATGCGCGACTTTTGAGCAGCGTTGAAGACACCCAATGCGTCGAGCTTGGGTTCGAGCTTGTTGGCAAGCGACGTTGCCGCCTGCAACAGGTCCGAGCCCGAGTACTTGGCATTGCGCTTTTCCTGCGGCGTGAGCGGCTTTCCAGTTGAGTTGATACGAACGAACAGTTCAACAATGTCACTCAGGTCACCGTTGACCTGTACAACGGGTATGCGGTACTGCAACAGGTGCGACCGAATTAGGGTCATGTGTGACTTGTTTCGCTTGAGAGAAGTCGCGTTGACTTGCTGGGGCGCATCAAAACCTGGAAACATCGCTTTCACAGTGAATGCGGGTCGCAATGACCCGACAAAACGCAAGATGCTTTCCAAGCGCTGCTTTCCATCAATCACGTCGTAGCAAAGCCTTCCTGCTTCGTTACGCTGATACAGAAAAATGGCGGGAATGGGGAACCCACGCAACAGACTCTCAATCAATAAGTGTCTGTCACGATCACGCCAAACCGACTTACGTTGGAAGGTTGGCGAGAGATTCAGCTCCTTCTTTTCGTGACGGTTCATCAGGTCCGCAATGGTCAGTTGCTCATGCCGAATTTGGAGTTCGCTACTCATTGGATGCTGGGCTTTCTGGCTTTGGTTATTGGAATTCCGAGAATGCTTCACTGTCTGCGTCCGCACTTACGGTTGCCTGGCTTTCGCCAAGGTGCCTATCGGCAGAAACAGGCACAGTGAATCATCAGCAGTCTCGACAAAGCCCAGGCGCGTGTAAAACGCTTTGGCCTTTTCGTCTTTTGCGTCGACCAGCACAGCGTACAAGCCAACTTGCTGCGAAAACTCCAGTGCCAGTTGCAGCGCGAAGGCAAGCAAATCCTGTCCTATACCATGGCCCTGATGACGCGCATCCACAGCCAGCCGACCAACTCGCACAACCGGAACTGGGTAGCGGGGCAATTTCAGACTTGCGGGCAATTGGGCCGTGGCAACCTGCCCGGCACTAACCGTCACAAAACCGGTGGCCGTGGCCCCATCATCGGCCAGCGCGACATAAGTCTTGCCAAACCCGCGCCGTTGCAGTTGCCCGGCCTGCCGGAGAAGGAAGTCATTCAGCGCCGCGTCGCCGCAATCGAAGCCCACGCGCACATGATGTGCTGCAAGGCGCTCAATCGGCACGGCCATTTATCGCTGTGCCATCAGCTTGCGCAGCGCGGCAGTGGGTTTAGACGGTTTTTCACACGCCGCCACAAAAGACTGGAAGGCCTGCTGCGACAACATAAGAGAATCGTCGTCCGCGACGATGCGACGCGCGGCTTCGAAGGCGTTTTGCAGCATAAAGCCGGACACTGTCGCACCCATCATGGTGGCAGCGCGTTCAATCGTGGCCTTGGCCTGCGGCGTGGTGCGAAGATTGATGCGAACAGACTGAGTACGGCTGGCGGCGGATGGCATGGAAACACTCCTTGAGTGCCGAAGATTGTACGTCAAAGTGACACACAGAACTCAAAACCCCACCGCCTGCCCATCCCGGCGCGGGTCGCTGGCGGCCAGGTAGCCATGTAGGCCGGGCTCGCCCATGCGCCAGATGAATTGGCCGGCGCCGAAGTCCTGGTAGCTGTCGGCGATCTGTTCGATCTGATGGCCGCGCGCGAGCAAGCCCTGCACCGTAGCGCTGGGCATGGCCAGCTCTGCGTTGAGCGACCGGCCGCTGTTGTAGCGCCAGCGTGGTGCGTCGCAGGCGGCCTGCGGGTTCTGACCATAGTCGAGCATGCGCACCAGGGTCTGCACATGGCCTTGCGGCTGCATGTTGGCACCCATCACGCCAAAGCTCATCACCGGCTGGCCGTCTTTCGTCAAAAAGGCCGGAATGATGGTGTGAAACGGCCGCTTACCCGGCGCCACCAGGTTGGGGCTGGCGCTGTCCAGGCTGAAGCAGTGGCCACGGTCCTGCAAGCTGATGCCAAACGTCGGCTCAACGCAGCCCGAGCCAAAGCCCATATAGTTGCTCTGAATAAAGCTGACCATCATGCCGGACTCGTCCGCTGCGGTGAGGTAGATGGTGCCGCCCTTGATCGGATTGCCGGCGTGGAAGTTCTGGGCGCGGTTGGGGTCGATCAGCCGCGCGCGCAAGGCCAGGTAGTCGTCGCTCAACAGCTGATCGGGGGTCACCGTCATGCTGGCGGGCTCGGCAACAAAGCGGTAAACATCGGCAAAGGCCAGCTTCATGGCTTCGATCTGCAAGTGCTGCGCATCGACGCCGTCCACGGCCATGCTCTTCAAGTCAAATTGCTCCAGCATGCCCAGCGCCATCAGCGCCGCTATGCCTTGGCCATTGGGGGGAATCTCATGCAGGGTGTGGCCCCGGTAGCGGCGCTCGATGGGTCGCACCCACTCGCATTGGTGCGCGGACAGATCAGCCTGGCTCAACAGGCCGCCGTGCTGCTTGGAAAACTGCGCGATGGCGTGCGCAATTTCACCCCGGTAGAAGGCCTCACCGCTGGTTTGCGCGATCAAGCGCAGGGCGCGCGCCGCCGCTGAGAACTGAAACAGTTCCCCCACCGCGGGGGCACGCCCGCGCGGCAAAAAGGTCTGGGCAAAGCCAGGCTGGCCCTGCAGCTCATCCACCGGCGCAGCCCACTTCTGCGCCACCCACGGCGACACCACGTAGCCGCGCTCGGCAATCTCGATAGCCGGCGCCAGCAGATCGGCAAACGCCAGCTTGCCAAAGCGCTGACTCAGGGTGACCCAGGCGCTGACGGCGCCAGGCACGGTGACTGAATCGATGCCACGCTTGGGTGGTGCCGTGCTGCCGGGGCCATACTTGCTACGAAAGTAGTCGGGAGTCCAGCCCTGCGGCGCGCGCCCACTGGCGTTGAGGCCATGCAGTTGCGTGCCGTCCCAAAGAATGCAAAAGGCATCACTGCCCAGGCCGTTGCTGACCGGCTCGACCAACGTCATGATAGCGGCCGTCGCCACTGCGGCATCAACCGCGTTGCCACCTTGCTGAAGAATGCGCAACCCCGTTTGGGCCGCCAGCGGATGCGAGGTGGCCACCACGTTGCGCGCAAACAGCGGCGTGCGGTGTGAGGGGTAGGGGTTGGCGTAGTTGAAGTTCATCGCCAAATTATCGGCGCTGCACCACCTTGCGTGCACGGCAGGGCGCACATCAATCGATCAGTGTCTTCTCCAAAAACTTCACCGTGGCGAAGAACTCAAAGTCGGCGTTGGCCTTGCGCCGAAAGCCGTGGCCTTCGTTGTCGGCCAGCAGATACCAGACCGGCACATTGTTCTTGCGCACCGCGTCAACGATTTGCTGCGCCTCGGTGTAGGGCACGCGCGGGTCGTTCTTGCCCTGCACCACGAACAGAGGAACCTTGATGGCAGCGGCGTTGTTCAGTGGCGCGATCTGCTCGTGAAAAGCGCGCATCTTGGGATCGCGCTCGTCACCATACTCAACTCGGCGCAGGTCGCGGCGATAGCTCTCGGTGTTGTTCAGGAAGGTCACAAAGTGGCTGATACCGACCACGTCAATGGCACCGCGAATCTGGGGGCTGTAGTCCACCGCGGTTGCCAGCGTCATGTAACCGCCGTAGCTGCCACCGCTGACCACAATGCGCTTGGCGTCCAGTCGCGCATGCGTGCCAACCCAATCGAGAAACGCCCCACCGTCCTTGACCGAGTCCTTGCGTTTGAAGCCATTGTCCAAATCCAGAAAAGTCTTGCCGTAGCCGCTGGAGCCGCGCACGTTAGGCATCAGGATGGCGATGCCCATTTCATTGAGAAAGTAGTTGTAGCGCCCCATGAAACGCACTGTGGACTGCCCCTCAGGGCCGCCATGGAAACTCACCAGCACCGGGCGTTTGCCAGGGAACCTGGACGCGTCGGGCAAGAACAGCCAGCCACTGACGGCCAGGCCGTCGAAGCTCTTGATCTGCACCAATGCCGGGCTGACGAAGGTCTCCGGGTTGATGCCCGGCGCCGAGCTCGCCACCGTCCAGCGTTCGGTCTTGCCAGTCGCGCCGTCGAAGGTGTAGACGTCTCCGGGGCTCTGCGGCGAGTTCAGCGAAAACGCAAGCTGAGTGTGCTGTGTCTCGTGCCACTGGCCACCCCCGATCGAGCCGGCCGGTATCGCCGGGCGCGACAGCTCCTTGCCCGAAACGGCATCGAACAGGCGCATCTCATCACGACCATTGTTGTTGACCACCGCCATCAACTGCTTGCCATCGTCCGACAGCGAGAAGTTCTCGATGTCCCAGGGAATGTGCCGCGACAACACGGTCAAGGACTTGTCACGCCGGTCGTACACGGCCAACTCGCCAAACTCGCCACCCTGATTGGTGACCAGAAACAGACGCTGGTTGTCCAGACTCCACTCGAAGCCCGTGTAGCCGGCGGTGGGGGCGCCGGGCTTGGGCAGGATTCTTTCGCGCGCACCGGACTTGGCATCGATCAGGAACACATCCGAGTCGTTGGGCGTGCGGTACTGCTGAGCCACGATGGTGGCGTCGTCGTGGGTGAAGCGAAAGCTGCCCCAACCGCCACCGGGCAACTCCGCCAAGCGGGTCTTGAGTTCGGGTTTAAGAGGGTCGACCAAAGTCAGACTGGTGACCACTTGCGCCCGGGTACCGCCCTGAGCAGTCCGGTCCAGCGGCACGGCCCCGATCAGAATGCGGTCGCCAGCGCGCGTCCAGCTGTAGCCACTGCGCTCATCCGGGGTCGACAGCAGCGTGGACTGACGAGTATCGAGGTCCATCCGGAACACCTGGGTCGCTTCGTTGCCGCCGGTGTCTCGGCCATAGACCATGTATTTGCCGTGCTTGGGGGCAAAGGACGCGGCCGATACCGGGTCGGGAAAGTCAGTGATTTTCTCCAGCTTGCCGCCGGGTGACTTGAGCCAGTAGATCTGTGCAATGTTGGCGCCCGCTTCGCGGTGGCGCACCAGCATCGAGCGCTCGGTGGGGTGCCAATCCACGAAGCCGTGGCCACGGAACTCGGTGTACAGCGACACTTTGTCGGCAATACTCTTGGGGATGGCTGGAATACCGTCGGCCAGCAAGTTGGCGTTAGGGCTGACGATTTCTTGCGCGCAAGTGCCCGCCACAGTGAGCGCAATGGCCGCGCCCAGAATCAACTGTCTCATGCAACACTCCAGGATCGTAGGGTTGGGGTACCGAAACTGCGCCGCACCGCCCCTCTTGAAGCAGGATCGACACGCAGTCCAGCGAGAAGGGACCGATTAGACCAAAGATCGGTCAACGCTGCACCAAGGGGGGATGCCGGGCACTTACCCCGGACACGATTCGGTCAGGTCGATCGAAGGCTTTTGTGCAGGCGTCGCAGCGACCACCACACCCCCAGCGCCACTGCGGGAATCGCCAGCGCAGCACTGCTCTCTGGGCTCAACGGCCAGCCCAGACCCTGCGCGCCCTTGGCCAGGTAGCTGATGAGTCCGACGATGTAATAGGTAATGGCCGCCACCGACAAGCCCTCCACCGTGGACTGCAGTTTGAGCTGCAGATCCTGGCGCTGGTTCATGGTGGCAAGCAGGGCCTGGCTGCTTTGCTGCTGCTCGATCTCGACGCGCGTGCGCAGCAAATTGCTCATGCGTGACACCCGCTGCGACAGGGCGTCCTGGCGACGTGAGGCCCACGCACAGGTGCTGCGTGCAGGCGACAGGCGTCGGTCCATGAACTCGCGAATCGTCTGCATGCCGCTCAAGCGCGACTCGGCAATATCGTCAATGCGCGTGTCCACCAACTCAAAATAGGCCGCGCTGGCCGAGAAGCGGGAGTGAGTGGCCGCATGCTGGCTCTCCACTTGCCCAGCCAGCCGCGTCAGACGGTCCAGCAGCACGGGCTCGTCTTCACGCGTGGCACTTCGAATGGCCTGCGCCAACTCGGCGAGCTCGCGTTCCGCAAAGGCCAGCACCGTGGCGGCATCTCGCGCAGCAGGCAATCCCAGCAAGGCAGCCATGCGGTAGGTCTCGATCTCGAGCAGGCGCTGCACCAGGCGCCCGAGCCGGCGTGGCGTCATGCCCCCGGCCAACAGCACCATGCGTGAGCTGCCGTCGGCGTGCAGCGCAAAGTCGGTGTAAACCTCACCATAACCATGGGCAACTGTCGAGGCCACCAAACTGTCTTCCTGCAGCATGTGTTTGACCAAGGTGTCGCGGTCAAACTCACTGATCGGCAACACCCACACCTGCAAGCTCGTCAGGCACTGCCCCGGCAGCGCCGCGAGCCACTCGTGCGGCACCACCTGGGTGGCCGCCTCGGGCAGGCGCTCGGCCAGCGCGGCAGTCTGCAGCGTGTGTGAGAAGGTCCAGGTCACAAACTCGGTGTGCAGTTCCCACCGAATGCGAAATGGCCCCACGTCCATGCGTAAGTGCGTACAGCCCTGCTCGGGCGAAGGCAGATGCTGATCGCGCAGCAAGGCGGCCAGATGCGCGCGGCTGGCCTCGCGCTCGGCGGCATCACACACCATCACCACGTGCGAGATCGCCAACGGCGGGTCCAGCGCCTCGGGCGGGCGGGCATGTATTTCATTGTGCAACGCGACGCGTTGCGGGTGTTGGCGGGGTTGGGGTGCAGCGTGCATGGTGTCCTCGGACCGTGCATTGTGACGCAGGCGAGTCGGGGCGCAACGTCAGGCAGACGTTTGGCCCACGGTCCAATCGACCACGACCGACCAGCCGACCTTGTTATGCTCGCGGCTTCGTTTTACCGCAAAGGGAAGGTTCACATGAAGCGAATAACCATGGCCGCGATCGCGCTGGGGCTGGCCTGCGCCAGCGCAAGCTGGGCACAAGGCTTGCAGCCGTCCAAGGATGCCTGCGCCTACAGCGTACCCGAGCTGGAAACCGCGCTGGGCATCAAGCTCCAAGCCGGGCGCGGCAGCGAAGTCGGGTTTTCCGGTGGCAAGCAGCTGAGCTGCAGCTACAGTGGCAAGGGGCTGCACAGTGTCACGCTGACCCAGGTTCGCATGGACAATGCCGCATCGCTGGCGGCGAACTTCGATCGCTTCAAGGCCGGGACCATGGAGCCCATCGCGGGTGACGCCGACAAGGCGCGCTGGCAGCTGGGCCAGGGCGACCTGACCGACGTCACGCTGGACTATCTGCGTGCAAACACGCAAACCCAGGTTCGTGTGAGCGGCGTCAACATGAAAAACGCAGCCGAGGTCACGCAGATGCGCGCGCGCGTGCAGAAGCTGCGCCGATTGCCTTGACGCTGCTGCTGGCCCCGATGGAGGGCCTGCTCGACTTCGTGTTGCGCGACGTGCTGACACGCGTGGGCGGCGTGGACCGTTGCGTGTCGGAGTTCATTCGCATCACCCAAACACTGCTGCCAGAGCGGGTGTTTGTGCGCCACGTGCCTGAGTTGCTCAATGGCGGATGCACTTTCTCCGGTGTGCCGGTGCGCCCCCAGTTGCTGGGCTCTGACCCGAGCTGCCTGGCCGACAACGCTGCCAGACTTGCAGCTTTGGGACCACACGGCATTGACCTCAACTTCGGCTGCCCCGCCAAGGTGGTCAACCGCCACGGTGGCGGCGCGGCGCTGCTGGATGCACCTGAGCAGCTACACCGCATCGTCCTCGCGGTGCGTCACGCGGTACCGGCGCACATGCCGGTTTCGGCCAAGATGCGACTGGGCTTTAACGACGATGCGCGCGCCGAGGAGTGTGCGCAGGCGATTGCCGACGCGGGCGCTTGCGAAATCGTGGTGCACGCCCGCACCAAGGCGCATGGCTACCGACCGCCGGCCTACTGGGAGCGCATCGCCGATATCCGTGCCGCGGTGCGCATTCCGGTGGTGGCAAACGGCGAGATCTGGACCGTAGCCGACGCGCTGCGCTGCCGCGAGGTGTCGGGCTGCAATGCGCTGATGCTCGGTCGCGGCATGGTGGCCGACCCGGGGTTGGCGCTGGCCATCCGCGGCGCCACGGCCACCACCGGCGCGGCGCCAAACGCGCAGGCACACGTCAGTTGGCAAGCCTTGCTGCCGCTGATCGCCGACTTCTGGCAACTGGTGCGGCAACGGCTGGAGCGCCGTCAGCAGGCGGGCCGGCTCAAGCAGTGGCTCAACTTGCTGCGCCGACGCTATCCGCAGGCACAAGCGGCGTTTGAGGCCCTGCGCGCGGTGGATGAGCCGGCCCGGATTGACGACTGGCTGCACACCCAAGCACTGCGAGCACCCGCCACGACCATCACTTAAGTGTTCCACAAGTCACGACTAACCTGCCGTCATTGCGCGCGAAGCGCGGCAATTCATGTCTGTGGCCGCGCCGGACCGCCTTACGCGTCGCGCTGTTGCTGCTGCGCCCAGCGTGCGGTCCAGGTTTCGGCCGGCTCGGGCCTGCCAAACAGGTAGCCCTGCAACACATCACAGCGATGTTGGCTGAGAAAGGCACGCTGCCCAGGCGTTTCCACACCCTCGGCGACCACGCTCAGGCCCAGGCTGTGCGCCAGGGCCAGCGTAGCGGCGCTGATCGCGGCGTCGTTCTCGTCGGATTCAATGTCACGTACAAAGGCCCGGTCCAGCTTGAGGGTCTGAATCGGCAGCAGCTTGAGGTAGGCCAGGCTAGAGTAGCCGGTACCGAAATCGTCGATCGCCAGCGCCACGCCCAAGGCACGCAATTGCTGCAAGCGGCCGATGGCTCGCTCGGGGTCCGCCATGGCGACCGACTCGGTCACCTCGAGCTCCAGGTCGGCGCCAGCCAAAGCGTGCCGGGCCAATGTGGCGCTCACCATGGTTACCAGGTCCGGGGCGCGCAACTGGTGGGCGCTCAAGTTAACCGCCATGCTGAGGTGTCGCCAGCCCAGCGCATGCCAGGCCGCCAACTGGCGGCAGGCTTCGTTAAGCACCCACTGCCCCAACTCATCAATCAGCCCACTCTCTTCAGCGATGACGATGAACTTCAGCGGCGACACCATGCCCAGCGTGGGATGACGCCAACGCACCAGCGCCTCGACCCCGCACACACTGGCGTCGCTGCCCAGCACCTTGGGCTGGTAATGCACCGACAGTTGACGCTCGCGCAAAGCAACACGCAGATCACGCTCGAGCATCAGGCGCTCTTGCACCTCGACATTCATGCTGGCCGTGAAGAACTGCACGTTGTTGCGGCCCTGCGCCTTGGCGTGGTACATCGCCGTGTCGGCCGCCTTCATCAAGCTGGTGGTGTCCGTGCCGTCTTGCGGAAACACACTGACACCTATGCTGGTGCTTGAGCTAAGCGTGTGCCCCTGAACCTGGTAGGGCTCGGCCAGGCGCTGCAAGATGGCCCCGGCAATGGTGGCGGCGTCCAGCGCGGCACTCAGATCGGTCAACACCACCACAAATTCGTCGCCGCCGAGCCGGGCCACGATGTCGCTGTCACGCACGCAGGCCAGCAGGCGCGGCGCGACCTGTGCCAGCAAGCGGTCCCCCACCTGGTGCCCAAGTGAATCGTTGACGGTCTTGAAGCGGTCCAGGTCGATGAACATCACCGCCAGCTTGGTGCCATCGCGCAGCGCAAAGCGCAGCGCCTGCTCCATGCGGCTTTCAAGGTCGTGGCGGTTGATCAGCCCGGTCAACACATCGTGCCGCGCCAGGTACTCCACCCGCTCCTGCGCCGCCTTGCGCTCGGTAATGTCGACGCAACTGGCCATGTAGTGGGTGATGACGCCGCGCTCGTCGCGAATAGCCGAAATCGCTGCGGACTTGGGATGCTCGCTGCCATCCTTGTGCCGGTCCCACAATTCGCCCAGCCAGAAGTCCGACTCCTTCAGGTGCGACCACAGGCTGCGGTAGGTCTCGCCGGGTGTGCGCCCGCTCGCCAGCACGCGCGGGTTTTGACCGCGCAGCTCATCAATCTCAAAACCCGTCAGTCGCGTGAAAGCAGGGTTGATGGCGACAATGCAGTTGTTCTGGTCGGTGATCACGATCGCCTCGCCGCTGTTAGCGAAAATCCGGGCGTACAGATTCAGCTCTGCCTGCGCCTCCTTTTGCGCGGTGATATCGTGCACCACGGCGATCCCTGACTTGACCCGGCCGTCGCGCAAAATCGGCGCCGCGTTGGCCAGAACCCAATGGTCGCGGCCAGCTTCGTCGCGCAAGATGAACTCTTCGCCATGGACAGTTTCACCCTTGAGCACCGCACGAAACAAGGGCAGCTCCGACACCGGGCAGGGACTGCCGTCGCGACGCAAAACCGGCCACTTGCCAAGGGCTTGCGCCAAGTTGACGCCAGCCAGACCATCGGGTTGAGCCGCGCGCAGCCTGACGGCCTCTTGATTGGCCATGCGGATGCGCACCTCGGGTGTGCCGGATTCCAGGCGCGACTCCACAGCGTCGGCCACGACAATGCTCGAAGGCGACTGGTCGAACACCGTGTGCATGAACGCCAAAGCCTCGGCGCGCTCGGCCTCAATCTGCGAGCGCTCGGTGATGTCATTGAGGATGCAGTGGGTACGCAGCGCGTTGCCCTCGGCGTCATAACCAATGCGCCCGGTCACCGTGACTCGGCGCATAGCACCGTCACGCGCGCGCACGTCGAACACCGGCCCCTGCACCGAGCCGCTGCGCACAAACTGCGGAAAATTCTCGGCCAGCGTGGGCACGGACTCCTCGTCGAGGTAGTCGGTGATGGATTTGCCAACCACATCCTCACGCCGGGTCTCACCCATCAAACGCAACCAGGCGTGGTTGACGGTAAGAATGTTGGCGCCCATATCCAGGGACTGGTAGGGAAGTGGCGCCTGCTCAAACAGCGTGCGAAACCGCTCTTCGGACTCTTGCAACAGGCGCTGCGCCTGCACCCGCTCGGTGGTGTTGCGGCTGATCACAATGCTCAGGGTTTTCGCGCCCTGCACCACGCGACGCACCGACACATCAGTGTGGACCAGTGAACCATCCAGACGCCGGTTGACCCACTCGAACGACGCCGCTTTACCAGCTTGCACGCGCGCAAAGACCTCGGCGGCTCGTACAGCGCTGTCGGAGCCATCGGGCTGAACCGGTGGCGACCAGTCCACCAGCGTGGTGCCCAGTAGCTGCTCACGGGTACAGGCCAGTAGCGTGCATGCCGCCGGATTGCAGTCAACCGCACACCCAGCGTCGTCGCACACCACCATGGCGTCGCCCGCTGCGGTAAACAGTGCGTGGTAATAGGCTTGGTCGATCATGCGCGGCGAAAACCCATGAGATTGGTAAGACCAAATTGATCATTATTGCACCCGGGCGGTCAGCGCGCCACCGTCATGACTAGTGCAGCGCAACGTCGCAACGAGTGACCGAACAATCCCAGGTCCAAGCGTTTGGCCGCGCCCTTTGGTAACGCAAAGTAAAACCCCGTGCGTGCAAGCCGCGAGGCTGTCAAGATACCTGAACTTGAGGAGCGCATGCGCATGACCCCCGATTCAAACAACCCCTGCGCACTGGCGTCGGCGCCAACCCGGCGTTGGTGCTGCCAACTTGCTGCCGCGGTGTGCCTGGCCGCCTTGAGCGCGTGCGGCGGTGGCACCTCGGACGTCGGCCTTGGCGCGCTACCCCAGGAACCGACTGCCCCGAGCACCCCAGCCACGCCATCTCCCATGCCAACACCCGCGCCGCCACTTGATGTCGGCGCGGTGTACGGCAATCTGCGCGGCGCCAGCCTGGGCGCCGGTGCCAGCCTCAACGGGGCGCTACCCTTCCCCGCCAGCAACGCCTGGAACACCGACATCTCGGGGGCACCGGTAGACCCCAACTCCAACGCTTTGATCGCCAGTATTGGCCTCACGCGCGGCCTGCACCCGGACTTCGGCGCCGGTCTATACGAGGGCGCGCCCATCGGCATTCCGTATGTGGTGGTGGCGGGCACGCAGCCCAAGGTGGCCATCACGTTCACCGACTATGGCGACGAGAGCGATCCCGGCCCTTACCCGGTGCCCGCCGGCGCACCCATCGAGGGACAGCAAGCCAACGGCAGCGCCTTTGGCGGCGATCGCCATGTGCTGGTGATCGACCGCGACGCCAACCGCCTGTACGAGATCGGCAACGCCTACCCGCAGGGCAATGGCAGTTGGCAAGCCAGTGGTGGTGCGGTGTTTCACCTCGACTCCAACACGGTGCGTCCCGGCGGACAACCGGGCTGGACCAGCGCCGATGCGGCTGGCTTGCCGATCTTTCCAGGTCTGGTGCGATATGACGAAGCGGCCAGCGGTGTGATCCGCCATGCGCTGCGCTTCACCGTCAGCACCACCCGCCGCGCCTACGTGCCACCGGCCACGCACTGGGCCTCAAACAACACCAGCGTCAATGTGCCACCGATGGGAATGCGCGTGCGGCTCAAGGCGGGCTTCGTCATCCCGTCGGGCTTCAGCACCGAGTCCAAGGCGATTTTGCAAAGCATGAAGACCTACGGCATGTTCGTGGCCGACAACGGCTCCAACTGGTTCGTCAGCGGCGCGCCGGATGAACGTTGGAACAACGAGCGGCTGCTCACTGAACTCGGCAGCGTCAAGGGTGCCGACTTCGAGGTGGTGCGCATGGACGCACTGGTCACACCGTGATCTTGGCGCCACGAACCTGACGCGAAACCCGTTTGCCGCTCAGTCCTCTTCCGCAAACGCCTCTTCGCGCTTGGACTTGACCGCCGGCAACAGCACAATCACCAGCAACAAGGCCGCCACGGCCAGCAGGCTGGCCGACAGTGGCCGTGTGACAAACACACTCCAGTCCCCACGAGAGAGCAGCAGAGCGCGGCGCAGATGCTCTTCCATCATCGGGCCCAGGATGAAGCCCAGCAACAGCGGGGCGGGCTCGGCGCCGAGCTTGATAAACAGGTAACCCACCACGCCAAAGATCGCCACCATCCAGATATCAAACGTGTTGTTGTTGGTGGAGTAAACGCCAATGGCACAGAACAGCACGATGGATGGAAACAGGTACTTGTAGGGCACACTGAGCAACTTGATCCAGATGCCGATTAAGGGCAGGTTGAGGATGATCAGCATCGCGTTGCCAATCCACATCGAAGCAATCAGCCCCCAGAACAGCTCGGGGTTACTGGTCATCACCTGCGGTCCGGGCTGGATGTTATGGATGGTCATGGCGCCAACCATCAGCGCCATTACGGCATTGGGTGGGATGCCCAGCGTCAGCAGCGGAATGAACGAGGTCTGCGAGCCTGCGTTATTGGCCGACTCGGGCGCCGCCACACCGCGTATGTTGCCTTTGCCAAAGGGCACTTCACCGGCCTTGAGCTGGGTCTTCTTCTCAATGGTGTAGGCGGCAAAGGCCGCCATCACGGCGCCGCCACCTGGCAAGATGCCGAGTGCCGAGCCCAAGGCGGTACCGCGCAGGATCGCCGGCACCATGTTCTTGAAGTCTTCCTTGGTTGGCATGAGGCCAGTCACCTTGGCAGTGAAGACCTCGCGCTCGCTTGCGTGTTTACCCAGGTTGCTGATGATCTCACCATAACCAAACACGCCCATCGCAATGACGATAAAGCCAATGCCGTCCGTGAGTTCGGGAATATCAAAAGTGAAGCGCGCCGCACCGGAATTGACGTCGGTGCCGACCATGCCCAGCAGCAAACCCAGCAAAATCATGGCCACTGCCTTGAGCAGCGAGCCCGAGGCCAGCACGACGGCACCGATCAGGCCCAGAATCATCAGCGAGAAGTACTCGGCTGGCCCAAACTTGAAGGCAACCTCGATCAGCGGCGCTGCGAACGAAGCCAAAATCAGGGTGCCGACACATCCCGCAAAAAACGACCCGATCCCCGCCGCCGCAAGGGCCGGCCCGGCCCGCCCGCGCCGGGCCATTTGGTAGCCATCGATCACCGTCACTACCGACGACGATTCCCCTGGCAGGTTGACCAGAATGGCGGTGGTCGAGCCCTCGGACTGTGCACCATAGTAAATACCGGCCAACATGATCAGCGCCGACACCGGTGGCAACCCGTACGTTACAGGCAGCAGCATCGCGATGGTGGGCACCGGGCCAATACCTGGCAACACCCCGATCAAGGTGCCCAGCAAGCAACCGCCAAAGGCATACATCAGGTTGATGGGCGTGAAGGCCACGCCAAAGCCAAGCGACAAGTTAGCAATCAGGTCCATGTGAAGTGCCCTCAGCCGGTTATGAAAGTCGGCCACACCGGGAACTGCAGCTTGATCAACACAACAAAGGCCAGGTAGCTGCCCAGGGCAAGCACTGTGGCCAGGATCACGCAGGTTTTGACCTTGAAATCACTTCCCGCCGCGCTGGCCACAAAGGTCAGTACGTAAATGGCCACGATCAAACCCATGGCGGGCAACTTGATGGAAGGCAGCCCCCCCAACAGCACGCCAAACAGCACATTGGCCAGAATGATCAGGGCCAGCGGCCTCCAGGCAATAGCGCCGACCTTGTCGCCATCCACCGTCTCCACCACCAGTGCCTGAAAGGTAATGACGCCTCCCAGTATCGCCAGCAGCACACCCAGCATCAGCGGGAAGTAACCCGGCCCCATACGGGCGCCGTCGCCCAAGGTGTAGTTGGTGGCACCCCAGGCAAACGCCAGGCCCACACTCATGAACATGAGGCCGGCAAAGAAGTCCTTCTGACTCTTGATGTTCACACGCAGTCTCCTCGAATAATTGTTGTTCGATCGATTCTGCCCCCGAGGTTCGGCGCCAGCCATGTGGCTTTCACCTATGCACGCCTATGCCGGGTGCGCTCAGGTCAGGGTCGGCGTCGCGCTCAGCACCTCGGGTACCACCGTCAGCCCTTCGGCCACGCGAAGGGCACCGGCCAGACGCAAGGGGCGCATGCCATCGGCAACCGCCTGGCGGCGCAAGGACTCCATGCTGGGCTCGCGATTGACCTTGTCGCGAAAACCCTCGCTGACCACCAACAGCTCGTACAGGCCGGTTCGCCCCAGGTAGCCCGTCATGCGGCAGTCGACACAACCCACTGCTTTGTAGGGCGTGTAGGCACCGCTCATCTGCCAGGGCTTGACCACTTCGCGCAGCGTCTCCAGACCGGCCGGGTCGTCCGGCACCTTGCATTGCTTGCACAGGGTGCGCACCAGCCGCTGAGCCAGCACGCCCAGCAAGGTGGCGTTGATCAGGTACGGTGGAATGCCAAGCTCCATCAAGCGCGTGACCGCAGATACCGCATCATTGGTGTGCAGCGTGGAAAACACCAGGTGACCGGTAAGCGCAGCCTGCACCGCCATTTCTGCGGTTTCGAGGTCGCGGATTTCGCCCACCATGATGATGTCCGGGTCTTGGCGCATCAAGGCGCGCAAGCCCTCGGGAAAACCGAAGTCGAGCTGCGGCTGCACCTGGGTCTGGTTGAACGATGGCTCGATCATCTCGATCGGATCCTCCACCGTGCTGACATTCACTTCTTCAGTCGCCACGCGCTTGAGCGTGGAGTACAGCGTGGTGGTCTTGCCCGAACCTGTTGGCCCCGTCACCAGGATGATGCCGTGGGCCTGCCCGATCAAGGTCTCCCAACGCCGGGCGTCGGCACCCGAGAAGCCCAGACCATCGAGGTCCTTGAGTGTGGTGCTGGGGTCGAAGATGCGCATCACCATCTTCTCGCCAAAGGCGGTCGGCAGGGTGGACAGGCGCATCTCCACCTCGTCGCCACGCGGGTTGCGCACCTTGATGCGACCATCCTGCGGGCGGCGCTTTTCCACCACGTCGATGCGACCGAGCAACTTGACGCGTGCGGTCATGGCATTGAGCACCGCCAGCGGCAACTGGTACACCGGGTGCAGCACGCCATCGATACGGAAGCGAATCACGCCCTGCTCGCGCCGCGGCTCCAGATGGATGTCACTGGCGCGCTGGTCAAAGGCGTACTGCCATAGCCAGTCAACCACCTGCACCACGCCCTGGTCGTTGGCATCGAGCTCCTTGTTCTTCTTGCCCAACTCCACCAGTTGCTCAAAACTGGCACCACCCGCATTGCCACCGGCCTTCAGCGCGGAGCGCACCGACTTGGCCAACGCATAGAACTCACCCGCAAAGCGGCGGATCTCCCGCGGCATGGACACCACGCGGCGCACGCTGCGGCGCGACTGGCGCTCCACCTCGGCAACCCAGCCGCTGACAAAGGGCTCGGCGGTGGCGACCACCACCTCGGAGGCCGTCACCTGCACCGGCAAAATATTGTGGCGCTCGGCATAGGTCGGGCTCATGATGTCGGCAACCTTGCCCACGTCGACCTTGAGCGGGTCGATCCGGAAGTACGCCAGGCCGGCATGGCCGGCCAGCCACTGCGTCAGCGCCTCAACATCGAGCACACTGCCATCGTCAGCGCGGTGCATGGACACACTGGCCAGGCGCACCAGCGGATGCTGCGCGCTCTCGGCTTGCGAACACCGTGCCGTGGTGCGCTGCATTTCTTCGAGGCTGATGATGCCGTCGCTGTGCAGCCACTCCAGCATATGACGCCAGTGAATCAGGCCGGTGTGGTGGACCTTGGCGAGGGTTTTGGCCTTCATGCCCGTCATGATGCAACAACCGGCTTGAAGACGCGCACCCACTTCTGCGCCGGCAGGCCCCACTGGGATTCGATCACTTCGGCGCGTTGCGTCAAAACATCGCGCTTGGGCCGAGTGGGCGTGCGCTGCGCCAGCACCACGGTGTTGCCCTCACGCGTGGGCTTGAACGCCCACACGGCGTCAGCACCGAAGGCGGCCGAGATCTTCTCGACACTGCGCGCGTAGCTCGACGCGCGGCCAAACAGGTTCACCGTCATACACCCCTCGGGCGTGAGCAGGCGACGGCAATTCGAATAAAAGGGAAAGCTGTCGAGCACCGGCGCGGCCGCCTCGTGGTCATACAGGTCGACGTTGAGCGCGTCCACCGCGCCGAACCACGCCGGCTTTTGAATCTCCTCGGCTGCGTCGGCCAGCACCACCTGCATGCGGCTGTTGTCGGCCGGCAGCTTGAACCAGCCCCGGCACGCCACCAGCACCTGCGGATTGAGCTCCACGGCGGTGGTCTTCATGCGCAGCTCCTTGTGGCAGAACTTGGTCAGCGAACCAGCCCCCAGGCCAAGCTGCATGGCCTGGCGCCTGGGCACCGACTCCGGCTCGACAAACAGCAGCCAGGCCATCATGCGCTGGATGTACTCGTGGAACAGCACCGTGGGCGCATCCATCAGCATGGAGCCCTGAATCCACTCGGTGCCCAGGTGTAGGTGGCGAATCGGGCCTTCGTCGGAGAAGTTGACTTCGGGGAGGGCGTGGCTGCGTTTTTTCAAGATGTGGGCATTATGACCAACTGCCCACAGTCACCCCGGTGCCGGACTCACGGCGGCAACAAGTTGGCAAGCCGCGGCAGAGCGCTGATCGCATTGCGTGTCGTCGCCTCGGCCAGATCCTCAGACTGGATGGCGCGCAAGGCTGCTACCTCCGCGCCGATGCGCGGCAACTCGCCCGGCTCGTTGCGGCCCTGGGGCTCGCCCGCCCCGCGATGTTCCGCCGTGCGGTAAAGCCAGTGCGGCGGAATATCCGGCGCATCGGTTTCCATCACGATCGACTCAAGCGGCAATTGAGCGGCCAGACGGCGCAACTGCTGGGCACGCTCGTAGGTGACTGCGCCGCCAAAACCCAGTTTGAAACCGAGCCGGATGAACGTCATCGCCTGCTGGTGACTGCCGTTGAAGGCGTGGGCGATTCCCCGCCAGATCGGCGCATTGCCCATCCCGGCAGGACCGGTCGGCGCCAGCGCCGCTACGGCACGCAGACCCTTGAGCAAGCGATCAGAAGACCGTCGCACGTGCAGAATCACCGGCAAACCATGCTTGCGCGCCAGTTTGAGTTGTTCGACGTAAAAGTGCTCCTGGCGCTCGCGCAAGGGGCTCTGGCACAACTCGGGCACGAAATAGTCCAGACCAATCTCGCCCACCGCCACCAGGCGCGAATCATCGCGGTAGCGCAACAGGGCGGCGTCCAGCGCCGCTAAATCAACGTCCCGCGCACGGCTCACATACAAGGGGTGAATGCCCAGCGCATAGCTGTCGCCACCGGCGTCGGCCAGGGCTCGCACCGTCTCGAAATTGGCCAGCTCCACTGCAGGCAGCACGCAATGGCCCACGCCCAGCGCGGCGGCGCGCGCGCGCACTTGCACCGCGTCCGGCGCGAACTCGGGCGCATCCAGATGGCAATGGGTGTCGATCCAAGAGCTCATGGTCGCGTGTTGCCACTCTGCAATCCAACCACCTCAATGCCCTCACGCACGTAGTCTTGGTCGCCGCCATAGACCACCATCATGCGCTGCACGCGCGACCGCAGCAGCGCGCCAGTTTGCTTCAACGCTGCGGCAAACCCGCTGTGGTAGGTCTGGGCAGCCTTGATCTCCACCAGCCCCAGCCCGCCGGGAACCCCGGTATCCTGCACCACCAGGTCCACCTCTACGCCTTGGCTGTCCCGGTAGAAGCACAGCGGCACACGCTGGCCGTGGTGCTCGAACTGTTTGACGAACTCCATCACCACCAGGTTCTCAAAGAAGACCCCTCGCAGCGGATGCGCCACAAGCTGCGACACGTCCCGCACACCGCACAACCAGGCGCTCAGGCCAACATCGTAAAAATACAGCTTGGGTGACTTGATCAGACGTTTGCCGATGTTCTCAAACCATGGCGGCAACAGATAGACCACGTAGCTGGCTTCGAGCAGACTCAGCCAGGCCCGTGCCGTGTGGCCCGAAATGCCTACGTCGTTGGCCAGACTGGCCAGATTGAGCAGACAACCGACCCGCCCAGCGCACAGCTGCACGAAGCGCCGAAACTCGCGCAATTGGCGCAACTCAATGAGTTGACGCAGATCGCGCTCCACATAGGTCTCAAAGTAGTCGCCCAGCACCACCTCGGGTGACAAGCCCTGGGCGTGAATACGAGGATAACCACCAGCAAACAGCAAACGATCGGTCGTGCCGCTAAACCCTGCCTGGCGCAACTCGTTGACAGACAGTGGCAACAGATTGAGCAAGGCTGTGCGCCCGGCAAGCGACTGGGTAATCGAGGCCATCAGGTCGAACTGGTGGCTTCCGGTCAGGATGAACTGGCCATTGCCGGGCGTTGCATCCACACGCACTTGAATCCAGCTCAACAGACTGGGCACGCGCTGCACCTCCTCGATGATGGCGCCGCGCGGATACCGCGCCAGAAACCCGCCAGGATCGGCCAACGCGAACTCACGCACGTCGGGTTGCTCCAGATTGGCATAGGGCAGGTTGGGAAAAGCATCGCGGCACAGCGTAGTCTTGCCGGCCTGGCGCGGCCCGGTGACCGTGACGACCGGATACTGGCGCGCTCGCTCGCTCAGGACCGCGGTCAGATGGCGCGGGATTCGGCTCGCAATTGGGTAAGCGCTCATCGTATGCAAATAGGAAGTAGTACTTCAGTATTACACAAATGCGGGTCTGGCGACATGGATCTCGCACCAGAAACGAACAACGCCAGCACATCGACAAGTCCTATGGCGCCGATCCAACCCACCCTTCAGGGAAACTACCCTACCCGCCTCCTGCAAGTGCCATAAGAATGTCACACGTCCGCGTCTCACTGCGGACTTGATCCGCGTGGTGTGCACCGCGCTCCGTTCACAACAACCCAAGGGACTTCACATGAAAACCAGACTGACACTTGTTGCCGCCGCCGTTCTCACCCTCGGTGCCGCCGGCAGCGTCGGCGCGCAAGAAAAGACCCTGCGCCTGCTGACCTGGGCCGACTACGCACCCAAGGACGTGGTGGCTCAATTCGAGAAGGAGAGCGGCTACAAGGTGGAGCTGACGCTGTCGAACAACGAGGAGATGATCTCCAAGTTGCGCGCCACTGGCGGCGCCGGTTTCGATCTGGCCCAGCCCTCGCAAGACCGCATCACCGGCCCTCAGCAGGAATTCGGCATTTACAAGCCGATGGACCTGAGCAAACTCAGGAGCGAACTGTTCATCCCCTCCATGCTGGAAGCCACCCAGCGCAACACCACGCTGGCCGGCAAGGTTTACGGCCTGCCACACATCTGGGGCACCGATGGCCTGGTGGTCAACACCAAGCTGACCAAGATGGTCGACTACCCCGACCTGTGCCGCACCGATGTCAAGGGCAAGACCGCCGTGCGCCTGAAGCGGCCCACCCTGCTGGCATTCGCCTTCGCCGCCGGCAAGGACCCGTTTGCGTTGTACGCAGACGCCAAGGCCTATGGCGCGCTGATGGACGAAGTGGGCAAGACCATAACCGCCTGCAAGGGCAACCTCAAGTTCTTCTGGGACAACAAGGACCAGTTGCTCAACGGCATGCGCGCGGGGGAGATCGTGGGCGCCATGATGTGGGACACCGGCGGCTGGAAACTCAACGGCGAGAAGGCGGAGATTCAGTTCATCGCGCCCAAGTCTGGCGCGCTGGGCTGGATCGACACCTTTGCGATCCCCGCCAAGGGCAAGAACGACGCGGCCGCCTATGCCTGGATCAACTTCAACATGCGCCCCGAAATTGCCGCCAGAGTGGCCGGCTCGGCGGGCAACTTCACAGCCTCCAAAGGTGCCGACCAACTGATGGACGCCAAGCTCAAGGCGCAGTTCGCCCACAGTTTCCCCGAGGCGGCGCTCAAGAACGTCAAGTGGTATCCAGCGGTGCCCGCTGGCATCGAGGCGATCGAAGGCAGAGTGCTCGACCGCATCAAAGCGGCGCAGTGAGCGTCGAAGTTTCGCAGCCGATGCAGGCAGACCTGCAGGCCACGCAGGTCATCAAGCGCTTTGGCGACCACCCGGCGGTGGACGACCTGTCGTTCGCCGTCGCGCGCGGCAGCTTCTTTTCCATCCTGGGGCCCTCGGGGTGCGGCAAGACCACGCTCTTGCGCATGATCGCAGGCTTCATCGCCCCCGACTCGGGAGACATCCACATCGGTGGCCAAAGCATGGCCGGTGTGGCGCCGAACCGGCGCCCTGTCAACATGGTGTTTCAACACCTGGCGCTGTTTCCCATGATGTCGGTGGGCGAGAACGTGGGTTACGGTCTGACGCGCCGAGGCGTGGCCAAAGCCGAGATCGCGCGGCGTGTGGGCGAGATGCTCGAGCGGGTCAACCTGCCGGGTGCACAGACCAAGCGGATCGACCAGCTCTCGGGCGGACAAAAGCAGCGCGTGGCGATTGCGCGCAGCCTGGTGTTGGAGCCCACCCTACTCTTGCTCGACGAGCCGCTCGGTGCGCTGGACCTGAAGCTGCGCGAGCACATGAAGATCGAACTCAAGCAGTTGCAAGCGGCTTTTGGTACCACCTTCGTCTACATCACACACGACCAGTCCGAAGCCTTGGTGTTGTCGGATCAGGTGGCCGTGATGAACGCCGGCCGCTTCGAGCAGGTGGGCACGCCACAGCAACTCTACTACCAGCCGCAAACCCCGTTTGTGGCGGGCTTTGTCGGGGCCAGCAATCGGCTGAAAGGGCGCGCCACGCAGGTGCAGGGCGATGAAGTCACGATCGACAACGACCGGGGGTTGGAGCTGCGCGCCCGCGCCGTGGGCGCCATCAGCGCCGGTGACACAGTGCAAGCCTTTGTGCGTCCGGAAGCCACCACGCTGGCGCGCGACGCCGACACCCTGAGCGCGAACCAGCCGCGCTACGTGGGTCAGGTGCAGAGCCTCCTATTCGACGGTGCCAACTCGGCCGCGTTATTGCACGAGGCGACAAGCGGAACCGAGTTTCGCATCGCCCTGCCACAAACCGGCCAGTTCTCCGATCTGCAGGTGGGCCAGAGTGTGTACTTCGGCTTCGACCCCAGGCAAGCAGTGTGCTTTGCGGCGCAACCCCATGCCCGCTGAAACCAACCCCGTTGCCGTGAGACCCACGCGCCCGAGCAACACGCTGCGAGCACGCTTGCTGCTAATGCTGCTGATGGCGCCCGCACTGCTGTGGCTGCTCGGTTTGATCGTTCTGCCACACCTGGAGTTGGCGGTGCTGTCGCTGCGGGCCCGTGTGGCGCCACGCGTCTACGAGCTCAGCCTCAACCAATACCGTACCTTCATCGAAGAGCCCTTGTACTGGCACACCTTTGTGCGCACCGCCTGGATGTCCGTGCTGGCCACGGCACTCACGCTGCTGATGGCTTTCCCGATTGCCTGGACGCTGGCCAAGCTGGCGCGAGGCCGCGCCAAGTCGGTGCTGTTCATGCTATGCCTGGTGCCGTTCTGGATCAGCGAAACGGTGCGAACGCTGGGCTGGATGATTTTGCTGCGCGAGTCGGGCGTGTTTCCGTCGCTGCTGGTCAGCCTGGGTCTGGCCGATACCCCGCCCGAGCTGCTGTACCGCGACGCCACCGTGCTGGTGGGTCTGGTGTACTCATCGCTGCTGTTCATGGTGGTCCCGCTGACCAGCGCGCTGGAGAGCCTGGACGACGCGCTGATCGAGGCCGCCTACGACCTCGGTGGCAACGGCGCCAACATCCTGTGGCGCATTGTCATCCCGCACGCGGCGCCGGGCATTGCCGCGGGCTGCATCGTGGTGTTCATGCTCACGCTGGGCAACTACCTCACGCCCACGCTTTTGGGCGGCAAGAACTCGCTGTGGTTCACCGAGCAGATTTACACCCAGTTCATCACCCGCTTCAACTGGGAGCAGGGTGCGGCCTTCGGCTTCTTGTTACTGGCCTTGAGCACAGCCATGGTCTGGGCCGGGCTCAAGCTCAGCGGCCAGAGTTTTGACGAGGTGATGCGGCGATGATTCCCTCCCTGCCCCGGTCACTGTGGTTGCGCGCCGGCACGGCGCTGTATGGCTGCGCCTTCTTCGTCTTTCTGTTCGTACCACTGCTGGTGGTCGCGGTGTTCGCCTTCAACGACGCGCCCTACCCGGCGCCGCCTTGGCGCGGCTTCACACTGGACTGGTTTGTGGGCAGCAACCGGACAAGCGGTGCAGCCGGCGCACGGGTCGGCCTGCTGGACGACGGCCCCTTGCTGGCCAGTGTCTGGACCAGCATCGTGGTTGCCGCCTGGGTCACGCTGCTGTCGGTATTGGTGGGAACCGCCAACGCCTTTTTGCTGGAGCGCACTCGCTTTGTCGGTAAGCAAGCCCTGTCCTTGTTGATGCTAGCCCCCCTGGTCGTCCCCGGCGTGATTCTGGGCATCTCGATATTGGCGCTGGCCAGCCGCGCGGCCAATCTGGCCGACGACCTGTGGGGCCTGGAGCTGGACTTTCTGCGCCCGGGCCTGCCGCTGGTGGTGCTGGGTCAGTTCTCCTACATCGTGTCGATTGCCACACTGACCATTTCGGCGCGGCTCAGGCGCTTTGACCTCGCACTGGAAGAAGCCGCCTACAACCTGGGCGCCAGCCGCGCCGCGGTGTTGTGGACCATTACCTTGCCGTACCTACGACCGTCGCTGATCGGTGCGGCGGCGATCTCGTTCCTGATGTCGTTCGAAAATTTCAACACCACGCTGATGCTGGTGGGCTCCGACGCGCCTTTGACGGTGATGATGTACGGCCGCATGCGCGAGGGCGCCTCGCCGGTGCTCAACGCGGTGAGCCTGTTGCTGATGCTGGCCTCGGCCGCGCTGGCGCTCACCCTGATGCGCGGCGACGACGGCAGCACTTCGAGCCGGAGGCGGTCCAGTGCAACCGACCCATCGAATCTTTGACGGTCACCCCCACCACACGAGGCGGCGGGCCAGGCAACAGATAGCAAATCGGGCCAGCGGCACGCTCACAACCAGACTGCCGATGCGCTTTGTTACATCCAAGCATTGGCACAAGATCGAACCTCTCTGGCGAAAGCACCCCTTTTATAGAAGCGTCCCAACGAGCCAAAACGCTGAGTCCTGTGGGGTTTTCTCTTGTCGGTTGCCACGTCGTTATGGGCGGCCGTTCACTCCGACTTTGACCATGCCTTGGGTTTCCCACGGGTAGCGCGGTTCACAGGCGCCATGCTGTCGGGCTCGGAGTCGACCGCCAACATCGGGCGCGGCCAGGGCCTGGCAAAGACGCAAATCAAGGTGGTCAAGCATGGTGACAGCCTGAACTATGGGAAATTCAACGTCACGTCTTCTTGACATCGGCACATTTGCCGAGCCAGTTTGGTCTGGGGCAGATCACCGAACCGACGAAGTTTCCTGCCCACGGCGAGGCCATGAAACTCGGAGAGGCCTTTTCCATCCTGGTCGAAAACGAGGGTCGCATTGATTGCGCTTGGAAAAAAGCACGAGGTAGAGATTCGTCTGCCCGTCGAATGGCAGTGGACCGAACCCACGCTGGGTTTGAAATGATTGAATCAGCTGCGTGACGCCAGGCTGTGCGAAGTCGATGGAAATCGTCCTGCGATCATCACCAACCGGCGCCGCCTCAAACGACCTCCATCACGTGACCTTGGTTTAGCCGCGGCGCAACAGCGGGCCCAGGCGCGGTACGCCGAAGCTCGACGGGGGGCTTCCCAAGCCGAATTTGTAACCGTACACTGCAAGCAAAAACGTCAAGCATCCAGTCGGGCGCCTCATTTGGCCCCCGCCACAGGGGGGGCACCATGGGCAATGGACAAGCGGTTTCGAGCGACGCGGTCTTCGACCAATTGGCGCGTGTACGCGCCAGCCTGGTCGAGCGGATGTGGCGCAGCTTTTTTCTGCTGTCGCTGCTGCTACTACCGATTCTGCTGTGGCGAACCTGGGGCGTGCTGACAGTGCCGCAGTCAGGCGCGTTGAGCACCAACCTGGTGTTCATTACCACCGCGTCGGCCATCCTGGCGGCCTTTCCGATGCGCCATCGCATTCCCTTTGCCATCCGGGCGGCCATCCCGGTTGCCATATTGTCCCTGGTGGGACTGGTCAGCCTGATCGTCTTTGGCGCGGCATCGGTGGCGTTTGGCTGGCTGGTGCAAAGCAACTTCCTGCTCAGTACCTTGTACTCGCTGCGCGCGGGCATCATCGCCACCGTCGTCACGGCAGGCGCCGCCACGGTGGTGGGCGTGCTCTTTCTGAGCGGCGTGCTGGTCAACATCGTGGACCTGCACGCCTACTTTCTGCTGCCTACCACCTGGGTCATGTTCGTGCTCGGCACCACCGTGGTGCCAACGGTGATTCTGTACTCCATTGGCGGCTACCAAAAGACCATTGGCGAGCTGCTGACCAATGTGCAGGCCAAGCGCGACAAGCTGGCTGAGATGTCCGATCAATTGGGCCACGCGCTGCGCGCCGAAGAACGCGCCAACGCCACCAAGAGCGAGTTCTTGGCGCACATGACACACGAGTTGCGTACGCCCTTGAGCGGCGTCATCGGCATGCTCGAGATTGCCGAAAAGCGCACCCTGGACCCCCAGATGGCGCACCTGATCGAGGTGGCGCACCACAACGCCGAGTCGCTGCTGCGCATCATTAACGACGTGCTGGACTTCTCCAAAATTGAAGCCGGCAAGGTGACGTTGGATCCGGAGTACTTCGACCTTAACGACTTCATTAGTTCCTCTATGGAAGTGTTCCACCTGCGCGCGGATGAAAAGAACATCATCTTTCGCCACCACGTCGACCCCCAACTTGCCAGCGTGCGGTATGGCGACCCCGTGCGCCTGCGCCAGGTGCTGTTCAACCTGGTGAGCAACGCCATGAAGTTCACCGAAGTCGGCCGGGTGGACCTGGAAGTGCGCCCGGCGTTTCGCGAACAGCCCGGTGACCCGCACGTATTGTTCGTGGTGCGCGATACCGGCGTTGGTATTGCGGAACAGGCCCTCGGCAAACTCTTTCGAGACTTCGAACAGGCTGACGCGTCGGTGCAGAAGCGCTATGGCGGCACTGGCCTGGGGCTGGCTATCAGCAAAATGTTGATCGAGGCGATGGAGGGGCGCATCGAGGTGCACAGCCGCGAGGGACATGGCTCCACCTTTGAAGTCGTGCTGCCACTGCCCGCCTGCCCCAGCGAGCGCCTGGCCGAAGTGCGCCGACAGACCGCCAACGCACCGATGCTGCCGCACGACTATCAGCTCAACGTGCTGCTGGCCGAAGACACGCTGACCAACCAGGTGGTGATGCGCAACATGCTCGAAGAAATGGGACACCGGGTCTCGTTGGTGGAAACCGGTCGCGCCGCCGTGTTGGCCGCAGCCCGCGAGAACTTTGACCTGATTCTGATGGACTTGCGCATGCCCGAACTTGGCGGCGTGGAGGCCACAACCCTGATTCGCCATGGTGGCACCGCCGACGCATGCGTGGTGGACCGCGACATTTTCATCTGCGCCATGACCGCCAACGCGACCGCTCAAGAGCAAGACAAGACGGTGCGAGTCGGCATGAACGCGTTCCTGACCAAACCCGTGCGCCAGATTGAACTGCACGCCTTGCTCACCCGCGCCATCGAGTTTCAGCAGGCGCGCGGGGTGCCGCTGGTTGACGCCATCCACGCTTCGCCGGTGGACCGAAGCGAATTCGAGCATCTACTGGATCTGGTCACCGACCACGCGACGCCCGATACCACGGCGGCGGCGGCGCCCGACCACCGTGCCCACAACCCGCCCCACCTGGCGGCCACGCTACGCAACGTCTTCAGCCGCGACGCCAGCTCGCACCTGATACGCCTGCGCCGACACGCGGCAGAACTCAACTGGCCCCAAGTGCGCGAACTGGCCCACGCGGTGTGCGGCGCCGCCGCAGCGGCGGACTTGCAAACCATCCGCAGCGTTGCCGCCGAGCTGGAGAGCGCCTGCCTGCAACAAGCCACGGCGCCCTGCGCCGCGCTGGCCGAACGCCTGGCCAGCGAACTGGAGCAATTTCTAAAGGAGGAAGCATGAACATCTTGGTAGTTGACGATGACAACGTGTCGCGCCTGGCAATCGCCCACGCGCTGCGCGGCCTGAGCAGTGAGGCCCCACTGCAAGTGGCCAGCGGCCAGGCCGCCATGCAGGCGCTGGCGCAGGGCTACCAGGCTGACCTGATCGTGACCGACGTGCGCATGCCCGAGATCAATGGAATTGAAATGCTCGACCTGCTGCGCCAGGACCTGCGCTATGCGCCTGTGCCCGTGATGATGGTGACTTCCGCGCCGGAACAGGAAACGGTACGCCAGGCCATGCAGATCGGCGTGCAGGGCTTCATTCTCAAGCCGGTTACGCCCGATGCCAGCGAGCGCGCGCGCGCGGTGATCGAGCGCTTTCACGCCTCCATGCTGGAGGCGCCTGCGGCGGCGGCACGTCGGCTGTCGATCACACAGCCTAAATACTGGAGCTGCCTGCAAGCTCTGCTGGCACAAACCCGCAAACTTGCCGAGACGGTTCGCGCTGCGTCCCAGGACGGTCATGAGCCCGACGCAGCGCAACAGACTGCCATCGACAAACAACTCGACATCTGCCAGGGCTTGGCCAAACTGCTTGCCGCGCCGGTGTTGCGCCGCACGCTGTCCACCTTGGAGCGTTTGATCAGAACAAGCGTTCCCTACCACGACAGCCGATTCATCGAAGTGTTGCAAGCCATCGACCTCAACCTGCACTGGCTGGACCAAATAGAACGAGTAGGAAATTCAAGCGCATGAGCGCAAATGTGGCGCGGGCATGCGGTACCCCACGGCTTGAGGTCGGGTTGTTTGAGCGGTTGCGCCAGCTTCGAAGCAAGCCCCAGGGCATCGGGTGCGATGGTGAAAGCGGGGCCGGAACATCACAATGAAGTCAGCATAGCCGGTGTTCCTCTTGATCTGCTCCAAACGTAGTCTCACTCCCCGGCTGCAACGCGCGCCAACGGTCCAGACCCGATCCCGCCTCTGAACTGTTGACTGACGGCTCTACCGCCACCAGGCCTTGCTGGAACGACTGGGCATCTGAACAAATCGACAGGAAGGCGCATGCGCGCACCTCCAAACACACCCAGCACTGGCCCCGCTTAAGTAGCCTCCGACAAACGCCCCTGATCCAGCCGTAACTGGCGCCCACAACGCGCCGCCAGGCTGGCGTCGTGAGTCACCATCACGAAGGCGGTGCCGTGGGTCTTGGCCAGTTGCAGCATCAGGTCGAACACGCCCTCGGCGCTGGCGCGATCCAGGTTGCCGGTGGGCTCGTCAGCCAGCACGCAAGCCGGTTGCGTGACCAGGGCCCGCGCGATCGCCACGCGCTGGCGCTCGCCCCCGGACAGCTCGGCAGGGCGATGCAACAAGCGCTCGGCCAATCCCACCTTGGCCAACATCTTGGCTGCAATGCGCGCGCAGTCGGCACGCGGCAGGCGCCGAATCCACAGCGGCATGGCCACATTGTCCAGCGCACTGAACTCGGGCAGCAAGTGGTGAAATTGGTAGACAAAGCCAAGGTGCTGATTGCGCAAGTGGCCTTGCTCGGTCGGGCTTTGGCGCGCCACGTCCAGGCCAACCAGCTCGACGGTGCCACTGGTCGGAGCGTCGAGTCCGCCCATCAAATGCAGCAGAGTGCTCTTGCCCGAGCCCGAAGCACCCACAATAGCCAAGGTCTCACCACGGCGCACTTGCAGGTCCACGCCCTGCAGCACCGTGACGTCCAACGGACCCTCCGTAAAGCGCTTGGTCAAGCCGCGCACGTTCAAGACGATGTCATTCATAACGCAGCGCCTGTGCCGGGTTGACGCGGCTGGCGCGCCAGCTCGGATACAGCGTGGCCAGGAAGGCCAGCACCAGCGAGATCAGCGCAATCGGCAGGATGTCGGCCTGCTGCGGCTCGCTGGGCATGCGGCTGATCAGGTAGATGTCTTGGGCAAAAAGCTCGCACCCAGCAGCCCGCTCCAGCGCCGGCACGATCACGTCAATATTGAAGGCCACACCCAGGCCCAGCACCAGACCGACCAGCGTGCCGATCACGCCCACCATGGCGCCCTGCACCACGAAAATGCCCATGATGCTGCCCGGGCTGGCGCCAAGGGTGCGCAGGATCGCGATGTCAGACTGCTTGTCGGTCACCGTCATGACCAGCGTGCTGACCAGGTTGAAGGCCGCCACCGCCACGATCAGCGTGAGGATGATGAACATCATGCGCTTTTCCAGTTGCACAGCGGCAAACCAGGTGCGGTTCTGACGCGTCCAGTCCTGCACCAGCAGGTCACCGCTCAAGCTGGTGACCAGCTCCGAGCCTACGGCCCGAGCTTGGTGCAGGTCTTTCAGCTTCAAGCGCACGCCGGTCGGGCCCTCCAGGCGAAACAGCCGCGCGGCGTCATCCATGTGCAGCAGCACCAGCGTGGAATCGTATTCGTAGTGGCCCGAATCAAAGGTGCCCACCACAGTCATCTGTTTCAGCCGCGGCACCACGCCGGCAGGGGTGACTTGCCCACTGGGCGCCATCAGGGTCACTTTGTCGCCCTCGCGCACGCCCAGGCTGCGTGCCAGTTCCACCCCCAACACGACACCAAACTCGCCACCGACAAGGCGCGACAAGCTGCTCTGTTTGGGGCCATCGACCATATCGGTCACCTGCGGTTCGGCAGCCGGGTCGATGCCGCGCACCAACGCACCTTTCATGTCCTCGCCTCGCGCCAGCAAGGCCTGCGCCGCGATAAAGGGCGCCGCGCCCACCACCGCCGGGTTGGCGCGCACTTCGGCCAGGGTGCGGCGCAGGTCCGGCAAGGCCGCCCCACTGGGCGCAAAGATCTCAATGTGCGCCACGACACTGAGCATGCGGTCGCGCACCTCTTTCTGAAAACCGTTCATCACACTGAGCACGATGATCAGCGCCGCCACGCCCAGGGAGATGCCGAGCATGGACACGCCCGAAATGAACGAGATGAAACCGTTGCGCCGCGTGGCGCGACCGGCGCGCGTGTAGCGCCAGCCAAGAATGAGCTCGAAGGGAATTTGCATGGGATCCGTTTGCTAAAAGCAAGGCGCATTGTGGCATTGCCCACGCGTTGCGGGGCGCAGCAGCGACGGCCTGCCTTCAATGGGAGTGCAGATGGTGGGCGTCGGGCACATGCGCATGCGCATGGCGTAGCGGCTCGTGTCGATGCACATGGCTATGCGGTCCGGCTGGCATGTGGTCGTGGCGGTGAAGATGGTGCCCGTCGTCATGCGTATGGGCATGCTCGTGTTCAAGTGCCTCATGCTCGTGCTCATGACCATGTGACTCAAATAGGTGCAGCACCACGCCGACCAACATCAACGCGCCACCCGCGGCCAGCATCCAGCTACCCGAGCGATTGCCCAACGCAAAGGCACCCAAGGCGCCAATGAATGGCGCAAACGCAAACACAGAGCCGGTGCGGCCCGCCCCAAACTCGCGCTGGGCCAGCAAGTACAGCCGCAGGCTCAACCCGTAGCCGGTGGCGCCAATCACAAGCAAGGCGCCTGCGGCCAGCAAACCGGGCATAGGTTCGCCAAAGAGCAGCGCAAGACCAACCGTTGCGCTGGCACCCAGGCTTGCTTTTGCCAGGACGACCTGGCCTGGGTCGCGGTCCGCGACACCCCGGGACAGCGTGTTGTCCACACCCCAAGCGGCGGTGGCGATCAAAACCGCCAGCAGTCCCGACAACTGCGTGCCACCAACAAGTCCTTGCTCCAGCACCAGCGCCACGCCCCCCGCCAAAAGAAACAGCATGGCGGCGCCCACGCGCTTGTCCATGGTTTCACCATATAGCCGCCATGCCAGCACGGCGGTAAACAGCGCTTCCAGGGTCAGCATCAGCGATGCACTGGACCCACTGGTGCGCTGCAAGCCCCAGGCCAAGGCGACCGGCCCGACGACCGCCCCAAACGCTGCCATGGCGGCGATGCGCGCCAAGTCGGAACGCCTCAGAGCCGCTTCTCGATCCGGTGGGTGGCGCATCAGCAGCGCCACCACCGCCGCCCCCGCATACAGCAGCGCGGCGGTCGTGAACGCACCCAAGCCCTGCCCGAAGCGCTGCACCAAGGGCGTGCTCAGGCCAAACAGCGCCGCCGCCAGAAGAGCGAGCAGGCCGCCACGCAGGGCTGGCGCAGTCACTGAGGGACGCATCGGCTTACTTTCCTTTGAAGCTGAGTCAATAAATGCCTGACAAGGTGTAGAACCGAGCGAGTGTGCGCTTCAGGGCCTCTCTTATTGTCGGGTTCTTGACCGTCACCCCCGACACTGTGTCGCTCTTGCCCTTAACCCCCTCTCCCTTACGAAGTCGGGCAATTTTCCACGATGCATGGCGCAAACGCCAGGAGGACCTATGCCCGATCCCGGACAATTGGCCCCATGCACCTGCTGATTCCCTACGCCTATTGCCACCAAGAAGCGTGTCGCCAGGCCTTTCACCGCCTTGCGCTGCCCAAGCTGCGCCAGTTGCTGACGCGCCTGCGAGCCGAGGCCGTAGTGGACACCGATGGAGGCGACGAGTGGACCTTGTCACCGCCGCACGAGCGGGTCCATGCGCGCGCCCTGGGCCTGCCCAGCGACGACGGCCGGATTCCCTGGGCCGCCTGGCAGGCCCTGCACGCGCCACCGCCGCAGTCGGCGGAACTGGCGTCGCGCGGTGCCTGGGGCTTTCTATCCCCATGCTACTGGCAGGCGGGCATGGACCGCCTGACCATGCAGGGACCCAATTTACCTGAACTGACTGAAGCCGAATCGCATGCACTGATGGGCACGCTGGCCCAATTCATGCAGCAAGACGGCATCGCCCTGCACTTCGACCGACCGGACCGCTGGCGAATTCACGGCGAACTGCTGCGCGAACTGGCCACCGCCTCGCTGGACCGTGTACTGGGCCAGGACCTGGCACCGTGGCTCACACGACAAGGTGACACGACTGCGTGGCAGCGGCTGCAAAGCGAACTGCAGATGCTGCTCTACGCCCACCCGGTGAATGACGAGCGTGCGGCACGCGGCGCACCGATCATCAACGCCGTGTGGCTGCACGGTACCGGCAACCTGCCCAGAGCGATACGATCAAGCCGTGTCGGCCGAGTCGGCCCTGATCGTGGCCGACTCGTTGCGCGCCCGCGCCTTGACGCAAGACTGGCCCGCCTGGGGTCGCGCCTGGCAAGAACTCGATGCCACGCTGTGTGATGACCTGCTGGCCCGGGCCCTGCGCGGGGACACGGTTCGGCTATCCCTATGCGGGCAGCGCCAGGCCCGCGCTTGGGTGTCGCAGGCGCCAGCCCTGTCGCGCCGACTCAGAGCCCTGTTCGGCGCGGCGCCGGACCTCACACCGCTGGACACGTTATGAACATCCTTCCCCGTCAAACCCCGCCACGCGCGGCCTGGGCGCTAGAACAAGGCGGCGTGCACCCGCTGTTGGCGCAGCTGTTTGCCGCGCGCGGCGTGCAAAGCAAGGACGAGCTTGACGACAGCCTGTCCAAGCTGCTCCCGCCCGACTCCCTGAAAGGCGCGGCCGAGGCCGCCATCTTGCTGGCCGACGCCATGGCGGCCAAGCAAAGCCTGTGTGTCGTGGCCGACTACGATTGCGACGGCGCCACTGCCTGCGCGGTTGCGCTGCGTGGCCTGCGCCTGCTGGGTGCCACCCGGGTGGGCTACGTCGTGCCTGACCGCGTGGTCGATGGTTATGGCCTGACCCCACCGATTGCGCAACGCGTGAAGGACAGCGGCGCCGACGTGCTGATCACCGTGGACAACGGCATTGCCAGCATCGAGGGCGTTGCCTGCGCCAAGCGCCTGGGCCTGCGCGTGCTGGTCACCGACCACCATCTGTGCGCCAGCGTCAACGGCCAGACGGTGTTGCCCGAGGCCGACATGATCGTCAACCCCAACCAGCCGGGCTGCACATTTGAGAGCAAGTCGATCGCCGGCGTTGGCGTGATGTTTTATGTGTTGCTGGCCCTGCGCGCCGAGCTACGTCAGCGCGGCGTGTTTGACCTCTCCAGCCAACCCAAGCTCGACGCCTTGCTGCCGTTGGTGGCGCTGGGCACCGTGGCCGACGTTGTGAGGCTCGACACCAACAACCGCCGTCTTGTCGCGCAGGGGCTAAAACGCATCCGAATCGGCTCCCTACCTATCGGGGTAGCTCGCCTTTTTGTAGCAGCCGGGCGCAATGCTGGTGTGGCCACCACCTTCGACTTTGGCTTTGCGCTGGGCCCCCGTATCAACGCCGCCGGGCGGCTGGCCGACATGACGCTGGGCATCGAATGCCTGCTCACCGACGACGCGGCGCGCGCTGACGAGTTGGCCAAGACGCTGGACGCCATCAACCGCGAGCGCCGCGTAATCGAAAGCGACATGCGCGAACAGGCGCTCGACATTGCCGAGTCGCTGTTCGAAGAAGGCGCCGACGCGCCGCCCGCCATCAGTGTGTTCGACCCCGACTTCCATGAAGGCGTGGTCGGCATCGTGGCCTCGCGCATCAAGGACAAGTTGCACCGCCCCAGCTTTGTCTTCGCGCCCAGTGCCGCCCCCGGCAAGGAGCATGAACTCAAGGGCTCGGGGCGCTCCATCCCCGGCTTTCACCTGCGCGATGCGCTCGACCTGGTGGCCAAGCGCCACCCCGGCGTGCTGCTGCGCTTTGGCGGCCACGCCATGGCGGCCGGCTGCACCATTGCCGAGGAACACTTTGACACCTTCGAGGCCGCCTTGAGCCAGGTGGCGAGTGAGTGGCTGGACGCCGCCACGCTGACGCGCCGCCTGGAGACCGACGGCCCGCTCAAGCCCGAGTACCGCCGGGTCGAGCTGGTCGATGCACTGCACCGGGAAGTCTGGGGCCAGGGTTTCCCGGCGCCCACCTTTAGCGAAGAAGTGGAAGTGCTGTCCCAGCGCCTGGTGGGTGAAAAGCACCTGTCACTCAAACTCAAACACCAGGGCCAGCCAATTGATGCGATCTGGTTTGGCCACACCGAGCCCTTGTCGGCCAAGGTGGTGCTGGCGTTTCGGCTCGATGCCGACGAGTGGCAGGGTCAGCGGCGCGTACGTTTTCTGATCGACGCTGCGCAGACCTGAATCGGCTGCGGATTCCCGTTGATAATGATCGCGTAGTCACTTCAACTGCACCCATCCGCCCCCTTCACGATGCTGCCCTGGCCCGATTCAGTCTGGATCGCCCTTGCGTATGGCGCTGTAACCAGCGCGCTGATCTATTGGGCCGTAGGCGCGTGTGTCTGGCGCATTGGCCGCGCCAACCCGACCCTGCACCGGGTGCTGATCCTGACCCTGGCGCCACCGCTTACGGTGTCGATTTGGCTGGCGATCTGGCTTACCTGCGAAATCCTGTTGCCGCCCAAGCAGACCGTGGTGTCGGCCGCCGAGCTGTCGCTGGCGCTGTTGTTGATTGGCGCGGTCATTACCCGAGCCATGCTGGGGCTGGCGCGCAATGGTTTGCGTCCCGTGGCGTCCGAGGCCATCGCCTGCGCCGCCCTACTGGTGATTGGCTTTGCCATCTGGTTGATGGCCGGGGGCCTCGACGCCTTGTCACAGGCGCAAGCACCTGATGGCGCGCTGATCCTGGTTAGCGTGGTGCTGCTGGTGGGCGCGGGAATGCTGGCCGTACCGCACTTGCGCCGTGCCGTGGCCGCAACCAAACACACCAATCGGCCCGCGGCGCCGTGGCCCGGCGCGCTGGTCAGCGTGCTGATCGGCGCCGGGGCGGTTGCGCTCATCACCGCCACACACGCGGCCTTGAACGACCTGGCCGCCGTGCAGTCTGCGCTACTGGGTGACTGGCCGAGCCTTGTGGCCATGCTGGCATTGTTTGTCAGCATGTTCACCACGCACCGCCTGATCGGTACGCTGGAGCAGCGTGCACGTGATCTCAACCTGTCGCTGCAGCTCGCCTCGGCCGCGGCGGAGAGGGCTCGCTCGGAAGACCCCGTTACGGGCTTGCCCAACAGCCGGGGCTTGCGCCAGATCATCGAACGTCAGATCAGCATCAGCCGGGCCGCCCAGGACTTGTTCTCGGTGCTGCACCTGGGGGTGGGGCAGATCAAAACCATCCGGGGTTCACTGGGTCAGAGCAAGACCGACGCCCTGATTCGCGTCTTGCGCGACCGGCTGCTTGCGGTCTTGCCGGCGGGCGACATGCTGGCGCGTACCGGCGATGACCATTTCGCCATCGTCTCGCCCGAGGCCAGCTCGGCCGATGGTGCTGTCAAGCTGGCTGATGCCGTGCTTGAATGCCTGGCGGGCAGCGTCTCCATCGGCGAGCAGGAGATCAGCGTCCACTGCAACATTGGCATCGCCCTGTTTCCCAACGACTCGCGTGAAGCCGAGGCGCTGCAAACCCATGCGGCGCTGGCCTGGTCAGCCTCGCGCCAGGCCGGCCCCGGCGGCTACAAATTCTTCTCGAACCAGATCAGCGAGGATATCCGCGGCAACTTTGACCGCTTGGCGGCGCTGCGTCGCGCCATCAGTCAGCTGGAGTTCTCGGTCATGTACCAGCCCCAGTTTGAGCTCGCCGCGGGCACGCTGGTCGGTTGCGAGGCCCTGCTGCGCTGGCCGCAGCGCGACGGCAGCATGGTGGCGCCATCCGAATTCATCCCCATGGCCGAACGCAGTGGCTTGATCATTCCCCTGGGCCACTTCGTGCTGGAGGAGAGCTGCCGGGCCTGGGTGCGTTGGCAATCGCTGGACCAGCGAGCGCTGAAACTCAGCGTCAACGTCTCTGCCGTGCAGCTGTCTCAAAGCGATTTCGTCGAGCACCTGGAGCGCGTGCTGGACGACACCGGCATGGACCCGCGCTGCCTGTGCCTGGAGGTGACCGAATCCGTCGCCATGGAGGACCCCGATGCGGTGATCGAGCGCTTTCGCGCGGTACGCGCGCTGGGGGTGCAATTGGCGATTGACGACTTCGGCACCGGCCATTCGTCACTGGCCTACCTCAAACAACTGGAGTGCCACTACATCAAGATCGACCGCTGCTTTGTATCCGGTGCTACCGATGACGCCGGCTGCCAGCAGATCATCGCCTCGGTGGTGGAAATGGCGGCGAGCTATCAAATGCAGACAATTGCCGAGGGAGTCGAGACCGAGGAACAACTGCAACACCTGCGCCGCGCTGGCTGTGACCTGGCACAGGGCTACCTGCTGGGCCATCCGGTACCCGAGCGGCGCTTCATCGCTGACTTTCTGTTGCCCACTGCGGACACCCGAGTCAACACCCTTTCAGCCATGCTCTGAAGCGCCGCGCGGCGGCGAAAACCGCGATCCGGCAGCAAATAGTTCCCGCGAAATATCGCCCGGTTGACAAAGCTCGGGTTAGTCCCAGCCGCTGCAGCGCAACGCCGGCTTCACAATCAGTTTCAGTCGATTACATCGTTGGAAAACCACCATGCGCACCTTCTTTCGCCACCGGGTCACGCCCCCTTGGTTAGGCTCGTTGATCGTTGCTGGCGCCTTGCTGCAGGCGTGGCCCGCCCAGGCCGAACCCGGTGTCGCCGCAGACAGCATCACGCTGGGCCAAAGCACCACCCTGAGCGGCCCGCTGGGTGACCTGGGGCAGGAGGTTCTAAAGGGCGCCAAGGTCTACTTCGATGCCCTCAACGCCAAGGGTGGCGTGCACGGGCGTAGCATCAAGCTGATCACCAAGGACGACGCCTACGACGCCAAGAAGACACTGGAGAACGTCAACGCCTTCATTGCCACGGACTCGGTGTTCGCCCTGTTCGGCACTTTCGGCACACCCAACAACGAGGCCCTGATTCCGGTCGCGCACAAGGCTGGCCTGCCAGTGCTGACCCCGTACACCGGCGCGCCGTCGATTCGCAGCAAAGACAGCAAGGGGGTGTTCAATTTGCGCGCCAGCTATGCCGACGAAATGGAAGAGTTGGTCAAACATCTGACGACCGTGGGCATCAAGAAGATCGGCATTGCCTACCAGAACAACGCCTTTGGCAAGGAAGCGCTGAACGCCGCCACTGCGGCACTGGAGCGGCGCAAACTCAAACCGGTGCTGACCGCATCGATCGAGAACAACGCCAGCGATGCCGCCACCGCCTCCGAGAAATTGCTGGCAGCCGACCCCGAGGCGCTGCTGCTCGGCGTTGCGGGCAAGCCCACAATTGAATTCATCAAGGCCACCAACCAGCGCCGCAAGGGCACGCAGATGTACGCCCTGTCAGTGCTGGCAACGCCCTCCAACCTGCGCGCACTGGGTGCCGACGGCACCGGCGTTGCCATCACGCAGGTGGTGCCCTTCCCGATCAACTCGACCCTGCCGATCGTGCGCGAATACCAGCAAGCGATGAGCGCGGCCGGTCACACCGACTACTCGCACCTCAGCCTGGAGGGCTACATCGACGCCAAGGTCGCAGCCGAAGGACTGCGCCGCGCCGGGCGCACGCCTACCCGCGCTGCTTTGGTCGGCGCCATGGACGACATGCGCAACTACAACCTGGGCGGCTTGGAGGTCTCGTTTGGCAAAGGCGCCGCCAGCGGCTCCAAGTTCGTCGAGCTAACCCTGATCAACGCGCAGGGCAAGCTGATCAAGTAGCGACGCGGCCCTGGCCCATCAACGCTACGTCAGTGCGAGCGAAGCGCGGCAATCCAGGGTGGTGGCGTGCCGCGGTGGATTGCCGCGTCGCTGTCGCTCCTCGCAATGACGGCAATCCTTGCTGCGCTGCGTGCGCCTCAATCGCGGCCCAGTTCCTTCAGGTAAGCGCTGCGCGCGGCCACCGCCGCGTCGGTGAAGTCCGAAAACAGGCCATCGATCCCTAAGCGGAAGAACTGCAGGTACTCGTTCTTGGGGTCACCCTTGTAGTCAAAGGCCAGCCGCTTGGGCTCGTTGCGAAAGGTCCAGGTGTGAATCATCAACCCGGCTTTGTGGGCATCGGCAATCAGTGTGGTGGCGGGCTGAGAAGTGGTGTCCATGTAGTTGACCGCGCCGTCGCCGTTCACGTCCTGCATCTTGCCCGTGGCATCAAAGGTGCCCTTGACCGGCACGATGAAGGGCTTCCAGGGTCCCACGCCATCGGCGTACTTGGCGATCTCGGCCAATCCGGCCGGGGTCAACATCGAGTCGAAATTGGCGGTCTTGCCCGCCTTGGTCCAATCGTAGGGACGGTCAAACGGCGCGGCAAAGGTGACTTTGCCGGTCTTGAAGTCATAGTCATCGCCATCGACCAACTGCACCAGGCGCGCCTGCGTCTTGGTGCGCAGGTACTGCAGGTTGGACACCTCAAACGACTGGATGATGACCGGTGAGTCCTTCTTGGTGTAGCCGAAGTCACTCAAGATAGCGAGCAGCCGGTCTTCGAGCTTCAGGTTCGCATCCACGTGGTAGGTCGGGTGTTTGGTCTCTGGATAAACGCCGATGGTGCGACCCGCCTTGACACCTTCTGCCTTTGCCAGCTCCAGCACTTCGCGCAAAGTCGGAATCAGGTATTTGCCGTTGTGCGATGCATCCCGATCGCCCATCGGCTGCTTGGCGCGCAGCGTCTTGATCTCGGCCAGCGTGAAGTCGGTGGCAAACCAGCCGGTCTCGGCCACGCCGTCCACCATGCGGGTAGTCTTGCGGCTGGCGAACTCAGGCAAGTCCGCCACGTTGGTGGTGCCGGTGATGTTGGGCTCGTGGCGGGCAATCAGTTCGCCGTCCTTGGTGGCCACCAGGTCGGGCTCGATGAAGTCAGCGCCGTTCTGAATGGCCAGCTTGTAGCCTTCCAGCGTGTGGTCGGGCAGGTAGCCGGGCGAGCCGCGATGCCCAATCACCAGAGGCTGCTTGCCATCGAGGGTCAGGAACGGCGCGGCGTCAGTGCCGCCGCAGGCCACCAGGGTGGCAGCCATCAGGCCAAGCAAACCCAGCGCCAGGGCACGGGGGACGGAGGAAACAGGCAGGGAAAGGTTCATTCGGGTTCTCGTGAGTTGGTCCTTCGTCACGGTAGCGCCGCTATGTGAAACTTTCATGTCACCCACCGGGTCTGCGCTGCCACTGCCTCACCAACGCGACCCGCAGCGATGTGTCAGGTCACGCCCTCGGTACCGCAGCGCCTAAAATCGAGGTGTGAGTTCCATCCTTAACGCCGACCTGCATTGCCATTCCGTTGTCTCCGACGGCACCTTGACCCCCGAAGAACTGGCCCTGCGCGCCCACGGCAAGGGCGTCGAATTGTGGTCACTCACGGACCACGACGAACTAGGCGGCCAACAACGCGCCGCAGCGGCGGCGCGGGCGCTGGGCATGAAGTACCTCACCGGCACCGAAATCTCGGTCACCTTCATCGGCAAGACCGTGCACATCGTGGGTCTGGGCTTTGACGCCAACGATGCCGCCCTGCGCGAAGGGCTGGTCCAGACGCGCGGTGGCCGCGGCCAGCGCGCCCAGGAGATGGCAGCAAGTCTGGCGCAGATTGGCATTCGCGGCGCCTACGAAGGCGCCCTGAAGTACGCCGGCAATCATGAGCTGATCTCGCGCACCCACTTCGCGCGCTTCCTGGTCGAAGTCGGCGCCTGCAAGGACACCAACGAGGTCTTTCGCAAGTACCTCACCGAGGGCAAGCCCGGCTTTGTGGCGCACCGCTGGGCCAGCTTGAAGGACGCGGTGACCTGGATCACGCAAGCCGGTGGCGTAGCGGTGATTGCGCACCCCGCGCGCTACGGCTTCACCGCCAACGAGGAATATGCGCTGTTTACCGAGTTCAAGCTGCACGGCGGCCAGGGCGTGGAAGTGGTCACCGGCAGCCACACCGCTGCCGAGTACCAGACCTACGCCAACATGGCGCGCGAGTTCGAGCTGGCCGCCTCGCGTGGCAGCGACTTCCATAGCCCCAATGAGAGCCACACCGAGCTGGGCACACTGCCCCATTTACCCGGCAATCTGACGCCGGTATGGGAACTGCTGACTGAGCGCATTCAGGGCTGAAGCACTGATACCCCCATGGCCCAGTACCTGCACGTCCACCCCAACAACCCGCAAGTACGCCTGCTCAAGCAGGCAGTTGCCTTGCTTGAAAAAGGCGGCATCGTGGCGGTGCCCACCGACTCCAGCTACGCACTGGTCTGCCACATCGACGACAAGTCAGCCGCCGACACGCTGCGCCGCATCCGGGGCGTGGACGACAAACATCACCTCACCCTGTTGTGCCGAGATCTGAGCGAGTTGGCCAACTATGCGCGGGTGGATAACCGCCAGTTCCGGCTGATCAAGTCGGCCACGCCTGGGCCGTACACCTTCATTCTGGAAGCCAGCAAGGAAGTGCCGCGCAGGCTAAGCCACCCTTCGCGCAAAACCATCGGCCTGCGCGTACCCGATCACCAGGTGCTGCAGGACCTGCTGGCTTTGCACAGCGGGCCCTTGCTGGCCACCACGCTGATCCCGCCGGGCGACACCGAACCGCTGAATGATGCGCAGGAAATCCGCGAGCGCTTCGAGCACCAGCTCGCCGCAGTGATCGACGCCGGCGCTTGCGCCTTGGAGCCCACCACCGTAGTTGACCTGAGCGGCGACGAACCCATGCTGATTCGTCAAGGGCGCGGTGCGCTGGCGGCACTGGGCTTGTAGCGTCGCGCGCTTGCGCCCAAACCGCCGGTACTTGATGGTTGGCCTTGCACCGCAGGGTGCCGGCACACTCTGAGACAATTCCCACCCATGGACATCGCCAACCTGATTCAAACTGTCGCTATTTACGCCCTGCCAGTGTTGTTTGCCATCACCGTGCACGAGGCGGCGCACGGCTACGCGGCGCGGCACTATGGCGACAACACGGCGTACATGCTGGGGCGCATCACGCTCAACCCCGTGAAGCACATCGACCCGGTGGGCACGATTTTGATGCCACTGTTGCTGTATTTCGCCACCTCTGGGGCCTTTCTGTTCGGTTATGCCAAGCCCGTGCCGGTGCGTTTTGGCAACCTGCGCAACCCCAAGCGCGACATGGTGTGGGTGGCACTGGCCGGCCCCGGCGCCAACCTGGCGCAGGCACTGGCCTGGGGCGCGCTGTTCCTGGTGCTCAGTGGCGCGGGCGTAACCGAGCCCTTCTTCCTGAAAATGTGCCAGGGTGGCGTGCTGGTCAACGTGGTGATGTTCGTCTTCAACCTGTTCCCGCTGCCGCCGCTCGATGGCGGCCGCATCCTGGTGGGCCTGCTGCCTCACCGGCAGGCCGAAATGGTCTCGCGCATCGAACCCTGGGGCTTCTTCATCGTCATGGCGTTGGTGATTTTTGGTGTGGTCAGCGCCTTGTGGATGCGGCCCTTGATGACGCTCACCTATGGCCTGATCGACCTGCTGCTGACTCCCCTGTCCATGCTGCTTGGCTAACGTCTCTTCTGTTTTGATCGCAACACGTCCTATGTCTTCGCTTCGTTTTCTCACTGGCATCACCCCCTCCGGCACACCGCACCTGGGCAACTATGTGGGCTCGATCCGGCCCTCGGTGGCGGCCAGTTTTCGCACCGACGTGCAGAGCTTTTACTTCCTGGCCGACTACCACGCCCTCATCAAGACCGAAGAGCCGGCCCGGGTGCAGCGCTCCACGCTGGAGATTGCCGCCAGTTGGCTCGCCGCCGGGCTGGACCCCGAGCGCGTCACCTTCTACCGCCAGTCTGACGTGCCCGAAATTCCGGAGCTAACCTGGCTGCTGACCTGCGTCACCGGCAAGGGCGTGCTCAACCGCGCGCACGCCTACAAAGCTGCGGTGGACAAAAACACCGCGGCCAACCAGGACCCCGACGCCGACGTGAGCGCCGGCCTGTTCATGTACCCGGTGCTGATGGGCGCCGACATCCTGATGTTCAACGCCCACAAGGTGCCCGTCGGGCGCGACCAGGTGCAGCACATCGAGATGGCGCGCGACATGGGCAACAGCTTCAACCACCGCTATGGCGAGCACTTTGTGTTGCCCGAAGCTGTGATTGACGACGCCGTGGCGCTGCTGCCCGGGCTGGACGGGCGCAAGATGAGCAAGAGCTACGACAACCACATCCCCATGTTTGCGCCGCGCGAACAACTGCGCAAGTCGATTGCCGCCATCGTGACCGACTCGCGCGCGCCGGGCGAGCCCAAGGACACCGAAGGCTCGGCCCTGTTCCAGATCTACCAGGCCTTTGCCAGTGCCGAGGAAACCGAGGCGCTGCGCCAGGCCTATGCCGAAGGCATCGCCTGGGGCGAGGCCAAGCAGATCCTGTTCGAGCGCGTTGACCGCGAGATCGCGCCCATGCGCGAAGCCTACATGGGGTATATCAACCATCCCGACAAGGTGGAGGCGATCTTGCAGGGTGGCGCGGCCAAGGCACGCGCCATCTCCGCGCCTTTCATGACGCAGCTGCGCCATGCCGTGGGGCTGCGCAAACTCAGTGCACAGGCCAGCACCGCCAAGTCCAGCAAAGCGGCCAAGGCCGGCGCACCCAGCTTCAAGCAGTACCGCGAGAAGGACGGCCAGTTCTACTTCAAGCTGGTCGATGCCAGCGGCGACCTGCTGCTGCAAAGCCCCGGCTTTGGCCACCCCAAGGACGCTGCCGCCAGCATGGCGCAATTGCGCAGCGACGGCTTTGCCGCCTGGTCGGCGGCGCATGGCGGCGGGCAACTGCCCCAAGGGGCCACGCTGGAGGCCTTGCAGGCAGCACTGAGTAGTCTGGCCGAGGCATAAGCGCCTTGCATTCACAAACACCTGCAACAACCATTTCCACGCGCGTCGCCGCTTCACTCGTCAACCCCTTCACACCACGGCCAGCGCAACACCTCACGAGCCTGCATCATGACCACCACTCCCCTGAACTACAAAAGCGCCGGCGTGGACTACGCCAAGATTGACCCGCTCAAAGTGTTGGCGCAACAAGCCGCCAGCAGCACGGCGGTCAATCTTGCGCGCCACGGCTTGACGGAGGTGCCTGCCTCGCGCGGTGAGTCTGCCTACGTGCTCGACATGGGCGACTTCTACCTGGCCTCCATCACCGAGTGCCTGGGCACCAAGGCGCTGGTGGCCGACGCCATGCGCGCCATCACCGGCAAGACCTACTACCAGGCCATCGCACAAGACACGCTGGCGATGGCCATCAACGACATCATCACCGTGGGCGCCACCCCAATCTCCGCGCACGCCTACTGGGCCGCTGGCGGCGACGAGTGGTTTACCGACCAGGAGCGCGCGGCCGACTTGGTGAACGGCTGGAAGGCCGCCTGCGACGCCTGCGGCGTGAGTTGGGGCGGCGGCGAAACACCTAGCCTGAGTGGCGTGGTCGCGCCCGGCCGCATTGACCTGGCCGCCTCGTGCGTGGGACTGGTGCGCCCCAAGGAGCGACTCACCCTGGGCGCCAAACTCGGCGCTGGCGACGCCATCGTGCTACTGGCCTCCAGCGGCATCCATGCCAATGGCGTGTCGTTGGCGCGCAAGCTGGCCGAGCGTTTGCCGCAGGGTTATGCCACGCCGCTGGAAGACGGGCGGCTGTTCGGCGAGGCCCTGCTCGACCCCACGGTGCTGTATTCGCCCGTGACCGAAGCGCTGGCCAAAGCCGGCATCGTGCCGCACTACAGCGCCAACGTCACCGGCCACGGCTGGCTCAAGATCATGCGCCACCCCGCCGCACTGACCTACCGCTTCACCAGCGTGCCCAGCGTGCCGCCGGTACTGCGTTTCATGCAGCAGCAAGCCCAGCTCAGCGAGCGTGAGGCATACAGCAGCCTCAACATGGGAGCCGGCTTTGCCCTCTTCGTGGCGCCCGAGCAGGCGGCGCAAGCGGTGGCCACGGCGCGCCAGTTGGGCATCGCGGCCTACCACGCGGGGGTGGTCGAAGACGGCCCCAAACGCGTGGTCATCGAGCCAATCAAGGTGGAGTTTGCGCAGGACGAGTTAAGTTTGCGGGCATAGGAGCCAAGTGGGTCTGCGGCGATTTCTCAACAAACGCACGCAATCGCCGATTCGGTGCAGCGGTGGCCCCGCGCATCAAGAACTCGTCCAACAGAGAAAACTCGTCGGCCAGTTGTTCGTACTCCACCTTTACCTCAGCATTGGCCAGAGCTTTGGTACGCAGTTGTTTATGCGTCAACACTTTCCACTCCCTCATTCGCTGGCGACACAAGCAACGGCAAAATGCTCATGCGCATTCCTTCGCTCCTAATCTGGAACAGTGCTGCCTCAGCGAGCGTCGAACTTGCGATGAGTTCACGGGTGTGACGCCCAACCTTAAAGCTACGCGGCGACGCGCTTGCGCGTTGTCCGACCTGCGCGACCTGTTAAACCTTGCGTTTCCTGCGCAAAAGCCAACATGCTCGCCAACGCTTTGTTTACGGCCTCAGACGTAGGAAATGCCTTTTGGATTTCGGGATGGAGTACCACGACATTGCTGCCTTGCATAAAGTGTTTCAGGTACTTGCCCCTCACGCCCTTGCCAAGCTCATCGCGCTTCAATTCGGGGATGTCTTGGTCAGTCATTTTCATAGATGCTTTTCTCATATCGTGTTGCCTTTCTGGCGCTGATGATTCGTATGCCATTGCGACGTTCGGTGTGGACTACAACCAAAAGCCGTGACTTGTTGGAAATTCCGTATGTTCGACTTCGATCTTCTAATTCGCTGTGATCGGTATCAGAAAACGTCAGTGCCTGTCCATCGCCAAACACAGTCACTGCCTCGTCGAACGATACACCGTGTTTCGACAAATTGCTTGCGGCTTTTTGATCATCCCATTCAAACTTGAACATGCGAAATACCCGAAAGGTTTTAACGTCTGAAATCACAGGCGCTGCACGACTTCATCACGCGGTGCCCGGTGCAAGGATGGTTGGGCCGCACTTCGAGCCTCCGCAAGTACCTTCAGGTTTCGCAGCGTGACGGGAAGACCTGAGTTGAGTTGCTTCACAAGCATATGGCCAAGCACAATCGATAGCAGCCCTGAAAGAGTGACCCGGTGAACCACCTCGGTGGCACCTGGAACCCGCGTGAGTTCATGCTCGAAAAGCAGGCGAAACAGAGGAATCTTCGACTCAACGGTAAAGCACTTGGCGGGCACGACTTTTGTGAGAACAATAGGAACCGTGCTGCCCTTCGTGGGAGTGAGGCGACCATCGCTTCCAACCTGGAATGAACCATCAATACTGGCTCGCTTTGTGTCTGGATCCCAAGTTGGCCAGTTCTCAACATCTGCATAGATGTCAAAAATCACCTCTGGAGAAGCGGCCACTGCGATTCGGTGTTCAACTTGCATTGGATGAGTGGAGCAGTGAAAACATGGTTTGTGCGGCCACTTGTCAACGTTTGAATTCAGCGGTGCGCATTAAGTCGCCCGCTGGAATGGTGTTGGCCGTGACACTTGTCACTTACACACCAACTTTCGAAGATCAACCGAATATTCGGATATGAAGCTGATTAAATCAATAATCATCACCCTCACCATTTCCGGAAGTGTGCCGTACGTGAGCACATTAAGTTCGTCAATCAAGCTCTGAGCGTTTGGTCTGGCGTGTTGTGAAGTTGCCGCAAAATAGTTGTTCAGCAACTCAAAGACAGTGGTTTTTTCAAGCGCAGTACCTGGAAGACTAAACGAAAATTGTGTCACGTTATTCATGTTGCCACTCAAGTAGTCCTCGATCTTCTTGTATGTTTTGTCAAGTCCGAGGAAGGTGGAATTGCTTGAAAAGTCAGCTGAAGCTTTGCTGTGTATAGTTTTAAGACTGATTGGTTCTTTGTGGAGAATAAATATCTTTCTTACATGATTAGTCAAAGCATCAAAAAGCCTCGGATCGTACCTGCCATTGTGCTTTGGCTTGCGAGACGCAATATCAATGTTTCCGAATTTAAAATAGGCTGTATCTGACCCTGTAATTTCGGGATACTTCTTCAGATTTTCTACTTCCTCAACAAATCCGACGTAGACATTTATGTGCGCAAGCATGCTGTTCTTTCGCGAGGTGGAGTGCCGGTTGCGCCGAGTGTATACAGCAAAACCTGCGGGATAAACTGGACATGCGTTCCTCCTCAGAATGGCTTACAGCTTGGCTTGCAGCGGTTTTACCCGAAATCTATACAGGTATGAAAATACCGACAAACCCGGCAACAGGCAGTCAGCCGATTTTAGGGGCCAATCGACCCTCCACAAAGCATCTGTCGGCAGCCACTGTCAGCACCACCAATTCGATGCACACCCTGCGCCTTCACGAGACGCAATCCCGGACTGGTGAACCCATGGATCGCCACGGCCTTCGGCCTCGCGATGACGGTCCGGGTCAAAGGTCCGTGTGTGCCGTCGCCCGGGATTCGGGCGGCGCGCAATGACGAGTTGCTTTCACGTTAAACCAGCCCTCGCGGTTTAAGGCTTGGCCCGTGCGCGGTCTCACCAGCCGGGTCCGCCCTGCCCACCCGCTCCACCCGCCCGCGGCCCAGCTTGTAGCGGTAGTTGTTGGTCATCGGGTCGGGCACTGCGTGACACACCACATTGGCTTGATGGCCGCTGTGGTTGAAGCCGGCCTTGGTCACACCGGCGCGCATGCCGGGGTCGAGCACGGCCACCGCGTCGAAGCTGCCCTGCGCCACCTTGATGTGTCCCTTGGCCAGCAGGCTATTGAAGTCCAGGTCGTCAGCGGCCACGCCAAAGAACATGCCTTGCTGCACGTAGACCGTATCGTTGGTGATGCGCACCGTGTCGCCGTTTGCAATGCCACGGGCCTTGGCGTCCTGCTCGTTCATGAACAGCAGTTGCGCCAGGCCGCGCGCCGCAGTGTAGGGCTTGCGGCGGTCATCAAAACCACTTTGCCAGACCTCGTTGATGCGGCCGTTGGTGACCCACAGCTCATGCTTGTCGGCGCGTGGCTTGACGGCGTTGTAGAACTGCAGCCAACCGGGGAACTCCCACGGTGTTTTGAGCAGCAACGCTTTGCCGCTGTGGCTGTTGAAGCAGTGCGCCAGCCGGGTGCGCCAGGCACCGCTGGTGCTGGCAGCTTGGGTGGTGCCAGCGGCCAGGCTGGCGTCGTGCAAACGCTGGGTACCGGCCAGATTGTCCCCAACGCGATGAATCGGCGTCTGAATGCCGTCCCCACCCAGCGTGCGCAGCAGCTCGTGCGCGCGCTGGCCCTGCTCGCGCGCGCGGCGCACCAGCTCGAAGTAGTCGTACGGCGTGCCTTTGCTGTGCCGGGCCGCCTCTTCGAACACATCGTTGCTGTCGCGCCAGGCAAAGCGCTCGCCCCAGCCCATGCGCTGCGCAAACGCCTGCACCGCCCACCAGTCGGGCTTGGCCTGTCCGGGGGCGTCGGCAAAGCGGCTGTATAGGCGCAAGCGGCGCTCGCCATTGCAGCGGGTGAAGTCTTCCTCGCCCCAGGTGGCTGCGGGCAGCACGATGTCGGCATAACGGGTACCGAGCGGCTCCACCGGGTAGATGTCGGAGTTGACCAACACCATGCCACCCGCATCCGCGCGCGCGATCAAGGCGGCCGCCGCACTGGCGGCGTCGGTGCGCTGGGGTTGGTGCGCCTGCTCGGTGGTCAGGCGCGCAATGCTGCGCTCAAGTTCGCCCGATGCCGCCATGGCGCCAATCCAGGTGGTGCCAAAGACCCAGGCAAAGCGCAGTTGGCCACTCATCAACCAGTGGTCCAGGTTGAGCGGCTTCTTGCGTCGGCCGGGGTACTTTTCGGGCGACAACCAATCGGGGTAGCCGGGTGCCGACACCATGCCACGCTGGTGCCCGCCGCCCCGGCCAATGACACGCCCGGCGCGGTTCCCCGCACCGCAGATCAAGCCCATGGCGGCAAAGGACGCGCTGTTCATGTAGTTGTTGGACCAGTAGTTGCCCTTTTCCAGCATGAACGAACTCTTGGGCCGGGTGCCGTCGGCGCGGGGCCGGGCCAGCAGCTCGGCGGCGCGTTCGATCAGTGCGGCACTCACGCCGGTGACAGCGGCCGCATCCGCCAGCCGATGCTCATCGCGCGACAGCAAGAACTTGCAGTAGTCGGCCCAGTCGCTCTGCCAGGTGCCCCAGGTGGTGCGCCACTGCCAGCCGGTGTTGCGGGTGCCACGGCCAATGCCCTGGTCCACCTCCCAGCGTTGGGCCACCCATTCGTCAATGAAAGCCTGGTCCTGCCAGCCGCGCTCCACGATCACGCGGGCGATGGCGTTGTGCAGCAAGGTGTCGGTGCCAGGAATTACCGGCAACCACAGGCCGCCACGTTGTTCGGCCCAGGCCACGCCCATGGTGCGGTGCGGCGTGGCAAAGATCAGTCGCTTGTCGCTGTGCGCACCGCCCATGATCCAACTGGTGAACAGCGTGCTCTTGGTCTCGAACGGGTCGGTGCCGGAGAGGTACAGCACCTCGCAGGCACCCCAGTCATGGTAGCTCGGCGCAAACGCTTCCAGCCCGGCGTCGTCCAGCCCGGTGGCGTCGTTGGTGTTGGCGCACTTGTCGTGGGGCGCAAAGGCCGGTGTGCCAACGCCGTCAAACGCCAGTTTGGTAATCGCGTAGGTGTTCTCGAAATACTGGTACGAATAGGCCTTGATGCCCCAGGCGTGTTCGCCTTGCCGGGCCAACACGTGCTTGGAGACCGTGGCCATCACCTGCATGGCGGTGTCCCACGACACCGGTTGCAGGCTGCCGTTGACCCGCAGCAAGGGCGTGCTCAGGCGTTCGCGGGTGCGGTTGGCGCTGTTGTGGCACTTCTGCGCCAGGGTGCCGCCGCGCATCGAGTGGTTGCCCGCCGGGTTGACGGTGCTCACCTGCGCATCGGGCAGCACCAGCACATGGTGCGGGCGGCCCTGCCACTGCACCACGTTGTGCTGCGCCGGGTTGGCAAACGGCACGCTGGGGTCGGGCGCGCCGCGCGCATCGGTAGGCCAGCGCCAGACCCGGTAGCTGCAGCCCACCACGCAGTAGTCGCATGCGGTGGTGAACTGCTGCGCGCCCAGTGGTGGGCGCGGGGGCGCGGCCGAGTCACTCATGCGGGACCACGCCAAACACCAGGCCCTGCATGCCCACCGCCACGATGTCGTCGCCGTCCTGGCGCAGCAGCACCTGCGGCAGGCTCTGCGTGGCGTGGCCGGTGACGACAATGCCGTGGCGGGTCAGGTCGAAGGTGCTCAGGTGGCGCGGGCACGGCCCCAGCACGGCGTGGCGAGGCTGCAGCGTGCCGCGCAGGTCACCCCCCATGTGGCTGCAACGCGCGCTGAAGGCGACCACGTCGCGTTGCGGGCCAATACCCCCGGCCGCCGGTTCACCCAGCTTGACCAGCACATTGGCAAACCCCGGCGCGGGGTAGTCAAACCAGACCGGCACACCGGTGCTCAGCGCCGACAGGCGAGCCAGCGGCAGCGGCGGGTGCGCGGCCTGTTCGGCCCACACCGGAGCGGCCATGCCGGGTACCGCCGACAACAGGGTCAGGCGCGCGCCCGCCAGCAGCAGCGTGCGGCGCGACAGGCAGTGCGGCGTGTGGCTATCGTCCATGAGAGGCCGCCGTTTCCAGAGCTTGTGAGGCGGGCACTACCGGTGGCGCCATGCCTGGCGGCTGGTCCATGCTGAGCGACTCCAGGAACGCCACCAGATCGGTCTTCTCCTGCTCGCTCAGGCCCAGCGGCTGCAACAGCGGCGACTTGTGGGGCGACGACCCGCCGCCGCGGTCAAAGAACTCCACCACCTCGCGCAACGTTTCGAAGACACCGTTGTGCATGTACGGCGCGGTGTAACGCAGCTCGCGCAGCGAGGGTGTGCGAAAGCGCCCACGGTCGCTGGGCACGCCGGTTTGGTAGAACAGCCCCAGGTCGTCGCTGCTGGCGCGGTAGTCGGTGTGACTGACTCCGCGTTGCAGGTTCTGCCAGCGCGCGGTCACTTGCAGCAAGGGGTGGCTGTCCATCAGCGCCAGGCGTGGCACATCGAGCGCGTGGTAACGCTGGTCCGACAGCAGCGCGCCATGGTGGCACTGGATGCAGCGCGCCTTGCCGACAAACAGGCCATGACCGCGCTGCGCCGAGGCCGACAGGGCGTCGCGCTGGCCCGCCTGCCAGCGGTCAAAGGGCACGCGCCGCGGGTCCGACACCAGCGTGCGCTCAAACGCGGCAATGGCCTGCCAGGCCTGCTCGATGCGCGGCCAAGCGCTGCCAAACACCTCGCGAAAGCGGCGCACGTACTCGGGCACCAGGCGCAGGCGCATCTCCATCATGGCTTCGTCGCCATTGCCTGCCACCGCGCCGGTGGCGGCCGACTGCGCCTGGCGCTCCAGACTGGCAGCGGCGCCGTCCCAGAACAGCCGCTGGTAGTGCGCCGCGTTCAGAATGGTTTGCGAGTTGCGCCAGTGCCGCGTGCCCGGATAACCACGCGATACCGCGTCCGGTTCACCCCAGCCGGCGCTGGGCGCGTGGCACGAGACACAGGCCGTGGAGCCATTGCCGGACAAACGGGTGTCCCAAAACAGCAGGCGGCCAAGCGCCACCTTCTGCGCGCTCATCGGGTTGTCGGTGGGCACCGCCACCGTGGGCAGCGGACCCAGTGGCTGCGGCGCGGCAGTAGCGGCCTCACTCGCGGCTGGCGCCTGGGATCTGGCGGATTGTGTTATTGGCACGGGCAGCGGCGCGCTGGGGGCAGCAACACGGTAGTCATAGGCGGGCGGCTCAAGCGTGGTTGGCTGCGGCCCAGACAGTGCGCGCAGCAGCGCCACCAGGGCCGCGCGTTCGGTACCGTTCAGGCCCAGCGGCGCCAGTTCGCTGCCGGGTCCGCCACCCTGGTCGTGAAACGCCACCACCTGCTCCAAAGTGGCCAGCGAACCGTTGTGCAGGTACGGTCCGGTGTGCGCCAAGCCCCGCAGCGCGGGCGTGACAAAGCGCCCGCGGTCGGCCTCGGCTTTGCTCACCGCATAGGTGCCAACATCGCTGCGCTGGGCCATGTAGTTGGGCACGCCCATGGTGGCGTGGTGGCGCAGCAGCGTCACCATGCGCGCTGGCTCGGCGGCGACCAGGGGCGACTGCGGCACGCCCAGGCGGTAGGCCTGACCGTTGCTGCCCAATGGCCCGTTGTGACACTGCGCGCAACGCGCCTTGCCATGAAACAGCGCCAGCCCGAGCCGCACCGGCGCGGGCAAGCTGACCGCCTGCCCACCCAGCGCCCGGTCCACCAGCGTGGCCTGGGCATCCAGCGTTTTGAGGTACTCCGCAATGGCCACAAAGAGCTGCGGACCGTAGGGTTCGCTGTCAACGCCAAAGGCCTGGCGCCACAAGGCGGTCAAAGCAGGCGTTTGCCCAATACGCTCTTGCACCAGCCGCGCATCGGCGTTCATGAAGTGGGCCTCGGTCACCATGTCGCGCACAGCCGTGGGCAGGTCGCCGCCGTCAAGGCGGCCATCCCACATCAGGCGGCGTTTGAGGCGCACCGACTGCAGGCCCGGCGTGTTGCGAAAGTAGTCGGTGCCGTTGTAGCCGTTGGACAGGGCCAGGCCATCGGCAAAGCCGCGCTTGGGCGCATGGCAACTGGCGCAACTGCGGCTGCCATCACCCGACAGACGTGGCTCAAAAAACAAGTGCCGCCCCAGCTCGGCCAGCGCCGCGTTGACCTTGGCCGGTGCCGGCAGCGGCTGCAGCTTGGGCTCGGCAGCGAGCGTGCACGCAGCGCCAACGGCCAGGCCCAAGGCCACCGCGGCACGCCGACAATGCGCCAGCGGCGCAACGCAACGCCAGTTCATTTGACCGACCTCTCGCCCCGGTAGACCACCAGCGGCGCTTGCTGCAAGATCACGTGGCAACTGCGCTTCCAGCTCAGTATCTCGTCGCTCAGGCGTTCGTTCTCCTGCGCGCTGAGCCTGCGCCGTTCGCCCAGCGCCGTGTTGAAGAAGAAGCTGCGCCCGGCCACCCCTTGTATGAAATGCGCGCCCAGCGGCAGCGTGACACGCACCGCCTCGGGCGGCGGCAGGTGGCAACCCAGGCAGTTGAGCGCATACAGCGTGTTGGCCGACTGACCCGCCAGCGCCAGCGCCGGGACCAGCATGGATGCGGCTGTCAGCAGCAAAAAGCGTGGGAAGGCGCGCCGCATAAGGCTCTCGTCAAGAGAACAGCTTGCGGTCCATGCGCCGTGGCTACTTCTTGATGCTGATGACCTGAGGCCGGGTCACTGCCTTCAAGCCTTCCACACCAAACTCGACGCCGTAGCCCGAACCCTTGATGCCACCGAAGGGCACCATCGGGTGAATCATGCCGTGCTGGTTGATCCACACCGTGCCGGCCTGAATGCGCCCGGCCACTTCCTTGGCGCGCTCGACATTGGCCGACCAGACCGAGGCACCCAGGCCCGCGCTGAGCCGGTTGGCACTGGCCACCGCCTGGTCCACGTCCTGGTATTTGATGATGGGCAACACCGGGCCAAACTGCTCTTCGTCAACCAGGCGGTCGCCGTCGTGCAGGCCGGTGACCAAGGTCAGCGGATAGAAGTAGCCGGCCCCGCCCTTGGGCTCGCCGCCGCAGACGATGGTGCCGCCAGCTTTTTTGGCACTCTCCACCAGGTCCACCACCTTGTCGTACTGCATTCTGTTCTGGATCGGGCCCATCACCATGCCGTCTTGCAGACCATTGCCCATGGGCATGGCCTGCGCCAGTTCCTTGAGCGCCTGCACGGTGGCGTCATAAATACTCTCGTGCACGTACAGACGCTTGGCGCAGGCACAGGTTTGTCCCATGTTGATGAAGGCGCCCCAGAACAGCCCCATGGCCATCGCCTTGGGGTCGGCATCGGGCAACATGATGGCGGCATCGTTGCCACCCAGCTCCATCGTGGTGGGCACCATGTTGCGCGCCGCCGCCTCGGCGATGCGCGCGCCGGTGCGCCCCGAGCCGGTGAACATGATCTTGTCAATGCCGGGGTCGCTGGTCAGCCAGGCACCGACTTCGCCCGCGCCGCTGACGGTGTTGACCACGCCTGGGGGCAGCACGGTGTTGATCAAACGCACCAGCTCCAGCGTGCCAATGGTGGTGTACTCCGACGGTTTGATCACCACCGTGCTGCCCGAGCGGATGGAGGGAATGATCTGCCAGATGGCAATCAGCAGGGGCCAGTTCCAGGGCGCCACCGCCGCCACCACGCCAAAGGGCTTGCGGTGCACTTCATCGCGGCGGGTGTCGTCCTCGAACACCACTTCCACCGGCAGCTCCAGGCTGGCGGGCACCTGGGTCCAGACCTCGCAGCCCCACAACTCGAAACGCGCGCCGGGTACTTGGTCAGGGCCGACGCCGCCCAGTGGTTTGCCCTGCTCTTTGGTCACCCACTCGGCCAGGTAGGGCGCGTTGGCCTTGATCACCTCGGCCACCTGCATCATCAGCGCCTTGCGCTCGGCATCCGGCCGTGCCGCCCAGGCCGGCTGGGCCGCACGCGCGGCGGCAATCGCTTGCTTGACCTGCGCGGGCGAGCACACCGGCACCGTGCCCAGTGTTTCGCCGGTGGCCGGATTGATCGACGCCAGCACCTGTTCGGAGGCGACCGGCTGGCCATTGATCGTATTGAGATAGCTTGTCATGAAGAGCTCCAGTTGAATGAGTGGGTCAGTGAGTCGGTGAAGGAAATTCGGCGCAGCACCGCCGGGCGCTGGGAATCACTTGAGTGGGCCGCCAAGGCCGGTCAAGGTGAAGGACTGCGGCAGACCGCCCTCGGTGGCGATCAAGGCGGTGTGCGACTGCCGCTCGGGCCGGACCTGCGTGCTGAAGGTTTGGCCGCCGTCGCGGCTGCGCGCCACCACGCCGCCAAGCCCGACCAGCACCAGCTCGCCATCGGGCCGCTGCAGGCCCGCCGTGAAAGCCTGGTCGGTGCCACTTTGAACGTCGCGCCAACTGCGCCCCTGGTCGGCGCTGAGCAACACGTGGCCACGCATGCCCCATACCATCAGCGTGCCGTCTTTAAGCGCCAGGCCGCCCCAGATCGAGCCTTTGTAGGGCAGCTTGACGGCCGTGAAGGTGTTGCCACCGTCGTCAGAACGAAACAGGCCGCCGGCCTCGGCGGTAACCCATAGCGTGGCGTTGGGGCCGACAAAGACCTGGTACAGGTGGCGATCGGCCTGTTCGCCCTGAACCAGCGTCAACGTGTGCCAATGACTACCGCCGTCGCGGGTTTGCATGGCGTGTCCAAACGCACCTACTGCCAGGCCCTCTTGGGCGTTGGCAAAGTGCACCGAGAACAGCACCACCTCCGGCCCCGCCCGATGCCGCACGGTCCAGTTTTCACCGCCATCGGTGCTGGCCAGCACCACCCCGCCGTGCCCGACCGCAAAGCCCAGTTTGTCGTCCACAAAGCTCACGGCGGTGAGCGTCTCGCGCGTGGCCACGCGGCTCGCCTGGCGCCAGCTCTGGCCGTTGTCGTCCGACAGCAAGACCGTGCCGTAGTCGCCCACGCTCACCAGCCGTTTGCCTGCGCGTGCCGCCGCCAGCATCGGCGCGCGGCTGGCCTGCGGCGACTGGAACGCCGCTGCCGACTGCGCCGGTGCCACGGGTCCGGTTGCGGGTGCCGGTGCAGCCAAGGCCGTCGCCGCCGTCACCAGCAGCACGCTGCCAATGCGCCTCATGCCTCACCTCCCCAGCGCTGGGTGGGGGGGGTGCGGGCGAAAGCAAAACCACGGGCACGCTCGGCGGCGGCTTCGCTCACGTTGAGGGACTGCGCCAGCCGCTGCATGAAGGTCTCTTCAAAGCGCGCCAGTTGACCGTCGGCGTACACCACCTCCCAGACCATGCCCAGAATCTCTTCGCGCTCGTCCTCGGCAAAGCCGTTGCGCACCGCCTCGGTAAAGACCCAGTCATCCAGCGCGGCCGCGAATTCGCCACCGGCCAGCGCCAGCAGACGCGCCGCATCGTCCGGCGGCAAGGCAAAACGCTCGCGTACCAGCTTGGCCAGCAACAAGCGCTCTGGCTGGCTGATACGACGGTCGACCTGAGCGGCCTCGATCAACAAGGCCGCCACCGCCAGTTCGCGCCGGGCAAAAGGTTGCGCGGTGGGCGCAGCCGTGGGCGGGTGGCGCAGGCGCTCAAGCAGGGATTGAATCGGCATGGTTGTCCTCAATGAACCAGCAGCGGCGCACGCACCGCCGAGCGGCGCGGAATCAGCACATCGATCATGACCGCCAGGGCCGGCAGCATGGTGATCGCCATCACCATGTTGACCATGAACATGAAGGTCAGCAGCAAGCCCATGTCGGCCTGGAACTTGAGCGCCGAAAACGACCAGGTGGCCACACCAATGGACAAGGTGATGGCGGTAAAGATGGTGGCGTTGCCGGTCTCCAGCAGTGCCTGCTTGAAAGCCGTGGCAATGTCCACCCCTTGCGCCAGATAGAGCTGCAAGCGGTTGTAGATGTAGAACGCATAGTCCACCCCGATGCCCACCGCCAGCACCATCACCGGCAAGGTGGCCACGGTCAGGCCAATGTCGAGCTCCTTCATGAACCAGTAGCCCAGGAAGGTGGCCAGCGTCAGCGGCAGACAGCACGCAATCATGGCGCGCCAGTCGCGGTAGGTCAGCAACACCAGCGCCACGATGGTGGCGTAAACGTAGAGCATCATCGGCAGCTCGGTGCTCTCCAGCACTTCATTGGTGGCCGCCTGCACACCGACGTTGCCGCTGGCCAGACGCACCTGCACACCGGGCAGCGTCTCGCGCTCGCGAAACGCGCGCACCGCCGCCACCACGGTCTTGATGGTGCTGGCCTTGTGGTCGGCCAGAAACACGTTGACCGGCAGCACCGTGCAGCCGGTGTTGAACAGGCCAGTGCCCTCGGGCACCAGTCCGACCGAGTTGGCCAGCGAGCGCTCGTCGCGCGCCAGTGCGGTCCACTTGGGGTGGCCCTCGTTGGTGCCAGCGTAGGCTTGCTTGGCCAGCTGCGCCACCGACGCCACCGAGAGCACACCCGGGATGTTGGACATTTGCCAGGCAAACTGATCCATGTAGGCCATCACGTCGTGGCGGTAGCAGCCGTCCTTGGGTGCTTCGAACACCACGGTGAGTACATCCAGGCCAAGGTCAAAGCGGCTGACCACGGCGGCGGCGTCACGGTTGTAGCGTGAGTCGGCATGCAACTCCGGCGCCCCCGGCTTGAGGTGCCCAATGTGGCGCCCCTGGCTCTGTACCACGGCCAGTGCGAACAGCGCCAGACACAGCAGCGTGCCGATGGCGGCGTTGCGGGTCTCGGCGATGCGTCCCAAGAAACCCATGAGACGCACGCGCAAGTCACGGCGGCCATTGGCACGCGCGATGTAGCCGTCGTCAAAGCGCAGGTAGGAGGCCATCACCGGCAGCATGATGAGGTTGGTGACGATCTTGTAGGCCACGCCGATAGAGGCGGTGATGCCCAGCTCGCGAATCATCGGAATCGGGATCAGGGTCAAGGTGGCAAAGCCAACAAAGGCCGTCACCAGCGCCATCGAACCCGGTATCAGCAAGCCACTGAAGCTGCGCCGCGCGGCGGTGTGCGCATCAGCACCGGCACACAGCTCCTTGGCAATGAAGTTGATCTGCTGCACGCCGTGCGACACGCCAATGGCAAACACCAGAAACGGCACCAGCACGCCCAGCGGGTCCAGCCCGTAACCCAACAGGCGCAGCGTGCCAAACTGCCATACCACCGACACCAGCGAACACAGCATCGGCAGGAAGGTGAGCTTCCAGGAACGCGAGTAGGCGTAGACCGCCGCAGCGGTGAGCACGAAGGCCAGCAGGAAAAATTGCGCCACGCTCTTGGCGCCCTCGGCGATGTCGCCGATCTGCTTGGCAAAGCCGACGATCTGAACTTCGAACTGTGCGTCTTCGTGCTTGGCGCGCAACTCGGTCTCAAGGCGCTGGGCAAAGTCGAGATAGTCCAGCCGCGCCTTGGTCTTGGGGTCGAACTCCAGCAGATCGGCCACGATCATGGCGCCGCTGTTGTCGTTGGCCACCAGGCTGCCGATGTAGCCACCGGCCACCGCATTGCGGCGAATCCGTTCCACCTTGTCCGGCGTCAGTTGCTCGGGAGTGATGTCGCCGCCAATCACGTCCTCAGCGCGAAAACCCTCCTCGGTTACCTCCAACACGCGGGTGGTCGGCGTCCACAGGGACGACACTGTGCGCCGGTCGACGCCGGGCAGGAACATCACCGCCTGGGTTACGTCGTAGAGTTTCTTCAGCGCGGGTGCGCTCCAGATCCCGCCTTGGCGCGGGTGCACCACCACGATGATGCGGTTGGCACCGAACACCTCCTCGCGAAACTTGAAGAAGGTCTGCACGTACTCATGGTCTTGTGGCAACTGCTTGTCAAAGCCGGCATCCATCCTGAGCTGCGAGGCGAAGACGGCCATCACGGCAGTCAACAGCGCCAGAGCGGCCAGAATGGCACCGCGCTGGCCAAAGAACAGGCGCTCCAGGCGCTCGACAAACTTGACGATCAAGGTCATAAACAGAACAAAAGAGGGCTGCCGTCAACGCGCGGCAGCCAGGCCAGCGACAAGCGCGCGGGGGTCAGAATGAACGCGACAGGCTGCCAAAGAACATGTCACGGTCGCGCAGCAGGTTATTGCTGCCACCACCCCAGAACTTGGTGACGCCGAGGTTGGCCTTCCACAGGCTGTCGCGGTCGAAGTTGAGTGACAGCGTGGCCGCCTTGCGCCCTTCCACGAAGGGCAGCGCGTTCGGCGTGGTGCCCTTCACGTCGTGCGCAAAGTCGAGCTGCGGCGTCATGTTCCAGCCACTGGCCCAGACGTTGGCGTAGGTCAGCCCGGCCGAGATCACGTAGCCCCACGACAGGCGGGTTGGCAACTCGTAGTTCGGCAGCAGGTAGGGGATGAAGCCGCTCTTGTCGAGATTGGGGTAGTGGGTCACCGCGACTTCGCCCAGCATAAAGCCCTCAGCCGCGCCCAGGGCGGTCATCACCCTGCCCAGCGGGCTCGATGGCGCCAGCAGGTAGAAGCCGGTCAGGTGTGCCTGCCACTTCTTCTCCTCCACAAAACCACGCGATACCTTGCCCGGCGACTCGAACACCGAGTGCGGGTTCGGCGGCACCGGCACCGTGGGGTCAATGCCCACGCTGTCCTTGGGCCGGTACGACAACTCAGCGCCCACCGCCACCGGGCCGATGTTGGTGTTCATCGACACCCCGAACACGCTGCGCTTGTCGCCATAGTCCTCGAAGTACTGAACCCCCAGCAGATTGGTCGGGCTGCCGGCGTTGATGAAGCCGACGAAGGGCACCTTGTCGTGGTAGCGAAGGTAGTAGAGGCCAAACTCGCTTTGCAGGGCGTCGGATTTGTAGCGCGCGGCCAGACCGAATTGCCCCGAGTCTTTGGGCTTGCGGGTCTCGGCGCGGTAAGCCACCGAGCCCGCGCCGGCCATGCCAAAGGCTGGGTTGAGGGCACCGTCGGCCAGCTGCGCTTCGTTGAAGCCGTGCGCACCACCCGGATCACCGACCGTGCCAAAGGGCAGACCGGCGCCGAGGAAGTAGTTGGCAATCGAGGTCGGCACGTAGGCGCCGCGAGAGCCTTTGCCGATCACGTCGGCGCCCGAGAAGTAGGTGCCCACCGGGTCGAACTGAAAGCCGTTCCACTTCCACTGGTAGTAGCCTTCCAGGCTGACGTTGTCGGACACGCCAACATTGAACGAAGCCATTGGTGCCGGGCGGAATACTTCCTTCAACTGCGTGCCGGGCGTGTGGAACTTGCGCAGGTCAATGGCATTGGTGACGTTGACACCACCATAGATAAAGATGTCCTCGCCCCAACTGATGACCTGGTTGCCGATCTTCACCTTGGCCGGGCGGTCGCCGATCTTGAACTCCTTGGCAACCCAGGCATCGAGCCAGGTGAAGTTTTGGACTGCCAGATCCTTGGCCTCGTCCGACAGCGGCGTGCGCCGCGTGTCGTCGGCCTTGAAGTCGCGCGACCAGGTGCCGCGCACCAGGCCCGAGAAGCCGCCTGGCGCCTTCAGGTACAGCTCGTGCGTGCCCTTGAGCGCCAGCGACGCAATGTCGCCCTTTTTGTAATTGAGGTTGCCGTCGTCGGACTGCAGGTAGTTGAAATCCGGGTTGGCGTTGTTGGGGTCACCGCCCGTGGTCAGGCCACCGAGCGTGCCGGTGACCGGGACACAACCGCCGTTGTCGTTGCCGATGATGCGGCAGTCCGTCGCGCTCAGGCGCTTTTGAAAACCGACCGAAACCGTGGAGTCGAAACTGCCACTGAGCGCGTCGCCCTCGAACTTGATAGCCATGGCCGAGGGCGCCGCCAGCAAGCCGATACCGCCCAGTGCGAAGGCACCGGCGAGGCGACGCTGACGATTGAACTTGGTTTTGCGTGATGTCATGTGTTTGCTCCTGAGTCGGTGCGAGGTGGCCTAGCGCTCGCCGACGCGGCGCAGCTCGTCGGGGTTGAACTTGTTCTTGTCGATGCGCCCTTCGCGGCCGGCCAGCCAGTCGGTCTCGGGCCGCTCCTGGGTGGCGTTCTCGGCGATGTAGCGGCCCACGTTGAGGTCGTAACCCATGAACTCCTGGCTGACACAGGCCGGGATCTCGGGCGCCACGATGATGCTGGACTCTTGCACGCGCCAGACCTTACCTTGCGCGTCGTAGTTGTCCACCACCATGATGCCCCAGCTGTCTTCATCCAGATAGAACACCCGCTTGGGGAAGATGTGGCGCATGCCCTCTTGCAAGGTGGCCTCAACCTTCCAGACCCGGTGCGGCTCGTAACGCACCAGCTCGCGCTTGACAAAGTCGGGGCCATAAATCTCGTTGTACTTGCGGCTCTTGTCGACCCACTTCCAGCTGTTGTAGGGGATGATCAGCTCCTGCTTGCCCACCAGCTTCCAGTTGTAGCGGTCCATGGCGCCGGCATACATCGGGTACTGGTCCACCGTCTCCAGGTTCTCATAACCGGGCACCGGGTTGTCGTAGGCAAAGGTCGGCGCGCGGCGCACCCGGCGCTGCCCCGGAAAATACAGCCAGGCGTTGCTGGCGGCATTCATGGACCAGTGCGCCAGGATCAGCTCGCCGGTGCGCGCGGCGGGTGCCACCACGCCGTTGAGCAGCTTGATCTCGACGCCCCCGACTTCGTCCACGCCCTTGTTGTTGCGGTTGTGAAAGGGAATCGTGACCCACTGGTCCTGCATCAGCGGTGTGAACTCGCCGCTCTTGCTGGAGAACAAGGTGGAGTAGTGCTCGATGCGGCCCTCGCCGGTATAACGCAGCTTGTGGTTCCACATCGCCTCGGCGCCGCTCTTGGGAATCGGGAACACGACCGCCGCGCCAATCGCCTTTTCAAGGCCCCAGCCGTTGGCGGCGAGTTTGGCGTCCTTGGCATTGACCTTGGAGCGCTCATAAACAAAGTCTGGAAAACCGCAACTGCGCCGACTCGGGTACACGTCCATGCGGTAGCCCTTGATCGTCTTGAGCAGTGCAACCTGTCCTTCGGACAGTTTGTCCTTGTACTTGTCCACGTTGGAGGCGTCAATCGCATAAAGCGGCTTGTCATCCTTGAACGGGTCGATGCGCTTCTGGCCGGGCTTCCAGCCGGCCGGTGCGCTGGTGATGCCACCGCTCCATTCCGGGATGGAGCCGTCTTTGTTGGCGGCGCGCTCGGCGCCCACCGGTGTCAGCTCCTTGCCGAGCCGGGCAATCTCCTGATCGCTGGCGCCGGCCCACGCCATCGCGCTGACACCGACAAGACAGGAAGCAAGGGCAGTTCTTTGTAGCGGGTTCATCCGGGATTCCTTTTCAATTGAAAACGACCAACAGTTGCGGCAATCGGCAATAACGGGCTGCCAGCGCTAACGCTCGCGCAGGCGGCGCACCGCCGCTGGGGACATCGGCTGGCGGCGCGCAGCCAACACATCGTCGGGTTTGACCAGCAGCTCAGTCGATGCGCCGTTGAGTTCACCCATGACGTAGGCCAGCACGGCCACGATCTCCTCGTCGGACAACGCGGCGAAACCAGGCATGGCGTCGTTGAACTTCTCGCCGCCGGAAATGATCGGCCCCATCATTCCGCTCACCACCAACTGCGCCAGGTAGCGCCGACCAGCCTCGGTCTTGCTGCGCTCGACCAGCGTGCCCGCCAGCTTGGGCGCGAAGCCAGGCGCACCCTCGCCCTTGGGTTGATGACAGACGGCGCAGTTCTGGTTGAAGACCGTTGCGCCACGGTCCTGCGCCGAGACCGCCACCGATGCCAGCAGCCACAGGCAGGCACACAGAGCGCGCTTCATGACGCCTTCTCCGCCTCGCCCACCAGTACGGCGGTGGTGCAATGGAACATGGTGCTGGTATTGGCCATGCACCAGTTGATGTCGTTGTGCAGACCCATGCGGTAGGCCGGACGCTCACCCAGGTTGAAGTTGCACAGGCAGCGGCCACACGAGTTCTTGCCGCAGCAGTCGTTGTAGCTGATCAGGTAGTCCTTGCCGTCCTTGGGGTTGCGGCAGGTGCCAATCCAGGCCACTTTGGACGCCTCGGTGCCGGGCGGACAAGTGGAGACCGAGCCGCCGCAGCAGGAACACAGGAAACCGTCGAGCGCGCAGTAGCGCCAGTAGTCGCACTGGCCGTCATCGGGTTCCTTCTTCTTGCCCGGTGGCGCGTCGGCGGCGCGCGCCACGCGGTCAAACGGCAACACGGGCAGCGTCAGGGCCGCGCCCACCAGCAAGCGACCGATGCCCACCAGCGAGCTGCGCCGCGACACCTGTTGCGCCGCGCGGCGACTGGTGCGCTCGAAAAAGGCGTCAAACCACTTCATGACCGCACGCCCTGACTGGCTTGGCCGTCCACAAACGCTTGCACCGATGCCACGCCCAGCTCTTTGGCGGTGAACAGGCTCTCAAGCTGTTCGCGCGAGTTGACCAGGCCTTTGGCGCGCACCCTGCCGCCAGCATCGAGCAACACCGCGTAGGGCAGCTTGCCGATGCGAAACGCCATGCCAAGCTCGGTGGACACCAGGTAGGGAAAAGCTTCGAGCCCGGCGCGCTTGGCAAATGCCTGGTGCTCGGGGGCGTCGCCATCGCTGGCAAAGACCAGACGCAACCAGCTCGACTCGGCACCGGCAATCGATTTGAGAATCGGCAGCAGCTTCTTGCAAACCGGGCAGCTTGGCGACAGAAAGAACAGCAACTGGCTGTGCGGCGCGGTCGCGCCAATCGATACGGTGCCGCCGTGCAGCGAGGGCACGTCCAGCACGGGCGCCGCCTCGCCCACCTTCGGCCCGGTGTCGATCATCAGCGCCCCCATTGGCGCCACCCGCTCGTACAGAATGCCGATTTGGCGCGCCAGCGCAAACACTGCCACCAGCAGCGCCAGCACCACCGCCCACAACAAGAGATTGGAAACAACGAGAGCATCGGTCATTGGATTGAGCCTTTCAGTTTTTGCAGACGGGGCTGGTTGGCCAGCAACTGGTTGGCCGCCGCATAGAGCCCGTACAGCGCCAGCGCACCCGCCAGCACGGTGACTTGGTCGAGCCACACCAGTGCGCGCGGCGTGGCAGCGACGGCGGCCACCACCGCCAGCAGCCCCAGGCCGGCGTTGCGCCACACCAGCGCCCACGACAGGTGCTGACTGCCCTCGGGACCGCCGCAGCCGCAGTCGATGGCGCTTCGACCACGCAGCAGGTTCACCACCACCGCCAAGGTCACCACCGCAAGCACCCCGCCAGCCAGCAGCGCGCCGAGCGAGCGGGTACTCAGTGGCAGCAACAACACCGCGGCGGCCAGCTCGGCCGCCACCAAAGCCCAGGCCGCTACAGCGGTCAGCGACTGGGGCAGCAAACGGTACTGCTCCAGGGCGGCGGCAAACATTGCGATGTCCTGCAGTTTTTGCCCGGCACCAATCAGGAAGATGATGGCCAGCACCGCCGCGCACAGGTGCGCCAGGGTGGGATCGAGCGCGAAAGCGGGCGCCATGTCAGTGCAGCTCCAGCATGGTCGCGGACTCGGCAATCTGCTCCATGCGACCGAGCAAACGCGGTTTGGCGGCAACATCGAACACTGCCAGGCCCATCTTCACGCCGTCAATCGCAAACAGCTTCGGCTTATCGGTCTGGCTGACGGTCAGTGCAATCGCGTTCTGCCCGGGCATACGGGCGAGGCGCTTCTTCTGTCCGAGGTCAAACACCCAGATCTCCTTGGCCGGGTCTTTGTGGCTGCCTTCCTTGCCCCCGGCATGCATGCCCACAAACAGTCGGCCGGTGTCGCGGTGAATCGCCAGCAACTGGTAGCCGCTGGGTCGCCAGGCTTGGCGCCGGTCGCTGCCAGCCACCAGTGACCAGGGTGCCTCCAGCCGTGGCTGATCGCCCGACAAATCGGCCGTATGCAGGCGCCCTTGGTACGAGACAAAGAAGTGCCGCTCGCCAATGTGGTCGCCTTGCACAAACACCGGGTCCTGGTCCGGATCAAAGAAGCGCTCGCTGCGGCTGCGTGATTTGAGACTACCGTTGTCGTTGAGCACAATCGTCTGCAGCGTGCCGTCGCCGCACAAGGTTGAGAACTTGTTTCCCATCGTGGACGAGGCGATGATGATCCAGCAGCCTGGGGTGGGAATTTCGAAGGCGAATTTCCTGGCCTTGAGATCGACCACCGTCACCGACGCGGCTGGCGTGGCGTTCTGCACGAACAGCCAACGGCCATCCGACGAGGGCCGGATCAGACCCCGGTAGGGCAGCGCCTGGGCGTGGCGCGGCGGAATCGAGATCTCGCCCTTGTGCTCCAGGGTCAGCGGATCATGGATGTCGACCACCTCGGCACGTTCGCCGCGCGACAAGCGCGAGTAGTAGGTGGTGGCCACATACAACTCCTGCCGATCCACCGACAGCGTGGCGTTGCCTGCGTAACCGGTGGCGACAACCCCGAGGTACTTGAGCGCATCACCGTCGATGACGTGCAGGCGGCCGTCGACGATGTGGTTGATGGCCACATCGGAGACGTAGATGCGATGCGGCGTGGGCGCCGGCAGCTTCGCCACCGACAGGGTCTCGAACGCCTGCTCGGCAAGTACCGGTGCGCCGGTGCACGCACCCGACACCAGAGCCCAAAGGACCATCCAACGCGACCAGTTCACCCGCATCTCCTTGTTGCGTCCCACGCCGGTTTGCTCGGACGAGCTGCCACGGCGAGTGGAGTGGGCGGATTCTAGAAATGGGTCAAGTGGTACCGTTATCCCAAATTGGCAAACCTAGGGAAAACGTTGATGCGCGACCTTGCGCGATTCACGTGTCACTTGCCACGCAGCCTTGCAATCGGAGCGCGGTTCTGCTTTACTGCGCAATCCCGCAGGCATCGCGCTGCTTGAAACAACCATGAACCCCACCGCCCTTGCATCGTTTGACCCGGTTGGCGACAGCCCGCTGTATTCGATGGTGCGCCGAGAGACCCACGACGCCGACGAGCAGGCCGCGTGCCTGCGCGACTGGGATCAGGTCTACGAACAACTCTCGCCGGGGCAGTTCGAGGGCCGCTTCATGGAGATCTGCTTTCGCGGCATCCAGCTGTTCCGCGAGGTCACCAATCAATCGGTGCATGAAGAGGGCCTGATGCGTGCCGGCGACCGGGTGTTGGGCGTGCCCGTGGCCATGCAGGGGCAGGGCTACTTCTGTGGCCGGCCGATCACAGCCGATGCGATCATGACCATGCGCGGCGGCGAGGCGCTGGCCTTCACCGCCCCGGAGCATTTTGACGTGATCGCGGTGTCGATTCCGACCGACGAACTGGCACGTTATGCGCTGGACATCGAGCAGCGCGACATTGAGCACGAACTGCGCAATCGGCCGGTCATCCACGCCAGCGCCGAGCACGTCAACGAGTTTCGCGGCTTCTTGCTGACCGCTTTGGAGTCGGTGTCGCGCACGCCGACGATGCTGAAGTACGCCGCGATGCAGAAGGCTCTGGAGCAGGCCTTGCTGTCGAGCGTGCTCAAGGCGGTGGGTGGCCGCGAGGCCGCATCGCGCTGCACCGAGTCGCCTACGCACCGGCACAAGCTGGTGGCGCGCGCGCAGGACTACATGCGCGAACACGTGGAGGAGCCGCTGACGGTGGAAGACCTGTGTCGTGCCCTGCAGGTGAGTCGGCGCACGCTGCAGTACAGCTTTCAGGAGATCCTGCAACTCAACCCGGTGAGTTACCTGCGGGCGATGCGGCTCAACGGTGTGCGCCGTGCCCTCAAGGCCAGCGCGGTGCAGCGCCAATCGGTGCAGGACGTCGCCGCGCGCTGGGGCTTCTGGCACCTGAGCCACTTCGCCAACGACTACCGTCGCATGTTTGGCGAATTGCCCTCCGAGACCCTGCGCCACTCGGCGCATCCGGCGCGGCTGGTCTGAACAAGTCGCTGCCGCTTCAGGGTTGAAGTGCCGCTGGAATCGGCACTCCCAAAGCCCGCAAAGCCTGCCGGTATGACTCGCTCGGTTGCAGCACATCGAAGGCCAGCGCGCGCATGCCCACCTGCAGCGCGCCCTCGACATTGCGCGACTGGTCGTCCACAAACACGCAAGCGGCGGCGGGCAAATCCAGTTGCTCCAGGCACAGCGCGTAGGCGCGGGGGTCGGGCTTGAGGATGCCGGTGTAGGTGGCGTCCACAATGCAGTCGAATTGGCGCAGCACCGGCACCCGCTGGCGCAGCTCGCGGCCGTAGAACAGGTCGAGCTCGTTGGACAGAATTGCCAGCTTGCATCCGGCCGCCTTGGCCGCCTGAGCCGCGGCAACCGCCTGTGGGCGGATCATGGCCTGCGGATCGGCGCCACGCGCACGTGTCACAAAGGTCTCCATGCGGTCCCAGCGTTCACCCAACAGCAGCCCGACCTCACGGGTGCGCGCCAGCCAGTAGTCGCGCTCGGAGATGTCACCGACCTGCATCGATTGCCACAGGGGGTCACTGGCTGGGTCAAACGGCCCACGCCAAGTCAGCGTTGCGGCCGGCAGGCCCAGTGCAGCCTCGGTGGCGGGGTGGGTTTCAAACAGCGTGCGCGTGACCACGCCGCCAAAATCGAGCACCAAAGCTTGCGTCATGCCGCGGGCACCCTTGCGCCCGCCACCACGATGCCGGCCGCCACCCATCGGTCGAACACCGCCAGCGCCGCGTCGGTGAATGCCGGGTCGTTGATGTGCGCGTCAAGTTCCAGCAGCTCGGTGGGCGCGTGCACCTGTGCGCGAGCCACTTCCATGAATGCAAGCAGACCAACCGGGTCATGCAGCGGCTGCCCGGCGCGGTCCCACTCCTCAACGCCCTGGCTCGGCAGCAGCAGGCAGCTCGCCCCCTTGGCGCTACGCAACCGCGTGGCGATCTCCTGCGCCACTTGCTGGCGAAAGGCAAGGTCGGCGATGGACGAGGCGATCAGACGGTTATGGGCGTGACTCGGACGCGCGGCAAAGCGCGCCGGTGGCACCGACCAGGCGGGGTAGTCCACCATGTCGGTGGCGCCGGGCGCGACAATCTGCGGCACGCCCGCGCGCGCAGCGCCGGTGAGGCGCGAGGCGCCCGCCGTGACACAGGAGCCACCGAGCTGATTGGCCAGCTCTTGCAGGCTGAAGTCGAACACCGCCGCAAAACGCCCTTGCTCGGCCAGCTCCTCAAACGCGCGCCCACCCATGCCGGTGGTGTGGAACACCGCCACCTCGTAGCCGCGTGCCTCCAGCGCCGGTTTGAGTCGTTTCATGTACGACAACACGCTGCAGCCCAGTGAGGTGATGCCCACCAAGGGCCGCTCGAACTTCGGTGGCCGGGCCAATCGGCAGGCACCCACAATGGCGCCGGCTGCCTGCGCCAATGAAGAGCGGCACAGGCTGTTCAGGCCATACAAGCCGCCCGACCACAGCACCATCATCAGGTCGGCCGGAATTCGCGGCGCGGGCACCAGGTGCGAATAGGCGATGGTGGACACCACCAGCTTGGGCACACCCAGGGGCAGCGCGGCGGCGGCATCCAGCGCCAGGTCGGTGCCCATGGTGCCGCCCAAAGCCAACAACCCATCGATGCGACCCTGGCGGTACAGGCCCGCCACCAGCACCGCCGCGCCCTGGGCCATGCGCTGCATGGCCTGGTTTTCGTCCTCCAGCGCGGCTACTTGCGCCAGACTGGCGTCGGCGGCAGCGGCCACTTCGGTGTTGCTGATGTCGGGCTCAAACGGTGGCTGGCCCAGCACGCCGACGTCCATCACCAACGCTTGGCCACCACCTTGCTCGATGCAGTGGCGCATGAACAGCAGCTCGTCGGCCTTGGTGTCGGCGGTGCCGATCAGCAGAATGCGCGGGGTTATAAGCGAGGCCATCACGCTACAGCGAAGCCTCGACCTCGGCCAACGCGCCATCCAGCGCATCAACCAGCACGTCCACCTGTTCACGGGTGATGATCAGCGGCGGCGACAGAATGATGTTGGGGCCAGACACCCGCACCATGGCGCCACGTTGGTAGGTGGCACGCGCCACGCGCGCCAACAGCGCGCTGCCGCGCGCCAGCGGCGTCTTGCCGACTTTGGATTCAACCATCTCGATGCAGGCCATCAGGCCCACGCCGCGCACGTTGCCCACATGCGGGTAGCGGCTGACGAACGGCGCCAGACGCGCTTGCATGTGCTGGCCCACCCGCGCGGCGTTGCCCGGCAGATCAAGCTCCTGCACCAGCTTGAGACTCTCCAGCGCCGCTGCCGCGGCCACCGGGTGCGCGCTGTAGGTGTAGCCATGGGTGATGGCCCCGATACCGGCTGGCGCCTTCAGGAAGGTGTCCACGATGCCCTGGCCGATGGCAGTGGCGCCGAGCGGAATGTAGCCGCTGGAGAGTCCCTTGGCCAGGCACCAGATGTCGGCATTCACGCCCCACATGCGCGTACCAAACAGATGCCCGGTGCGGCCAAAACCGGTCACCACTTCGTCGGCAATCAGCAGCACGCCATGGCGGTCGCATACGTCGCGCACGGCTGGCCAGTAGTTTTCGGGCGGCACAATCACACCGCCCGCCCCTTGCACCGGCTCGGCAATGAAGGCTGCCACCGTGTCGGGTCCCTGGAAGATGATTTCACGCTCCAGCAACTCGGCGCAGATGCGGCCCAGCTCCAGCGGGTCATCGCTGTAGGGGTTGCGGTACAGCCATGGCGTATCGACATGGAAACAACCCGGCAGCAACGGCTCGTAGGCACGCCGAAAGTTGGTGTTGCCGTTGACCGACATGCCCCCAAAGTGCACGCCGTGGTACCCCTGGCGCAGGCTGATGAACTTGCTGCGATCCGCCTGGCCACGCACCTTCCAGTACTGGCGCGCCAATTTGAGCGCCGCCTCCACCGCGTCCGAGCCGCCGCTGCCAAACATCACCGCGCCAACGCCCTCGGGCGCCATCAGTTGGGTGAGCTCCTGCGACAACTCGATGGCCCGTGGATGGGTGGTGCCGCGAAAGGTGTTGTAGAACGGCAGCTCGTCGAGTTGGGCCACGATGGCGTCGCGCAGGCGCTGGTTGCTGTGCCCCAGGTTGGCGCTCCACAAACCGCCCACGCCGTCGATCATGCGGTGCCCATCGATGTCCCAGACCCACACACCCTCACCGCGCGCGATGATGTCGGGCGGGGTATCGAGCATGGCCTGGGGGTGGGCCATCGGATGCCACAAATGTTTGGCGTTGGCGCGCTTGAGCTGTTCGATGCTGTAGGCCATGGGTCCCGTTCTTGAGGTGTGTCTGCCACTGCGCCAAAGCCGCGCCATGCAGTCCGAGGACAGCAGAATACATTGGTTGCAATTACAACCAATATCCAAAATCGGCAATTTGGACTGAATATTTCTCGATAGGGAAAACCCTCTCGATCACGACGCTCTGGCAGTATTGACAGTGTTCAGGGCGGCACTATCATCGGCCCCTTGAAGCCCGCCGCCGCACTGCCTCCGATCGTTGCATCTGCAACTTTAAGCGCATGACCACGCGGCGCCAAACGCTTGTGCCAGCATCCTGATCGAGACCCAAGTGAGCCCCTACCCGACCCCAGCCCTGTACATCGACGGCCAGTGGTTGCCCAACGCCAGTGGCGGCAGCCGCGCCGTCGTCAACCCCAGCGACGAGTCGGTACTGGCGCAGTTGCCCTTGGCGGGCGCAGCCGAGTTGGAGCAGGCCGTGGCGGCCGCGCAGCGTGGCTTCGCGCTCTGGAAATCGACAACCGCCAACGAGCGCCACGAAACCCTGACACGGGCCACGCGTCTGCTGCGCGAGCGCGCCGAGCGCATCGCCCACATCATGACGCTGGAGCAAGGCAAGCCGCTGTCGGAGAGTCGCCGCGAAGTCTTGCTCAGCGCCGACATCATCGACTTCCTGGCCGAGGAGGGAAAACGCAACTATGGCCGTGTGGTACCCGCGCGCAGCAGCGCGGTGTTGGCGCAGGTGGTGTCGCAAGTTCCGGTCGGGCCTGCGGCCCTGTTCACGCCGTGGAACTTTCCGATGAACCTGCCCGCGCGCAAAATCGGCGCGGCGCTGGCAGCCGGATGCAGCGCCGTGTTCAAACCAGCCGAAGAAACGCCTGGCACGGCCATCGAGCTGGTGCGTGCCTTTCATGATGCCGGTCTGCCTGCGGGCGTGCTCAACCTGGTGTGCGGCGAGCCGGCACAGGTGTCGTCAACGCTGATTGCGCACGATGGCATTCGCAAGGTGTCCTTCACCGGGTCGATCCCCGTTGGCAAGCATTTGGGCGAGCTGTGCGCCCGGGGCGTCAAGCGCTACACCGCCGAGCTCGGTGGCCACGCGCCGGTGCTGGTGTTGCCCGATGCCGAGGCGGTGCAAACGGCGCGACTGTCGGTCACGGCCAAGTTCCGCAACGCCGGCCAGGTATGTGCCTCGCCGACACGCTTTCTGGTGCATGCCTCCCTGTTCGAGACCTTTCTTGATACGTTTCGCGAGGGCGCGCAGCGTCTGCACGTGGGCAACCCGCTGCTGCCAGGCATCGACATGGGACCGCTGGCGCACGCCCGGCGCATTGACGACATGCAGGCGCTGGTGGACGACGCGCTGGCATGCGGCGCCACGCTGGTGTGCGGCGGCACGCGTTTGCCAGGCCCGGGCTACTTCTTTGCACCCACACTGCTGGCCCAGGTGCCGCCAAGCGCACGCATCATGCGCCAAGAGCCGTTCGGCCCGATTGCCGTGGTCAATGCCTGGACCGATCTCGACGAGGTACTGGCACAAGCCAATGGCTTGCCCTATGGCCTGGCGGCCTACCTGTTTACGCGCGACCTCACGCTGGCCCACACGGTGGCGCAGCGTATCGAGGCCGGCCTGGTCGGCGTCAACCACTTCGGCGTGTCGCAACCCGAAACGCCGTTTGGCGGCGTCAAGGAAAGTGGCTACGGCTCGGAAAGCGGCGCCGAAGGACTGGCTGCCTTCCAGGACACCAAACTGACCAGCTTCGCCAGCGCCTGAGCACCGCAACGCGCACCAGCAACCAGCCCAATCACACACCACCCGCTTCCATCCAAGGAGTCACGCATGTCTACTGATTCGCAAACTGGTGCCGCGCCCGGCACAGACGGGCGCCGCGGCGCGCTGGGCCTGAGCGCCATGGTGGCCACCGCCGTCGGTGTGGTGGTGGTGCAAAGCACCATGATCACCATGCTTAACGGGGCCGGCATCGGCGGCATCAATTTTCTGCTGGCGATTGGCTTCTCGGCCTTGCTGGCCTTGAGTTACGTGTTGTCGTTTGCCGAGTTGTCGCTGATGCTGCCACGCTCGGGTTCGGTCAGTGCCTACACCGAAGCCGCACTCGGGCCGGGATTGGCCATCGTGGCCACCTTGTCGGGCTATGTGGCGGTGGCGCTCTTGGGTATTCCGGCCGAGCTGGTGCTGGTCGATACGCTGCTGGAGCAAGTGGCGCCCAGTCTCACTGCGACATTGCGCTATCCCAGCCTGCTGCTGCTGGCCTTGTTCTGCGCGCTGAACTTGCGCGGCGTGGACCTGTTTGCCCGCCTGCAAAGTGGGCTGGTGACCATCATGTTCACCGGTCTGTTCGCCATTGGCATCATTGGCCTCTCCCGTTCCGACGTGACGATAGTCAGCACTGCGCTGACGCTGGGCGCGCTGGATGTGCGGGTAGCGGTTTCGCTGGTCGCCCTTGCCATCTGGGGCCTGGTTGGGCTGGAATTCGTCTGCCCCATGATCGGCGACGCTCGCAATGCCCGGCGTGACGTACCACGCTCGATGTTGATCGGCCTGGTGATGATCGTGGCCGTCTACGGCCTGTTCTGTCTGGCCGCTCTGGTGATGCTGCCTGCCGACAAACTTACCGGCGCCACCGCGCACATGGACCTGGCGCTGGCGGTGTTTGGCCCCCAAGCGCGGGTCGCCTTTGCCGTGCTGGCGTTACTGGGCAGTGCGACCTTGCTCAACACCGTGCTGGCAAGCGTATCGCGCATGATTCAGGGCATGGCCCAAAGCGGCCAGTTGCCGGCTTTGCTGGCGCGTCAGAATCGTCAGGGCGCACCGGTCTGGGCGCTGCTGGTGTTCACGCTGGCGATTGGCGCGGTGCGCGCACCGCTTGGCATGGATGCCAGCGCCATCCTGACACTCACGGTCGCGGCCGCCGGCTGCTGGCTGGTGGCCTATATCATCGTGCACCTGGACCTGATGGTGTTGCGCTGGCGCCTGCCGCAGCGAGCGCGCCCGTTTCGTTCGCCGTGGTTTCCGCTGCCGCAGGTGCTGGGTATCCTGGGCATGGGTTACGTGTTCCTGAACATCTCCCCCACACCTGAAATGGCCGCCCCCATTTACAAAAACGTCGCCTTCATGCTCGGCGGCACGCTGCTCTACAGCCTGGTCTGGACGCTGCTGGTGATGCGCCGCAATCCTTTGCGCCCCGATCTGACGGGCGTGCTGCACGATGCCCCCACGCCAGCGCAACCCCACGCCGCACGATGACACCCCCACGCGCCAAAGCCCGCCCAAAACCGTCGCCAGGCGGCGCCGACACGCTGGCGCTGCAAGAGTTCATACCCTACAAGCTGGCGGTGGTGGCCAACCGCCTGAGCCAGTCCATTGGGTCGCTGTTCGAGCAGCAGCACGGCATTCAGATCCCGGAATGGCGCATCCTGATGACGCTGCACAGCTGCGGCCCGCTGGCCCCCAACGAAGTGGTCGAACACACCAGCATGGACAAGGGCCGCGTCAGCCGGGCGCAACGCCGACTGATCGAGCTTGGCCTGATCTCCGCCGTCAACGATCCCCGCGACGGCCGCAGGTTGGTACTGCTGCTGACCCGCACCGGCGTCAAGATGTGCGCCGCCATCATTCCGCAAGCACGTCAGACCGAGGCCTGGTTCCTGTCCGTGCTGACAGCGCCCGAACGCCGCGCGCTGGACAAGGTGCTCAGTCGGCTGCTGGCGCGCAGCCAGGAACTCCGATCAAGCGACCAGACAGAGCCGACGCCGGATTGAGCCCCTTGTCCAGCGCGGGTTACGGCGCAGCGGGCGCTAGAACTGACGCAAGTAACCGCTCAGACTGTCGCGCTGGGTCTGCCGATAGACGGCGCACAAGCGTATGTTCTCCAGGCTACGCTGCAAGCTGCTTTCGCCACCGTCATAACGCTTGATGATGGGACCGAAAAAGCGCTCCAGCCGGTTGGCCGCCGGCGCGCTGCACAGTTCGCCAAACAGGTTAGGAAACTCGCCCGGCGCGTCCTTGGGCAGGCGCTTGGTCAACGCGCGGAAATTCGTCACGATAAAACCATGCAATGCGTCATGCGCCGACTCGTCATGGCGCGGTAGGGGCGGCTTCATCACCTCCCGAATGTCGTGCTGCGGTGACAACCACAACGCACGCGCCGCCTGGCGCAGCGCCGGATCGCGCACGTTGCTCAGGGCGGCGTAGATGTCGGCGCGCTCACGCCGATCGGGGTTGCCCAGCGCAGCCTTCACCAGGGCGTCGAACAGCGCGCGGTCCGCACCCAGGGCGGCGACCCGCAGCACCAGGCGGCGGCTGAGTGCATCGATGGCGGACCGATCGTTCAACCAAGCCCGTGTCAGGTCCGTGGCCTGGGTGCGCAGCGTCTGATCCTGGCCCGCTTCGGCCACCCAGGCCACCCAGCGACCCCGGCTGAGGCGATCGTCTTCGGACTCGTTCTTGCGTTCCAGCAGTCCAAGTTGGCGTGCCTGCTGGCCATAGGCACGCTGCCAAACGGCGGCGTAGGCCTTGCTCTGCGACGGTTCGAGCAAGCGCTCAGCCGAGCCAATCACCTCCAGTGCCGCATCGCTGACCTCGCGCCGCGGGTGTGATGCAAACGGCAGGGCGATCGACAGGGCCTCGGCCACGCTCAGGTCACCCGACTCGGTCAATGCCTGGGCGTCGTCCAGGTTGGCCAGCAACTCGCGCACGTCGATGTCGGGCCGGCTCAACAAGGCGGCCAGCTGGCCCGGCGCATAGACCGGGCGGTAGTAGCCTGCGCCACCCGCGTTGGCCTCAACCCACGCAGGGCACTGCGCATCGGGCAGGGGCATTTCACCGCTCGGTTCGCGCAGCAAAAACTGGCGCACGCCCGCTGGCGTGCGAACCGTCATGGGCACCTGCCAGCTCGACTGCGCCACTGCCGCCGAGCCCTTGGGCAAGAACCGCGATTGCGTGATGCGCAGCCTGGGGCTGCCATCGCACAGTAGCGACAGCGACAACTTGGGAATGCCCGGCTGATCGATGAAGGATTTGAACGCCTTCTGAATCTGCGTGTCACCGTCGGCCAGTGCCGCCAGAAACTCATCGCCGGTGGCGCTACCCCAGGCGTGCCGTCGCATATAGCGGCGCACACCTTCGCGAAACCGTTCGGCGCCGAGCCAGGTTTCAAACATCGCCAGCGTCACCTGACCCTTGCTGTAGGTGATGTTGTCGAACGCGCTGGCCAGCGACTGCTTGTCGTTCACGGGCTGATGAATGCGACGGGTTGACGCCAACCGGTCGGTCCGCATGGCGGCGGCGCGGGCGTCCTGCACCGCCGTCTCGAAACGCCACTCGGGCGCTACCTGCTCGGTGATCTTGTCGCCCATCCAGGATGCAAACGACTCGTTGAGCCACAGATCGTCCCACCAGGCCATGGTGACGTAGTTGCCAAACCACTGGTGCGCCAACTCATGGGCCTGAATCGCTACAAAGTCGCGCTTGAAGCGCGCGCTTTCTTCGCCCGGTCCGGCCAACATCAGGCGGGAGGAGAACGTGACCAGCCCTGGATTTTCCATCGCGCCAAAGCCAAGCGTGATCGGCACGGCCAGCACATCGAGCTTGCCGTAGGGATAGGCAATGCCGAAGTAGTCCTCCAGCTTCTCGATGATCGACGGCGTCTGAGTGGCAGCGTAACGCGCCTCTTGCGCTCGGCCGCGCGGCGTGACAAATCGAATTGGTGTGCCGCGTACCTTGCCACCGTCAAGCACGTCAAAGGGGCCCACGCCAAAGGCCAGCAGGTAACTCGGCAAGGGTTGCGTGGTTTCGAAATGAACGCGCTTGAGACCGCGCCCGGCGCTGCGCTCTGCGGCCACTGGCGTGTTGGCCACGGCCATCAAATTCTGTGGAATCGTCAGCGACAGAGTCCAAGGCACTTTCCAACCCGGCTCATCAAACGACGGGAAGGCGCGCCGCGCGTAGGTGGCCTCGAATTGCGTAAAGGCGTACCAGTCACCGCCTTCCTTTTGCCGGAACAATCCGGCGCTGTCCTTGTCGTCGACACGCCCCGTAAAGCGCAGCACCAACTTGGCCGGACCAGCCGGCAGCAGCCGGTCAAAGCGCAGATCGAGCAGATCTTCATCGCGTTGGCTTGGCTGGCCGCGCAGGGTCTGGCCGTTGCGACGCCACACCGCAGAATGAATCACCAAATCCGTGGCGTGCAGGCGCACCAAGCGGGTTGGCTCACGCAGGTCGACATCAATGCTGACCGTCCCCTCATGGCTGGCCCGATCCGGATTCACCGTCAGGTCCAGCGTGTAGGCCAGCGGCACCACATTGCCGGCCAGCCGCATCGGCAGCGAAGGCTGGTGCCTCGGCGCGGCGACGCTCGCACCGGTCAGGCAACACCAACACAGCATCAAGCCAATCAAACGCTTCATGGTTCATCCTCGTGTTATGGCTGTGCGCACGCGACCGGGTCGGCCGCGCGGCGCGCGATCATAGCAGTCACCACCGCGCCGCGCCGAAGGTTGGGCGGTTTCCCGGCGCCGCGCCACACTTGACTGATACAATTGCGGCTCGTCGAATCGACACGGAGAGATGGCAGAGTGGTCGAATGCGCCGGACTCGAAATCCGGTATACGGTAACCCCGTATCTAGGGTTCAAATCCCTATCTCTCCGCCAGTTTGAAGCTGGCCCTCATCAGGGTTGGCTGGCATGGTTGGCTTGCGGGACCGATAACAAGAATCCGAGCTGAATCGCAGGAGCGAGAACGATGGCAACCAACGAGGGCATTCCGTTTCCAAAACTCATCGACGAGGAAGAGGAAGACTGGACCACACGCCCAACCCCCCTGCACGAATTGCCCGCCGCCGAACGCATGGGCATGGCGCTGGACCTGCTTGAGAGTCAACACAAGCGCATCTTCACGGCCATCACCACGATCTGGGGTCACAAGGAGTGCAGTCGCTACATGCAGGGACTCATCATGAATGGCGGCGAGGGCATCGGCCGCGACCGCATCGGCTTCAAGCCCGAGGTCCTGTCTGCGCTGATGACGCTGGACCTTCTGCACGACCAGCAGTTTGGCCGCCTGTAAGCGCCGCCTTGCTGGCGGCGCGGTTTCTTGGGCACGTCCGCCTACGATTGTCTTTTCTGGAGCACGCTGATGAACGACCTTTCGAGCGGTTTTACCGTTCTGAACCCCTTGTTGGCCGACTGGAACTCTGCCTATGGCCTGCCGCCCTTCGCCACGGTCAAGGCTACGCATTTTGTGCCCGCGTTCGACACAGCCATGGCGGCCCATCGCGCCGAGCTTGACGCCATCGCTGAGCAGAACGCAGCGCCAGACTTTGACAACACCCTGGCCGCGCTGGACCAGAGCGGTCGACTGCTTGAGCGCATCTCGCTGCTGTTTCACAACCTCACTGCCAGTGAGACCTCGCCCGCTCTGCAGGCCGCCCAACTGGAACTGGCACCCCGTCTGGCGGCGCACGAGAACGCGCTCTACATGCATGCGCGGCTGTTTCAGCGCATCGACGCGCTGTATCAACAAGGCGACAGCTTGCCCCTCACGCCCGAGCAACGGCGCCTGCTGGCGCGCGTGCATCTGGACTTTGTGCGAGCGGGGGCCAAACTTGGCGCAAGCGAGCGCCAGCGCTACGCCGAGGTGACGCAGGAGCTGGCCTCGTTGTGCACCCAGTTCACCCAGAATGTGCTCGCAGACGAAGCCGGCTTTGCCCTCGAATTACACGGCGAGGCCGATCTGGCAGGTCTGCCGACTTTCCTGCGCAACGCAGCGCGAACCGCGGCGCAGCAGCGCGGCTGGGGCGAGCAACGCTACGCCATCACACTCTCGCCATCCTTGGTGGAACCGTTTCTGAGCTTTTCATCGCGCCGCGACCTGCGCGAAGCCGTGTGGCGCGCCCGCAAGGCAAGGGGCAGCCACGCCGGTGCACACGACAACCGGCCGATCGCCACACGGATCGTGGCACTTCGCCAGGAACAGGCCGCATTGCATGGCTACGCGTGTTACGCCGACTACGAACTGGCGGACCGGATGGCCGCACGTCCCGCTGCGGTGTTGGATCTGCTGCACCGTGCCTGGGAGCCGGCCAAGCAAAAAGCCCAACAGGACCGAGCCGACTTGACGGCCATGGCGCTGTCACTGGGACAGCCCGGCCCGCTTGCTGCGTGGGACTGGCGCTACCTGGCGGAGAAGGTGCGCCAGGCGCGCTTCAATCTCGACGACGCTGAAATCAAGCCCTACTTCACGCTGGACAACATGGTCGCGGCGATGTTTGATTGCGCGCACAAGCTGTTCGGCTTGCGGTTCGTCGAGCAGACGGGCCAGACACTGCACCACGCCGACGCGCGACTGTGGGAGGTGCGTGGCCGCGCCGACGAGTTGGTGGGCCTGTTCATCGGCGACAACTTCGCGCGTGCCACCAAGCGCAGCGGCGCCTGGATGAGTGTGTTTCGCAGCCAGTCGGGCCACGGCGGGGGCACGCTGCCGATCGTGATCAACAACAACAACTTCGCCAAGGCCAGCCCGACGCTGCTGAGCTTTGAAGACGTGAAAACCCTGTTTCACGAATTCGGCCACGGCCTGCACGGTCTACTGTCCAAGGTCACTTACGAGCGACTGGCCGGCACCCAGGTCTTGCGTGATTTCGTCGAACTGCCTTCGCAGCTGTTCGAGAACTGGGCACTGGTGCCCGAGGTATTGACCCGCCATGCGCGACATTTCGAAACGGGTGAGCCGATCCCGCAGCCCCTGCTGGAGCGTCTGATGCAGGCACGCCGCTTCGATCAGGCCTGGGCCACCATCATGTACAGCGGTCCGGCCTTGATCGACATGGCGCTGCATTCACTGCCCAATGGCACGGTGGTGGACATCGACGCGTTTGAAGCAGCGCAGTGCGAGGCACTGGGCATACCGGCCGACATCGGACAACGTCACTACCTGTCGCACTTTCAGCATCTGTTTGCCGGCTCCAGCTACGCAGCGGGCTATTACGTGTACATGTGGGCCGAGGTGCTGGAAGCCGATGGCTTCGAGGCGTTCACCGAAACCGGTGACCCATTTGACACGACGGTCGCAGCCAAACTGCTGGAACACATCTACAGCGCTGGCAACACGCAGGACCCGGCGGCGGCGTTTCGGGCGTTCCGTGGCCGCGATCCACGCGTAGAGCCAATGCTTGCCAAGCGCGGGTTGATACCGGTCAGCTGAAACGCTGCCACAGCGCCATGCCCCACGTGGCCGCGCACAGCAGCAAACTCAACAATACGGCGGCGCTGCCCATGTCCTTGGCGCGTTTGGAGAGGTCGTGCCACTCCGGACCAATGCGGTCAATGGCAGTCTCGATACCGGTGTTGAGCAATTCCACCACCATCACAAACACCACCGAGCCCGCCAACAACACGGTTTCCACCCAGGTGCGGCCAAGCCACCCCGACAGGGGCAACAGCACCACGGCCGCAATCGCCTCCTGGCGGAAAGCGGTCTCCCCCCAGGCAGCCCGAAGGCCGGCCAGCGAATAGCCAAACGCGTGCCACATGCGGCTCGCGCCCACGCGTGTTTTTTGGGGGTTGACGACGGCCGCAGCCGACGTCGTCCGAGGCTCTTCAGCCGTCATGGCCGGTACCGCGCAGACCGGTACGAGGGGCGTCTCACTCGCCAAGGTACGCGGCGCGAACCTTGGGGTCGGTCAGCATGACCTTGGCGTCACCCGACATGGTGATGAGGCCTGAGTCCATCACATAACCACGGTTGGCAATCGCCAGCGCGCGGCTGGCGTTCTGCTCCACCAGCAGCACGGTCACACCCTGGGCATAGACGTCGCGCACCACCTCGAAAATCTTGTCGACCATGATCGGCGACAGCCCCATGGAGGGCTCATCGAGCAACAGCACCTTGGGCCGACTCATCAGCGCGCGACCCATGGCCAGCATCTGCTGCTCACCGCCGGACATGGTGCCCGCGAGCTGGTCCTTGCGTTCACGCAGACGCGGGAAGATGGTAAAGACCTTCTCCATGTCGGCCGCGATCTCGGGCTTGTCGTTGCGGATGTGGGCACCCATCTGCAGGTTTTCGATGATCGTCATGCGTGTGAACACGCCCCGACCTTCCGGCACCATGGCCAGCCCCTGCTTGACCAGATCCCACGGCCCCTGGCCGCGAATACTCTTGCCCATGTACTCGATGTCACCATCGGTAATGGGCAGCGTACCGGTGATGGCCTTCATGGTGGTGGTCTTGCCGGCACCGTTGGAGCCGATCAGCGACACCAGCTCACCCTCGTTGACCTCGAAGTCAACACCCTTGACGGCCTGAATACCACCGTAGGCCACTTTGAGGCCTTTGACTTTAAGAAGCGTCGTTGCCATGGTTGTTCCTAATGCCCGCCGGAGCCAAGATAGGCTTCGATCACTTTTTCATTGCGCTGAACGTCGGCCGGAGTACCCTCGGCAATCTGCTTGCCATAGTCCAACACCGTGACGCGGTCACACAGACCCATCACCAGTTTCACATCGTGCTCAATCAGCAAGATGGTGCGGTTGTCGTTGCGAATCTTGTCGATCAGTTCGCGCAGCATTACCTTCTCGGTCGCATTCATGCCGGCTGCGGGTTCGTCCAGCGCGATCAGTTGCGGGTCGGTGGCCAGGGCGCGCGCAATCTCCAGGCGACGTTGGTCGCCGTAGCTCAGCGTGCGCGCCTTGTAGTCGGCAAAGCGCCCAATGCCCACATAGTCCAGCAGTTCCTGCGCGCGCTTGGCAATGGCCAGTTCCTCGGCCTTGAAGCCCGGGGTGCGAAACATTGCGCCAATCAGACCCGAATGGGTGCGGATGTGCCGCCCGACCATCACGTTTTCCAGCGCCGTCATCTCGGCAAACAAGCGAATGTTCTGGAAGGTGCGCGCAATGCCGGCCTTGGCCACTTCGTGCACGGCCGTCGGTTGGTAGGGCTTGCCAGCCAGCTCGAAGCTGCCGCCGTCGGGTGTGTAGAGCCCGGTGAGCACGTTGAAGAAAGTGGTCTTGCCCGCGCCGTTGGGACCAATCAGCCCATAGACCTGACCGCGCTCGATCTTGATGCCCACATCACTGAGGGCCTGCAGGCCGCCAAAACGCTTGGACACGCCAGAGACGTTGAGAACCGTGTCTTTTTGAATGGTTTCGCTCATGCCGATCTCCTTAGCGGCCGGTCTGCAAGGACTTGCCGTGGTCAGGCGAAGGCCACAAGCCGCGCGGACGCAACAGCATCACGACGATCATGGCCAGCGCAATCAGCAACTGGCGCAGGATCGCCGAATCGAGTCGGCCATCGGTCATGGCCTGCAGGGGACCCGCCACATAGCGCAGCACTTCTGGCAGCGCCGACAGCAGAATGGCGCCCAGGATCACGCCGGGCAAGTGACCAATACCACCAAGCACCACCATGGCAACGATCATCACCGACTCCATCAGGCTGAAGGACTCGGGCGAGATGAAGCCCTGAAAGGCACCAAACATGGCGCCGGATACACCGCCGAACGTGGCACCCATGCCAAAGGCCAGCAGCTTCATGTTACGGGTGTTGATGCCCATTGCCTTGGCGGCGATTTCGTCCTCGCGAATCGCCATCCAGGCGCGACCGACCCGCGACAATTCCAGGCGGTGACAAACGATCACGCTGAACACGACCAGCGCCAAAAACAGGTAGTAGTACAGACTGACCGAGACAATCTCGAAGCCCAGAACCGTGACCGGCTTGCCGAGGTTCAGGCCAAAGAAGCTAATCGAGTCGATCTGGTTGAGACCCTTGGGACCGTTGGTGATGTTGACCGGATGGTCCAGGTTATTCATGAACACGCGGATGATTTCGCCAAAGCCCAGGGTCACGATGGCCAGGTAGTCGCCGCGCAGCCGCAGGGTTGGCGCACCCAGCAGAATGCCAAACACGCCGGCCAGACCGGCCGCCAGCGGAATCACGATCCACAAAGGCGTGTGCAAGCCAGTCGGGAACATCGCGCCAATCCACTCAAACGATTCTGTCAGGTGCGGGGATGCGAGCAGGCCGTACATGTACGCGCCAATCGCGAAGAACGCCACGTAACCCAGGTCCAGCAGCCCGGCATAACCGACCACGATATTGAGCCCCAGAGCCAGCAATACGTAGAGCAAGGCCATGTCGGCGATGCGCACCCAGGCGTTGCCAAAGCTTTGAAGAAGCAGCGGCAGGATCAACAGACCCAGCGCCGCAATCAGGAAAACAATGATCTTTTGTTGTTGTTTCATAACGTGCTCCTCAAGCGCGGTCTGCCACTCGCTCACCGAGCAGGCCCGAGGGCCGCAAGGTCAGTACGATGATCAAGACAATGAAGGCAAAGATGTCCGAGTAGTGGCTGCCCAACACCCCGCCCGTGAGGGCCCCGATGTAGCCGGCGCCGATCGATTCGATCAGGCCCAGCAGAATGCCGCCCACCACCGCCCCGGCCAAATTGCCAATGCCACCAAACACCGCCGCCGTAAAGGCCTTGAGACCCGGCAGGAAACCCATGGTGTGTTGCACCGTACCGTAATTGGCGGCCCACATCACCCCGGCAATGGCCGCCAAAACGGCGCCAATCAAAAACGTGGCTGAAATCACCATGTCAGGCTTGACGCCCATCAGGGCCGCCACGCGTGGGTTCTCTGCCGTGGCACGCATGGCGCGCCCAAGCTTGGTCGAGTGCACCAGCCACATCAGCACCGCCAGCGATACCGCCGTCATGCCCAAAATCAGCACCTGCGTAGGCGTAATGACGGCACCACCAATATTGAACGGAACATTGGGTAACAGCGTCGGATAGGGTTTGTAGTTAGGCTTCCAGATGATCATCGCCAAGGTCTGCAGCAATAGCGACATGCCAATGGCGGTAATAAGGGGCGCCAGCTTGGGGCTGTTGCGCAGGGGCCGGTAGGCCACCTTCTCGATGGTGAAATTCAGTACCGCCGCCACCACGCAGGCAATCAGCAGCGCGATCAGCAGGATCAGCCAGCCGGGGGTGCCCGGCATGGCGTCGCGCATCAGGCCGATGATGGACCAGCTGGTCAGCGCACCCACCATCAGCACCTCGCCGTGGGCGAAGTTGATCAGACCAATAATGCCGTAAACCATGGTGTAGCCCAGCGCTACCAGGGCGTACATGCTGCCCAACACCAGACCGTTGATGATCTGCTGTATCAAGGTTTCCATAGAGAGTCTCCAATTGTCGGTACATCGCCGCGCTGCGCGACGTGACCTCTTGATCTGTCACGGACACTTAGCAAAAAACCCGCCACTGTGTCGTCGTCGGCGGGCTAGTGCAGGCGATTGTATCGAAGCACCTGTCCCAGCACGGTGCGAGCCCGGGCGGGTTAACCCTGAACAATCAGTCTCATCATGAAAATCCCGATTCAATAAGTGGCACTAATGAGTGTTCGCGAAGTGGCACCCAGCCTCACGCCAATGCACGTCGCGCTGCGGCCTCGATGCTGGCCGCGTCGACACCAAAGAAGGCACGCAAAGCTGCGCGCGTGTCGCTGCGGCCAAAGCCGTCGGTGCCCAGGGTCTGGTAGCTGCGCCCCGCTGGCAGGTAGGCGCGCACACTTTCGGGCACCGCGCATACATAGTCAGTGGCGGCGATGATCGGCCCGGCGCTGGCGCGCAACTGCTGGGCGATGAATGGCGTGGGTGGCGCAGCATCACCCGCCACGCCACGCTGCTGGCTGTCGCGGCCATTGCGGGCCAACTCACTCCAACTGGTGACGCTGAACACCGTCACATTCACCCCGCGCGCTGCCAGCGACCGCGCCGCCCTCACCACCTCGGTCAGAATGGCGCCCGAGCCGAGCAACGTGACTGCGGGTGTTTCAGCGCACTGGGCAGCACCAGAGCTTGCCAGGTAGATACTGAATTTGTAGCATCCGCGAATCACGTCCTCCGCCACGCCCACCGGCAGATCGGGCTGGGCGTAGTTCTCGTTCATCAGCGTGACGTAATAGAAAACATCCTGCTGCTGCTCCAGCATCTCACGCATGCCGTGGTCCAGAATGACCGCCAGCTCGCCCGCAAAGGCCGGGTCGTAGGCCTTGCAGTTGGGGATGGTGGCGGCCACCAGGTGGCTGGTGCCGTCCTGGTGCTGCAGGCCCTCGCCGCCCAGCGTGGTGCGCCCCGAGGTGGCGCCCAGCAGGAAGCCGCGGGCGCGCTGGTCGGCGGCGGCCCAGATCGCGTCGCCCACGCGCTGGAAGCCAAACATCGAGTAGTAGATGTAGAACGGCAGCATGGCCAGCCCGTGCACGCTGTAGCTGGTGGCCGCTGCGGTCCAACTGGCAATGGCGCCGGCCTCGGAGATGCCCTCTTCCAGGATCTGCCCGTCTTGCGCTTCGCGGTAGCTCAGCACCGAGCCAATGTCTTCCGGCGCGTAGCGCTGGCCCACGCTGGAGTAAATGCCCACCTGCTTGAACAGGTTGGCCATGCCAAAGGTGCGCGCCTCGTCGGCCACGATGGGCACTACGCGCGGGCCCAGGGCCGGGTCCTTGAGCAGGTTGCCCAGCATGCGCACGAAGGCCATGGTGGTGGACATCTCTTTGCCATCTGCGTTCAGTGAAAACTGGGCATAACGCTCGATGGGCGGCACGGCAATGACCTGGGTGGCGGTGTACCTTTTGGGCAGGTAGCCGCCCAGCTTGCCGCGCTGATGATGCAGGTACTGCATCTCGGCGCTGTCATCGGCGGGCTTGTAAAACTCCAGGCCGGTGACCTGTTCGTCGGTCAGCGGCAGATTGAAGCGGTTGCGAAAGGCGATCAGGTCGGTCTCGTCAAACTTCTTGTGGCTGTGGGTGGTCATCTTGCCCTGGCCGGCGCTGCCCATGCCATAGCCCTTCTTGGTGTGCGCCAGGACCACCGTGGGCTGGCCCTGGTGGCGCACGGCGGCGGCGTAAGCCGCGTGGATTTTCACCAGGTCGTGACCGCCGCGCTTGAGGCGGTCAATCTGTTCGTCGGTCAGGCCCTGCGCCAGGCGCGCCAGTTCCGGGTTTTGGCCGAAGAAGTTGTCGCGGTTGTAGCGCCCGTCCTTGGCGGCAAAGGTCTGCATCTGGCCGTCCACCGTGTCGGCAAAGGCCCGCACCAGGGCGCCGGTCAGGTCGCGCGCGAACAGGCCGTCCCAATCGCTGCCCCACACCAGTTTGATGACGTTCCAGCCCGCGCCGCGAAACAGTTTCTCCAGCTCGTCGATGATGCGGCCGTTTCCCCGCACCGGCCCGTCCAGGCGCTGCAGGTTGCAGTTGACCACCCACACCAGGTTGTCCAGACCCTCGCGTGCGGCCAGGGTCAGCGCGCTCATGCTTTCGGGCTCGTCCATCTCACCGTCGCCAAACACACCCCAGACGCGACGCTGATCCAGGTGCGTGCCGTTGCGCGCGCGCGCGCCGCAATCGAGCAACTGGCGGTGCGTGAGGTAACGCATGAAACGCGCGTGGTAGATCGAACTGATCGGCCCCAGGCCCATCGAACCGGTGGGAAACTGCCAGAAGTCGGGCATCAGGTAGGGGTGCGGGTAGCTGCTCAATCCCCGCGCGCCCCGTCCGGTGGTGGCCGCTGGCGCGGTCAGCTCCTGGCGGTAACAGGCCAGGTCTGCCGCGCTGAGGCGTCCTTCCAAAAAGGCACGCGCATAGACGCCTGGCGCGCTGTGCGGCTGGAAGAACACCAGGTCACCCTGATCTGCATCGCTGCGGGCGCGAAAGAAGTGGTTGAAGCCCACCTCGAACAAGTCGGCCGCGCTGGCGTAGCTGGCAATGTGGCCACCCAGTTCACCATAGGCCTGGTTGGCGCGCACCACCATGGCCAGCGCGTTCCAGCGCATCAGCGAGGCCAGGCGCTCTTCAATGGCCAAGTCGCCTGGGAAGGGCTGCTGCTGATCAACACCAATGGTGTTGATGTAGGGCGTGGCCAGCTCGGGCTGCCAACCCACGCGTTGCGCGCCGGCCAGGCCGGCCAGCTCATCGAGCAGGTAGCGTGCACGCTTGGGGCCATGGCGGGCAATCAGCGCCAAAAAGGCGTCACGCCACTCGGCGGTTTCCTGCGGATCGTCGTCGTGCACGAACGTGCACGCGTACGGCTCGGCACAGTACGAGCTTGCGTGGGAGTCGCTGCTCGCCTGGATCATGTCGGCCAAGACCTGCTCGTTCATTGGCATGGCGCCCTCCTTCAACAACGAAGCGTGCAGCTTACGCTGCCACGGCCAAGGCTTCCTGGATCGGCGCGCTGCATTGAACACCGGTTTTGGCCTGCGACGGCTGACTCACCATGGCCTGCGCCTGGTCCAGCGCCTGGGCAATGTCGGCCAACACGTCGTCGATATCTTCCAGACCAATCGACAGGCGCACCAGCCCATCGCTGATGCCGTGGGCGGCGCGCTCCTCGGGCGTGTAGGTGGAGTGCGTCATGCTGGCCGGGTGCTGGGCCAGGGTTTCGGCGTCGCCCAGGCTGACGGCGCGGGTGACCAGTTGCAGCGCGTCCATGAAGCAGATACCGGCCTGCAGCCCACCCTTGAGCTCGAAGGCAATCATGCCGCCAAACTGGCGCATCTGGCGCTTGGCCAGCGCATGCTGGGCAAAGCTGGGCAGGCCTGGGAAATGCACCACGGCAGTGGCTGGGTGGGCGTGCAACAGCTCTGCAACCGTTTGCGCGCTTTGGCAATGGCGGTCCATGCGCAGCGTCAGGGTCTTGAGCCCGCGCATCACCAACTGCGCGTCTTGCGCGGACATCACGGCGCCGGTCATGTCCTTCAGGCCAAACAGGCGCACGCGCTGGGCCAGCTCTGCGTCGGCAAAGATGGCCGCGCCGGCCGTCAGGTCGCCATGGCCGCCGAGGTACTTGGTCATGGAGTGCACGCTCACATCGGCCCCCAACACGAGGGGCTGCTGCAGGTAGGGCGTGCAGTAGGTGTTGTCCACCACCACCTTGGCGCCGCCTTGGTGTGCGATGGCCGAGACCGCTTCAATGTCCACCAGGCGCATATTGGGGTTGGCGGGCGACTCGAAATACACCACGCGTGTCTTGGGGCCCATGGCTTGAGCAACGTGGTCGGGGTCGGTCATGTCGACATGGCGAATCGTCACACCAAAGCGGGTCAAGCCGTGCGTCATGAAGGCGAAGGTGCAGCCGTACAGCGTGAGATCCGCCAGCACCTCGTCGCCCGGCTCCAGCATGGACCACAGCGTGGCCGTGATCGCGCCCATGCCCGAGCCAAACACCACCGCGCCCGCGCCTTGCTCCAGACTGGCCAGGCGCGACTCCAACAAGGCCAGCGTGGGATTGGCAATGCGTGTGTAGAAGTAGCCCGCTTCTTCGCCCGTGAAACAGCGCGCGCCATAGGCCACGTCTGGGAAGGCAAAGGTGGCCGAGGTGTAGATCGGCGGCACCAGCGCACCGTGGTGATCGGCCGGGTTGTAGCCATGGTGGATGGCGCGGGTGCTGAATCCTGGGGTCTTGGCGGCTTGGCTCATGGTGAATCCTTGTGGCGTGAAGTGGTGAAATCTTCAGAAGAATTGTTCGCCAAGTTGCTGGGTAAATATTGGCTTTTTGTGCTGGTCTCAACCTTGCTTTGAGGATGTTTGTTTCTACAATTAGCGAAAAACAGGTTGTTTCATCCCATGACCACACCAAGCCTCGATTCCACCGACCGCCAACTGCTCGAAGCGCTGCAGCAAGACGCCCGCACCACAGTTGCCGAACTGGCGCAGCGCGTGTCGCTGTCACCCTCGCCTTGCTGGCGCCGCGTGCGGCAACTGGAGGAAACCGGGGTCATTGAGGGCTACCACGCACACCTGAGCCGGCACAAGCTGGGCTACGGCGTGACCGGCTTTGTGCACCTGCAGATGAACAACCACATGCCCGACGTCATGGCCGCGTTTGAGCGCGAAGTGGTGGCCCTGCCGCAGGTGCTGTCTTGCCACAACCTGTCTGGTCGCTACGACTACCTGATTGAGGCCATCGCTCCCGACCTGGAGGCGTTCTCGCAACTGGTGCGCGTCAAGATTCGCAGCCTGCCGGGGGTAAAAGAGATCTCGACCAGCTTCTCGCTCAAAGAGCTCAAGCACGGGGGCACGCTGCCGGTGGCGTGAGCGCTTCGGATCGCCCCTCCGACCTTGGTCGACACTTCAAGGATTGAGCAACACCGCCGTGGCCGCGAACGGTATCACCGAACCATCGGTGATCGACATATAAAGAACCTGGATATCCAGGCTGCCAGTTGGAGTCAGAAACTGAAAATCGTCGATGTACCCTTCGGCGGTGTCGCTCAATTGTTCGCCGTTGGGCCACAGAAAGCGTACATCACGACCACTGGTCACGTTTTCCCAATCCTCATAGTCCACGGTACTGACCGAGCCGCTGGTGCGGCCGTCGGCGAAGATCAATTTCTTCGGCCCCACAAAAGGCAGGGTCGAGCTACTGGTCTTGCCAGTGGCGATCGACGGGTCGCCGAAGTACATCTTGTAGCGCACGTCCCCAATGTGCATGGGCACTGCCGCTTGCGCGCTCTTGAACGTCTTGGGGCAGCCCGCGCTGTCGTATTGCGGCACAAACGCACTGCCGTTCCAGACCGCATAGGCGTGGTTGTGGCTGGCGGTGGTGCAACCGGTGATCTTGTCCACAGTGAACACCATGAACGTGCCCACGGCGCCATCCCAGCGCCAATCGGTCAGCGTTGGCCACGCAATCTTGTTTTGGCGCGCCGCGCTGATTTTGCTGACCGGATTGACGACGTCGCCTTCAACGCCAATCACGACCGTGGCCGGGCAGTTGCCGCCGGAGAGGTAGTCCGCCACTGTGGTGCAGGTGGTGGCCGCGCCGAGATTGAAATCGCGCCCCACATAACCATCGACGCTCGCGACCGAGTAGATGCGGGTCTTGCCGTCGACGTCGTTTGATTCAAAGAACAGCCGAACCTTGGCACCCAGCGCGGCCGACAGCGGCACACCCTGGCCGGTCATGATCGACTTGATGCCACTGGTGGCCGACGTTGGCGAGCGCACACCACTGGTGTTGGCGTAACTGGTGAAGCCGCTCAAGTAGCTCGCCGGACTTGTGGCCGAGACCACACCACTGCTCGCCACCGACTGACCAGTCACCCCCTGCGGCCCGTAGTAGAACTGCACCGTGTTGGCAGCGGCGCCCGCTTCAGCACCGAAACGCGTGGCCGAAAGCCGGGCGTTGCCGTCCGCCACCGGCTTGGTCAGCGTGGATACGGTGTTACCACTGCCCTGCAATTGCCAGTACTCAGCCGACGTCGTGGCGCCCACCGCCGCGGCGGTGCCGGCGCTGGTGCAAGCGGCGTCTTTGCATGCCTTGACCACCACCGAGTAAGTCGTGGCGGCCTTCAGGGGTGTCAGCGTGGCGCTGGTGGCCGACGCCGTCGCCGTGGTGCTGACACTGATGGCCGTCAATGCCTCTGTGGCCGTTATCTCATAGTGGTCGACGACGTAGCCGGTGGGCGCGGTCCACTTCGCGAGCAGTTTGCTCGACGAACCAAAGCTGGCGCTCCCAACAGTCTGCGGGTTAACTTGGGTCAGGGTCACGTTGCCCGGCGCGCCAGGTGTCGTGCACCCAGCAGTGGCAAGCAGTCCGGCGACCAAGCCCACATCAACAATCACGCCAGCAGTGGATTCGCCAGCGGCGTAAAGGTGCTGATCGATCAAGTTGGTGGCCAAATAGTTCTTGGTACCCGTGTAGTACCGAAAATGGTACGGATGGGCGAATTGACTAACAGCACCAGCCGGAGCAAAGAACTGCGCAAAGGAGCCCTCTGCCCAGCGAAAGACGCAGTCGGCTGAGACTTGCGCGTACGTCGGGTCGAACTGCCCCAGCGCAGTGACCACATTGGCGCTGTTGGTCATAAACCCACCGTGGTCGCCAACGGGGTCGTCGATCAACAGCTTGAAGGTGGCGCCGTACTTGATCACCCAGTCACGGGCGGCAGTCATCGCAGTGCATCCGTTTATGGCGGGATCTGGGTCGAGTTGACCGCAATACATCACCCATTGGACACCGCTAAAGGGTAACGCACCATAGTCACCTGCAGCGATCTGCTGATTCGGTGGATAGCCCGATGTTGCGCCACCCGCGTTCGACAAGACCATGTTGAAGTAACGATTGCCCGACGACGTGTCCAGGGCCGTCACACCATACGAGTTGGCCGATCCGCGCGAATAACCATGAAACAGCACGGTACCGGGCTTGACGCCCTTTTCCTTCAGCAAGCTTGCGATGATGGGGTACATCTCCTGAGGCTGATAGTAGTCGGCCGTGGTTTCCCCGCCACCAAACCACCATTGAAGGGCAAGGATGGCATAACCGCGCGATTGCAGGTAGGGCTGCCACAGATAGAACTCGTCGGTCGCATAGCTGCCGTGTCCGTGCAAGGTCACGATGACGCCAGTGGGTGCGCTGGTGGAGGGTTGCCACCAGATGGTGAACGCCTTGTTGTCCGTGGTGTTTCGTATCTCGGCGTTCTTTGCGACAGCGAAGTCGTAGCGCACGGCACTGGCGCTCTTGGCCTGATTGATGAGGCTGGTCGAATCAGCGTGAGCGGCGAGCGACACAAGCAGGGCAACGACAAACCAAAGCGAGCGAACTGGACTGCACATGATGGAGCCTCCGATCCAATGGACGTGTAAGGATTTCTGCGCGTGGTCACCTGGATGTTAGCTGAGGCTTGCTGGCTTGTGGACTTTCAAATTTGGTTTGTTTCAAAGCAGCCTCGGCGGTGCCGCTTCGGATACAGTCGCCGTGGGGTAGTTGCCGCACCCGGCACACATAAGAATGACGCATCCGCACACCTTCGCTTCCCTGCAGACCCGCTACGGGCCGCGCTACCGCTGGCTGCTGCTGCTGACGGTGATGATCGGCACCATGGCGTCGATCATGTCGTCGACCATCATCAACGTGGCGGTGCCCGACATGACGCGCTTCTTTGCGATCGGGCAGGACCGCATGCAGTGGGTGTCGTCCGGCTTCATGCTGGCCATGACGGTGTCGATGCTGACCACGCCCTGGCTGCTGGCTCGCTACGGCTACCGCCGCACCTACTCGGTAGCGATCTGGCTGCTGCTGGCCGGTGGCGTGGGCGGTGGCCTGACCAGCAACTTTGACCTGGTGCTGCTGGCGCGCGTAGCACAGGGCCTGGCCTCGGGCGTGCTGCAACCGGTGCCAGCCATCATCATCCTGCGAGTGTTTGGGCCCAGCGAGCAGGGTCGCGCCAGCGGCATCTTTGGCATGGGCGTGGTGTTGGCACCGGCCCTGGGGCCCAGCATCGGCGGGCTGCTGGTGGACTGGTTCAGCTGGCGCGCCACGCTCTTCATGGTGGTGCCGTTCTGCCTGGCCTCACTCTGGTTGGCGCGACGCTATGTGCCATCGGCCAATCCGGTTGCAGAACCAAGCAAACCAGGCCAGGCCGCGCTGGACTGGTTTGGTCTGCTGCTGGCCACGATTGCGACACTGTGCCTGCTCAACGGCATGGTGACGCTGCACAGCGGCGCCCTGGTCCACGCCCTGGGCATGTTGGCGGCGTCGGGGGTTGCGCTGCTGGGTTTTGTCCAATGGCAGCGCCGTCTGAGCCATGCCCAGAGGGGCTCTCACGAGCGAGCGCCGCTGATGAACCTGTCGCTGTTTGGCCACCGCCAGTTCGCCATGGGCAGCATTGTGTCCCTCATCTATGGCACGGCGCTGTTTGGCTCCACCTACTTGTTGCCGGTGTACCTGCAAATGGGCTTGGGGCTGTCGGCCTCGCAAGTGGGCGCGATGTTGCTGCCGGCCGGCCTTGTGCTGGCAATCACCATCGCCATCGCTGGCCGCCTGGCGGACCGGCAGCCCGCGCACCTGCTGGTCAGCGTGGGCCTGCTGCTGCTGGCGCTGGGCTTTGCGCTGATGGTGACGGTGGGGCGGCAAACCTCAATCTGGCTCATCATGGTCTGGGCCATGGTGGGGCGCGTCGGGCTGGGCTTCATCCTGCCCTCGCTCAATCTGAGCGCCATGCGTTGCCTGCCGCAACACCTCATACCTCAGGGCTCCAGCGTCATCAGCTTCCTGCGGATGGTGGGCGGCGCCGTGGGCGTGAGTCTGTGCGCCCTGTTCCTGGAATGGCGGCTGGCCGTGCACGGCCAATCGCTGGCGCACCTGGACACCAATCCCTTGCGCCTGCGGGCGTTCAACGAATCCTTTGTGATGTTGGCCAGCCTGAGTGTGTTGGCCATCGTGGCAGCCTGGCGCTTGCGCGAGAAATAGTAGCGCGGCGCGCCGGGCGAGTCAGGTGGCGCTGCTGTCACGGTCAAGTTCGCGCAATTGCCGCAGCTTCTCGGCAATGCGAATTTCCAGCCCGCGCTCGACCGGCCGATAGAAACCGGGCGGCGCCATGCCGTCAGGCAGGTAGCGCTCGCCCGCCGCATAGCCGCCGGCTTCATCGTGCGCGTAGCGGTAGCCCTTGCCGTAGTCCAGCTCTTTCATCAGCTTGGTGGGCGCGTTGCGCAGGTGCATGGGCACGGGCCGCGTGCCGTCCTTCTTCACAAAAGCCTTCGCCTCATTGAAGGCCTGATACACCGCGTTGGATTTGGGTGCAACCGCCAGGTAGACCACGCACTGCGCCAGGGTCAGCTCGCCCTCGGGCGAGCCCAGGCGCTCGTACACATCGGCCGCGTCGAGGGCCATGCGCAGCGCACGCGGGTCGGCCAGGCCAATGTCCTCGCTGGCCATGCGAATCATGCGCCGCGCCAGGTAGCGCGGGTCGGCCCCGCCATCGAGCATGCGCACGAACCAGTACAACGCGGCATCGGGGTCAGAGCCGCGCACCGACTTGTGCAGCGCGCTGATGGTGTCATAGAACTGCTCGCCACCCTTGTCATACCGGCGCAGGCGCTCACCCAGCACCTTTTGCAGCCACGCGTCGGTGATCTCGGCCAGTCTTTCTTGCGTGGCCGCCACGGCCAGCGTTTCCAGCGTGTTGAGCAGGCGCCGCGCGTCGCCATCGGCGTAGGCCACCAGACGCTCGATAGCTATCTTTTCAATAGCAGGCAAGGCGCCAATATCCTTGGCCCTGGCTACGATTTGCTCCAGATCCGGTGCCGTCAGGGGTTGCAGCACATACACGGCGGCACGCGACAGCAAGGCCGAGTTGACTTCGAAGGACGGGTTCTCGGTGGTGGCGCCGATGAAGGTGAACAGGCCGCTCTCCACATGCGGCAAGAAGGCATCCTGCTGGCTCTTGTTGAAGCGGTGCACTTCGTCGACAAACACCAGCGTGCGCCGCGCGCCCTCATGGCCCTCGCGGCGGCCCTGCCCCCCAGCGCGCACCTGCGCCTGTTCCACCGCCTCGCGAATGTCCTTGATGCCACCCAGCACCGCGCTGATGGTGATGAACTGCGCCTCGAACGCGTCCGCCATCAGCCGTGCAATCGTGGTCTTGCCGGTGCCCGGCGGGCCCCACAGAATGCAACTGTGCGGCTGGCCCGATTCGAACGCCAGGCGCAAGGCCATGCCCTCGCCCAGCAAGTGTTGCTGACCGATCACCTCGCTCAGCCGCTTGGGGCGCAGGCGGCTCGGCCAGGGCGCGCGCTCGGGCCTGGGGGTTGGAGTTGTCGCGTGTGGGTACACCGCTTTGATTTTAGGTGCTGGCCTGTCGACCGCTGCAAGGCATGCCGAAATCGATGTATCGTCTGGTTCTTCCTATTATTCCGGTCCCTCCCATGTCACTGTCTATCACCACCGCGCCCGCCACTGTGTTGCATGGCCTCGGGCGCAGTCCACAGCGTTTGTGCCGCAACACCATCAGCGTCGCCGTGATACTGATGCTCAGCGCATGCGCCAGCCTGCGTGCCACGTCATCACCAACGACGCCAACACCGCCTTCGCCCCCGCCCGCGCCACCATCGGCCCCTGCGGCTGACCCGGCGGCGGTGGCCAAGCCGCCCCTGGCGGCAGCATCCAAACCGGCCGACCCCGCTGCGCCCAAACCCTTCGCGGACGTGATCAAGGAAGCCAAACAAGAGGACGGACTGTTTCCGATCTGGCGCAAGGACGAGAAAGCCTGGATCGAGATTCCGAAGGCCGCACTCAACAAGCCTTTCCTGTTTACCGTCAACGTCGCCAACTCGGTCGGTGAGCGCGGACTCTATGCCAGTCAGATGGGCACGGACGCCATGGCCGAGTGGCGTCGTATCGGCAATCAGGTGCAGTTGGTCGCGTTGAACACCAAGTTCCGCGCGGAAGGTGGCGCCAGATTGGCCGTCGAACAGGCTTTCTCACCCAGCTTGCTGGCCTCGGCGGCGGTTGCCAGCGCGGAGCATCCCGAGCGCAAGTCCATCCTGGTGGATGCCAGCTTCTTGTTGGTGGATATCCCGGGTTATTCAACGCGGATCGAGATGGCTTATCGCTTGCCCTACACCTTGGACAAGGCGAACTCCTACATCGAGTCCAGCCGAGCCGACGCAGCGCTGACTACGCTGAGCGCCCGCGTGCACTTCTCCACACCGCGCATCCCCGCGCCGCCGCTGACACCACCCCCAGTGCCCAGCCCGAAGCCGCCGCAAGCCGTGCCCGATGCGCGCAGCTTCTTCGTCAACTACGTCTACAGCTTCGCCGCCTTGCCCCAACAAGTGATGCGCCCACGCTTGAGTGACCCCCGCCTGGGCCATTTCATGGAGTCCTTCACCGACCTTGGCAGTGACCTCAAGGCCAACCCGCGCGTGCACTACGTACAACGCTGGCGCCTGGAGAAAAAAGACCCGGCGGCAGCCCTGTCCGAGCCAGTACGTCCCATCGTCTACTGGTTGGACAAAAACATTCCGCCCAAGTATCGCGCCGCTGTTGCGGCCGGCGTGACGGAGTGGAACAAGGCGTTTGAGCGCATCGGCTTCAAAAATGCTATTCAGGCCAAGCAGCAACCCGATGACGCCAACTGGGACAACATGGACGCCGGCCATGCCTCGATCCGTTGGTTTGTGGGTGCGGATGTGGGCTTTGCCATTGGCCCGAGCCACACCGATCCGCGCACCGGCGAGATCCTGGACGCCGACATTGGCATGAGTGATGTGTTTGCCCGCGGCTCGCGCCGCTTCATCGTGGAAGATGTGGGTCTGAGCAGCGAGCAACGCCTTGCCCAACTCACCCAAGGATGGCGCCAGGGCCAGCCGGCCAGTTATTGCAGTTATGCCCACGAGGCAGCGTCAGAGATGAACTTTGCCCTCGATGTGCTGGAAGCGCGCGGCGACATTGCGCCCGACAGCCCCGAGGCCGAGGCCTTTGTGCAATCGGTGATCACCGACACGATCATGCACGAGGTCGGCCACACGCTGGGTTTGAAGCACAACTTCAAGGCCTCCACCACCATCACCCAAGCGCAGTTGCAGGACAAGCGTTATACCGAGACCTATGGCATCTCGGGCTCGGTGATGGACTACAACGCCTACAACCTGGCGGTTCAAGGGGAACGGCAAGGCAGCTACAACAACAGCACGCTGGGCGCCTACGACTACTGGGCGATCGAATACGCGTACAAACCACTGGACACCGCAACCGAGTCGGCCGAACTGGCCAAAATTGCCGCGCGCAGCACCGAGCCAGCATTGGCCTTTGGCGACGACGCCGACGCCGGTGGCTTTGGCGGCAACGACGGCATGGACCCCCTGGCCAACCGGTTTGACCTGGGTGACGACCCGCTGGCCTACTACAAGAAGCGGCTCAAGTTGTCCAAGGAACTGTGGGCCCGCCTGCAAGACCGCAAGCCCCAGATCGGCGACGATCCGCTGCGCCAACGCCGCGTGCTGATGGCCGGCTTCAACCAACTGCAACGCGCCGCAGAGCTGGTGGGCAAATATGTGGGCGGCATACACGCCCTGCGTGACCTGCCCGGCAGTACGACACGCGCCAATTTCAAACCGGTGGACCCGGTCAAACAACGCGAGGCTCTGCAGTTCCTGGCCAGTGGTTTATTTAGCGCGGATTCGTTTCAGTTCCAGCCAGCATTCCTGTCGAACCTGAGTGTTGACTACAACGAGTGGGAGCGGGATGGCCCGGTCAACCTGCGCGCCGCCGTGTTGCGGGCGCAGACGGTGGCGATGGACCGGCTGTTGGCCGGCAACACCGCCCAGCGCCTGCTGGACTTGCCCAACTACCTGCCACCCACCCAGCGCCGCAACATGATCTCGCTCAGCGAGGTGTACGCCACGCTGCAGACCAGCGTGTGGAGCGAGCTCAAGAGCGGAGCCGAGATTGACGTCCTGCGGCGCGGTTTGCAACGCGAACACCTGAAGCGTCTGCAAGTGCTGCTGACCAAAGGTTCAGCGACGCTGCCCGCGGACGCACTGAGCCTGGCGCGCCTGCACGCCACCCGCCTGCAAGGGGATTTGCGCGGTGCGGTGGCCAAGGGAGGGCGCTCGATCGAGACGCGCGCCCACCTGGCCGAAAGCCTGGGCACCTTGACTGAAGCACTGCGCGCGCCGATGCAACGTAGTTGAGGCGGTGGCCGGCGGCCCTCACACAATGCAACGCTGCGGCTGGCCCGACTGGAACCATGCGCGCCACCGTGGTTGGCGAACACGCCGGGCGTCCGTGGCGTGACGCTTGCGCGCTCGCGGATGGAGCGCCTGGGGTGCCCACCCCTTCGGCCAACGGTCGGTGACTTTGGACCGCCGTTCTCTGGCAATCATTGCGAATTGGCTCCTGCGCCACACCACAGCCACCCGACGCGTTGCTGGTTTTGAGACCATCCACGCCAGCACAATTGGGACCCGCTATATTCGACGGTTCCGCGACCAAGAATCGATTCCCCAATGCGGATCTGATTTGACCGTTAGGAGAATCGCGCCAAACCGATCGATGTGACCAGTGATCGAAGCCTGAAGGTTCGACCCCAAATGCGGTGCTTGTGCCATTTGTGAGTTTCCGAAATAGACGCCTTCCGTTTGTCCGCGACTGGTGTCATTGGCTCAACATCCCCAGGTTCCAGCAGCCACCTAATTGGACCAGCTGCTGTTGTCTCGACTTCTGGACAAAGCGGGCATCCTGCTACGCCGATCAAGTCGCTTAACGCGCATCATCTCGTTCGCGTTGAATTGGGGTCAGCTGAAATGTTTGGAAGCGCGGCAATCAAGCTTTCACGAGGAGTGACTTGACTGCCAACGCGTGGACCAATTGGGCCCACTTTCACCCACGCGTGTAACGTGGCCTCATCTACCTTTGAAGCAGTGGTTGCCGTCCGAAAGCCTCCTGAAGCTGGTGTAGACGCGCCGACCGGCCTCGTAAACCCCTTTCCCGGCTCAAGTTACCCAGGCCACAAAGGTTGCGCGAAAATTGGCCCTGTCAGTGGTCAGCCGACTAAGCCGAACCAACATACCGGTGCGCCGGCCGCCCGTCACTTGTTTATCTCAATCAATGCGGCGCTGAATGGGCCCTGCATTGCCGTGCTAGTCTCGCCATCGCTCTGTCTGCTTCAGTTAAGCCACTCTCCAGCCCTCGGGGTGCATCCGCCTGAGGACGTGCCAAGGAGCTTTCGCACCTCGCGGATTTCGTCGACGCCTCGTCTAGCGCGCGAGCGAACTCGTACGGCGGCGTTGGGCTGAAGCCCCAAGAACATGTGGTCGACCAGAAACTTAGCCCTGGGCGGAATAATTTGCCACTCGATGCGGATCAGGCCGACGTTATGAATCCAGCGGGTGTCGAGAGGCGTTCCCCTCCCTCTGACAGTCCCCCTCGGCGGCGTTCGTGGGACAATCGTGCGCCCACTTCCGGCTCTGGAAAGATGGGCACTTCCATGGAGCGCAACTTGGTCCCAAACTTGGCTGAAGTTCTATCCGGATTGACTTCGCCATTCCGGAATCCCATCGCTTTGTGCGGTTTAACTTTGGTTCAAGCGCGTCCCTACACTCATGGCATGGCAACGTCCTCTGTGGCGGCAAATTGGAGACCGGCTGCCACTGGCCCTCGAATGGACGCCACAGCTCCAACGACTCCCGGCACAGCGCGGTAGACAGGCAACCTTCGATTCACGCCCGCGTAGACAAGCACTTGGGGCGTCATTCTCCCCCACATCCAGCCCCACCATCACACGCCCGCTGGCGTGGCGGGTGGCTGCGCCGGGGCGCTGGAGCCGATTCGCAATGCCACAGAACTTGCGCACCCGCCACGGCTGCCACGCCAACCCGGCCACGCGCTACGAGAGCACCGCCCGCGAGCGCGCAAGCGACACGACGCGGACGCCCGCCGCGCTCGCCCAGGTGCTGGCATCAAAGCCTGCAGCAAGCCCGCTATTACCGGATCACATCCGCGCCCGGCGGCGGCTTGAACTGGAAGTGGCTGGCATCCAGTGCGGCATTGGCCTGGAAGGCGCCAAAGCTCAACACGGATTTCTGGCCAAAGCTGTCCAGAATCTCCAGCGCCGCCAGAGCGCCGTCGCGAAAGCCGGCACGCAACGGCTTGCAACTGAGCTAGCCCACTGCACGATAAGTTGGGTACAGTAACGACATGGCGCCTACTATTGTTCGTGACGGCCAGTTTCGACTCTTCTTTTTTTCTCGGGAAGAGACACGCATTCATATCCATGTTTCGCATGTGGACGGTGAAGCGAAGTTCTGGCTTACGCCACAGGTGGTTTTAGCCAACCACACTGGCCTTTCTGCCATGCAACTTCGACAAGCGCAGGATGTTGTGAATGCACACTTGAAGGAGATCCAAGATGCCTGGAAGCAGCACTTTGGCGGCTGAAGTCACCCATGTTTCGAAGCACGGCTTTTGGCTTTTGCTTGCCGACGAGGAATTGCTCGTGCCTTTTGATCAATTCCCGTGGTTTCGAAACGGGACGATTGAACAGATTTCGGATGTGCAGTGGCCGACCCCCGATCATCTCTATTGGCCGGGGTTGGACATTGACCTATCGGTGCAATCCATTCGCAACCCATCCGCATTTCCGCTAGTTTCGGGCGCGGCGGGTTAACAGATTCACAAGCCGGACACCCTCGCTCCTGTCCAAATGCTCGCACCAAAAGTTACGGCAACCCCGTTACTGCCGAATCACATCCGCCCCCGGCGGTGGCTTGAACTGGAAGTGGCTGGCATCCAGCGCGGCATTGGCCTGGAAGGTGCCAAAGCTCAGCACCGACTTCTGGCCAAAGCTGTCCAGAATTTCCAGCGCCGCCAGTGCGCCGGCGCGAAAGCCGATACGCACACTCTGCAACTGCCCGTCTTTGGTCTTGGGCGTGGCCAGTACCCACTGCTGCCCCTGCGCATCGGGCATGGCCGACAGGGTGAACTCGGCCTGCAAGGCCTTGAGGCCGGGCGCCGAGGCGATCAGCGCGGCCGGCGTGGTGCCCAGCGCCTGGCTCTGCGAGCGCGCCGTCGCTTGCTTGAGGTCTGCGTCGTACAGCCACAAGGTCTGGCCGTCGGCCACGATGGTCTGCTCAAACGGCTTCTGGTAGACAAACTTGAAACGGTTGGGCCGTAGAAACTCGAAGCTGCCGCTGGAGGTCTTGCTGCGCGCGCTCTCGCCGGCCTTGGGTGGCGAGGTCACTACCTGGGTGAACTCGGCGCGGCCGGACTTCGTGTTCCTGACGAAATCCTCCAGGTCTTTTAGACCGTCAGCCCATGCGGACAAGGCGCAGGATGCTATCAAAACAGTAGCAATTCGTTTCATGATCTATTCAGTTGGGGTCAGAGCACATTTGCTGCGCAAAGTGGTCTGACCCACAAAACACATGCACCTGGGGTCAGAGCACGTTTGCTGCGCAGAGTGGTCTGACCCACAGGGTTTCATTCGGCCCGCGCTGGCACCAGTATCTCGCGCTGGCCACTGCCGCTCATGCTGCTGACCAGGCCGGCCTTCTCCATGTCTTCCACCAGCCGCGCGGCGCGGTTGTAGCCGATCTTCAGGTGGCGTTGCACCAGCGAGATGCTGGCCTTGCGGTTCTTCAGCACCACTTCCACCGCCTGGTCGTACATCGGGTCTTTTTCGCCGCCACTGTTGCCGCCCTCGCCCAACAAATCGCCTTCGCCATCGACCGTGCCGCCTTCGAGCACGCCCTCGATGTAATTGGGCTCGCCCTGGGTCTTGAGGTAGCTCACCACGCGGTGCACTTCTTCGTCGCTGACAAAGGCACCGTGCACCCGGATCGGCAGGCCGGTGCCGCTGGGCATGTAGAGCATGTCGCCCATGCCCAACAGCGCCTCGGCACCCATCTGATCCAGGATGGTGCGGCTGTCGATTTTGCTCGACACCTGGAAGGCAATACGCGTCGGGATGTTGGCCTTGATCAGGCCGGTGATCACGTCCACGCTGGGGCGCTGCGTGGCCAAAATCAAATGGATGCCGGCGGCGCGCGCCTTTTGCGCCAGGCGGGCAATCAGTTCCTCGATCTTCTTGCCCACCACCATCATCAGGTCGGCCAACTCGTCGATCACCACCACGATGTGCGGCAAGCGGTCCAGCGGCTCGGGCTGTTCCGGCGTCAGACTGAAGGGGTTGCCAATGAACTCACCGCGCGCCTTGGCGTCGTCGATCTTGACGTTGTAGCCCGCCAGGTTGCGCACGCCCATCTTGCTCAGCAGCTTGTAGCGGCGCTCCATCTCGGCCACGCACCAGGTCAGGCCGTGGGCGGCCTGCTTCATGTCGGTCACCACCGGCGCCAGCAGATGCGGGATGCCCTCGTAGACCGACATTTCCAGCATCTTGGGGTCGATCATCAACAGGCGCACGTCGCGCGCTTCGGCCTTGTACAACAGGCTCAGGATCATGGCGTTGATACCGACCGACTTGCCAGAGCCGGTGGTACCGGCCACCAGCACGTGCGGCATCTTGGCCAGATCGGCCACCACCGGGTTGCCCACGATGTCCTTGCCCAGGCCCATGGTCAGCAGGGACTTGGCTTCGTTGTAGGGCTGCGAGCCCAGAATCTCAGACAAGCGAATCGACTGGCGCCGCGCGTTGGGCAACTCCAGGGCCATGAAGTTCTTGCCAGGAATGGTCTCCACCACGCGAATCGACACCAGGCTTAGGGACCGCGCCAGGTCCTTGGCCAGGCCAACGATCTGCGAGCCCTTGACGCCGGTGGCGGGCTCAATCTCGTAGCGCGTGATCACCGGGCCGGGCGAGGCCAGCACCACCGTGACATCGACGCCAAAGTCCTTGAGCTTTTTCTCGATCATGCGGCTGGTCATCTCCAGCGTCTCGGGCGCTACCGTTTCCTGGCGTGCGATGGCACCGTCGAGCAGATCGACCTGGGGCAGCTTGCTGTCGGGCAGCTCGGTGAACAGGACCTTTTGGCGCTCCTTGGCGACACGTTCGCTGCGCGGCACCGCAATGGCGGTGGGCTCGACCACCACCACCGGTTTGGGGTGGTGCTCGGCGATCTCCTCGCGCTCCTCCAGCACAATCTCTTCGCGCTCACGCGCCGCGCGCTGCCCAACCGCCAAGTCGTGCTTAACCTCACGCTGGTCCTGCCAGGACTCGACCTGACCATACAACCACGCGCCAATGCGCTCGGCCACGTGGCCCCAGGAGAAACGGAACGCCAGGGCCGCGCCCACCACACCCAGGGCAATGGCAACCAGCCCCGAGCCTGCAAAACCCAACCATTTGACGGCCAAAGGCCCAACCAGATAGCCCAACACGCCGCCGGCATGCCCACCCGGCAGGCGTGGCTCCAGGCTGTACAGACGCGACCACTCCAAGGTGGCGCTGGCGCACAACAGCAGGACTACGCCAACCCAAAACAGTGTTCGCTCCGACCTAAGCCAGGCCAGTCTGCCGGGCATGAGGGAAGCCGACGCAGCCGAAGCTGGCGACCCGCGCAGCCAAGCCGCCAGGGCCGACAGCCAGACACGCAGCGCCAGCGCCACGCACCACCAGACCGACAACCCAAAGAGGAAGTAGCTCGCGTCGGCCAGCCAGGCGCCCAGGCGGCCGGCCCAGTTGGTCACCACCGCCTGGTCGCCCGAAGTCGACCACGCCGGGTCGTGCGCGCTGTGCGTCAGCAGGGCCAGCAGCCAAAACAGCAGCCACGCCGCTGTCAGGAACAAGCCCAACTCGCTGGCAAAACGTCGCACGCCGGACTTGGGTTGCGCCGTCGCGCGGGTTGCGTTGTTCAGAGTGTGAAGCGAGTAGGTCATGCGTCAGGGCAATCAGCTCTAGCGGGGAATGTGACGACGCTCGTTGACCAGGATTGCGCCACCGTCCAGCGTTTGAATGAAGCCCTGTTCTTCAAAATCCTTCATCACGCGGCTGACCATTTCACGCGACGCACCCACCATCTTGGCAATGTCCTGGCGCGACAGCTTGTCGCGAATCATCAGCCGACCGTCGTCCGCAACGGCTGATTCGAGCAGCACGTTGGCCACCCGGCCATAAACGCCCATCAACGCCAGCGAGCCGATTTTCTGATCGGCGTGGCGCAGGCGACGCACCAGGCCCTGCATCACGGCGTAGGCCATGGTGGCGTTCTCGGGCAGGCAGCGGGTGAACTCCTTGCGCCCCAGCACCAGCACATCGGTCTGGATTTCGGCCTCCACCGTGGCGGAGTGCGGCTGGTTATCGATCATGCTCATCTCGCCGATGTAGTCGCCCGGCTGCAGCGTGGCCAGGATCACCTCGCGTGATTTGCGATCGGTCATCAGCACGCGCGCGCGGCCCGACAGGATGATGTACAAGGCATCGGACTTCTTACCCTGCTCCACGATCACTTGCCCGCGCTTGAAGCGATGCTTGGCCACCGCATCGGCCAACAATTCAGCCTGCGCCGGGGTGAGCATGGCAAACAGGGGTACGCGGCGAATCAGATCAAGATTGCTCAGCATGGACATCGCATAATCCTTCGCTTGGGTCGTTCGGGTTTCTTACAATCTGGCGGACGCGGCAGTCAAGCCGCAAATCCTTCCGGCGCACCGGCTTGAACTATGGTGCGTTGCCCCGAAATGTACACGGCGCAAGCCATTCTTTGTCAAAGGCCATCCACATGTCCAACACACGCCACGCCAAGGTGCTTATTTTAGGATCGGGTCCAGCGGGCTACACCGCCGCGATTTACGCAGCCCGTGCCAACCTCCAGCCACTTCTTGTCACCGGCATGGCGCAGGGCGGGCAATTGATGACCACCACCGAGGTGGACAACTGGCCGGCCGACGTGCACGGCGTGCAGGGGCCGGACCTGATGCAGCGCTTTCTGGAACACGCCGAGCGCTTCAAGACCGAGATCGTGTTCGACCACATCAGCGCGGTCGATTTCAGCAAGCGCCCGTTCACCCTCAAAGGCGACAGCGGCGAATACACCTGCGACTCGCTCGTCATCGCCACCGGCGCCACCGCCAAATATTTGGGCCTGCCCTCGGAGACCGCGTTCATGGGCCGCGGCGTCTCGGGCTGCGCCACCTGCGACGGGTTCTTCTACCGCGACCAGGTTTGCTGCGTGGTCGGTGGCGGCAACACCGCCGTGGAAGAGGCGCTGTACCTGTCCAACATTGCCAGCAAGGTCTACCTGATCCATCGGCGTGACAAGTTCAGGGCCGAGCCGATCATGATCGACAAGCTGATGGAGAAAGTGGCCTCAGGCAAGATTGAGCTCAAGACCTTCAACACTTTGGACGAGGTGCTGGGCGACAGCAGCGGCGTGACGGGCGTGCGGATCAAGAATGTCACTACCGGCAGCACCGAAGACCTGGCCCTGCAAGGCTGTTTCATCGCCATCGGTCATTCGCCCAATACTGAGATTTTTCAGGGCCAACTGGAGATGGCCGGAGGCTACATCGTGACCCAGGGCGGACTCAAGGGCTTCGCCACGCAGACCAGCGTGCCGGGTATTTTTGCCGCCGGCGATGTGCAGGACCACGTCTACCGCCAGGCCATCACCAGCGCCGGCACCGGCTGCATGGCGGCGCTGGACGCCCAACGCTTCTTGGAACAGTAAAGAGGGAGCACCCCCGACTCTCGCCGACCGCCCCGATCCGGCGGTTTTGCTATAATTGTCGGCTTTGCTGGGCTTGTCTGTCCATCATGGGTTACCGCCACCCTACTGGCGAGGTGAGGCGCTCACGTCTGTGACCGCCGTTTTGAAGAAAGCGAAGTGTCCCAATGGCACGCGTATGTGAAGTCACGGGCAAAGGCCCGATGGTCGGAAACAATGTTTCCCACGCCAACAACAAAACCAAGCGCCGGTTCCTGCCGAACCTGCAGTACCGCCGTTTCTGGGTCGAGACCGAAAACCGCTGGGTTCGCCTACGGATTTCCAACGCAGGTCTGCGTTTGATCGACAAGAACGGCATCGACTCTGTGCTCGCCGATCTGCGCGCACGTGGTCAGGCTTAACAACTTATTTGGGGGCTGACCTTTAGCTCTGTCCCCGACTGAAAGGAACACCATGGCTACCAAAGGCGGACGCGAAAAAATCAAGCTGGAATCGACAGCCGGCACCGGTCACTTCTACACGACCAGCAAGAACAAGAAACTCATGCCCGAGAAGATGTTGATCAAGAAATTTGATCCCAAAGCTCGCAAGCATGTGGACTACAAGGAAATGAAGCTGAAGTAATTCAGGTTCTCCTCAGTCCAAAAAAGAGCCCGCCCTGTGCGGGCTTTTTTTGCGCCCTGAATCTTCTTTTGACGGGTTGATCGGTGATTTCTTTCACCCGCAGCAGGCATGGGGCAGGCCTTTTGCTTCGTGTCCCCCGGGCCCTGCGGGCCCTCCTCCTTTACCTACGCAAAACGCCTGCCCCATGCCTGCCGCTGGGGTGCTTCGCGCACAAAGGGAGTTCAATCCAATGCTGTTGACACGTCACTCCCCGCAAGATCCGTCGGGCTGTGCGGTTTGCGCAGGTCAAGGAGGAGGCCGAAGGCCGGGGGACACGGAGCAAAACGCTCAGCCCGACGGATCTGGAGCGCGCGACAAAAGCACCAGTCCACGAACCGTTCACGCAAAAAAAGCTCGCCAAGAAGCGAGCTTTCTGAAAGGTGTGAAAGGGGCCGTTCAAACGTGCGCAGCCCTTAGACGCACCGAGAACTCCTGCAGCGCCGCAATCCCGCTTTCCTCCGCCCGGCGACACCAGGCGGCCAGATCGGCGGCCAACTGCTCCCGCGTGTGCGAACGGTTGAGCCAGAGTTGGCGCAGTTCCTCACGCATGGTCACCATGCGGTCCAGCGTTGGAAAGGCCGCCCGCGCTTTGGCCAACTGTGCCAACACACCGGCTGGCACTCGGTCCGAGTCACGGTGCAGCCACCGCCGCGCAGCCTGGAGCGCCGAGGCATCCAAACCACGCGCTTTCACGGCCTGCATCTCCTTCTGGCAGGCCGCACGCAAGCCCTTGGCATACGTGGCCATGATCTCGTAACGGTTGGCGATCAAGGCTTCGAGCGTTTCCTCGGTGGCAACGGGGCGAATCGGCCCCAGCACCAACCGGGGCGGCGTCTTCTTGACCGTGGCCAGGCGCGCTATCTGCAGCAGTCGGATGTACATCCAGCCAATGTCGAATTCATAACGCTTAACCGACAGCTTGGCCGAGCTCGGATAGGTGTGGTGGTTGTTATGCAGTTCCTCGCCGGCAATCAGGATGCCCCAGGGTGAGATGTTGGTACTGGCATCCGCCACCTCGAAGTTGCGGTAGCCCCAGTAGTGCGCCGCGCCATTGATGATGCCGGCCGCCATGATGGGCGTCCAGGCCATCTGCACCGCCCACACCGCCAGACCCGCTGCGCCGAACAACGCCAGATCAATGAGCAGCATCACGCCCACGCCCTGCCAGGAAAAGCGTGCATACAGATTGCGCTCGATCCAGTCGTCGGGCGTACCCTGTCCGAAACGCGCCAGGGTCTCCTGGTTGCGCGATTCAATGCGATACAACTCCGCCCCTTGCAGCAGCACGGTCTTGATGCCGTGAATGTGCGGGCTGTGCGGGTCTTGCGGCTGCTCGCAGCGAGCGTGGTGCTTGCGGTGCACCGCAGCCCACTCCTTGGTGACTTGCCCAGTGGTCAGCCACAGCCAGAACCGAAAGAGGTGCGAGGCGATCGGGTGCAAGTCGAGCGCGCGGTGCGCCTGATGCCGATGCAGAAACACGGTAACGCTGATCATGGTGACATGCGTCACAGCCAGCGTGAACAGGATCATCTGCCACCAGTTCAGGTTCAAGGCACCTTGGCTGAGAAAGTCAATCAAGGAATTAAGAGGAGAGCCATCAATGGGCTGCATAAGTAGTTGTCTCCATGACCCAACGCCGGTCAGCCACGCCGTCGGGCGCTACCGACCATTCTAGGCAGACCGGCCCAAACGCGCTGAGCCCTCGCGTTTGACCCGTCAACCCGACAGGCTGGCGAGACTACTTGCGAACCCAGGCGGCAGCAAAAAAGCCGTCGGTCTGATGCCGGTGCGGCCACAAACGCAGGTAGCGTTGCCCGCTGTCACCGCCGCTGCATAAAGTGGCGGCTTGCTCCACCTTCAGATCGGTGAGCACCTGCCCGACATCCAGCGCCGCAAACGTGTCCGCGTTGGCCTCGGAGAAGACCTGCGCAATCATCTCGTTCTCTTGCGGCAGCACACTGCAGGTGGCATACACCAGACGCCCACCGGGCTTGAGCAGCCGCGCCGCGCTCTGCAGAATGGCTGCCTGCTTGGCCGCCATTTCCTCGACCGCCTTCATGTCCTGGCGCCATTTCAGATCAGGGTTGCGTCGCAAGGTGCCCAGGCCCGAACACGGCGCGTCCACCAGCACGCGGTCAATCTTGCCGGACAGGCGCTTGACGCGTTCGTCGCGCTCGTGCGCGATCGCCGCCGGATGCACGTTGGACAGGCCGCTGCGCGCCAGACGTGGCTTGAGCGCATCGAGCCGGTGCGCCGAGGTGTCAAAGGCATACAGCCGGCCAGTGTTGCGCATACAGGCGCCAATGGCCAGCGTCTTGCCACCAGCGCCAGCACAGAAGTCCACCACCATCTCGCCGCGCTTGGCGTCCAGCAGCATCGCCAGCAACTGCGAGCCTTCATCCTGCACTTCGATCGCACCACGAATGAAGGCGTCGAGCTTGTTCAAGGCCGGCTTGCCATCGATGCGCAGCCCCCAAGGCGAATAAGGGGTTGCCACGGCCTTGATGCCGGCCTTGGCCAGTTCCTTCTGGACATCGCTGCGTTTGGAAGTCAGCGCGTTGACGCGCAAGTCCAGCCCGGCACCCAGATTCAAGCTCTCCACCAGTGGCCAGAACTCGGCGCCCAGTTGCTCCTTGAGAGGTTGCACCAGCCACTCGGGCAAGTTGTGGCGATGGCGCTCCATCAGATCGGCGACCTTGACCTGCTCGCACTGGTCGAGCCAGTTTTTCTCCTGATCGGTGAGCGCGCTGCGCAGAAAGTCACCCGGACCGTAAAAACCCAAAATCGCCAGCCGCCGCTCCTTGGAGCCGCTGCCTGACGGCGCAAAGTGGTCGAACAACAACTTCTTGCGCAGCACGGTGTAAACCGTCTCGGCCATGGTGGCGCGCTCGCGCGGCCCCAAACCCTTGTTCTCGCGGAAAAAGCGGGACACGACGGCGTCGGCGGGATGGTCAAATTTGAGCGTGAGGCGAACCAGCTCGGCGCAGGCGTCTAACAAGGCTTTGGGATGCATAGGCAAGGATTGTCCCATGCGTCAGGCTGGTCCGCCGCAAAGCAGGCGCACTGCAAGCTCGTCACAAGTGCTCACGCAAAAAAGCGCAAGGCGCCTGCGGTTGCTCGGCCTGGCTGATCACGGTACGCTGTGGGCAAACCAACCCAACCTGCACCATGACCACCCGTATCGAGCATGACACCTTCGGCCCCATCAACGTACCGGCCAATCGCCTGTGGGGCGCGCAAACGCAGCGCTCGCTGCAGAACTTTGCCATTTCCGGCGAGCAGATGCCGCGCGAGCTGATCCGTGCGCTGGCCCAGGTCAAACGGGCTTCGGCGACAGTCAATATGGGTCTGGGCCTGCTCGACGCAAACACGGCCCACGCCATCGTTGCCGCAGCCGACGAGGTCATCACCGGCCAGCACCCGGACGAATTCCCGCTGGTGGTCTGGCAAACCGGCTCGGGCACGCAAACCAACATGAACCTCAACGAGGTGTTGGCCAACCGCGCCAGCGAACTACTCGGTGGCGAGCCCGGCAACAAGCGGCGGGTGCATCCCAACGACGACGTGAACCGCAGCCAGTCGTCCAACGACGTCTTTCCCACGGCGATGCACGTGGCAGCGGTGGACGCGCTCACGCGCCAGTTGCTGCCAGCGCTGGCCACCCTGCACGCCACGCTGGCGCGCAAGGCGCAGGAATTTCACGGCATCGTCAAGATCGGCCGCACCCATTTGCAGGACGCCACGCCCCTGACGCTGGGGCAGGAGTTCTCCGGCTATGTGGCGCAACTGGAACACGGTGAACGCCATGTGCGCGCGGCCCTGCCCCATCTGTGTGAGTTGGCGCTGGGCGGCACTGCAGTAGGCACCGGGCTGAACGCGCCCAAAGGCTACGCCGAGCAGGCGGCAGCCGAACTGGCGCGACTGACCGGCCTGCCCTTCGTGACGGCACCCAACAAGTTCGAGGCGCTGGCCAGTTGCGACGCGCTGGTGCATGCGCACGGTGCGCTCAAGACACTGGCCGCCAGCTTGATGAAGCTCGCCAACGATGTGCGCTGGCTCGCCAGCGGACCACGCAGCGGCATTGGCGAACTATCGATTCCCGAGAACGAGCCGGGCTCGTCGATCATGCCCGGCAAGGTCAACCCCACGCAGAGCGAGGCGCTCACCATGTTGTGCTGCCAGGTGTTCGGCAACGATGTGGCGATCAACCTCGGCGGCGCCTCGGGTAATTTCGAACTGAATGTGTTTCGCCCGTTGATCGCCCACAACTTCCTGCAAAGCGTGCGCCTGCTGGCCGATGGCATGCGCAGTTTCAATGACCATTGCGCCGTGGGTATCGCGCCCAACCGGGAACGCATCGCCGATCTGGTGGCGCAATCATTGATGCTGGTAACCGCGCTGAACCCGCACATCGGCTACGACAAGGCCGCCTTCATCGCCAAGAAGGCGCACACGGAAGGCAGCAGCCTGCGCGAGGCGGCCATCGCCTCAGGCTTCCTGAGTGTCGAGCAGTTCGATGAGTGGGTCCGGCCGGAGAAGATGGTCGGCCCGTAAGCACTGCCGGTGCGGCAGAGGCGCTACGTTTTTTGCAGCAGTTCTGCAATGGCCCGTGGGTAGATGAGATGCTCCTGCGTCAGCACGCGCGCTGCCAGCACTTCCGCCGTGTCGCCCGGCAGCACCGGCACCACGGCCTGCGCCAGGATCGGACCATGGTCCAGTTCCGCGGTGACCTGATGCACCGTGACCCCAGCGACCTTGCAGCCCGCGTCCAGCGCGCGCTGGTGCGTGTGCAGCCCCGGAAAGGCCGGCAACAGCGAGGGATGAATATTGAGAAACCGTCCGGCATAACGGCTGACAAAACCGGGCGTGAGGATGCGCATGAATCCCGCCAGCACCAGCAGCACGGGTGCGTCGGGTTGCTCGTAACGGTCAATCACCTTGGCCAACGCATCGTCGAATTCCTCGCGCGAGGCAAAGCTCTTGTGGCTGACGACCGCCGTAGGGATGCCTTGCTCGGCGGCAAACAGCAGCCCTTTGGCCTCGGGTTTGTTGCTGATCACGCCAGCCACACGCGCCCCAAAACGCCCCGCCCAGTTGTCGCGCTTGGCGGTGTTGACGATGGCAGCCATGTTGGAGCCGCCGCCTGAGATCAAAATGACAATGTTTTTCATGAATTGCGTGTGTGCAGGCCGCCTGCGCGCTCGACCCTCAAACCAGGCAGGATTATCACCTTGAGCGCCCCCACTCCCACCCTCTCGCCGATTGAAGCCCGCATCCTGGGCACCCTGATGGAAAAGGCGCGCACCGTGCCCGACAGCTATCCGCTCACCCTCAACACACTGCTGCTGGGCTGCAACCAGAAGACCAGCCGCGAACCGCTGATGGAGCTCGACGAGGCCCAGATCCTGAGCGCCATCGAGACCCTGCAGCAGGCACAACTGCTGCGCGAGGTCAGCGGCGCACGGGTGCGTCGTTTTGAGCACAACGCCCAGCGCGGGCTGGGCGTGCCAGAGCAATCCGCGGTGCTGCTGGGCGTATTGATGCTGCGAGGCGCGCAGACCGCCGCCGAGCTGCGACTGAACTGTGAACGCTGGTACAAGTTCGCCGACATCTCTTCAGTGGAAGGTTTTCTGGAAGAAATGCAGGACCGCGCGCCGGAGAAAGGCGGGCCCATGGTGGTCAAAATGGCCCGCGCGCCAGGAGCCCGCGAACAACGCTGGGCGCACTTGCTGTGCGGGCCGGTGGACCCGGCGCAAAGCTGCCCATCGAGCGCCGACCACAGCGGCGGTGGCGCTGGCACCGCGAGCCACGAAACCCTCGCGCGCGTCGAGCGACTGGAAGCCGAAGTCGCGCAGCTGCGCGCCACCGTGGATCAACTCTGCCAGGAGTTGGGCTTGTCGCCACCCGGACAGACGCAATAGAACGATCGTGCTAAAAACTGCGTTGTTGCGTGGAGCGCTTACGCGGCTTCGGCGCTTTGACTGGAGACCTTTCTATGGATTTGGCGTTCACCCCTGAGGAACAGCAGTTCCGCACCGAGATTCGCGCCTGGGTACGCGACAACTTGCCGGCGGATATCTCGCACAAGGTGCACAACGCCTTGCGCCTGAGCCGCGACGACATGCAGCGCTGGGCCAGGAAGCTGGGCAAAAAGGGCTGGCTTGGCCACGCCTGGCCCAAGGAGTTTGGCGGGCCGGGCTGGAACTCAGTGCAGAAGCACCTGTTTGAAGAAGAATGCGCCCTGGCCGGCGCCCCTCGCGTCGTGCCCTTTGGTCCGGTGATGGTGGCGCCCGTGATCATGGCCTTTGGCAACGCCGAACAGCAACAACGCTTTCTGCCTGGCATTGCCAGTGGCGAGGTGTGGTGGAGCCAGGGCTATAGTGAGCCAGGCTCGGGTTCGGACCTGGCTTCGGTGAAGTGCCGGGCCGAGCGACAAGGCGACAAGTACCTGGTCAACGGCCAGAAGACCTGGACCACCCTGGGCCAGTATGGCGAGTGGATCTTTTGCCTGGTGCGCACCAGCAACGAAGGCAAACCGCAGACCGGCATCAGCTTCCTGTTGATCGACATGAAGTCGCCCGGCGTCTCGGTGCGTCCGATCGTGCTGCTCGATGGCGAGGCCGAGGTCAACGAAGTCTTCTTTGACAACGTCGAAGTACCGGCGGCCAACCTCATTGGCGAGGAGAACAAGGGTTGGACCTACGCCAAGCACCTGCTCAGCCACGAGCGCACCAACATTGCCGACGTGAACCGAAGCAAACGCGAGCTGGAACGCCTCAAGCGCATTGCCAAGGCCGAAGGCGTGTACGACGACAGCCGTTTTCGCGATGAGATTGCCAGGCTCGAGGTCGATGTGGTGGCGCTGGAAATGCTGGTGCTGCGGGTGTTGGCGGCCGAGAAATCGGGCAAACAGTCGCTCGACATTGCGGGCCTGTTGAAAATTCGCGGCAGTGAACTCCAGCAGCGTTATGCGGAGCTGATGATGCTGGCCGCTGGCCCCTACTCCTTGCCACTGATCCACGAGGCCATGGAGGCGGGCTGGCAAGGCGACCACGTTGGCGCGGCACACTGCGCACCGCTAGCATCGACCTACTTCAACCTGCGCAAAACCACCATCTACGGTGGCAGCAATGAGGTGCAACGCAACATCGTGTCACAGGTGGTTCTGGGCTAAGGAGTGAGCAATGGATTTCGATTTTTCTGACGATCAAGAACAACTGCGCGACGCGGTGCGCAAATGGGTCGACAAGGGTTACAGCTTTGAACGCCGCCGCGCCACGGTCCAGAAGGCCGGCGGCTTCTCCCGCGCTGTCTACGGCGAGATCGCCGAGCTGGGTCTGTGTGGGCTGTACGTTGGCGAGGCGCATGGCGGCTTGGGCATGGGCCCGATCGAAGGCATGGTGGTGATGGAAGAGCTGGGGCGCGGCATCGTGCTGGAGCCGTTTGCGCAGGCCCTGATTGCCGGCGGCGTGCTGTCGGGTTATGCGCCCGCTGAGCTGCAGTCGCAATGGCTTCCCGGAATCGCCAGCGGCGAGGCCTTGGTGGTGCTGGCGCAGCAGGAACGTGGCGCGCGATACCACCTGGACCGCTGCGACGCCACAGCCACAGCCGGTGGCCAGGGCTGGTCGCTGAAGGGTGCCAAAAGCATCGTGCCTGCGGGCGACCAGGCAGACGCCTTCATCGTGCCCGCCAAGATCGGCGACCAGATCGCGCTGTTCCTGGTGCCACGCGCCGCTGCGGGCGTCACGACGCGCGGATACGGCACGCAGGATGGGGCGCGTGCCGCCGAAGTGGTGATCAAAAACGCCGCCGCCAGCTTGATCACGACCGACGGCCTGACAGCCCTGGAGCATGCGGTCGACATCGGCATTGCCGCCAGCTGCGCGGAGGCGGTCGGGGTGATGGACAAGACCATGGCCATCACCGCCGAGTACATGAACACGCGCAAGCAGTTCGGCGTTGTCATCAGCAGTTTCCAGGCGCTGCGCCACCGCGCGGCCGACATGAAGATGCAGCTTGAACTGGCCCGCTCGATGAGCTACTACGCCTCGCTCAAGCTCAATGCCCCAGCGTCCGAGCGACGGGCGGCACTGTCGCGCGCCAAGGTACAGCTTGGCCAGTCAATGCGTTTTGTGGGCCAGCAGGCGGTGCAATTGCACGGCGGTATTGGCGTGACCGACGAGTACATCGTCAGCCACTACTTCAAGAAGCTGACCCAACTGGAAATAAGCTACGGCGACACCCTGCACCATCTGGGCGAAGTGTCAGCGCGCATGCAGGACACCGCAGGCGTGTTTGCCTGAAGCGCCGGAGCGGAAAGCGTCAAACCACCAGGACCACTTCCGGCTCGGAGTCGCCGGCCATGAGCTTGTCGATCGCGCGCGAGACGATCGGCACCTGATCGATCATGTTGAGCCGCCCTTGGCGCAGCAACGCGGCGACTTCACGCTCAGAGCGGACGAAGGCGTCGAAGCCGTCACGATTGGTAAACAACAGGCGTGTGCGCATCGGGCTGACCCAACTCAGTCGGCAGCGATGGCTGCCGCCGTCGTCCTGCACCACGTCAAACCAGGTGCCGCGGGTAAGAGACTGCGCCATGGCGTCGAACTGATCGGCCTGCCCGGCGAGCTTGCCGGCGCGGCGTTGGTCCAGTGCATCAATCGCCTCCTGGCTGGCACTGGCTTCCAGTGCTGCCGCTTTGGAATCCTCCGGCGCGGGCTGATTCATCCGGATTGCCAGCATGTGTGTGGCAATCAGGCGCCGCGTGAACGTGGCGCGTTCATCGCCCGTCCAGTTGATCGAATCCAGGCCTGCGTTGATGCTGCGCACCAGATCGGGCAGCACGCCCACCAGCTTCTTGCGCTCGTCTGAATGCGTCTTGGGCTGGGTGCTCCAGACCAACAGGTCCATGGTGGCCAAGGCGGCCTCCCAGTGTCCTGGCCTGGTCTCGGCGTCCAGCCACGCGTGGGCGATCACTTCGCGCCACTGGGTGGTCAGAAAGGGAGTCAGGAACGGCGCCAGAGGCAGTGTGGCCGGCAAGGCGGTGATGCGGGCGTGCACCACCTCGTCGGCATGTGCCAGCGCTGCATCGAGTGACTCTTTGTCACGCTCCTGGGTGGCCGCCGGTTCGATTTGCTGCTCGGCCTGTTGCTCGGTCTCGAACAGGAACTCGCTGAACTCAAGCAGCAGCTCGCTAAACAGTGCGAGATCATCTTCGAACTCATTGAGCACCCGCTTGACCGTGCTTTCGATGCGCATATACAGCGGATCGTCTTCACCCTTCTCTGGCGCCCAAGCGATCGACGCCGACGCCAGCGTATCAACCAATTTGCGCGCTGGGTGATCGGCCGACAAAAAGAAATCGCGGTCGATCATGGCGGCTTTCAGCACCGGGATCTGCAATCGCCCGATGACCACCTTCATTTGCATCGGGATCGCCTGGTCGGCGAACACGAAGTCGAATACTTCAGCCAAGGCATCGACGGTACCCCGGTCCAGTTCGGGGGCGCGGCGAATTTCCTCGCGGTCGCGCATCTGGCGCAGCACGTTCTGATTGGACAGATCCTGCCCCTCCAGATACTGGTAGCCCGACGACGCACCAGCGCCAGCTTGCAGATCCCCAAGGTAACCCATCAGTTGTGGATCGGCGGCTTCAAAGACCGGGTGCTCAGACGTATCGGACAGCCCCATGCGGCTTGAGGTCAACTCGCCTTGTTGTGAGCCCAAACCCAGCCGCTGCAAGAATTGGCGCGCGTGGGAAGCAATCGATCGCCCGGCTGGTGCCAACGCGCCCCAGGCGGAACGCGGCGCTTCCGCTGGCGACCGTTCCAGCGGAGCGCGCTGGCTAAGTGCTGGCTCACTGTCGCCCAAGGGCGCGAAGTTGGATGAGCTCCCCAGCGGTGCAAAGGCCGACCCACCGACCGACTTCCTGATGCGATGCCCGGTCTGCGCGGCAATGCCGGCGTGGGTCATGGTGGCCAGCAAATCCGCGTGCAGCGGGGCCAGGTCAATACAGTGTTCGGGCTCCAGCGAGTTGATCAGGTCCTCGGTCGCCTGATCGTCAAAACCGCCCTTCTCCCATGCACTCATGAAGGCGCGCACCAGCACCTGAGGCCTGAACGGATTGTTGGAGATTGATTGCTCCTCCTGACCCAGCAGGACTCCGATGCGCTGCGTCAAGGGCAGCAAACTGGTCTCGTAGTGGGTATTGAAGCGCTGCGAGACCCGATCCAGCAACAAGATGCGGTCCACCTCGGACACATCGATCAGGCTCAACGACATGCCGTCGAGCTCATCGACGGTGGCAATGCGTCGAAAGCCGGGTCGATCGGTCTCTGGCAGGGCGATGGCCAGTTCCTCGTCCAGCGCGGCTTGCATGGCATCCTGGAACGCACGCTTGAAAGCCTCCCCTCGACGGTCCAGAATGACCGCCGCCGAGCGTACGTTTTGCGCTTGGGCAAGGGACAGTTTGCCATCGGCGATGTCAAGCAAGTGATCGCGCACGAGCTTGATCTGCATGGTCTCACGCTCGGCAAGAAAGGCCAAGGTCTTGCCAACCATGGCGCGCAGCAGGCGGCGCTTCCAGGCCGGCGACTCGCGGTCAACAGCATTCGGGGATGACGACGGTGTGGCGTTCATCGGGTCTTACAGGAATCCTGGAAATCTGATCACAGTTGAAAACACTACTTCGGTGAGAACCAAACCGTCGGTCGGCCACGCGGTACAACACAGCCTGCCAACAATGCACTGGGACGTCTCAGATGATCGCACAGCCGACCGCGTCAGCGGCCCATTTGGGGGCGCAAGATGACGAAATCCCGACAACCCTCGCCAGATTTCGAGTGACAATTTGTAACAGACATCAGCCAGACGGACTTGGTGCACGAAAACGGTTTTGATGACAGCGAACGGTACTTACATGAACCTTACCCGCAGTCGAAGTCGGGACCATGGTGTGGACAACCCGCCCCGAAAAAATGACGCGATCGTCGAGCGCTAAGCCAGCAAACGCGAAGACCGGGGCACGTGCGCCATCAGGAACTCCATCTGGTCGGCCAGAATGCGCCGATTGCGCAGAATGAAATCTTCCCACAGGCTGGGGACGTACGGCGCATAGAGCAGCGGCATCTTGGCTTGTTCGGGGGTTCGATGGCTCTTGCGGTGGTTGCAAGGGCGGCAGGCGGTCACGACGTTCATCCACTTGTCAACGCCGTTTTGGGCAAACGGGATGATGTGCTCGCGCGTCAGGTCATCCTCGTGAAACTGCCCGCCACAGTAGGCGCACAAATTGCGGTCGCGCGCGAACAGTTTGCCATTGGTCAGGCCCGGTCGCAGGCTAAACGGGCTGATGTTGGGCACGCCCTTGGTGCCGATGATGCTGTTGACGGTGATGATCGACTGCTCGCCGGTGCGCGCGTTGTAGCCGCCGTGGAACACCGCAATCTGTGCGCCCACTTCCCAGCGCACCTCTTGCGCCGCGTAGTGAATCACCGCCTGCTCCAGTGAAATCCACGACTGGGGCAGCCCTTGCGCTGACAGCTTCAAGACCTTCAAAACAAGCCTCCTGGCACCGTTGAATGAACCTTGCGGGACAGCCCGGGACGAGCCCGACACTGCTGAGACACAATATACCCTGTTTTGGTGACGAATTGACGTCAGTCGCTGACCGACACTATTCGAACTGCTATCAAAAAGATAACAACGCCCCATGAAGGTCTTCAGAGGTTTCCATCACCCCGACGTTGCCAGCGCGTGCGCCCTCACGATCGGCAACTTCGACGGCGTCCATCGCGGACACCAGGCCATGCTGGCGCTGCTGTGCGCCGAAGCACGCCAGCGTGGTGTGCGCAGCAGCGTGCTGACGTTCGAACCCCATCCGCGCGACTATTTCGCGGCCGTGGCAGCCAAGCCCGAGTTGGCGCCAGCGCGCGTGGGCACCCTGCGCGACAAGCTGCTCGATCTGGACAAGTGTGGCATCGACCAGGTGGTGGTGCTGCCATTTGGCGCACACACCGCCGCAATGAGCCCCCAGCAATTCATCAGCCAGGTGCTCGTGCGAGGACTGGGCGCGCGCTACGTGTTGGTGGGGGACGACTTCCGCTTTGGCGCCAAGCGCGCGGGCGACTACGCCATGCTCGATGCAGCGGGCGACGCGCTGGGCTTTGACGTGGCGCGCATGAACAGCTACGAGGTACATGGCTTGCGGGTGTCGAGCTCGGCGGTACGTGACGCGCTGGGCAGCGGACGAATGGACGACGCAGCGCGCCTGCTTGGGCACGCCTACTGCATTTCCGGTCACGTGGTACATGGCCGCAAGCTCGGGCGCGAGCTTGGCTTTCGAACCTTGAACTTGCGCTTTGCACACTGGAAACCCGCCGCCAGCGGCATCTTCGCGGTGCTGGTGCACGGCTTGGCAGACGGCCCCTTGCGCGGCGTGGCCAACCTGGGCATCCGCCCGTCGCTGGACCCCAAAGACGTCAACGGCGGGCGCGTCCTGCTGGAAACCCACTGCCTGGATTGGCCGTCGAGCCTGGTCGGCCAGGAGGCCTACGGTAAAATCGTACGCGTGGAACTGCTGCACAAACTACACGACGAACTGCGCTACGACGGCCTGGATGCCCTCAAACGAGGCATTGCCAAGGACTGCATTGATGCGCGCGTGTTCTTTGCATCCCTGCACGGCCAGACCCATCGCCAACTGACGCGCGACCGAATTTAGACGATCTGATCTTCAGTCGCTGCCCTTGAATCAAGCTCAGGGCGAACGACTTCCCCACTTGTCCGCACCCGATCTCCCGCTCGGGCCGAGCTTGCCGATGCCAGCCAAGAATACGCGCCATGTCTGAAGCCACCAACACCACCAAGACCTCGACCGACTACCGCAGCACCCTGAACCTGCCCGACACCCCGTTTCCCATGCGCGGCGATTTGCCCAAGCGCGAGCCGATCTGGGTCAAGGCCTGGGACGAGCAAGGCCTCTACCAGAAGCTTCGCGCCGCACGCCAGGGCCAACCGTTGTTCGTGCTGCACGACGGCCCGCCCTACGCCAATGGCCAGATCCACATCGGCCACGCCGCCAACAAGATCCTCAAGGACATGATCGTCAAGACGCGCCAGCTCAAAGGCATGGACGCGCAGTACATCCCCGGCTGGGATTGCCACGGCCTGCCGATCGAGAACGCGATCGAGAAACTGCATGGCCGCAACCTGCAGCGCGATGACATGCAGGCCAAGAGCCGCGCCTACGCCACCGAGCAGATCGACCAGCAGCGCGCCGACTTCAAGCGCCTGGGCGTGCTCGGCCAGTGGGAGCAGCCTTACCGCACGATGGATTTCCGCAACGAGGCCGATGAGATCCGCGCCTTCAAACGCGTGGTGGAGCGCGGCTTCGTCTACCGTGGCCTCAAACCCGTGTACTGGTGTTTCGACTGCGGCTCGTCCTTGGCCGAGTTCGAGATCGAATACGCCGACAAAAAGAGCGACACGCTGGACGTGGCTTTTGAAGCAGCCGACAAACAAGCGCTGCTGCACGCCTTCTTTCCTGGCGCCTTATCGGACCACCCCTCGTCCACCCTGGTGGCGTCGCGCCTGGAGCACAAGTCGGCCTTCATCGTCATCTGGACCACCACCGCCTGGACCATTCCCGCCAACCAGGCGCTCAACGCCCACCCCGAGCTGACCTACGCGCTGGTGGACACGCCGCGCGGCATGCTGGTGCTGGCCGATACGCTGGTACAGAAGTGCCTGGAGCGCTACGGCACCACTGGCACCGTCATCGCCACCACCAACGGCAAGCAGCTCGCGGGCTTGAACTTCAAGCACCCACTGCACGACGCGCACCCAGGCTACGCCCGTGTGTCCCCGGTGTATCTGGCGGACTACGTGAGCGACGCCGACGGCACCGGCATCGTGCACTCAGCCCCGGCCTACGGCGTGGAGGACTTCAACAGTTGCGTCGCCCATGGCCTGAAGTACGACGAAATTCTGAACCCGGTGCAAGGCAACGGCGCGTATGCCGCCGACCTGCCCCTGTTTGGCGGCCTCAACATCTGGAAGGCCTGCCCGGTCATCCTCGAAACCCTGCGCGCGCATGAGCGCTTGCTGGCCACCCAACCCATCGTGCACAGCTACCCGCACTGCTGGCGCCACAAGACGCCGGTGATCTACCGCGCCGCCGCGCAGTGGTTTGTGCGCATGGACGAAGGCGTTGGCGTCTTCACCCAAGACAAAGCGCCCAAGACGCTGCGCCAGACCGCGCTGGAGGCCATCGACCAGACCGCGTTTTACCCCGAAAACGGCCGCGCACGATTGCGCGACATGATCGCCAACCGGCCCGACTGGTGCATCAGCCGCCAGCGCAGTTGGGGCGTGCCGGTGCCCTTCTTCCTGCACAAGGACAGCGGCGAGTTGCACCCGCGCACGCTGGAGATCATGGACGTGGCGGCCAACATGGTGCAGCAAGGCGGCATCGAGGCCTGGAGCAAGGCCAGTGTGGAATCGATCCTGGGTGCCGACGATGCCGCGCTCTACACCAAGAGCACCGACATTCTCGAAGTGTGGTTCGATTCCGGCACCACCCACACCACCGTGCTCAAGGGCTCGCACCCCGGCAGCGGCCACACCAACGGGCCGGAAGCCGACCTCTACCTGGAAGGCCACGACCAGCACCGTGGCTGGTTTCACAGCTCGCTGCTGACGGCCTGCGCCATGTACGACCGCGCGCCCTACCGCGGCTTGCTGACCCATGGCTTCACCGTGGACGGCCAAGGCCGCAAGATGAGCAAGTCGCTGGGCAACGTGGTGGCGCCGCAAGAGGTCAGCGACAAGATGGGTGCCGAGATCATCCGCCTGTGGTGCGCCAGCACCGATTACTCGGGCGACCTCAGCATCGACAACAAGATTCTGGCGCGCGTGGTGGACACCTACCGGCGCGTGCGCAACACGCTCAAATTCCTGCTGGCCAATGTCAGTGACTTTGACCCGGCGTCAGACACGGTGCCGCTGGCGCAGCTGCTGGAGATCGACCGCTACGCGTTGGCGCGCGCAGCACAGTTGCAGGCCGACATCCTGGCGCACTACGAGGTGTACGAGTTCCATCCCGTGGTGGCCAAGCTGCAGGTCTATTGCAGCGAAGACCTGGGCGCCTTCTACCTCGACGTGCTCAAAGACCGCCTGTACACCACCGCGCCGAAGTCGCTGGCGCGGCGCAGCGCGCAGACCGCGCTGTGGCAGATTACCCAGGCCATGCTGCGTTGGATGGCGCCGTTTCTGAGCTTTACGGCTGAAGAAGCCTGGTCCGTGCTGCGCGAAGCCGGCCGCACCCCCGCTGCCAGCGCCGACTCGATCTTTCTGGACACCTACCTCGCGTTCGGGGCACCCGACGAGGCACTGCTAGCCAAATGGAGCCGCGTCCGCGAACTGCGCGATGCCGTCAACAAAGAGATTGAAGTGCTGCGTGAACAGGGCCAAGTGGGCTCGTCGCTGCAAGCCAACGTGGCCTTGACGGTGAACGCGGCGGACCACGCTGTGCTGGATAGCCTGGGCGCTGACCTGAAGTTTGTGTTCATCACATCCGCTATTGAATCGATAGCTGGCGATACCCTTGCCATCAGGGTTACGCCCTCGGAGGGCACCAAGTGCGAGCGTTGCTGGCACTATTGCGACGACCTTGGCGCCAACCCCGAGCACCCGAGCATTTGTGGCCGCTGCGCCAGCAATCTGTATGGCGCGGGCGAAACCCGCCAGTTTGCGTGATGGCACGATCCTCCAAATCCGGCGGCGCCGGCATGTTGCATTGGCTCGGCCTGGCCTTCATCATTCTGATCGCTGACCAGTTCACCAAAGTGCTGATCGTGGGCAACTACAAGCTGCACGACAGCACCTATGTGACCAGCTTCTTCAACGTGGTGCGGGCGCACAACCCGGGCGCGGCCTTCTCGTTCCTGGCCGACGGCTCGGGCTGGCAGCGCTGGTTCTTCACCGGCGTGGGGGTGCTGGCGGTGGGCTTCATTGTGTGGATGCTCAAGTCCCACCCTGGCCAGAAGCTGTTTTCCTTTGCCTTGGCCTGCGTCATGGGTGGCGCCGTCGGCAACGTGATCGACCGGCTGGTGCACGGCTACGTGATCGACTTTCTCGACTTCCATTGGGACTGGCTGGCCCCGATGTTTCACCGTGGACACTTCCCCGCCTTCAACGTGGCCGATAGCGCCATCACTATCGGCGCGGTCTGCCTGATTCTCGACGAGCTGCTGCGGGTGCGCCGGGGCAAATAGCCGCGTTGAGCGCTGGAGAATTGTCGCCAGCCCGTGTATATTGGGAACCGTGCCTGACCCGTGTGGGGGGGTAGCTCAGCTGGGAGAGCGCTGCGTTCGCAATGCAGAGGTCGGGAGTTCGATCCTCCTCCTCTCCACCACACTGAACTGGAGCCGTATGAGCCCGAGACCCAGTGCCCAACTTCGCGCCGTTGCCTTGGTCGGCCACGGCGCGTCTGGCAAGACCAGCCTGGCCGAGAGCTTGTTGGCCGCGGCCGGCGCCATCAAAAGCCGCGGCTCGGTGGAAAAAGGCAACACCGTTTGCGACTTCGATCCAATCGAGAAGGAAATCGGTCACTCCCTGCAGTCTTCCCTGGTCAGTCTCGACTGGAGCGGCACCCAGGTCAACCTGATCGATACCCCGGGCTACCCGGACTTCGCGGGACCGGCGATTGCCGCACTCGCCGCGATCGACACGGCGCTGGTGGTGATCAATGCCCAGACCGGCATTGAGCTTTCGACCGAACGCATGTTTGCGCTGGCCGGCGAGCGTGGCCTGTGCCGCATGCTGGTGATCAACAAGATCGACGCCGACAATCTTGACCTGAGCGCCCTGGTGACCGACATACGCGAACGCTTTGGCAAACAGTGCCTGCTGATGGACTTGCCGGTGCATCACGCCCGGGAGGTGGTGGAGTTGCTGGGCCACGACAGCGGTGAGAGCGACTTTGCCTCGGTCGCCGCCGCACACCGCAGTCTGATTGACCAAATCGTCGAGGAAGACGACAGCTTGATGGCGCGTTACCTGGAAGACGGCGCCGATCCCAGCCCGCAAGAGCTGCACGCCCCGTTCGAGCGCGCCTTACGGGCCGGGCACCTGATTCCGATCCTGTTTGTCTCTGCCAAGACCGGCGCCGGTGTGCCGCAACTGCTGGACGCCTTGGCCAAGCTGGCACCCAGTGCGGCGGAAGCCAATCCACCCTTGTTTTACCGTGGCGAGCCCGGCCAGACGGCGCAGGCGTTTGCCGCGCAACCCGATGAAACTCTGCACGTGCTGGCCCATGTGTTCAAGGTGGTGGTTGATCCATTTCTGGGCAAGCTGTGCGTGTTTCGGGTGCATCAGGGCACCGTTCGCCGGGATTCGCTGCTGTTCGTCGGATCGGCCAAACGCCCGTTCAAGGTCGCCCACCTGCTGCGCCTTCAGGGCAAGGACTACCAGGAAGTTCCGGCACTCGGACCCGGCGACATCGGGGCAGTAGCCAAGGTGGACGACATCAACTTCGACGACGTGCTGCACGACTCGCATGACGAAGACCACATCCATTTGCGCCCCTTGCAGTTCCCGCAACCGATGCACGGACTGGCGGTGCAAACGCGGCGCAAGGGCGATGAGCAACGCCTGTTCGAGATCCTGCACAAGCTGGAGCTGGAAGACCCCTGCTTCAAGGTGGAGCGCCACCCCCACACCAACGAGACGGTGATCCGCGGCCTGGGCGAGATGCATCTGCGCGCCAAGCTCTCGCGCATGCAGCAGCAATACAAAATGGAGCTCGACACCAGCCCACCCCAGATCGCGTACCGCGAAACCATCACCACCGGGGCCGAGGGCCACTGCCGCCACAAGAAGCAAAGCGGCGGGGCCGGCCAGTTTGGCGAGGTGATGCTGCGGGTGGAGCCCTTGGAGCGTGGCGCCGGGTTTGAGTTCGTCGACGTGGTCAAGGGTGGCGCGATCCCCGGCGTCTTCATGGCAGCGGTGGAAAAAGGCGTGCGCCAGGCGCTGGCCGAAGGCGTTATCGCCGGTTTTCCCGTACACGACATGCGCGTCACGGTCCATGATGGCAAGACGCACGCCGTGGATGGCAAAGAGGTGGCCTTTGTCGCGGCCGGGCGCAAGGCCACCATTGACGCGGTACGCAAGGCCAGGCCGATCGTCCTGGAGCCGGTGGTCAGAATCGAAGTCGTAGCACCCGAGGGCGCCGTGGGTGACCTGACCGGCGACCTCGCCGCCAAGCGTGCCCACGTCACCGGCACGCAGTCGCGAGCGGCCAGCACGGTGGCCATCAGCGGCCTGGTGCCGGTCGCCGAACTGGGCGACTACCAAGGCCGGCTCAAATCGCTCACCGCCGGCCAAGGGTCCTACAGTCTGGCGTTCTCACACTACGCCGAGGTGCCCGAGTCCACCCAGCATCAGCTCGCCAGCCAGTTCAAGCCTCTTGGCGCCGGCGAGGATTAGCGTCAGCCTGCACCTGCACCACTGCGCCAACGCTGGCGCGGACACATCGCTCACGACGCGAGTGGTTGCTGTTTCAATTTGTAACCGCAAAACTGGGCTTGGTGTAGGAAAAAGCCTACAAAGAAACGAACATCCCCTTACAAGAAGGCGATCCAAACGCTGACTCAAGTTTTAGAATCCGGTTCTACAGTCTCCGCAGCGCGTCGGACGAGTGCAGTCATGACCATCCGATGGGCCCCATCAACCGACCCAATGAGGAGTTATCCATGAACCAGCCCGCAACGTCCGCCGCCATGACGCCCCGTCGCATTCTGTGGCCCTCAACGCCGATTCACGCACCGAAGCCGTCCACGATGATAGAGGAATCACTTCCCTTCACCGTCAGACTGGTGCGCGACGAAGAGGACTTGAACAAGGCGGTGCAGATCCGGCACTCTGCCTATGCGCGGCATATGCCAACGGTCGCTGAATCACTCAGGTATCCCGAAAGGGCCGATACCGAGGACGGCGTCGTGGTGCTGCTGGCCGAGTCCAAATTGGACGGAACGCCGCTTGGCACGGCGCGCATCCAGACGAACCAGTTTCGAGCCCTCGCGCTGGAGGAATCGGTCGAGTTTCCGGATTGGCTCAGAGGGCGAACGCTTGCCCACATCAGTCGACTAGGTATCGTCCAGGGAAACGGAGGACGGCTGGTCAAATTCATGCTTTTCAAGGGGCTCTTCAAATACTGGGAGCAAAACGACATCGAGTGGGCGGTGGTAGCGGCTCGCGTTCCGCTGGATCGCATGTATGAGCAGCTTCTGTTTCAGGATGTCTTCCCTAGCCGGGGCTTTATTCCTCTACCTCACATGAACCATGTGCCGCATCGCGTCATGGCTTTTGAAGTTGGCACAGCCTTTGAAAGATGGACCCAAGCAAAGCATCCACTGACTAATTTCATTTGTCATACTGATCACCCCGACTTGGATATCAGTTGCATCGATCGCGACGCCTACTCGCCGGCATACGCGAAGGCCCCAACCATGGGCCTGCATATCCCCACCTAACTCTCGAACCAACCACCGCTCTAAAGAAGAGGGTTCCACCCTCGCAAAGACGCTACACAGTTGGTAGCGTTGTGCTACGCTTGCACCTGGTCTGTAAATAGGGGGGCAGCCTTGCGCGATCGCAACAGCCAACCCGTCCACCTTGGGTGAGAAGCAATGCTGCACCGTCTTGTTGGATTCAGTAGATCCAAACGCGGGGCCATCCAAACTGCGCTCGAGCAAGTTTCGTGGGTGGTCTCGATCTACGTCGTCCCATTGGTCATGGCGGCTGTGTCCCTGGCTGCGCTGGTTTTTTGGGACGATTTGTACTCATCACGCCCGCAGCGGCATCTCGAACTGCAAGTTCTGCCGCAAGGCAACAACGCCGTTTCGCTCGCGCAAGCTCAACAGAGATTGGCGCTGCTTCCAGTTCAAAAGCAATTTGAAACCAAGCTGTCCGAGGCGCCGGTCTGGTTTAGGTTCAATACCCCGTCGACCACAGAGCCCACTAACATGGTGGAGTTGCCTTCGCGCCACGTGGTCAACATCAACTGCTGGGACGGCGTGTCGCTTGCGCCACTGGGTCATCTGGCAAGCAGTGGTCCCGCGGGTGCCCTGGTTCGAGTCAAAGCCGGCTTCGCGCTCAAGCTCAATCGACCCAAGCAAGAAGTGATTTGCCAGGCGTCCTTTCAAGGACCCGCAAGACTGACCGCGGACTTGTGGACCGAGCAGGAACTGGACCTATCGTCGCAGGACTTTCATCGCAAGTCTGGACTGCTTGACGGCGGCATGATGGTGCTTGCCATATTCGTACTGCTGACGGCACTGATCAATCGCCAGAAGCTTTATGTCATCTTTGCGGCATGGCTGATTGTGTCGCTAAGAGTCAGCGCAACCGCTGGCGGCTGGGACCTGCAATGGCTCAATCATGAGGTCCCCCAAGAGTGGCTGGCTCAGGGAAGGTCAGTCACACGGGCGGTTTGGGCGCTGCTGACGGTAACGCTGTTCAAAGCCTTGTTCAAAGAAGAACTCAAGAGAAACAGATTCGCGCTCCCAATCAACATCGCAGAGTGGCTTTGCCTTGGTCTGCTGTTGGCCGCCTTTGTCCTGCCACGAAGCCTCTATCTGCAGGCGATGTGGGTGGTCGGCAGCAGTGCGCTGCTTCTGGCTATGGTTGCACTGGTCAGTATCGCGCTACAAACCCGTTCTCGGGTTGCCCTTTGGTACGCCGCTTCGCTGGCGATAACCCTTCTTTCCAGCCTATCCGAGATACTGGCCGCCGCTTATGGCATCAAAGCACTAGTCGGCGTCTTCAACACGGTTACCGCGGCCCTGTCATCAAGCCTGCTGGCGGCGCTCGCCATCGCCGAGCAAATGCGACAGGAGCATGACAAGCGACTGCAAGTCCAGGCCGAACTCAATCACACGTTTGAGGCGATGCCCATCGGGTTGTTCACCCTCGACCTCCGTGGCCGATTCCTGAGCGCCAACCCGGCACTGCTTGCCATGCTGGGCTCGAAGGTGCTGTCGAAAGGCGGCAATACCTGGCAACGCTACTTCACCGAAGGCGCCTGGACACAGTTGCACGAGATGGTGCATGGCACCAACCAGGTCGAGATCGAGATCAAGGGCAAACCCTCGCATGTCTCCCATGATGTCAAGCGATTTCTGGTGAAAGCCACACTCGCCAACCAGAAGATCGAGGGTTCTCTGCAGGACGTGACCGAGAAGTCCAAGGCCACCGAGGACTTGCACTTCCTGGCCAACCATGACTCCTTGACCAAAGTGTTGAACCGGCGCGGCATCGAAGCCGAAGTGACGCGTTGCATCGAACGGGTCCCGGAGGGCACCTCACTGGCGTTGGCTTACCTCGATCTCGATCGGTTCAAACTGATCAATGAGTTGTTTGGCCACTCGGCCGGCGACGAGGTGCTGCGCCAGGTGTGCAGGCGCGTGTCGAACATGCTCTCACACGGCATCCGGTTTGGCCGGGTTGGCGGCGACGAGTTCGTCATTGTGTTTCCAGAGACACCCATCGAGCTGGCCACGCACATATGTCGCGGCATCATCGAGACCATCAGCACACGCCCCTACCGCGTGGCCGACAAGGCGTTTCACGTGCGCGGCTCCATCGGCCTGGTGGAAATCGGTGCTGGCATGCAATTCAACGACGCCATGTCTTCAGCGGATCGCGCGTGCCGCCAGGCAAAGGCAGCCAGCGGTGGTGGGCTGGTGGTCTATGAGAAGGGGGCCGCCGCCTTTGAGCAACATGACACCGAACTCAAGCTGATGGCCCTGCTGTCCTCCAGTGCCGCCACCGATGGGCTACATCTGGAGATGCAGCCCATCATGTCACTGACCGCGCCGCATGAGACGCTCAACTTTGAGGTACTGCTGCGCATGCGCGACAGCAATGGCCGCCCAGTGCGCACCGACTATTTGATTGCGGCGGGCGAGGCCAGCGGACGCATGGGCGTGATCGACCGATGGGTCCTGGCCAGCACGCTGGACTGGATTGAGAAGAATCAACTGCGCATGCAGCACACCAAATTCGTGTGCATGAACCTGAGTGGTGCGTCACTCAATGACGAGGATTTCCTGCAGGATGTGTACAACACCTTGGAGAAGAACCTGCACCTTGTCGGCAAGCTGTGCCTTGAGATCACCGAGAGTGTCGCCCTGCGCGACGTCGCCAATACCCGGCGCTTTGTTGATACCGTCAGAGGCTATGGCGCCAAAGTGGCGCTGGACGACTTTGGCGCGGGTTACACGTCGTTCTCTTACCTGAAGGAGTTCACCGCCGATCTGCTGAAGATTGATGGCAGTTTCATCGTCAACATGAACCAGCACCCTGCCAACATCGCGATTGTTGAAGCCATCGTCAGCCTGGCCAAGAACCTGGGCATGAAGGTCATTGCCGAATGGGCCGAAGACTGCGCCACGGTACAGACCCTGCCCGAGATTGGTGTCGATTACGTTCAGGGTTTTGCGGTAGCCCGTCCGCAACACCCGGACAAACTGCTGATTGCCGAGTCATCGGCAAGCTTCATTCAGGACAAGGAACTCTCCGAATTCGTGTACCTGATCGGCAAGTCCGAGCATGCCCTGGCCCAGGTGGATTTGTTTGCTGAAGTGTCGCCCGCCGTGGGATTGCATTGACCCGGTTTGGCCATTTCGCCTGGGGCGGCGACTACCTCAGCCCGAAGCGCGCAAACAGCAGCAACAAAACCACCGCCGCCAGGACGGCAGATACCCCTTTCCAAAAACGCACCGGATGCCGCTCGATCAGCGGTGGGCGGGTTCGGGTCAGGAACGCCTGGTTAGGCTGGCGCAGGTCCTGCACAAATTCGGATAAGGCCTCATGGCGGCGCAAGGGGTTGGGGTGCAAGGCCCGCTCCAGTACCGGGTCGATCCAGGCGGGTATTTCGCGCTCGGCAGCCAGCACCGACGCGTAGTGCAGCTTTCTCTGCGCGGACACGGTCTTGGCCTTGGCCACCTCGGCGCCATAGGGCAGTCGGCCCGACAGCATTTGGTAGGTGATGACCGCCAGCGAGAACAGGTCGGAACGCTCGGTGCCGCACTCGCCCAAGAAATACTCCGGGGCTGTGTACTGGGGCGTGCCCAGGATGTCCCCTGGATCGCCGGTGCCGACCATCTCGGCCATGCCGGCCACGCGCGTAGCGCCAAAGTCGATGATCTTCACCGTGCCGGTGGCATCAATCATGATGTTGTTGGGGCGCAAGTCCTGGTGCAGCATCTCCAGCCGGTGAAACGCCTGCAACCCTTTGGCGATTTGCTCCACGATGCCGCGCACCGTCTCCAGGCTGGGCTTGGGGTGGTCGATCAACCACTGCGCCAGCGTTTGTCCTTCGATGAACTCAGTGGCAACGTATAGGAACTTGCGCTGGCGCGTTTGCCGACAAGGCTTTTGCACATGCGCGCTGTTGATGCGCCGCGCCACCCACTCCTCCAACAGGAAGCGCTCCAGATAAGCCGGGTTGGCCTGCAGGTCCAAAGACGGGGTCTTGAGGATCACCGACTCGCCCGTCTCATCGTCCACCGCCAGGTACACATGGCTGCGACTGCTGCCATGCACCTCGCGCACGATCCTGTAGCCGTCAAAGTGCTGGCGTGCCTCCAGCAGGGGTGGTATGGCCAGCGTCGCGAGCGATTGCTGCAGCTCTGCAGCCGCCTGGGCGGGCAGGGTGTCGATGGCGGCGATCTGTACGGTCAGGTTGTCAGTGCTGCCGCGGCGGTAGGCTTCGTCCACGATGGCACGGGCGGCTCCATCCAGATCAGCGCGACTGCTTTGTATGGCGCGCGACATGAAGGCGTCGTCCACATGCTCGAACACGCCATCGGTTGCCAACAGGAACACATCGCCCACCTGCACCGGCAAAGCCTGGTGGTCAATTTCGATCTGCGGGTTAAAGCCTACGGCGCGACTCAGGTAGCTCTGGCCCTGCGCCACCCAGACGCGGTGGTCGGCGGTTAACTGCTCCAGCGCTTGACCCAGCACCCTGTAAATGCGCGAGTCCCCAATGTGAAAAACATGCGCGGTGGTGGACTTGATCACCAGCGCGCTGAGGGTGCAGATGTAGCCCTTGTCCTTGTCGTAGCGGTACTGGCTTTGGCGCGTGCGCGAGTGCAGCCAGGCATTGGTGGCCGTGAGCACGCGTTCCACGGACTTCTTGACCGACCACGCATCGGACGTGCAGTAGTAGTCATCCAGAAAACTCATCACCGCAAACTCGGCGGCGATCTGGCTCACACTGCTGCTGCCGATGCCGTCAGCCAGAGCCACGGTGATCCCTTGGTATTCACCAGCGGCTCGGTCGGGATACGCGCGCCATGGAAGTCTTGGTTGACCTCTTTACGGCCCTTGTCCGAGTGCTGGCCGATGGAGACGCTCAAAGAGGTGTGCATGCTGATGCCCAAAACGCGAAGCCCCGATACCGACCAAGGCGCTGGAGTCTGTCCCTTAGCTTAGCCCAGGCTGCGCTTGGGTGCGGTCCTGACGTGCGTAGCGTACAGCGTCAAGCCGGTGAACGACAGGCCGCCCACCAGGTTGCCCAGCACGGTGGGGATTTCGTTCCAGATCAGGTAGTCCATGAACGAGAATTTGGCGCCCAACAGCAAGCCCGACGGGAACAGGAACATGTTGACCACCGAGTGCTCAAAGACCATGGCAAAGAACACCATGATCGGCATCCACATCGCGACCACCTTGCCGGTCACGGTGGTGGAAATCATGGCGCCGACCACGCCGGTGGACACCATCCAGTTGCACAGCACGCCGCGCACGAACAGCGTCAGCATACCGGCTGCACCATACTGCGCATAACCCAGGGTGCGCCCTTCGCCAATGTGGCCAATCACCTGGCCGACTTTGTCGGGCGGGGTCGAGAAGCCATTGGTGAAGACGATGGCCATCAGCACAGCTACGGTGAAGGCCCCGGCGAAGTTGCCCGTGAACACCAGGCCCCAGTTGCGCAGCACGCCCCGGGCGGTGACGCCGGGGCGTTTGTCAATCAGCGCCAGGGGGGTCAAGACAAACACGCCGGTCAACAGGTCAAAACCCAGCAGGTAGAGCATGCAAAAGCCCACCGGGAACAGGATGGCGCCAATGATGGGGTAGCCAGTTTGCACCGTGACGGTGACTGCAAACACCGCCGCCAGCGCCAGGATGGCGCCGGCCATAAAAGCCCGGATGAGGGTATCGCGGGTCGACATGAAGATCTTGGATTCGCCAGCATCCACCATCTTGGTGACGAATTCCGAGGGCACGAGGTAGGCCATTTGATTTCCTTTGTGTGTCACGCACACCAAAGAATCCTTCTTTGGTTTGAGTTTGCAAGGTGTTTAAGCAAGTTGCGGGCCAATCATTGCGTCCTGGACGGTTTCGGAGTTGGGTCGCCTTGAGTTAGTGGGTACCAGCGCAAGGCAAGTCCGGCGCATTCCACCGGTACACGCACGTGTTAAGTGGTCAGATGCATCGTTTTGAGGCTACGCGCGCACCGGGCTGCCCTGCTCTGGTGCGTTAAGCAAGCGCCAGCCGTCTTTGCACGTGCCGAGGGTAGGCGCGGGCCATGGCTGTCACGCGGCGGATGTGCCCACGCGCACCAACGTGCTCAATGAAACTCACGGCTTGCTGTGCTCAGCCCGCCCAGCAGTGGCGTCAGGTCCACCAGGCGTTTGGCAATCAGGTGGCGCACTTCACCGCCACTGTCTACATCGCGTTGCCACACCCCATACACCGCCATCAGGCGTGAACGCAGCAGCTCGCTGCGTTGTTTCTCCTGGAGGGACTTCCAGACGATCACGTTGACGCTGCCGGTCTCGTCTTCCAGCGTGACGAAGGTCACGCCCTTGGCGGTTTGCGGCCGCTGGCGCATGACGACGATGCCACAGGCGCGCACCAGCCGGCCACTGGGCAGATCACGCAATTGCGCGGCGGTCTGCAGCTTTTGTTTAGCCAACTGCGCACGCAGGATGGCCAAGGGGTGCGAGCGCAGTGTCAGCCCCAGCGCGGCGTAGTCAAAAAACACTTCCTCGGCTTCGGCGGCGGCAGGTAGTTCGAGCACGTCTTCGTCCACCGGCACAGCCTGCAGCAACGGCGGCGCGGGCTTGAGGGCCGAGGCATCCCAGACTTGCTGGCGGCGGTGGCCGGACAGGCTGATCAGCGCATCAGCTCCGGCCAGTGCCTTGAGGTCACCGGCGTCAAGACGAGCACGCAGGGCCAGGTCTTCAGTGCTGGTGAAGGGCGCTTGTTCACGTGCGGCCATGATGCGTTGCGCGACGTCCCGGGCAGACCGCTGACCATGCACAGGCCCAGACGGACGGCCCGTGGTGCGTCGCCGCAAATGGGGTCAGAGCAATGGGGGTCAGAGCCCGATTTCGTTTGAGCTTGCGCGCTTCGTTGGGACTGCTGTCCTGAATCGGGATCTGACCCCATTTGCTCCATTTGTTCCAGCGTGCAGTCCCAGTCGCTGTGCATCACGTCGACCGGGTGCACCTGCACATCATGGCGCTGAGCGTCCTGCACCAGTTGCGCGGGGGCGTAGAAGCCCATCGGCTGGCTGTTGAGCATGGCCGCCAGGTAGCAGGCGGGTTCATGCCACTTGAGCCAGCAACTCACGTAGGCCAGCAGGGCAAAGCTTGCGGCGTGGCTCTCCGGAAAACCATATTCACCAAAGCCTTCGATTTGCTTGAAGATGGCCTGCGCAAACTCCTGCGTGTAGCCGCGCTCAACCATACCGCCGACCAGGCGGTGGTGAAACTCTGCACGCCGCCTTGCGCTTCCAGGCCGCCATGGAGCGGCGCAGGCTATCGGACTCGCCGGCACTGAAGCCCGCCGCCAGCATGGCGATCTGCATCACCTGCTCTTGGAAGATCGGCACCCCCAGGGTGCGCTCCAGTGCCGCACGCAGCCCCCCGGGGTAGTCCACCGGCTCCAGGCCCTGGCGGCGCCTGAGGTAGGGATGCACCATGCCGCCCTGGATCGGTCCGGGGCGCACGATCGCCACCTCGATCACCAGATCGTAAAAACAGCGAGGCTGCAAGCGCGGCAACATGCTCATCTGAGCACGGCTCTCAATCTGGAAGGTGCCCACCGTGTCGGCGCGGCAAATCATGTCGTAGGTGGCAGGGTCCTCGGCCGGGATGTCCTGCATCTGGAAGGTGTAGCCACGCTGCACGCTGATCAGATCCAGGCAACGCCGGATCGCGCTGAGCATGCCCAGCGCCAGCACGTCGACGAGCAGACCCATGGCGTCCAGGTCATCCTTGTCCCACTGGATGATGCTTCGATCCGGCATGGCGGCGTTCTCCACCGGCACCAGGCGCGTGAGTTTGCCCTGCGTGAGCACAAAGCCGCCCACGTGCTGGCTCAGGTGACGCGGAAAGCGCTGGATCTGGCTGCTCAAATGCAACCACAAGTCCAGCAGCTCAGTCTGGGGTGAAACGTAAACCGGTCCGAGACGGGCCAGCGCCGACTGCAAGCGCTCTGCCAGCACCTCGCGGCTGTACATGCCGGGGTGCTCCTTGGACAAAGCGGAGATCAGCGCCTCGTCGATACCCAGCGCACGCCCGACATCGCGCAGGGCACTGCGCGGGCGGTAGCTGATGACGGTGGCCGTCAGCGCGGCCCGGTCACGCCCATACTTGGCATAGATGTACTGAATGACTTCTTCGCGCCGCTGGTGCTCGAAGTCGACATCGATGTCGGGGGGCTCGTTACGCTCGCGGCTGATGAAGCGCTCGAACAGCATGTTGATGCGCGAGGGGTCCACCTCGGTCACACCCAGGCAATAACACACCGCCGAATTGGCGGCCGAACCACGCCCCTGGCACAGGATGTGGCGGCTGCGCGCAAAGGCCACGATATCGTGCACAGTCAGGAAGTACATCTCGTACTTGAGATCGGCAATCAGCACCAGTTCATGCTCGATCTGCTGCTGCACCGAGGCCGGAATTCCTTGGGGATAACGTTGGCTGGCCCCCTCATAAGTGAACTGGCGCAGCGTTTGCGCGGGCGTGAGACCGGGCACCACGGCCTCCAGCGGGTACTGGTAGCGCAACTCGTCCAGGCTGAAGTGGCAACGCTCACTGATGATGAGGGTAGCCGCCAGCAAATCCGGCGCGTAAATCTGGGCCAAACGTTTGCGCGAGCGCAGGTGAGACTCGGCATTGACTTGCAAGGCAAACCCGCACCCTGCACCGGCCGCCCCAGGCGCACCGCCGTCATCACATCCTGCATCGGCTTACGTGAACGCGTGCATGTGCACATCGCCCGCAGCCACCAGCGGCACCCCGGTCAGCCGGGAGGCCTGCTGCAGCTGGTGCAGCCACAACACATCGTCCAAACCACAAAACAACTCCACCGCCAGCCAGACTCTGACACCAAACAAGGCCCTGGCCCTTATGCAGTGAGCGCTAACAGCTTCGAAAGTGATAGCGCCCTGGGTAGACCGGTCGAAACTCAACAGCAACTCGCAGTCCTGCAACAGAGCAAAGTTGTTGCTTTGCCAGCTCACGCGGTAATGGCCCTTGCTGGCCACGCAGCGCGCCGCCGTGATGAACTCGCACAGATTGCCCCAGCCCGTGAGGTTGTGCGCCAGCGCCACCAGGCTGCAGCCCTCCGCCAGGACAAACTCGGCGCCTGGCAAGAGCTTGAGTCCGAACTTCTTGGCCTCGGTGTGCGCACGCACCATGCCCGCCACCGAGCACTCGTCGGTAATGGCCAGCGCCGTGTAACCCAGCGCATGCGCACGCGCCACCAGCTCCTCGGGGTGCGAGGCGCCGCGCTGGAAGCTGAAGTTGCTTAAGGCATGCAGCTCGGCATAACCAGCGACTGGCACAGGACAAGGGACCATGGCGAACCGTCACGCGTGCAGCCCGAACTCAGGCAAACAGCCCATGCAGATACCAGTTCGGCGCGGCTTCGACGTCCAGCCCGCCCAGGCGTTCGCGGTAGATCCACAACAAACCAGCCTGCTCGCTGCGGGCCAGAAAGTAGTCGCGCAAGGCGCAGCCCTCACCAGCAGGCTGCGCCGCGCCGGCAGCCTGCTCCCACCAGGCGGCTTCCAGCCGCTGCGGGCCGGCCAGCAGGGTCAGCGGTCCTTGGTACAAGGGACGCTCCTGGCGCACGGCCAGCTTCAGCGGCGCGGCCAGCAACCAAGTCGGGTAGAGTCCATCAGAGCGTGCGGGCTCGATGGCACCGGCTCCCACCCGTGCAGACGGGTTGACGGCCCGAACCGGCGCACTGGACGCGGGCGCCCAGGCCTGCATGCGCTCGGGCCGATGGTCGGCACAGGCTTGCGCCTGCAGTACAGACTGCGGCCCCAGCCGCGCAGCCAGACGCTCCAGCAATTGGTGCCAGCTGTCACCCCCCAGTACTTCATCGGGCAGCAAGCTGGCCGTGCTGCCGCTCAGGGCCTGGGTCTCCAGCGTGCGCAGCCGCAAATAGAGCACCGGAGCCGGCAAGGTAATGCGTGCCAGGTGTTCGCCCAGCAGGCGCTGCAGATGGTTCATGTCCAGTGTGGGCTCGGCCGTGCGCAGCACCAGCTCACCTTCGCTGGCGGTATCGCGGCGCTTGTCCATCTGCCAGCCCAGTCGCAATGCCAGCACGCCACGCTGGCGCGCGCGCAGCCACACCAGCAACTGGTTGAGCAGGCGCCGCGCCGCAAACAACAGGGCCGATGCCGCCTCCACCTGGGCTGCCAACTCCAGCGACGCATCAAACACCTCGGGCAGCACCAGCCAGGGGTAGAGCTCGGACTTCAAGCCATAGGCGCAGTCCAGCGCATCGAGCAAAGGGGCGCCAAAGCGCCGCGCCACGCCGCCACGCGGCAGAGCGCGCAACCGCCCTCGCGCGCGCAACCTATGCGCGCCAGCGTGGGCAGGTGGGCCCGCGCCGCCGCCAGCGTATGCAGGGCAAATCATCCGGTGCGACGCGCGCGGCCCAGGCGCCGCGCTCGCCGCCACCACCTGCCGTGCTTCAGTTGGTGGCGCCTCCGGCCAATTGGAGACGTGCCAACGCTATCAAAAAGTAGCACCCCGAGCATACCGAATGTCCGCCACGGGCTTGTCCGATCCCAGCATGGCATGCAGCAAGGGTTGCCGGCCACCAAACAGGCGCTCACTGCCGAGACCTCCAGCACCAGTGCATCGTCCACTTGGGCTACCTTGGGCGTGAAGCGCAGCGCCCACCACGCCAGGGCGCCGAGTGCATCGACCAAGGCATTGGTGTCCTGTGACAGGGAGCCTGGCGATTCAACCGGTGCCAGAGTGGCTTCAGGCCGGGGCTGCATGGCGATCCAGTGCATGACCCTCCCCAAGCCGCTGATCGGTTGCGGACAGCGCAAACAAGCTACGCGGGCTGCGGTCTGTCCCGCAAAAACATCCCTGATCAGTTGGGGACAGAGCTTGCCCGCTACGCGGGCTGCGGTCTGTCCCGCAAAGTCTCAGTAATGCGCCCAGACGCCCGGGCCGGGCTGGCAAGCGTATGGACTGGTCAAGCGGCGGGCCGCGTCGCTTGAGGATGTTCACACACAAGGCATCGCCCGGTTCGTCCGCCCCGGCGGCGGGCCCACCCAGCACCAGACGCAGCACGGCGGGCGAGGCTTCGTCCTGCGCCTGCACCGGGCGCATCACAAACAACAGCTTGCTGTATTGGGCTGCGGCCATTTGCAGCCGCCGCAACTGCTCAGAGCGGGCCTGGGGCAGCCAGGCCAGCACCACCGAGACCGGCGCACAACGCAAGGCCTGCTCGCAGGCCCACATGCGCGCTGCCGGCTCGGCGCTGGTGATCCACAACAGGCTTTGCAAGTCCAGCCCCTGCGCCGCCAGCCCCGGCCCAAAGGGCACGTGGGGCGCACCCACCATTACCACCGGACCCGCCGACCGACGCTTCAATGCCGGCAACAGCAAGCGCCACTCGTTCTGACCGCTTTGCGCCTGCAAGATCTCCACCAACGCGCCCACCGGCCACCCCCCACCTGGCAGTTGACTGTCCAGCAAGGCGTGCCCGGTAGCCAGCACCAAGCCCGGCGGACGTGCCAGTTCGTCGGCACGCCAAACGGCAGCAGCGCCAAGAGCAGAAACAGGGAGCGGCAACGCGGACATGAAGAGCTGGCAAGGGTTAAAGGCAAGAACTGTAATTAATAACAGTATATGCTTTTAGTCCAGACAACTCAAATAAAAAGGCGCCCGACAGGCGCCTGAAAACTACCGCCTCAGCGGCAACCGGACTCAGTAAAACTGAAACGCGCAGCTAAGAGCTCGCGCTTACCACTCGCCCGATTCGCGCACCCGTTGGTCCAGGTCGCGATCGTCAAACACTTCGGCATTCGAGGGCGCCTGAACCGGCGCGGGCTCGCCCCAATGAATGAGGCGTTGAATGAAGGAACGCGACAATTCCGCGTCCGGCTGCGAAGGCCTTTCGGCGAATTTGAACTGTTGCATGGCGGTTCCTCGAGACATGCTGAAAGTTTAGCCAGCACAGATGCAAGCGCATGTGACAGAAATCACGTCGAACTGGCAATGCGTGTAAAAAACCACAACAAAAGTCACACTCTCGCAAACCAAGTTTCCAAACGTGCGCAGGAACGCACAAGCCGCAGGCCAATCAACGCTGCTAGACTGCCCCGGCTGACGATCTCAGGGGGCGTCACGAACAGACCAATACCCAAACAACAAGGGGAACACCAGCATGATCATCTGGGGCGCAATCTGGGGGGCCATTCTCGGCTTTCTCATGGGCCGACACGAGTCCGAAGCGGGCGCCATCCTGGGGGCCATTCTCGGCGCCCTGGCAGGGCGCACACTGCGCGGCGCGGTACGAACCGAAATCGAGTTGCAGCGCGCCAAATGGGCCGCCACACCGGCTACACCGCCGGCTGTAACGTCTGCCACCACCTCGGTCGCCACGCCCACACCACCGACAACCCCCGACCCCGAAACCCTGCCCGGGGAGCCCTGGCCAGCGGACATCCATAGCGACGACCTCACCACCCCACCGCTGCCAGCCGCGCTGCCCGCTGGTGCGGCCCTGGCCGCCACCGCCAGCCTCGCCGCGCCCGCTGATGCAGTGGCCAGTCTGCCCAACCCGGCCATACAGCATCCGGTTACCGAGCCGGTCAAATCGGCCACCCAAGCCCGCACGGCCCAAGCCACTGAGCCCGATCTGGCCACCCGTGCCATCACGGCGGCACGCAACTGGCTGTTCGGCGGCAACACCATCGTGCGCATGGGCGTGGTGGTGCTGTTCGTCGGCTTGGCCTTCCTGGCCAAGTACGCCATCGACCACGCCATCCTGCCCCCCGAGCTGCGCCTGGCCAGCATCGGTGTGGCTGGCCTTGCCCTGTTTGTGTTTGGTTTTCGGCTGCGCACCAAGAAGCCGGACAAACTGGCCTACGCCTTGACACTGCAAGGCGCAGGTGTGGCCGTGTTGTACCTGACCGTGTTTGCCGCCTTTCGGCTCTACCAGTTCTTGCCGGCTGGCGCGGCCTTCGTGGTACTGGGACTGGTCTGCGCTTTCTCCACCGCCATTGCCCTGCTGCAAAACGCCATGCCGATGGCCTTCATCGGGTTCGCCGGCGCCTTCGCCGCTCCGCTGCTGGTCTCCACCGGCCAGGGCAACCACGTGGGGCTGTTCAGTTACTACCTGCTGCTGAACCTGGGCGTCGTGGCGATTGCCTGGCTACGCGCCTGGCGGCCTTTGAACTTGCTGGGCTTCTTCGCCACCTTTGGCGTGGCCACCCTGTGGGGCGTGCTCAAGTACCGGCCCGAGCACTTCGCCAGTACCGAGCCGTTCCTGATCGCCTTCTTCCTGATCTACGTGCTGGCCAGCCTGCTGTACGCCACGCGCCATTCACTGGCGGCCAAACAGGCCGTCGACGCCACGCTGATCTTTGGCACGCCGCTGGTCGCCTTTGGCCTGCAGGCCGGCCTGGTGCGTGACATCGAGTACGCCACCGCCTTTTCGTCTTTGGCCACGGGCGGTTTCTACCTGGGGCTGGGTGTCTGGGCGATGCGCCGCGCCAGGCAAGGCAACGATGTGGGGCGTTGGCTGGCTGAATGCTTCGTGGCACTGGGCCTGGGCTTTGTCACACTGGCAGTGCCGTTGGCGTTGGACGCACGCTGGACTTCGGCCGTCTGGGCCGCCGAGGGCGCCGCCGTGTACTGGATGGGCCAGCGCCAGGGTCGCTGGCTGGCGCGTGCGATCGGCCTGGCACTGCAACTGCTGGCGGCCTTGTCCTACCTCAGCGCGCTGGATCACGCACAAGTGGCCAGCTGGCCGTTGGCCAACCCGGGCTTCATTGGCGCCGCGCTGCTGGCGTTTTCGGCGCTGGCATTGGCGCACTGGTCGCGCGGCGCGGGGGAGCCGGCCAAAACACCAACGACGCGCCAGCTTGAGAAGCTGGAACAGGGTCTCTCACCAGTGCTGTTTTGGATCGGCTTCCTGTGGTGGCAGTTCGCAGTGAGTTATGAGATTGATCGCAGCGCGCTGGGCGACCACGGTGTCATGGCGTCCGTCTTCACGCACGCCGAGCAGGCGCATCTGCGCATGTTGGCCTGGTTGGGCAGCGCTTTCATCGCCCACCGACTGGCCCTGCCGCTGCGCGCCCGGCCGTGGTCGATAGCAGCCACCCCCGCCTGGTTCAACTTGCCGGTCATGCTGCTCGTCGCGCTGGAGGGCATGACCCAACTTGACCACGTGTTTCAGTCCTGGGGCTGGTTGGTATGGCCGGTCGCACTGATGCTGCACGGGGTCATGCTGCGCCGGCTTGATGCAGGCACACCCAGGGGCTGGTGGTCCTGGACCCACAGTGGCGGTATCTGGCTGCTGGTGCTATTGGGCGGCAATGTACTCATCTGGGCGGTACAACAAGCACAGCTGCAGCGGACCGCCTGGGCCTCGGTGATTGTCCTGGTCTCGGCCATCGTGGTGTTGTTGGCGCTGTCGGCGCGGGCCTGGTTCGATCCCGCCAGCACGCTGCGCCAACGCTGGCCATTGGACCGCTTTGCCGACGCCTACCTGTGGCGCGCGGCGGCACCGGTAGCGCTGCTGGTGACGCTGGGCTGCCTGGCCGTGGCGATCCATTCCGACGGCAACGCCCGCCCCCTGCCCTATGTTCCCCTGCTCAACCCAACCGACCTAAGCGTGGCACTGGGTCTGGCGGCCTGCGCTTTGTGGCTGATGCGGCTACGTCAGAGCACCTCGGCCATCCCGGCGCTGGCGCGCCACCCACGCCTGCCATTGGCATTGGTGGCAATTGCCTTTGTCGCGATCAACACCGTGTGGCTGCGCGTGGCCCACCAGTTCGCCGGCGTGCCCTGGAACGCCGAGCGCCTGTTCGAATCGTTCCTGGTGCAAGCCGGCTATTCAATCCTCTGGACCCTGATTGCACTGGGGTTGATGATCGTGGCGCACCGACGCCAGGCGCGCCCGGTGTGGATGGGCGGCGCCGTGCTGTTGGGCGTGACGGTGCTCAAGCTGTTCCTGATCGACTTGTCCAATCGCGGTGGCTCCGAGCGCATCGTGGTGTTCATCGCCGTAGGCGTTCTGATGCTGGTGGTGGGCTACTTCGCACCCATGCCACCGCCGGCGGCAGCCAGCAAACCTAAGGAGGCCACCTCATGAAAACCCTGATCCATGTGGTCACTTGGCTGACGGCGGGCCTGCTGTCGGTCAATGCCAGCGCGGCCAACGCACCGACGCCGGCCGATTTCGCCTGGCGTGCCACGCTGGCGGTGCCCGCCGGTGCCAACGCCGCGCGCATTACACTGCCGGCCGAGGCGATGCTGCGGCTACAAAGCCGTAACGCGCACGATGTGCGGGTTTTTAATGCCGACGGCGAGGCCGTGGCCTTCGCCCTGGTGCCGACCAGCGGCACCACCAGTAGCCCAGCGGCACAGACCCAACGCTATGCGGCCCTGGCGCTATTCAATGCAACCGGCGGCAAACGCCCGGGTAAGAACTCGGTGCAGGTGCAGCTCGATCAAAACGGCCAGCGTGGCTCGGTCTGGGTGCGCTTCGGCGACGGTGCCAACGGCGCCGCACCCGCAGAGCCAACGTCCAGCCGGCTACCGACGGTGCTGTTCGACACGCGGACCGACAAGCAGACCATCGACGCGCTGCAGCTGCAGGCTGAGTTTCCCGCCAACACGCTGATTCACTTCTCGCTGGCCAGCAGTACCGACTTGGTACGCTGGACGCCGATTGCGCTCAAAGGTCCGCTGTTTCGCTTCGACGGTGTCGACGCGCCCAGCAACCAGACCCTGGTGCTGCAACAACCCCTGGCGCTGGAGGGCCGCTACTTGCGTTTGAGCTGGGATGGCCAGGCCGGCGTGCAAGTGCAGCACATGCTGGGCCGCGTCGCGACCACCTGGACACCGCCCGCACGGGTGCGCGCGCCTTTGGCAGGCGCGGTGGCCGAGGGCAGCACCAGCCTGACCTGGTCGCTGGACTTCGCCGCGCCGCTGGCGGCGCTGCACCTGAGCACCACGCGCGACAACGCGCTGATACCGGTGCGAATTCTCGGCCGCAACGATGCCGCGCAGCCCTGGCGGCTGCTGGCGCAGACGGCGGTGTACCGACTCGGCACGCCCGATCAACCCAGCACCAACGCGCCCGTGGCCTTGGGCGACGCGTCCGTGCGCTGGTTGCGCGTGGAGGCCACACCAGGCATGACGCTGCCGGTGGCAGACCTGCAAGCGGCGCTTGAATTCGAGCCGGTGCAACTGGTGTTTCTTGCCACTGGCAGAGCACCGTTTGAACTGGTGGCCGGCCGGGCCCGCAGCGAGCCCAGTGCGATCAACTCCACCGTGCTGGCCTCGGCCATGACGACCAAGCTCGACGACTTGCCCCGCGCCAGCGTCGCCAGTGTCCGGCTGCAAACCGACGGCGCAAGCGAATCGACCCTCCAGCGCTGGTTGCCCGCTGGCACCGAGCAACGCAGCGTCGCGTTGTGGACGGTACTGTTGGTTGGCGTGCTGGTATTGGGCGGCGTTGCCTACACGCTTCTGCGCCAGTTATCGGCCAAACCGGCGCCAATGCCCACCACCGGCAATGGCGAAGCCTCCAAACCCTAGGCAGCATCGTCGCGACCCGGGTTGGCGCGACCACGCTTCGCTATCATCGACCCATGCCTGCAAGCTCCTCGCTGCCCGCCGTTCCCGGCGCCTGGGTTCGTGCCCTGGGGCGACACGCCTGGAGCTGGTGGCACCTGCTGCACTTTGGCGCCGTGGCGGTTGTACTGATGTTGTCCCCTTCGAGCTACGACCCGGCGCGGCGTAGCCGAGCCGCGCATCACGTTTACCTTACTACCTGGCAAGTGCTGCCATGGTTCACGGTTCTGACGGCGCTGCTGAGTCTGGTGTTGATCCGCATCGTGATGGTGACCGCGGTCAGTTATGGCCTGTCGCAATACGCGCTGGAAATGGTGGTGCGTGTGCTGGTGCTGGAGTTGATCCCGCTCGCGGCGGCGCTGTTTGTCACCTTGCGGGCTGGACTGGCTTTCAACGCCGGCGCCGTGGCGTCGTTGGGTGCCATGCCGGCAACACCACAGCGCCACATCGATGTGCAGCGCCTGCGCGACAGTTTGCTGGCGCAGGTGACCGGGAACGCCTTCTCGGTACTGGCGTTGGCCGTGGTCAGCAGCATCGTGGCCCTGCTGCTGGCGTATCTGCTGGTTTACGGCTTGTCGCCCTGGGGACTGCCCGGCTACATGCACACCGTGGGCAGGGTGTTCGAGCCGATTGTGGCCTTCGGTTTTGCGTTCAAGACGGTGCTGTTTGCGCTGGCCGTGGCCGTGGTGCCGGCGGCGGCCAGCCTGGAGCCCAGGCCCCAGGGCGCCGCGGCCTCAACCGTGCAGCCCGGTGCAGTTCGACTATTCTTGGTGCTGCTGCTGATTGAGGCCGCATCACTCACCTTGCGCTACTTCTGATCGTTTGCCATGCAATCCCAACCTGAACCTGCCACCACCAGCGGCCCCGCGGACAAACCGATTGCCCACGTCGAGTTCAAGGCGATGGTGTTGCTGGCGCTGATGCTGACACTGGTCTGTGGTTTTATCCTGTACGTGATGGTGGCGCGTGGGGTCTTCGAGAACACCCAGCGACTGGTACTGATCGCCGACGACTCCGAGGGCATCATCGTCGGCATGGACCTGACCTTTTCCGGATTTCCGGTTGGCCGCGTGCAACGGATCGAACTGGCCGAGGATGGCAAGGTCCACATCCTGGTGGACATTCCGAACAAAGATGTTCGCTGGCTACGCAGTTCCAGCGTGTTCACCATGGAGCGCGGCGTCGTCGGCGACACCCGCCTGCGCGCCTACACCGGCGTCATGAGCGACCCACCCCTGCCCCCTGGAGCGCAGCGCACCGTGCTGCGCGGTGACGCCACCGCCGAGTTCCCGCAACTGGTGGCTACCGCGCGCGACCTGCTGGCCAACCTGAGCAACATGACCGCCGCCGATTCCAGCCTCAATGCCAGCCTGGGCAACCTGCGCACCACCACTGAGCGCCTGAATGGACGTTACGGCGTACTTGGTGGTGTGCTCGGCGGCGATGACAACGCCCGCAAGATCATCACCACGCTGGACCGCACCAACGCCCTGTTGGCCAAGGCCGACGAGCGGGTCTTTGGCAAACAGGGCGTGATGGACGAAACACAGGCAGCGATCCGCCAGCTCAATGCCATCCTGAGCGACACGCGCGCCAGCTTGCAACGCGTTGACGCGATCCTCGCCGATGCCCAGGTGATCAGCGCCGACACCAAGGCGGTCAGCGCGAATGCCAAGCTGGCCACCACCGACCTGGGCGCGCTGCGCAAGGAGGTCGACACCAGCCTGCGCCGGGTCACGCAATTGGTCGATGAGATCAACCGCAAGTGGCCGTTTGCGCGTGACACCGAGATCAAGCTGCCATGACCCACTACGCACGACGATACGCCCCGGCGCTGCTACTGGCGACCCTGGTCGCCTGTGCCAGCACGGCGCCACCACCGGACTGGCAGAGCAACGCGCACGGCGCGCTCAAGGGCTTCACCTCAAGCTACCTGACTGGCAATACCACTGCTGCCGAGACCGAGTTTGCCCGCGCACGGAGCGAAATCGCCAGCACCGGCCGACTCGACCGGGTGGCGCGCGCCGAACTGCTGCGCTGCGCCGTGCGCCTGGCCGGCCTGGAGCTGGACGATTGCCCCGGCTTCGTAGCGTTGGCCGGCGATGCCGACGCGCGGGACCGGGCCTATGCCGACTACCTGCGTGGGGATTGGTTAGGCCTGGATCGCACCCTGCTGCCGGCGCAGCACCAGGCGCTGGCAGCCTTGCCACCGACCCAACCAGACGCCCCGGTGCTGGCCGCCATCGAAGACCCCCTGGCGCGCTTGGTGGCTGCCGCCGCACTGCTGCGCCAAGGTCGGCTCAGCCCAGCAGGCATGGCGCTCGCTGCCGACGCCGCCTCCGGTCAAGGCTGGCGCCGCCCGCTGCTGGCGTGGCTGGGCGTGCAATTGCAGCGCAGCCAGCAAGCTGGCGACCAGACCGGCGCGGCGCGCCTGCAGCGCCGCATCGACCTTGTGCTGGGCAAGGTTTCGAGCAATCCTTGATACTTGGCTCGCGGGGCTCTGAACCGTGCACGCCTGTCACGCGGCAACCTCCTGGAGATTGAATGTCAACCGTCTACGATTTCGAAGCACTCCAGATCAACGGCAAGTCCGTGCCCCTGTCCAAATTCAAGGGCAAGGCGATGCTGATCGTCAACACCGCCAGTGCCTGCGGCTTCACGCCACAATTTGGCGGACTCGAAGCCCTGCACAAGAAGTATGGCAAACAGGGCCTGGTCGTCTTGGGTTTCCCTTGCAACCAGTTCGGTGCTCAGGATGCTGGCAGCAATGGCGAAATCGCCGAGTTTTGCCAACTCAACTATGGCGTCAGTTTTCCGATGATGGCCAAGATTGACGTCAATGGCGCCAACGCCCATCCGCTGTACCACTGGCTGTCGGCCGAGGCGCCCGGTCTGTTGGGCAGCAAGAGCATCAAGTGGAACTTCACCAAGTTCCTGGTTGGCAAGGACGGCCGCGTTCTCAAGCGCTACGCACCCACCGATGAGCCGGCCAGCTTAAGCCAGGACATCGAGGCCGCCCTGGCGGCCTGAGCGCCGGCTGCCACTGCCGGCACACGCCCGGCACATCAACCTGGGGCCGCCTTTTCGCTCCGCACGCGTGTTGCACGCGGTAACATCCGCAATTATTTGCAATCGCTGGTGGATACCTTCCCATGCAATGCCCGCAATGCGCCGCAACGTTCACCGATCCCGCGGGGAAGTGCCCCGCCTGTGGGCACCTGCCTGCGTCGAACGAGGCAGCGGGCCAGGCCTTGCGCATTGAGCCGGGATTTGTCGAAGTGCCAGATGCCAGCGCGCCCTCGGCGGTAATGCAGGACCTGTACAAGGCCGCCGTGGGCGAGAAGCACCAGGACTACTACCTGCGCCAGTTCGCCCGCTTTGATCAGGCTGGCAGGACCAGCGCCACCTGGCATTGGCCAGCCAGTCTGTCGACCCTGAACTGGCTGGCCTGGCGCGGCATGTGGAATGTCGCCCTGATGTTCGCCGCTATCTGCCTGGGTCTGGGGCTACTGGTGTTTGGCATTGGGCGACTGGTGTTCGATTTTTCAAGCACCACCGAGCTGATGTTGCTGGCCGCAGGTCTGGCGGTCGTGTTCGTGCTGCCCGGTCTGTTTGCCAACGCTGCCTACTACCGGTTCTCCAAGAAGCGCATCGAAGCGGCGCTGGTCGCCTGCGCCACGATCGACGAAGCCTGCACCGCGCTGACATCCAGCGCCAGCTCGAACCGTCGCTGGTTCGTACTGGCGGCCACCAACACCAGCCTGGTGGCCGGGATCGGGCTGTTTGCCTGGCTGCTGACGTCCAGCGCGGGGTTTGACGCCGCCGCACCCTCGCCACCAAGCCAGCCAGTAGTGGCCATCGCCATTGAGCCGCCAGCGGCAAGCCCAATACCATCACTCAAAGTCTCCGACCCCGCAACCCCACTCCCAATAGCATGGACATCCGCGCCAGAACCTGTGGCGTCAACCGCTGCGTCGGCGCCCACAAAGACCGAAGTGACCGTAGCGGAATTTCGATTTGCCCTGCAGGTCGGCGCCTTTGCCAACGAAGCCAACGCACGCAAGGCGCAGGCCAAGCTGCAGGCCGCCGGATTCAAAGCCTACCTGGAGGAGTTGGAGACCAGCCAAGGCAAACGCATCCGGGTACGCGTCGGGCCGTTTGCCACCCGAGATGAGGCCGAAAAGGCCGCCCCGCTGATCAAGGAACTGGACCTGCCCGCCCTGCTGGTCAAGGTCTAGCCGCCAGTCGGCACGCCTCAGTCCAGGCTGGCCTGTGCGCGCAAAATGCGCCCGCTGCGGTCATCGACCTCGCATTGGTAACTGACCGCGCTCGGGCGCATGCCGGGGCCGCGCTCCATGCTGGCATGGCCAAACAACACGGCGCGCCCGTCAGCGCCCGGTTTGAGCTGACGCGAAGCCGAATTGAACGCCAGGTTGCCGCCCTTCGGATGCTGATCTCGCAAAACGGTCGCCACCGCCAGTTCGCAATCCTGCGGTGACAGTTTGGTCAAGTCCGGCTGCCATGCGGCGCTGGACACCGGCGCTTGACCCAGCTCGTTGAACAACGCGCCGCTGGTTTTGCCGGTCTTGAAGTTAAACGCGCAGCTGTAGCTAAACGACACCGAGCCACCGGCAGCGCGCCGATAGCGCCCTTCGCCCTTGACCCCCACCTCGTCGTCTTGCGTGGGAACCAGCACACGCTTGGCGGCGATGAACTCGATCTGCTGCGCATCACGCGCACGCATCTGGTGAACGGTGTCGGTCACCTCGGCCTCGCAAGCGGAGACAGCCGCCTTGGTGGCGTCGGTCTGCGCTGCGACGTTGGCGCAAGCGCCCAACCCCAGCCACGCCGTCATCGCAACTGCACCCAAGCGAGCATCCATATCGTTCCTCTCAACGTGACCGACGGTCACAGCGCATTATCGCTTTTGCGTCAATCGACTCAAGTGAGCGGCAAGGTCACCGTCACGGCCAAACCGGGCTGGCCGTGCTCAATGGCGAAGCTGCCACCATGCGCCAGCGCCACCAGCTTGCACAGATACAGACCCAAGCCGACGCCGCCGGTGGCGCGTTCGCGCGACGCATCCGGTCGGTAGAAAGGTTCGGCCAGATGCGCCAAGGCTGCATCGTCGACCCCGACACCGTAGTCGCGCACGCGGATCCACACGCCCGATGAAACACCCGTCGGCTGCGCCGAAATCTGCTGCACCACGATCTCGGGTGCTTGCGTCACGCCCGCGCTATGGCGCAGCGCGTTGTCCAGCAGGTTGCGCAACAGCAGTCGCACGCGAGCCCGGTCCAGTTGCAGTGCTGGCAAATTGGCGCCAAGTTCCTGCCGCACACGGGGTGCGCCCTCCAGACCGGCGATCACCTCGGCCACCAGCACGGCCAGATCGGTCGGTTCGCGCTGCAGGGCCAGGTGCGGACTGGCCAGGCGCTCGCTCTCCAGCAGGTCCGTCACCAGGTCACGCATCAGCGCCAGATCGCGCAGCAAGGCGTCTCGGTTGGCTTGCAGCTCGGGTGTCTCGGGCAACAGCTCGGTGTTCAGGCGCGCGCGGGTGAGCGGGCTGCGCAGCTCGTGGCTGATCGCCAACAACAGTGTGCGCTTGGCATCGAGCATGCTTTGCAGGTCCGAGCCCATGGTGTTGATGGTCGCCGCCAGCACGCCCAGCTCATCCGGCCGCTGCGGGCGACGCACGGGTATGGGTTGCGAAAAGTCTCCTCGGCCAAAGCGTTGCGCGCCATCGCGAATCTGATCCAGCGGACGCAACATGCGGCGCACTCTGGCATAGGCCAGCGCGGTCAGAGCCAACAACACGGCCAAGGTGATCCAGCCGACCAGGCGCGGTCGGTCGCGCCAGATCTGCGTGTTCAGACCGAACTGAACGTGGTGACCATCCAGTGTTGTGCGCTCCAGAATGCGCGGCTCATGGTGGCGCCAGTCGTCTTCGGTCCAGGCGTCGCGCCAACGTGACTCTCGCTCAGCTGCAGCCGGGTGGCTGTTCCAATTGACCGCTGGCCCGCTGATACGCACCGTAACGGGCAAACGCTGCGCCAGGGCCTGGGCCCGCTCCACGCTGGGCGGGCTGCCAATCTCGGCCGCGAGATGGTCCACATAGTCCATCAACAGCGGTCGCGCTGCGTCGCGCCAGCCAACCGACAGCGCGCGCTGCATGCCAAACAGGAAAGCTGCGGCCATGGCCATTGCCAACAGCACGAACATCACCACCAGGCGCACGCGCAGGGAATGCGCCAAGGCATGCCGGGCGCGGCGGTGCCAGCGAGCAGCAGGTCTTGGCGCGGCGGCGTCGCTCATGCCGCACTCATGCCACGCTTGGGCCAGCGCCGCCAGACGGTGCACGCCCCAATGCCAAGGAGTAGCCGGCATTGCGCAGCGTCTTGATGGCGTCCAGCGGTTCAAGCTTCTTGCGCAAGCGACTCACCACGATGTCCACCGCGCGGGTGTACAGCTCGGCCTCGTGGCCGCGCAAGTGATTGAGGATGTCGTCGCGGGTGAACACCTTGCCCGCGTCACGCGCCAGCAGGTGCAGCAGGTCGAACTCGGTGCTGGTGAGGTCCAAACTCGCCCCCTGGCGCAGCACGGTGCGCGTGGCTGTATCGATGAGCAAGCCCTCGAACTCCAGGCGCGTCGCTGTTGGCGCGCTGGGCATGCGCCGACGCAGCACGGTTTGCACCCGAGCCACCAGTTCACGCGGCTCGAACGGCTTGGGCACATAGTCGTCCGCCCCCAGTTCCAGCCCGACCACGCGATCCATCACCTCGCCGCGCGCGGTCAGCATGATGATCGGCACATCGCTCTCCTTGCGGAGGGTACGGCACAACTCAAAACCATCCATCTGCGGCAGCATCACATCCAGAATCACGGCGTCGAAGGCACCCTGGCGCGCCGACGCGCGCAGCAGCGCCAACCCATCACTGGGGCGCAGCGCGCAGACCAGGCTCATGTCAAAACGCGCAAAGTAGGCCGCCAGGGGCGGCCCCAGTTGCGCGTCGTCATCAATCAGCAGGATGCGGGGCATGCGTGATTGTCCCATCCGAGCACCTGCGCGCGGTGGCGCAGAATGAACTGGCGCACGCGCTGCTGCTGGGCACCTGCCAGACGATCAAAACGGTCGGCACTGTCCATCACCGATTGGAGCACGCCAGGCTGCAATGGCGAGCGGCCCTGCAGCAAAGCATGCGCGTGCTCGCGATCGAAGCGCGGCCCCCACACCAGCGCCAACAACTCGGCATGGGGGTCTGGCAGCTCAGCCAGCAAAGAGGGGCCGTAGGTGCGCACCGGCTGGGCCCAGTCGCGCAGCGCCAAGACCTGGGTGGCGGCCATCGCGCATCACCCGCGGTGCATCCAGCGACCGCGACGCTGCATGAACTCGCGCACCTTTTGCTGCTGGGTCGGGTTCAGGCTGTCGTAGAAGTCGGCCAGCGCGGCAATCACTTCCGGGCTCTTGCCCTGGATGGCGGTGGTCTTCTCGGTAACCAAAGCCTGCGCGCGCGCCTTGTCGAACTTGTCGCCAGCCACCAAGGCTTGCACCTCGGTCCGTGGGTCCTTGTTTTGACCGACCAAGGCCGCACGCTGCTCATGCAGCTTGTCAGCCAGCGCGGTCAGGCGTTTCTTCTGGTCTTCGTTGAGTTCGAGTTTGCCGCTGACGCGCTCGACCATTTTGCCGCGGAACTGGTCTGACTCCTCGGCACTCATGTTGGCGCTCCAACTGTGCTGTCGATGCCCGCAGGCGGACAAGCCGCCGATCAGAATGGAGGCGCCGAAGACGCCGATCAAGGTTCGTTTGAGCCAGAGTTTCATGACAGGTTTCCTTGTTGGTTGAACATGGTTGTCATGATGCCGGCCACCGACGGCGGCGTCTTCTCTGGGCGGTATCGCTTTGTTTCGGTTTATTTCAGCGCGCCAGCACCGGCCCCAGCGCCACGCCGGTCGGCGTGCCCAGGCGCACCACGTCTTCGGGCGTGGCGGCGGCAACCACCCGGCCACCACCCTGGCCGCCATCGGGCCCTAGGTCAATGACCCAATCGGCCTCGGCAATCACGTCCAGGTCGTGCTCGATCACCACCACGCTGTGGCCGCCGTCGACCAGGCGGTGCAGCACGCGGATCAACCGCTGCACGTCGGCCATGTGCAGGCCCACCGTTGGTTCGTCCAGCACGTACAGCGTGTGGGGTGCTTTCTGCCCACGTTTGGTGATGTCATCGCGTACCTTGCTGAGTTCAGTCACCAGCTTGATGCGCTGCGCTTCGCCGCCGCTGAGCGTGGGCGAGGGCTGCCCCAGTGTCAGGTAGCCCAGGCCCACGTCCTTGAGCAACTGCAGCGGATGGCTGATGGCGGGCATGGCCGCAAAGAAGTCCACCGCCTCGTCGACCTCCATCTGCAGCACGTCGCCGATGTTCTTGCCGCGCCAGCTCACCGCCTGCGTCTCGGGGTTGAAGCGCGCGCCCTTGCAGGTCTCACACAGCACCTTTACGTCCGGCAGAAAACTCATCGCAATGGTGCGGATGCCTTGACCTTCGCAGCTTGGGCAACGGCCCTCGCCGGTGTTGAAACTGAATCGGTTGGCCGCGTAGCCGCGTGCCTTGGCCTCCAGCGTGTCGGCAAACAGTTTGCGAATGATGTCCCAAAAGCCAACGTAGGTGGCCGGGCAACTGCGCGGGGTCTTGCCGATCGGGGTCTGGTCGACTTCCAGCACCCGGTCGATGGTCTCAAACCCGGTCACGCTCTCGCAACCGGTCCAGGCGATCTGCTGACCCGCCGCCAGCGCATCACGCCCCGCTTTGGTACTGCGCTGTTGCACCGCCAGCTGCACGTTGGCCAGCAGCACGTCACGCGCCAGGGTTGACTTGCCAGACCCGGACACACCCGTCACCGCGACCAGGCGCTTGAGCGGAATCTGGGCGGTGACATGCTGCAAATTGTGCAGCGCGGCGCGCTGCACCACCAGCCAAGGTGCGGCGCCTTCTCCCTCAGGGGAGTCAACAGGCCGACGCGGCTGCACCGGGTGTTTCATGGCGTGCAACAGGTAGCGCCCGGTCTGCGAGTCCGGCGCGTTCTGCAGGTCGGCCACCGTGCCCTGCGCCACCAATTGGCCGCCCCGCTTGCCGGCGCTGGGGCCAATGTCAATCAGATTCTCGGCGCGCCGGATGGTGTCTTCATCGTGCTCCACCACCACCAGGGTGTTGCCCTTGTCGCTCAGGCTTTGCAAGGCGCCCAGCAGAATCTGGTTGTCACGCGCGTGCAGGCCGATGGTTGGCTCGTCCAGCACGTAGCACACGCCCTGCAGGTTGCTGCCCAATTGCGCGGCCAGTCGGATGCGCTGTGCTTCACCGCCACTCAAGGTAGGTGCGCCGCGGTCCAGCGTGAGGTAGCCCAGACCCACCTGCTCCAGGAACTCCAGTCGGCTCTTGATCTCGGGAATCAGGTCGCGCGCGATGTCGGCCTCGCGTTGGCTCATGCGACCGGCCACCTGCAGCGTGTCGACCCACTGGCGCACCTCGCCGACGCTCAAAGCGGCGATGTCCGTGATGGCAACCCCGGCCTGGCCGCTGGCCGCGTCGGCGCCGAACTTGACCGCGCGCGCCATGGCATTGAGCCGTGTGCCCTGGCAAGTGGGGCAAGCCACGTCTGCCAGGTCTTCCACCTCCGGCTCGGCAAAGGTCTGTTCGCGGCCCTTGTCGTCGTCGTCGCGCACGGAATCGTCAAACACCTTGCGCTGATCCTTGCTCAGGCGCACGCCGGTGCCAACGCAGTCCGGGCACCAACCGTGTTTGCTGTTGTAGGAAAACAAACGTGGATCCAGTTCGGCATAGGAGGTAGCACACACCGGGCAGGCACGTTTGGTGGAAAAGGCCTCCACCCTGCCGATGCCCGCCGTGGAACCACCCGCCAGCATGGCGCCGCGCAGTCCCTCCAACGCACTCATCACATGCACCACCCCCTTGCCATGGGTGAGCGCGGTGGCCAGCGCCTGGCGCAATTCGGTCTCGCGCTGCGGCAACACCTCCAGGCTCAACACGGGCAACTCGATGGTGTGCTCTTTGAAACGGTCGATACGCGGGAAACCGGTGGTCGGCAAGAAGTTGCCGTCCACCCGCAAGTGCGTAAAGCCGCGCGGCCGGGCCCAATCGGCCAGCTCGGTGTAAACGCCTTTGCGGTTCATCACCAGCGGCGCCAGCAGGCCAATGTGTTGCCCCCGGAAACGGCGCAGCAGCTGCGCGGCGATGCTGTCGGCTGTCTGCGGCGCCACCGGTGTGCCATCATGGACGCAGTGCTGAAGCCCCAGCTTGACGTACAACAAGCGCAGGTAGTGCCAGACCTCGGTGATGGTGCCCACGGTTGACTTGCGGCCACCCCGCGACAGGCGTTGCTCGATCGCCACCGTCGGCGCAATACCGTACACCGCATCGACCTCGGGGCGCCCAGCGGGTTGCACGATCGAGCGTGCGTAGGCGTTGAGCGATTCCAGGTAGCGGCGCTGTCCTTCGTTGAACAGGATGTCGAACGCCAGCGTCGACTTGCCGGAGCCCGACACGCCGGTGATGACATTGAACTTGCCACGCGGAATGTTGACGCTCAGGCTCTTGAGGTTGTGCTCGCGGGCGTTGATGATCTGAATGTCGTTGCGGTCACTGCGGGCTTCGCCACCGCGTGTTTCGTCATCGCGAGCGTAGCGTGGCGACCCATTCTGCCGCGCCAACATGGATTGCCGCATCGCTGGCGCGCCTCGCAATGACGGGTAGGCTTCAGCCACTCGTTCCCGTACGGCATGGCTACCCAACCCCAGCGTGCTGTCGTACTCGCGCAGCGCCTGCGCGGTGTGGGAAGTGGCGTGCAGGCGCACCTCTTCCGGGGTACCCTCGGCCACCAGCAGACCACCGGCCTCGCCACCCTCGGGGCCGAGGTCGATCAGCCAGTCGCTGGAGCGGATCACGTCCAGGTTGTGCTCGATCACGATAATCGAATGACCCGCATCGAGCAATCGGCGCATTGCTCGCATCAGCTTGGCAATGTCGTCGAAGTGCAGCCCGGTGGTGGGTTCATCGAACATGAACAAGGTTCCGCGGCGCGCCGTCGCCTGGCCGCTGGCAGTCGCGGTTTTGGCGGCGCCGGCCAGGAACCCTGCCAACTTGAGGCGTTGCGCCTCACCACCCGACAGAGTGGGCACCGGTTGCCCCAGCTTGACGTACTCCAGGCCCACGTCCACGATCGGTTGCAGCGTGCGCACCACCTCGCGGTCCTGCGCGAACAGGCTCACCGCCTCGCTCACCGTCAGGTCCAGCACGGCGGACACGTTGAGATGGCGCCCACCGCGCTCAACGATCACCTCCAGAATCTCCGGCCGATAGCGCTGGCCATTGCAATCGGGGCAGCGCAAGTAGACGTCGCTGAGGAACTGCATCTCCACGTGCTCAAAACCCGAGCCGCCACAGGTGGCGCAGCGGCCGTCGCCGCTGTTGGTGCTGAACTTCGTTGCGGTGTAGCTGCGTTCGCGCGACAGCGGTGCATTGGCAAGAATCTCGCGCAGCGCGTCCCAGGCGCCAACATAACTGGCAGGGTTGGAGCGTGCCGTCTTGCCAATGGGCGACTGGTCCACGAACACAACCTCGCTGATCCAATCGGCCCCCAGCAGCCCCTCGTGTAGCCCCGGCGCGTCGGTGGACTTGCCGAAGTGGCGCAACAAGGCGGGTGCCAGCACGTCCTGAATCAGGCTTGACTTGCCCGAACCACTGACGCCGGTGACACAGACCAGGCGCTGCAGCGGGAACTCCACCGTCAGGTTCCTCAAGTTGTGCTCGCGCGCGCCCTGCAGGATCAGGCGCGGCGTATTAGCCGACACCAGTCGCTTGAAGCCCATGCCCACGTGTTTGCGCCCACCCAGGTAGGCGCCGGTCAGGGTGTCGGCGTGGCGCAGTTCGTCGGTGCGGCCATCAAACACGATCTGGCCCCCACGTTCGCCAGGGCCGGGCCCCATGTCGATGACGCGATCGGCCGCCATCATCACCGCCGGGTCGTGCTCCACCACCACCAGCGTGTTGCCAGCATCGCGCAGACGTTGCATCGCCAGGGTGATGCGGTGCATGTCGCGCGGGTGCAGGCCAATGCTGGGCTCGTCCAGCACGAACAGCGTATTGACCAGCGAGGTGCCCAGCGCCGTGGTGAGGTTGATGCGCTGCACCTCACCGCCCGACAGGGTGCGGCTTTGCCGGTCCAGCGTCAGATAGCCAATGCCTACGTCGCACAGGTACTTGAGCCGGGTGTTGATTTCCTCCAACAGCAGCTTGAGTGCCTTGTACTGCGCCTGATCGCCGTGACTGGTGTGAGCGGTCTGCGAGTCCCCGGAATAATTGGAATCTGACCCCAATTGACTGAAGAAGCGCCGCAGGCTCTCGATCGGCAACAGCATCAGGTCGTGCAGGCACAGGCCGGGCAGGGCTTCGAGTTGTCCGCGACTCCAGCTCACACCGGCGGGCAGGAAGCGCTGCGCGGGCTCCAGCACGGTATCGGCGGCTGCTTTGTCACCCATGCGCCAGAGCAGGCTCTCGGTCTTCAGGCGCGCGCCGTTACAGCTCGGGCAAGTGGTGTAGCTGCGGTACTTGGACAGCAGCACCCGGATGTGCATTTTGTAGGCCTTGGTCTCCAGGTATTCGAAGAAGCGCTTGATGCCGAACCAATGCTGGTTCCACTTGCCATTCCAGTTGGGCGAACCGTTGATGACCCAGGCTTGTTGTTCGGCGGTCAGCTTGTACCACGGTGTATCGCGCGGAATGCCGCCGGCCTCGGCGTGGCGCATCAAGTCATCCTGGCACTCTTGCCAGGCGGGGGTCTGCATCGGCTTGATGGCACCGGCACGCAGGGTGAGTTTGTCGTTGGGGATGACCAGCCCGTAATCGACGCCAATGACCCGCCCAAAGCCGCGGCAGGCCTCGCACGCGCCCACCGCGGAGTTGAAGGAAAACATCGAGGCGATTGGGTCGCTGTAGCGCAGATCGCTCTCGGGGCAATGCAGGCCGGTGGAGAACTGCCACACCTGCGCCGATGCGTCGGGCTCCTCGGGCAGCACATACACCGCGATCCGACCGCCGCCGTGTTTGAGCGCGACCTCAATCGCCTCCACCACGCGCGCGCGCTCCACTTGCCCCAGGCGGAAACGATCCGCCACCACGTCAAGCAGCTTGACCTTGCCGACGTGAGTGGTCTTGCCCGAGACAATGGATGCGCTGACTTCGCGCTCGGCCTGCACCTTGGTGAAGCCACTGGTCGACAGCCACTGGGTGACCTCATCGGCGCTGGTGTTGAGCGGCAACTCAACCGCGAAGGTGACGACCAGGCGCGGCCCCTTGCTTGCCGTGCCAGTGCCCGGCTCCGCGCTTGCCAGTTCATGTGCCGCATCCCTCCCCGCTGCCACCACGCCGGTCGGGCCGACGGCCTCAAGTGCGTCGACTCGCGCCATCAGTTCGGCGTAGATCGACTGGGGCGAGTCGTGGCGCACGGGTTGCGCCGTGGCGCGGTCATACAGCGATCCCGCCCTGGCAAACAACAACTTCAGATGATCGTTGAGCTCCGTCATGGTGCCCACGGTGGAGCGTGACGAACGGACCGGGTTGGTCTGGTCAATCGCAATGGCGGCGGGCACGCCCTCGACCTTGTCCACAGCGGGCTTGTCCATGCGGTCCAGAAACTGGCGCGCATAGGCCGAGAAGGTCTCCACATAACGGCGCTGACCTTCGGCAAACAGCGTGTCGAACACCAGACTGGATTTGCCCGAGCCGCTCGGACCGGTCACCACGGTGAGTTCGCCCGTGCGGATGTCGAGGTCCAGGTTCTTGAGGTTGTGCTGTCTTGCACCCCGAATGCGGATGATTCCCTGAGGCATGGATTGACTTCCCTGTGGTGGAGGCAGAACATTCTAGGCAGTTCAGCGCGCCGTGCGCCCGGCAGGGTTATGCGCGGCGGCCGGACACATACGGAATGAAGTCATGGGCGCCGTGCGAATCGAGGCCACGGCACTGCGACACGTAGTTTCCCCAATGGAATCGTTGCAACGGGGACCTAGACTGCCCGTAACCCCAAGGAGCCCAGCATGAAACCGACCCGCTTGCTTGCCACCTCTGTCGCCCTGCTTCTCTCGGTGGCGTCGGCGTCAGCCCAAATCTTGATCGGTCAGACCGTGGGGGTGAGCGGGGCCACCGCAGCCACGGTCAAAGAATCGATGACGGGTGCCGCGCTCTACATCGACGCGATCAACGCCAAGGGGGGCCTTGCCGGCGAAAAGATCACGATCCTGACACTGGACGACAAGTTCGACACCAAGTTGGCCGCCGCGAATGCGCGCACGCTGATTGAAGAGCGCAAGGTACTGGCCCTCTTCATGAGCCGCGGCACACCGCACACCGAGGGCATCATCCCGATCCTGGACCAGCATGGTGTTCCCCTGATCGGGCCCTCCACCGGCGCCATGACCTTGCATAAGCCGGTACGGCGGCACGTCTTCAACGTGCGCGCCACCTACCAGCGCGAGGCCGAGCGGGCCGTTGCACATCTGGCATCGCAGGGCATCACCCGCATCGGCGTGATTCACGTGGACGACAGTTTTGGTGCCGATGGGCTGGTCGGCACCCAGAAAGGGCTCGATGCTGCCAAGCTCAAACCTGTCGCGGTGGCCAAGTTTGATCGCACCAAGCCGGACTTCTCGGCCATCGTGCCGCTCATGGTCAAGAGCGAGGCGCAGGCCATCGTCATCATTGGCTCCGGCACGGCGGTCGTGGACGGCATCAAGGCCGTCAAGGCTGCCAGCGGTGGCACCCAGTTCGTCACGCTGTCAAACAATGCATCAGGCGGCTTCATCAAGCTCCTGGGCGACCAGGCGCGCGGCGTGATTGTCAGCCAGGTGCTGCCCCAGACGTTTACCTACCCGCTGGTCAAAGAGGCAACCCAACTCGCCAAGGCGCGCGACATCAGCAACCTCAGCCCAGCCATGCTGGAAGGCTTTGCCAGCGCCAAGGTACTTGTGGAGGCCCTGCGACGCGCTGGCGCCAAGCCCACGCGCGAACGCCTGCAGGCAGCCCTGGAAGGTCTGGACAAGTATGACTTGGGCGGCCTTGAAGTCAGCTTCAGCCCCACCGACCACTCTGGCCTGGACTTTGCCGACCTGTCCATCATCTCGGCCGACGGGAAGTTCCGGCGCTGACGGCTGGCCCCGGGCTCGCCCGTGGCGCGATTAGCTTGCCGACATCGTCGAATTTGGCGACTCCGCCGCCTCGGGATTCAGTGTTTGCGCCAGCGCCCGGCAAGCGCCGACGCCAACGGCATCCTGAATTTCTGGCAACAGGGCGAGCAACTGCTCGAAGCCCTCGGCACGTTCAACCGCGAGGTTGAGCCAAACGCCACGCAGACCCAAACTCGCCGTCAAGGCGGTTGCCAGCGGTTTGGCAGCGCGGTAACGCTCCTGCTGCGACAACACCAGACTTTGCAGCGGCATCGGCTCGGTCGCGGCCATCGCCACTGTGGACGAAAAGAAGTCCGCCGCGGGGGGCGTCGCCTGAGGCAGGGCCAGAAAGCCCTGTTCAACCATGTGAATCACATCGGCCATGCTGCTGCCCAAGCCGGCGGTGGCGGCCAGCACCGCCTCGGGTGAGCGGGCACCGTCAAACAGGATGAACATCGAGCGCTGCCGAGCCGACAACAGGGGGGCGCGCTCCTTGAACGCCTTTTGCCCCACCTCGGTCTTGATGTAGTTCATAGACCTATTCTATTTTGCGAAGCGCCGTAGCATGGCCCGGAGTTACCCGCAGCGTCGCCGATCAAGCCGACGCTACTTGCTGGCGCTCGCGCTCGCCGATGCCGGTGCCGCCACTGCCGTGGCAGCCGACGCTGTCGGCGCCGCAACTGCGGTGGCGGGGGCATGGGTGGCCTCCGCGCCGTGCTTTTCGCCGCCCATATCGATATCACCACCCTTGCTCAAGATGAACAAGGCCAAGCCTGCAAACACGGCAAAACCAACTGCAATTTTCCACATCACGAATCTCCTAAGAAAGTAGGCCCTCGCGTGGAGGGCCTGTTGCGGGCAACCGGTCGGTTTGGACTGGTTGCTGGGGTGATCCGACGATCAGTCGTTGGCGTAGATATCAACGTCCTTGGTTTCGCGCACGAACAGCATGCCGATGACGAAGGTCATGCCGGCGATGATGATCGGGTACCACAAGCCGTTGTACATGTTGCCGGTCTGCGCCACGATGGCAAACGCCGTGGTGGGCAGCAAGCCGCCGAACCAGCCGTTACCGATGTGATACGGCAGGCTCATCGACGTGTAGCGAATGCGGGTCGGGAACATTTCCACCAGCATGGCCGCAATCGGGCCATAGACCATGGTCACCAGAATCACCAGATAAGTCAGGATGGCAATGACCTTAAGCTTGTCGAACTTGGCCATGTCGGCCTTGGCAGGGTAGCCGGCGGCCTTGAGGGCTGCGGCGACGTCCTTCTTGAACGCGTCGCCCTTGGCTTTCGCCTCGGCAGCGGACAGGCCCTTGGACGAATAGCTGGGGATGGCAGTCTCGCCAATCTTGATAACCGCCGGTGCACCCGCCGCGCCGGCCGCGTTCTCGTAACTCACCGATGAGCCGGCCAGCACTTGTTTGGCAATGTCGCACGAGCTGGTGAACTTGACGGTGCCGGTCGGGTTGAACTGGAACGAGCACTCGCTGTTGTCGGAAGTCACCACCACCTTGTTGGCGGCCTGCGCGGCAGCCAGGTCAGGGTTGGCGGCTTTGGTCAATGCAGTGAACACCGGGAAGTACGTCAGCACCGCCAACAGGCAGCCGGCCATGATGATGGGCTTGCGACCAATCTTGTCGGACCAGGCGCCAAACAGGATGAAGAACGGCGTGCCGATGATCAGGGAGACGGCAACCATGATGTTGGCGGTTGCGCCATCCACCTTGAGGGCCTGGGTCAGGAAAAACAGCGCGTAGAACTGGCCGGAGTACCACACCACGGCTTGACCAGCGGTCAGACCGATCAGGGCCAGAATCACGATCTTCAGGTTCTTCCACTGGCCGAAGGACTCGGACAGCGGGGCCTTGGATGTCTTGCCTTCGGCCTTCATCTTGGCGAAGGCGGGCGACTCGTTCATGGACAGGCGAATCCACACGGAGACGGCCAGCAGCAGAATCGAGACGATGAACGGAACACGCCAGCCCCAATCCGCAAAAGCGGCTTCACCGATTGCGGTGCGCGTACCCAGAATCACCATCAGGCTCAGGAACAGGCCCAAGGTGGCCGTGGTCTGAATCCACGATGTGTAAGCACCGCGCTTGCCCTGTGGCGCGTGCTCGGCCACGTAGGTGGCAGCGCCACCGTACTCGCCGCCCAGCGCCAGGCCTTGCAGCAGTCGCAGACAGATCAGGATCACCGGCGCGGCCACACCAATGCTGGCGTAGTTCGGCAAGATGCCCACAATGAAGGTGGACAGGCCCATGATCAGGATGGTCACCAGAAAGGTGTACTTGCGCCCGATCATGTCGCCCAGGCGGCCGAAAAAGATGGCGCCAAAGGGCCGCACGATGAAACCGGCAGCAAAAGCCAGCAGCGCGAAAATGAAAGCGGAGCCTTCATCCAGACCACTGAAGAACTGCTTCGCAATGATGGCTGCCAACGAGCCGTACAGGTAAAAGTCGTACCACTCGAACACGGTACCGAGCGAGGAAGCGAAGATAACTTTCTTCTCTTCCGCCGACATCGGCCGCGCGACGGCCGCTGTTTGTGCGCTTCTCATATGTGCTGTCTCCAAAAAGGTGAAGGCCCCCGACGTGGAGGCTTGCCGCAATTGTTGAAGATGGCTCTGACCCTGCTCTGACTTGAAACCAACAAGGCCTTGCGCTGAACTGAACCACCCCTGACAAACTAGGTAGTAAACCCTTTCGGAAACTCTCGTAATGTGAAAACGGAAAGATTTAAATCAGGGTAAACCCCAGTTCTTGATTTCAACCAATCTGGCGTCGATGATGCACACTCAATACATCGTCTGGGCACTCAACTCGTAGAAAAACTGACACTTGTCATGACTGATCTGGATACCCATTCCGTCCTGCGCAAGACCGAGGCTGGCGTGAACGCCATCAAGCTGAGGGATAGAAGTCTCACGCCGAAGGCACGCATGCTGCTGATCGTCGTCGATGGGCAAAAATCCGTGGGCGAACTGACCAAGGCCATGCCCAGTCCCGACGAGGCTCGCCAGCAACTGGGCGAACTGCTCAGTGCCGGCTTTGTAGAAATGCTTGACCTGCCCAAGCCTGTTGCGCCCGCCGCAGCAAGCCCAGCCAAAGCGAGCGCGGCACCGCCTGTGGATGAGCTCACGCCCATGATTCGGCGCGCCACCCATTTGCTGGAGGACATGCTGGGCCCGGATTCAGAAGCCCTGTGCCTGCAGATCGAGCGCTGCACCAGCCACGCCCAGTTCACCGCCAAGATCATCGAGATCTCGCGCATCGTCGCGGCCATGCGTAACGAGAAGAAGGGCGCGGAGTTCCTGCTGGCGGCAACCGCCTGATCAGGGCGCCATAGGCGCCTTCACGCCCTCATATAGTCGCGTCGAACCCATCAAAAAAAACCCCGCCGAAGCGGGGTTTTTTGGTTCACACAGAGAAGTGACTCAATGCGCTGCGCTGCCGGCTGAGACCCTGCCGTCCAGACTGGGGTAACGCACATGCTCAACCAACTCCTGGATGTCTTTGCCAGGCGCCTTGGTCAACAGCGACACGATGATGATCACCGCAAAACCCAGGGGCACGCCGAACAGACCGGCCGAGATGGGGGAAATATCCCACCAGGTGTTGGCCTTCAGGATTTCAGGCGTGAGCGCTGCGCCGCCATGGGTGAGCTTGTAGAGCCACGGCTGCGTGGTCATCATGTAGTAGAAGGTGGTTCCCAAACCAGCGATCATGCCCAGCGACGCACCCCACTTGTTGGCGCGCTTCCAGAAGATGCCCAAAGTGAGCGCCGGGAAGAAGGTGGCCGCCGCAAACGAGAACGCCGCCGATACCAGGAACAAAATGTCCGCCGGTTTCTGCGCCGCCACGTAGGCCGCAGCCAGGGCAACCACCAGCAGCAGGATCTTGGACACCATCACGCGACGACCGGTCGAAGCGTTGGGGTCAATGATCTTGTAGTACAGGTCATGCGACAGGGCATTGGCAATGGTCAACAGCAGGCCGTCCGCTGTCGACAGGGCCGCCGCCAGACCACCGGCCGCCACCATGCCCGACACCACATAAGGCAGGCCGCCAATTTCCGGCGTGGCCAGCACAATGATGTCGCCACCGATGGTCAGCTCGGCCAGTTGCAAAATGCCGTCCTTGTTGACGTCCACCACCGACAGCAGGCTCTTGTCCACCGCCGACCAACGCGAAATCCAGGCTGGCAACTGGTCAAACGGGGTGCCCACCAGCACGGTGTAGACCTCGAACTTGGCCAGCACTGCCAAGGCTGGCGCGGTGAAGTAGAGCAAGAAGATGAAGAACAGCGACCAGCTCACCGACTCACGCGCTTCCTTCACCGAGGGGGTGGTGTAGTAACGCATCAGGATGTGCGGCAAAGCGGCGGTACCGATCATCAGACAGAACACCAAGGCCAGGAAGTTCTTGCGCGCGATGTTGCTGGCCGCTTCATCCTTGCCCGCGAACGGGGTGGCATGGCGGATTGGAGGGTTCGCCTTGGCCGCATTGCCGGTCCGGGCTGCGGTGTAGGCCGTCTTGGCCGCGGCTTCATCCTTGGGCAGTGCAGCGAGGGCTGCTTCGGCGGCGCGGATGTCGGCCAGGGCGCCGTTGTTGGCTTTCAGATCGTCCAGCTTCTTTTGGGCAGCAGCCTTGTCGGCGGCCATGGCCGCGGGCACATCCTTCAGCTTGGCAACCGCTTCCTCGGAGCGCGCCTTGTAGATGCCGCGCACTTCAAGCTCCTTCGGGTCCTTGAGCAGCAGCTCTTCCTTGGCGGTGACCTTCTCCAGCGTGTAACCGTAAACCGCCTGAGGGATCGGTACACCCGTGTGCTTGACCGACAGCCACACCACCGGCAGCATGTAGGCAATGATCAGAATCACGTACTGCGCCACCTGGGTCCAGGTGACAGCACGCATGCCGCCCAGGAAGGAACACACCAGAATGCCACCCAGGCCGGCAAAAATACCCACCTCAAACGCCAGACCGGTCAAGCGGGTGGTGATCAGGCCCACACCGTAGATCTGCGCCACCACGTAAGTGAACGAGCACAGAATGGCACCACAAATACCAATGATGCGCGGCAAGTTACCTTCGAAGCGAGCGCCCAGAAAGTCAGGGATGGTGAACTGGCCGAACTTGCGCAGGTAGGGCGCCAGGAACAGCGCCACCAGACAGTAGCCACCAGTCCAGCCGGTAATGAAGGCCAAGCCCCCAAAGCCGGTCAGGTACAGCGTACCGGCCATGCCGATGAAGGAGGCCGCCGACATCCAGTCCGCTCCGGTGGCCATGCCGTTGTACATGGCTGGCACGCGCCGCCCCGCCACGTAGTATTCGGCCGCGTCGTTGGTGCGGCTCATCACGCCGATGCCGGCGTACAGCAGCACCGTGGCGGCCAGGAACAGGTAGCCGATCCAGGCGCGCGGCAGGCCCATCTGCTCCATGATGGCGACCAGGATCACAAAGCTGATGAAACCACCCGTGTAGAAACCGTAAACCTTGTTGAGGCCTTTCTTGAAGGCGCTCTGCGATTGGTTGGCAGATCCGAACATGCTCATTCGAGTTCTCCTTCGGCCACGCCGTATTGGTTGTCCAGGTTATTCATGTGCCGGGCGTAGTACCAGATGATCAGGCAATAGATCACCAGCGCGCCCTGCGCGCACAGCCAGAACGAAAACGGCCAGCCAAAGAACTTGAAACTAAGCTCCTTGGCAAAAAACGGCAACACAAAGGTCACCACGAACCAGACACTCAGCAAGGTTCCCGTTATCGCCAGGTTCTTGCTCCAATACTCCTGATGCTTTGCTGTCAGCTGCATTGTTTGCTCCTCGTTGCTATCGAAAATCCATCCCGAGCGAACGCGGCCTTGTGCCAGACCATCGTCCACCGAGATGGGCCACTACCTACCCAACTCTCCACCAACCCCTGCACCCCGCCTAAGCGGCACGGCTAGGTCACGCGCAAGCCGGTCTCGCGCTCCAACTGGGCCGCTACTTTGGGCTCAAAGCCCTTCAGGTGTTTGATGACCGCTTTGGCCTCTTCGGGCTGGTGCAGGTCAATGTGCACACGCGCCATCTGGTACCAGCCAAACGGGCTCATGGGTTGCAATTGGGTGTTACGTTTGAGCGCCGCCAGCGCTTCTTCCAGCCGCCCCTGGCGCACCAGCACCAGGCCCAGGCCGTACCAGGCGCGGTCCATTTTTTCTTCAATCGCCAGCGCGGCGCGAAAGCCCTGCTCGGCCTCGCCCAGTCGCCCCAGCAACTCGGCCACAAAAGCGAGATTGAAGTGCGCGTTGGAAGTTTTGGCGCTCAGCGCCAGCGCCTGTTCAAAGTAACGGTAGGCGACTTCCTGCTGACCATCCTGCAGCGCTGCGTAGGCCAGGCTGTTGAGCGCCAGCACATCCTGGGGCGCGCGGCGCAATATTCCCTGAAACACCTCGGTGGCGGCGTGGCGCGCGCCAACCAGGAGCAGTGTTTTGGCTTTCCAGACCAGCCACCAGCGCTCAAATCGCCCCAGATTCGGCGTGGGCGAATAGCCCGTCATAGCTGGATTCACTGGCATGCGGCCACTCCTGTTTGCAGACAAAAGTCGATTTTCAGTTTGACAACCAGCACCCAGGCAATCAGCAGCCAGCTCGCGGCAGCCAGCGGTATGTGCTGATCCAGGATCAGTTTCGGGCTGACCCGGCGTGTGATCCACAGCGCTGGTTTGGCCGCGATATCGAGCATTTGCCAAAAAATGTTGGTGTTGCGTTTGGCCCCGGCGAGCAAACCCAACAGGAAACGCCCCACGATGAACAGCAGGGAGAGTTCGATCAGGCTCTTAGCGATCACGATGGCCAACAACATGAATCTGTGTTCTTTCTTAGAGACAACTTCGCTCTGGGCGCAATTTGCGGCTGCTGGCTGACCGGATTCTGACAAGGCGCTTGACATTAACTTACAAACTAGGTGTTAACCAGTGTGCTGATTTTCACATCGCGGTAAGTGACACCAACTGAGGCCAAACCTAGGGTATGTCCTAGCCAGGGTGCGACCTACAATGAACCGAAAACACCCCCCGACAAGCAGTTGAGGAGAACCGCGCATGCAACGCTCCGACATCACCGGTCAGCGCCTGGTGGCCATCGTCTTGCTAGGCTGCGTGCTGTTCAACTACCCGGTGCTGTCGCTGTTCAGCAAGCCCGCAATGTGGCTGGGCATTCCGCTGCTGTACCTGTATATCTTTGTCATCTGGGCATTGCTCATCGGATTGACCGCCTTCGTCATTGAGCGGCGCGAGTAAAGACGCCAACCATGCTGCAGGGTTGGGTCATCATCAGCGTGTCGTTCGCCTACCTGGGCGTGTTGTTTGCGATCGCTTACTACGGGGACAAGCGTTCCGACGCGGGGCGCTCGATCATTGCCAACCCCGCCATCTACGCCTTGTCGCTGGCGGTTTACTGCACCACCTGGACCTTTTACGGCAGCGTTGGGCGCGCGGCCTCGGCCGGCATCGGCTTTCTGCCGATCTACCTCGGCCCAACGCTGATTGCCGGGCTGTGGTGGTTCGTGTTGCTGAAAATCATCCGCATCAGCAAGGCCAACCGCATCACCTCCATCGCCGACTTCGTGGCCTCGCGTTATGGCAAGAGCCAGTTGCTGGGGGGCCTGGTGACCGTGATCGCGGTGGTGGGGGTCATTCCCTACATCTCGCTGCAACTCAAGGCGGTGTCCAACAGCTTCACGATTTTGCTGCAGTACCCGGCCATCGTGATGCCGACCAAGGTCGCTGCACAGGCCCTGTGGCAAGACAGCGCCCTGTACATCGCCTTGATCCTGGCGGCGTTCACACTCTTGTTTGGCACGCGGCACCTGGACGCCACCGAACGCCACGAAGGCATGGTGGCGGCCATTGCCTTTGAGTCGATGGTCAAACTGCTGGCGTTTCTGGCGGTGGGGCTGTTTGTCACATTCAGTCTGTTCGACGGTTTTGGCGACATCTTCACCCGCGCCGAACTGGTGCCCAAGCTCAAGGCGCTGATGACGGTGGCCGACACCGGCAACAGCTACGGCAGCTGGTGGTCCCTGACCATGCTGTCGATGCTCTCGGTGATGCTGCTGCCGCGCCAGTTCCAGATTGCAGTGGTGGAGAACGTCAACGAGCAGCACCTGCGCAAGGCGGTGTGGCTGTTTCCGCTGTACCTGCTGCTGATCAACATCTTCGTGCTGCCGATTGCGCTGGGCGGCATGCTGCACTTCCCCTTGGGCAATGTGGATGCCGACACCTTTGTGTTGACGCTGCCGATGGCGCAGCGGCACGAGGCGCTGACCCTGTTTGTGTTCATTGGTGGCCTGTCGGCCGCCACCGGCATGGTGATCGTCGAGACCATCGCCCTGTCCACCATGATCTGCAACGATCTGGTGATGCCGCTGGCCCTGCGCATCAAGGCCCTGCGGCTCAACGAACGCAGCGATTTATCGGGCCTGCTGCTGGGCATCCGGCGCTGGGCCATCGTGGCAATCCTGCTGCTGGGCTACATCTACTTTCGCGCGGCGGGTGAAGCCTATGCGCTGGTGGGCATTGGCCTGATTTCGTTCGCGGCGGTGGCCCAGTTCGCCCCGGCCATCTTCGGCGGCATCTACTGGAAAGGCGGCACGCGCAACGGCGCCATTGCCGGGCTGCTGGGCGGCTTTGTGGTGTGGGGCTACACCCTGCTGCTGCCATCGTTTGCCAAATCCGGTTGGTTGCCATCAGAGTTCCTGCGCGAGGGCCTGTTCGGGCTGGCGCTGCTGCGACCGCAGCAACTGTTTGGACTGGGCGGCCTGGACGAGATTTCGCACAGCCTGTTCTGGAGTCTGCTGGTCAACATCGGCGGCTATCTGGCAGTGTCGCTGGTGGACCGTCCCAGCGTGGTGGAGACGCGCCAGGCCACTGCCTTTGTCGACGTGTTTCGCCACACCGTGGGCGTGTCCAGTGGCTCGCGGCTATGGCGCGGCAGTGCCCAGGTGCAGGACTTGCTGCCGCTGATCGGCCGCTTTCTGGGGCCGCAACGTGCGCAGGACGCGTTCTTGCACTACGCCCGCAGTCGTGGGCTGGGCAGCGTGGCCGAATTGACCGCGGACGCCGAGTTGGTGCACCACGCCGAGACCTTGCTGGCGGGAGCCATTGGCGGCGCCTCGGCGCGCGCCATGGTGGCCTCGGTGGTGCAAGAGGAGCCCTTGGGCCTGGACGAGGTGATGAACATTCTGGACGAGGCCTCGCAGGTGCGCGCCTACTCCAAGGAGCTTGAACTCAAATCGCAGGAACTCGAAGCCGCTACCGCTGAATTACGCGCCGCCAACGAGCGGCTAAAGGAGCTGGATCGCCTGAAGGACGACTTCATGTCCACCGTGACCCACGAGCTGCGCACACCGCTCACGTCGATTCGCGCCTTTTCGGAAATCCTGCTCGAAGACCCCAAGACCGGCCTAACCGAGCGCAAGAAGTTCCTGGGCATCATCGTCAAGGAAACCGAGCGCCTAACCCGCCTGATCAACCAGGTGCTGGACATGGCCAAGATCGAGTCGGGCAACGCCGAGTGGCACCCAGCCGAGCTGAACCTGCGTGAGGTGATCGAGGAATCGGTGGCGGCGACTTCCTCCTTGTTCAGCGACCGGCACGTCATGCTGACGCAAGACCTGGCCAGCGACACCGCGTTGATCCTGGCCGACCGTGACCGCCTGATTCAGGTGATGCTCAACCTGCTGTCCAACGCCGTGAAATTTTGCGCCAGCAACGACGGCAAGGTGCACGTGACGCTGCGCCGAGAGGGCGCTGCTCTGCGGGTGGATGTGCGGGATAACGGTCCCGGTATCAGCAGTGCCAACCAGGGTTTGATCTTCGAGCGCTTTCGCCAGGTCGGCAACACCATGACCGACAAGCCACAAGGCACCGGCCTGGGGCTACCGATCAGCCGCCACATCATCGAGCGTTTTGGCGGGCGCCTGTGGGTGCAAAGCAAGCCCGGCCAGGGCGCCACCTTCTCGTTTACACTGCCCCTGCAGCAGGCCAACGCCAGCGCCGCAGGGACGCCACTTTAGCCCGACTGGACCCCCCATGAGCCACCGCATACTGATCGCCGACGATGAGCCCAACATCGTCGTATCACTTGAATTCCTGATGAAACGGGAGGGCTTCGACGTGCAGGTTGCCGTCGATGGCGAGGCCGCCCTGCAAGCCATCGCACAGCAGGTACCGGACCTGATCTTGCTGGACATCATGCTACCCAAGAAGGATGGCTTTGAGGTCTGCCAGCAGATTCGCGCCAATCCGCAATGCGCGTCGGTCAAGGTGGTGATGCTCACAGCCAAGGGCCGTGACACCGAGGTCAGCAAAGGCCTGGCTCTCGGTGCCGACGCCTACATGACCAAACCCTTCTCGACCAAAGACCTGGTCGCCAAGGTGCGTGAGTTGCTTGGATTGGGTACCGACTAGTCGCTGCCGTATGACTGACAGCGACCGCTGACCCTCCACCGCGCCGCCATGCATCACCGCTACCGCCTTGCTGTTGGACTGGCTGCGCTGTATGGCCTGCTGGCGGTGCTGTTTGGCATCCTGGGCGCGGTGCTGTGGGCCGACATGCAAAACGTCGAGCGCCAGGCCACGCTGGACATATTGCAGCCACGGCTGCCGCTGGCTGTATTCATCATTCTGCTGGCCTGGGGCGCACTGGGCGGCCTGGTCTGGCTGCTGTACCGGGCTTACGCCCTGGCCCCCATGCGCATGCGCGAACAGGCCTTGGTGATGGTTGCGTCCAACCCAAGCTTGCGCCTGCAGGAGCGCGGCGCCAGCGAGATCCGGACCCTGGCGCAGGTGGTCAACGCGCTGGCCGATCAGCGCGAATCGCTGCAGCAGGACGTGGCCCAGAAGATTGAGCAGGCCAAGGCCTCGGTTGAAGAAGAGCGCAACCGCCTGGCCGCGCTGATGTCGGAGTTGACCCAAAGCGTGGTGGTGTGCAATCTGGACGGGCGCATTTTGCTGTACAACAACCGCGCCCGCTTGCAGTTTCAGGTGCTGGGCAGTAACACCCCTGGTGGCAGCGCAACGCTGATCGGGCTGGGTCGATCGATCTTTGCCGTCATGGAGCGCAACCTGATCACGCACGCGCTGGAGAGCGTGCAGCACCGGCTGCGCCGCGGCAGCGCACAACCGTCGGCCAACTTCGTCACCACGACGCGCGCCGGGCAATTGATCCGGGTCCAGATGGCACCGGTGTTCGGCGCCGCCGAGGTAATGCCCGCAGCGGCCGAGCGCAGCATCAGCGGCTACGTGCTGATGCTCGACAACATCACCCGCACCGTGCAGGCCCAGAGCCAGCGCGATCAACTTCTGCAGACCCTGACCGAAGGCAGCCGCGCCGCCCTGGGTAATGTGCGCGCCGCCGTGGAGAACCTGCAGCAGTACCCGGACATGGACAGCCAGCAACGTGACCGCTTTGTGGGCGTGATCCGCGATGAGGTGCAAGCCATGAGCCAGCATCTCGATCAGGCCAGTGCCGACTACAACGACGCCCTCAAGACACACTGGCCGCTGGAGGATATGCACGGCGCTGATCTGCTCCAGGCCGCGCGGCAAAGAATTGAGCACCGACTCGGCTTGAGCGTGACCGTCGATGCCCTGCCGCAGGACCTATGGATTCGAGTGGACAGCTTTGCGCTGCTGCAGAGCCTGAGCTACCTGGCGGGCCGCCTGCAGGACCAGTACGCGGTTGACGCCGTGGCGCTGCGTCTGAACCCGGCCGGACGCATGGCGGAACTTGATCTGCTGTGGTCAGGCGAGGGCTTGAGCGCCGGTGTGCTGGCGCAATGGGAGGCCGCCTCCATGCGCGGCGCAGGAGAAGAGTCGCCACTGACACTGCATGACGTGATTGAACGCCATGGCGGTGAGCTCTGGCAACAACGCGACGCCCGCACCCCCCTGTCCCTGATTCGCATGTTGTTGCCCACCGCCGTGGCGCAGGACGCCGCGGACCCGGCCACCTGGCTGCGCAACGAGAGCCGACCGGAGTACTACGATTTTGATCTGTTCCGGCAAACCGAGGAAACCCGTGCCCTGGACGACCAGTTGCTGACCAAGTTGAGCTACACCGTGTTTGATACCGAAACCACCGGGCTGGAGCCCTCCGCAGGTGACGAGATCATTCAGATTGGTGCCACCCGCATCGTCAACGGGCGACTGCTGCGCAACGAGGCGATCGACCAGTTGATCGACCCCAAACGGCGACTCAAGCCAGAGTCGATCCCGATCCACGGCATCACCGAAGAAATGGTGAAGGGTCAGCCCACCATTGCCGAGGTGCTGCCGGTGTTCCATGAGTTCTGCGAAGACACCGTGCTGGTAGCCCACAACGCGGCGTTTGACATGCGCTTCCTGCAACTCAAGGAGGCCGCCACCGGCATCGAGTTCAGGCATCCGGTGCTCGATACGCTGCTGCTGTCGGCGGTGATTCATCCCAACCAGGAGTCGCACCGGCTCGAAGCCATCGCCGAGCGACTGGGCATCAACGTGATTGGCCGCCACACCGCGCTGGGCGACGCGATCGTCACCGGCGAGATCTTTCTCAAGATGATTCCACTGCTGGCCGAACAGAACATCCACACCCTGGGACAGGCCCGCGCCGCCGCCGCCAAGACCTACTACGCCCGCGTCGATTACTGACCCGCATCGCACACCCCACCATGTCCGCATCACTGCCCCCCGCCCTGCGCCATGAAGCCCATGCCGCGATGCACAGCCCCTTGAGCCAGTTGCCGCAACGCGACCCGGTGACGGCCCGGCTGGCCACACCCCTGCGCGAGGCACTGGCGACCATGGACAGCAAACGCATCGGCTCGATCGTCATCGTCGACGATTCGGGGCGCATGCCGCTCGGGATATTTACCCTGCGCGATGTGCTGCATCGGGTAACCTTGCCCGAAATCAGCTTGGATGAGCCAATTGCCAGCGTGATGACCGGCGGCGTGATCACGGTACGGCCACACACCACCGCCTACGAGGCCTCTCTGATCATGGCGCGCCGGGGCTTGCGCCACCTGCTGGTGGTGGACGAGGCGGCCAACTTGGTCTCGATCGTGTCGCAGAACGATCTGTATGCGCTGCAGCGCACCAGTCTGAAAGATGTCAGCAACGACATTCGGCAAGCGCGCGACCTGGCCACGCTACAGGCCTGCGCCAAGGACATCCAGCGCATTGCGCTGGCGCTGCTCAAACAAGGAATGGCAGCCGAGCAGTTGACGCAATTCATCTCCACACTCAACGACCTGTTGACGCTGCGCGTGATCGAACTGACCCATGACGAGTTTGACCTGCCGCAGATCAAATGGTGCTGGGTGGCACTGGGCTCGGAAGGACGCTACGAGCAAACCCTGTGCACCGACCAGGACAACGGCATCATTTTCGAGTGCGAGCAAGCGAACGACGCCGAGGCCCTGCGTCAGCGCCTGTTGCCGTTTGCGCAGGCGGTCAACAACAAACTTGACGCCTGCGGCTTCCCGCTGTGCCAGGGTGGCATCATGGCGGGCAACCCGCAGTGGTGCCTGTCCCTGACCGAGTGGCGTGGCCGATTTGGTGACTGGATGGACCATCCGCAACCCAAGGCCTTGCTCAACGCCGCCATCTTCTTTGACTTCCGGCCACTCTATGGCCATGAAGCGCTGGCCGATGCATTGCGTCAGTGGTTGCTGGACAAGGCCCGCAACGCCCAGTTGTTCCTGCGTCTGATGGCAGACAACGCCCTGCAATGCGCGCCGCCACTGGGGATGATTCGCGACTTTGTGTTTGACGACAACAAGGAGTTCCCCAACACGCTGGACCTGAAGATGTATGGTTCGCGCCCGTTTGTGGACGCGGCACGACTGCTCTCACTCACCCACGGCGTTGCCCAGACCAGCACGGCGCAGCGCCTGCTGGGGGCATCCAAATCGGTCAATTTCGGTGGCGACGATGTGGCCGCGATGGTGGACGGTTTCTACTACATCCAGTTGCTGCGCCTGCGTCACCAGCACCAGGTATTGGGTCAGTCCGGTGGCGGCAACCGCATCGACCCCAACCAGCTCAATGAACTCGACCGCCACATTCTCAAGGAAGCCTTCAAACAGGCGCGCAAGTTGCAAAGCCGACTGAAGATGGACTATCGGCTGTAAAACCTAATCAATTGGGGTCAGAGCTTGTTTACAGCGCAAAGTGGTCGACCCACAAGGCTTCAGGACGGCTTGCGCACCACGCCCGCACCGACGGCGCCAGCGCGCTCCCAATCGCCATCACCGAACCATGCATCGCCCGCGAGGTAAGCGCGCAGCATCGGCAACGCGTCAAAACCCCAAAACAACTTGTCGCCGACCGCGAAGCTGGGCACGCCAAATACGCCGTGATCGATTGCAGTTTGCGTGTGCGTAGCCAGTTCGGCCTTGACCTCGGCGCTGCCCGGATCGCGGCGCGGTGCCAATTGTTCGGTCAAGCGCCGCAGCCGATCCGCGTCGGTGGCATCCAAACCGCCTTGCCAGACATGGCGAAAAATCGTCTCGGTCACGTAGCGATTGGGTAAGCCCTTGGTATCGCAGGCCACCGCCAAACGCAGCAGAGCCAGCGGATTGAACGGGTGCGCCGCGGGCAACTGCAGGTCCACGCCATGCTGGTGCGCGTGCCATAACACCTGGCGGTAGGTCCAATCCCGTTTGGGCGCGATTTCAGCCGGACCCAATTGGCCATGGTGTTTGAGCAGCGCGGCAAACAGCACCGGCTGGTAACGCATGTTGTAGCTGTGGCCCATCAGTGACTCGGGCATGCGCTCGAACGCCAGGTAAGCGTAGGGCGAAACAAGGTCGAAAAAGAAAGTGATGTCCCGCATGCCGGTTCCTCACGCATTTGTCGGATGTTGCGCGCGTTGGGGGATGGTGCCCAACACGGCGCGCTGCTGCTCTGGCGTCATGCGCGACCAGCTGGCGATTTCGTCGAGTGTGCGAAAACAGCCCAGGCACCATCCCGTTGTCGGGTCCATGCGGCAAACCGAGTTGCACGGCGAAGGCACCGCCACCGACACGGCCGCAGACTCGACCGCAACCACCACCTCCGCCACTGGTGCCTGTGTCAGCACCTGCAAGTCCTGCGGACGCAGCTTGAAGACGCCATGCGGATGGCCGGCCGCAGCCCAGATCTCCTCAAACCGGAACAGCTCACGGTCGATCAGGGTCACGGCTTCATTGGCATGGGCCACCGGCGCGACGCCGCCAATCGAGAAGCCGGTGCGGGTCTTGACGAACTCTGCGTCGGCGCGACCGATCTTGCCGACCAGTGCCTCGACCTTCTTCTCGTCCACACGCCGGTCACCCGAAGTTACGACCAGCACCGCCACATCATCCACCTTGCGCCGGAAGATGATGCTCTTGGCAATCTGACCCACCTCGATCCCCAGCGCGTCGGCTGCCTGTTGTGCGGTGCGCGCGGCATCGCTGAGCATCACCGGCGCATGCGGATGGCCTTTGTCGCGCAGCAGGGCCGTGACACGCAGCACGCCCTCGGGCAAGTCCATGGGCTCGACCGAGTCCATCTCAGCCACCCCGCTTGTTCAGCAAAGCCGTCGCGGCACGCGAATTGGGCTTGCGCTGCAGGAAGTCGCTGATGAACTGACCGGCATCGACCAGCTTGTCCAGATCGATGCCAGTCTCAATGCCCATGCCGTGCAGCAGGTAGACCACGTCCTCAGTCGCCACGTTGCCGGTGGCGCCCTTGGCGTAGGGGCAGCCGCCCAGCCCGGCCACCGAGGTGTCAAACTGCCAGACGCCCATTTGCAGCGCCATCAAGGTGTTGGCCAGCGCCTGGCCATAAGTGTCATGAAAATGCCCCGAGACATCGTTGATGTCGTAGTGCTGCAAAGCCGCTTGCAGCGCGCGCTGCACCTTCAGTGGCGTGCCCACGCCAATGGTGTCGGCCACCCCTACGTGTTGCACGCCAATGCTCTTCATCAGCCCCGCCAGCATCGCCACGCGCTGCGGCGCCACATCGCCCTCATACGGGCAACCCACCGCGCAGGACATCGCACCACGCACATAGATGCCATGCTCACGCGCGGCCCGCACTACCGGCGCAAAGCGCTCAATGCTTTCGGCAATCGAGCAATTGATGTTCTTCTGGCTAAACGCCTCGCTGGCGGCGCCGAACACCACAATCTCCTGCGGCCACAGCTCACGCGGCGCGGCAATGGCAGCCTCGAAGCCTTGCAGATTGGGCGTCAGCACCGAATAGCGCACGCCAGGCTTGCGGCCAATGGCGGCCATCACCTGCGCGTTGTCGGCCATCTGCGGCACCCACTTTGGTGACACAAAGCTGGTGACTTCGATCTCGGTCAGGCCCGCGTCTTGCAAGCGCTGCACCAGCTCAACCTTGATGGCCGTGGGCACCGGCTGCTTTTCGTTCTGCAAGCCGTCGCGTGGACCGACGTCCACAATCTTCACTCGGGGGGGCAAACTCATCTCATGTCCTCAAAGTCGAACGGCTTGATCAATAGCCGCGCTGCAGGTCAACGATACCCGAGAGCGCTTGCCCATGCTCAAACGCCAGGATCTTGGCCGCGATCTGGGCAATGGTTTCCTGGCGCAGCGTGCGCGCCGAAATGTGCGGCGTCAGCGTGATTTTCGGGTGGCGCCAGAACGGGTGCGCATCAGGCAGGGGCTCCGTATGAAACACGTCCAACGTGGCGCCGGCCAAGTGGCCGCTGTCGAGCAGTGCCAGCAGGTCATCGTCCACTACATGCGCGCCGCGTGCCACGTTGATGACGTAGCCGCCTGGCTGCAACCTGGACAAGTTGCGCTGGTTCAGGATGTCGCGCGTGTCGGGGGTCAGCGGCAGCAGGCAGACCAGCACCTTGCAGGCAGAGAGGAAGTCGTCCAACTGCGCCTGGCCCGCGTAGCAGCGCACGCCTTCGATGGCGTGCTGGCTGCGGCTCCAGCCCAGTACCGGAAACTCGAACGCCGCCACTGCCTTGGCCACACGCTTGCCCAGTACACCCAGCCCCATGATGCCCACTGGCCAGTCGGCGCGCATGTGCGGCGCACGGGCTTGCCATTGCCCCAGGCTCATCTGTTCGGCATACGCATCAAACTCACGAAAGTGGCGAATCAGCGCATGGCACACGTACTCAGCCATTTGCACAGCCATACCCGCGTCTTCCAGCCGGGCCAGCACCGTCTTGGACGGCACGCGCAAGGGCAGCAAGGCGTCCACCCCGGCGCCGATGTTGAAGGCGGCCTTGAGTTGGGGCTGCTCGTCGAAAAACTGCTGTGGCGGTGCCCATACCAAGGCGTAATCGGCCGGCGCCGCGCCGCTGGCCCACGGCGCCACCTCGGCTTGCGGCAAAGCCGCGCGCAAGCCCTCCAACCACGGTTGGCTCTCCATACTGGGGCAGCAGAAACTGATACGCATGGTGCCTCCTCGCCCCGGCGCCCTTCGTCAGCGCTCCAGGCGCAGCAACTCGCTGCCCTCGCTCACCTGGTCACCCGGCTCGAACAACAGCTCGGCCACCACGCCGTCCAGCGGCGCGGCAATGGTGTGCTCCATCTTCATGGCTTCCATCACCGCCAGGGTTTGGCCGCGCTTGACAGCGTCACCGGCCTTGACGGCGAAGGACACCACCTTGCCCGGCATGGGCGCCGTCAGGCGTCCGCCCTCACCCTGGTTGTCGCCGGCATGGGCCAGCGCGTCTACCACCGTGATCTGGGTGGCGCCCAGCGCCGAGAACACATGCACCACGTCGGCCTGTTGGTAAACGCTGACGATCTGGCGCTGGCTGCCAAAACGCACGTCGTAGCCTTGGCGCACCGGCGTGAAGGCAAACACCCCCGACTCGCCCGCCACCTCCAGCGCCAAGGCGCCGTCGTGCAGGCAGGTCATCTGCACCATGTGCGCCTGCTCGTGAAACAGGTAGTCAAAGCGGCGTGTACTGGGCCCGTGCGAGCGCCAGCCGTCGTGCCGCGCCCAGGGGTCGAGCCAGCCGCCGTGCGCCTTGCTGCGCGCCTCTGCCGCCTGCTCCAATGCCAAGGTATGCGCCACCGCGCTGGCCACCGCCAGAGCCAGGCCTACTTTCTCCTGCTTGAACAGCACCGCCTGTTCACGCGGGATCAGCGCCGTGTCCAGGTTGGCCTTGGCAAAGGACTCGGTCTTGATGACGTGACGCAAGAACTGCACATTGGTGCTGGGGCCCACGATGTGGGTGTGCGCCAGCGCCGCGTCGAGCCGCGCCAGGGCCTGCTCGCGCGTGTCGCCATGCACGATCAGCTTGGCCACCATCGAGTCGTAGAACGGAGAGATCGCATCCCCTTCGCGTACGCCGGAATCCACCCGCACCACGCCACGCTCGAAGCTGGTGCAAGCGGGCAGGCCATAGACGTGCAGCGTGCCGGTAGCAGGCAGAAATTGGTTGTCCGGGCTCTCGGCGCAAATGCGCGCCTCGATGGCGTGACCACTGAGCACCAACTGCTCTTGCTTGAGCGGCAGCGGTTCACCACTGGCCACGCGCAACTGCCACTCCACCAGGTCCTGACCGGTGATGGCTTCGGTCACCGGGTGCTCCACTTGCAAGCGGGTGTTCATCTCCATGAAAAAGAAGTTCATGGTGCCGTCCTCACGCTGCTCGACGATGAACTCCACCGTGCCCGCACCCACATAGTTGACCGCACTGGCTGCCGCCACTGCCGCCTCGCCCATCTGGGCGCGCAGCTCGGCCGTCATGCCCGGCGCGGGGGCTTCTTCCAGCACCTTCTGGTGGCGCCGCTGCACCGAGCAATCGCGCTCAAACAGGTACACGTAGTTGCCCTGGGTGTCGCCAAACACCTGAATTTCGATGTGGCGCGGTCGCTGCACGTACTTCTCGATCAACACCGCGTCATCACCAAAGCTGTTGATGGCTTCGCGCTTGCAGGAGGCCAACGCGGCGTCGAAGTCAGCGGCCCGGTCCACCGCGCGCATGCCCTTGCCGCCGCCACCCGCGCTGGCTTTAATCAAGACGGGGTAACCAATGTCATCAGCCTCGCGCTTGAGCAGGGCCGGGTCCTGGTCCGAGCCATGGTAGCCCGGCACCAAGGGCACACCCGCCTTTTCCATCAACTGCTTGGACTCGGCCTTGAGGCCCATGGCCTTGATCGCGGAGGGCGGTGGACCAATGAACACCAGGCCGGCATCGGCGCAGGCTTGGGCAAACTCTTCGTTCTCGCTCAGAAAACCATAACCCGGGTGCACCGCCTGCGCACCGGTGGCCTTGGCCGCTTCCAGAATGCGCTCCCAGCGCAGATAACTGTCCTTGGGTGAACTGCCGCCGATGTGCACCGCTTCGTCGCAGGCGGCCACGTGTTTGGCACTGGCGTCAGCGTCCGAGTACACCGCCACCGTCTTGATGGCCATGCGCCGCGCGGTTGCCGCCACACGGCAGGCGATCTCGCCCCTGTTTGCGATAAGAATCTTGTTAAACATGATCTGGTCCTTGTTGTCTGTTTAGTGCGAATGACGCTTACCTACGGAATACACCGTTCGCTCTGAGCCTGTAGTGGCTTGTATGCCGAGCTATTGTGCTGGGCTCGCAGCCCAACAAACCACGCAACTCGGGGAGCAGGCTGCCTGGGTGTTCTGCGCAGGTCAAGGAGGAGGCCGAAGGCCGGGGGACACGGAGCAGAACACCCAGGCAGCCTGCTCCCCGCGCCCACACATTGGCGCATGCTCTCTTTTGCAGTTGTCCTAGTCCCATGCATCGGCCCACCGCCAAACCGGAATCCATTGGGTAATCACGCTAAGTAAGTGTCATTCTGTTTAGAGCCAACTCGGCTTGCGCTTCTGCAAAAAGGACTGCACCCCCTCCTTGCCCTCTGCACTGGCCCGGATGTCGGCAATACCTTCGACCGTGCGGGCAATCAGGGCCGCGTCGATGTCTCGCCCGGCAACGTCCTGCACCAAGACCTTGCCGGCACGTACCGCGTTGGGGCTGGCACTGACCAGCGCCTTGAGTAACTCGTCCACCTTGGCGTCCAACGCGTCGGCCGTCACGACCTCGTGCACGAAGCCAATGCGCAGCGCCTCGGCCGCGTTGAAGCGTTCGGCCGTCAAGAAGTAGCGGTGCGCGGCGCGTGCGCCCATGGCGCGGATCACGTAGGGGCCGATGGTGGCGGGAATCAGCCCCAACTTCACTTCGCTCAGGCAGTAGCCAGCCGTATCGACACTGACCGCCATGTCGCAGGCCGCCACCAGCCCCATGCCGCCGGCAAACACATCCCCCTGCACCCGCGCCAACGTGGGCTTGGGGCAGGTGTAGATCACGCGCAGCATCTCAGCAAGCTTGCCCGCGTCGGCCAGGTTCTCCGCGCGGGTGTAGTCCGCCATGCGGCGCATCCAGTTCAGGTCGGCACCCGCACAAAAGGCCGGGCCTTCGGCGGCCAGCACGACGGCGCGCACGTCATCCAACCCGGCGGCCTGCGCGAACGCCTGAGTGATCTCGGCGATGACCTCGTCATTGAAGGCGTTGCGCACCTCCGGGCGACTGAGCGTGATGGTCAGGACCCGGTCCTGTTTGGCAATGTGCAGGGCGGCCATGGCTTACATCCGGAACAAACCAAACTTGGTGTCCGGAATCGGCGCGTTCAGCGAAGCGCTCAATCCCAGGGCCAGCACACGCCGGGTGTCGGCCGGGTCGATCACGCCGTCGTCCCAGATGCGGGCGGTGGCGTAGTAGGGGTGGCCTTGCGACTCGTACTGGTTGCGGATCGGCGCCTTGAAGGCTTCTTCTTCTTCCATGCTCCAGGTGCCGCCCTTGGCCTCGATGCCATCACGCTTGACGGTGGACAACACGCTGGCGGCCTGCTCGCCACCCATCACCGAGATGCGCGCGTTGGGCCACATCCACAAAAAGCGCGGGCTGTAGGCGCGGCCACACATGCCGTAGTTGCCGGCGCCAAAACTGCCGCCGATGATGATGGTGAACTTGGGCACCTGCGCGGTGGCCACGGCGGTGACCATCTTGGCACCGTTACGGGCGATGCCTTCGTTTTCGTACTTGCGTCCGACCATGAAGCCGGTGATGTTCTGCAAGAACACCAAAGGTATCTTGCGCTGGCAACACAGCTCGATGAAGTGCGCGCCCTTGAGGGCTGACTCGCCAAACAGAATGCCGTTGTTGGCGACGATGCCCACCGGCATGCCCTCGATGTGCGCAAAGCCGGTGATCAAGGTGGTGCCATACCGCGCCTTGAATTCGTCGAACTCGCTGCCGTCCACAATGCGCGCAATGATCTCGCGCACGTCAAACGGTTTGCGGGTGTCGGTGGGGATCACGCCATACAACTCTTCCGCGGGGAACTTGGGCGCCACCACCGGTCGCATGGCCAGGCTGAGCGGCTTGTGGTGGTTGAGCTTGCTGACCGCACTGCGCGCCAGCGCCAGCGCGTGCAAATCGTTCTGAGCCAGATGATCGGCCACACCCGACAGGCGGGTGTGCACGTCGCCACCGCCCAGGTCTTCAGCGGTCACCACCTCACCGGTGGCGGCCTTGACCAATGGCGGGCCGCCTAAAAAGATGGTGCCCTGGTTCTTGACGATGATGGTCTCGTCGCTCATGGCCGGCACGTAGGCGCCACCGGCGGTGCACGAGCCCATCACCACGGCGAGCTGCGAAATGCCCTGCGCGCTCATGTTGGCCTGGTTGAAGAAGATGCGGCCAAAGTGTTCGCGGTCGGGAAACACCTCGTCTTGCGTGGGCAGGTTGGCGCCGCCAGAATCCACCAGGTAGATGCAGGTCAGGCGGTTCTGCGCCGCGATCTCCTGGGCGCGCAAGTGCTTCTTGACCGTGAGCGGAAAGTAGGAGCCGCCTTTGACGGTGGCGTCGTTGCAGACAATCATGCAGTCCACGCCGCTGACACGCGGCCAATGCCCGCCACCACGCCGGCGCTGGGGCGCTGTCGGAGCCATCGCGCTCCAGGTACACGCCCATGCCGGCCAAGGGCGCAATTTCCAGGAACGGCGTGCCGGGGTCCAGCAGCAGTTGCACCCGGTCGCGCGGCAGCAGCTTGCCGCGCGCGGTGTGTTTGGCGCGCGCCGCCTCGCCGCCACCCAGAGCGGCCTTGGCCAACTGCTGGTTGAGGTCATCCACCAGGGTGCGCATGGCCAGCGCGTTGGCCTGGAAATCCGCCGAGCGGGCGTTGAGTTTGGTATCAAGAATGGTCATGGGAGCGTCTCGCTGTTCAGGCTGTTTTGTCTTCTTGCAGACCCAGTTGTTGTTTCATTTCATCACGAATCTTGAACTTCTGAATCTTGCCGGTGACGGTCATCGGGAACTGCTGCACGAAGCGAATGTAGCGAGGCACCTTGTAGTGCGCAATCTGCCCTTGGCAGAAGGTCTTGATATCGTCCTCGGTCACGGTCTGGCCGGCGCGCAGAATAATCCAGGCGCACAGCTCTTCGCCGTATTTGGCGTCCGGGATGCCCACCACCTGCACATCCTGCACCTGGGGATGGCGGTACAGAAATTCTTCGATCTCGCGCGGGTAGATGTTCTCGCCACCGCGGATCACCATGTCCTTGATGCGTCCCACGATGTTGACGTAGCCCTGCGCGTCCATCGTGGCCAAGTCGCCGGTGTGCATCCAACCCTCCGCGTCGATCGCCTCGGCGGTCTTGTCGGGGTCACCCCAGTAGCCGTGCATCACCGAGTAGCCACGGGTGCATAGCTCGCCGGCCAGGCCGGGCGCCATGATCGCGCCGGACTCGGCGTCGATCACCTTTACCTGCAAGTGCGGCTGGACCTGTCCGACAGTGGCCACGCGCCGCGCCAGCGGTGTGTCGGCGCCGCTCTGGCAACTCACCGGGCTGGTTTCCGTCATGCCATAGGCAATGGTCACCTCTGCCATGTGCATTTGGTTCACCACCCGCTTCATCACTTCGATCGGGCAGGGCGAGCCGGCCATGATGCCGGTGCGCAGACTCGACAGATCGAACTCAGCAAAGCGTGGATGGTCCAGCTCGGCAATGAACATGGTGGGCACGCCGTGCAGCGCGGTGCAGCGCTCGTCCTGCACGGTTTGCAGCACGCTCAGGGCGTCAAAGCCGTCACTCGGGTAGACCATGGTGGCGCCGTGGGTGAGGCAGCCCAGGTTGCCCAGCACCATGCCGAAGCAGTGGTACAGCGGCACCGGAATGCACAAGCGATCGGCCGCCGTGAGGCGCATCGCCTCGCCAACGAAGAAACCGTTGTTCAAAATGTTGCGGTGTGTCAGCGTGGCACCCTTGGGGTAGCCGGTGGTGCCACTGGTGAACTGAATGTTGATCGGCTGATCGGCATGCAGTGTGGGTGCAATCGCAGCCAGGCGCGGATCATCCGCCCGGCCCGATGCCAACAGCGCGGAGAAACGCATCAGCCCCGGCCCTTCGTCGGCCGATCCGGGCTCGTCCAGCCACACGACGTTGCGCAAGGACGGCAGGCGCCGCGCCTGCAGGGCACCCGCTTGAGCGGTGTCGAGTTCGGGCGCCAGTTCGCGCAGCATGCCCAGGTAGTCGCTGGTCTTGAAGCGCGGCATGGTGATCAACGCCTTGCAGGCCACCTTGTTGAGCGCATAGTCCAGCTCCGCCGTGCGGTAGGCCGGGTTGATGTTGACCAGAATCAGGCCGACCTTGGCGGTGGCCAGTTGCATCAGCAACCACTGGCTGCAGTTGTGCGCCCAGATGCCCACCCGATCGCCCGGCTCCAGTCCCAGCCCGAGCAGGCCACTGGCCAGTTGGTGGGTGGCGTGCTGCAATTGCCCATAGGTGTAGCGCTGGCCTTGGTGCACGCTGACCAGCGCTTCGTGCTCGGGCAGGCGCGCCGCCACGGCATCGAAGTAGTCCCCCAGCGTCTGCTCAATCAACGGGGTGTCGGTTGCCCCGCTGGACAAGCTGTGGGTCAATTCAACGGCGCCGACGGCGCTTTCGATCAGTGGGGAAGGCATGGCCACGCTCTCCTGGATGGGCGGCGCAACAACGGCCCCCGATGCGCCAAGCATAGGCCACAGCCGCCTGCTGGCGCTGCCAGCAAGGTTGCAAATTGTGCCAAACTCCGGTCACCCTGTTTCCAACAACACCATGCCCGCCCGGCGCCGACCTCCCCTCCACCCGTCGTGGTAGCCAGCACCACGGCGATGACACCCATCGCCTTTGTACAGGCGATCGTCGCGGCCTACCGACGCTACGGCCGCGATCCCACTGCCGCCCTGGATCGGGCACAGATTGCGCCAGCACTGCTGCGCGACCCGCGGGCACGCATCACCGCCATGCAGATGGAGCTGATCTCCGGAACGGCGATGCAGGAACTCGATGACGAGGCGCTGGGCTGGTTCTCACGGCGCTTGCCCTGGGGCAGCTACGGCATGTTGGCGCGCGCCTCGCTGAGCGCGCCCAACCTCGGCGTAGCTCTAAAACGCTGGTGTCGTCATCACGGTCTGATTGCCGACGACATCACCCTGACGCTCAACCTCAGCCAGGACAGCGCCACGCTCTGCATCACCGAGCAGCGCGACCTGGGGCCGCTGCGCGAGTTCTGCCTGGTCTCAGTGCTGCGCAATGTGTTGGGCCTGGCCTGCTGGCTGATCGATTCACGCATTCCCCTGCAGGGCGCCCAGTTCGCCTTCGCCGCGCCCGCACACCAGAGCGTCTACCCCGTGCTGTTTACCGGCCCAAGCCAGTTTGGAACAAGTCCGACGTCGATCCGCTTCGACGCGCGCTACCTGGCCCTGCCGCTGCGGCGCGATGAGCGAGCCCTGCAACACATGCTGCAGCGGGCGCTGCCGCTGACGGTGCTGCAATACCGACGCGACCGGCTGCTGGTGCAGCGGGTGCGCCAGGCCTTGACCAATGAGTTGACCCAGGCGCACCACGCCGACGCGGTGGCGGCCCTGCTGCACCTGTCGGCGCGCACGCTGCACCGCCAGCTCAAGGAAGAAGGCGCCTCACTGCAAGCCCTGAAGGACGAAGTGCGGCTGGGCCGGGCCAGCGAGTTGCTGTTGCGCACCGAGCGCCCCATCAAACAGGTGGCGCAGGCGGCCGGATTTCGCAACGAAAAGAGCTTCATCCGCGCCTTCCGGACCTGGACCGGGCAGTCCCCTACCGAATTCCGACGCGCCAGCGTGGCACTGGCCTGAACGCCCGGCAGCGGGCTAGTGCAGTGTTGCGCACTTGATGGAATAAATCGAACCGGTGGATTTTTCTCCAAGGCTAGGCGCAAAACTAGGTTCGTGCAGCTCCCGTTGCCGGGTTGGCGCGTGTGCCTGCCGTGACGAGGCTGGCCGTGGCCCTCATGGTGCGGGTACGCACAAATCGGTCCCCGGCCAGCCTCGTCACGGCGAGTCGAAAAGGCATGGCGCGCGCAGGGTCATGAGCGCTCAATGCTGGCGGCAGCAGTAGTGGCGACAATCCTGGTTTCAATCCTGGTTTTGAGGTAAGGCCGCACCAGATCCGCAAGCTCGCCGCGACGCCAGAGCCGGTAGCCCGATTTGTGCGTACCCGCACCATGAGGGCTGCCGGCTCTGGCGTCGCGGCGAGCGTCCCGCAGGCAAAGTGCGACCCTGAACGAACTATCGGGCAGACTGGATCGCACTTATTGGGTCAACTGGTAGCTTCGGAGATTTGTCTGTCACAGATCGTCGTGCGACTGCGCTTGACGGCTTGCCGGCAATCGACACGGTTATATGCTTCAGATAGCGCGCAACACTGCACTAGCGCAGCAACACCTCCAGCCGCTGCAGCACCTCCGGCGCCATGGCCGCCGGCTGCGTGACCAGGGCCGACTGCAAGGCGGTGTGCGCGGCCGAGGCCGGCCGCTCGCGCCCCAGGATCGCGATGGCCGCCGCCGCAATCTGCTGCGCATGGCCGGCGTTCTTCATCAGGTTGGCGATGGCCGAGTCCGCCGTCACGTGCGCCTCACGCGGGTGCCAACAGTCGTAATCGGTCACCATCGCCAGGGTGGCGTAGGCCATCTGGGCTTCGCGCGCCAGCTTGGCCTCAGGCATGTTGGTCATGCCAATCACACTGGCACCCATGCTGCGGTACCAGTTGGACTCGGCCAGCGTGGAGAACTGCGGCCCCTCGATGCACACATAGCTGCCGCCCCGGTGCAGCGCAATCTGCTCGCCCAGTCCAGCGTCGCGCACGGCGCGCGCCAGCACGTCGGACAAGGCCCCACACACTGGCTGGGCCAGCGAGACATGGGCCACCGCACCAGCGCCAAAGTAGGTACTGTCGCGCCGCCTGGTCAGGTCAATGAACTGGTCGGGCAGCACCATGTCCAGTGGCGCCAGTTCCTCGCGCAAGGAGCCCACGGCGGACATCGAAATCACGTACCGGACTCCCAACTGCTTGAGGGCGTACAGGTTAGCCCGGTAGGGCACCTCGGACGGAATCAGCCGATGGCCACGCCCGTGGCGCGCCAAGAACACCACCGCCACGCCATGCAGCGTGCCCGTCACCAGCACGTCCGACGGCTTGCCGTAGGGGGTGCTGAGGTCCAACTCTTGCGCGTCCTGCAAGGCGTCCATCTGGTACAGGCCACTGCCACCGATCACGCCAACGAGGGCTTGCTGCATGATTGAGTCCTTTCAAGTGTCTAAATGAGTCCGCGCCAGTGTAATGAATCCGCCCGTGGCGCGACATGAAGAAACCAGCTTTCAGTTGCTGCCGAACTTGACGTTTCTCACAACACCGTTGAACGCATGAAGAAACTCGTCTTGGTTGGAGGCGGACACGCTCAGTTGTCGGTATTGCGCAGCTTGGCCACAGCCCGTCTTCAGAGTGTGGAGGCCACGTTGATCACCCCGTCGGAACACCAGAACTACTCCGGCATGTTGCCGGGCTGGATGGCGGGCCACTACACCCAGGAACAGTGCCGCATTGACCTGCGTCCACTGGTGCGAGCCGCCAAGGTGAAGCTGGTGCTGGACCGTGTCACCAGCCTGGACACCCACCAACGCTGCGTGACATTGGCCGATGGACAGCGCGTGAACTACGACGTGTTGTCACTCGACATCGGCAGCGAGACCGCCAGCCTCTCACTGGCCGCGCTGGGCGAGAAACTGCTGCCGATCAAACCTCTGGACGCCTTTTTTGCCGCCTGGCCAACAGTACTGGCCCGCGTCCGGGCGCAACCGGGCTTGCGCCTGGTCGTGGTGGGCGCGGGCGCAGCCGGGGTGGAGGTCGCGCTGGCCGCACGCTTTGCCTTCAGCCGGGCCAAGCTGAACGTCAAGGTCGCCTTGGTCGTGGGCAGCGCCGGCCTGTTACCGGGCCACGCGGCGGCGGTGCAGCAACGGGTGCGTCGGCTCGCAGAGCGTTTCGGTGTTGTGCTGCATCAAGCACACGCACAGGCGCTGGCCACGCCGCGCGGCCTGACCCTGTCGGACGGTCAGGAGCTGGTCGCCGACTGCGTGATTGCCGCCACGGGCGCACGTGCAGCACCCTGGCTGGCTGGCACCGGCCTGACGCTCGACGACGCCGGCTACGTGCTGGTGGATGCACACCATCGCAGCCTCTCTCATCCAAACGTATTCGCCGCTGGTGACACCTGCGCCCGCCAGGACGTGGCCATGGCGCGCTCGGGCGTGCACGCCGTTTTTGCCGGCCCGGTGCTGGCACACAACCTGCTGGCCACCTTGAGCGGGCAGCCGCTGCATACCTACCAACCCAAGCCACGCCCGCTGTACCTGCTGGCCTGCGGGCCGCGCTACGCCGTCGCGTCCTGGGGCGACTGGTCGGCGCAGGGGGCTTGGGTCTGGTACTGGAAGAACTGGATTGATCGGCGCTTCATGCGGCGGTTTTCGGCGTAGCGCCTATCCAACTTGCGCCACCGCGAATCCAGGCTGCGGACACTTGACGCCACGGCACAGTGACTGAGATTCCCTTGCATGACGCCGATTGGCAAAGCCCCAGGCGATCCAGAAGCAAAGCACCGCCAAGTGCAATGCAGAGGATCGCATACTGGCTTGACTGCACGCAGTCGTTCCGAACCTCCCAAGTGAAGAAGTAACAGTATGTGACTGCCGCTTTGGAGACGATGGCTGCATGGACAATCAATGCTCGAAACCGCAAAGCGGCCAAACTCAGCTTGATACACAACAACCAGCGAACCACTTGCTCATGCCTACTGCCTACGTCTTAAGCGCACCGGTCGGCCCTGCCCAACTGAACAGGCCTGACGATATCGCACTGATACGTCGCCTGCTCAACAACTTCATCAAGTTGGGTCTGCTGCCAAACTCAACTCTGCTCAACGAGACGGGACACTGGGACAACACAATGGCAGCAGCCCTCAAGACGATCGAGAACAGTTACTTCTATGGCAGCGCCGACCCAAACAACAAACTCGAAAACAACGACACACTGTTCAACTTCTTGTGCAATGCGGACAGCACTCAGAAGGAAATCGCATCCACGCTATCAGCGGAGTCATATCAACTCGCCGCTGCGATGGTTCCGGGCGGCGCGGATTGGACCAAGCGCTTGGTCATCAAGACCACCGTAACTGTCAACGGAAAACCCAAGGTCAAGAAGCAGATTCAGAGCGAGTTGGTACGCGGCAACATCCGGATCTATCTGCCGCTGATACTGCAGGCATTGCGCGACAAGCAACTCAACGACACCGACATGATCATGATGGCAATTGGCACGGTGCGCGCCGAGGCATCGGGATTCGCCGATTGACGAAGGCATCCCAAGTACAACACCTGGCAAAGGCACAGCCGGTCGCCACGGGTTCGACCTGTACGACTTGCGCGATGACATCGGCAACGCTGAAGTCGGCGACGGTGCGCTGTACAAAGGTCGTGGATTTGTGCAACTCACGGGCAGTCCAACTATATTTCGATTGGCGCGAAACTTGGAGTCAATCTGCGCGACAACCCTGACCTCGCCAATGACCCGCAAACAGCTGCGAAGATACTGGCAGAGTCCAGAAGCCGCCATCCGCACGGCGCTAATGACCAACAACCTCGCCCTCGCACGCAAGAAGGTGAACGGCGGCAGCCACGGCCTGCACGAATTCACCCAATCGTTCGCAGCAGGAAGAAAATACCTCGGGATCGTCGTGCCGCAGAAGGCGAAAGCCGCAACCAACGTCAAGGTCACACGAAAGTGATTGCCTGCCCCTTCTGTCGCCCGATCTGGGCAATGCTTGCGCCACTGCTGCTGACGATCAGCTCGGCGAAGGCCGCAAACGACCATCCGTGCGCGGCGGACGCCGTGAGCCGAGCAGTGAAACTGCTTGCGTTGCAGGCGGAAACAGACCAACCGGGCGCGATTTCGAAAACAGTGACCACGCTCAAACCCATGCGCAATCCGGCCAACACAAGGCAGAACTTCGATGTTCTCGCCGTCAAGGGCTACGCTTACAAGTCCGAATACCGCATGCGATTCATCTACGCCCAGATCCCCGGTCAATGTGCACTGGTCGGACAGGAGATTTTGGAGCACACCGGCTTGTAGCTGATCACCTGCGGACACAAGTCCCAGTTGGACATCAGGCTTCGATGCCGGTTGGCAATGCGATACTTGGCCGCATGCGCTTGAAGTACCAATCTGAGCCCGTGCCAAGTGCTCACACACCGCGCCAGTCACCATCACGGTGGCGCAGCCCTCACCCAAGACGGGCGCTGCGCCCGATGAGGCCGCAGCCACTGACGCGCTTTGGTGCGCTCACCGGCACGTACTTTGCGGCCATCGGCCTGTTCAACCCCTATGCGCCGTTGTGGTTCCAGAGCCTGGGCTTCTCGACGCTGGTGATTGGCGCCATCGCTTCGCTGCAAAGCTGGACACGGGTGGTGGCCCCCTACGCCTGGAGTTGGGGCGGCGACCACACCGGGCGCCGGGTGGAACTGATCCGTCTGGCCACGCTGGGTGCGGTGCTCTCGTCGCTGGGCTTGCTGGCCGTGCAGGCGATGCAGCCGATGGGCGCGACCGAACTGGTGGTGGCGGTGGCACTGATGACCACGCTGCTGTTTGTGGCCAACAGCGGCGTGGTGCCCTTGTACGAGGCATCGCTGGCCCACCTGCTGCAAACGCCCGATGGCGGTATCGACGCCAAACGCTACGGCCGGGTGCGGGTCTGGGGCTCGGTCGGATTCATCGTCGCTGTAACCTCGTTTGGTGTGCTGCTGGAGCGCTTTGGCATTGGTGTATTTCCCGCATTCGTGGCGGTCATGAACGTGTTGCTGCTGGTGGCCGCGCTACGCTTGCCGGCCACCCACGCGGAGGCCATGCACGACGAGCCCGCACCGGCGGTGTTGCCCCGGCTCAAACGACCCGAGGTGGCGTGGTTCTTTGGGTCGGTGTTCTTTACGGTGTTGGCCCACACCAGTTTGTACGCCTTCTTCTCGCTCTACCTGGTGTCGCTGGGCTACGGCAAAGGCGCCGTGGGTGCCTTGTGGGCGGTGAGCGTGGCGGTAGAGATCGTGTTCTTCTGGACCCAGGGTCGCTGGTTCCCGCGGCTCACGCCGCACCGCTGGCTGCAAGTGGTGGCAGTCGTCACGACGCTGCGCTTTGCGGCTACCGCCCTGGGCGGCGCGTGGGCCACGATGCTGGTGCTGGCGCAGCTCACGCACGCCATCACCTTTGCCGCCCACCACGCTGCCTGCATTGCGTTGGTGCAACGCTTGTTTCCTGGGCGCTTGCGCGGGCGCGGGCAGGCGCTGTACACCACGCTGGGCTACGGCGTATCCGGTGTGGTGGGTGGGGTTGGCGGCGGCTGGCTCATCAGCCATCTGGGGTTTGCAGCCGCGTTCTGGGCCGCGGCGCTGTGCGGGCTCACGGCCCTGGGCTGCGCCACGGCCAGCGCACGTAGCCAGGCGCGGGGACATGGCGGCCATCCAGGCACCGATTGACTTGCCCGCGCCGCGTCAATGCGCGCGCAACGGCCTTTGCCGTCAACCGAGACAGCGCGCCGGCTTCGGTGTAAGAATTCCAATGGCTGGCCGACCAATTGGCCAAAGCCTTTACGCTGACCACGAACGACCCGTTTCAACAGGAGTCCCATGCACGCTACCTTGCCTTTGTTAGAGCACACCGAGTTTCCCGCCCTTAGCCGGCGCGCGCTCAGTACGCTGCAAGTTAACCTGGGTTATCGCTGCAACCAGAGCTGCCTGCACTGCCACGTTAACGCCGGCCCCACACGCACCGAGATGATGGAGCCCGACGTCTTGGCCTTGATCCCGCAGGTATTGCGCGCGCGCGGTATCCGCGCCCTGGACCTGACCGGCGGTGCGCCCGAGTTGCACCAGGGGTTCCGCCAATTGGTGGCCGATGCCACTGCGCAGGGTGTGCAGGTGATCGACCGCTGCAACCTGACCATTCTGTTCGAGCCCGGCCAGCATGATCTGGCCGAGTTCCTGGCCGCGCAGCGGGTTGAGGTGGTCGCCTCGCTGCCCTGCTACTCGGTGGCCAACGTCGACAAGCAGCGTGGCGAAGGCGTGTTCGACAAAAGCATCGCGGCGCTGCAAAGACTCAACGCACTGGGCTACGGTCAGCCCGATTCCGGGCTGACCCTCAACCTGGTCTACAACCCGCAGGGCGCCGTGCTGCCGCCCAACCAGGTCACCTTGCAGGCCGATTACAAGCGCGAGTTGATGCAGCACTTTGGCATCCACTTCAACCAGCTCTTCACCCTGGCCAACATGCCAATCCAGCGTTTTGGCTCGATGCTGATTTCCAAAGGTAAGTTCAACGACTACGTGCAACTGCTCAAGGACAACTTTGCCAGCGCCAACCTCGACAGTGTGATGTGCCGCGATCTGATCAGCGTCGATTGGCAAGGCTATTTGTACGATTGCGATTTCAACCAGCAGTTGGGTCTGGCGCTGAGCGCGGCCACTCCCACGGCGCGCTTGCTGGGCAACCGACCGCACTTGCGCGAGCTGCTGCAGGACAACCCGATCGGTCGGCCAATACGGGTTGCCGAACACTGCTACGGCTGCACCGCCGGACAAGGCAGCAGTTGTGGCGGCGCACTGGGCGCCTGATGCGAGCAGGGGTCCTTGCCGATGATTGACATCGTGGTACCGGTCCTCAACGAAGCGGCAGGTTGGCCCGCGCTGCAGCGCCGACTGGCCGCGCTTGCCGCCTATGACGAAGTAAAGGTATGGGTGGTAGACGGTGGCAGCCACGATGGCACGGCCACACTGGCTGACCAAAGCGGCCTGGCCGTGCTGCACAGCCAGAGTGGCCGCGCTCGGCAGATGAACACCGGCGCGGCACAAGCCCTTGGCGAGGTGTTGCTGTTTTTGCACGCCGACACCACGCTGCCCGACCATTGGCTCGATGCGATACGCGCCGGTTTGGATACCGGCGCGGTCTGGGGCCGTTTCGACGTGACCATTGAGGGACAGTCCCCGATGCTGAAGGTGGTTGCATTCCTGATGAACTGGCGTTCGCGCCTGAGCGGCATTGCCACGGGTGACCAGGCGCTCTTCATGCGGCGCTCGGCGTTTGACGCGGTGCGCGGCTTCCCGGATCAGCCCTTGATGGAGGACATTGAAATCAGCAAACGCCTGCTCAGGCTGTCGCGCCCGGCGTGCCTGCGCGCGCGCGTGGCGACATCCGGGCGGCGCTGGGACAGCCGTGGCGTCTGGCGCACCATCTTCCTGATGTGGCGGCTGCGCTTTGCCTATTGGCGCGGCCACAGCGCCACCGACTTGGCGCGCGCCTACCGATGAGTGTCGTCACGCGCATCGTCGTCATGGCCAAGGCGCCGAGCCCAGGCTTTGCCAAGACCCGGCTGATTCCGGCGCTCGGTCCCCATGGCGCGGCTTCGTTGGCCAGTCGCATGCTCCAGCACACACTCGACACAGCCCTTGGTGCCGCCATCGGACCAGTGGAACTGTGCGCGGCACCCGATCCCGCAGACCCGACCTGGCAACACGTCGCGGTGCCGCGTGGCGTGGTCTGGAGCGCACAGGGCACTGGTGATTTGGGTGCGCGCATGGCGCGCGCTGCGCAGCGTGCGTGCTCCCAGGCTGCGCGCGTGCTGCTGATTGGCACCGACTGTCCCGCTCTGGGAGCAACACAGCTGCAAGGCGCCGCCGCTGCCCTGGACGACCACGACGCAACTCTGCTACCCACCTTTGATGGCGGCTACGCCTTGTTGGGATTGCGCGAAGTACATGCCAGCCTGTTTGAGGACATGCCGTGGAGCACCTCCGTCGTGGCCCGCGAAACCTTGCGCCGCACCGAGCAGCTTGGCTGGCGCGTCAAGCGGCTGGCGACGCTGCGCGACATTGATGAGCCATCCGACTTGCAGTGGCTGCCACCGAGCTGGCAGGCCGACCTGAAGGCGGCCACCGATGCAGGGTAGACCGGTCGTCTCGGCGCTGGTGGCGCTGCTGACCCAAGCGCCAGGCGCCGCTTTGGCCACGCCGGCGGCCCCCATTTGGGTTGGCCGGTTTGCGCCGGTGGCGGCGACCGGGTCCAGCGCCGCGCCGCTGCCGTGGCGCGTGGTGCAGCTGGACGCCAAAGTGCCCCCCACGCAGTACCAGATTCGGACATGGGACGGGGTCACCGCGATCGAGGCCAACGCCCGCGCCAGCATGGCGCTGCTGGCGCGACCGCTGGAGCTGGACTTGTCGGCCACCCCCGTGCTGTGCTGGCGCTGGCGGGTGGAACGGGTGCTGCAACTCGCCGACCTGTCCACCAAAAACGGCGACGATTACGCCGCGCGCGTGTATGTCGCGTTTCGCATTGACCCCAGCGCCATGAGCTTTGGAACACGCGCCAGCCTCGGAATTGCCCGCGCCGCCTTCGGCCCGATGGTGCCCGATGGGGCGCTCAACTACGTCTGGGACAACCACCACCCGGTGGGCACGCGCGCGCCCAACGCCTATACCGCGCGCACTGTGATGGTGGTCCAGCGCAGCGGCGCTACGCAGCTTGGCCAGTGGGTAAGTGAGCGTGTCAACGTATTGGCCGATGCGGTGCAGGCCTTTGGCACCGATAAGCTGAAAGCGACCCTGTTGGCGGTGGCAGCAGATACCGACAACACCCGCGAGCAAGCCCACTCGGGATTTGCCGATTTGCACTTTGTGGGCGCCAGCCAGGCCTGCAGGTTCGAGACCACTGCGGCAACGCCGTAATCGTCAACTGTAAGAAAACCCGCACTGGCGCGACTGCTGTCGAACTTCTCCCAACCACTCCCTTCTTTCGGACGCCTCATGCACGACATCGTTCAAGACTATTACGGCCGCCAGTTGCAGCATTCCGGCGACCTCAAGACCAGCGCCTGCTGTGACATCAGCCAGGTACCCGAGTGGCTTAAGCCACTGCTTTCGCGCATTCACCCGGAGGTGCTGTCGCGCTACTACGGCTGCGGCCTGGTCTGCCCGCCGCTGCTGACCGGCTGCCGCGTGCTGGACTTGGGCTGTGGCTCGGGCCGCGACGTGTACGCCCTGGCGCAACTGGTCGGCCCAACCGGCGAGGTGGTGGGGGTGGACATGACCGACGAGCAACTTGCCGTCGCCGAGAGACATCGCGCCTTTCACGCCGAGGCCTTTGGCTACGACAACGTACGCTTTGTGCAAGGCTACATCGAACGCCTGGACGAGCTGGGCCTGGAGCCGGGCAGTTTCGACGTGATCGTGTCCAACTGCGTGGTCAACCTCTCACCGGACAAGGACGCCGTGCTCAGCGGCGTGCAGCGGCTGCTTAAACCGGGTGGTGAGTTCTTCTTCTCGGACGTTTACGCCGACCGGCGCGTGCCCGCCGCCGTGCGCAATGACCCGGTGCTGTACGGCGAGTGTCTGGGCGGTGCGCTGTACTGGAACGACTTCCTGCGCCTGTCGCACCGCCAGGGCTTCATCGATCCGCGCCTGGTGACCGATCGACCGCTGGCCATCACCGACCCGGCCTTGCAGCCACGCGTGGGCAACTTGCACTTCTACTCGGCCACCTACCGCCTGTTCAAGCTCGACACGCTGGAGACCGCCTGCGAGGACCACGGCCAGGCGGTGGTCTACCGTGGCAGCATCCCCGATTGCCCAGAGCGGTTTGTGCTGGACAAGCACCACAGCATCGAGACCGGCCGCGTCTTCCCGGTTTGCGGCAACACCTGGCGCATGTTGCACGATACGCGGTTTGCGTCGCACTTCGACTTCATTGGCGACTTCAGCCGCCACTTTGGGCTGTTTGCCGGGTGCGGAGGTGGCTTGCCATTTGACACGGCAGGCACGGATGCTGGGGTGACCCCATGCTGCTGAGCGCGCTGCCTCGTACGGCAGCCACATCGGCAGGACGATCCTGATGGCGTGGCTGCTCGTCGGCGCGGCCCTGTTTGTGGCGTTCAGCAATGGCGCCAACGACAATTTCAAGGGCTTTGCCACCGTGTGGGGCTCTGACACGCTCAACTACCGGCAAGCGCTGCTGCTGGCCACCGCGGCCACGCTGACCGGTAGCCTGGTCTCGCTTGGCTTGGCCGATGCCCTGGTGCAGCAGTTCTCCGGCAGAGGTCTGGTAAACCAGACTGCAGTCGATGCACCGGGTTTCATCCTCAGTGTCGCGCTGGGCGCGGCCGCCACAATCTGGCTTGCCACACGGTTGGGATTGCCCATCTCGACGACCCATGCGCTGATCGGCGGCCTGGTCGGGGCCGGCTTGGGACAATCCGGCGGCGCGGTGCATCTTGAACGATTGGCCAGCAACTTCCTGTTGCCGCTGCTGCTTAGCCCGATACTGGCCGCGGTCCTGGGGGTCACGGCCTACCGCCTGCTTCGGCGCAGCCCGGCGCGACGCGATTGCGCGTGTGTGGTGGCGCCGCAGATGACCGCCGCCGTGGCCGGGCAAGCGGAGTTGCCGGTAAGTCGGGCAGCGCTGCCAAGCCTGGTGCTCGCGCCAGCGGCCGAATGTGCGCGCCTGGACACCGCCGTACGGCTGTCGGTCCCGCGCAGCCTGGACCGCCTGCACGTGTTGTCGGCGATGTCGATTTGCTTTGCCCGCGCTGTCAACGACACCCCGAAGCTGGCCGCGCTGCTGCTGGCGGCCCACCTGTTGAACGCTCAGGTTTCAATCTCCCTGATCGCTGCCGCCATGGCCATCGGCGGCCTGTTGTTTGCCAAGCGCGTGGCGCGCACCATGAGCCAGCGTGTGGTGCGCATGGACCACGCCCAGGGCCTGACGGCCAACCTGATCACCGCGGCGCTGGTGCTGCTGGCGAGCAAGTTTGGCTTGCCGGTGTCGACCACCCACGTGGCGGTGGGTTCCATTGCCGGCGTGGGCGCCAGCGCCCACACGCTGGACTGGCAAGCGCTCCGCACGGTTGTGCTGTCGTGGCTGGCCACCTTGCCACTGGCGGCCACCGCCGCCTGGCTGGTGGCGCAAATAGCGCAATCAAGCGTGCTGATAGGCTGAGGACAGCGTTTGCCGATGCGCGTCGGCGCGGCGCGAACGCGACGTAGACGCCATGTACCGCTGCGTAGCGTGCACACACTGCCCCGGTGTCGTGGTGCGGTTGGGTGACGGGGACGGATACAACCAAGACCATGGCAAACTGGATCTACCGCTCTATCTGGATGCGGCCTTGTACCACGCCAGCGGTACCTGACGATTGCCGCTGACGCACGCTCTTTAGCCGCCCGAGCCTATCTTGGGGCGGGGCGTACTGGTAGCCGACTTGGTGAAGGACCGCCGTGCCTGCGCCGCGCCCGCGCCGCTGTCAGAAACGGACGCAGTTCCCTGAGCAATTGATACAGGCTGGTCGCGCGCGCACTTCAAGGACGCAAAGGCAGCCTGAAGTTCCTTCTTCAAGGTATGCAGTTGTTGGATATGCGCGTCGATTTGCGCCATCTTGGTTTGCAACTGCCGTTCAATGTCGGTGCGCCCAAGTTGGCCGCTGGCAAACTGCGGCAGGATCAGGCGAATCTCGGCCAGTGAAAACCCTAGAGATTGCGCCCCGCGTACGAAACGAACGGCCTCCACATGGGCAAGGGTGTAACTGCGGTAGCCGTTGTCCTGACGGTTGGGCGCCTGCAATAGCCCCTGCTTTTCGTAATAGCGCACTGTATCGGTCGACACGCCAATGGTCTTGGCAAGTTGGCTGATGTTCATGGCTCGGTTCAGTAATCAGCGTTAAAAAGTGTTTGACCTTGGAGCATAGACCAAGCTCTAGAGTTCAGCAGTTTTCAACCAATTTCTATCCAGTGCCGCCCATGAAATACCTATCCGCCCTTCAGATTTTCGCCCTTGCAGCCATGCTGGCGTGCGGCGCAGCGCAAGCGCAAGCCCCGGTCGCGGCGACGACGACACCACCCAAAGTGGGCTTCGCCATCATCAAAACCAGCAAGATATCGGTAACCGAGCGTTTGATGCTGCCAGACGGAAGCCTGACCAAGAAGACAGACACCAACTTCTCGGCCTTTCTGATAAAGCACAAGGACGACTACCTGTTGTTCGACACCGGACTTGGCGCCAACATCGAAGCGCAGTACGCGCAAGACATGCCGCACTGGGCGCGCCCATTCTTCAAATTTGACAAGCCGGTGCGGTCCGCGCGCAAACAACTCGATGACGCCGGTTTTGCGCCCATCGAGCGCGTGATCGTCAGTCATGGCCACTGGGATCATGCCAGCGGTGTGCCGGATTTCCCGGAGGCACAAATATTCGCATCAGCGGACGAGATGCCCAGCATTGCGCATCCCTCGGTCGGCGCAGCCACAGTCTGGCCATCGCAGGTCGCGACCCCAAACACCCGCTGGGTGCCGCTGGTGTTGCGGCCTATTGCCTACAAGGGCTACGCACGGAGCTTGGATCTATACAACGATGGCAGTGTGGTGCTGGTGGCCATGCCTGGCCATACCAAGGGGTCCCTTGGCCTGTTCGTGACCGTGGATAGCGGCACATGCTACTTCTTCATCGGTGATGTGGCCTGGAAAACGGCCGCCATGCAAGCGGGTGCGCCCAAGTTCTGGGCCGCCAGCATGATCGTGGACGGGGATCGGGAACAGACTTTACGCAGTGTGCAGCAGGTGCGCGACGTCGTCCGGCAATACCCCGATGTAGTGGTGGTGCCTGCGCATGATGCGACGGCGCAAGACGCGCTGGGGTATTTTCCAAACTGGGTTCGATAGACAGCAAGCCTTGCGGAGTTGCATCTGTCGCCCAACTCCGATGCCAGGAACATCGACACGCAAGGGCTACGGTCGGATCAACGGATGATGCCATCCAAATAGAACCAGCGCCCTTGCTCAAGCACAAAGCGACTGCGCTCTTGCAGGCGATGTGCGCGGCCGCTGGCGTCACGCTGACGCGCGACAAACTCAACCTCGGCGGAGTCTGGGCCGATCATGTGCTGCCGACGCACCTCCAGACCCAGCCACTTCGCGCCAGGCTCCAGGCTCAGCTCGATCGGCCGCGTGCGCGTGTGCCAAGTGGCCAGCAGATAGGGCACGTCTCGCAGCACATAGGCGCTGTAGCGCGAACGCATCAGGCTGGCGGCGTCGGGCGCGGGCGTGGCCAGGTCGGGTGTGATGTAGCGCCCGCAACACTGCGCCAAGCTCAGCGCCGCGCCACGGGCACTGCTTCGACCGCATGGACAGGGCTGCGCCGCGAGCGTCGACGCCATCATCAAGCCCTGCTCTTGCGGCGGGCCTTTTGCTGCTCCAGCGTCTCGGTCGGGCCACCTTGCTTCAGCCATTCGGTGTAACCGCCATCGATATGCGCGACGTTGCACATGCCCATTTCCTGTAGCGACTGGGCCGACAAGGCGCTACGCCAACCCAGGCCACAGAACAGGATGAACTCCTTGGATTCGTCGGCAAAAACCGGTTTGAAGTAGGGCGAGGCTGGGTCCACCCAGAATTCCAGCATGCAGCGCGGCGCGTGCAGGGAGCCGACGATGGTGCCCTCGGCCAGTTCACGCACGTCGCGCACATCCACAATTTGCACGGCCGGGTCGCCCATTCTGGCCAGCACCTCCGGCACCGAATAGGTCTTGACCACGGCCATGGCGTCGGCGACGAGTTGTTGGTAGCCTTTGACGATGGGCATGGGGATTCTCCGCCGGTCAGTGGGTCAAGCTAAAGCGCGCTGAATCAGTATCTTCTGCACGTCCGATGTGCCTTCGTATATCTGGCACACGCGCACGTCACGGTAGATGCGCTCCACCGGAAAGTCACTCACGTAGCCATAGCCACCCAGCGTCTGGATCGCGGCGCTGCAGACCTTCTCGGCCATTTCGCTGGCAAACAGCTTGGCCATGGCGGCCTCTTTCAGACACGGAAGGCCGGCATCACGCAAGGACGCGGCGTGCCAGATCAGTTGCCGCGCGGCTTCGATCTGAGTCGCACATTCAGCCAACCGAAAACCCACCGCCTGATGATTGAAGATGGGCTGTCCAAAGCTCTGGCGCTCCTTGGCATAGGCCAAGGCACATTCAAATGCGCTGCGCGCCATGCCCACGCTTTGCGCGGCAATGCCGATACGGCCCCCCTCCAATCCACCCAAGGCGATCTTGTAGCCCTCGCCTTCCTGGCCGATCAGGTTGTCGACCGGGACGCGGCAGTTATCGAAGTTGATCTGCGCGGTGTCGCTGGAGTGTTGGCCCAGTTTGTCCTCGATACGCGCCACCACATAGCCGGGCGCATCGGTGGGCACCAGGAAGGCGCTCATGCCCTTCTTGCCCGCAGCTTTGTCCGTAACCGCAATCACGACCGCCACGTGGCCGTTCTTGCCACTGGTGATGAACTGCTTGACGCCATTGATCACGTAGCCGTCGCCGTCCTTGACCGCCGTGGTGCGCAGGGCCGAGGCGTCCGAGCCGACATGCGGCTCGGTCAGGCAAAACGCGCCCAGCATGTTGCCCTGCGCCAGTTCGGTCAGCCACTGCTTCTTCTGCGCGGCGTTGCCGTACTTCATCAGGATCGCGTTGACCGGACAGTTGGTGACACTGATGGCGGTGCTGGTGCCACCGTCGCCCGCCGCGATTTCTTCCAGCACCAGCGCCAAGGTCACGTAGTCCAGGTTTGCGCCGCCAAACTCCTCGGGCACGCATATCCCATAGGCGCCCAATGCCGCCAGCCCCCGATGCGCGTCCTTCGGAAAGTGGTGTTCCTTGTCCCAGCGCGAGGCATGGGGCCAAAGCTCGGCCTGGGCAAAAGCACGGACGGCATCACGCACCATTTGCTGGTCTTGGTTAAGTATCATGGTGTGAGAACTTGAAGGGAAGACTGAAGAATAGGCCCGCTTTGGCTCACCGCAGCAGTTGATGCGTCGACGTCTTGGCGGCCTTCTTGTCCAAGGTCAGCACGGGTGCGAAACCCGCTGCCTGGGCACGCAAGGCAAGCAGATAGTCGGAGAAATCCGCCGGGCCGTCTGAATACAGCCCCTGGGCTTGCCGCAGTAGATTGGGCGATTCCAATCGCAAATGGTCATGCTCCAAGAGCGCATCCAAGACCTGTCCAATCTGCGCTCGGGCGTAACCGTAACTACGCTCCAACACCCAGACCAGCTCGCACACCACGATGTGGTCCACATAGGCGGGCGAGCGAGCGCTCGTATGTTGCTCCAGCCAAGCCTCGACCTTGGCCGCTTCGCGTGGCGCATCGTTGGTGAGCAAGCGCACCAACAAGTTGGTATCCAAGGCATCACTTCAGCCTTGGCGTGGAGCGGTGTTTGCGCGCGAGGTGTTCGGCAACGCCGGCATCCATTTCTTCCACCCAACGCCCGAGCAGGTCGGGGCAGCAAACCTCGCAAAGCGCTGACCGGCGCGCGCTGCGGACGCTTGAGCACAATGGTGTCGTCATCCAGCACCGAAACCAGCAACTGGTCGCCCGCGTGCAAGCCCAACTGCGTGCGGGCGGCGAGCGGCAAGGTCATTTGGCCTTTGGAAGTCAGGGTCGTATGCATGGCGTCTCCTTACACAGTGGTAAGGATAACATGGACTCTGCGCGCCCGCACGGCACGATCGCTCCCCGCCATCCGAAGCAGGTGATACGGGGCGCTCGGTGCGATCCGCGGCATCAATCCACCAACTCCAGCGCCACCGCCGTGCCCTCGCCGCCGCCGATGCACAGCGTGGCCAACCCCTTCTTGAGTCCACGCGCCTTGAGGGCGTACATCAAAGTCACCATGATGCGCGCGCCGCTGGCACCAATTGGGTGGCCCAGCGCACAGGCGCCGCCGTTGACGTTGACCTTGTCGTGCGGCACGCCCAGCTCTTTCATGAGCGCCATGGGCACCACGGCAAAGGCTTCGTTGATTTCCCACAAGTCCACGTCGGCCACGCTCCAGCCCGCCTTGGCCAGCGCCTTCTGGCTGGCGCCCACCGGTGCCGTGGAAAACCACTCGGGCTCCTGGGCATGCGTGGCGTGGCTGACGATGCGCGCCAGCGGTTTGCAGCCGAGCCTAGCGGCAGTGAAGGCGGTCATCAGCACCATGGCGGCGGCGCCGTCGTTGATCGAGGAACTGCTGGCGGCGGTAATGGTGCCGTCCTTCTTGAAGGCCGGCTTGAGACCGGGAATCTTGTCGAGCTTGACCTTGCCCGGACCTTCGTCGATGGACACGACCACTTCGCCAGCGCGTCCCTTGACCGTGACCGGTGCAATTTCGGCCGCGAAGACGCCCGACTCGGTCGCCGCCTTGGCACGCTGCACACTGGCGGTGGCAAAGGCGTCCTGCTCGGCACGGGTGAAGCCGTACTTGGCAGCGCAGTCTTCGCCAAAAGTGCCCATGGAGCGGCCCGGCTCGTAAGCGTCTTCGAGACCATCGAGCATCATGTGGTCAAAAATCCGGTCGTGGCCAATGCGGTAACCGCCACGGGCCTTGGGCAGCAGGTAGGGCGCATTGGTCATGCTCTCCATGCCCCCGGCCACCAGCACCTCGTGGCTGCCGGCCACCAACATGTCGTGCGCGAACATCGCCGCGCGCATGCCCGAGCCACACATCTTGGACAGCGTCACGGCCCCGGCGCTCTTGGGCAGGCCACCCTTGAAGCCGGCCTGGCGCGCGGGCGCCTGGCCTTGGCCGGCCATCAGGCAATTGCCAAACAGCAGCTCGCTCACCAGGTCTGGCGAAATGCCGGCCCGTTCGATTGCGGCTTTGATGGCGACGCCGCCGAGGTCGTGCGCCGCCAAGCTGGAGAAGTCGCCCTGAAAGCTGCCCATGGGAGTACGGGCGGCGCCGACGATGACGATGGATTCAGACATGGTGGTCCTCGCTTTGGATTGAGTTCACAAAAACCGTCCGGGATTGACGTTTACGTAAACGTCAATTGTGACAGATTCAGCGAAACCGTGGCAAGGGCGCGGCGTTGACCGCGACCGTTGCGCGGGCCGGCGCACAGCCCGGGTTCCGACAAAAACACTGGGTCAGGCTGCCGCAGGCTGTGTCCTTGCGCCTTGAAGGAAGCGCCTTTCGCGCTCGTAGGGAAACACGTCATGCACGTGCCCCGCCAGGATGCGGTCCTTGTGGGCTTGCCAAAACGACGCCTCCAGCAAGTCGGCGTGGTGCCTCATGAAGATTTCCCGCACCACCGGGTTGCCCAGCAGGAAAGGGCCAAAAGTCTCCGGGAACACATCTTTCGGGCCCACCGTGTACCAGACCTCGCCCGACATCTCTTCTTCTTCATTGCGCGGTGTGGGCACCTTGCGAAAGTTGCAGTCGGTGATGTATTCGATTTCGTCGTAGTCGTAAAACACCACCTTGCCGTGGCGGGTGATGCCGAAGTTCTTCCACAGCATGTCGCCGGGAAAGATGTTGGCTGCCACCAAGTCCTTGATGGCGTTGCCGTACTCGATGACGCCACGCTCAATCTGCTCGCGTGCACGCGGGTTGTCTATCCCGACATCAAACGCCTCTTGCAAGTAGATGTTGAGCGGAATCATGCGCCGCTCAATGTAGACGTGCTTGATGATGACTTCGGTGCGCCCGTCGCCATCGCGGTCGCTGATCTCCAATTGGCTCGGCGCGAACTTCTGGATCTCGGCAATCAGCTCGTCATCAAAACGATCGCGCGGAAACGCCACCTCGCTGTACTCCAACGTATCGGCCATGCGGCCCACACGGTCGTGCTGCTTCACCAGCAGGTACTTGCCCTTGATCTGCTCGCGCGTGGTGTCCTTTGGCGGCGGGTAGTAGTCCTTGATGACCTTGAACACGTAAGGAAACGAAGGCAAGTCAAACACCAGCATCACCATGCCCTTGATACCGGGCGCAATGCGAAACTTGTCGGTACTGTGGCGCTGGTGGTGCAGGAAGTCGCGGTAGAACAGCGTCTTGCCCTGCTTGGCCAGGCCCAGGGCGTTGTAGATTTCGTTGCGCGGTTTGCGCGGCATCATGCTGCGCAAAAACTGCACATAGGCCGATGGAATCTCCATGTCCACCATGAAATAGGCGCGCGCAAAGCTGAACAGAATCAACAGGTCGTCCTCGCCAAACAGCGCGGCGTCGATCAGTAGCTTGTCGCCCGCCTTGGTATGCAAAATTGGTAAGGCAAAAGCGAACTCGTTGAAGCCATTGATGAGCTTGCCCACCACGTAGGCGCCCTTGTTGCGAAAGAACAGCCCCGTGAGCACCTGGATCTGAAAATTGGCGCGCAACTTGACATCACCCAGTTTGGCGGTCATGGCGCGAACCACGTAGCCGGCATCGCGCTCCAGGTCTTCAAATTCGCGGCGCAAGTCAAAGTCCCGGACCAACTGCACCATCACCGCCTGCATGTTGGCAAGCGTCGGATAGTAGGCGCTGTAGGTCGGGCGAGCTTCCGACTCCCCGTTCTCGATGTACTCCGTGCTGACGGCCGGACGGACAAAGATGAAGTCGTTCTGGAAGTAGCTGCGGTGCAGGATCTTGGTGGTGACCGAGTTGAAAAAGGTCTCGGCCAGCTCAGGCTGGTGATGATCAACCAGCAAGCCGATGTAATGCAGTTTGACCTGCTGCCAGATGTCCATTGGCTGCTCGCCCGCTTTGAATTCACGCTCCAGCCGCATCGAGCATTCACGTACCCGCAGGTCGTAGAACTCGATGCGCTCGCGCTGCGCGCGCTGCTGGCCGTGCCAGTCAGCAGTTTCAAAACGGTGCTTGGCCCGCGCCGACTCGGTGCGAAACAGCCGGTAGTGGCGGTTGAAGCCATCCATCATGGCCTTGGCAATGTCGTAGGCGAGACTTGAGTCGAGGCGTTGGGGAAACATGTTCAGGAACCGGCAGGGTCACGCCCCCCTTGGGTAACGCTTGATGGCGTTACGAAACACGTCCACCACTTCATGCGGCCCCTGCATGCTCACACCGAGGTCTTTGGCCAGACCATCCTTCAAGCCGTAGCACCAACCATGAACGGACACGCTCTGCCCCCTGCGCCAGGCGTCTTGCAGGACGTTGGACAAGGCCACATTGCCGACCTGCTCTATGACGTTCATCTCGCACAAGACATCTTCCTGCTCGGCGACGGTCAAGTGGTCGATGCGGCGCCGGTGACGCATCTTCACGTCATGCACATGGCGCAGCCAGTTGTCCGCCAGGCCCACCCGCGTGCCACGCAAGGTGGCCAATACGCCGCCACATCCGTAATGACCCACCACAATGATGTGCTCGACCTTGAGATGGTCCACGGCGAACTGGATCACCGACAGGGCGTTCAGATCGGAGTGCACCACCACATTGGCCACGTTGCGATGCACGAACACTTCGCCAGGGTCCAGACCGGTGATTTCGTTGGCGGGCACCCGGCTGTCGGAGCAGCCGATCCAAAGGTATTTGGGCGTCTGCTGGTGGGCCAGCCTACTGAAGAAGCCGGGTCGCTCCCGCTCCATGCGTTCAGACCAGGCGCGGTTGTTGTCCAGGAGGTTTTGGAGAGATGCAGGCATGAGAGCAATTATCCCGGAACATCAGGGCGCGCTTGCTGACAAGCGAGCGGCTCGAGGCCGCGTGGCCTTCCCTCAACACGTCTCCGCAAACAGCTCCCGCCCAATCAGCATGCGCCGGATCTCGGAGGTGCCCGCGCCGATCTCATACAACTTGGCATCGCGCCAAAGACGGCCCAGTGGGTACTCGTTGATGTAGCCATTGCCGCCATAGATTTGCACGCCCTCACCGGCCATCCAGGTAGCTTTTTCGGCGCACCACAGAATCACCGACGCGCAGTCCTTGCGCACCTGGCGCACATGCTCGGTGCCCAGTAGGTCCAGATTCTTGGCTACCGTATAAGCGAATGACCTGCCGGCCTGCAGCACGGTGTACATATCGGCCACCTTGCCCTGGATAAGCTGGAACTCACCAATGCTCTGGCCGAACTGCTTGCGGTCGTGGATGTAGGGGATGACGTTGTCCATCACCGACTGCATGATGCCCAGCGGCCCGCCAGTGAGCACCGCACGCTCGTAGTCCAGACCGCTCATCAGCACCTTGGCGCCGCTGTTGAGGCCACCCATCACCTGACTGGCGGGCACTTCCACGTTGTTGAACACCAGCTCACCGGTGTGGCTGCCACGCATGCCCAGTTTGTCGAGCTTTTGCGCAATCGAAAAGCCCTTCATGCCTTTCTCGATCAGAAAAGCCGTTACACCGCGCGCACCGAGTTCGGGTTCGGTCTTGGCGTAGACCACCAGCGTGTCGGCATCCGGGCCGTTGGTGATCCACATCTTGCTGCCGTTGAGCAGGTAGTAGCCGCCCTTGTCCTCGGCCTTGAGCTTCATGCTGATGACGTCGCTGCCCGCGCCGGGCTCGCTCATGGCCAGCGCGCCCACGTGTTCGCCGCTGATCAGCTTGGGCAGGTACTTCTGGCGCTGTTCGTCATTGCCGTTGCGGTAGATCTGGTTGACGCACAGGTTGCTGTGTGCACCGTACGACAGGCCAACCGAGGCCGAGGCGCGCGAGATTTCTTCCATGGCGATCATGTGCGCCAGATAGCCCATGTTGGCGCCGCCGTACTCTTCACCCACGGTGATGCCCAGCACGCCAAGGTCGCCCATCTTGCGCCACAGGTCCATCGGGAATTGGTCGCTGCGGTCGATCTCGGCCGCACGCGGGGCGATTTCGGCTTGGGCAAAATCATAGACGGCGCTGCGCAGAGCGTCGATGTCTTCACCAAGTTGAAAGTTCAGGCCGGGTAAGTTCATGGGGATCTCCTATTTATGAGGGTGGGCGCGATAGTCCAGCAAGGGGTCTGGCGCGTGGGGATTGCAGACCGGTCAGGGCGGCGTGGTTGGCGCGATCAATAGATTTTGGGCACCGGCATCAAGGTCTGCTGCATCAGCGCACAGGCGCGCTCCTGCCCATCCGGGCCGATGTGCATCACCTCCGAACTGGTGACGATCACGCGTTTGCCCGCGCGCACCACACGGCCGGTGGCGCGTAATTCTCCGCCTTCGAAGGCGGCCAGGAAGTTGATTTTGTACTCCACCGCCGTGACCTCCATGCCAGCAGGCGCCTGGGTCAGCCCGGCGTAGCCCGCCGCAATGTCAGCCAGCGCGCCGATGGCGCCACCGTGAAAACTGCCTTGCTGCTGCGTCACCTTGCCTGAGTACGGCAAACTCACCACGCACAGGCCCGACTCGACCCGCACCAGACGGGCGCCCAGGTTTTGCATCATGCCCTGGCGCGCAAAACTGCGTTGCACGCGAATCAGAGGCGACTCAATGTCTTCAGACAGACTTGTTGCTTGCATGGTTGGTCTTGGGGGTTGAGGCCGCACGCACCGAGGCCGCTTGGCCGCTGGCTTTGCGCTTGGGTTTATCGGTAGGGTGCACTTTGGCCAGCAAGGCCCGCGCTTCGCGCTGGTGCACCTTGATCTCGTCGAGGTTGGCTTGCAAATCGGCCATCTGTTCTTCCAGTTGCCGCTGGTGCTCGGCCAGCACCACCAGAAACTTCTCCAACTGCAAGCCGGTGTCGCGCGGGCTGTCGTAGAGGTCGATGATTTCCTTGGCTTCCGTCAGCGACAGGCCCAGCCGCTTGGCGCGCAGCGTGAGCTTCAGGCGCGTGCGGTCGCGCCCGCTGTAGACACGCTGGCGCCCGCCGGGGCCGGAGCGTTCGGGCTGGAGCAGCCCCATGTCTTCGTAGAAGCGCATGGCCCGGGTGGTCAGGTCAAACTCCTTGGCCAAATCGCTGATGCTGTAGGTGGTGCCCATGACTTTGTGCTCAACATTGGTGACAGCACCCAAAGCATGGCGCGCCTACAATGTGTCGATTGAATTGACGTTTACGTAAACGTCAATTATGTCGCAAAAATCCTTGACCCACCATGAATCCACTCGAACAACGATTGCACTACCCCCTGGGCGAGACGCTGCCCGAAACCGGCCATGCGCTGGAAGTAGCCCCGGGGGTGAAGTGGCTGCGCATGGGGCTGCCGTTCGCGCTCAATCACATCAACCTGTGGTTGTTGCGTGACGAGGTCGATGGCCGAGCCGGCTGGAGCGTGGTGGACTGCTGCATAGACCGCGCCGAGTCGCGCGCGCAGTGGGAGCAGGTGTTTGCCACGCAGATGGAGGGCCTGCCGCTGTTGCGCGTCATCGTCACGCACATGCATCCGGACCACATTGGGCTGGCGCACTGGCTGTGCGAACGCTGGAACGCGCCAATGTGGATCAGCGCCACCGACTTCAACGCCGCACGCATGGCCAGCCAGAGCACCACCGGCTTTGGCGGCGAGGCAGCGGCCAGGTTCTTTGCCTCACACGGCCTGACCGACCCCGAGGCATTGGCCAAGGTGCGCGCGCGCACCGGCTATTACCCCAGCATGGTACCCAGCGTGCCACCGAGTTACCACCGCCTGATGGATGGCCAGCGCGTGCGCATTGGCCAGCACGAGTGGACCTGCATCAGCGGCTACGGACACGCGCCCGAGCACATGGCGCTGCACTGCGAGGCGCTCAAGGTACTCATCAGCGGCGACATGATGTTGCCACGCATCTCCACCAACGTCAGCGTCTACGACCTAGAGCCCGAATCCAACCCGCTGGCCTTGTTCTTGTCTTCCATCGACAAGTTCAAGTCGATGCATCAGGACACATTGGTGCTGCCCTCGCACGGCAAGCCATTTACCGGCTTGCACGAGCGCATCGAGCAACTGCACACACACCACCGCGAGCGGCTGGCCGAGGTCATGGCCTATTGCCAGGACACCGCACGCAGCGCCGCAGAAGTGTTGCCGGTGCTGTTCACGCGCACCTTGGACTTGCACCAGACCACCTTTGCCATGGGCGAGACCGTGGCGCACTTGCATGCGCTCTGGTTTGCGCAGCGACTAGCGCGCACGCGCGGTGGCGACGGCGTATACCGCTTTGTGGCGAAGCCTGCCGCGACGCACCAGCCATAGCCAGTTTGCGCACCGCGGCCCGCCCTGGCCCTGCAAGCACCGCCGACCGGCGGAGGGTGGCCTTGCCCGGAAACGCCACCAGGGAACAAATGCCACTGCGATGCGTGCGAATCTTGACCTAGGGCAAAGGAATATTCCGAAAGCCCTCTAGGATGCCCCCCTGGAGATCGCTATGTTTGACCGCCCCATCCGAAACCTCATGGAACACAAGAAATTTCTTGTGGTACCCCCCGACGCCACCGTCAGCGAGGCGGCCAAACTCATGGCCAAGAAGAACGTTGGCGCGATTCTGATTGTCGAGGACGAAGTGCTTGTGGGCATCTTCACCGAGCGCGACGCGGTGTTCCGCGTCATTGCGCAAGGGCGCGATGCGCATACCACGCCGGTGCGCGCCGTGATGACACCCGACCCCGAGTCGTTGGACCCTAGCCGCTCCTACGGACACGCGCTGCTGCTGATGCAGGAACACGGTTTTCGCCACGTGCCGGTCGTGGAAAACGGCCACCCCATCGGCATCGTCTCGTCACGCAATGCGATGGACCCCGAGCTGGAAGAATTCGTCTCGGAAGAGCGCCGCCGCCTGCACCACCGCTAGGGCAGCCGCGCCAGGCTCTCCGCCCACGCATCAGTCCGCCGATTTGCCTTCCCCAGTCGGGCTTGACAACAAGCTGATGTCGCCCTTGGCACTCGACCCAAGCAAGCCGACGCGCGAATAGATCTGCAACTTCTCGCGGGTATCGCTGATATCCATGTTGCGCATGGTGAGCTGCCCGATGCGGTCGGCTGGCGTGAAGGCGCCCTCGCCGCTTTCCATGGTCAGGCGCTCGGGGTGATAGGTCAGGTTCGGGCTGGTCATGTCCAGCAGCGAATAGTCGTTGCCACGGCGCAGCTCCAGCGTTACCTCGCCGCTCACCGCACGCGCCACCCAGCGCTGAGCGGTCTCGCGCAGCATCATGCTCTGCGAATCGAACCAGCGGCCTTGGTATAGCAGTCGACCCAGGCGCCGGCCGTTGCTGCGGTACTGCTCGATCGTGTCCTCGTTGTGGATACCGGTCACCAGCCGCTCGTAGGCGATGTGCAGCAGCGCCATGCCGGGCGCTTCGTAAATGCCGCGGCTCTTGGCTTCGATGATGCGGTTCTCGATCTGGTCGCACATTCCCAGGCCATGGCGCCCGCCAATCGCATTGGCCTCGCTGAACAGCGCCACCGCGTCCGGGAAAGTGCGGCCATTGAGTTCGACCGGCTGGCCGTCTTCAAAGCGCACCCGCACGGTCTCGGCCTTGACCGCTACGTCATCGCGCCAGAATGCCACGCCCATGATCGGCTGCACGATGTGCACGCCGGCGTTGAGGAACTCCAGGTCCTTGGCCTCGTGCGTGGCGCCCAGAATGTTGGAGTCGGTGGAGTAGGCCTTCTCCACGCTCATCTTGTAGCCAAAACCGTGGCGTGTGAGGTACTCGCTCATCTCCTTGCGGCCACCTAACTCATCAATGAACTGCTGATCCAGCCAGGGCTTGTAGATGCGCAGTTTGGGGTTGGCCAACAATCCGTAGCGGTAGAAGCGCTCGATGTCATTGCCTTTGTAGGTGCTGCCGTCGCCCCAGATGTTGACGTCGTCCTCGCGCATCGCCACCACCAGCGCGGTGCCGGTTACGGCCCGCCCCAGCGGCGTGGTGTTGAAGTAGGTCGCGCCAGCGGTGGAGATGTGGAAGGCGCCACTCTGGATGGCGGCAATGCCCTCGGCTACCAGTTGCGGACGGCACTCGATCAGGCGCGCCAGGTCGGCGCCGTAGCTCAGCGCCTTGCGAGGAATCTCGTCGTAGTCGCTCTCGTCGGGCTGGCCCAGGTTGGCGGTATAGGCACAGGGGATGGCTCCCTTGGCGCGCATCCAGTGTACGGCGGCACTGGTATCAAGTCCCCCTGAAAACGCGATGCCGACACGTTCACCGGCGGGGACTTTTTGCAAAATGTTGGCAGCCATGGCAGAGCGATCCGAAAAGGTTCGATTTTAGCTGGCGCACCCAGACTCACGATAAGAATCACCTCAGGGGCCCTTCGCGGCCGTCACCTCATGCAGTTGACCGCGCCAGCGCCCACGGCAGGCACGCACCGACCCCAACCCCCAGCAGGCCCAGCGACACCACCCAGCCATAACGCACGCCACCTGCCACAAACGCCACCACGATCTTGCTCACCGTGTTGGTCAAGAATGCCAGCAGCACCGCCAGCGTCACCGTGGCTGCGTCGGACTGGCCCTGCGCCAGCACCGAGATTGCCGCCGCCGCAGCCGAATGCACGTCAGCAAACCCGGCCAACGCGGTGGCGCCATAGAGCGCACTCGCCCCATAAGCACGCTGCGCCCACGCGACCGCCACGGTCAACACCGACAGCAATGCCGCCAGCCCCAGCGACTGCCACAAACTGAAGGCACGGCTGTCCGCATTGGGCGCTTGCGTGTGCGCCTTGGACCACCACGTGGCCGACGCGCCCAGCACCAGCGCAGTCACAAAAGCGCCGGCCAGCATTGGCCCCATGGTGCCCAGCACGGACGGGTGCAGCATCCAGGCCACCAAGGCCAATTGCAACGAAGTGGCCACGGTGGACCACCAGGCCCCGGCCACACACGCTCGGCGCAACTCGGGTTGCTCGCGCGAGCGCGCGCCCATGGCGGCCACCGTAGCCGTGCTGGAGACAAAGCCCGCAGCCAGCCCCGACAGCGGTAGCCCCAGGCGCGGACCCAAGGCGCGCAGCGCGATGTGCCCGACCGATTGCACGCCCATGAGCAACACCACCAGCAGCCAGACCCGATGCGGGTTCACCCCCCCCAGCCAAGGCAAGGGCACCGACGGCGCCAGCGGCAACACAATCAGGGCCGAACCCGACAACAGCAGAGCATCGCGGTACTCCTGCTCGGACAGCGTCACGGTGGTAAAGCGTTGTAGCGGCTCGCGTGCCGCCAGCAAGCCCGCCACCATCACCCCGCCCGCAGCGGCCAGGGCCGGGTACGCCACCGCCAGCACACCCAGAAAATAGGTCAGCAACAGCGCCACCTCGGTGGTGGCACCGGGGTCTTGCGAGTGATCCCGCAGGTACGCCACCACCGCCAGCGCCGCCACCAGTGCGCCCGCCACAAACGTCAGCAATGGCTGTTCCAGCAGTTGCGCCACGGCCCCCGCCAGCGACACCAGTGTGAAGGTGCGCAAGCCCGCAAAATGCCGCGTCGGACCGGTGCCTTTGCGACGTTCCCGCTCGACCCCGATCAACAAGCCCAGGCCGAGCGCCACGGCCAGACCGGTCAGACTATCGGGAGTCAGATCCATGACATCGTCCGCATGGGCGCGGTAGGCAGCCTCAGTCCCAGCGTGGCGCGCTCGGGTCTTTGAGCGCCTTGCGCAACTCGGGATAGTCGGGCACCACCGCACCCACCGTCTCCCAAAAACGCGGGCTGTGGTCCATCACGCGCAGGTGGCTCAGCTCGTGCACCACCACATAGTCGATCACCGCCTGGTTGAAGTGCACCAGACGCCAGTTCAGGCGGATTGAGCCGTCCATGCAGGCGCTGCCCCAGCGGGTGCTGGCATTGCTCAGCGACAGGCGACGCCATTGCACCTGCACCTTGGGCGCGAAGTGGTCCAGTCGCTCGGTAAAGATGGCCTTGGCCTGACGCATCAGCCAGGCCTGCACGGCATCGCGAATCTGCTGCGGCGTCGCACTGTGGGGCAAGGCCACGCGCAGGTGCGGGCCCACCCGCTGGGCCCCCGCCGCATCGAAGTTGTGCGCCGGGTCCAGCACCACTTGAATGTGCTCACCCATGAAGGGCAAGCTGGCGCCGTCTCGCCACGCAATGCGTGAACGCTCCTGGCTGGCCTGCTGTGCGCGGGTTTCGTCAAGCTTGCGCACGATCCATTGCGCCTTCTCCTGCAGGGCCGCTTCCACCTCGTACAGCGGTACCCAGCGCGGCGCGCTCACTGCCAGCCCCTCGGGCCCGACCCGAAAGCCAATCGTGCGACGCTTGCCGCGCTTGAACTCGTAGCCCACCATCGCATCACCCAAGCGCGATTCGCGGTTGGTCCGGGGGTGCCGAAAGTTCGCCGATGGCAGCACCGCACTCAGGGACTCGCCCGGCTGAAGCGCGCCAGTCGCTGCTGATTTGATAGCAAACTCATCAATATCCACCTGTCCTGCAGGCCGATTTGGCGTCGACTTCTGGCGCCTGCCTCGGATCTTCGGCGGTCGGACCAGAGGCGCAGGGGTCGGCGGCGCGGGGTCGAACAGATCAAGCGTGTAGCGCAGCAGGCCACGCATCAGTGTGCTCACTGGAATACCTCCGTGCTGCGCATTGCGGTGCAAACTTGCTTAGGGAAGCGGCCCGGCGCTGCGCTCATGGTCGATAGGCATCAGGGTCCAGCCGACGCATTTCCGCCTCGATCCACTCCTGCGCCTCGCGCGTCAGGTCTTTCGACTCACGCCCCACGCTGGGGATCGGCTTGCCAATCGATACGTCCACCACGCCGGGATACTTGATGAACGCCTTGCGCGGCCAGCACTTGGCCGAGGTCACCGCAATCGGGATCACCGGCGCACCGGTCTCAATCGCCAGGCGCGCCCCGGCTGGCTGGTACACACCTTGTTCCCCGCGCGGGATACGGGTCCCTTCTGGGAACATGATGATCCAGATCCCGCGCGCCGCCAGTAACTTGCCCTGCGCCACCACCTTGAGAAAGGAACGCGCCCGCGCGGCCCGGTCGATATGGATCATGTCCAGCCGCGCCATCGACCAGCCAAAGAACGGAATCTGCAGCAACTCTTTCTTGAACACATAGGCCAGGGGATGCGGCATCAGAGTGGGCAGCAGCAGGGTCTCCAATGTGGACTGATGCTTGGACAACAGAATGGCCGGGCTGGTCTCGCCCACTGGCAGGTTCTCCATGCCGGTAACACGCACCTTGATGCCCAGAATGACCCGTGCGCCCCAGATCACCACGCGCATCCAGTTCACCGCGAACCACCACAACGGCGTGCCACGCACCCAAATCGACGCCAGCACCAGGGCCAGGCCCCACGGAATCACGGTGACGAAGATCCAGCCCATGTGCAGGATCGACCGAATCAGGGCAATCAGACGCAAATCAGAGCCCTCTCTGGCAACCCGGCGCGGCACGTGGACTCAGACACGGGGCGACCCCTCGTGCGCGCGTGCGGCTTCGCGCGCCAGCAGCGCCCCCACAAACGCAGCCAAGTCCTCGTGCACCTGGGTGTTGGCCGGGAAGCCCTCGGGAAGCGCGCGATTGCGAAACGCCGCGCCCTTGCCGGTCAGCACCAAATGCGGCTGACAACCCACGGCCGAGCCGGCTTGCACATCACGCAGCGTGTCGCCCACGGCGGGCACGTCCACCAGATCCACGCCGTAACGTTCACCGATCTGCTCAAACAGCCCCGACTCGGGCTTGCGGCAGCGGCACCCCTCAGTCGGCGCATGGGGGCAGTAAAAGACGGCATCGATGCGACCACCCACCCCCGCCAAGGCTTTGTGCATCTTGGCATGGATGGCATTGAGCATGTCAACATCAAAAAGACCGCGGCCAAGGCCAGATTGGTTGGATGCGACCACCACATGCCAGCCCGCATGGTTCAAGCGGGCAATCGCCTCCAGCGCGCCTGGCAGCGGCTCCCACTCGGCCGGGGACTTCACGAACTCGGCACTGTCCTCGTTGATGGTTCCATCACGGTCCAGAATAACGAGTTTCAAGGTGGCCATGGTCAGCTCGCAAGGCGGGACAGATCGGCGACCCGGTTCATGGCGTCGTGCAGGCTCTTGAGCAAGCCCTGGCGGTTCAGGCGCAAGTCCAGCTCGTCGGCGTTGACCATCACACCGTCAAAGAAGGCGTCCACGGGAGCACGTAACGCCGCCAGCGTCTGCAGCGAGGCGGTGTAGTCGCCCGCATCGAATTGGGCGTTGGCCTTGGGCAACACGTCCTTCATTGCCTTGTGCAGCGCAATCTCAGCCGGCTCCTTGAGCAGCACTTCGCTCACATGGGCATCGACCTCGGGCGCCTTCTTGAGAATGTTACCAATGCGTTTGTTGGCGGCCGCCAGCGCGGCGGCTTCGGACAAGGCGGCAAACGCCCGCACCGCCGCCAGCCGCTTCGGGACGTCCCCAAACCCTGCGGCTGCAAGACCAATGCCGCATCGATTCGCCCTGCGTCGCAGGCTGCCGCGAGCCGGTCGAATAAACTCGAGCAATCTGCTCTTGGTTTCCGGGTTTATCACCAGCGTTCGGTCGGCGAAGAAACCATCCAGCGCGTCCTGCACTCGGTTGCAACGTGCCTGCGGGCACCACGCGCCCAACGCATCGCAATATCGATAAGGCTGGTCCACGCGCAGAGGCAGGTCGCGTTCTGTCAGCAGGCGAATCAGCCCCAAGGCGTGGCGACGCAGCGCAAACGGGTCCTTGTCACCCGTCGGCAAATTGCCAATGCCAAACATGCCTACCAGCGTCTCCAGCTTGTCGGCCAGCGCCACCACCAGGCCAACTTGGGTGCGCGACAGCGCGTCACCGGCGAAGCGTGGCTTGTAGTGGTCTTCTATCGCGAAGGCGATGTCTTCGCTCAGCCCATCGTGGCGCGCGTAGTAGCCGCCCATGATGCCCTGCAGCTCGGGAAACTCGCCCACCATGTCAGTCACAAGATCGGTCTTCGCCAGACGGGCGGCGGTGTCGGCGGCCACAGCCCACACCTCGCCGCCGAGTTGATGCCCAATGTCGCGGGCAATCGCGCGCACCCGCTCCATCCGAAGACCTTGGATGCCCAACTGATTGTGGTAGACCACCTTGTCCAATGCAGGCACCCGCGACTCGAGCGTCTTCTTGCGGTCCTGGTCAAAGAAGAACTTGGCGTCCGCCAGGCGCGGGCGCACCACCCGCTCGTTGCCGCCGATCACGGCACTCGCATCATCCGGACTGATATTGCTCACCACCAGGAATTGATTGGTCAGGCGCCCGGCACCATCAAGTAGCGGAAAGTACTTCTGGTTGGCCTTCATCGTCAGAATCAGGCACTCCTGTGGCACGTCCAGAAACTCTCTCTCGAATTGACACACCAGCACGTTGGGCCGCTCCACCAGTGCCGTCACTTCGTCCAGCAGGGCGTCGTCCTCGATCGGGTGCGCGCCTTGGCCGACCCTGGCAGCCGCCGCCGCCAACTGCCGGGCAATCTCGACCTTGCGCTCGGCAAAGCTGGCAATTACCGCGCCGTCGCGGGCCAATGTGGCGGCGTAGCTGTCGGCGTCGGGCAGCACCACCGGCGACTTGGCCGCCTCGAAGCGGTGCCCCTGTGTGATGTTGCCGGCCTTCAGGCCCAGCGCCGTCACCGGCACCACGGTGCTGCCGTGCAGCGCCACCAGCCCGTGCGCCGGACGCACGAAGTTGACGCTGGTCCAGCCCGGCATGTCGCAATCAGTCTCAAGCTGGTAGCTCATGACCTTGGGGATCGGCAGTAAGCGGATCGCCTCCTCCAGCGCTTTTTGCAGACCGCTGTCGAGGGTGGCGCCGGTCACCAGGCTGTCGTAGAACAGAGCCTCGGCCTTGCCATCGGGTGCGCGCTTGAGCGCGGCCACGGCCCGGGCCGGGTCAGACAGGTCCGCACCCAGCGCGCCGAGTTTCTTCAGCAGCGCCGGCGTGGCTGCGCCCTGCGCGTCCAACCCCACGGCGACGGGCATGAGTTTTTGCTGCACCGCTTTGTCCTCGGCTTTCAGCCAAACGTGGCTGATGTGCGCAGCCAGGCGGCGCGGAGATGCGAAAGCGGTCACTACCGAATCGGCGCCGCTCAGGCCCTGCGCCTTAAGCTGCTCACCCAGCACCGCGGCGAAGGCTTCGCCCAGCTTCTTGAGTACCTTCGGCGGCAGCTCTTCAACAAATAGTTCAACGAGAAGGTTTTGAGTGGTCATGTCTTGTAATCTCGCTCACGCTGGCTCTTGACAGCCAACACATATGCGACGTCATTGATAGGGTCATAGCGGTACAAAGCTAGATAGCCCCCACCCAGTGAAATCACCAGTTCGCGCTGGCCCAGCGCAACCGGTCTGCCGATCTTCGGACTGGTCTGCAATACATCAATGGCGGTCACGATCTCCTCGATTCGGCGCACCGCCGTATCTGGCGCATATTCGAACAAAAAGTCAAAAATCCGGTCGAAATCTGCCTTCACCTTGTCGGACAGAAAGACGCGCGTCATGCCGGGCTACTGGCCTTGCCACGGGGCAGGCGTTTGGGCGCGGGCGCCTTGACCGCCACCTTGCTTTTACCCTTTGCTGCACGCGCCAATGCCCAGGCACGCACGTCATGCCAGTCCAGGCCCTGCTGCGCGGCCTGCATGTCCGCATCCCTTTGGGCCGCCTCCCGCTGCAGGGCCAGCTTCCACTCGGCCTCTTCGGTCTTCTGCATCAAGGCGTCCACCATGAAACTGTGCGCGGACTGCCCGGTCGCCTGAGCCAGGTCCAGAATGCGTTGACGCAGAGGTAAATCGAGACGCAAGGTAGTGGTAGACATGACATTAATCCCAGTGCTGTGACGCAATTGTGTCACAAAATCCCGTTACGCAGCCTTCTTCGTCAGCGGCGTCATCTGCTGCACCCACTCGCGCGGCGCCATCGGAAAACCGAGGCGCTCGCGGCTCTCAAAGTAACTTTGCGCCACGGCCCGTGCCAAGTTGCGGATGCGCCCGATGTAGGCAGCCCGCTCAGTCACACTGATGGCGCCGCGCGCATCCAGCAAGTTAAAACTGTGGGCGCACTTGAGCACCTGCTCGTAGGCCGGCAGCGCCAACTGCTGTTCCATCAGGTACTTGGCCTGCTTTTCGTGCGCAGCGAAGGCGGTGAACAGAAAGTCCGCATCGCTGTGCTCAAAGTTGTAGGCCGACTGCTCTTTTTCGTTTTGCAGATAGACGTCGCCGTAGCTCATGCTGTCAGTCCACTGCAGGTCATAGACGTTGTCCACGCCCTGCAGGTACATCGCCAGGCGCTCCAACCCGTAGGTAATTTCGCCGGTGATGGGCTTGCAGTCGATGCCGCCGACTTGCTGGAAGTAGGTGAACTGCGTCACCTCCATGCCGTTGAGCCAGACCTCCCAACCCAGGCCCCAGGCGCCCAGCGTGGGGTTCTCCCAGTCGTCTTCCACAAAGCGGATGTCGTTCTTCTTCAGGTCAAAGCCCAGTGCTTCAAGCGAACCGAGGTACAGCTCCAGAATGTTGGCCGGCGCGGGTTTGAGCACCACCTGATACTGGTAATAGTGCTGCAGCCGGTTGGGGTTCTCGCCATAGCGCCCATCTTTCGGGCGGCGACTGGGTTGCACATAGGCGGCCTTCCACGGCTCGGGGCCGAGTGCGCGCAAGAACGTGGCCGTATGAGACGTACCGGCGCCAACTTCCATGTCATACGGCTGCAACAGCGCGCAACCCTGAGCGTCCCAATAGGACTGAAGTTTGAGAATGATTTGCTGGAAGGTCAACATGGCCAGATGGGTCTGAACGAACAGCACCCGAACGTTGGGAAAACAGGCACGACAACGGCGCGCAATCTGCGATTTTACGGGCGTTCCACGGGTCAACCGCAGCGGTCGACCACGCGAGCCGCGGTGGACACAATTACGCGCGCCGGGCCGCGCCCGCCCGCCGTGTCGTCACCCACACCAGCCCCAAGGCCAGCAGCCACAAAGGCCAGAACCCGAAACGCGAGGCCCACCAGGCAAAGGGCGTCAGGCCGGTGCGGCCCTGCACCTGCGCGCGCAGTACGCCCTGGGTGTGGCGTGGCAGAGCGGCCGTCACGCGGCCTTGGTGGTCAATCACCACCGTGGCGCCGGTGTTGGTGGCACGCACAAAAGGGCGCTCAAACTCCAGCGCACGCATGCGCGAAAGCCCCAAGTGCTGGTCAATCGCCACGGTGTTGCCAAACCAGCCAATGTTGCTGCTGTTGACAAAGATGGTGGGCGCCAGCCCCGGCCCGGCAAAGCGCTCGGCCAGTTCATTGCCATACAAGTCCTCGTAGCAGATGTTGGCCGCCAGGCGCTGGCCCTGCCAATCAAACGACGCCTGCCCGACCGAGCCCCGGTTGAAGTCCCCCAGCGGGATGTTCATCATCTCGGTAAACCAGCGAAACATGGGCGGAATGAACTCGCCAAACGGCACCAGATGGTGCTTGTCGTAGCGCCAGAACTGCGTCTGACCCGGCTTGAGCGCCACCATGGAGTTGGTATAGCCGGTCTTGTAGTCCCCCAGCGGCAGCCCCAGCATGGCGGCTTGCTCGCCCGTGGCAAAGCGCGCTTGCAGCGCGTTCCAGTAGTCGTCGGGCAGTTGCTGGGGTAACACCGGGATGGCGGTTTCCGGCGCCACCACCAGCGAGGCCCGGTTCGCCTGAAACTGCTGCGCGTACCACTGCAGCGCCATCGGCACGCCGGTGCCGCTTTGGAACTTTTCGTCCTGCGGGATATTGCCTTGCAGCAGTGCCACCGACAGCTCCCCCGAGCTTTGCGTAAAGTGCGTGCCGTCCATTTGCGCCACCGACGGCACCGTCAGCACCGCCAGCATGGCCAATCGCTGCCACGGCGAGCACGCCAGCAGCTGCGGCAGGCTCGCCGCCAGCCATGCCGCGAGCGCCCCCACGCCGTAAACCCCCACCCAGGGGGCGTAGCCGGCCAGCAGACCGTCCAGATGCGCATAACCCGAGCCACCCCAGCCAAAACCGGTTAACCAATGGCCACGCGCCAGTTCGGCCACGGTCCACAGGGACGCAAACAAAATCGCGCCCCGGCCTACACCGTCTGGTTGACAACGCACCATCACCGCGCCCGCCAGAGCAAAGTAAAGCGCCAGCACGCCCGCCAAACCGAGCACCGCCAATACCGCCAACACCGCGGGCAGCCCACCGTAGGTATGCATCGAAATGAACAACCACCAGAACGTGCCACTCAGCCAGCCCAGACCAAACAGCCAGCCCAGCCACGCACCGGCACGCCAATGGCCACAACGCCGAAGTTGCCATGCCAACACCGCCAGCGCCAGGATTTGCAGCCACCAGACAGGCTGCCCTGCCTGGAACCACAAAAAGTCGGGAAAAGGCCACGCAACGCTTGCGGCGTGGACCAAACCTGCTATTAATACAATAGCAGTCGAAATCCAGCCTGACTGGCGCGCGGGCGTCATCGACGCGGCAGAAGCAGCCCCCATGTGGGCGATCACACGGCAGTTGGTTTGGCCACGGGCGAGACGCGAAACCACTTGACCGCGCCGCCCTTGGTGTGCATCACCGTGAACTCCAGCCCCGCCAAGGTGTGGCGCTCGCCGCGCTTGGGCACGTGGCCCATGGCGTGGGCGATCAAGCCGCCAATGGTGTCGAACTGCCCCGCCAACTCCAAATCGGCAAGACTGACGGCAAACGCCTCTTCAACGCGCTCCAACGACGTAGCCCCGTTGACACGAAAGGTGCGATCCGCCATGCCAAAAATGTCCCCCTCGTCCTCGGCCACATCAAACTCGTCCTCGATTTCACCGACGATTTGCTCCAACACATCTTCGATCGTCACCAGACCCGCCACACGGCCGAACTCGTCGATGACGATTGCCAGGTGGTTGCGGTTACCCCGGAAATCGCGCAGCAAGTCGTTGAGCCCCTTGCTCTCGGGGACGAATACCGCCGGGCGCAGCAAGGCCCGGATGTTGTGCTCGGGCGAGCGCCGCAGCTTGAGCAGATCTTTGGCCATCAGGATGCCGATGATGTTCTCGGTATCCCCCTCATACACAGGAAAGCGCGAATGCGCGGTGTCGATGACTTGATGCAGCATCTCGTCAAACGGCGAGTCGATGTTGAGCCGGTCCATGCGCGGCGCAGCCACCATCACGTCGCCCGCCGACATGTCGGCCATTCGAATCACGCCCTCGAGCATGGCCCGTGATTCGGCACCAATGATGTGATTGTCCTCGGCGTCAGCCAGGGTTTCGATCAGTTCGTCGGTCGAGTCCGGCCCGGGGTGGATGAACTCGGCCAACCTCTGCAGGAAAGTGCGCTTGTCCTCGCGCAGCGGCGCGGGTCGTTCGGGATGCGGTTCTGACACAGCCTGGGTGCAGTGCTTGCGGTTGTTGTGGGCCCTCTAGGATAGCCCATTGGATGGTCCGATGGACGGGCCATTGAATCGCCCCGCAACCCGGTTGCGCTCGGTTCAGCCGCGCGGGCCGGCTCAGGACCCGGTGTTTCGGGTCGCGTCCTGCACGTCGCGCCGCAGCGCCTGCAGGCCGGCAAGAAAGCCCCAAAAGTGCTTGGCCTGGCTCTTGATGCGGTAGTCGGTCTGCGCAATCTGCTCTTCCACCAATTCCGTCAACCGGGTGTCCAGCGTGGCTGGCGGCAGGCGCAGATAGGCTTCGGACTCGGCGCCATCGCGCTCCACGGTGGCACCGGCCTTGCGGGCAATCTTCAGCATGGCGGTGTTCTCGGTCAAGGCGTGGATGAACATCAGGCTCACGCCGTCGTTGCGGGCATGCATGGCGGCGCGGTCAAACAGGCGGCCCCCGTAGCCGCGGCCACGTGCGGACTCAGCCACCGACACGCCAAACTCGGCGCACGCATCGCACTGCGCGTCGGTCGAATAGGCCAAGTGCGCCACCGCAAGCAGCTCAAGCTTGCGGTTGTAGATGCCAAAGACCTCATCGCGTGCGAAGTCCAGCTTGTCCACATAACGTCGAACTTGTTCGTCGTTCGCCACGTAGCCAAAGCGCAGGTACCGGTCGTGTTCGCTCAGGTCCAGCAGATGCTCGGCGATGCGTTCACGGTGATTGACGCCAAGCGATCGGATTGGTACCAGGCTCTGGCTGGGTTTGGCGCCGTCCACCGTGGACGGCCGCGGGGCGGTGAGGCCCAGCAACTCGTCTGTGTTCGATTCGATGGACTCGGGTAGCTCTCGAGTTTCAGTCATGCGCCGAATATAAGGGTTTTCCCTAGAAAACCTCACCCAAAGGCGATGACCCTACAAGGGAAGCGCCGTGGTCGCCTTGACCTTATCAAGCATGAAGCTGGTCTTGCAGTCCAGCACGCTAGGGTGCTTGAGCAAGGTATCCATCACGAAACGTGAGTACGCACTCATGTCGCGCACCAATACCCGCAAGAAGTAGTCCATCTCACCACTGAGCGCCGCGCACTCCACGACCTCCGGCCAAGTCTGCACGCTGGCGCGGAAAAGGTCCATCGGGTGGCGCTTGTGGCTCTCGGTATTCTTCTCCAGGCGCACGTTGATGTAGGCGGTAAGCCCTAAACCAACCGCCTCCGGATTGACCAAAGCGACGTAATGGTCGATCACGCCGCTCTCTTCCAGCCTCTTGACGCGCCGCAAAACGGCGCTGGCCGACAGGCCCACCCGTTCCGAGATTTCGTCGTAGGTGGCGCGGCCATCGGCCTGCAGTGTGCGAAGAATCAGCTTGTCCAACTTATCGAGTGCATCCATGCCTAGCATTTTGCAGAAATCTTGCTTTTGATGCAAATCAATCTTTATATATTGCAGGAATATTTGCATACTCCCTCGGTAGACTGCCCTGCTACACCCCTCAGGCAAAACGTGGCTCCACGCAATGGCCACACAAAGGAGACAAGATATGTGGGACAACCCAATGGGCACCGACGGCTTTGAGTTCATCGAATACGCCGCGCCCGACCCCGTCGCCATGGGCGCCCTGTTTGTGCGCATGGGCTTCAAGCCCGTGGCCAAGCACCGGCACAAGAACGTCACCCTGTACCGCCAGGGCGGCGTCAACTACCTGATCAACGCCGAGCCGGACTCCTTCGCCCAGCGTTTTGCCAAGCTGCACGGCCCCAGCATCTGCGCCATTGCCTTCCGAGTGCAAGACGCCAAGCTGGCCTATGAGCAGGCGCTGGAAAAAGGTGCCTGGGGTTACGCCGGCAAGGCCGGCCCGGGCGAACTGAACATCCCCGCCATCAAGGGCATTGGTGACAGCCTGATCTACCTGGTAGACCGCTGGCGCGGCAAAAACGGCGCCAAGGAAGGCGACATCGGCAACATCAGCTTCTTTGACGTGGACTTTGAGGCCCTGCCCGGCATCAGCGCCACCGAGGCACTCAACCCACCCGGCTTTGGCCTGACCTACATCGACCACCTGACCCACAACGTGCACCGGGGCCGCATGGGCGAGTGGGCCGGCTTCTACGAGCGCCTGTTCAACTTCCGCGAGGTGCGCTACTTCGACATCGAAGGCCAGGTCACCGGCGTCAAGAGCAAGGCCATGACCAGCCCCTGCGGCAAGATCCGCATCCCGATCAACGAAGAGGGCAACGACAAGGCCGGCCAGATTCAGGAGTATCTGGACATGTACCGTGGCGAGGGCATCCAGCACATCGCCCTGGGCAGCACCGATTTGTTCAAGACCGTGGACGCCCTGCGCGCCAATGGCGTGGTGTTGCTCGACACCATCGACACCTACTACGAGCTGATCGACCAGCGCATCCCTGGCCACGGCGAAAACGTGGCCGAGCTCAAGAAACGCAAGATTCTGGTGGACGGCAAGAAGGACGCGCTGCTGCTGCAGATCTTCAGCGAAAACCAGCTCGGGCCGATCTTCTTCGAATTCATCCAACGCAAGGGCGACGAGGGCTTTGGCGAGGGCAACTTCAAAGCCTTGTTCGAGAGCATGGAGCTGGACCAAATACGCAGGGGCGTGCTGGCATCGGTATGACCTTCGAGAAAAGCCACATGACGTCGTTGCACCCGCTTGGCGTAGCGCTGCTACTGTCTGCGCGGGTGCGCCTAGCCCTGCGCCTTTTTCGAAGGTCTGGCGAGGGGGTGGTATTCCATGGCAGTTGAACCCGTTGTCTACGGCGCCAGCGCGCGCCCGCCGCGCGGCGACTACGGCCGCGCTGGCGCCGACTACACCTGCGCGCAAAACTATGCGCAGTACACCCCCGCCGACCACGACACCTACCGCCGGCTCTACGAGCGCCAAAGCGCGCTGCTGCCGGGCCTGGCGTGTGACGAGTTCATCGCGGCCCTGCCCTCGTTGGGCGTGAAAGATCGCATCCCGCGCTTCGAAGAAATCAACGAGCGCCTGCGCGCCGCCACCGGCTGGGAAATCGTGGCCGTGCCGGGGCTGATCCCCGAAGTGCCCTTCTTCACCCTGCTGGCGAACCGCAAGTTCCCGGTGACCGACTGGATTCGCACGCCCGAAGAGTTCGATTACATCGTCGAGCCCGACATCTTTCACGACCTGTTTGGCCACGTGCCCCTGCTGTTCAACCCGGTGTTTGCCGACTACGTGCAGCGCTACGGCCAGGGCGGCCTGAAGGCGCACGCGCTGGGCGCCGGCGAACTGCTCAGCCGCCTGTACTGGTACACCATCGAGTTTGGCCTGATCCGCCAGGGCAACGAGTTGCGCGCCTACGGTGCGGGCATCCTGAGCTCATCCGGCGAGCTGCAGTACGCCGCGCACAGCCCCGAGCCCAATCGTGTGCCGCTGCAACTCGACCGCACCATGCGCACGCGCTACAAGATCGATAGCTACCAGCAAACCTACTTTGTGATCGACAGCTTCCAGCAACTGTTCGAAATGACCGCGCCAGACTTTGCGCCGGTGTACGAGCGGGTCAAAGGCTTGGCGGAGCTGGCGGCGGATGCCAGGGAATGAGCGTTCGGCTGGCTGAGTGACCTACTGAAGAGCTCTTGGCCTAGAAGGCATGGATTGACGCCATATACCCGTTCATATATATTTCTACCCATGCTCAGCCATGAAAGACCGCTTGAATGGGTCGGCAGCAGCCACAAGGACCTGATGGCCTTGCCTGCGGACGTTCGGCGGCTCTTCGGCTTTGCCTTGTCATTGGCTCAGGCTGGTGACAGGCACGACGCAACCAAGGTACTCAAGGGCTTCGGTGGCGCCGGGGTGCTAGAGGTGCTGGAAGACGATGTGGGTGGCACCTACCGTGCCGTGTACACGGTCAAATTTGCCGAGGCGGTGTTTGTCCTTCACTGCTTCCAGAAGAAAAGCAAGCGCGGCATCGCCACGCCAAAGGAAGACATGGACATCATTCGCGCAAGGCTCAAACTAGCCGAAGCGTTTGCAAAGGAGTTGCGGAAATGAAAACTCGATTGATTGATGGCGTTGAAGTCCATCGTGGTTCAGGCAACGTGTACGCCGACCTTGGCCTGCCTGACGCTGACAAGCTAAAGATAAAAACCGGCTTGGTGATCGAGATCAGAAACGCCATGCGCCGCCTTGGCCTGACGCAACAAGAAGCCGCCAAACGGATGGGCATCACGCAGCCCAAAGTGTCCGACATGATGCGAGGTGATTTCACCAATCTTTCTGAACGCAAGTTGATGGATTGCCTGACACGGTTGGGCTACGACATTGAGATCACGATACGGCCCGCAAAGGCCGAAACCGGACATTTGATGCTGGCGGCTGCGTGAGCGGCATCAGACACCGACTCCCAACCGTCTGAGTGGAGCGCGCCAGACTTTGCGCCGGTGTATGAGCGGGTCAAGGGCTTGCCGGAGTTGGCGGCGGATGCGAGGGACTGAGGGGCTGCCTCATCAGTGGCCGTGCAGCTTCTCCTGTAACCAAACCTTGATGAGGGACTGGTAGGGCACGTCCCGGGCATTGGCTGCGATCTTTATCGAATCGAGCAAGTGCTGCGGTAAACGCAGTGAAATCGTCTTTGTTGTGGGCTTCAAGTTCGGCAAGGTCGCCTTCTTGGCCTTGGACCAATCAAGGTAATCAGTGCTGTCATGCGATTCCCAGTACGCGCGCTCCTGCGCTTCGTTGGCGAACTTCGGAATGGCTTTAGTCTGCTTGTTCATAAATGGCTCGCTCCTTTCGGTGCATGTCCCTGGCGGAAATCACACGGATCAACTGGCTCGACTGCCGCAGGGTGAACGTGATGTGCAAGGTTCGCCCTTCATCGGTTTTGCCCAAGGCGTGGAGTCTGGGTTCCTTCTGGCTGTGACCGGCATCGTCAAGCAGCAGCAAGGGCACGTTGAAAAACACCTGCTCGGCCTCAGCCATGGAGACGCCATGCTTCTCGTTCTTTCGGGCATTGCCGTCGTCCCAGTTGAATCCAACAATCTTGCTCAGATCAATCATCAGCGTATATTACCAAAATATACATGATTGGCGTGTCAATCCGCCGCCTCACGTTCTCCCGCCCGCTTGGGTTGACCACGCCGGTGGCGGTCACGCGGCATGGTCAGACGGTTGGCTACTTCATCCCCACACAGGGACAAGTGCAGGCCGATCTTGCCGCCTTGAAGAAAGCCAGCAAGACGCCGGACAAGCTGCTTGCGACACAAGGCGTGGATGTCGAGTCCGTGGTGGCGGACTTCAAAGTGGCACGAGGGCGGGCGACCGTCCCAGCAAGAATATCAATGCGGCCATCGGCTATTGGAATGATTGGAAAAGGAAGAACGCCAAATGAAAGCCTCACAAGCACACGACGAAACCGTAGTAGAGATGCTCAAGGCCGACCCCGAGATGGCCGACGTGTATCTGGCAACCGCGCTTGAAGAAGTCAATCTGCCTGGCGGCCAGTTTGCCCTGCTGGCCGCACTGCGCCACATTGCCGAAGCGCAGGGTATGGCAAAGGTGGCGCAGAAAGCGGGCATGCCGCGTGAAAGCCTGTACCGCGCCTTGTCGCCAAGGGGCAACCCCACCATCAAGACACTGTTGGCCGTGCTGGCTGCGTCGGGCCTGCAACTGGGTGTCACACGTTCGGAGCAGCACGCTTGAGTGAGCGAAGACGGCGGCCACTGGCATGGCTGGAAACCGTGCCTTGCGCGTCAACGTGCGAATCCAGCAGTCGGCGAATCATGCGCTGGTATGGCGTCTGGTGCTTTGCTGCCTCGGACTTGAAAAACTCGACGCTGCGCTTGCTCAGTGCCAGCGTAACTTTCACGCCGTCTTCCCGAAACGCCAGTTCCGCGGGGGACGGCAGAAAATCCGCGACCACTTCTCGCAGCCAGGGGCCGGGCATCAGCGACAAACGCCAGGGACCGAGAGGGCTCGGGAACCCTGCCCCCGAGCAGTGGAGCCCCCACGCCGCACGACACCGATCAGCACCGCATACGCCTTGCGTTGCGGCTTTCACAACAGTCTGTTCCCGCGTCGCGCCAATTGGTGTGACCTGTGCACGTTCTGCAACTTCCGCCCTTCGCGGTCACATGGCTTGTGTTTACACTGCGACGCTGGGTTGAAACACTTTCTTACGACTGTGGCGCAACCCTGGTTTTTCCGATTTCCAACTATTGAGGAGTGAGTAACATGGGCGTTTTCATGAAAGAGCACGACATTTACGTCGGCAGTTTTCAGGATCAACTAAACCAACGGTTTGCGCCCGCTCTTGGCGTTAAGGGACACCTGGGGGGGCTCGCTGAGATGGTTGCGTTGCAGAAAGAGTTCGAAATCTTCAAAACCGGTCGTCGTTTTGAGACCAGCCTGGCTGCCCTCAATATTGGCAACGCCATCAACCAGGAGGCGCGCCGTCGCTTCCACTTGTACTTGGCCAGTCTTCGCAAAGCCAAGTCGAATGTTCCCAGCTTGAATGGTGACGCAGCAATGGTCGATGCACTCGTTCGCAACCTTGCGTCCAAGAAGCCCTTGCCCGTCTTCTTTCAACCGCATGATGTAAACGCGTCGCCAGAACACAACCGCGTCATAGTCACCGAAAAGGCGCGTCCGGTGTTCTACATGAAGCAGGACTACCTAACTATCTCTATGCCAGTTGGCGAACTAGCCCCCATCAAACCCGCTGCAAAGTCCAAGGTCAAGCCAAAGCCAAAAGCAAAGTAGTTGGGAGCCACTCCGGTGATGACCATCAAGCCGACCAATAAGACCGTGCTTGATGGCGCTAGCACCTGCATAGATTGCTGCGGGTCGGCCAGCCCGATGACCATGGCAGACGTAAATTCACGCTACAGGTCTCCCAACTCTAATCGGGTTCGACGAGTGCGGCTTGTTCGTTCTCATCGGACGGTTGGTCCACATCCAGCACTCGTCGCAGAACACGAGCAGCCGTCACCGTTAAGAGCCCGAATGCCTCCCGCGAGAGACTAGTCACCGCTGGGTCTTTCGCCCCATCGCGCGTCTCCAAGGCCCGCGCCAGCACCAGCAGACTGAAGCACTCCGCAAACCGATTTCCACGTCGCTTGGCAATTTCCATCGCCTCGCCCGCAACACTAACCGACAAGGCTACCGATCCTGTTCGCAGAAGGCTAAGGGCATGGTGCGACAGAATTTCTGATTCCAACTCCGGGGCGACTGCGGATCCACGAATTGACACTAGCGCTGAAGCAAAAAACTCGCTCGCGCGAGCATGCCGACCGCTCACCGCTTCACTGAGACCCAGAGAAAACTGAGTGTACGCACTGAGGTAGGGGCTTTGATGCTGACGGGCGATGTCGGCGAGAGCGGAGGCATGGAGGCTCGTAAGTTCACGGTCGTTCGAGAAGTACCCTGACTCGGCAAGCGTGTAGTGCACCACCATCTTGATCACTGGGTCCCGCGTGGAATCGAGCACCGCCTTCAATGACTCTGCGCAAACTCTCATCTCGTCAAAGCGCTCCAGCCGAGTTAGTAGCCTGAAACGAAGGCCCAGCAACCACTGATTGACATCGAAACCAATGTAGTCATGGTCTGAGTGCTCAATGGCGTGTGCGTCCGCCATGGCCGCGTCATTAGCCGCCAGGGCCTCATTGGTGAGCCCTGCCCATGCCAACGCCTGGCATAGGAACGCATTCAAAGTCGCCCGTCGGCCAATATCAGACGACTCAACAGCGGCCAAGGCGCGCCTGACGTGCAAGACATACTCGTCCGCAGATCCGCCACCGCCCCAGAGCGCGCGGCCCCTGACCAATATGAAGAAGTTGAATCAAGCCTCGCATCCACCACGTGGGCATGCTCTATTGCCTCTTGAATTATTTGCACGACCTCGCTTGAACTCATCCCCTCGCGCCAACCCAGGTTGCCGATGTGCCAACCTAACATCACGCGCAACCTGTCTACTTCAGTTGAGCGGTCCTGCCCCTCAAGAAGACGGCGCACTACTAACCAGCGTTTAACGGCTTGCCTGGAGTCGCTGGCACCGATCCAATGGGCTGCCCTGGCCTCAAAGGTCGCCGAGTGCACAGGCATTTCGGCAAGTCCATAGTGGTACGCAATCAAGCCTGCAAACTCATCCAGCCGGTCCCGGTAATACGTTTCCATCACCTGCGCCACCGTGCCATGCAGCACCACGCGGCGCACCTTGAGCTGCATGCTGTAGGTCACCTCCTGGATGATGGGGTGGCGAAAGACAAACTGGCGGTGGCCGGCATGGCTTTGCTGCAAGATCAGGCCCGCCTCGCGCAGGCCCGCCAGGCCTTGCTCCAGCACCTGACGCAGGTGGCTGGCCACTTGCTCGATCACCACCATCGGGATCTCCTTGCCGATGATGGCGCACATCTGCAGAAGGGTCTTCTCCGGCTCGCCAAGCTGGTCCACCTTGGCGCCAATCACCGCCTGCACGGTAGCGGGCAAGGCGCGCTCGATCTGCTCCAGCCGCCCTGGCGGCAAGCCGCCTTCGAGGTCGGCCAGCAGCGCACTGTCGGTCAGGGTGCGGGCCAGTTCCTCGGCAAAGAAGGGGTTGCCCGCGCTGCGCGCCACCACCAGCTTGCATACCTCGGCCAGCTCGGGCCGCGCACCCAGCAGGCCGGCCACCAGTCTGTTCATATCGGCGGCGGCCAGGTCGGGCAGGTCCAACTGCGTGCAGTGCGGCGCCTGCGCCCAGGTGGGCGTGTAGTGGGGGCGGTAGTTCATCACCACCAGGGTGTGGGTACCGGCCACGGCCTCCACCAGTGCGGCAACAAAGGCCTCGCTGGCCTCGTCCAGCCAGTGCAGGTCTTCCAGCAGCAGCACGGCGCTGGCACCCGCGTCGTCGCGCACCAGTTGGCGCATCAGCTCCAGCATGCGCTGGTGCTTGGCGCGCGGTGTCAGCGTGGAGGCGGCGGCGTCCGGAGCGGCCACGCCCAGGAATTCGCACACCAGTTCCACATCGTCGGCACTGGCCTGCAAGGCTTGCAGACGCTGGGCGATGCGGGTGCGGGCGATGTCAGGCGTGTCGGCCGCAACCATGCCGAAGTAGAAGCCGCGCAGCAGCTCCAGAATTGGCTGCAGCGGCGTGGCGTGGCCATAGAGCTGGGCACGCACCTCGCACACGCGCAGGCCCTGGCCGCGGCAGTGCTGCACAAACTCCTGGCACAAGCGGGTTTTGCCGCCACCAGGCTCGGCGCTGATGCCCACCACGCGGGCATCGCCCATACGCGTGCGCGCCAGCGCCGCTTGGAGGATGTCAATTTCGAGCGAGCGGCCATGAAAGGGCGTGAGCCAGTTGCAGCTGGCGGTGTCTGGCTGGCGCTCCGTCATGCGCAACAATTCAAAGACGGGCGTCAGACCCATGATGCCTTTGAGCGGGAACTCACCCATGGACCGCAGTTGGCAAGTGTTGCCCAGCAGGGCCCTGGTGGCGCCGGTGAGGCAAGCGCCCCCGGGCTGGGCCAGCGCCACCACGCGGCTGGCCAGGTGGATGGTCAGGCCATGGGCACCGCCGCCACGCCCACCCTTGGCATCATGCGGGTCGGACGCGACCTGGCCCGAATGCAGACCCACCCGCACTTGCAGGCCGCCGCGCGCGTGGCTGAAAACCGCCTGCAGGCTCACTGCCGCCTCGCAGGCCAGCACGGCGTGCCCTTCCAGCGACTTGGGCACGCCAAACAGGGCCATGACGCCGTCGCCCAGCGTGCGGATGACGGTGCCGCCAAACTGCTCGACCGAATCGCACATGCGGTGGATGACGGGGCGCAAGTGTTCCATGGCCTGCTCGGGGTCCAGCGCGGCAATGTGTTCGGTGGAGCCGACGATGTCGGCAAACAGCACGGTGGCTTGTTTGAGCTCGCCCCAGGCGTCGGACGCGGGCGAGGCCTGGGGCTTGGGCACCAGGGCGCCGTCGCGCCGTTCCAGCGCGATGCCGCAACCGCCGCAGAACTTGGCACTCAGGCCGCAGGCGTAGCTGCATGCCGGGCAAGCCTGCGTGAACGAGGCGCCGCAATTCTCGCAAAAGCGATGGGTGTCGGGGTTGGCAGCGTCGCAGGTCGGGCAGTGCATGGCTGTCAATGGTACGCCTGAGCAATGTCAGGTCAACACGTTGACTCGTTTCCAACCGGCTTTGACCGCCTTGTGGGTGGCCGAGCCTTGGCCATGTAGTGAAGCCGCCACGCCAACAGTCGCGTGCGCCGCATCGAGAAAGGTGGCGCGGGCGCGCAGTTTGTCGAAGCCCTTGTACCAGACGGCGCCCAGTGTCTCCCACGAATGGCCGCCCAACTGGGTCGCGGCTTGATAAAAGGCATGGTTGGCAATGCCTGAGGCCGTGTGCGCCTCCTGCGTGGGCTTGAAGCGGCGGTAGTCCTTGATCTGGTCGTCAAACTTCCAGGTTAGCTTGGTGTTGCCGGGGTCCTTGAGCGAGCGGATCGCTTTGCCCACACGCGGCGCCAGAATGTCCTCGCCCAGCAGCCAGTCGGCGGCATGCACATCGTGCCCGGCGTGCCACTGCTTGACCATGCTGGCCATCACGTCCGAAAACGATTCGTTGAGGGCACCGGCCTCACCTTTGAGCGTGGGCGGCGCCCCGGGCACTTGCACCACGCCCAGGCCCCCTTTGACCAGATGCTGGCTGATGCCGTGAGCAAATTCGTGCGCGATGATGCCCAAGGAGCCGGCCAGGTCACGTACGCTGTGGCCATCGCCGTCGCCGACGATCATCTGCTCGCCGGTCCACATGGCATTGGCAAACCCGTAGCCGTAGTGCACCGAGGCGTCGACCCGCATGCCGCGGCCATCGATCGAGTCTCGGCCAAACACGGTCTTGAAGAATTGCAGCGCTACGCCGATGCTGTCGTAGCACTCGTCAGCCAGTTGGTCGCTGGTGGGTGGGTCATCCTCGTCGCGCAACAGCTTACCCGGCAGGAAAGTCTGCCCCCCAGCCGTGAAAACCGAACGCCGCAGTGGCTTGGTAGCGGGAGGCCGCGCGGCCGTGGCGGGCCGCGCAGCCAAGGTCTTTACCGTGGCATTGCGACTGCCGCGCAACTTGGCGCAATGGTGAACTTGCGACTGCAACAGGGCGCGGTGCTCCCCCTCAGCGCAATCCGCCAAATGCTGCAGCAGTTTTTTGGGTAGGGCAAAGCAGACACAGGTGTAACGACCATTCATGCCTTGTCCTCCACAAAGCCGCACTACTACCAGTGCGCAGGCAGTTTCTTGAGCAGCGTGATGCGCTTGACGCCCAGGGTGACGTAACCGCCTTTTTCAAGATCTTTGAGCAAACGGCTGACCATCTCGCGCGAGGCCCCGACGCGATTGGCGATATCTTGATGCGTAACGGGATGAATCTCAACCGGCTCGTTTGGATTGGCGACGCCATGAACGCCTTCCAGAAAAGCCACGACGCGGCCATAAACATCAAGCAGCGCCATGCCGCGTGCCGCGTCGGTGGCGGTGCGGGCGCGGTGGATGACCTGGGTGAGCAGCGCCAACGCGAAGGCGGGCACTTCGAGCATGTACTTCTTGACCTCTGCCCCGGGGATCACAGCACAACTGCAGTTTTCCAGGGCCATGACGGAGGCTGAGCGCGGCCCACCGTCGAGCGACATTTCGCCAAAGTAGTCGCCGGTAGAGATGATGCCGTAGGTGAGTTCGCGACCCTCGGCATCTGAGCAGAACACTTTGACACTCCCTCGCGTGAGCACAAACAGCGAGTCGCCAACATCACCCTCAGAGATGACGATGGCGTTTCTGGCGTAACTGCGCAGGGTGCCGCGCTGCATCAAGCCACGGATCAGTGGCGCGATGGTGCCAGAGTTGGAGTCGGCGGCGTCGGATTCGGCGGGCGAGGACATGAGCTTCGTGTTCGGTAGCACGAACTCTAGCACGCTCGCCCACAGGTGGGCCCCGCAGGAATTGTAAATAGTGCGGTCAGCGATACGTCAACACCAGGACTCCATCACCGATCTGGTCTGACCCCACACCAGATGCAACCGCCAAACCTGCTCGCGGGACTCCGCGAGGCGGCCACGCGCGGCGTGGGTTTCCAGCTGGCGGCAGATGCTCACGATGCCTGACGCGCCCACGTTGTCGGCCAGCGCCTTAAGCGTATGCGTGCTGCGCGCTAGCTCGCATCCGTCACCAGTATTCAGCGCAATGTCAATGTCACGCAGGGTAACTGCCGCTTCAACCAGAAACAAGCCAATCACCTCGCGGGTGAGGCTGCGGCTGCTGTCGTCAACGCTGCGAAACTCGTCCAGACGTCGTGTGTCAAGCAAGCTGGCGTCAGCGGCGCTGGCGGATTTATCGGCCGGCCCAGGGGTGGACCGGGAATCGGGATCGGTGCCGAGTGGCACGTCGCCACTGGGTCGCAGCTGCGCGTGACCGGATGGGCTGAGCCAGCGTTCGGAGTCGGCCGAGAGACGCTGACTGGTGAACCCGACAGGCTCAATTGTGTCGACAGCGGTGCGGGCGACTCGCGTGCTGGCCCCGCCAAGCAAGTCGGCCATCCAAGTCGCAAACTTCGTCTCGCCCTGCACGATGCCAGTCTCCGTTGCAGTTACCGCCATGACGTCGGCCAACAAGTTGTGACGCCACTTCTGATGGTAGGGCGCTCGCCGTGGCTACAGGGGGAACAATGTCGAAGCTTATCTGTGCGAAATTCACCAACGGTCAGCGGCCAGCGCGGCCAACACGCTTTGTTGCACCGGTGAGCGCGTGGCCAGCATCATGTGGGCCGCGCCGGCTACCCGTTGGTTGCTCGCACCAGACAGGGTGGCCGTTGCACTTGGGAACACGATGTTGTCGCAGTTGGAGTACCAGCAGGTAAAACGACGGTAGCGCTCGGCTGGCTCCTGGGACTGCAGACGCTGCAGCCACGCGCTGTTGAGGCGCATTTGCATGCCATTGGTGACAGCGCTGAACTGGCCTAACCAGGTGCCGCTGTGCGGCGTGCCGATCGTCACCACGTGGCAGATGCGGTCGTCATTCTGGGCCGCTGCCAGCCAGGCGCGTGCGGCCAGCCCTCCCATGCTGTGGCAGACCAGTAGCGGTGGCAAGCCGGTGGCCAGGGTGACTTGGCGCACCGCCTGCTCAATGATCGGCACGTAGTCATCGATCGAGCCAAACACCGGCTCCAGGTTGACGGCGACAAAAGCGTGGTCTTGCTGGCGCAGTCGGCGCAGCCACGGGGTCCACAGCCCGCGGTTGCAGACAAAGCCATGCACCAGCACGACGCCACGACGCCCGTGCAGGCGCGCGCCGGTCAGGTTGTCGGGCACGACGTTCGAGCGAAACGGCTGTCGCCAGCAAAAGACTCTGGGCGCGGTGAGCGTCTCCCCCACCCAGGCGCGCGCCAGTTCGCCCCAACTGGCGGCACCACCCGCCTGGTGGCGATTGACGCGCTTCAGCGCGACAAACTCGACCGCCAGAAAAGCGGAGTAGCCCAGGACGATGAGCGCAAACCCACCAAGCGCCATGGCAGGCGAGTCGGACCAAAAGTGCGCCAGCCAGGCCAAGGCGACCGCCAGCAGCGACAACGTCAGCGCTTGTTGGATGCGTGCCAGCATGTGCAGGGGACGCCTCAGGCCAAGCGCGCGGACTGGCCGGTCAGCCGCGCGACCAAGCCCTGCGCCAGGCGGTTAACGATGCCGTAGATCGACAACTGGGGGTTGGCACCGATGCTGGTCGGGAAAATGGAGCCGTCGTGAATGGACAGGTTGCCGATCTGCCAGTGCACACCGTCAGGACGTACTACGCCAAGTTTGTCGTTGACCGACATGCCGCAGCCGCCCATGACGTGGGCACTAACAATCTTGGTGAGCAGGGGCTTCATGGGCAGGGCTTCGATGGCGCGTTTGGCGTCTAGCCAGGCCGTGTACGGGCGTGCAACCTCGTGTACCGGCAAAACCACTTGCGCGCCGGCGGCAAACTGCAGTTCCGCCATCGCCAGCATGGCACGGCGGGCGCCGTCCATGACGAAATCAGTCAAGGGATAGTCGAGCACGGCCGAGCCGTCTCGACGCAGTTTGACGCGCCCACCACTGGCCTGCTCATGAAAGCCGTCGCGAATCAACGCGAGTAACACGTGGGTGCGCGGGAATTTGGCCAACAGCTCGGCCTGCATCTCACCATAGCCCGGCACCGTAGTGGCAAAGATGACCGGATGCAGGGGCGGCGCCTCCAGCTTGAAACCGATGGGTCCGTCGATCGGCTGGGTTTCCAGGAAGTGATCGGTGTAGATGGTTTGCGGCGCACCGGCCCAGCCGGCCACGGTTTGGTCCATCACGGCAGCCGACATCACAACCGGGTGCAAAAAGGTGCGTACCCCCAGGCGGGCATGGGGGTCGGGTGCCTGCGAGCGCAGCAGCAGGCCCGCCGAATTGATGGCGCCGGCCGACAACACAAAATGCTTCGCGATGACGGTGGCAGCACCACTCCCAGACTCAATGGGCGCGCCATTCCGTTCAACTCCAATACAGCGCAAGGACCGGACTGCGCCGTTGACAAGCTCGAAGTGCTGGGCGCGCGTCTCGACGATCAATGTGGCACCGTGGTCCAAAGCGGCCGGAATGGTGGTGACCAGCATCGACTGCTTGGCGTTGGTTGGACAACCCATTCCGCACGAACCAAGGTTCCAGCAACCCTTGACGTTGCGGGCGATAACCGCGGCGCCAATGCCCAGCTTGGCCGCGCCACGGCGCAGCAGGTCGTTGTTTTCGTTGGGTGCACCGAGCCATGGGCTGACGTTGAGTCGGCGCTCGGCTTGGTCGAAATAGGGCGCCAGTGCCTCAGGGCTGTAGTCGCTCAGACCAAATTGTTGCTGCCAGTAGTTGAGGGTAGCGGTCGGCGTGCGAAATGAGCTGGTCCAGTTAACCGTGGTGGAGCCACCCACGCAGCGGCCCTGCAGGATGTTGATGGCCTTGTCTTCGGTCTTGCGTGCGGCGCTCTCCTGGTACAGGGCCGGGTAGGCCTCGGCCTCTTTCTGATTGAAGTCGCTGCTGCTCTTGAGCGGACCCTCCTCGATAATGACGACCTTGAGTCCGGCTTTGGTGAGCAGTTCCGCTGTGATCCCAGCGCCCGCGCCGGAGCCGATGATGGCGACATCGCAGACGATCTTCGCCGGCACAACGCCGTGCGGTCCGCCCAGGACCTTCCAGCCACGTTTTAATCCGGCTTGAATCGGGTCAGGCAAACTGCTCATGGTCTGAGTGAATTCATGTCGGGTCAAACCGTCACCGGGCCGGGGTAACCCACAGCAGACCAAGTGCGGTTGTCAGAAAAGTAGGCGCCGCCAACGATCTCGTGCAGCGCCTGATATGTTTGTTGGCGCAGCGCCAAACCAGAGTAGCGCATGCTCTCCAGTGCTGCCTGAACCTGCGCTGCGCTTGCAAGGGACCAGTCGGTATCCAGGCCGGCAAGGCC
>JADKDJ010000009.1 GCA_016718405.1 Candidatus Rhodoferax odensensis
TCGGGTGGCAAACGGCCCGACGCGTGCCGGATGCGTTTGCCTTGGCTGGTCTCCCAACTCCACTCAGGTAGGCTTTGAATCCGGCGGCCTGCATAGCTTGGCCTGCGCCTTGCGTGCGTTGGCCTTCGTTGGCAAAGGCGCTGACCCAGGGCAAATCGAAATTCCGCCTCGGTCACTTCGGTCTTTGTGGGCGCCGACGCAGCGGTTGACGCCACAGGTTCTGGCGCGGATGTCCGATGCTGATGGGAGTGGGGTTGCGGGGGTCGGAGACTTTGGTGATGGTTTGGGCTTGCCGCTGGCGCTCAATGGCGATGGCCACTACTGGCTGGCTTGGTGGCGAGGTGCGGCGGCGCCCAAACCCCGCGCTGGACGTCAGCAGCCAGGCAAAAAGCCCGATCCCGGCCACCAGGCTGGTGTTGGTGGCCGCCAGTACGAACCAGCGACGGTTCGAGCTGGCGCTGGATGTCAGCGCGGTGCAGGCTTCGTCGATCGTGGCGCAGGCGACCAGCGCCGCTTCGATGCGCTTCTTGAGAATCGGTAGTAGGCAGCGTTGGCAAACAGACCGGGCAGCACGAACACGACCGCCAGACCTGCGGCCAGCAACATCAGCTCGGTGGTGCTTGAAAAATCGAACACCAGTCGCCCAATGCCAAACACCAGTAGCCCCAGACCCAGGCAGATAGCGGCGAACATCAGGGCGACGATCCACATGCCGCGCCAGGCCAGCCAGTTCAGAGTCGACAGACTGGCTGGCCAATGCCAGGTGGCGCTGGTCCTGCCAGCCTGATCAAAACGGGCGAACTGGCGCAGGTAGTAGTCCTGGTGCTTCTCGCCCACGGCGGCCTTGTAAGGTCCTGCATTACCGCCGAGGGCGCGCTGGCATCTGGCACTTCGACAAATCCCGGCTCAATGCGCAAGGGCTTGGCCCGCTGCCTCGTTCGACGCAGGCGGGTGCCCACAGGCGGGCACTTCCCCCGCGGGATCGGTGAACGTTGCGGCGCATTGCCCGGGCATTAGCAGGAAGGTATCCACCAGCGATTGCAAATAATTGCGGATGTTACCGCGTGCAACACGCGTGCGGAGCGAAAGGCGACCCCAGGTTGATGTGCCGGGCGTGTGCCGGCAGTGTTGGCAGCCGGCGCTCAGGCCGCCAGGGCGGCCTCGATGTCCTGGGCTTAAGCCGTGGCCGGCTCATCGGTGGGTGCGTAGCGCTTGAGACGCGGGCCGTCCTTGCCAACCAGGAACTTGGTGAAGTTCCACCCGACGCTCTTGCTGCCCAACAGACCGGGCGCCTCGGCCGACAGCCAGTGGTACAGCGGATGGGCGTTGGCGCCGACGGACGTCAATCGGCCATCATCGGAAAACTGACGCCATAGTTGAGTTGGCAAAACTCGGCGATTTCGCCATTGCTGCCAGCATCCTGAGCACCGAACTGGTTAGGAAACCCAAGACGACCAGGCCCTGTTTGCCATACTTCTTGTGCAGGGCTTCGAGTCCGCCAAATTGTGGCGTGAAGCCGCAGGCACTGGCGGTGTTGACGATCAGCATCGCCTTGCCCTTGAATTTGGACAGGGGCACGGACTTGCCGTTGATCTGGAGTGCTTCCCGAAATCGTAAACGGTTGACATTCAATCTCCAGGAGGTTGCCGCGTGACAGGCGTGCACGGTCTCAGAGCCCCGCGAGCCGAGTATCAAGGATTGCTCCAAACTTTGCCCAGCACAAGGTCGATGCGGCGCTGCAGGCGCGCCGCGCCGGTCTGGTCGCCAGCTTGCTGGCTGCGCTGCAATTACGCCCAGCCACGCCAGCAGCGGGCGGCGCCAGCCTGACCGGAGGCGGCGTCGGCAGCGAGCGCCATGCCTGCTGGGCTGAGCCGATCTTGGCGCAGCAGTCGGCGGCAGCCACCAAGCGCGCCAGGGGTCTTCGATGGCGGCCAGCACCGGGGCGTCTGGTTGGGTCGGTGGCAAGGCTGCCAGCGCCTGGTGCTGCGCCGGCAGCAGCAGGTGCGATCCAGGCCCAACCAATCCCCCACGCAGGTAGTCGGCACAGGCCCGGTCCCGCGCGTCGGCATCGCCGGCCAACGCCACAGAAGCCGGGGCAATCGTCGAGCTCCAGGCCGGCCAGGCGCACGGCGCGCAGCGCAGCAGTTCGGCGCGTGCCGCAGTCGAGTCACCGGTACTGGCGATTCGCTCCGTGCGCGGCAAACTCTCGGCCTCGGCAGCAGTGGTATTGCCAGTCAGGTAGCTTCGAGGTGAAGCCCCGAGCGCGCCGTGTGCGTTGCTCTGCCAGTCGGTGGTGGCGCCGTGCCGGCACAGGCGACCAGGGTCGCCAGTAGCAGTGCCGGGGCGTATCGTCGTGCGTAGTGGGTCATGGCAGCTTGACCTCGGTGTCACGCGCAAACGGCCACTTGCGGTTGATCTCATCGACCAACTGCGTGACCCGGCGCAGGCTGGTGTCGACCTCCTTGCGCAGCGCTCCCAGGTCGGTGGTGGCCAGCTTGGCATTCGCGCTGACCGCCTTGGGTGTCGGCGCTGATCACCTGGGCATCGGCGAGGATCGCGTCAACGCGTTACTGCAAGCTGCGCGCGCGTCGCTCAGGATGCCGTTGAGCTGGCGGATCGCCGCCTGTGTTTCGTCCATCACGCCCTGTTTGCCAAAGACCCGTTCGTCGGCCTTGGCCAACAGGGCGTTGGTGCGGTCCAACGTGGTGATGATCTTCCGGGCGTTGTCATCGTCGCCGAGCACACCACCAAGTACGCCGTAACGTCCATTCAGGCGCTCGGTGGTGGTGCGCAGGTTACCTAGGCTGGCATTGAGGCTGGAATCTGCAGCGGTCATGTTGCTCAGGTTGCTGAGCATCGCGCGCGGTGGCCACCAGTTGCGGGAACTCGGCGGTGGCGTCACCGCGTTGGGCACGGGCCCGCTGCGCTCCGGGGGGCAGGGGCGGGTCGGTCAAAACGCCGGTGTAGGCGCGCAGGCGGGTGTCGCCGATGACGCCGCGCTCCATGGTGAACACGCTGGAACTGCGCAGCCAGCGAACATCTTTTGACCGGAATGTCCCACCAGGATGTGGACCTTTGCCATCTCGGCCAGTTCGATCCGTTGCACGCAACCGGAAATCCGGAAGGTCAGGTCCATGCCGACGATGATGCCCTCGAGTCGTCGGCGATCAGTACCAGTCGCTGGGTGTTCTCGAAGACCCCACGCGCCTCCATCACGTACAGGATAAAACCACAGACCAGTGTCAGCATCAGCGCCAGCAACACCATCGCCTTGAACTCGACGTGGGCAATCGGTTTGTCCGCGGGGCCGCTGGTGGTGGCAGGTTCAGGATCGGGATTGCATGGCAAACGATCAGAAGTAGCGCAAGGGTGAGTGATGCGGCCTCAATCAGCAGCAGCACCAAGAATAGTCGAACTGCACCGGGCTGCAGGGTTGAGGCCGCGGCGCCCTGGGGCCTGGGCTCCAGGCTGGCCGCCTAAAGCACCTACGGCCACGGCCAGCGCCAACAGAACCGGCTTGAAAGCAAAACCGACGGCCACAACCTGCTCGTACACCCTGCCCACGGTGTTGATGTAGACGGGCAGTCCCCAGGGCGACAAGCCGTAAACCAGCAGATACGCCGCAGCAGGGCCACGATGCTGCTGACCACGGCCAACGCCAGTACCGAGAAGGCGTTCCCGGTCACCTGCGCCAGCAAACTGTCGCGCAGGCGCTGCACATCGATGTGGCGCTGTGGTGTTGCCGGCATGGCACCCAACGACGCCACGGCGCCGGCGTTGAAAGCCAGTCCAGCCCGCAAGGTGACAAACAGCGCCGCCGCGAGCGGGATCAACTCCAGCACCAGCACACGCACCACCATTTCCAGCGCGTATTGCGACAGGCCATAACTGACCGCGGTCACCATCACGATGCGGATCAACACCAGACTCAGCAGCGCCGTCAGAACCGTGAACCATGGCAGCACTTGCCAGGTAGTAAGGTAAACGTGATGCGCGGCATTCGCCCGCGCCGTCGGTTTGCAGCCGGACACTGGCGACGCTGGCGCGGGGCAAGTCGTCGAGCTTGGTCGTCATGGCCGCGGCCAGCACGGTGGAGTTGATGGCGCTGGGCTCGCTGCGGGCGCGGCCGGCCACCAGTTCAAACGGCGCTCTGCCAGTGGCAAGAAACACCAGTCGCACCGGCTCGAATTCAAGCGCCGCCTGCAGGTCTGCCACCGGCACGCCAGCGCCTGAAGTGGCCTCCACGCGCAACCAGCGCACGGACGCATCGCCCAGGGCCACGGGCGCGTTGGTGCTGGGCTGATCGGGCGTGCCAAGACGGTATACCGCCGTCTGCGCCAGTTGCCGCCAGGGCTGCGCGGCGTCGTTACGGCCGAGAATTCGCACCGGGATCAGTGCGTTGTTGCGCGTGGTGCTCAGGTGCAGCGCCGCCAGGGGTGCGGCAAAGTCCAATGACCAGGTCAGGCTGGTGCTGCCCTCAGCCACCGCGCCTGCCAAAGGGGCGCGCACCCGTGCAGGCGGTGTCCAGGTGGTCGCAACGCGACCCAGCATGTGCTGCACTTGCACGCCGGCCTGGCCATCCCAGCTCAAACGCAAGTAGCGGCCCTCCAGCGCCAGGGGTTGTTGCAGCACCAGGGTCTGTGCTGCTGGGCGCGTCGGCACCGTCAAAGCGAAACAGCGGGCCCTTGAGTGCAATCGGCGTCCAGCGTACCAAGTCGGTACTGCTGGCCAGCGAGAAGTGAACCAGCGTGTTGGCGGGAAATTCAGCCTGCAGTGTGAGTGCGTCGATGGTCTGCTTGTCGGTCCGCGTGTCAAACAGCACCGTCGGTAGCCGGCTGGACGTTGGCTCTGAGGATGCGGCGCCGTTGGCACCGTCGCCGAAGCGCACCCAGACCGAGCCACGCTGGCCGTTCTGATCGATCTGCACCTGCACCGAGTTCTTGCCCGGGCGTTTGCCGCTGGTCGCATTGAATAGCGCCAGGGCGGCATAGCGTTGGGTCTGTACCGTTGGGCTACTGGTGGTGCCGCTGGATGGCACCAGCGCGAAGGCCACGGCCTCGCCGTCGGCATTGAAAACCCTCACATCGTGCGCGTTACGGCTTTGTAGCCGCACCATCGCCTCGGCCGGCAGTGTGATGCGCGCGGCGTTGGCACCGGCGGGCACCGCCAGCGTGGCACGCCAGGCGAAATCGGTCGGCGTCGGTGCGTTGGCCGCGCTGGCATTGGCCGATAGCACGCCCGCCGTCAGCCAGGTAATGCGATGGATCAGGGGTTTTCATGAGGTGGCCTCCTTAGGTTTGCTGGCTACCGCCGGCGGTGGCATGGGTGCGAAGTAGCCCACCCCCAGCATCAGCACGCCCACGGCGATGAACACCACGATGCGCTCGGAGCCACCGCGATTGGACAAGTCGATCAGGAACAGCTTGAGCACCGTCACGCCCAACAGCACGGCGCCGCCCATCCACACCGGGCGCCTGGCGTCGGTGCGCCACGATCATCAACCCCAGTGCAATCAGGGTCCAGAGGATTGAATAGCCGGCTTGCACCAGGAACGATTCGAACAGGCGCTCGGCGTTCCAGGGCACGCCGGCGAACTGGTGGGCCACGCGCAGCCACACGGTGTTGATCGCGACAAAGCAATTGCCACCAACGCCAATGGCAGGCGTGGGTGGCGCGCCAGCCACCGGGACGGCCAAGGTGCTCTGACGTAGCCGCATCAGCCACAAAGCGCAGGCCGCCAGACCCAGTGCCACGCTCAGGTCGGTTGGGTTGAGCAGGGGAACATAGGGCAGGGGGCGGGCGTTGCCGTCGGAATGGACCGCCACGGCCAGACAGCCCAGCGTCACCAACAGCGCTACCGGTGCCGCCGCGCGCCACAGGTAGGCGTCGGCAAAGCGGTCCAATGGCCAGCGTTGGCGCAGCGTGCTGGCGGGATCGAACCAGGCCCGCGCCGACAGCGCCAACAACACCACGATGGCCGAGACCAGGACAATCACCGAGGCCCAGGCGGTCCGCTGCAGCTGTGCTTGTTGTACCGCCCAGATCAGTACATTGCCGCCCAATAGCACCAGCAGCCAGATACCGCCACTGTGGGTCCAGGACCACCAGCCCTGGGTGTGCCTGCATCAAGCCGGCGCAGCATGACCCGTGCAGCATCAGTGCGACCGGCCATACCAACCAACCCCAGGACTGAAACACGTGGTCAAGTTGGGTCATGCCCTCCAGCGCGACGAGCAGCATGACCGGCAAGTTGAACCAGGCGGGGGTGGCTGCTATCGACCACGGCCGGGCGCGCAGCGGCAGGGCCAGTCGGTGGGCGATGAAAGCGCTGCCCAACCAGGCCAACATGCGCAGATGCGCCTGCTCGGCGTGCGTGAAGACGGAGGCCATGACATCGTGGTCGCCAAGCGCGCTGCGATCAATCTCATAGCTCACTGCGAACTGCCACCACAGGAAGCCGATCCAAAACAGCACTGGTGAGAGACTCTGTTCCAGCTTCTCAAGCTGGCGCGTCGTTGGTGTTTTTGGCCGGCGCCCCGCCGCGCGACCAGTGCGCCAATGCCAGCGCCGAAAACGCCAGCAACGCGGCGCCAATGAAGCCCGGGTTGGCCAACGGCCAGCTGGCCACTTGTGCGTGATCCAGCGCGCTGAGGTAGGACAAGGCCGCCAGCAGTTGCAGTGCCAGGCCGATCGCACGCGCCGGCCAGCGACCCTGGCGCTGGCCCATCCAGTACGGCGGCGCCCTCGGCGGCCCAGACGGCCGAAGTCCAGCGTGCGTCCAACGCCAACGGCACTGCCAGTGTGACAAAGCCCAGGCCCAGTGCCACGAAGCATTCAGCCAGCCAACGCCCCACATCGTTGCCTTTGCCTGGCACGGCGCATCGCCCAGACACCCAGCCCCAGGTAGAAACCGCCCGTGGCCAATGACGAAAAGGCGGTGGCGTACTCGATGTCACGCACCAGGCCGGCCTGCAGGCCAAAGGCGACCAGCGGCGTGCCAAAGATCAGCGTGGCGTCGACGGCCTGTTTGGCCGCCAGTGAATGGCGCGTGGCGTACAGCAGGCTGGCCAGCACGTAGATCAGGAAGAAGGCGATCAGGAACGGCTCGGTACTGGCGAAGTGCTCGGGCCGGTACTTGAGCACGCCCCACAGGGTGGCCACGCCAAAGGTGGCGAAGAAGCCCAGCAAGTTCAAAGGCCGCCAGGCGCGCAGCCAGGCAATCGCCACGACGCCCAGGTTCAGCAGCAGGTAGTAACTGAACAGCCCACGTGGTTGCCCTGGCCGGTGGAGACCAGCAGCGGAGCGGCAAAGGCACCGGCAAAGCCGATGAAGGCCATCGGCATGGCGTTTTGCAGCAGGGCAATGGCGGTGGAGAAAGCGCAGACCAGTCCCAGTACCACGAAGGCCGCGCCAGCCGGCAAGAACTGGTAGAGCCGAAAGGCGGCAAACACGGTCAGGTACAACACGGCCACACCTGCGCCTTGCAGTGTCAAGGCGTAGGCCAGTTTGTCCGGCTTGGTGCGCAGCCGAAAACCAAACACAAACAGGGCAAGGCCAGCCACACCGATGCTGGCCAGGCGCAGCTCGGGGGGCAGGATGGCGTGGTCGATGGCGTACTTGGCCAGGAAGGCCAGGCCCACGAACAGCACCACCACGCCCATGCGCACGATGGTGTTGCCGCCGAACAGCCAGTTGCGTGCCGCCGTGATGGCACGGGTGGCCAGATCGGGCTCAGTGGCTTGGGCCGTGCGGGCTTGGGTGGCCGATTTGACCGGCTCGGTAACCGGATGCTGTATGGCCGGGTTGGGCAGACTGGCCACTGCATCAGCGGGCGCGGCGAGGCTGGCGGTGGCGGCCAGGGCCGCACCAGCGGGCAGCGCGGCTGGCAGCGGTGGGGTGGTGAGGTCGTCCTATGGATGTCCGCTGGCCAGGGCTCCCCGGGCAGGGTTTCGGGGTCGGGGGTTGTCGGTGGTGTGGGCGTGGCGACCGAGGTGGTGGCAGACGTTGCAGCCGGCGGTGTAGCCGGTGTGGCGGCCCATTTGGCGCGCTGCAACTCGATTTCGGTTCGTACCGCGCCGCGCAGTGTGCGCCCTGCCAGGGCGCCGAGAATGGCCCCAGGATGGCGCCCGCTTCGGACTCGTGTCGGCCCATGAGAAAGCCGGAGAATGGCCCCCCAGATTGCGCCCCAGATGATCATGCTGGTGTTCCCCTTGTTGTTTGGGTATTGGTCTGTTCGTGACGCCCCTGAGATCGTCAGCCGGGGCAGTCTAGCAGCGTTGATTGGCCTGCGGCTTGTGCGTTCCTGCGCACGTTTGGAAACTTGGTTTGCGAGTGTGACTTTTGTTGTGGTTTTTTACACGCATTGCCAGTTCGGACGTGATTTCTGTCACATGCGCTTGCATCTGTGCTGGCTAAACTTTCAGCATGTCTCGAGGAACCGCCATGCAACAGTTCAAATTCGCCGAAAGGCCTTCGCAGCCGGACGCGGAATTGTCGCGTTCCTTCATTCAACGCCTCATTCATTGGGGCGAGCCCGCGCCGGTTCAGGCGCCCTCGAATGCCGAAGTGTTTGACGATCGCGACCTGGACCAACGGGTGCGCGAATCGGGCGAGTGGTAAGCGCGAGCTCTTAGCCGCGCGTCTCTGTTTTACTGAGTCCGGTTGCCGCTGAGGCGGTAGTTTTCAGGCGCCTGTCGGGCGCCTTTTTATTGTGCGCCCAGCATGGGCGCACTCCTGCGGGTGCAAGTCCCGCCGTAAGTTGATCACGACGAGCGAAGTGAAGCGCAACTGCATGAGGGTGACCGAGTGTGGGAAGGAAGCGTGGAGCATAAATTGCGAGCCGATGGACAAGAACCGGATAGAAGGCGCTGCCAAGCAAGGCGAGCAGGCAATGAACTGCAAAGCCTTTGTGATCAAGGCGAAGTGGCGTAAATCCGGCGGTTGTGCAATGAAGGAGTGCGTTCTTACCTGGGGAGATCTCGCCTTGTGCCTGAAAGGGCGACAGCGCAAGCTGGAGCGAGAAGTCAGCAGAGGTCGTAGTAGTTCGAGTGGGTGGCCGATGAGGCGCAGCCCAAAGGACGAAGGGCCGAACGAGAGTGAGTAATCCGAGGACATGAGGATGTCAAAGGTCATGCGTCAGATGCCGGAGCAATCTGGGCGGGCCAGCGTAGCGCACGGTGAAGCCGTGCGTGATCTTGTCAGCGACGAAACCTGCGGCCCGCTGCATGAACACCCGGACACAGGGTCAGCAAAGTCAATGGCAAGCACTGGTGGCCTGCTGGAGGCGGCGCTGACGAGACAGAACCTGCAAGTGGCATGGAAGCGGGTCAAGGCCAACAAAGGCGCGGCAGGGGTAGACGGGCTCGACATCGAGCAAACCGCCCAGGTCATTCGCCAGCGTTGGTCCGACATCCGCCAAAGTCTGTTGGCAGGATGGTACCGGCCAAGCCCGGTGCGAAGGGTGATGATTCCCAAACCTGACGGGAGCCAGCGCGAGCTGGGCATCCCCACGGTGCTGGATCGGCTGATCCAGCAAGCACTGCTGCAAGTGCTGCAACCCCTGATCGACCCCACCTTCAGCAAACACAGCCACGGGTTTCGCCCCGGCAGGCGGGCACACGACGCGGTCAAAGCCGCGCGGGGCTACGTGCAATCGGGCAAACGCGTGGTGGTGGATGTGGACCTGGAGAAATTCTTTGACCGGGTCAACCACGACATCCTGATCGACAGACTCAGAAAGCGCATTGACGATGCTGGAGTGATCCGGCTGATTCGGGCCTACCTGAACGCTGGAATCATGGATTGCGGGGTGGTGATGGAACGCCAGAAGGGCACGCCACAAGGCGGACCGCTGTCACCGCTGCTGGCCAACGTGCTGCTCGACGAGGTGGACAAGGTGTTGGAGGCGCGGGGCTACAGCTTTGCGCGCTACGCTGACGACTGCAACGTTTATGTGGGCAGTCACAAGGCTGGCCAGCGGGTGATGGCGCTGCTCAGGAAGTTGTACGCCGGGCTCAAGCTTCAAATCAACGAAGCCAAGAGTGCGGTGGCAAGCGCTTTGGGGCGCAAGTTCTTGGGTTACGAGTTATGGGTGGCCAAGGGTCTGGAGGTGAAATGTGCAGTCGCCTACAGGGCACTGGATAACTTCAAAGCCCGAATCCGCCAACTCACGCGTCGTTCGGGTGGCCGCGGCATGGAGCAAGTGGTGGAAAAGCTTAGGCCCTACCTGTTGGGTTGGAAGGCTTACTTTGGCTTGGCACAAACGCCAAAAGTCTGGCGAGAGCTGGACGAGTGGCTACGCCATCGCCTGCGGGCCATACAGCTCAAGCATTGGAAACGATCCAAGACGATCTACCGCGAACTCAAGGCATTAGGGGCATCGCAAGATGTAGCCAAACAAGTGGCGGGTAACTGCCACCGCTGGTGGCGCAACAGCGCCATGTTGCTCAACAGCGTGCTGACCATTGCGTACTTTGACCGGCTGGGTCTGCCCCGACTCTCATGACCTCAAACTCTCGAACCGCCCGGTGCGGACCCGCATGCCGGGTGGTGTGGCAGGGGCGCAGCCGATAATGGCTGCCCCCTATGCCGATTGAGTTGTCTGGACTAAAAGCATATACTGTTATTAATTACAGTCCTTGCCTTTAACCCTTGCCCGCTCTTCATGTCCGCGTTGCCGCTCCCTGTTTCTGCTCTTGGCGCTGCTGCCGTTTGGCGTGCCGACGAACTGGCACGTCCGCCGGGCTTGGTGCTGGCTACCGGGCACGCCTTGCTGGACAGTCAACTGCCAGGTGGGGGGTGGCCGGTGGGCGCGTTGGTGGAGATCTTGCAGGCGCAAAGCGGTCAGAACGAGTGGCGCTTGCTGTTGCCGGCATTGAAGCGTCGGTCGGCGGGTCCGGTGGTAATGGTGGGTGCGCCGCACGTGCCCTTTGGGCCGGGGCTGGCGGCGCAGGGGGCTGGACTTGCAAAGCCTGTTGTGGATCACCAGCGCCGAGCCGGCAGCGCGCATGTGGGCCTGCGAGCAGGCCTTGCGTTGTGCGCCGGTCTCGGTGGTGCTGGCCTGGCTGCCCCAGGCCCGCTCTGAGCAGTTGCGGCGGCTGCAATGGCCGCAGCCCAATACAGCAAGCTGTTGTTTGTGATGCGCCCGGTGCAGGCGCAGGACGAAGCCTCGCCCGCCGTGCTGCGTCTGGTGCTGGTGGGCCCGCCGCCGGGGCGGACGAACCGGGCGATGCCTTGTGTGTGAACATCCTCAAGCGGCGCGGCCCGCCGCTTGACCAGTCCATACGCTTGCCAGCCCGGCCCGGGCGTCTGGGCGCATTACTGAGACTTTGCGGGACAGACCGCAGCCCGCGTAGCGGGCAAGCTCTGTCCCCAACTGATCAGGGGATGTTTTTGCGGACAGACCGCAGCCCGCGTAGCTTGTTTGCGCTGTCCGCAACCGATCAGCGGCTTGGGAGGGTCATGCACTGGATCGCCATGCAGCCCCGGCCTGAAGCCACTCTTGGCACTGGTTGAATCGCCAGGCCCCATGCCACAGGACACCAATGCCTTGGTCGATGCACTCGGTGCCCTGGCGTGGTGGGCGCTGCGCTTCACGCCCAAGGTAGCCCAAGTGGACGATGCACTGGTGCTGGAGGTCTCGGGCAGTGAGCGCCTGTTTGGTGGCCGGCAACCCTTGCTGCATGCCATGCTGGGATCGGACAAGCCCGTGGCGGACATTCGGTATGCCCGGGGTGCTACTTCTTTGATAGCGTTGGCACGTCTCCAATTGGCCACGGAGGCGCCACCAACTGAAGCACGGCAGGTGGTGGCCGGGGGCGCGGCGCCTGGGCCGCGCGCGGTCGCACCGGATGATTTGCCCTTGCATACGCTGGCGGCGGCGCGGGCCCACCTGCCCACGCTGGCGCGCATAGGTTGCGCGCGCTGGGGGCAGTTGCGCGCCTTGCCGCGTGGCGGCGTGGCGCGGCGCTTTGGCGCCCCTTTGCTCGATGCGCTGGACTGCGCCTATGGCTTGAAGTCCGAGCTCTACCCCTGGCTGGTGCTGTCCGAGGTGTTTGATGCGTCGCTGGAGTTGGCAGCCCAGGTGGAGGCGGCATCGGCTCTGTTGTTTGCGGCGCGGCGCCTGCTCAACCAGTTGCTGGTGTGGCTGCGTTCGCGCCAGCGTGGTGTGTTGGCATTGCGACTGGGCTGGCAGATGGACAAGCGCCGCGATACCGCCAGCGAAGGTGAACTGCTGCTGCGCACGGCCGAGCCCACACTGGACATGAACCATCTGCAGCGCCTGCTGGGCGAACACCTGGCACGCATTACCTTGCCGGCTCCGGTGCTCTATTTGCGGCTGCGCACGCTGGAGACCCAGGCCCTGAGCGGCAGCACGGCCAGCTTATTGCCCGATGAAGTACTGGGGGGTGACAGCTGGCACCAATTGCTGGAGCGTCTGGCTGCGCGGCTGGGGCCGCAGTCTGTACTGCAGGCGCAAGCCTGTGCCGACCATCGGCCCGAGCGCATGCAGGCCTGGGCGCCCGCGTCCAGTGCGCCGGTTCGGGCCGTCAACCCGTCTGCACGGGTGGGAGCCGGTGCCATCGAGCCCGCACGCTCTGATGGACTCTACCCGACTTGGTTGCTGGCCGCGCCGCTGAAGCTGGCCATGCGCCAGGAGCGTCCTCTGTACCCAGGACCGCTGACCCTGCTGGCCGGCCCGCAGCGGCTGGAAGCCGCCTGGTGGGAGCAGGCTGGCGACGCGGTGCAGCCTGCTGGCGAGGGGTGTGCCTTGCGCGACTATTTTCTGGCCCGCAGCGAGCAGGCTGGTTTGTTGTGGATCTACCGCGAACGCCTGGGCGGGCTGGACGTCGAAGCCGCGCCGAACTGGTATCTGCATGGGCTGTTTGCCTGAGTTCGGGCTGCACGCGTGACGGTTCGCCATGGTCCCTTGTCCTGTGCCAGTCGCTGGTTATGCCGAGCTGCATGCCTTAAGCAACTTCAGCTTCCAGCGCGGTGCCTCGCACCCCGAGGAACTGGTGGCGCGCGCGCATGCGCTGGGCTACGCAGCGCTGGCCATCACCGACGAGTGCTCGGTGGCGGGTATGGTGCGTGCGCACACCGAGGCGAAGAAGCTCGGGCTCAAGCTCTTGCCCGGCGCGGAGTTCGCCCTGGCAGAGGGTTGTCGACTGGTGGCGCTGGCGCACAACCTCACCGGCTGGGGCAATCTTTGTGAGTTCATCACGGCGGCGCGCCGCGTGGCCAGCAAGGGCCATTACCGCGTGAGCTGGCAAGGCAGCAACTTCGCGCTGTTGCAGGACTGTGAGCTGCTGCTCTGTTTTGATCGGCTGACCCAAAACGCTATTACTTTTGAAGCAATCATCGCCCACTGCATAAAAGCCAGGGACCTATTTGGCACGCGAGCCTGGTTGGCGGTGGCGTTGCGTCTTGGTTTGGACGATGTGCTGTGGCTGCACCAGTTGCAGCAGGCCTCCCGGCTCACTGGGGTGCCACTCGTGGCCACGGGCGATGTGCACATGCACGTGCGTTCGCGCAAGCCCATGCAGGATGTGATGACGGCGGTACGCCTGGGGCGGCCGGTACACGAGTGCGGCTTTGCCTTGCAAGTCAATGCCGAGTCTCACCTGCGCTCGCGCAAACGTTTAGCCCAGCTTTACGCGCCGGATTTGCTGGCGGCCACCCTCACCATTGCCGATCGTTGCCGGTTCAGCCTGGATGAACTGCGCTACCAATACCCGCTGGAGGCGGTGTTGCCGGGATTGACGCCAGCGCAAACCTTGCGCCAGTTCACCTACGAGGGCGCCAGCCAGCGTTATCCCCAAGGAATTTCGGCCTCGGTGCAGCAGCAGATCGAGCATGAGTTGGCCTTGATTGCCGATCTCAAGTACGAGATGTACTTCCTGACCGTGCACGACATCGTGGCCTTTGCGCGCAGCCGCCACATCCTGTGCCAGGGGCGTGGCTCGGCCGCCAATTCGGCAGTGTGTTATTGCCTGGGGGTGACCGAGGTGGACCCGTCGCGCAGCAGCGTGCTGTTTGAGCGCTTCATCAGCCGCGAGCGCAATGAGCCGCCTGACATTGATGTTGACTTTGAGCACCAGCGGCGCGAAGAGGTCATCCAGTACATCTATGCCAAGTATGGGCGTGACCGGGCCGCGCTGACGGCCACCGTCATCAGCTACCGCCCGCGCAGTGCCCTGCGCGATGTCGGGCGTGCGCTGGGTATCGACGAGGCCTTGATCACGGCGCTGTCCAAGGAGCATCCCGGTATGTACAGCCGTGAGGTGCTGGCCGAGCGGCTGCAGTCGGCACTGGCACGCCTCGGGTCGGCGTATGTTGCCCCTAAAGCCGAGCTGCTCGATCTCTGGTTGCATTTGAGCAGCCAGATCCAGCGTTTTCCGCGCCACCTGAGCCAGCACGTGGGCGGCTTTGTGCTGACACAAAGCAAACTCACGCGCGTGGTGCCGGTGGAGAACGCCGCCATGCCGGACCGAAGCATCATCCAGTGGGACAAGGATGACCTGGACGCCATGGGCCTGCTCAAGGTCGATGTGCTGGCCCTGGGCATGCTCAGCGCGATTCGCCGCTGCCTGGACCTGATCAGTGCGCAGCGTGGCTACACGTTTTTGATGCAGGACATTCCGGCCGAAGACCCCGCCACCTACGAGATGATTTGCCGCGCCGACACGGTGGGCACCTTCCAGATCGAGAGCCGTGCCCAGATGAGCATGTTGCCGCGCCTGCAGCCGCGCTGCTTTTACGACCTGGTGATCGAGGTGGCCATCGTGCGGCCGGGTCCGATCCAGGGTGGCATGGTGCACCCCTACCTGCGGCGTCGTCAGGGGCTGGAGGCCGTGGACTACCCGCAGGGTTTGCACGCAGCGCTGGAGCGCACCCTGGGGGTGCCGATTTTTCAGGAGCAAGTGATGCAAATCGCCATGCTGGCGGCCGGCTTCAGTGCCGGCGAGTCCGACAGCCTGCGCCGCTCCATGGCGGCCTGGAAGCGCAAGGGCGGCGTGCACAAGTTTTATGACCGCATGGTCGGCGGTATGGTTGAGCGCGGCTACACGCAGGAGTTTGCGCAGGCTATCTTCAAGCAGATCGAAGGCTTTGGCGAGTACGGTTTTCCGGAGAGCCATGCCGCCAGTTTTGCGCTGTTGGCGTATGTGAGTTGCTGGCTCAAACACCATGAACCCGCCTGCTACCTGGCAGCCATGCTTAACAGCCAGCCGATGGGCTTTTATGCTCCCGCGCAATTGGTGCAGGACGCCCAGCGCCATGGTGTCGAGGTGAGGGCGGTGGATGTGATGCACAGCGACTGGGATTGCACGCTGGAAGAAATGGAGCAAATGGGGTCGCAAATGGGGTCAGATCCCGATTCAGGACAGCAGTCTCAACGAAGCGCGTCACCTCAAACGAAATCGGGTTCTGACCCCAATTGCTCTGACCCCATTTGCGGCGACGCACCACGGGCCGTCCGTCTGGGCCTGTGCATGGTCAGCGGTCTGCCCAAGGACGCCGCACAACGCATCATGGCCGCACGTGAACAAGCGCCCTTCACCAGCACTGAAGACCTGGCCCTGCGTGCTCGTCTTGACGCCGGTGACCTCAAGGCCCTGGCTGGAGCTGATGCGCTGATCAGCCTGTCCGGCCACCGCCGCCAGCAAGTCTGGGATGCCTCGGCCCTCAAGCCCGCGCCGCCGTTGCTGCAGGCTGTGCCGGTGGACGAAGACGTGCTCGAACTACCTGCCGCCGCCGAAGCCGAGGAAGTGTTTTTGACTACGCCGCGCTGGGGCTGACACTGCGCTCGCACCCTTGGCCATCCTGCGTGCGCAGTTGGCTAAACACAAGCTGCAGACCGCCGCGCAATTGCGTGATCTGCCCAGTGGCCGGCTGGTGCGCGCCTGTGGCATCGTCGTCATGCGCCAGCGGCCGCAACCGCCAAGGGCGTGGTCTTCGTCACGCTGGAGGACGAGACCGGCAGCGTCAACGTGATCGTCTGGAAGTCCCTCCAGGAGAAACAACGCAGCGAGCTGCTGCGTTCACGCCTGATGGCGGTTGTATGGGGTGTGGCAACGCGATGTAGACAGTGGCGGTGAAGTGCGCCACCTGATTGCCAAACGCCTGGTGGACCTGACGCCACTGCTGGGCGGGCTGAGCACAGCAAGCCGCGAGTTTCATTGAGCACGTTGGTGCGCGTGGGCACATCCGCCGCGTGACAGCCATGGCCCGCGCCTACCCTCGGCACGTGCAAAGACGGCTGGCGCTTGCTTAACGCACCAGAGCAGGGCAGCCCTGTGCGCGCGTAGCCTCAAAACGATGCATCTGACCACTTAACACGTGCGTGTACCGGTGGAATACGCCGAAGTCGCCTTGCGCTGGTACCCACTAACTCAAGGCGACCCAACTCCGAAACCGTCCAGGACGCAATGATTGGCCCGCAACTTGCTTAAACACCTTGCAAACTCAAACCAAAGAAGGACTCTTTGGTGTGCATGACACCAAAGGAAATCAAATGGCCTACCTCGTGCCCTCGGAATTCGTCACCAAGATGGTGGATGCTGGCGAATCCAAGATCTTCATGTCGACCCGCGATACCCTCATCCGGGCTTTATGGCCGGCGCCATCCTGGCGCTGGCGGCGGTGTTTGCAGTCACCGTCACGGTGCAAACTGGCTACCCCATCATTGGCGCCATCCTGTTCCCGGTGGGCTTTTGCATGCTCTACCTGCTGGGTTTTGACCTGTTGACCGGCGTGTTTGTTCTGACCCCCCTGGCGCTGATTGACAAACGCCCCGGCGTCACCGCCCGGGGCGTGCTGCGCAACTGGGGCCTGGTGTTCACGGGCAACTTCGCCGGGGCCTTCACCGTAGCTGTGCTGATGGCCATCGTCTTCACCAATGGCTTCTCGACCCCGCCGACAAAGTCGGCCAGGTGATTAGCCACATTGGCGAAGGGCGCACCCTGGGTTATGCGCAGTATGGTGCAGCCGGTATGCTGACGCTGTTCGTGCGCGGCGTGCTGTGCAACTGGATGGTGTCCACCGGCGTAGTCGGCGCCATGATTTCCACCACCGTGACCGGCAAGGTGGTCGCGATGTGGATGCCGATCATGGTGTTCTTTGCCATGGTCTTTGAGCACTCGGTGGTCAACATGTTCCTGTTCCCGTCGGGCTTGCTGTTGGGCGCCAAATTCTCGTTCATGGATTACCTGATCTGGAACGAAATCCCCACCGTGCTGGGCAACCTGGTGGGCGGCCTCGCGTTCACCGGCCTCACGCTCTACGTCACGCACGGCCGCACCGCACCCAAGCGCAGCCTGGGCTAAGCTAGGGGACAGACTCCAGCGCCTTGGTCGGTATCGGGGCTTCGCGTTTTGGGCATCAGCATGCACACCTCTTTGAGCGTCTCCATCGGCCAGCACTCGGACAAGGGCCGTAAAGAGGTCAACCAAGACTTCCATGGCGCGCGTATCCCGACCGAGCCGCTGGTGAATACCAAGGGGATCACCGTGGCTCTGGCTGACGGCATCGGCAGCAGCAGTGTGAGCCAGATCGCCGCCGAGTTTGCGGTGATGAGTTTTCTGGATGACTACTACTGCACGTCCGATGCGTGGTCGGTCAAGAAGTCCGTGGAACGCGTGCTCACGGCCACCAATGCCTGGCTGCACGCGCGCACGCGCCAAAGCCAGTACCGCTACGACAAGGACAAGGGCTACATCTGCACCCTCAGCGCGCTGGTGATCAAGTCCACCACCGCGCATGTTTTTCACATTGGGGACTCGCGCATTTACAGGGTGCTGGGTCCAAGCGCTGGAGCAGTTAACCGCCGACCACCGCGTCTGGGTGGCGCAGGGCCAAGAGCTACCTGAGTCGCGCCGTAGGCTTCAACCCGCAGATCGAAATTGACCACCAGGCCCTACCGGTGCAGGTGGGCGACGTGTTTCTGCTGGCGACCGACGGCGTGTTCGAGCACGTGGACGACGCCTTCATGGCGCGCGCCATACAAAGCAGTCGCGCTGATCTGGATGGAGTCGCCCGTGCCATCGTGGACGAAGCCTACCGCCGCGGCAGCACTGACAACCTGACCGTACAGATCGCCGCCATCGACACCCTGCCCGCCCAGGCGGCTGCAGAGCTGCAGCAATCGCTCGCGACGCTGGCCATACCACCCCTGCTGGAGGCACGCCAGCACTGCGACGGCATAGGATTGTGCGCGAGGTGCATGGCAGCAGTCGCAGCCATGTACCTGGCGGTGGACGATGAGACGGGCGAGTCGGTGATCCTCAAGACCCCGTCTTTGGACCTGCAGGCCAACCCGGCTTACCTGGAGCGCTTCCTGTTGGAGGAGTGGGTGGCACGGCGCATCAACAGCGCGCATGTGCAAAAGCCTTGTCGGCAAACGCGCCAGCGCAAGTTTCTGTACGTTGCGACCGAATTCATTGAAGGGCAGACGCTGGCGCAGTGGTTGATCGACCACCCCAAGCCCAGCCTGGAGACGGTGCGCGGCATCGTGGAGCAAATCGCCAAAGGGTTGCAGGCGTTTCACCGGCTGGAGATGCTGCACCAGGACTTGCGCCCCAACAACATCATGATTGATGCCACCGGCACGGTGAAGATCATCGACTTTGGCGCTACGCGCGTGGCCGGCATGGCCGAGATGGTCAGCACCGGCGACTCCAGGGGACATCCTGGGCACGCCCCAGTACACAGCCCCGGAGTATTTCTTGGGCGAGTGCGGCACCGAGCGTTCCGGGACCTGTTCTCGCTGGCGGTCATCACCTACCAAATGCTGTCGGGCCGGCTGCCCTATGGCGCCGAGGTGGCCAAGGCCAAGACCGTGTCCGCGCAGAGAAAGCTGCACTACGCGTCGGTGCTGGCTGCCGAGCGCGAAATACCCGCCTGGATCGACCCGGTACTGGAGCGGGCCTTGCACCCCAACCCCTTGCGCCGCCATGAGGCCTTATCCGAATTTGTGCAGGACCTGCGCCAGCCTAACCAGGCGTTCCTGACCCGAACCCGCCCACCGCTGATCGAGCGGCATCCGGTGCGTTTTTGGAAAGGGGGTATCTGCCGTCCTGGCGGCGGTGGTTTTGTGTTGCTACTGTTTGCGCGCTTCGGGCTGAGGTGGTCGCCGCCCCAGGCGAAATGGCCAAACCGGGTCAATGCAAGCCCACTGCGGGGGGGGCCTCGGCGAACAAGTCCACCTGTGCCAGGGCATGCTCGGACTTGCCGATCAGGTACACGAATTCGGAGAGTTCCTTGTCCTGAATGAAGCTTGCCGATGACTCGGCAAGCAGCAGTTTGTCCGGGTGTTGCGGACGGGCTACCGCAAAACCCTGAACGTAATCGACACCAATCTCGGTCAGGGTCTGTACCGTGGCGCAGTCTTCGGCCCATTCGGCAATGACCTTCATGCCCAGGTTCTTGGCCAGGCTGACGATGGCTTCAACAATCGCGATGTTGGCAGGGTGCTGGTTCATGTTGACGATGAAACTGCCATCAATCTTCAGCAGATCGGCGGTGAACTCCTTCAGGTAAGAGAACGACGTGTAACCCGCGCCAAAGTCGTCCAGCGCCACTTTGGCGCCATAGCCTCTGACGGTATCAACAAAGCGCCGGGTATTGGCGACGTCGCGCAGGGCGACACTCTCGGTGATCTCAAGGCACAGCTTGCCGACAAGGTGCAGATTCTTCTCCAAGGTGTTGTACACGTCCTGCAGAAACTCCTCGTCATTGAGAGACGCACCACTCAGGTTCATGCACACGAATTTGGTGTGCTGCATGCGCAGTTGATTCTTCTCAATCCAGTCCAGCGTGCTGGCCAGGACCCATCGGTCGATCACGCCCATGCGTCCGCTGGCCTCGCCCGCCGCAATCAAATAGTCGGTGCGGACTGGGCGGCCATTGCTGTCGCGCATGCGCAGCAGTACCTCAAAGTTGAGCGTCTCATGCGGCGCGGTCAGTGACATGATGGGCTGCATCTCCAGATGTAGCCCATCGGTGGCGGCACTGGAGGACAGCAGGGCCATCAGCTTGAGTTCGGTGTCATGTTGCTCAAAGGCTGCGGCACCCGTCTCATAGACCACCAGCCCACCACCGCTGGCTGCCTTTGCCTGGCGGCACGCGCGATCCGCTGAAGACATGGCGTCGTTGAACTGCATACCCGCACCGATTTCCACCAGGCCGATGGAGCCGCGCACGTGAAACGCCTTGTCGGCCACGCGGTACGGGCGTGTGCTGATGGTCTCGATGATGCCGCGACATATGTGCGTGGCCAGCTCGATGGGTGTCTCTGGAAACACAATGACGAACTCGTCGCCGCCAACCCGGCCAAACCGGATGCCGTGTGAGAGCATGTTCGACACGCGCCTGCACACTTGGCGCAGCACCTCGTCGCCAGCCGAGTGGCCAAACAACTCATTGATCAGTTTGAACCGATCGAGATCGAGGTAAGCCAACGCCAGTGGTGCCCTCAGGACCCGTTCGATGCAACGCGTCACTTCGGCTTCGATGCCGCGCCGGTTCAACACTTTGGTCAAGGAGTCATGGTTGGCCAGGAAGTGCAAGTCCTCGGTGGCCTTGGACTTCTCGGTCACGTCCTGCAGAGAACCTTCGATCTTCTGGTTGGCGAGTGTGGCTTTTACCAGAAATCGCTTGACATCATGGGAGACATGCGAGGGTTTGCCCTTGATCTCGATCTCGACCTGGTTGGTGCCATGCACCATCTCGTGCAACTGTGTCCAGGCGCCTTCGGTGAAGTAGCGTTGCCAGGTATTGCCGCCTTTCGACAGCACTTTCGAGCCCAGCATGGCAAGCAGTGCCGGGTTGGCGCTCAGGAATCGGCCACGGAGGTCAGAGGGGTGAACAACCCGATGGGCATGGCCTCAAACGTGTGATTGAGTTCGGCCTGGACTTGCAGTCGTTTGTCATGCTCCTGTCGCATTTGCTCGGCGATGGCGAGCGCCGCCAGCAGGCTTGATGACAGGGCCGCGGTAACCGTGTTGAAGACGCCGACTAGTGCTTTGATGCCATAATGCGGCCAGTATCTCGGATAGGCTAGAGAGAAGAGTTATCGCCAGCGAAGCGGCGTACCAAAGGCAACCCGAGAACGGGTTTGTAGCGCGATACTGACCAGAGTGCAACCATAGCCAGAAGCAGCGCACTGCTGCCGACCACCCACATCGCCTGCAGATAGAGGCTCCGTGGCAGGACAAAGGCGGCTAACAGCAGACCAAGGCAAAGCCACTCTGCGATGTTGATTGGGAGCGCGAATCTGTTTCTCTTGGAGTTCTTCTTCGAACCAGGCTTTGAACAGTGTGACCGTCCGCAGCGCCCAAACCGCCCGTGTTACTGACCTTCCCTGCGCAAACCATTCTTGGGGGACCTCATGATTGAGCCATTGCAGGTCCCAGCCGCCAGCGGTTGCGCTGACTCTTAGCGACACAATCAGCCATGCCGCAAAGATGACATAAAGCTTCTGGCGATTGATCAGTGCCGTCAGCAGCACGAATATGGCAAGCACCATCATGCCGCCGTCAAGCAGTCCAGACTTGCGATGAAAGTCCTGCGACGATAGGTCCAGTTCCTGCTCGGTCCACAAGTCCGCGGTCAGTCTTGCGGGTCCTTTGAAAGGACGCCTGGCAAATCACTTGCTTGGGTCGATTGAGCTTGAGCGCGAAGCTGGCTTTGACTCGAACCAGGGCACCCGCGGGACCACTGCTTGCCAGATGACCCAGTGGCGCAAGCGACACGCCGTCCAGCAGTTGATGTTGACCACGTGGCGCGAAGGCAACTCCACCATGTTAGTGGGCTCTGTGGTCGACGGGGTATTGAACCTAAACCAGACCGGCGTCTCGGACAGCTTGGTTTCAAATTGCTTTTGAACTGGAAGCAGCGCCAATCTCTGTTGAGCTTGCGCGAGCGAAACGGCGTTGTTGCCTTGCGGCAGAACTTGCAGTTCGAGATGCCGCTGCGGGCTTGATGAATACAAGTCGTCCCAAAAAACCAGCGCAGCCAGGGACACAGCCGCCATGACCAATGGGACGACGTATATCGAGACCACCCACGAAACTTGCTCGAGCGCAGTTTGGATGGCCCCGCGTTTGGATCTACTGAATCCAACAAGACGGTGCAGCATTGCTTCTCACCCAAGGTGGACGGGGTGGCTGTTGCGATCGCGCAAGACTGCCCCCTTATTTACAGACCAGGTGCAAGCGTAGCACAACGCTACCAACTGTGTAGCGTTTTTGCGAGGTTGGAACCGCCTTCCCTCGAGCGGTGGTTGGTTCGAGAATTAGGTGGGGATATGCAGGCCCATGGTTGGGGCCTTCGCGTATGCCGGCGAGTAGGCGTCGCGATGGATGCAACTGATATCCAGGTCGGGGTGATCGGTATGACAAATGAAGTTTGTCAGTGGATGCTTTGCTTGGGTCCATCTTTCCCAGGCCGTGGCAACTTCAAAAGCCATGACGCGATGCGGCACATGGTTCATGTGAGGCAGAGGAATAAAGCCCCGGCCAGGGAAGACATCCTGAAACAGAAGCTGCTCATACATGCGATCCAGCGGAACGCGAGCCGCTACCACCGCCCACTCGATGTCGTTTTGCTCCCAGTATTTGGAAGAGCCCCTTGAAAAGCATGAATTTGACCAGCCGTCCTCCGTTTCCCTGGACGATACCTAGTCGACTGATGTGGGCAAGCGTTCGCCCTCTGAGCCAATCCGGAAACTCGACCGATTCCTCCAGCGCGAGGGCTCGAAACTGGTTCGTCTGGATGCGCGCCGTGCCAAGCGGCGTTCCGTCCAATTTGGACTCGGCCAGCAACACCACGACGCCGTCCTCGGTATCGGCCCTTTCGGGATACCTGAGTGATTCAGCGACTGCTGGCATATGCCGCGCATAGGCAGAGTGCCGGATCTGCACCGCCTTGTTCAAGTCCTCTTCGTCGCGCACCAGTCTGACGGTGAAGGGGAGTGATTCCTCTATCATCGTGGACGGCTTCGGTGCGTGAATCGGCGTTGCGGGCCACAGAATGCGACGGGGCGTCATGGCGGCGGACGTTGCGGTCTGGTTCATGGATAACTCCTCATTGGGTCGGTTGATGGGGCCCATCGGATGGTCATGACTGCACTCGTCCGACGCGCTGCGGAGACTGTAGAACCGGATTCTAAAAACTTGAGTCAGCGTTTGGATCGCCTTCTTGTAAGGGGATGTTCGCTTCTTGTAGGGCTTTTTCCTACACCAAGCCCAGTTTTGCGGTTACAAATTGAAACAGCAACCACTCGCGTCGTGAGCGATGTGTCCGCGCCAGCGTTGGCGCAGTGGTGCAGGTGCAGGCTGACGCTAATCCTCGCTCGGCCTGGCCTTGCGTACCGCGTCAATGGTGGCCTTGCGCCCGGCCGCGACAAAGGCCACCTCTTTGCCATCCACGGCGTGCGTCTTGCCATCATGGACCGTGACGCGCATGTCGTGTACGGGAAAACCGGCGATAACGCCTTCGGCCAGCGCCTGGCGCACGCCTTTTTCCACCGCTGCCATGAAGACGCCGGGGATCGCGCCACCCTTGACCACGTCGACGAACTCAAACCCGGCGCCACGCTCCAAGGGCTCCACCCGCAGCATCACCTCGCCAAACTGGCCGGCCCCGCCGCTTTGCTTCTTGTGGCGGCAGTGGCCCTCGGCCCCGGTGGTGATGGTTTCGCGGTACGCGATCTGGGGTGGGCTGGTGTCGAGCTCCATTTTGTATTGCTGCTGCATGCGCGAGAGCTTGGCGCGCAGATGCATCTCGCCCAGGCCGCGGATCACCGTCTCGTTGGTGTGGGGGTGGCGCTCCACCTTGAAGCAGGGGTCTTCCAGCTCCAGCTTGTGCAGGATCTCGAACAGGCGTTGCTCATCGCCCTTGCGCCGCGTTTGCACCGCCAGTCCGTGCATCGGTTGCGGGAACTGCAAGGGGCGCAGGTGGATGTGGTCTTCGTCATGCGAGTCGTGCAGCACGTCGTCGAAGTTGATGTCGTCCACCTTGGCTACTGCCCCGATGTCGCCGGGTCCGAGTGCCGGAACTTCCGGTATCCCCTTGCCCTGAAGGCGCAGCAGGTGGGCGACCTTGAACTGGCGTTTGGCCGATCCGACGAACAGCAGCGAATCCCAGCGAACGGTGCCCTGATGCACCCGAAACACGCACAGCTTGCCCAGAAATGGATCAACCACCACCTTGAACACATGGGCCAGCACGTGCAGAGTTTCATCGGGGTGCCGCGGCAAACGCCTGCGCCGTCTGGCCAGGCTCGCCACGGTAAAACAAGGGTGGATTGGCTTCCGCCGCACTGGGTGCCAGCTTGGCCAAGGCGTCCAGCAGTTGCGGCACACCAGCGCCGGTCTTGGCGGAGACAAACAGGATCGGAATCAGGTGCCCGGCCCGTAAGGCGCGCTCGAACAGGGCGTGCAGCTCTTGCGGGCTGGGATCGGCGCCGTCTTCCAGGTAACGCGCCATCAAGCTGTCGTCTTCCTCGACGATTTGGTCAATCAGACTGCGGGTGCGGCGGCGACCGAGGCAAAGTCGCTCTCGCCGCTGTCGTGGCCCAGCAATCCACCACCTCCCGGGCGTGATGCACCGGCAAGTCCATCAGCAGGCACTGTTTGCCAAAGCGTTCGCGTATGTCGGTCACCAGGGCGCTCAGGTCAAGATTGTCGGCGTCGATCTTGTTGATCACCAGCATGCGGCACAGGCCACGCTCTTAAGCCAGCGCAAACATGCGTTCGGTCCAGCTCAATGCCGGTCTGGGCGTTGATCACCACCAGCGCCGTGTCGATCGCGGCGAGTGCGGCAATCGCCGGTCCCGCGAAGTCCAGGTAGCCCGGGGTATCGATCAGGTTGACCTGGGTGCCGCTCCAGTCAGAGACTGACCAGGGAAGACTGCGGGAGTGACCGATTTCCTTCTCGATTGGATCGAAGTCGCAAACGGTGTTGCCTTTTTCCACCGAGCCGCGGCTTTTTGATGGCGCCGGCCGCGGCCAACAAGCTCTCGGCGGGCTGGTCTTGCCAGACGCGCCGTGGCCGACCAGGCAACGGCGCGGAGGTTGGGCACTGGGTCTCGGGCTCCATACGGCTCCAGTTCAGTGTGGTGGAGAGGAGGAGGATCGAACTCCCGACCTCTGCATTGCGAACGCAGCGCTCTCCAGCTGAGCTACCCCCACACGGGTCAGGCACGGTTCCCAATATACACGGGCTGGCGACAATTCTCCAGCGCTCAACGCGGCTGTTGCCCCGGCACGCACCCGCAGCGGCTCGTCGAGAATCAGGCAGACCGCGCCGATAGTGATGCGCGCTATCGGCCACGTTGAAAGGCAGGGAAGTGTCCACGGTGAAACATCGGGGCCAGCCAGTCCCAATGGAAGTCGAGAAAAGTCGATCACGTAGCCGTGCACCAGCCGGTCGATCACGTTGCCGACGGCGCCACCCATGCCGGAGGCCAAGGCAAAGGAAAAGAGCTTCTGGCCAGGGTGGGCCTGGAGCATCCACACAATGAAGCCCGCCGCCAGCCCCCCCCCGCCGGTGAAGAACCAGCGCTGCCAGCGAGCCGTCGGCCAGGAACGAAGAAGGCCGCGCCAGGGTTGTGCGCCCGCACCACGATTGAAGAAGCTGGTCACGTGGGTGCTGTCGTGCCGGTTGTAGTTGCCCTACTACCAGCACTTTGGTGAACTGTTAAGCGATCCAGATGATGAAGGACAGGCCGAGCCAATACAACATACCGGCGCCGCCGGATTTGGAGGATCGTGCCATCACGCAAACTGGCGGGTTTCGCCCGCGCCCATACAAATTGCTGGCGCAGCGACCACAAATGCTCGGGTGCTCCGGGTTGGCGCCAAGGTCGTCGCAATGGTGCCAGCAACGCTCGCGGTGCCCTCCGAGGACGTAACCCTGATGGCGAGGAGTATCGCCAGCTATCGATTCAATAGCGGATGTGATGAACAGAAACTTCAGGTCGCGCGGCTATCCAGCACAGCGTGGTCCACCGCGTTCACCGTCAAGGCCACGTTGGCTTCGCGACGACCGCCAGACCTGTTCGCAGCACCCCAATCTCTTTGTTCTCGGCGGCATCGCGCAGTTCGCGGGCGCGGCTCCATTTGGATAGCAGTGCCTCGTCGGGTGCCCCGAACGCGAGGTAGGTGTCCAGAAAGATCGAGTCGGCGCTGGCAGCGGGGTGCCGGTCGGCTTCGCGCAACACACCGGACCAGGCTTCTTCAGCCGTAAAGCTCAGAAACAGCGCCATCAACGCAGCATAGCCTGGGTAATCTGCCACCAGCGCGGTCTGCGCACTGCGCCGCGCCAGCGACTTCGGCGCGGTGGTGTACGGAAACGGTCTTTGAGCACGTCGAGGTAGAACGCGCCCAGGTCTTCGCTGCAATAGACCTGCAACTTAGCCACCAGGGATGGAACTCGTACACCTCGTAATGCGCGAGGATGTCCGACCTGCAACTGTGCTGCGCGCGCCAACGCGTAGCGGTCGATCTCCAGCAGCTGCGCCGGCGCCACAGTGTCTGACGTCGGGTCAAAGTCACTGACATTGGCCAGCTGAGGAATTTTGAGCGTGTTGCGCACGCGCCGGTAGGTGTCCACCACGCGCGCCAGGATCTTGTTGTCAATGCAGGGGTCGCGCGAGTAATCGGTGCTGGCGCACCACGGGCGGATGATCGCGCACCATCTTGTCGCTGACCTCTTGCGGCGCCACCGTTGCCCAGCGACTTGCTCATCTTGCGGCCTTGGCCGTCCAAGGTGAAACCATGAATTTAACAAGCCGCGGTAGGGCGCGCACGGTCGTACATAGCGCAGGCCGTCAGCAGCGAGCTAATAGAAACCAGCCACGGTGCTGGTCGTGGCCTCCAGGTAGAGGTCGGCTTCCGGCCCGTTGGTGTAGCCGCTGCCGGGGTGCGACCCTTGAGCACGGTGGTGTGGAGGTGGTGCCGGAATCGAGACCACCTCCAGAATGTCGGTGCTCTTGGTGTAGTGCGCGGCGTCGTCGGCGCAGGATCGATTCCACACTGGCCTCGCTCCAGGCCTCGGTGCCGCCTTGCTGCACCATGTTGGCCGCCGTCCGCGATCTCCAGCGTGCGCGGGTGCAACTCGCCGCTGTCCTTGTGCAGGAAGAAAGGGCACCGGCACGCCCCAACTACGCGCTGGCGGCTGATGCACCAGTCGGACCGGTTGGCGATCATGTCGCGCAAGCGCGCGGCCGTTCTCGGGTGAAACTGGTGGCCTCGGTGGCGTCCAGCGCCAGCTGGCCGGCGACTTAGGCGCCTTGTCGCTGACGAAGACACCAACGCCTTCGTCCATGCGCACAAACCACTGTGCGGCGGCGCGGTAGATCACGGGTGTCTTGTGGCGCCAGCAGTGCGGGTAGCTGTGCGATGGGTTGGGTGGCCAGCAAGCATCATGCGCGCCACCAGGGTTTCGAGAGGAATGACCGGGCAGGCCTTCCAGATGTTGAGGCCGCCAAACAGGGAGCAGGTCGGCGGCATGTTGCGCTGAGTTCAAATTTCGTCGTACTGGGCGACGCAACTGTTGAAGTCCTCACGCCGTAGAATGGGGCCGAGTGCACGATGCCGGTGCCGTCGGCGTCGCTCACGTGGTCCGCCAGATCGACCGGCGACACACGGGCGTAGCCTGGTGCGCGTCGTGCAACAGGTGCCCGAAGTTCAAGCCGCTCTGGCTGCTTGCCGTTGGTAATTGGCGATGACGATTGCCAGTGAGGCCGTGCGCTCCGGCGCTTCTGTACCAGCGTGTCCAGCCAGCACCCGCCTCCCGTGGCGTGTCCACCAACGCGTGAGTCAGCTCGGGATGGGCGTTGAGGCCTGGTTGGCGGGTATGGTCAGGCGGTGGTGGTCCAGATACAGCCGATGAAGGCCGACTTGTGCTCCAGGCGCGACGCCACCAGGGTGGACGAGGGGTGGTCAGTCGGGCGCCAGGAAAGAAGGCGTGCAACAGGGGCTTGTTTGTCTGAGCCGCTTCAAAGCGACATCCAGCGTGTCGCTCTTCTTATCGGCGTATTCGATCTCGAACTCGGCCGGGGATGAGACGCAGTCGAAACACCAGTACACGGGTTTGAGGCCCCGATACGCGAAGCCGCGTTCCACCACCACCGTTTGAAGGCTCCGGATCTCGTCGGCCTCGTTGCGGAAATCCATGGTGCGGTAAGGAGGCTGCTCCCACTGGCCGAGCACGCCCAGGCGCTTGAAGTCGGCGCGCTGCTGGTCGATCTGCTCGGTGGCGTAGGCGCGGCTCTTGGCCTGCATGTCATCGCGCTGCAGGTTTCGGCCATGCAGTTTCTCGATCGCGTTCTCGATCGGCAGGCCGTGGCAATCCCAGCCGGGGATGTACTGCGCGTCCATGCCTTTGAGCTGGCGCGTCTTGACGATCATGTCCTTGGGGATCTTGTTGGCGGCGTGGCCGATACTGGATCTGGCCATTGGCGTAGGGCGGACCATCGTACGGCACGAACAACAGTTGGCCCTGGCGTGCGAAAACGCGAAAGCTTCTGGTAGAGGCCTTACACTCGTCCCAGGCCTTGACCCAGATCGGCTCGCGCTTAGACTAATGCCGCACGCCAGGAAACAGGGGTGTCGGGCAGGTTCAGGGGTGCTGCGGTAGTCGGTCGAAGATCTTCTTGGTGGTGTTGGTGGCTTCAGACGCGGCGCGTATTCTTGGCTGGCATCGGCAAGCTCGGCCCGAGCGGGAGATCGGGTGCGGACAAGTGGGGAAGTCGTTCGCCCTGAAGCGGTGATTGGCAGCGACTGAAGATCAGATCGAATAAATTCGGTCGCGCGTCAGTTGGCGATGGGTCTGGCCGTGCGGGGATGCGAGGAACCTGCGCGCATCAATGCCGGTCGCCAGCGATACCTCGTTTGAGGGCATCCAGGCCGTCGTAGCGCAGTTCGTCGTGTGGTTTATTCACGGCAATTCCACGCGTACGATTTTACCGTAGGCCTCCTGGCCGACCAGGCTCGACGGATTATCCGGGCAGTGGGTTTCCCGGCAGGACACGCCCGCCGTTGACGTCAGCAGGGTCCGGGGACGGGCGGATGCCCCAGGTTGGCCACGCCACGCAAGGGGCAATCTGCCAAGCCGTGCGCAACACCGCGAAAGTGCCGCTGGCGGCGGGTTTCCAGTGTGCAAAGCGCAAGTTCAAGGTTCGAAAGCTGGCTCGCGCCCGAGCTTGCGGCCATGCACCACGTGACCGGAAATGCAGTAGGCGTGCCCAAGCAGGCGCGCTGCGTCGTCCAGCCGTCCGCTGCCAGCAGCGCCGTCACGTACCGCCAAGCCTCGACCCCCGCAAGCCATGTACCTCGTAGCTGTTCATGCGCGCCACGTCAAAGTGCGGCGCGTCACGCCCGCTGCATCGAGCATGGCGTAATGATCGCCCGCGCTGAGCGCCAAAGCGGAAGTAGTCCCCCACCAACACGTAGCGCGCGCCCAGTCCTCGCACGAGCACCTGGTACTGATGAATTGGGGGGGCTCATTGCGGCGGTGTTTTCGCCAAATGGCAGCACCACCACCTGGTCGATGCCGCACTTGTCCAGATCGAGCAGCTTGTCGCGCAGGGTGCCCACGCGCGCTGGCGTTAACTCGGGCTTGGCTGCCACGGCCGCAGAAGTAGTCGCGCGGTTGGGGTTCGAACGTCCAGCACGCTGCTGCGCACCGCGCTGGCGTGCTTCGGCGCACAGCAGCGCCAGCATGGCCTGGTGTCCGCGATGGGCGCCAATCGAAGTTGCCGATCGTGAGGGCGCACGCGCTGGCAACGTCGGGGTGATGGAAACCTCTGAAGACCTTCATGGGGCGTTGTTGTCTTTTTGATAACCCAGTTCGAATAGTGTCGGTCAGCGACTGACGTCAATTCGTCACAAAAACAGGGTATATTGTGTCTCAGCAGTGTCGGGCTCGTCCCGGGCGTTGCGGTGGTGGAGGATTTGCAGGCGTGTCGGTGGTTCATTCAACTGTTCCAGGAGGCGTGTTTTGAAGGTCTTGAAGCTGTCAGCGCAAGGCTTTGCCCCAGTCGTGGATTTCACTGGAGCAGGCGGTGATTCACTACGCAAGAGGAGATTGCGGCGCGAGGAGGTGGGCGCACAGATTGCGGTGTTCCACGGCGGCTACAACGCGCGCACCGGCGAACAGTCGATCATCGCCGTCAACAGCATCATCGGCACCAAGGGCGTGCCGAACATCAACCCGTTCAGTCTGCGACCCGGGCCTGACCAATGGCAAACTGTTCGCGCGCGACCGCAATTTGTGCGCCTGCGTAACGGGCAGTTTCACGAGGATGACCTGACGCGCGAGCACATCATCCCACGTTTGCCCGAAGCAGCGTTGACAAGTGGATGAACGTCGTAAACCGCCTGCCGCCCTTGCAACCACCGCAAGAGCCATCGAACCCCCGAACAAGCCAAGATGCCATGCTCCATACTTAATGCGTCCCCGGCCTGTGGGAAGATTTCATTCTGCGCAATCGGCGGATTCTGGCCGACCAGATGGAGTTCCTGATGGCGCACGTGCCCCGGTCTTCGCGTTTGTTAGCTTGGCGCTCGACGATCGCGTCATTTTTCGGGGCGGGTTGTCCACACCATGGTGCCCGACTTCGACTGCGGGTAAGGTTCATGTAAGTACCGTTCGCTGTCATCAAAAACCGTTTTCGTGCCGCAAGTCCGTCTGGCTGATGTCTGTTACAAATTGTCCCTCGAAATCTGGCGAGGGGGTTGTCGGGATTTCGTCATCTTTCGCCCCAAATGGGCCGCTGACGCGGTCGGCTGTGCGATCATCTGAGACGTCCCAGTGCATTGTTGGCAGAGCTGTGTTGTGTACCGCCTGGCCGACCGACAGTTTGGTTCTCACCAGAGTAGTGTTTTCAACTGTGATCAGATTTCCAGGATTCCTGTGAACCCGATGAACGCCACACCGTCCACGTCGCCGAATGCTGTTGACCGCGAGTCGCCGGCCTGGAAGCGCCGCCTGCTGCGCGCCATGGTTGGCAAGACCTTGGCCTTTCTTGCCGGGCTGGAGACCATGCAGATCAAGCTGTCGTGCGCGATCACTTGTGACATCGCCGATGGCAAACTGTCCCTTGCCCAAGCGCAAAACGTACGCTCGGCGGCGGTTTTCCTGGACCGTCGAGGAGGCTTTCAAGCGTGCGTTCCAGGATGCCGCGCAAGCCGCGCTGGACGAGGAACTGGCCATCGCCCTGCCAGAGACCGATCGACCCGGCTTTCGACGCATTGCCACCGTCGATGAGCTCGACGGCATGTCGTTGAGCCTGATCGATGTGTCGAGTGGACCGCATCTTGTTGCTGGATCGGGTCTCGCAGCGCTATCACCCCCCACTACGAGACCAGTTTGCTGCCCTTGACGCAGCGCATCCCGAGTCCTGTAACGGGGTCGGGAGGAGCAAATCCGTCTCCAACAATCCGTTCAGGCCTCAGGTGCTGGTGCGCGCCTTCATGAGTGCATGGGAGAAGGGCGGTTTTGACGATCAGGCGACCGAGGACCTGATCAACTCGCTGGAGCGAACGCTGTATTGACCTGGCCCCGCCGCACGCGGATTTGCTAGCCACCACGAAGCACGCCGGCATTGCCGCGCAGACCGGGCATCGCATCGGGAAGTCGGTCGGTCGGGTCCGGCGACGCGTTCCCGCACCGCGGGGAGCTCATCCAACTTCGCGCCGCCCAGGCGATGGTGAGCCAGCACTTAGCCAGCGCGCTCACGCTGGAACAGTCGCCAGCGGAAGCGCCGCGTTCCGCCTGGGGGCGCGTTAGCACCAGCCGGGCGATCGATTGCTTCCCACGCGCGCCAATTCTTGCGGCGAAAACGGGGTTTGGGCTCACAACAAGGCGAGTTGACCTCAAGCCGCATGGGGCTGTCCGATACGTCTGAGCACCCGGTCTTTGAAGCCGCCGATCCACAACTGATGGGTTACCTTGGGGATCTGCAAGCTGGCGCTGGTGCGTCGTCGGGCTACCAGTATCTGGAGGGGCAGGATCTGTCCAATCAGAACGTGCTGCGCCAGATGCGCGACCGCGAGGAAATTCGCCGCGCCCTGAACTGGACCGGGGGTGCAAATGGTACCTTGGCTGAAGTGTTCGACTTCGTGTTTGCCGACCAGGCGATCCCGATACAAATGAAGGTGGTCATCGGGCGTTTGCGAATCCCGGTGCTGAAGGCTGCGCCATGATCGACCGCGACTTTCTGTCGGCCCGATCACCCGGCGCGCAAATTGGTTGATACGCTGGCGTCGGCGTCGATCGCCTGGGCGCCAGAGAGGGTGAAGACGATCCGCTGACATATGCGCATCGAAAGCACGGTCAAGCGGGTGCTCAATGAGTTCGAAGAATGATCTCGCACTGTTCCGTGTACTGCTTCTTGAGTTCCAGCGGTTCCTGTTCGAGACCGAGCAACAGGCCCAGCAACCGGAAATCGAACCGGCAGCCACGGGAGCGTGACAAAGAGTCACTCGATGCAGCGCTGGCACATGCCACGACGAGGTGGTGCACGCCCGCATCACCGCCTTGCCCGGCCACACTGCCTCTGGCGCCGTTCCTGACCCCTTTCTGCCGACCGCAGTGGCGCGAAGTGATCGCCCACGCCTGGCTGGACGCCGAGACCCGGCCTGGACACTGGGAGGCCGCCTTGGCCACGATGGACCTGTTTGATTTTGGAGCACCCAGCCACAAGACGCACGCAGACGAGCGCTGGAAGCTGGTGGGCGTGCTGCCCGATCTGGTGCGCAGCATCAACGCAAACCTGGATTCGATCAACTGGACGGGCGATGAACGTGCCACATTCTGCGCGGCGCCTGATTGCCACACATGCTGGCAATCCGGATGAATCGAAAGCCCGCGCCTGAGGATTCAAAGCGGCAGCACTGGAAGCCAGTGCCAGCCAGGAAGGCGATTGATGCGCTGGACCAACGCCGCCAGCGAAGCTCGCCAGCAGGCCGATCAGTTCGACGCCATGGCGCGATCTCTTACCGCGGCACCTGGTTTGACGTGGTGCAGGACGACGGCAGCGGCCATCGCTGCCGACTGAGTTGGGTCAGCCCGATGCGCACACGCCTGTTGTTCACCAATCGTGACGGCTTCGACGCCTTCGTCCGCTCTGAGCGTGAAGTCGCCCCGTTGCTGCGCCGGGGGCGGCTCAGCATGATCGATCAGGTGCCGATCGTCTCGCGCGCGATCGACAAGCTCATAGCCGGCGACTCCGAGCCGGAAGTGGTCCTGGTGGTTTGACGCTTTCCAGCTCCGGCGCTTCAGGCAAACACGCCTGCGGAGTCACCATGCGCGCTGACGCTTCGCCCAGATGGTTGCAGGGTGTCGCCGTAGCCTATTTCCGAGTTGGGTCGGATTTCTTGAAGTAGTGGCTGACGGTGTCGCACTCGTCGGTCACGCCAATACCGCCGTGCAATTGCACCGCCTGCTGGCCCGCAAAACGCATTGACTGGCCAAGCTGAACGCAGCAGCGCGCGACAGCGCCGCCCCCCGTCGCTCGGACAACGGGGCCGTGAGCTTGAGCGAGGCGTAGTGACTCATCAGGCGGGCCAGTTCAAACTGCATCTTCATGTCGGCCGCGCGGTGGCGCCAGCGCCTGGAAGCTGCTGATGACAACGCCGAACTGCTGCGCGTGTTCATGTACTCGGCGGTGATGGCCATGGTCTTGTCCATCACCCCGACCGCCTACTCAACGCAGCTGGCGGCAATGCCGATGTCCACCGCATGCTCCAGGGCTGTCAGGCCGTCGGTCGTGATCAAGCTGGCGGCGGCGTTTTGAACACCACTTCGGCGGCGCACGCGCCCCATCCTGCGTGCCGTATCCGCGCGTCGTGACGCCCGCAGCGGCATAAATGGCACCAGGAACAGCGCGATCTGGTCGCCGATCTTGGCGGACACGATGAAGGCGTCTGCCTGGTCGCCCTGGGCACAATG
>JADKDJ010000010.1 GCA_016718405.1 Candidatus Rhodoferax odensensis
AAACGACAGACCTTCGGATCGGTGTGATTCATCATCCTCTCAATTGGTTCAGCCAAGCGATGTATCACCCGTTCAAACAGCTGTTGCGAAGTTTGTCGAACGTAATTGTTTTGGGCCACGAGCATTGTCGGCGGGGTAGGGAGAGGGACTGGAACGCAGCGAGTGGGCAGTGCTTATGTTGATGGATGCATCCTTCAAGATGAACAGCGGCCAACGTCGTCGTCTTTCAATGTTGTAGAACCGAATCTCGACGAGGGGGCGTACCGCTCAACGCGGTACCTTTGGAACATTGGATGGCAGGCACTACAGCGCAACTGAAGAGGGCTCCTGGGGAGACTTCCGCAGTCTCCCAAAGAAGAGTTTGAATCGATTTGACCGAATCATTCCAACAGTTGATAACGGACCCAGGCGCAGCATTTTAGGCTAATAAGGGGGCGTCCATCAAATTGGCTGACTTGTACGTGTTCCCGGACATGCAGGAGCCTCTCGAAAAGGCGGAGGTGAAGCGTATTCTTAGCACGTCCCTACTCAAGGACTTGGCCAGATATGAAGGTGGCCTACTCCTTTCAGGTGAGGAAAAAGTTGGCGCATCGAGTCTCCTTTACATGCTGTATGGACACTTCCACGACCAGGGACTCCTTCCTCTGTATGTTCGCGGTGCCGACATTCGAACGGCCACGGACAGGGATTTGAACAGCGCAATAAACAAAGCCATCGTTGAGCAGTATGGCGAGAGGATGGCGGAAAGACTTGATCAAGCATCAAATTCAAAGAAGGTCCTATTGCTGGATGACTTTGACGATGGTCCCGTAAAGGGAAATCAGTATCGGGCCCGTGTCCTTTTAGGTGTGAGAAAGCGGTTTAAGTACTTCCTGGTCACCGTAAGCGAGCTCTTGGATTTCCAGGCATCTGTGGCACCCCACACCAACGGAAGTCTGGCAGACATAAAGGAATTTCGGATTTTGCCGTTTGGCTACACCCTGCGAGCACATCTAGTAAAGCGCTGGCTTCAACGTACGGTTGACGATGGCTCTCTCGACGAAGCAGCGTTGCTCGCGCGTTGTGACCAGGCAGAGCGACTACTGGATGCTGTGATGGCGCGAAACATCGTGCCGGCTCTGCCGTTGTACCTCCTCACCCTTCTCCAGAGCATTGACGCGGGGGTCTCTGGCGGGTTCGAGGAAAGCGGCCTCGGTGAATACTATGACTTCCTTATCAAGGAGGGGTTCAAATCAGCCGGGATTCCGAAGCGAGTGGGGCAAGATGATCGAGTACTGCTCGCACTTGGCCTGGCAGATGCACGCCACCGAGCACAGAGAACTGTCCCTTGAAGAGCTAACAGCCTTCACGACACGCTACTCCACTACCGAGGTCCGAGTGGACCTAACGACACGAATACGTGAACTTGTAGATGCCCGAGTGCTGTCCCGAAGTGGAGACTATTTTAGGTTTCGCTACCACTACATTTATTACTTCCTAAAGGGCCGCTTCCTTTCGTCAAAGCTGAGAGACCTCGCCGTCTTGGCGCACGTAAAGGAGTGCTGTGCTCACCTATACGTCGAGAGAAAAACACAATACTCTTTCTCGCCCACCATGCATTCAACGACCCTGCATTTCTGGAGTGCGTAGTCGAAGCCGTGAATTCGCCGTTTGCGGCAATCCGACCAATTGAATTCAGGGGTGGTGACACGTCGGCAATAGCAGAGTTCGTGCGCGACCTTCCAGCGCTAAAGTACACCGGAGAACAGCCAGAAGCAGCTAGGGAACGCGCAAACCGGCACAAGGATGCCTTGGATGACGGCAGCGACGGCATGGCCGATGCGAAGCAGGACGGCGCAGAAACCGAGTTCATTCCTCAAATGATCGCTCTCTTCAAAACTGTGGAAATTCTTGGGCAAATTCTGAAGAACCAGATCGCGAATGTTGGGCGCTCAAGGCGCGTTGAACTCATTCAGCTATTGATGAAAGGACCGTTGCGTGCTGTCCGCGCCTACTTTGACCTGTTCATGGTCGACAGGGAACAGGCCCAGAGGGAATTGATGCAACTAATCGAACGGAAGAAAGTTGTTGACAATGACCAGAAGCGCCAGCAATTGGCGCGGACACTGATGGCACAACTGATGCAATTCACCTCGTTCGGTTTCGTGGTGAAGGCCGTTACTTCCATCAGCTCAGATGAGCTTCAAGATGATATTGACGCGGCATCAAGGTCAATAGATACGCCTGCTGCAAGGCTGATTTCGATAGGAGTTCGGCTTGATTCGCCCAAGGACTTTCCGCGTTCGGAAATGCGGAACTTGCTCAATGAGGTCAAAACGGACTTCATCGCCATGCGCGTTCTTCAGATGCTGACGCTACGGCGGCTGTACATGTTTAGAACGAGCGAACGAAACAATGGCTTGATAGCCAAGAGGTACCCGGAATCAAAATGCAACACGCGGTCGACATGCGAACTCGCGGCACCAAGCTTTTGAAGAAGTAGGTCGCGGCGATATATTAGTCGCAATCCTGAATATGATCAGACCATGTCCACACTAAAACGACTCCTCGACATTGCCTCGTTTTCCAACGGAGGTGGCCAGATTTCACTGGAGGAAATGGCTAACAGTTCGGAGGGAACAGACCTCAAACTCATAGAACCTGATGGCTTGAACGGAGTGCCGCCAATCGACATCCCTCCATCGTTGCGGTCGGATTCTGTCTTGCCGATTGTGGCCGATCCAACAGCGAGGAAACCGAAGTAGTTTGAAGCGCTCTGCTGTCGCTTGACGAGCACGCCCCAAGGGGGTAAGCCGTGGGTCTCCGCCAAGAGAAGGGAGAATTTCTGACATAGCTTCCAGCGATGCGTCGGTCTCCCGACAACGATGGCGTGGCGACTCCCCGCGTAGCAGTGTTGAGAATCCCCAGCATGCATGCGCTTCTCAAGCCATTTCGTGCCCGCGGAGCCCAAGCAATCGATCTATCCGACGTGGTATCCCCAGCCCACCCAACCAAACCCGCAGACGTGCCGGGTGGCTGTGCCGGAGCGCCGGAGCCAATTCGCGGCTGCGACAGAACTGGCGCGCCAGCCAAAGTGTTAGCCGAAGTCCATTGGCGCACCACAAGCCCCCGCCCGCGAGCGCGCAGGCGGGCCGGCACGGACGCCCGGTGCGTTCGCCCGCACGCTGGGTCGGGTCATCCAAGAAGGACCTCCTCACCCTCCCCGCCGAGGTGATCAATGACTTTGGTTACGCCTTGGGTGCGGTGCAGATGGGTGCCACGCCCGCGCAGGCCAAACCGTGGAAGGGCGAAGGCGCAGGCGTGCTGGAGTTGGTGGATAACCATCGGGGCGACACCTTCAGGGCGGTGTACACGGTGCGCTTTGCCAAGGCGGTGTATGTGCTGCATTGCTTCCAGAAGAAGTCGCCCAGCGGCATTCGCACGGCGCAGAGCGACATTGATTTGATTCACGAGCGCCTCAAACTGGCGCAGCAACACTACAAGGCACACCATGAAAGCTAAGTCGAAAGCCACACCGGCCAGCCATGCCATTGAAACCGGCTCGGGCAATGTGTTCAAGGACTTGGGGCTGGCCGACCCGGATGAGCGCCAGTTGCGCGTGCAACTGGCGGTGCGCCTCAACGATCTGCTGCAAGCCGAGGGTTTGACCCAAGCCGCCGCCGCCAAGCTGCTAGGCATGGCGCAGCCCCACGTGTCAGAGTTGAAGAACTACAAGCTCAGCCGCTTTTCCAGCGAACGCCTGCTGCATTGCATCACCCTGCTGAACCGCGACGTGGAAATCTTCATCCGTCCGCGCAGCATTGCAGCGGGGACGACGGCGGACAAGCGCGCAGGCACGGTGATGGTGTGGGCAGCGGCGTGAGGTGCTGAGTCGCAGCACGCGCCGAATCACCAACATCCATGCGCCTGCCAAGCCACTTGTTGCCAGCAGAGCGCATGGAACAGACCTGCCTGCCTTGGTATCCCGCTCTCGCCCACCCAACCAAACCCGCAGACGTGCCGGGTGGCTGTGCCGGAGCGCCGGAGCCAATTCGCGGCTGCGACAGAACTGGCGCGCCAGCCAAGGTGTTAGCCCAAGTCCATCGGCGCGCCACAAGCCGCCGCCCGCGAGCGCGCAGGCGAGCCGGCACGGACGCCCGGTGCGTTCGCCTGCACGATGGCGTGGGGCACCCTGTCACTCTTCGGCAACGAATCGCCCCAGCGCCGTCAGACGCCAGTTCTTGGCGGCGGTGCAAGACACACATAATGGATACCTGAACGGCGCAAAAGGACACGGCCATGGGACACGCACAAAAGACTCCAACGTTTACCGCCACCGACTACCTAGCTTGGGAGGCTGAGCAGCCGCAGCGCCATGAGTTTCTCGATGGCGAGGTGTTCGCGATGGCGGGCGCCGAAGACCGACATGTGACGGTGGCGGGCAATCTCTACATGGCGCTTCGCCAGCACCTCAGTGGCAGCCCCTGCCGAACCTACATGAGCGACATGCGCCTGCACGTGGCCGAGGCCAACAGCTACTTTTATCCCGATGTGATGGTGACCTGCAGCGCCGCCGATCTAGCCAGCAGCATGGTCAAGACCGAGCCCAAACTGATTGCCGAAGTGCTATCGCCTACAACTGCGTCATATGACCGGGGACTGAAGTTCAGTCACTACCGCAGCCTGGCCAGCCTGCAGGAATACGTGCTGATTGACCTGGACTCCCGCAGTACCGACTGTTATCGCAAAGGCGCCGACGGACTGTGGGTGCTGCATCCGTTCGCCCGTGGCGAGTCGGTCTCGCTGGCCAGCGTGGCGCTGGAGTTGAGCGCGGCGCAGTTGTATGCGGATGTGATCGAAGCCTGAGTCTTGATACGGCAATGGGGCCGGGGACTTTGTAGCGCGATGTCATGACGACAAAACCAAAATTCAAAAGCGCCGCCCTGGCAGCGATTCACGCCTCTGCCACCGCCTTGCAAAAAGTCGGCGCCATCGATCAAACCACGATGCGCAAGTTTGATGCGTCCTGCCTGGCGACACCGGTTGCGTTGGAGCCCCAGCAGATCAAGAAAATCAGAGAGCGTGCGCACGTGAGCCAGCCGGTCTTTGCGCGGTACCTCAACACCAGCGAATCAACGGTTCAAAAGTGGGAGTCCGGCAGCAAACAACCCAGCGGTATGGCCCTCAAACTGCTGGCGGTTGTGCAAAAGCACGGGCTTGAAGTGCTTGCCTGAAAGCGCGCAGGCACGGTGATGGTGTGGGCAGCGGCGTGAGGCACTGCGTCGCGCACGTGCCGAATCGCCAACATTCATGCGCTTTCCCAGCCATTTCGTGCCAGCAAGGCGCATGGAATCGACCTGTTGGGATTGGCATCCCACTTCGCCCACCCAACCAAACCCACAGACGTGCCGGGTGGCTGTGCCGCAGCGCCGGAGCCAATTCGCCGGCGTAACCCCACCAGAACTTGATTCACCTGCCAGGTGACGCGCCGGCGCCACCACCCTACTTCAGCGCGCCAAAGACTTTCTTGAGTACCGCGCTGCCGGTCGCGACCGGGTCCTGGCGAATCTTCTTCTCCTCCTCGCCGATCATGTAGTACAGCCCATCGAGGGCCTTGCCGGTGACATAACGCTGGATGTTGGCGTCTTCCTTCTTCACCAGGCCCAGGCCGGCGGCTTTGCTCGCGACGCGGTTGTACTTCTCGGCCAGACCGACCTTTTCCATCGCCTTGCCGACAACCGGTAGAAACTTGACGCCCAGGGGTTCGCGTGTCTTCTCGACAAAGAATTCGGTCACCGAGGTGTCGCCACCGACGAGGATCTTGCGCGCGTCGCTGACCGACATGGATTTGACCGCGCCAACCAGCAGCGCCTTGGCCATGGGCACTGCCGTCTCGGCGGCTCGGTTCATGGCGGTCACCAGTTCGTCCACCCGTTTGCCCTGGCCCAGGCTTTTGAGCAACTTGGCGGCATCCTCCAGATACCCCGGCAAGCGAATCCGCACCTTGTCGTTGCCGAGGAACCCGTCGTTATGGCCGAGGACGTCGATGGCGGCGATCACCCCTCTCTCCAACGCCGTCTTAAGCCCCTGCGACGCCTCCGCGTTACTCAGGTCGCTCAGCGATAGCGCTTGTGCCCGTGCACAAGCCAGCAACAAGACGGCCACCAAGGCGCCGCTCGCTGCGCCATTAAATTCCCGACGGTCCATGGTTACCTCCGAATGCTCATGACCAAATCGGGCATCTTGCAGCAAACCCGATTGTCCTGGCAAGCGCAGGCTCATGCTGGCGCGAGCCCGCACTACGTTGATCAAATTGGCCTCCACCCAGTAGAACAAGCTACGACCGCGCCGCCCCCAACAACCAAGCCCGAAACGCCCGCATTGCCGGCGTGGCCTCGCGGGACAACAAGCGGGTGAGCCAGTAGCCGCCCACGTCGACCTCCAGATCAAAGGGCTGGGCCAGACGGCCCTGGCGCAACTCGCGCAGAAACATGCTCGGCGGCGCCAGCGCCACCCCCTCGCCCAGCATGGCCGCCTGCACCATGATGGACGATGCGTCAAACATCGGGCCGCGTGGCGTGATGCCGCTGGTGCCGGCCGCCTGCAGCCAGGCGGACCAGTCGTGCGGGCGGTATGAGCGCAGCAGCGGCAGCTTGCTCAGGTCGTTTGGCTGACGCAATTGCTCCAGCGCTTGCGGTGCGCACAGCGGTGCCATCGGGGCCGTCATCAAGAAGTCGGCTTCCACGCTGCGCCAGGCGCCGTCACCAAAGCGCACCGCAAAGTCCAGGCTCTCGGCCGCCAGGTCCACCTTGTTGTTGTGGGTCAATACGCGCAGCTCAGTGCGCGGGTGCTGGGCGCGAAAATCGGCCAGGCGCTCCAGCAAGAAACCCACCGCAAAAGTGCCCACCACTCCCACTGTGAGAACCTCGCGCGGACCACCCTGGCGCATGGCGTCGATCTGGCGTTCCAACCTGGCAAAGCTGTCGGCCACCGTTGGCGCCAGCGACGCACCTTCGTCGGTCAGCACCAGTCCACGCGCGGTACGCCGAAACAGGGCACGACCAATCTGCGCCTCCAGCGCCTTGACCTGGTGGCTGACTGCGGCCTGCGTGACGCACAGCTCATCGGCGGCATGGGTGAAATTCAGATGCCGCGCGGCGGCATCGAAGGCACGGAGGCTGTTCAGGGACAAGTTGGACAAGGGCATGGAGAGGGCTACAAAAAGTAGGGACTGAACCGAAAAATCATACCTTGTAGCCAGTTGTTGGTTGGAGAGAATTCCAGTCTCTCATCAACTCAGTGATACAAAATCTATGAACACCATCTCTCGCCGCATGATGTTGGGGATCAGCTCTGCATGGCTGCTGCCCGCCACCAGTTGGGCCGCCAACGCGGTGACCCAGCATCCGACCGTCCATCCCCCCCTGGCGCAATTGGAGAAGAAGGTGGGGGGCCGCCTGGGCGTGGCGCTGCTTGACACCGGCAGCGGCGCACTCATCGGGCACCGGCTGCAGGAGCGCTTTGGCATGTGCTCAACCTTCAAGCTGCCGCTGGCGGCTGCGGTCCTTCGCAAGGTGGACGAAGGCAGCCTGCGCCTGGACCAGTGGGTGCGGTTCTCGCAGGCCGACATCGTTCCCCACTCGCCGGTCACGCAGTTGCACCTGACCCAAGGGGGCATGACCGTGCAAGCGCTGGCAGAAGCCGCCCAGACCACCAGCGACAACGCGGCGGCCAACTTGTTGCTGGCGTTGCTGGGCGGGCCGGATGGATTCACCGGCATGCTGCGCGCGGCCGGCGACAGCGTCACGCGCCTGGACCGGATGGAACCCGCCATGAACGAGGTTGTGCGCGGCGAAGTGCGCGACACCACCACACCCTTGGCCATGGCGCAAACCGTGTCCCATCAACTCACCGGCGGCTGGTTATCCAAAGATGCCACCGCCTTGTTGACAGGCTGGATGGTGGCAACGCAAACGGGGACCAAGCGCCTGCGCGCAGGACTGCCGCCGGGCTGGCGCGCCGGCGACAAGACCGGCACCGGCATGGCGCCGGGCATGCCAGACAAATACAACGATGTCGCCATCGTCTGGCCCCCGGGGCGCGCGCCCATGATCGTGGCGGCCTACTATGAGACACGCATCCCCTACGGCGGGCGCATACGCGACGAAGACCAAGCGGTACTGGCACAGGTGGGGCGCATCGCGGCGCAGTGGATCCGGAGATCTTGAGGCGTCTCAAACGCTGGCGCGTGGGCTGGGCGTCTCGGCACCCGATGGCGCCTCGCGCACGCCAGTCCGATCAAGCCTTGTACTTGACCGAGCAGCCATACGGTTTGGTCACCGGCGTACTGATGGGTTTGCCGGCAAGCGCCTCAGTGAGGCTTTGGCGCACGTAGTTGGTGGCGGTCTTGATATCGTCAACCCGGGACGAGGGGATGCTGTCGATGCCGCCGGCGTACAGCAAGGTGCCCTGCGGCCCCACAATGTACATGTGCGGCGTGGTGCGGGCGCCATAGGACTGGCCGACGCTGCCCGCCTCGTCCATCAGCGTGGCCGGACGGGGCAGCCTTTTGCTCGGTCATCCAGGCGGCCAGTTGAGTGGGCTTGAGGTAGTCGCCGCTGTTCGACTCGGTGGAGTTGACCGCCAGCCACACCACGCCCTTGGCCGCCGCCTCCCTTTGCAAGGCCTGCATGTTGCCCGCGCCGTAATGCTTGCGCACAAACGGGCAGCCGGGGTTGGTCCACTCCAGCACCACGTGTTTGCCACGAAAATCACTCAGTCGCACCAGCTTGCCGGCGGTGTCGGTCAGGCTGAAGTCGGGCGCCGGCTGTCCGACAGCGGGCGCCGCATGGGCGTTGGCAGTCAGCCACAGGCCGACCAGGAAGAGTACAAGATGGCGGCGCAACATAGGGTCACCTCCTCTGCGCAAAAAAGACATGCCTGATTGCGCCGAAGTGTGCGATGGAATGGAAAACCACGCGCGTTTGCAGGGATCTTTGGAGCGCCGCTATGCTTCAAGCTGTGCTCAGGCCTCTTCCACACCCACCCCATGCACCAACGCACCCTGCTGCTGCTCTCGACCCTCACCATCGTTGTCATCTGGCAGTTGCCCTATGGCAGGCAGATTCTGTACCCGTTGACCCTGCTCGCCACCTTCGCCCATGAGATGGGGCACGGGCTGACGGCGATGCTGGTGGGCGAGCAATTCGACCAACTGCTGCTTAACGCGGATGGTTCGGGCGTGGCGATGTGGCGCGGCAACCCAGGACGATTGGCCACGGCACTGGTCGCCGCGGGCGGGCTGGTGGGTCCCAGCTTCGCGGGCATTGGTCTGTTGCTGGTGTCGCGCTCCCAGCGGTTTTGCCGGGCCGTTCTGGCCACGCTCGCGATGGTGCTGGTGGTCAGCGTCGCGATTTGGGTGCGCAATGCCTTTGGCGTGATGTTTCTGCTAAGTACCGCCGTCGTGCTGGCCCTTGCCGCGAAGGTGCTGCCAGCGGCTATGGCCAGCTTCGTGCTGCACCTGATGGCGGCCACTTTGTGCCTGTCGTGGTTCACCGACCTGGACTACATGTTCTCGGCGCAGGCCACGGTCAACGGCATGGGCCGCCCTTCTGACAGCGCGGTGATCGCGGACGCCTTGTGGCTGCCCTACTGGTTTTGGGGCGGCGTGGTGGCGTGCTTCTCGCTGGTGGTGGCGGCGCTGGGTATCAGTTATGTCAGCCGGGAGCTTGGCCCACAACGATAGGTCAGCAAGCAACGCTGTGCACAGTCGGCACCGGTGCGTGGCGGTGTGTCGACGCCACCCTAGCTTTGCGACGATCCGTCACCCATCAGGTAGCGCGCCCCGTTGCCACGCCGCGCCGCCACATCGCCAGGGTTGTACAGGGCGCATTTGGTGAGCGACAAGCAGCCGCATCCAATGCAGGACGCCAGCTGGTCGCGCAGTCGAGTCAGTTCAATGATCTTCTGGTCCAGCATCGGCCGCCAGGCACTGGAAAGCCGCGTCCAGTCCCGTTGGGTCGGCGTGCGCTGCTCGGGCAGGCTCGCCAGCGCCTGGCGAATCTGGTCCAGACTCAAACCTACCGCCTGCGCTGCGCGGATGAAGGCCACCCGGCGCAAGTCGCTCCGGGCAAATTGGCGCCGGCCGGATGCGTTGCGGTGGCTCGCCAGCAGCCGCTGCCCTTCATAGAACCTCAGCGCGCTGGCAGCCACGCCGCTGCGGCGGGCAAAGTCGCCGATCGCGATCCAATTGCTGGACCTTGGTTCACTCACAGGTTTCATGGTCTAACGCTCCAGGGCTTGACTTGAAGTTTACTTTAACTTGCATGATTCAAGTCATCTCAACTCGCGACGCACCCACCATGTCTTCACATCACGCCCTGTTGGCGCAACCGAATGCAGCCCTGCATGCACTACTGGATGCCAACCTGCTACTGCCACCCGAGTACCGCGATCAGCTGACCAATCATTTGCCAATGGCCTTGCACGCGCTGCACGCGCTGGGTGCTGATCCGCAGCGGCTGCGCGACTTTTTCACAAGTTACTCCGAGCGGTTTCAGTGCCCAAGCGCGCGGGCGCCCGCGCCAGCGACCGACCCCGACTCGACCGGTGTCGATTGGCCATCACTGCGTGGCCAGGCCGACGCTTACCCAGCCCTGTTATCGCACTTCCAGCGCCAGTTGGCGTGCAACGGCCCTCAGAACACGCTGCGCTCAGCCTTGCCAGCCCTGCTGCCCGGTGTCGCCGCTGCAGCCTTTCATGGCGCCATCCGCACCGCCCATGCGGCCCAAGCCGGGCATGCAGGCGAATTGGCCGCGGCGCTAGCCTACTGGGCCTGGCGCTGGCAACCGCTGGCCGCGCCGCCTGCCGTCGACGCCAGGGTCGATTTCGGTGTTTGGGCGGGCCACCTTGTCGAGCAGGGACCGACATGGCGCTGCAACGGCCCCCTGATATCGATTCGAATGAACGAGGCCAGTCGCTCTGCGCCCTACCTGGCCTGGGCGGGTGCGCTGAGGCCGGCGCCGACCATCCAGCAACGCATCGCCGAGCTGGCCGACCTGGCGGTGGCTCGTTATGTCGCCAAGCCAAACTTCACCGTACTGCACATGGTTACCGGGATGCACGCGCTGCGCACGCTGTTGCCATGGATCGAAGATTCCACCGCTGTGCAAGCCACGCTGGCTCACAGCTTCGTGGCTGCCTACCTGGCCGCGGGTGTCTCACCGCTGCCGGCCGCGCCCGAGCCGGAACCACGCAGCTGGCCCGAAGTCATCGGGGCCGCGCTGGCATCGGACGACGACCACGTGATCAAGCTGGTCCATGCCTGCCGCGACGAAGCGGCGGCGTATGGTGAAGGGCAGTACCTGCGCGCGGCCACGTTGGCGACGGCCGCGTAGCCCAAGGGCGCGCGGCCGCCCGGCGTGGCCTGATGTTCGGCCAGCGCCTCTACAGACCCTTTGCGACCATCGCCACGGACTCCGCGTCGGGCAACATCGCCAGGGAGCCGATGAGCGTGTCCTTGACATGCAGCAGCAGTTCGTTGGTGCGTTCGTTCGACAGGCCGGCCTTGGCCGCGATCGCCATCACGTGCGTGCGCTCGCCGTCGGTCAGATGCCCATCGGCGTAGGCGGTCATGAAGCTCATCAGCACCAGTTGCTCGGCAAACGCGACATCGCTGGCGCTTTGGGCGGCCAAGGCGGAATGGTCGCCGTAGGCGCCCTCGTCGTCGGCAAACGGCGGCAGGTCGGCCACACCGGACTGCTCATAAAAAGTTTTCATCAACGCCAGCTCCTGCGGCGTCACGCCGTCCACATGCGCCGTGGACAACATACAGGCCATCAAAGTCAGCACGTGTTGGCGGGTCATAACATCACCTTGATCGATCGTCATCATCATTCTCCTGCTCTTGTCAAATAGGTCGTGTCAAACAACTCGTGGCACACCAGCGGTCCTCATCCTGCAAGAGTGGTGTCCACTCAACGTCCAAGTGCGCGCCTGCGCGCGTCACGCAACTTCTGCTGAATCTCCTCAAGCGGCATGGCGCTGTAGCGTGGGGGTAACAAGGAGCGCCGCGAAGTCTCGGACACCGCCAGCATTTCCATGAAGTCAATCATGTCGCGCTCTTGCGGTGGCATGAAGTCAGCCTTCGCCTTGTGCAGGGCTTGCGCAATGGCCAAAGTCGGATCTCGCCCCAGGTAGTCCAGTCCCAGCAAGACCAGGGCCTCCAGGTCGGCGTTGGAATAACCGTCAAGGCTCTCGCACAGCGACTCCAGCTCGGTTACATCGCACACCAAGCCAGGTTCGTAACGCCGCAGCACGGCCGCCGCGACGGCGGCGCGGTCACGGGCGGTGTCGGCGTAAAAGAACGGGATCTTGCGGTCCAGGCGACCCGGGCGTTTGATGTCGGTGTCGAGTTTGTCGGGGCGATTGGTCAACATCACAAACAAGACCACGCCCCGGTTTTCGGTGTCGGACATGAACTCCTTGAGCCGCGCGATCACGCGCGAGCTGGTGCCGTCGTCGCCGCCCTCGCCGCCGCCATTGCCAAAGCTGCGGTCGCCTTCATCGATCAGCACCGCGATCGGTCCCATGGCCTTGACCGTGGCCAGCACGCGCTCCAGGTTGCGCTCGGTTGAGCCCACCCACTTGGAGCGGAAATTCTTGAGTGCCACGGCCGACAAACCGGCCTCCTTCAGGAACGCCTTGAGCACAAAGGTCTTGCCCGCCCCCATCGGTCCCACCGCCAACAAGCCCATCGGCGTGAGCTTTGTGTCGCCGGCGCGCAGGGCACGCGCGATGCCCATCAGTTCGCCGGTGATGTGGTCCACGCCGCCGACCGATGACAGGCCCATCTTGGGCTCAACAAACTCGATCAGGCCGGCGCATTCCTTTTCGATCAATTCGCGTTTGCGCGCCTGGATCAACCGCAACACGTCTTCCTCGGGGTCGTCACAGGGTACGGCTTTGGTCGGCTCGACCAGTTTCACAATCTCGTCGGCGGTCATGCCCGCCGTGATGCCGGCAAATCGCTTGGCGCGCTGAGGCGCGTCGGGGGCATTGCCCAGCAACTGCGCAATCAGCTTCTCGCGTTCGGGCTCGCTCATGGCCTGGTCACCCGAGGCGCGCAACAGACTCTCGATTTGCACCGCTCGCAAGCCGGCCATGCGCAGCGCATACAGATTCACCTGCCGGTCGCTGAGCTTGCTGTCGAGCAGGCGCACAACCTGGGTACGCGTCTCCAGTTCAGGCATCGGGATCTCAATCGCCACCACCTTCGGGTTGCTCAGCAGCGACTGGTTGAGCGAGCCCAAAGCTTCCACCACGATGAAAGTGATGTTGTCAGACGCACTGAGGGTGCGGTCCAGCGACCAGCGGTGAAACAGCGTGCCGATCTTGCGGTCCTCACTGGACACAAAGCCGCTGTCCTCACCGGGCATCAAGGTGTCGGCATAGGGTACAAACACGGCCGTGCCATGCGAGGCGCGCAAGTGGCGCTCCAGACTGTGCAACTGCGCCAGCATATCGCCCGCTTGATCGATGTCGACTTTGCCTTTGAGGCACTGCACGCCAAACTCCGACGACACCTCCACCACCGTGGTCTTGGTCTCCAGCACAAAAACGCCGGTCAAAAACGCTTTGAGGTCTAGCAACTCATTGCCGACCAAAAAGACATCAAACACGTTGCGGTACAGCACAAACGTGGACGCTTCCCCGGCAAGGTATTTCTCGCGTACCAACCGCGCCCAAGCCGGCAGGTTGGCCTTGATGTTGGCGCTTGGACTCATGCCATTGGGCTGCTTGGACACGGGCTCAGAGCGTCTTGCCACCAGCGGCCACGCCAGCCGCGGCCGCCTGGGCACGCTTCATCTCTTCGAGCTGCGCGCGCGCCGTGACCGCGCCGGCCGTGCGGTTCAGGGTTTTCAGGCGCGCATCCAAATCCGACTCGCGCAACTCCGAGCCCAGCTTGGCCTCGGCCACGCGGCCCTTGATGTGCTCGCGCACGCCAGCCAGTGCCTGCACTTCGGCATCAATCGACAAGCCATCCAGTGACTCCTGAATCTTCACGCGCGCCTCGGCACTGTGGAACTTGGCGATCATGCGGTCTTTTTCCGCCTTCAGGCGGTCGATCTCGCCCTTCATGTCCAGCAGCGCGGCCTTGGCTTCTTCGGCGTCCTTCTCCGCTTCGGCGTAGTCGCTCTCAAGGGTAGTGAGGTCTTCAGACAGCCCATTCTTCTTCTGAATCAACACCATCGCCAGGTCATCCTGGTTGGTCGCCAACGCGGCGTTCAACTGGGTGGTGACCTTTGGCCAGCTCCGCCTTGGCGCTCTGCAAGCGGCCTTCGACATCGAGCTTGCGCGCAATGATGCGCCCGGATGCGGCCTTCAACTTGCCGTACTTCTCGATCATGGACTGGATCGAGTTCTGGTAAGCGATCTCGGGGTGCTCCTTTTCAATATCGGTCACCCACAGGGCCAGGAAACCGGTCCACAAGTTCCACAGGCGCCCGGTGATTGCGTTGTTAGCCATGCTGACTTTCTCCTTCAATTAAGACAATAAAACATTGGGTGAGCCTCATTCCCTGGCACCACCCGTACCGACGCTGCCGGCCGTGCGCCGCCCGACCGAAATCGGCGTAACCCGATCTTGGCGCGGTGTGGCCAAGGGCGGCTGGACATAGGTGGCACTCAAGTCCGTTTCCGACTTGATTCCAAAAGCGGCTTCCACATCGAAGTTGACCTCCTCCGCAGTGCGCAACTTGGACATGGATTCTTCCAGCAACGCGCTCAGTTTGCCCGCGCTGGGGGCGGTCATCACCATCTGGTAGACCTCTTCCATGCGCACTGGCATGGAGACCAGCGACGCCTCCAGCGCGCTGCGCCGAATGTCCATGCGTTGGTGGCGTGCCAACGCCTCTTCGTATTCCTGCTTGGCGCGAAGCAGTTGCTGCTCTTCGTCCTGCGCCAAGCCACCCTGGGCCAGACGCTGTGACACAGCGCGCAGTTTTCGCTCGGCCGCACCGTTGTGGTCGGTGCCGTCCTTGGCACGCATGGCGGCATCGCTCAAACACATGGCGAGGTAGTTCACCGTCAGGTCGTCGAGTTGTTCAACCTCTCGCTCGGACAGGCTGGTGGCGGTATCGGACGCCATCCGGTAGAGTGATTCAACCCGCTGGCTCATTTGCTCATAGGCCCGCAAATGGCTGGAGCCACCATGCATTCGGATCTCGCTCAGCAGCCGTTCACGTTTGGCCTTGCGCTCTGCGCGGCGCGCCTTTTGGTCGACCGACGCCTTAAACGGCGGCAAACCCGGTACCACCGCCAAACCGACCACTTCCACCGCAGCCAGCGCAAGCAGCGCCAGCGCCAGCGCGTCCCAGCCATACGGGAAGGATGCGAACACGCCGGCGGCAGTGGTCGCCCACACCACCATTTGGTTGTAGGGATGCGTCAAAAACGCTTGCCAGTAGGAGACTTCTGGTTTCACAGGCTCACCCGCACATTGCCATGCGCGCCCACGGCTCGCAAGTGGCCTACCACGCGCTCGTGCATCTCACGCACTTCCACGCCATTGAGCCACTCCACGCTGCGCGGCTGACGTGCTGCAATTCGGAAATCATCAATCACCTTGGCCGGCTGGGTGGACAAGACAATCACGCGGTCCCCCAGCAACAACGCTTCGGTCACGTCATGGGTGACAAACACCACCAGGCAGCGATGTGCCTCATGGAGTTTGGCCAACAAGAGTTGCATGGCCGAACGGGTTTGCGCGTCCAGCGCACCAAAAGGCTCGTCCATCAACAAGACCTTGGGCCGCAACACCAAGGCCCGTGCCAGTGCCACACGCTGGTTCTGACCACCGGAGAGCTGCGCGGGGAACAACGCCTTCTTGTCGGCCAGGCCCACTTCAACCAGTATCTGTTCAACGCGCTGCTCGGCTTCCTTCACGCTGACGCGGCGCTTCCACTCCTGAAACCGAAACGGGTACATCACGTTTTGCCAGACCGTGAGGTCTGGCCGGTTGGAGTAGTGCTGAAACACCATGACCGCATCCGCGTGCGGCCCGACGCAGGCCTGTCCTTCGATCTCAACGCGGCCGGAGGTCGGTGTCGCCACATTCCAGGGGCGTACGCCACCCAGCATGCGCAATAAAGTGGACTTGCCACACCCCGATGGGCCCAGCAGCATGTTGATCGATGGCTGTTCAAAAGTGAGCGAGACATCGTCCAGCACGCGCAAGGTTTTGCCGTCCGGCTGCGCATACTCTTGCACGATGTTGGTGGCCGCAACCAGCGGCTTGGCCGGCGTGGGGGGGGCGTTGGTTGCGGCGCTCACGCTTTGGTCTCCCACTTGTAGAGCGACTGCTTGAGCCACATCAGGGCCTGGTAAGTCAACAGGGCCACCGCCATGATGACGATGATGCCCGCGAACACCTGGTCCATCGCGCTCAGGCGTTTGGCGTTGGCAATCAATTGCCCCAGGCCTTCCTGCGCATTGACGTATTCGGCCACCGTGATGTAGGTCCAACTCACCGACACCCCCACGATGATGGCGTCCATGATGCGCGGCATGGCCAGGGGCAGCAGCACCTTGGTGATGCATTCGAGTTGCGTGGCGCCAATGTCTTTGGCGGCAATCAGATACTGCTCAGGCACGGAGCGAATGGCGTCACGCACCAAGGGCGTCAAATAGACGATGGAGCCCACAAACAGAAAGGCGATCTTCATGCCTTCACCGATGCCGAACCACATCACCATTATCGGCAGCAGCGCTGCCACCGGGGCCGACCGAAACGGGTCCACCAGGGGCGATAACACAGCATCCACCTTGGGCGACGCGCCCATCAGAATGCCCATGGGAATACCCACGATCATCACCAGCAAGGAGGCGGCCGCCACCCGCCCGACCGACCACATCGTCGCCACCGCCAACTGGCTCTTGCCTTCGTACCAACTCAGGTAGGCAAAGGCCTCAGCCACCGACCAGGGCGACGGCAACTGGTTCTTGCTCAACAAGCCGCTGGCCGCCAGCAGGGCCCACAGGATGACGATGCCCACGACACTGGTCAAGCCCAGCAGGCGCCGCCGGGTCGGATCCAGCGCGCGGTAAGGGTTCCAGAAATCGACCATGAACGCTCTGTGAACCTATTTGCCAAACACCGCCAGGCGCGTGGACCGGTTGAGCGCGCGGCACTCCTCCAGGCTCATGTCGGCACTGGCCGGGTTGGCCTCATTGCACAGTGGCCGGCTGGAGCCATACCCCACCACCCGCAAGCGCGACTTCGGGATTTCCCACTGCTTTTCCAGGTAGCTGGCCACGGCACGCGCGCGTGCTTCTGACAGAGCTTGATTCACGGGCGCCGAGCCCACCGAGTCGGTATTGCCGCTGACCTCGAAATAGGCGCTACCGTTGTTCTCCATAAACGGCACCATGTCCTTGTCAACCGTTTGCTGCGCGCGTTTGGACAACTCCGACGATCCGGACGCGAAGGACACCGCCACCGGCTTGGTCACCGACGCCGGTGCCGCCAGGGCGGTGGCGCGGCCTTTTTCAGAGAAAGTCTCGACCGGCTTGGCCGCTTGCGCTGCTGCGCCGGCGTTGCGCGCCAAACCGGCCTTGATGAAGCGGTAGTCAAAGCTGTCTTGCGGGCTCACCACCGGCGACTTGGGGTTGGCCAGCGATCCTTCGGCCCGGTAGATCTGGTCAAAACGACCATAGACGCGCTCGTAGTGGTTCACGCCGCCGGCCAAACCCAGGATACGCGCGTTGTCGGCCAAATCCGTCCAGACCAGGTTGGCAAACAAACCCTTGACGAAGGGCCTGCCCTCTTTTTCGGCCAAGACCTTGAAGAACTCCTTGGTCGCGACCAAGGCATCCACCGCCTGGTCGGGGTTGGCGCGCGACGCCGTGACACCTTCGAGCCAGCCATCAACAAACTTCTGAAAGACGGCCTGGTTTTCGGGCTTGGCCAACTCGCGTTGGTCACACACCATCACGTCGTAGATCAGATTGGTCGCGGTCTTGGTGGAATAAACCACGTGCGCGCCCTTGACTTCGCGCAGCGCCAGCGACAAATCCGGGTCCCACAGCACCGCTGCATCCACGTTGCCGGCCACGAACGCGGCGCGCACTTCCGCTGTGCCGCCTTCTGGCTTGATGTAGACAGTCTTGACCTGCTTTTTCGCGCGAGCGGTCATGGATGAGTTGTCGATCGCGTCGATCAACATGCCGTGCGACGGGGTGTACTGCAGCAGCGCCACGGACTTGCCCGAGAGATCTTCGATCTTTTGCACCGCCGGGTCGCGCGCGATCACCGCGTCGCCACCTTGCGTGTTGTCCACCACGATCACGGCCCTGCCATCGTGCCCGGCGTTGCGCAGGTTGGGTTGCTCCTGCGCCCAGAAATCAGAGGTGCGCCAGGCGCACACCGCCGCCTTGGATTCAAACAGCGTGGTCAGAGTGGGGATGTCGTCATTGATCACAAATTCAATGTTGACGCCCAGCTTGTCGTAGATGGAACCGGCTTTGGTCTTCAAACTATTGCCGTTGGCCAGCAGGGCTGGCGCGTAGCCATGAAAACTCACCAGGCTCACGCGCAGTGGTTTGCCCGCGCCGCCCAGCGCCCCGCTGCCAGCCGGCACAGCAGGGCTGGCTTGGGCTGGCGCCTTCGTCGCGCCGCCAGTCGTGGGCGCGCCGCCCGTCGCCACGCTGGCGGCCGAGCCGCCACCTTGAGACGGCTGGAACTTGTCTTTCAGGAAGAAGTTCCAGCCGACAGAGCCAATCAAGCCCAATGCGACGATTGTGATGAGGGCCTTGGTCAGGCCCGTAGTCTGGTATGCCATGTCTCTATCCTCTTTGACAAAAATTAATGCGCTGCGTCTTAAGCCGGCACAGACCTGGCTTAGACAGCCCCTGCCGACTTGAACTGCGACACCAGCGCGCGAAACTCGCCTACCGTGCGCATCAAGCCTTCAAGCTCACGCAGGGCCGCCTCGCGTCTGGACTGTAACGCCGCGGCATGTGCCGCGCTTTCTTGCGCGCCACGCGCCAGTTCGCGCGCCAGCAGGCCTTCGAGCTCGGTGATTTGGCGCTTGATTTCCGCCACCGATGTGTCTTGGCGTTGCTGTACCGCTGCCAGGGCCATCTGCGTGTCTTGTTCAGCCTGCGTGACACCCGCTCGCAGCGTCGCCGCGTGCGCCTCGATCGCGGCGACTTTGAGGCTGGCGTCGTGCAGGGGATCGGCAATGGTCCAGGTGTCGTCAGCCGCGTCCATGGCGGCAATGGCTTGCCGGCGTGTACCTTCGTCCATGGCCTTGAGACCATCGAGCAAGCGCAGCAGCCGTTCAGCGGGGTACGATGCAGCGGCCACCCCCGCGCTGGCGTAGATCTGCGCCAGACTCAAACCGGAGACGTCGGCCACCGGCCCGTCGTTTGCGAGGGGTGCGCCAGAGTCGCTTGACCCCGACGGGGCTTGCGCTACCGCATGCGCGGCCACGCCCAAATCCTCCGACGCCGGGGCAGCATCCGATTCAAGCCCTTCGCCCTCGCGCCGCACCAGACCAGCGCGTTCCAACAGATTCATCATTCCCTTCATCGTGTCTCCATTCGCTTGTGTTGACTTGTGTTCCCAAAGGATCGAGCTAAGTATCCATGCCGATCAGGAAGAACCTGCGATGATCCTCGGCAAACGCACGAAACCCGCTACCAAGCGCCGCCACCGCGTCGGCTTGCGTGGCGCCCACCAGGAACTGTAAACCGGCCTTGGCACCGGCCACCGCATAGTCGAAATGATCCGCCTCGACGCCGCCACCGTGCCCGCTGTGTACACCCACCCACGCGTAACACCGGTGCGTGCCGCCAGCCAGCTCGACAGTCGAGCGCAGCAAATGTTGCACCAGGTCATTGCGCTGGCCGCGCAAGTGCTCATCAATTAGCGAAAACTCGCGATCGGCCAGCAACTCGGAGCCGAGGTGGTATCCGATGCCGGCAAAGATCTCGCCAACCACACCGGCGCCCGTGTGATGGCGACCGCGGTAGCCAAACATGACCCCGTCGCAAACCTCGCTCAAGGCGCGTGGGTCGGGCTCGTTCAATACCTCGTCACCCAAGCCGTAGAACCTGGCCATTGAAATCAGTGACGCTTGCGCCATGCAACGGTGCGTGTCGCGCATGGGGTTGATGTGGTCGTCGTATTCATCACGCGCCGCATCAAAGATGAAACTGGCCACGTAGTTGCTGCGATCGGCAACGGCGCGGGCAAATCCAGGCTCCTGAAAGTGCCCTCGGTTGTCCCCAATCAGGCTGGCCAGCGCCGCGACGCCGTTGGCGAAATGGCCATTCCACGCCGCATACTGCGTGAAAAACCGCAGCACATCCTCACCACTGTGCATTTTGGCCAAGCGGTTCTGCACGCGCAGATTGGCGGCGTCGCAATCAGCCAGCGAGCGAAAAAATGCAAGGTCCAATTCAACACTCAAAGTGCGCCTTCCTTGATGGATGGTTATTGTGCAGCGTCTATCAAGCCAAACCCAACTGACCCCGAAGACTATTCTAGACCGGACTCACCTCACCGCTGGCCGAACTTCACCGCTTGTCGCCCCGCAGGACTAGCGATGTGGTGGCGAGGCCAAAGCCGATGGCGATAATCAACATCGTGTGCCTTTACGACTGAGCTGATGAAGCCTGCAAACACGCCGCCCTGGCAGTCTGTTGTCAACAAGCGCGCGGTGATTCGGGTTGCGCTCGGGTTGCTGCTAGCGACGTGGTCAAGCCTTGCCGCAGCCGCGTCGACATTTGTTGAAGTCAAGGCCGCCCATCACCCCTCCGACACGCTGATTCTGGACCGCCATGGCGAGCTGATTCACCGCCTGCGCACCGACCCCACGGTGCGCCGGGGCCAGTGGCTGGCGCTGGCCGACATCTCGCCCGCACTGCGCACCGCCATGGTGCTCAGTGAAGACAAGCGCTTTTACGAGCACGCCGGGGTGGACTGGCGCGCTGTCTCGGCTGCCGCCTGGGCCAACTTGTGGAACACCAGGACGCGCGGCGCCTCCACCATCACCATGCAGCTTGCGGGCTTGCTCGATGAGGACTATCAGCGCGGCAGCGGCGGGCGCAGCGTGCTGCAAAAAGCCGGGCAAGCCGTCTCGGCACAGTTACTGGAGCAGCACTGGCGCAAGGACCAGATTCTGGAGGCCTACCTCAACCTGGTGCCGCTCAAAGGCGAGCTGGTCGGCATCGATGCGCTGAGCCGGACCCTCTTCGACAAGGCGGCGCACGGACTCGATGAACGCGAAGCGGCTGTCACCGCCGCGCTGGTGCGCGCGCCCAATGCCAAGGCGGCGCAGGTGGCGCAGCGTGCGTGCGGCGTGCTCAAGATCATGCGCCCCACGGCCAACAAGGCCGATTGCGAGGGCCTGGACTTGTTCACCACCGCCGCGCTGCAGCGCCAGGCCTTCGATACCAGCACCGGCATTGCCCCACACCTGGCACGCCGGCTGGTCGCCTCGCACCGCGCTGAGCTGGCAGCCGCGCGCGGCGCGGCGGCGCCAAACCGTGTGCAGCAGAGAGCCCGCGCGGCCACCCTGCGCAGCAGCCTGCGGGCGGATGTGCAGCGCGTTGCGCTGGCCGCCTTGCAGCAACAACTGCGCGAGTTGCAGGGCCGCCATGTTGAAGACGGCGCCGTTGTGGTGCTGGACAATGCCAGCGGCGAGGTGTTGGCCTGGGTCGGCTCATCGGGCGACTTGAGCAGCGCCGCCGAGGTCGATGGCGTCACCGCCCTGCGCCAGCCGGGCTCCACGCTCAAACCCTTCCTGTACGCGCAAGCCATTGCCGAGCGGCGCCTGACGGCGGCGTCCTTGCTGGAGGACTCGCCCACGCACCTTCAGACCGCTGGCGGGCTGTACATTCCGCAGAACTACGATCGCCAGTTTCGTGGCTGGGTATCGAGCCGCACCGCGCTGGGCGCCTCGCTTAACGTGCCTGCGGTACGCACGCTGGTTATGGTCTCGCCCGATGCGTTTCACAAACAACTGCTGCGCTTAGGCTTGCCGCTCAAAGAAAGTGGCGACTACTATGGCTACAGTCTGGCGTTGGGCAGCGCCGAGGTGTCGCTACTCAACCTTGCCAACGCCTACCGCGCGCTGGCCAACGGCGGGCGCAGCGCGCCGACTGCACTCACCCCCGGTACAAAACCCGCGACGCGCGCAGCCCTGGACCCGCGCGCCGCCTTCATCGTGGGTGACATCCTGGCCGACCCACTGGCGCGGGCGCGCACCTTCGGCACCGACAGCGTGCTGGCCAGGCGCTACTGGAGCGCGGTCAAAACCGGTACCAGCAAGGACATGCGCGACAACTGGGCGCTGGGTTACTCGCAGCGCTACACCGTGGGCGTGTGGGTGGGCAACGCCAGCGGCGAGCCGATGTGGGACGTGAGCGGCACCACCGGCGCGGCACCGATCTGGGCCGCGGTGATGAACCACCTGCACCAGACCCAACCCAGCCGCCCACCCAAACCACCGCCTGGTGTGGTGCAGACGCAGGTTCAGTTTGCTGGCGCCGTCACGCCTGGCCACCGGGCCAGCGCGCTTGAGGCCAGGCGCACCGAGTGGTTCATCCAGGGCACGCAGCAAACCGCATTTGCTATGCATTTGGCAGCAACCAAGCTCCAAATCACGGGCATTTCAGGCCAAATTGGCAGTGAATTCGGGACCCAGGAAACGCAAGGCCGCATCACGGCACCCGCCAGCGGCACCGTGATCGCGCTGGACCCCGACATTCCACCCGCGCACCAGCGTTTGACGTTTTCGGCCGAAGGCCACAACTTGCGCTGGCTCATGGACGGCAAGATGTTCGCCAAGGGCAACAGCGCCCAGTGGCTGCCCTGGCCGGGGCGACACGTGGTGCAACTTGCCAACGCCAAGGGTCGTGTGTTGGACGAGGTGCGGCTCGAAGTGCGCGGCGCCGGGGTCAAACCGGCCCCGACCTCCAGCGCTCGCACCCGCTGAGCAGCCCTCATCCGCCCATGCAAGAAGCCCCACCTCGCAAACCAGGAGCCCGGCATGCGTATCGCCGTTGTGTCTGACATTCATGGCAACCTGCCCGCGCTGTTGGCCGTGGTGGCCGACCTCAAACGCCGCGGCGTCGATCATGTGGTGAACCTGGGCGACAGCCTGTCTGGCCCGCTGCTGCCCAAAGAGACCGCGCAGTACCTGATGGCGCAGGACTGGGTGCATCTGGCCGGCAACCACGAGCGCCAAGTGCTCAAGCTCGACCACAACTCCGGCGCCTCCGACCGCTACACCCACGCGCAACTGGGCCAGGCTGAGTTCGACTGGATGGCGTCCTTGCCCTTCGTGCGGCCGTTTCAAGGCGATGTCTTGCTGTGCCACGGCACACCCAGCAGCGACTGCACCGACTTGCTGCAAACCGCCGACCGGGCGGCCACTCCCGCCGAGATTGAGGCCCGTCTGGGCGAGGTCAGCGTCGGCCTGGTCTTGTGTGGCCACACCCATGTGCCACGCAGCGTGCGGTGCAAGGGCGTGCTGATCGTCAACCCCGGCAGTGTTGGCCTGCCCGCCTATGCGGACGAGCACCCCTACCCGCACGTGGTGGCAACCGGCTCGCCCGATGCGCGTTACGCCATCGTGGAAGCGCTCGCACACGGCTGGCGCGCTTCACTGGTCACGGTGCCCTACGACTATGAAACCATGGCGCAACTGGCCCGCCAGCGCAATCGCCCCGACTGGGAACACGCGCTGCGCACCGGCTACATGCCCTGACCTTGGCGCGGTCGCGCGGCAGAGCACGGGCGTCAGGGCACGCCATGCCGGGACGTAACGCTCACTTGCGCCGCACGAACAGAAAGTCGCCGCCTTGGTGCCCGGCCTGGCGAATGTCGGCAAACTGCGGCGTCTGCTCGGAATTGACCGCCACCGGTCGGCGCAGGTCGGCAAACAGAGAGGTGCCGTCGATCACGCCGGTATTGGCCTTGAGCACCGACAGCAAGGCGTTGGCAAAGGGCGAATGCCCGCTGCCCCCGGAGTCGGCCACCGGTTCCAACCCGCCGGAGGCCAGCACCTGGCGCGCCTTGCGACTGGACATGCGCTTGAGGTAATCGCGGTCGCGTTTGGGCTGGGTTGGCAGGCCGCGCGTCAAGGTGCCAGAGAAACAACTGTCGGCAATCACCAGCACGTGCTTGGCCTTGAGCGCGCGCAGCGCGTCGCGCACCGTGTCGTTGGACACCCACTGCGTGCGCTTGTCCTGTTTTGCGTCCACGGGCAGCCAGAAGCCCTTGTCGGCCTCGGTATCGAGCCAACCGTGACCCGCGTAGTAGATCACCAGGTTGTCGTCTTCCTGCAGCTTGGCGCGGTAATCGTCGAGCACCTCCACCATATCGGCGCGGGTCGCGTTGGCCAGCAGCTTGACCTCAAAACCGTACGCACTGCGCAGCAACTCGCCCACCGCCTTGGCGTCGCCCACGGCGGTGTCGAGCGTGGGCAGGTGACGGTACGCGTTGTTGCCGATCACCAGCGCGTGGTAGCGCCCAAAATCCACACTGGGCACAGCATTGGAGCGAGCGGCAGCGTCGGGTGCGGTCACGGCGGGCACCGCCAACAGCGCCGAGCGTTGCCGCTCGTACTCCACCTTGGTCAGCAGCTTCTTGTCGCGTGCGCGCTGCAGCGCCGCCAGTTGGTCATCGATCGTGCTCGGGCGCGCGTTGCTGGCGCCTTCGGCCAGTGCGATCTTCTGCGCCAATGCAGCGTCAGGTTCGCGCCCCGCTGCCGCGCGGTACGCCACAACCGCCTCGCCGTGGCGACCCAAGGCAATCAGCGCGTCGCCCTTGGCAATCAGCAGTATGGCGTCCTGCGGCTTCAAGCGAAGCGCCTGCTCGCACGCCGTCAGGGCCGCATCCCCAGCCAGCCGTGTGCAGCGCGTTTCTGCCAACGCAGCGTCCACGCTGGAGGTGGCCGGCACGGAGCGCTCCTTGCGGGCCAGCCAGGTCGCCTCTTCGGCGAGGCTCTGCACGTCGCGCAGGCGCTGCACCAATGCGGCCTCCTGCGGACGGTGACTCAAGGCCACCTGCAATACCTGCTGCGCCGGTGCGAATTGCCGCTCGGCCACCCAAGGCTCAACCAGCGCAAGTGTCTCGGCTACCGATGCCTGTCGCAGCGCCTGTTGGCAGGCCGGTGCCAGCTCGGCGCCGCCACGATCCTTGCAAACCGCAAGCGTCGTGCCGTGCGCGGCGCTGAGCCACGCAGCCGTCAAGAGGGAGGCAACGATCCAACGCAAGATGGTCATCTTGGTCAACTCCCTTTGCTAATACGGCGCGGCACGCGGCGCGCCACCCGCGTCCAGCTTGTAAACCCACTCGCCGCTGGACAAGCGAATGACGCCAAACAGGTAACGCTGCGCTACTGCCTGGTAGGTCGGCACTTCGGCTGCCAGCAAACGGTCCAGGCGCGCGCGAGCATCGTCGAGTTGCGCAACCAGCCTGTTGCCGCGATGGCGCAGCTCTTCGGCATAGGCCACCACCTGCGCCGAATCGCGCGACTGACGTGCGTCGCGCGCCAGCGCGGCCAGCACCTCGCTTTGCGCGCGCAACTGCCGCAGGGTCTCGACCAAAGGCGGCAGGCCGGTCTGCAAGTTGGCGCTGGCATCCTTGACTTCACGCGCGAACTCCAGGTGATTGGCCGCCCCGTCAAGCGCCTTCATCAGGCCATAACCCGTACCGGGACCACGCGGCTCCAGCGCCGGGTCCAACGCGTGCAACACATGCCCAAGGTGAAGCTTCACCTCGGCAAGGTCGCGGGCGCCGGCCACGGCGTAGCCGGCATGCTCGGCCAAAATTCTGGCATCTTGCTGTGCCACATCAAACAGCCCTTTGCGTGCGGGGGTGTCCGGCCAGGCCGTCACCGCGTGACCCACATGCACATGGGCCATGCTGGGCAGTTGCACGCTGACGCAACCGCCGGTAAGCAGGGCCAGAACAAGCACCAGCCAATGACCAAACAACCTGTCGATCATGCAAATGCTCCCGGTTCAGGAATCGGCACACACCATGACTTGGCAAGCATAAACCTGGACGCGCGCGATTTCAATCACGCTTTGGGCACGCTTGGCTTGGACCTTACCGGGCTTTGACGGCAACGCCCTCGCGGACCCGGTCATCCGGGTGGCTGATGACCCGCTCGCCGGCCTGGATACCGGCGACGACCTGGGCCGCGAGGCCAGTGCGCTGGCCAACCTGTACGACGCGTTTGACGGCCTTGCCGCGTTCCACAACGAAGGCGGCCCAGCCGTCGCCATCCCGAAACAAGGCGCTGGCCGGGATCTGCAGGATGTCCTTGCCCTCCCACAGGATGAAGCTGGCCTCGACCCGGTAGCCATCACCCAGACGTTGCCAGCGCGCGGGCGGCGAAGTAAACGACACAATGACCCACACGCGCTGCTCCTCCACACCCAGAGCCGACACCTTGGTGAAACCGGCCGGCTCGATCACCCGCACCACCCCTTCAAGGGCGCCCTCGCCGCCCCAACGCTCAAACACCACCCGGGTGCCGCTCTGAATACGCACGGCATCGGCCGACAACAGATCGACCTCCACCTCCAGTGCCGTCGGGTCGCCGATCTCGACCAGTGGCTGGCCGGTAGCCACCGTGCCTTCGCTCTTGTGCGCGATCTTCAGCAGCTTGCCCGCCACCGGCGCGCGCACCGCCACCAGGTCAGCCGCGTTGGCGCTACCGGCGTGCTGCAGCGTGGTGCGAGCCGCTTCAAGCTCATGGCGCGCCGCCGCCACCGCAAACTGCGCCGATCGCAATTCGGCGCTGCTGCGCTGTGCCTCGCTGGCCGCACGGTCCTCGACGGCGGCACTGACATGCCCTTGCGGCCGCAGTGCGCGGGTGCGCTGCAATTCGGCTTGTGCCAGTTCAGCGGCACTGGCGGCGGCGTTGGCGCGTTGTTCGGCGGCACTCACGCCCGCCTGGGCTGCCGCAATACGGGCCTGGGCCTCAGCCCGCCGGCGCGAGTCCAAGGCCTCGGCGCGCACCGGCTCCAGTTCGACCAGCACGGCACCACGCTCCACCGTCTGACCCACCTCAAATCGCAGTCGGCGTGCGTAGCCGCTGACGGGCGAGGCCACCACGTAACGGTCCAGCACACGGGTGCGACCCTCCTGCTCCAGCGTGGCGCGCAAGGCGCCGCGGGTGGCGGTGCCCAGGTCCACCTCCACCGGTTGCGGCCGCAATCCCAGGTACAGGCCCCACACTCCCAGCACCACCAACACACCCCACAGGATGCGACGGCGCCATTGCACATTGTTTTTCATAAGCTCACTCCGGGTCACTCTGCCGCTTTGAGCACGGCAATCAGGTCAAGGTGGTCCAGCCTGCGGCGCACCGCCAGCCCCGATAGCAGGGCCGACACCAGCACCACCACGCAGGCAAAGGCATAAGTCTGCGGCACCAGCACCACCGGCACGCGAAACAAGTCGCTTTGCATGGTGCTGGCGAGGTAGTAACACATCCCCTCCCCCAGCCACAGTCCCAACGGTATCGCCAGCAGGGCCAGCAGGCCGAGCTCACCCAGCAAGATGTAGGCAATCTCGCCCCGGGTGAAGCCCAGCACCCGCAGACTGGCCAGTTCGCGACCCCGCTCGGTCAGCGCGATGCGGGCGCTGTTATAGATCACGCCAAAGGCGATGATGACGGCAAAGATGGTCGCCACGTAGGTGAAGAACAGCATGGTCTCCTCCATCACGCGGTTGAAGTTGCGGATCTCCTGCATGCGCTCGGCCAGCGCGGCCACGCGCGGCATACCCTTGAGCCGGGCGTAAAGCCCCGTCAGTTGGGCATGGTCGACACTGAGGTAGGCCCCCGAGATGGTGGGACCCTCCTGCATGAACCGGTTCAGGGCTGACAAGCTCATGTAGCCCGACACACCTAAGTATTCGCGCACCAGGCCCACCACGGTCACCTCGCGCACCGGCCGGTTGCCCTCCAGCACTTCCACGGTCAAGCGGTCACCTACACGCAGGTCGAGCAGCTTGGCCAGGTAGTCGGTGAGCAGAATGCCTTCGGACGGCAGCGCCACGGGGCGCAGGTCGGCATCGAGCAGACGCGCAATGTCGCCGCCTGGCTCGACACCGCGAACGCCGGTACGGTAGCTGTGCGAACCATGTTTGAGCCGCACCGGCACGCTGCGGAACACCTCAACATGCTGCACCCCGGGCAGCCCCAACAGATCGAATCGAGCGCGGTAGGTGGTGGGGTCGGTGAAGGTCACCGACAGGTCCTCGCGCTGCGCCATGCCAAACTGGACGTTGACCATATAGGTGACGGTGTCACGCTGAAACAGGCCGGTCAGGATCATGCCGCACGCCATGGCAATGCCCAGCACCGTCAGCGCCGACTTGAGCGCGCGGCGCTGGATGTTGCGAACGATCATGCGCGCCGGCTGCGACAACCAGCGCTTGAGGCCCAGTTGCTCCACCCACGACTCGTGAAAACGTGCCGGCGGCTCCGGGCGCATCGCCTGCGCGGGGCGCAGGCTGGCTGCACGCCACACCGCAAACACGGTGCCCGCGCCGGCCGCCAGCAAACTGGCCAGCGCCGCCTCCAGCACCGTGCGGGGCTGAAGGGTGAACAACAAGTAGGGGAAGTGGTAGAACTCGGTGTAGATGTTGGACAACTCCCGCCCCAACCAGGTGCCCAGCGCGATGCCGCCGCCGATGCCCAGCCCAACAATCACCGAGACCATGCGCAGGTAGTGCCACAGGACTGCAAGGTTGCTGTAGCCAAAGGCCTTGAGGGTGGCGATCTGCTCACGTTGCATGGCCACCAGCCGCCCGATCACCACGTTGAGCAAAAAGGCCGCAATGCCCATGAACATCACCGGGAACATGCGCGCCATGGTGCCGAGCTGGTCCAGCTCCTGCGTCAGAAAACGGTGCGAAAGCTGGTCCTTGCGGGCATAGGCACCCAGCCCGCCGTAGGGCTTGAGCAGTTCGTCAACACGGTCGATCACCGCCTGGTGGTCGGCGCCGGGGCGCAGACTTAAGCCCAGATCGTTGAAGGCGCCTTCCATGTCATAGGCCTGCGCCAGGGCCGTGCGCCCCATCCACATCACCCCAAAGCGCTTGTAGTCCGGAAACACCGAGCCGGGGCGCATCTGTTGGATGAACTCGGGCGACAGCGCCACACCCACCACGCTAAGAGCCTGGCGTCGGCCGTTCAGAATCGCATCGAAGCGATCACCGAGTTGCAGGCCATGCGCCTTGGCGAAGGCACTGCCGACCACCACTTCGTCGGAGCGCGTCGCCACCGGCAGGCGCCCGGCGCGCAAATGCAAGGCATTGAGGCCGTGGCGACCCCCGTCGGAGGCCGACACCATCAGCGCCGTCACCGGCTCGGCGAAGTCGGGCATGTTCGGCCGCACTTGCGCCACCACCCGGCTCTCCACCTGGTCCACGCCGGCAATGTCCTGCATGCGCTGGCGCAAGCCTTGCGGCGCGCGCTTGAGGTTGGCAAAGACCTCGGCAAACCGGTAGTCCCGGTAGTAACTGTCTTGCGTGGCGCGCAAGGCCCCCAGCGTGGTCAAGAACATGATGTAGGTGCCCACGCCACAGGCCACCACCAGCGCAATCGCCAGCGCCTGACTCTTCATCTGCAACAGGTCGCGCCAGAGCTTGCGGTCGAGTGCTTTCACCAGCTCAACTCCGACGCGGCAACGCGCTTGGCGTTGCGCTCGGAGCGCACCACCAGGCCATCGCCAAAATACAGCACCCGGTCGGCCATGGCCGCGATCACGGCGTTGTGGGTAATCACCACGGTGGTGGTGCCCAGCTCGCGGTTGACCCGCGCGATCACATCCAACACCAACACGCCGGTTTGCGCATCCAGTGCGCCGGTCGGCTCGTCGCACAACAAGACCTGCGGGCGCTTGGCCACCGCGCGGGCAATCGCCACGCGCTGCTGCTCGCCGCCCGACATCTGTGCAGGAAAATGGTCCATGCGCTCACCCAGACCCACGCGTTGCAGCGCCTCCTCTGGCGGCATGGGATTCTCGGCGATCTCGGTCACCAGGGCCACGTTTTCGCGCGCGGTCAGGCTGGGGATCAGGTTGTAGAACTGGAACACGAAGCCGACGTGTGAGCGGCGGTACTGCGTCATCAGGGCGTCGTCGTCGAGGCTCAGGTCATGGTCGGCATAACGCACCGTGCCGCTGGTGGGCGTATCGAGCCCGCCCAGGATGTTGAGTAGCGTGGACTTGCCGCTGCCCGAAGGCCCAAGCAACACCACAAACTCGCCCTCGTACAGATCCAGGTCCACGCCGCGCAAGGCTTGCACCTGCACCTCGCCCATCTGGTAGATCTTGGTAAGGCCACGCGCCTCGAAGATGGGGCGCTTATTCGGTGCGACGGCTTGGTCCAATGGTGCCATGTGCAATCTGACCTCTGGCGGCGATTCGGTTGGATGGTGCTTGCAGGCCGCGCGCGCAAGGTGGCGTGCGGCCCAGCGATGAGTCTATGCAGCCGCGCAGCGTGGGCCTTGATCTATCGCAACGGCCGGGTCCAGCAGGCTTGAACGGGCATCGACCGACACCAGCGCGTCCAGGCGAGAGATCTCGCCGTCACCGCGGGTCAGATATTCCGCACCACCTTTGTTGAAGAGGTCGGTGATGACTGCGTGCCGGGATTGACGCGTGCCATTGGGCGAGATCGACTCGATGTGAACGCTCTCGCTCAAGCGGAACGTCGATAAGAGTATTGATCAAGGCCTTCAACTTGCGGTGGCGATCTCACGTCAAGTTCAGCGGTGCGCGGTACCAGCGCGCGTCCGTTGGAACGGCAAGCTGGAAGCGGTCGCCTCAAGACGCTCGGCCAGCCAGACTTTAATAACAGACTGCCTCGTAACCCCCAGTTTGCTAGCTTCGCGGTCCAGCGAGTCAATCATCCAGGTCGGAAAATCAACGTTCACGCGCTTCTGCTCTTGCAGCACGCGCTTGGCTTTAGACAAGTCCAAGGAAGCCGTGATGTCGACGCCCTCATCAAATTGTTGCTCGAACTTTTTAGCTTTCATAAAGTGCCACCTCTTCTGTGCGTGCACGACGCACGGATATCAATCGGACATTGGCCCCTCGGTAAGTAATGACGGCCGACCAGTGCCTCCCATCCATTAACCCAATCACCAGATACCGCGGCTGATCATCCGTTTTTGCCGGAATCTCCAGCAACATCGGGTCGTTCCAGAGACCCTGCGCCTCGACAAAATCGATGCCGTGCTTAGCGCGATTAGAATCGCTCTTTGCGGTGTCAAATTCGAAGGAATTCATGGTATAGAAACTATACCTTAATTGATGTCATATCACCAGATAGCCTAAACCTTTAGCGAGGCTGTGCAGGTGTTGTCCGGCCGGTCAGATGCAGCCATTGGCGGGTGCGTGGTGCTGCAGTCTGCGGGTTGGTACAAGCTTAGGGGTGGGTGCTTGCTGGTGGCCATCTTGGCGCTGTCGGGGTCGGTGACGTTGGTCTTGAGTTCTTCGCCCTTGCGGTTCTTGCGTTGGGCGCTGCTGGCCAGAAACTCCCGGGTGCGGGCCGCTTCCTTGCGCAGGTCCTCAACGCGTGCTTGACGCCTGGGCTCTAGTGCCTGGTCTGCACCGCCTTTGTCCTGGGCTTGGTGCAGGGCCAGGATCTTGTCGGCAGCCTTGTCCAGCCGGTCCGCACGGTGGCGCAGTTCTTGGTGGGTGCCACTGCGTTCTTTGCTGGCGTTGCTGGAGAGCTTGACGCCGTCGATGGCGAACATGTCGCGCCCGATGAGGCCTTGGGCATCGCAGGTCATCAGGACTTGGCTGAACAGCGGTTTGATCTGGCTGCTGAGCTTGGCGACGAATTTGGCGATGTGGGTGTGGCTGGGTTGGCTGTCGCCACTGATGGCGATGAACTGGACGTTGCGATGGCAAGCAGTTTCGATGGTGCGGCTGGAGATCAGGCCCTGGCTGTAGGCCAGCAAGACGATCTTGAGCATGACGCGTGGGTCGTAGGCGCTGGCGCCGACTTCATCGTTCTTGAACTGGGCGTCAAGCGCGCTGAGATCGAGTTCGTTGTCGACCAGGTAGTTCAGTGCGAAGGCAAAGCTGCCGGGGACGATTTGCTCGGACAGGACCACGGGCAGCATCAGGCTGTGGCGGTCTTGGGGTTTGTAGCGGGCCATGTTGTGAGACAAACGGTTGCGATACATCACAAACGTTTTTGGCACCACATACGATGACCGAAATTGCCCTTGGCGAGGGGTTTATTTACAGCCTCAACGTCGGCGCTGTCCGGCACGCAGCATACGCCGCGAAGCGGCAACCTTTGGCTGCGCGTCCGCGACGAGCAAATTGTTAAATTTCACTACTTGCCCGCACTACATGAGCCCGAGCAAGACGTTCTGCCATGCGAGTTTGCCAGCCAGGTCCGGTGGCTCGCCACTTGGAAATAACATCCACCGGCAAACGCAAGGAAATAAGTTGCCTGGGACTTGCAGACTTGGGGCGGCCACCCTTCTTAACCACAGCACGGCTAAGTAGGTCATCGGTGAGCTCTGGCAGATCTTTGTATTCCACAGGCTTCACAACATGCGCATCTACACGCGCAAGATCAGAGCCCAAAGTACGGGGCGAGGCGTGTTTGTTCACGATCATTTGCCTTTCGCATACTAAAAATGTGGCGCACCGTGCCACGCGGGGTGTAGCCGACAACCACCATACGTCCGGCCAGTAGGCCGTAACAAATGATCCGCTTTTCACCATAGTCCTTGCGCGTATCTTCAATCTCGACGGTCAGGCCATCGAACACGACAACCGCATCTTCAAAATCCAAGCCACGATCCGCAAACGCCTTTTCACGTTTGAATGGATCGTAGGAAATGCGCATGAGGTTATTGTATATACGAAAACATGGTGATTCAATCGCAAACTATCGCCACTTCGACACCCAACGCGGTGAAATTTAACGTTGGCGCTGTTCGGCACGCAGCATGCGCCGCGAAGCGGCCTCCTGCTGCTGCGCGTCCGCGACGAGCAACCGGTTATGTCGCATTGCTGCGGGGTACATGCTTGCTCACATATTGGCGGAGCACACTGTCCATGCGCGCCTGCCAGCCGTCACCAGTCGAGCGGAAATACTCAACGACCTCGACGCTATAGCGTACAGAGAGCAGCAGCTTTTTATTCTCGGACTTTGGCCTGCCTCGCGCAACGCTGATCGGCACAAGTGCATCTAGCTGCGCCTTCGTCATGGGCTTGGCATCTGGATCGGCCTTGGCCGCCGCAACAATTCTCGCGTTGTCCTTGACCGATGGCATCAAAATGACCCGCTTACTGAATGTGTTCGACATATTTTTTCACCTCTCGTCGCTCGGCAAGGCGCAGACTGATGATTCTGCGCACATCACCACGATCTACAAACGCCACGCAATACAGCGTGTTGCCCTCGGGAACCAGTCCAATCATTCGCAACTCGTCGTATGAATAACGTGGATCAACCCAAACATACGCTTCGTCCCAGATCAGCTTTTCAGCGAAAGAAAGCGAAAGGCCGTGCTTGGCCAAGTTCAGCTTGTCTTTATCAGAGTCAAATATGAAACGCACCGCTTTATTGTAGCTACCAATATTCAGAAATCAAGAACAGCAGTGGATTGATGCCACATGATCGGGATAGGAGAAAGCCTCACGGCCTCCCCCTCACACCACCGGACATACGGGTCACGTATCCGGCGGTTCCTTGAGCCCCGCCTCCCGGACCTGCCCGGTTTAGGTCTCTAACCGGCCAAGATAGTTGTCGTCAACCGGCCAAGATAGTTGTCGTCAACCGGCCAAGGTAATTGTCGCCAAACACCAAGGCTTGTTTGAGGTTCCATTTGTCCAGAACCTCGGCCATCAGGGTCGAGATTTCCGATGATGGGTTGCTCTGGTGTTCTCCAGCGATGGGTTCATCCACCGGTGTTGCCGACTGGGGCAACGGTGGCGGCACCGCAGCGTGAGCCGCGTTGTGCTTGTCAGATGCTGTCCCGTCTCTCTTCACGCCAGTGTCCTCATCGTTCAAGGTTCAGGCCTTCGGTGCGGGCCGCACCTACTATGCCTTCTGCTGACTTCTGCCATGCGCTCAGAACCAGTTCCCCGGTTCTCAGTCGTTTGGCCACTTGAGCGACCACGACACATGGCAGATCTCCCGTGGTAAGACACCAATCCTTCCTCGCATAGACGCCGGATTTACAAAATGCACCCTTGTCGGTGTTGCCACCCACTTGTAGATAGAGGACTTCGCGGTCACGTGCCCGCTCGTCCCGAATGCATCACCCTTGCAGGGCGCCCCGGTGCCAAAGGCACCTACTCTGAGCCAGTCACAAACAGTCCTCAGGACTGTTTGAGTCCGGGCTCAGCCTCATATCCGGTTTTTGTTCATCGCCCTGCGATTTCGCCTTGGACTTCCTCCGCACCCCGCCTCGCGACGACGCACTTGTCCTTTGGCTAGCCTTCGGCTCTACAAGCCTGGCACCGGGACTTCCACCCGGCTGGATTCGTGCCATGCACGGCACACACGTCTGAATTCACCGGCGCTGCGCGGCTTCATCGCGCAGCGTCCGGTGGAATGATGGGTTGGGCCGCACTTCGAGCCTCTGCAAGTGCCTTCAGGTTTCGGAGCGTGACGGGAAGACCTGAGTTGAGTTGCTTCGCAAGGATAGGGCCTAGCACAATGGACAGCAGCCCTGAAAGAGTGACTCGGTGAACTACCTCCGTGGCACCTGGTAGCGGGGCAAGTTCATGCTCGAAAAGCAGACGAAACAGAGGAATCCTCGACTCAACGGTAAAGCACTTGGCGGGCACGACTTGCGCGAGGACCATAGGAACCGTGTTGCCCTTCGTCGGAGTGAGACGACCACGGCTTCCAACTTGGAACGGACCATCAATATTGGCTCGCTTTGTGTCTGGATCCCAAGTCGGCCAGTTCTGAACATCTGCATAGATGTCAAAAATCACCTCTGGAGAAGCGGCCACTGCGATTCGGTGTTCAACTTGCATTGGATGTCAACGACTGTCGAGAAACGCGCTTTTCTGGCTGCGAGCAGCGTTTTCCCACGCCTGATGGTCTGATCGATCAACCAGGGTAGTGGCCCGCGGGCCACTACCCTGGTTGCGGCGGTTGAGTTTGGGTTTGTGCTGCGCCATGGGCTGGTGCGCTGTAATAACGACTATGCCGAGGAGTAGGCGGCGCAGCGGCGGCCTGACGTGGAAGTTTGTTCCGACCCGCTGCGCCCCACTGTGCGTGACACGAGTGCGACGTGATTGTGGCACTTCGGGACGAAGTTCGTCCAGCAGCACCTTCCGGTCTGGCGGAGGTGCCCATGTCGGAGGCCGCTTGCGAACAACCAGCGCATGTTTTTGTGTGCCTGCTGCCGTGCACAGGTTGTGGTGTGCGGCCACTGCGACCGAGGCCAACGTTACTGTGCTGGCGGCTGCTCTGAACGCACACGCCGGCGCTTGCAGCGTGAGGCCGGTAAACGCTATCAGCGTGGTAGTGTGGGCCGCCATAAACACGCCCAGCGCATGCGCCGCTGGCGCGCACGGCGCGGCGCTCGTGCAAATAAAGTGACGCATCAGGGTTCCCAAGAACCGGGGGGCAATGATGTACTGGCGGCCTCTCAAACCACCACGCCGACATGCACTTTTGCCCTGCGTTTCACTACCCATGCCCATTGCTGCCGTGGCCGTGGCAGCGCCTGCCCCATGCCGCTGTCATTTCGCGGCGCGGCCATTCCAACCCAACTGCGCCGCGACTTCTTGCGTCACTACCGCCGCCACCGAGTGCCTGAGTCATGACCATTTCCATTGAACTTCGCACCCAAATCCTGCGCCTATACCAAGCCGAGCACTGGCGCGTGGGCACCATCGCACGCCAACTCCATCTGCATCGCGACACGGTCACGCGCGTGCTCAGCGCGGCCAGCGTGGTGGTGCGCGCACCCCAGAGCGCGCCAAATCGATCTGTATCTGCCCTTCATCACCGAGACCCTGAGCAAGTACCCCAGCCTGAGGGCCAGCCGCCTGCACGTCATGCTCCAAGAGCGAGGCTACACGGGAAGCAGCTCGCACTTTCGTCACCTGCTGGCCAGCCTGCGCCCACGGCGCGAGCCCGAGGCCTACCTGCGCCTGCGCACCTTGCCTGGCGAGCAGGCCCAGGTCGACTGGCTCACTTTGGCCATCGGCGCATTGGCCGTGCCGAGCGACCCTTGATGGCCTTTGTCATGATGCTGTCCTATTCGCGGCGCATCTTTCTGCACTTCAGCCTGAACGCGCGCATGGACAGTTTCCTGGTGGCTATGTGCTGGCCTTTGAGGCCTGGGAGGTGTTCCGCGCGTGATACTGAGCGACAACCTCAAGAGCGCCGTGCTCGAGCGCATGGGAGAGGCCATCCGGTTCAATCCGCAGTACCTGGCCTTTTGTGCGCACTACCGCTTTGAGCCGCGTCCCGTGGCGCTGGCACGCGGAAACGAGAAGGGCCGCGTGGAACGTTCGATTCGCTACATCCGCGACAACTTCTTTGCCGCTCGCGTGTTTGCCGATGTGGACGATCTCAACACCCAGGCCAAGATCTGGTGTGAGGCAGCGGCATCAGATCGACCTTGGCCCGAAGGTGCCCAATTGACGGTGGGCGCGGCATTCGACAACGAGCGCCCAAGCCTGATGGCTATGCCGCCAAACCCCTACCCGCTGGAAGAACGCGTGGAGGTCCATTCGGGCAAGACACCCTATGTGCGTTTCGATCTGAACGACTACTCGATCCCCCACACCCATGTGCGGCGCAGCCTCACCGTGCTGGCCAGTGCGCACAGGGTTCGCATTCTGGACGGTGGCGCCGTTTTGGCCGAGCACGCGCGCAGTTACGACAAGGGCGCGCAGGTGGAAATTGCAGCCCACGTCCAAGCCTTGAAGGAACACAAGAGTCGCGCGCGCCAGCACAGTGGCGTGGACCGCTTGAGCCAGGCCGTGCCGGCCATGGCTCAATTGTTGGCTCGCGCCGCCGCTGCGGGCTACCACCTGGCCTCGATTACACGCACCCTCACCGAATACCTGGAGCACTACGGTGGCGCGGCCATGCAGGAGGCGGTGCTGGAGGCCTTGCGTCGCGATGTGCCACATCCCAACGCGGTGCGCCACGCCTTGGAGCATGCGCGTGAGTTGCGCCAAGCCACGCCACTGGTGGTGCCCCAACTCTCCGAGCGGGCGCAGCTTGGACGCACGTGCCAACGCGTGACCTGGGTGCCTATGACGCGCTGCAAGCCCACGCCACGCCGGTCAGCCCCGACAACACCAACAACGCTGACAACACCGACACGAGTGATCCGACATGAACACCAACACCACCCATCTGCAGGCCCGCGCCAAGGCCCTACGCCTGGCAGGCTTGCTGGCGCACTGGGACAGTCTTGCCGCCACGCCGACTCAGTTGGCTGGGCAGTGCGGCTGCTCGATTGCGAGGAGCAACTGCGTGGCCAGCGCAGCCTGGAGCGACGCATGCGCGCGGCGCATCTGCAGCCGTTCGCCGCTGGCCGACTTCGATTGGAGCTGGCCCACGCGCTGTGACCGCGAGACGGTCCAGGACTTGATGGGCCTGGCCTTCGCGGCAGACGCCACCAACGTCATGCTGGTGGGCACCAACGGCCTGGGCAAGACCATGCTGGCGTGCAATCTGGCGCACCAGGCCTTGGTGCAGGGCCATACCGTGCTGTTCACCAGTGCGACCGATATGCTGGGCGAGTTGACAGCGCTTGACAGCGACTCGGCGCTGCGCCGGCGACTCAAACACTATGGCGCGCCAGACCTGTTGGTCATCGATGAGGTGGGCTACCTGTCCTACTCCAACCGATTCGCCGACCTGCTGTTCGAGCTGACTCGGTCGGCGCTACCAACGCAAAAGCACCATCATCACGACCAACCGCGCCTTCAAGGAGTGGCACGAGGTCTTCCCCAATGCCGCCTGTGTCGTCTCGCTGATCGACCGCTTGGTGCACCGCTGCGAGATCGTGATGCTGCAGGGCGACTCCTATCGCCTCAAGGAGGCCATGGCGCGAGCCGAGCACAAGACTGCCAGCCGTGCCGCTCGCAAAGGCAAGAAGTCATGAAGCGAAAAACCAGAGCGCAGCGAGCCCAAACAGCGAATATGGCTTGGCAGAACTGGGCTTGCCAACACCAAGGCCATCCCCGAACCTCCGTATTGCAGCGAATTGGACGCCCAAGCAAGCCATGGCTGTCTATGAAATCCTGGACGACCTCCTGGATGTCATTTTGGCGTCAATATGGCAAAGACATCCAGCGCGCCCTCAAACACGACCGCACCTACGACGCCAAAGACTTCAGCTCGCCAGGCATCGACGAAACCGACGTGCCGTTCTGATCGGCGCAGCATCGACCAGCGAGCGCCCAGCACCCGGCGCTCGCGCATTGCTCTACCCACGACCTACGCACCACGCATTTGGACGAGCGCTTTCCAGCAGCCCTCAAAACCGCACTTCGGCAGCCACTTTTATGCGGTTCCACGCAGCCGTTAACATTGGAAGGGAGGATCAGTGACAACATGGTTTGTGCGGCCCAACGTCCGAGGCTACCGGCACGCAACACATGCCGCGAAGCGGCAACCTGATGTCGCTTGTCCGTGTGGGCCGAATACGAAGGGACTTCCCACTTTCGGGTAACGGCATCAAGTGCCAAGATTGGTTTTTCGGAAGTCAATCTGCAACCTTTGAAAGGAGAAGTCCCATGAGCGAGATTACACGAGTTGGCGTAGATCTGGCAAAGCAGGTTCTACAAGTTCACGCCGTTGATGCCAACGGGCGACGAGTGGCTGCGCGGTCCTTGTCGCGCGACAACTTCATGCCCTGGTGCGCGCAGTTGCCACCGGGTTGTCTGGTGGCCATGGAGGCCAGCTCCAGCGCCCATCACTGGGCCAGAAAGCTGGTGGCCCTGGGGCTGGATGCGCGCATCATCGCCGCCCAGTTGGTAACCCCCTATCGACTGCAAGGCAAGTCCGGCAAGAACGACGCCAACGATGCCGCAGCCATCTGTGAAGCGGCATCGCGCCCACAGATGCACTTTGTGCCGATCAAATCGATTGAGCAACAAAGCATGTTGTGCGTGCACACCTTGCGCGAGGGCATCAAGGCTGATCGCACCGCCTGCATCAACCGCATCCGCGCCATGCTGTCGGAGTTCGGGCTGGTTTTTGCGCAAAAGACCTGCAACCTGCGCCAAGCCCCGCCTGGCGTGTTGGAAGATGCCAGTAACGAACTGAACGGCGTGGCACGCCTGGCGATACAGCGTGCCTGGGCCAACTGGCAAGAACTCGATGAGCACATGGCGTGGTGTGATGCGCGTATTGCCGCGCATGGCAAGACCAACGCGCAAGTGCACCAGGCCGAGCAGCTCATGGGTGTGGGGCCGGTCACCGCGTCGGCGTTGGTGGCCGCTGTGGGCGACTTCAAGCAGTTCAGGAACGGTGCGCAGTTTGGCGCCTGGATGGGCTTGACGCCCAAGCAGAACTCCAGCGGCGGCAAGACCAGTCTGGGCTCCATCACCAAGCGGGGCAACATCTATTTGCGCACCTTGCTGATTCAGGGTGCCAGGTCTGCGGTGCTGACGGCACACAAGCGTGATGATCCGATCTCCAAGTGGGCGTATCAATTGCGCGAGAAATCGGGCTGGCAGAAGGCGGTGGTGGCTTTGGCCAACAAGAATGCCCGGATTCTGTGGGCGATGTTTGTGCGCGGGGCCTTTGATGCGCGCCATGTCAGCGTCAAACCTGGCGCTGCGCAGGCCGCCCAGACGCCGCCTTTGGCTGCTGTGCCGATGTAGTGGCTCCACGCCGTATCGTTAGCGAGTTGTTCGTTTTCTTGCAAGACGTGATTTCGAAGATGCAGTAAACAGGTCAGACCGGCGGTGAGTAAGCCCGACTAACTGGTTGTGGCATTCGGATGGATGATGACCACGGCGATCGAATGGGGCCTTGCTGAGCGGTTCGTATCTGGGTCCGCACCCATTGTGGTGCAACAAGGCCGTCTGTAGATGTGCAGTCTGTTCCTCGTTTTATCGCAGCTCCACTTCACGCCAGCGCAGGAATACCGTTATCAAGGAAGAAACTCAGAGACGCTACTTGACTGCGTGGGAAGTCCCTGTAGACAAGTTATGCGTCCGCATAGTTCTCAGGGAAGAAGTGCCGCTCGACCGTTTCGATGAGTATGTGAAGAACCTTAATGTGCAATTCTTGCACCCGGTCGGCCCAAATTCCAGCTGGCGTGCAAATGTGCACGTTGCTGAATTGCACAAGCGCCGCGTCGCGCTTTCCCGTGAGAGCGATGACAGCGATTCCGAGCGAGCGAGCGACTTCTGCGGCGCGAAGGATGTTCTTACTCGAACCGCTCGTGCTGAGAGCGACTAGGCAGTCTCCCGGCCTTCCGTGGCCTTCCAGGTAGCGAGAGAAAACCTGCTCGTATCCCAAGTCGTTGCCGACACACGTAAGGTGCCCAGGGTCGCCCATTGCGGTAGCGCCTAGCGCCGCGCGGTCCCTGCGGTACCGCCCCGTCAGCTCCTCCGCGAAATGCATCGCGTCGCACATCGAGCCGCCGTTGCCACAGGAAAAGACCCGTCCCTTTCGCTCAAACGTCTCGATCAGGACGCAAGCAGCTTGGTGGATGAATTGGTGCGCCGACTCATCGGCAAGGAGCGCGTCTAGCGCCGCTCGCGCTTCCCGCAAGCTTGCTAGTACATGTGAGTTCAGAAGAGCCTCCGATCAAAAGACGTATAACGTAGAGCTACCCGGCGACCCGCAGGGGCGTCCGTGTTGAGCGCCAAGTTAAACATAGCTTGTGGTGACCCACGCTGTCTACTTGCGAAGCGCGAGGCAAGGGTGATTCGCGTTGCTGACTTCAACGACTTCTTTCAGCACGCCGATCTCAATTTTCAAGGTGACGTCCCTTTCCCACACGATCCCGATGTAAGAGTCTCCGCACAGCGCCTTCCCTCTGTGAGTAACCAGGTCCGCAGTAATCCAGTCCGCAAACACGGCATCTCCACTGATTCCATAGACACTCTCAAGGCTGTGTTTCTCGCCGCACGTGTGAAGCCCAACAAGCCACAGTCGGTTTTCCCTGATGCGCCACCTGCCGACAGGGCCGCCAATTGCGGAACATCTGGTGACTTCGGCGAGGCGAAGTTCATTCACTCTTTGGCTGCGTGGCAATGTCATCCATGTTCCCGAACGCACGCTGACGGAGGTCGACTCCGACTCGTATTCAAGCTGATCCATAAGGGGCGGTGTCGCCAGGGATAGGCTGGCAGTCAAAGCCACAACAACTGTGACCGCAAGTACTCGTACGACACGAATGATTGTTGGCATGTGGTGGTTTAACGTAATGTCGATTGCACAACCTGCAATGTAGCCAGATACACCGCAGCGGGCCGTCCTCGACGCATCACGTGCAACCCGTTGCTGGCCCTGGTGGTTCTCGAAGTTGGCATGGCCGTCCCCTGATAAATGTCTGCCCAAACCCGGCGATTTGTTGGCTCATTCTACTGACCCGTTGGATCGTTGCGGCGAGTTTTGGGCTGGGGTGCGGTGTAACTGGCAGACCCTGCACGTGTCCGTGGCCGTACCGCGTGTAAGTGCTTGATTTCCAACACGCGGCAGCTTGCGCGCAGCGATCTTGTTGCAATGTAACGAGGCTGGAGAACGACCACAGACAAAAGGGTTCTCAAACTGGACGAACCGGCCCAATGTCCGGTAACGCTGCGTCGCGGCCCTAAAGACATCCGCCAATCAACTTCCTCATTCACGAAACGCGCCTTTCAACCGCCAATTGCCGCCAACGCCGGCAACAGCTCGAAACTGCCCAACGCTTGCGCCTGCCCATTGAGAAGGACCTCCACCCGGTGCAAGCCCGCATAGTGCTTGCGCGTAGTCATCTGCGCCAGGGACAGCCGCTTGCGCAGTGGCACGCTGTCACCGGCAGCGAGTTCCAGCGTCTTGAGTTTAAAAACCTTGCCGCTGGTTTGACCGTTGGCCTTGACGTAGTGCACACAACAATCGACCAGCACCCGTTGGGGCTTGGCGTGGGAGTTGTGAACCTCAAAGGCGATGTCGACACGTCCCCCGGCCCTGGCCCGAGTGGGCGTGATGTTTGCAGCCCGCACCAGCACCTTGGCAGTGCTGCCAAAACCCAAAACCTGCAGTGCGCCCGGCTCGCCGCGTTTGACCGCGGAGCGCAGCGCGTGGCCCACGATCCACTTGCGCTCGGCGCTGGCACCGTTCAACCAGCGCCGCGCGGTGTCGGCCAGCAGTTCGGGGTGGTCCTTGCCGATGTCGTTCAGGTTGTTGGCGACGGACCTGCGCACATACAGCTCCGGATCGTCCTTCAGCAGCTCCAGCAAAGCCAACACCGGGGACGGGTCTTTTTGGAAAGCGCTCAGCCGCGGCGCCCACGGCAGACGCGAACGCGTGCCCTCCGACACCAGGCGACGCACATGGGCGCTGGGATCTACCGCCCAGCGCCGCAGTTGCTGCAGCGTGGCCTCGGGATGCCGCTCCAGAAAAGGCCGAATGCTGAACTCGGCCGTGAAGCGCTGCGTCAGCGCATGCATGGCCCGCATGGAGACATCAAAGTGCGCCATCCCGTAAGTCGCCACAAACTGGGTGTGCGGCAGGAACAGGAAGGAGCCCAGGCTCTGCCCCATGTCACGATCGTGCGCTTGCTCCAGCGAACGCATCAGGATCGCCAGCGCCTTGGGGTAATCCTTCGGCAGGAAGTCGTGCAAACCCTGCGCAATTTTTTGTCCCCGCTGCATCAGCTCCAGCGAGTGATAGCCGTCCAGGACGGTCTTGACAAAGCCCTCGGCGTCAAACGCGGGATGAACCGCGCGCACCATCGCGGCGATGGTGCGTGGCACCTCCGCGCCAAACTGGTTCTTGAGAGCTTCAGCCATGAGCAGCGACCATCTTAGCGGTCGGCCGCCGTGGCGCGCTGGCGCCGCCCAGACGCATGCCACGGGCCACCCATTGCGCGCGCTCGTGGTTGATCTGGCCGGTAGCGGCCCATCGCCGCGCTTCCATGGACGGGTTGTGCAGCATGGCGGCCAGCCACGCCGCCTCAGACGCGCTAAGCCGGTCGGCGCGCTTGCCAAAATAGCGGTAGGCGGCGGCCCGTGCGCCGCATAGTTGGCCGCCCCAGGGCGCGACGTCCAGGTACAGCCCCAGAATGCGCGCCTTGCCCAGGGTTTGTTCCATTTCCACGGCGTACAGCAGTTCACGCAGCTTGCGCACGGGCGAGCGCTCGGCGCCGGTGACCAACAGCTTGGCAAGCTGCTGCGACAGCGTGCTGGCCCCGCGTGGCGCGGGCGTCGGGTGTGACGGGTCCGAGGCATTCACAAGGCCGCGCTGGTTGCCGCGCAGGGCCAGGGTGATCTCGGTCAAGTCGTACCCCGCATGCTCGAAGTAGCGCTGGTCCTCTGCGGCGATGACAGCGCGTGCCAGCAGGCTTTGGGCGCTTGGTTTGGCCAGGCGCGCCCACTTGGGCAGGCCTTGGTCGCACTGGCTGCGCGCCTGCGCCCACTGCTCGGTGCCCAGACCCTGCACTGCCAGTCCCTGCAGCTGCGGCGCCAGCGTCAGCTCACCGGTCGGCAGCGTCAGGCGCGCGCGCAGCGCAAAGTCTCCGTCAATGCGCAAAGCGGGGTTGCGCAACTCGGCAATCGCACTGGCAAACAGGGCGTAGCCCTCGCGCACGGGCGTGCTCGGCAGGTCCATGTCCAGCGTCAGGCTGTTTGCGGTCAACTGGCCGCGCCAGCGCGCGACGACCTGACCCGAGGCGACCGTACCATGCAAGCGCATGCCCATGCGCTGCACCGTGAGCCGAACCTCGGCCAGACGCAGTGGCTCGCCGCCCCAACTGGCGAGACGGATGCTGCACGGCCGGCAGCTCAGCGCCAGGGCGTTGGCCTGCGCGTCCCACGCTACGCGCACCGGACCCAACGCAGTGGGCAGCGTGCGACCGTGCGCCAGCTGCACCAACCACGGCGTGGTGGCCAGCCAGATCAGGGACGGCACGCCCACCTCCACTGGCACCGGCCCCGCCTGAACCGTGGTAGCCCAGGTGCCGGGCGCTGGACGCAAGACGGTGCGCACGATCAGGCCAAACACCAGCAGCGCGCTGGCCACCACAAGCGTGGCCACACCGAGCCACAGCAGCACGCGTTGCACGGCACGCAACAGGGCCGCCCGCACCTCCCCCCACGGCCGCCCGGTGTCGGCAGGGACCCGCCAAGACGGACTCTGGTTCATAAGCGGGTTGCCACGGTGAGGGCTTTCCAGGGCCCGTTGGAGCGGCCGGCGACGGAGGCCCAGTACCAGGCTGAGGCATCGGTAAAGCCCTGGCCGTGGGCGTCTTCGATGCGCTCGCACACGCGAAGCCGCTGCCCGGCGCGCTCGGCCACAAAACAGCGCCAGCGGTGCTGGTCGGCCTGTTGCTCCAGTTGCTCGCCCTGGATGCGGTAGCCCAGGCCACGGTAGCAGTCAGTGGCGGGGTGCAGCATGCGCGTGGGCTGGTGCACCGTGCGCAGCACCAGCACCTGCGTGCCGTCGGTCATGCGCGCCACGCTGCCCGGAAAGCGTGCCGCAAAGCGTTGCTCCACCTCGCTCAGGGCCAGCGGGCGCAGCGCGGCGCCGTTCCAGTTGGTGGGCAGCTCGGCCGTGCGGCCAGTGCCCCGGCGCGGCGTGTGTGCGCCGGCCTGGTCGCCGCCAGAGTGCGCCTCCAGCCGGTTGGAGACGGCTTGTGCCACGCCCCATAGCGCACACAGGGGCAGCAAGGCAGCCCACAGGGCCTTGTGTAACACGCGGTTCAAAAAGCGGTTCTCAAGCGGATTCATGCTGCAGCACTCCAGTTGGGTCTTGCGCCGGCCATCACCCACGCGATGGCGCCACACACCAGGGCCAACACCACCAGGCCAACGGCTTCATGGCCCCACGGCGGCAGCGCCGCGCCAGCCGCCTGGGCCGCCACCAGCACGGTGTTGCGCACCACATTGCCCACCAACACCAGCACCCCCCACCGTCGGCAAGCGCACGCAGAATCCACGGTTGTCGCGCTGCGCAGCGAGCGCGACCACACACGCCACAAAATAGCCCAGCCAGGCCATCTGCACACCCGAGCAGGGAGCATCGACGATGATCAGCTGCCCCTGCACCACCAGGTTGGCGCCACTGCGCTCGCTGCTGTAGGCAGCGCTGAGCAACCAGCGGCTGATCTCGGCCGTGATCACCCGCAGTGGAAAGCCGGCGTAGAACTGCAGCGACGCCAGCAGCGGCAGAGACAGCACCGACAAGCCCAGCACCGGCGCGGTGGCAATGCGCGCGGGCAAAAAGGCCACCAAGCCGGCGCACCACGACAACAGGCCGAGCAGCGCCAGCGCCAAGTCGGGCAGGTGTTGGTGCAAGGCCATCGTCAGTCCGGCGCCGACCAGCGCCGCCAACTGAAAGCCCAAGCGCGGTGCCGCGCGCAAACGCTGCCGCTGCTGCCACAGCAGCACCGTCAGAGCCGCCAAAGCCAGCAGGCCCAACGGATCGTCCGAGCCGTCAACCATGCGCTGGCCCATCCACCACCAGGTGGGCCACAGCGCCACGGCCAGAACGGCAAGCCAACGCCACTCGGGGGCGGTATCGATAGCGATGCCAAACCGCACGAAGGCGGGCCAATGCAACAGACGCGGCAGGGACATGATCAACTCGTGTAGTGATGCGTCTGGCTGCGCCGACGGCGCTGCGCCAGCATGCCCAGTACGGACAAGGTCAGCAGCACCGCACCCCAGGTGGCGGGCTCGGGCGTGCTGGGCACGGGCGCACCCAGCGCGGTGTTCTCCACGCCCTGCGGCAAGGGCAAGGGCTGGTTGACGCTGGTGCTGTCGGCCGGCGCGGTGTTGCGCACCACGTGGTCAACCGCCAGGAAGCTGGTGTACTGCGTGAGCAGGCTGTACTTCAGGCCCAACTCGGTGATGGCCTTGCCAAACGCGTCGCCGCCTTCCAGGGACTCCTGGTCGCTCAAACTGGCAATGCGGTGGCGCGCCCAGAGGTGGCGCAGTGCGGCTGTGTCGGTGCCCTGGCTTGCGCTGAGGTCGACGACCTGGCGGATCGGGCCGTTGGCGGTGGCGCCTTCGATGACGAGCTTGCCCTGGGCTTCGCCGCGCCACTTGCCGAACACGATCAAGGGGCGCTCGGCCAGCAGGTCGGGCAGTTGGCGTGGCTCCACGTCGTACACATCGAGGCCTTCAAAACGCGCCTTCACACTGGTCAGCACCGGTGACTCGATCATGGTGCGAAAGCGTGCTGCCTGTTGCGCCGCCTCGGCGGGCTTGGTGATGATGAACGGCTCGCCCATGCCAGCACGGGCCAGGCCCTCCATCAGATGGCGGTTGACCGAGGAACCAATACCGAACGAGAACACGTTGGCCTTGGAGAGGTTGCTGCGCACCAGCTCAAACGCCTCGCGCTCGACCGTCACAAAACCATCGGTCACCACCACCACGGTGCGCGCAACATCGGCCGCCTTGGGCTCGGCATAAACACGCTTGAGCGCAGGAATCAGCTCGGTGCTGCCACCACCGCCCATTTGATCGATGGTGCGCACCGCCTGCTCGATGTTGGCTCGGGTGGCGCTTACCGAGTGGGCGTTCAGAAAGCGGTTGCTGCCCGAGAACAACAGCACATTGAAGGTGTCACTCGGGCGCAGGCCGCCGATCAGCTCGCGCAGCAGCGCCTTGGCCGTGTCCAAGGGAAACCCATGCATGGAGCCAGAGATGTCGACCACAAAGATGTAGTCACGCGGGCTGATGCTGGTAGTGGGCAGCGCCTTGGGCGGCTCCACCATGGCCAGGAAGAAGTTCTCTTCATGGCCCTTGTAGAGCATCACGCCACTCTCGATCTTGTCGCCGGCCAACCGGTAGTCCAGGATGAAGTCGCGGTTGTTGACCGGCTCGGCACCGGGCTTGAGGCCGACGATCAGGGTGCCACCTTGCTCGCTTGCGGTGCTGATGTCGTGCGAGGAGGAGCGCACCTCTTTGACGCCGATGGGCGTGTTGAGCGTGACGTGAATGTCGAAAGCCGCGGGGCTGTCCTGGCCCTTGGACAGGTAGGGTTGCGCCGCCCACGCGGCGCTGGTCTGGCTGCCCGTGCCTTGGTTGTTGGGGTTGCTGTAGCGCGGTCCCACCACGGTGGGAAACACAAACTGGTAGTTGCCATGCGTGGGCACCAGCAGCTCGGTGTAGCGCAGCTCAACCTTCACGTCGTCGCCGGGCAGGATGTTGGCCACGTTCATCTGGAACACGTTGGGCAGGTGTTGCTCCAGCAAGGCAGCGGTCTTGCCAGCCTGCTTGGCAACGTCGTACTCAACTTTGGCCTGCCGCTTCTCGCGGATCTTGGCGGTGATCAGCCGGTCGGCCAGACGTACGTTCATGCCATGCACCGCAGCGCGGGTGGAGCCGGGAAACACATACTTGGCCTCAATCGCGCGCTGACCCTCGTTGCGGTAGGTCTGGACCACGGTCACGTCGGCAATCACACCGCTGACACGCACATCGACCTGGGTTGACTTGAGCGGCAGCAAGTCCACGCCAGGGTTGTCACTCTTGACGAAGAAATAGGGACTCTCGGTCTTGAGGCGCGGCGCGGCGCGATCCTGTGCGTGCGCCGGCTGGCCCATGAGGGCAACAAAACAGGCGCCCGAGAGAATGGTGGTGGCCAGCCATAGCCAGCGTGACAGGCGCGCCGACGGGTCGAGCGGCGGCGTGGCGGCGATTGCAGGGGCAACGAGGGTCATGACATGCTTCTCCAGACTGCGTGCGGTATTGCACGGTGAAGAGAGCATCCCGCGTGGCCAAGAAGGCAGTTTGAAGGCGCCAGGGACCTGTTTGAAAACTGTGTGAAGTTCGGGTGAAAACCGCCCCACGCCCGCCGACCGCGAGAGTTCGCGCAAGCCCTCCCCCATGGGCCCAAGCAACATCTTTGCCGACTTTTGGTCGGCGGCCGCTGAAACAATTGATACGCGCGTGACGCGGGGCTGATACACAGGGCCGGTAGTCTTGCATGCAGGGCAGCCGGCGCGGTCAAAACGAATACGGCGGGTCGCCTTCCACTGAATTCACTCACGGAACAGCGCGCACTTTTCCTGCGTGGCCTCGCTCAGCAAGCCTGCTTGCCTAGGGCGGGGGTCCGCCGCGCGGGGTTACGCACCCGAACTGGTCATGTTCTCGTGCGACCGTGCCACAGGCCGGAAGGCTCTGACGCGCGCCATCTTTCCTCCGCAGAAACGCGGGCACCACCGGCAAAGCGGCGGCGCAGGAGCTATCCCAGGACGGTCAAATCAAAGCAGCACAGCCAAAGCGACCATGGCGCCCCAGGTCGCCGACCTGACACGAAGAGCGCCTATGCCGGGCTTCGGCAACAGTTCTGGCGGCCAGGACACCGCTTACCAGGGTTTCTCTGCCATTGAGTTCGACAGCGCCGGGCCGCTCTTGATCGACTTTCAGTTTGGCGGCTGGTCCATCTTTACCGCCGATCGCGAAAGCGGACACTGAGTCAGCCTGGGCAAGGTCACCTGCCTGTTGTTCTGGTCAACCAAGGACGCAGACGGCAACTGGATCAGGGGCCCCAAACTGTATGACGACATCGTCTTTCAGGATCAGTTCCTCGGCAACAGTCTGAGTACCTCAGATCCAAGGACTCCAACCAGCGTTGGACCCGGACTACCACGCGCCGGACCGGGCCGGATCGAACTCTGGTCGCGCTTGCGGGACGGCGGACCGAGAACCGGGGTGCCGCGACACCAGCGGCCGTGCACCTGCCGCAACCTCAGTCGGCCTGCTGCTGCAGGGCGGCGGCCGGTACTCAGGCGCGCGCATGCGATGAATCGCACCGCCGGCCGCTGGGGGTGGGCCGACGCACGCCGCCCATGGCCGGACCAGTGGCGACAGGTCGTCCGCGCGGACGCCCAGGGCAGCCATGGCCGACGGCACCGCCAGACCACGCACCAGCGCAGCGGCCAGCTCGCCCAGCGCCGGCGCGGTCTGGATACCGTAACCACCTTGCCCCGCCAACCAAAAGAAGCCTGGCGCATCCCGCGCAAAGCCCACCACCGGCGACTTGTCCGCCACAAACGAGCGCAGTCCGGCCCATTTGCGTTTGACCTGACGCACCGTCAAGGTGGTGGCGGCCTCCAGACGGTCCACCGCTATCGCCACGTCCAGCTCTTCAGGCTGCACGTCCTGCGGTGGCACCGGGTCGGCATTGGCCGGCGAAGCCAGCAGCACGCCAGCGTCGGGCTTGAAATAGAAACTCTCATCTGCAGCAATCACCAGCGGCCAGTCATGGATGTCGGTGCCGCTGGGCGACTCGAAGGTGAAAGCGGTGCGGCGCATCGGCACCAGACCGATGGGGGCCACGCCAGCCAGCGCTGCCAGCTCATCGCACCAGGCTCCCGCTGCGTTGATGAGCACCGGCGCGCCAAAACAGCCCGCTGGGGTCTCCAGGCACCACAACGCACCGTCGCGCCAAACCCGCCGTACCTCGGCGTTGCACGCCAGCGTTGCCCCCGCCTGCCTGGCGCCGCGCAGGAATCCCTGGTGAATGGCGTGCACGTCCATGTCCATGGCGTCGGGCTCGTAGACTGCAAACTGCGCTGCCTCTGGGCGCATCACCGGCACCCGTTGCAACACCTGGTCTTGCGTCCACCACGCGATGTTGGGAACCAGCGCGCGCATGGCGTGCCAGGTCTGCAGCAAGCTGTCGTGCTGCGCGCCGGCTCCCACCGTCAAGGCGCCGCGCGGTGTGATCAGCGGGTAGTCGCAAAAGCCACCCGGTGGCTGGCGATAGAACTCGCCCGAGGCGACGGTCAGCGCGCGCACGCAAGCGTTGCCGTACGACTGGGAGTACATCGCCGCCGATCGCCCGGTGGCGTGGTAGCCCGGTTGGGACTCGCGCTCGAGCAGTACAACCTTGGCGTGCGGGGCCAGAAAAAACGCCGCCGAGGCACCAGCCATGCCGGCACCGATGATCACAACGTCTGCAGTCTGCATAGAAATCTCAATCGTCGGTCGCAGGTCCGAGGCACAAGCCTCACTCTTCCTCGTCGTCGCCCGCTGCGTCGTCGTCGCGGTCTTTCAGGCGCTCGTCCAAGCGTTGGCGAATCGAAGCCGCCTCCTGCATGAACTGGCTCACCGGCACAGCGGGCGCCAGACGCCAGCTGGGTGGGAACAGGGCCGACAGGTAAACCTGGTTGGAGAGCCGCTTGGTCTGCAGCCAGGTTGTCCCCATCATCACGCTCACCCCCAGCAACGCCACGCCGGCCACGATGGCAACCAGGCTGCGCCGACGCTGCGGTGCAATCACCAGCAGGTGCATCACCACGCCGGCGGCGACCACCGGAATACTGAGCAGAAAGTTGAGTCGCGCCAAGCTCTCCCACGAGAACGCGAATGCCAACAGATATCCGGCACCGGTGGCCAGTGGCTGAAGCAGAGAAAACGCACAGGCAATGCGCACATGCCGCCAGAACTGCGGGTGGCCGGTGAACAGCTTGGTGGCCAGTGACCACATCCCGGCCCACACCACCAGGCCGCCCAACAACACACCCAGCAGCGACAACGCGGCCTGCGCAAACTTGGCCGGCTCCGCCACCTTGAACCAGGTTTGCAACAGCCCCAGGCCAAACATCGCCAGCATCAGCGCCAGGGTCAGGCCAACCATGCGCACGGGTGACTTGGGCAGCGCTTGCTCAGGCGCGATCGGCATGCCAGGCAAGCGCAGGCGCAGGCGCGAACGCCCCAGGCTCAGATCATCCTCGCCGTTCCAGTCGAAGCGCGCGCCGCGCGGGTACAGCGTGTGACCGCGGCGCACACCGTTGAGCGTGTCGAGCACGCACACCTGAATCGCGCCGCCGATCGATTGCTCAATGCGCATGTGCTCGGCGGCGACGTGACCGTCATCGAGCACCAGGTCCGCCGACAGCGAGCGCCCAACCGCAACCGGCCAGCGCGTCACGCGCAGCCGCGTCACGGTGGCGCCACTGCGGTCGAACACCTCCAGCAAGCCCTGCAAGCCTGGCCCGGGGGCCGCAACAGCGGCGAGTGCCGTGTCACCCACGGTTTCCGAGTCTGCCTGGTTTGCGCCCGACGCTGGCAGGTCTGGCGCGTCGTGCGGATCTTCCTCCATCATCAGGGTATCGCCGCCGCTCATCGTGCGCCCTCCCACTTGAACCCGTTCAAGTAGTAGGCAACCAGGGCCAGGCTGTTGTCAAAGCTGAAACCGTTCGCGTCAAGGCGGCCCTGCACGCCCTGGGTCGGGCGGTTGAGCGAGGTGACCAGCACCGACACGTTGTACAGCCCCTGAAACTTGCGGTAGGCGTTGAGGCACACCACCGCCCGCACCGCCATGCCATCGCGGTCGATGAAGCGCTCTGAACATTCAGCGGCCGTCATGCGGCTGGTGGCGCGTACGGCAAAGCGCTCGTTGGCCATGCTGTCGGAGTACATGCTGGCAAACCGCAGCGCGCTGAACTTGGGCGCATCGTAGGCCTCGTAGCGCACCCGAATGAAGCCGGTGGTGATGTCGCCCGCGAACAACTGGCTGTCTTGCTGACAGTTGGTGCGCTCCAGGTCGAACGCTTTGAAGTCCGGATCCCGCGCACGCCCCCAGCAACGCGCCAGCGCGTCGTCGGGCACCGGCACGCTGTAGCCGCCATGGCGTTGCGCTTTGAAAGGCGTGCTGATAAAGCGCTGCGTCACCTGTTCCTGATGCGCAACGAGCTGACGCGTCACCTCGGCATGCGCCTTGCGCGTCAGCGCGGTGGCCGTGGCGGCACGCGCCAGCAGGGCCTGGGCAAACTCTGCCGGCACCAAAAAGCTGACCAGCTCGCCATCGAGCCGTTTGGACACATTGACGCCAATCACCTGACCGGCCTCGTCGATCACCGGGCCGCCGCTCATGCCGGGGTTGATGGCACCGCCAAAGAAAATGCGCGGATAGAAGCTGCGTTGCACCAGCCCGTTGTATGTCCCCTCCGTGACGGCAAAACCAATGTCCAGCGGGTTGCCCAACGAGTACAGGCGTTCGCCGCGCTGCAAGGCGGCGTCCCTGGCGCGAAACGACAATGCCGGGCGCTGCGGACCGGCGTCCTTGACGCGCAACAGCGCCAGGTCATGCAGCACATCAAAGGCCAGCAACTCCAGATCTGCCTGCTTGCCATCGACCGGCACGTACACGCCCCGGTAGCGATCGGGCTCCAGGGCGAGCTGGCTGGCGACGTGGAAGTTGGTGATGATCAGGCCATCGGCGGAGACAAAAAAGCCCGAACCGACGCTGGACTGGGTATTGGTGTTGCGCAGCAGTGTGCGGATCTGCACCAGCTTGTCGCGCGATGACTCGTAGGCGCGCTGGGCATCGTGCGACACCTGTGCCGGCTCCGAGCCGTTGCGCTGCGCCGGCGGTTTGGCGCCCTCCTGGGCCTGGGCCGCCACGACACACCAAGCTGCCAACACGAGCGCCGCCCAGACGCGGCGCAAACGGGGAAATGGATCGAACATTGACCGATTCTAGGGTGCGCAAAATTTTTTCAACCAGCCGAGGGCACTTTTCATGCCTGCACCAAGGGGCAGGCGCTACCATTTGGCCAGCCCATTCAACCCCGCAGAAAGACCACCATGACCGTGATTACCAACATCGAAGACTTGCGCGTGCTGGCCAAAAAGCGCGTACCGCGCATGTTCTACGACTACGCAGACTCCGGCTCGTGGACCGAGAGCACCTACCGCGCCAACGAGAGCGACTTTCAAAAGATCAAGCTGCGCCAGCGGGTGGCCGTCAATATGGAGAACCGCAGTACCGCCAGCACCATGATCGGCCAGCCGGTGGCCATGCCGGTGGCGATTGCCCCCACCGGCCTGACCGGCATGCAGCACGCGGACGGCGAGATTCTGGCGGCCAAGGCGGCCAAACGCTTTGGCATCCCGTTCACCCTGTCCACCATGAGCATCTGCTCGATCGAGGACGTGGCCAAGGAGACCGGTGGCCACCCGTTCTGGTTTCAGCTCTATGTGATGAAGGACCGGGGCTACATCGAGCGCCTGATCGACCGCGCCAAAGCGGCCAACTGCTCGGCACTGGTACTCACGCTGGACCTGCAAATCATTGGCCAGCGCCACAAGGACCTGAAGAACGGCCTCTCGGCGCCGCCCAAACTGACCATCGCGAACGTCCTCAACATGATGACCAAGGTGCGCTGGGGTCTGGGCATGCTGGGCACCAAACGGCACGGCTTTGGCAACATCGTCGGCCACGTCACGGGCGTGGAGAACATGGGTTCATTGAGCGAATGGACCTCCAAGCAATTCGACCCGGCGCTCAATTGGGGCGATGTCGAGTGGATCAAGAAGCGTTGGGGCGGCAAGCTGATCCTCAAGGGCATTCAGGACGTGGAGGACGCGCGTCTGGCCGTCAATTCGGGCGCCGACGCGCTGATTGTGTCCAACCACGGCGGGCGCCAGCTCGATGGTGCCGAGTCCTCCATCCGCGCACTGCCCCAGATCGTGGACGCCGTGGGCAGGCAGATCGAAGTGCACATGGACGGCGGCATTCGCTCCGGCCAGGACGTGCTCAAGGCGCGCGCCCTGGGCGCACAGGGCACCTACATTGGCCGCGCCTTCCTGTATGGTCTGGGTGCGATGGGTGAAGAAGGGGTGGACAAGGTCCTGCAGATCATCCACAAAGAGCTCGATCTGACCATGGCATTTTGCGGCCACACCAACATCGAAACCGTGGACAAGGGTATCCTGCTACCAGGCACGTACTGAACCGGGTAGCCGTTCGGGGCAGTGGCCTGGTGCGCGGTGCACCGAGTTCACCGCTGGAGGCTTTGCCCATGAACGACACCCGAATGCTGCCCGACCCAAGCGGCCCCAGCGCTGTGCAGGAGACGTTTCGGTTCCTCGCCTATCCTGACAACTTGTTGGTCTTCACCAGTGACCGGCAGGGCATGCTGAACTTCGTCAGCCCCTCATGGTCGGTTTTCACCGGTCGAGCGACTGCGTCGGATCTGGGGCACGGCTGGTTGGACCATGTCCACCCGCACGATATGGCAGCGCTCATGTCGGGGCTTGAACAGGCGCGGCACGACGCACGCGCGTTTCGATTGCTGTTTCGATACCGGCGCCAGGATGGGGTCTTTCGGTGGCTGGTCGGCCAGGGTATGCCACAGAGCACGCCGCAGGGCGAGTTTGTCGGTCATCTGGCGCTGTGCTTCGATGTGACGCCCTACCAGGATGGCGAGGCGGAAATGGAAGACGCTGTGCGCAGCATCTTCCCGCTGCTCAAACAGACCCGCCTTATCGCGGTCGTGCTCGACCCGCAGGGGCACGTGTTGTTCTCCAACGGCGGCCTGTGCCGTCTGCTGCATTGCGGCGGGTCCGAGCTGATGAACCGCCCACTGTTTCAGTATCACCTGGCACCAGGCAATCAGGCTCTGCTCGAGCAGCTCTACCCCGATGGCCGGCAGGACGCGCACTTCCCGGCCGAGTTCCACACCGAACTGCTCACCAGCGAGCGCCAGTCCCGCCATGTCTTCTGGCACGCAGTGGTCTGGCGTGACCACAGCGGTCGCGTACGGGGCACGATATTGATTGGTGACGACGTCACCGCGGTGCGACAAGAAGAAGAGCAGACCTCGCTCTACGTCAAGGCCTTCGAAGCCACCAACCACGCCATCGTGGTGACCGACGCCGAGGGCACGATTCGTTCGGTCAACCGCGCCTTTACCGAGCTTACCGGCTACAGCGGACACGAGGCGGTGGGCGCCAACCCGCGCCTGCTGCAGTCGGGCCGACATGACCTCGCGTTCTACCAAGCCATGTGGGCCTCGCTGCAGGCAACCGGACACTGGCACGGCGACATGTGGGACCGGCACAAGGACGGGCACTTGTACCCCAAGTACCTGGCCATCAGCGCCATCAAGAACCACGACGGTAAGGTCACCCACTACGTCGGCATCTTCTACGACAACTCCGAACGCAAGACCATTGAAGAACGACTCGACCACCTGGCTCACTACGACGCCTTGACCGGTCTGCCCAATCGCAGCCTGCTGATGGATCGCTTGGAACAGGCCATCGAACGCGCACGCAGACTGGGCAACCAAGTGGCATTGCTGTACCTCGATCTCGACCATTTCAAACATGTCAACGACGAATTCGGGCACGCCGCGGGTGACCAGTTGCTACGCAGCGCGGCCCAACGCATGAAGACCTGCGTGCGTGGCGCTGATACCGTGGCACGCCTGGGTGGTGATGAATTCGTTGTACTACTGCCTGAGACCCACGGACAGGACGACATCCTGCCCGTGGTCAGAAAACTGCTGACTGAACTCTCCAGCCCCTACGAGGTCGATGGCCACCGCGCCACTTGCACGCCCAGCATCGGCATCAGCGTGTTTTCGACGCAAAGCGGCAACGCCAACGAACTGATGAAACACGCTGATATAGCCATGTATCAGGCCAAACAAGGCGGACGCGGCACGTTCAAGTTCTTTCAGGACCAGATGACATGACTACAGCGCGTGTGTCACCAGCTTGAAATCGGGGTCCTCATCAAAGGTCTTGGCGACAAAACCCAGGCTCTTCATCAGCTTGAGCATGGTCGGGTTGTTGGCCAGCACCAGCCCTTCAATCTCGGTCAGGCCCTTCTCTCGGGCGAAGTCCATGATCGACAACATCAGGCGCGAGCCCAGGCCCTGGCCCTTGAAGTCGTCCGCCACCACCAGGGAGAACTCACAGGTGGCGCGGTCCGGATTGGTGATGTAGCGCGATACACCGACGATGCGCGCGGTCTCGGTTGGTTCGCCATCTGCACCTATGCCGCGCTCGCGGTGCACCGCGACCAGGGCCATCTCTCGGTCGTAGTCGATCAAGGTAAAGCGCGACAGCAGGTTGGCGGGCAGTTCCTGCATGGTCGACACAAATCGGAAATAGCGGCTTTCGGGCGACAGGCGACGCACAAACTCCTGCAGCATGGTGGCGTCATCGGGGCGCACCGGGCGCACGGTGTAGTCGCCGCCGCCACGCAGCGGCCACACCTGCTCGTGCTGCGACGGGTAGGGCAGGATCGCCAGGTGGTTGTAATGGCGCGCCGAGGGCGGCGCACTTTCAATCACGATCCGTGCATCCACCGCCACCGCGCCGGACTCGTCGACGATGATGGGGTTGATGTCCATCTCGCGCAGTTGCGGCAGCTCGCACACCATCTCGGACACGCGCAGCAGCACCTGCTCCAGCGCCTCCATGTTGATCGAGGCGGCACCGCGCCACTCACCCAGCGTCTCGGCCACGCGCGCGCGCTCAGTCAATCGGCGCGCCAGGAACTGGTTGAGCGGGGGCAACTCCATGGCGCGGTCATTGATCAGCTCGATCATGGTGCCGCCCGCGCCAAACGCAATCACCGGGCCAAATGGATCGTCGGTGACGAGCCCGATATAGATCTCGCGGCCACGCTTTTGCGCCGACATGTTCTGCACCGTGACACCATTGATGCGCGCGCCTGGCTGCAACCTGGCCACGGCCTGCATCATCTCCAGGTAGGTGTCGCGTACGCCAACCGCGTTAAGCACGTTCAGGGCCACCCCCTGCACGTCGGACTTGTGGCTGATATCCGGTGAATCCACCTTGAGCGCCACCGGAAAGCCCAGTTGCGTGGCGATCATGATCGCCTCATTGACGTTGCGCGCCAGAATGGTTTTGGTGACGGGAATGTGAAACGCCGCCAGCAGCGCCTTCGACTCCATTTCGGTGAGCACCTTGCGCCGTTCCGCCAACACGCTCTCGATCAACATGTGCGCACCCTCGACATCGGGTTTGGCCAGGTCCGACAAGGGCGGCGGGGTCTGCTGCAGCAACTGCTGGTTTTGATAAAAGGAGGCAATGTTGCCAAACGCGCCCACTGCCGCCTCAGGGGTGCGAAAACTCGGAATCGCCGCGTCATTGAGAATCTGGCGCGCCTCGCCCACGCTGGCATCTCCCATCCAGCACGTCAGCAGTGGCTTGCCCAGACGCTTGTTGGCGTCGGCCAGGACGGTGGCAATGGCAGCCCCATCGGTACCGACCTTGGGCGAATAGATGGCCAGCACGCCGTCGATCTGCCCCGCCTTGCCGGCTGCCTCGATCGCCGCGCGAAAGTGCTCGGGCCCGGCTTCCTCGGAGACATCCATCAGATCACACAAAGACGCCAGCGGCGGCAGTTGCGCTTGCAGAACTTGCGCCTGTTCCGGCGTGAGGCAGCCCAACTGAAGGTTGATCTCACTGATCCAGTCCGCCGCCAGCACGCCGGGGCCGCCGCCGTTGGTCACAATCGCCAGTCGACGCCCCACCGGCCGGTACCGCGCGGCCAGGCACTTGGCCGCGGAGAACAGCGCGACAAACGAGCGCACCCGCACCGCACCGGCGCGGCGCAGGGCGGCGTCGAACACGTCGTCACTGCCTACGATGGCGCCCGAGTGCGTCAGCGCCGCGCGGTTGCCCGCCAGTTTGCGGCCGGCCTTGAGCACCACCACCGGTTTGGCGCTGGCTGCGGCGCGCAGTGCGCTCATGAAGCGCCGGGCATTGCTGATGCCCTCCAGGTACACCACGATGCTGTGGGTCTGCGCATCGGCCGCCAAGAAGTCGAGCACCTGCGCGATGTCCACTGCCGTGTTGGGACCAAGCGAGACCACGGTGGAAAAGCCCACGCCGTTCTTTTGCGCCCAATCCAGGATGGACGAGGTCAACGCACCCGACTGGGAAACCAAAGCCAAGGGCCCTGACGCTGCCAGCGGGCCTGCCACGCTGGCATTGAGTTGCAAGTGGGGGCGCTGGAACCCCAGGCAATTGGGACCCAGCAAATGGATGCCGTGGCGTCGCGCAGTCTTGTGCAGTTCGGCCGCCTGCGTCGCGGCGATGCCGCTGCCGATCAGCAAGGCAGCACGACACTTGATACGCCCGGCGATCTCCAGCGCGGCAGCTACTTCGTCGGCGGGCAGGGCAATGATGGCCAAATCGGCCTGGGTGTGGGCCAGGTCAGCCAGCGTGCCGGTGAAATGAATATCCAGGAACAGCATCGTCCCGGTATAGCGCTGTGCCCGCAGCGCGCCATGCAGGGCTTGCGCCAGCGGGGTCTGCGAATCGGGCTCCTCGGCCTTGCCGGCAAATACCGCGATCGAACTTGGGGAAAAGAGAGGGGTCAAGAAATGCTTGTCCATACGAGTCCTAAGACATTGGTCATTGCTGCACTGCAGAATACCTCGTCTGGCCAATCTTCAGTTTGACGCGAAACACTAATCCTTGCACCCTATCAACTGCTGTTCAGCCCCCATGGGCGGCAGCTCGGCACGCCCCGCACCTGTGACCGGTGGGGTACCGAGCGAAACAGAATGGCACTGGCTCGGCCAATTGGTCGGCGCCGGGACAGGCTGCCTGGGTGTTCTGCCCGGGTCGGGCCCGCGGCGCGGGGACCGGCGCAGAACACCCAGGCAGCCTGTCCCCCAGTTGCGTGGTTTGTTGGCCGTCCGGTTGATCTTTACAAAATCGATGAGACAAGCCAATGCGACTGCATTTCGTCATTGCGAGCGAAGCGCGGCAATCCATGCCTGTGGCCGCGCCGACATGGATGGGCGCGTCGCTGCCGCTTTCCGCAATGACGGTAAGTGCGGTCGTGACTTGAGGAACACACAATAGTCAGTCAAGCGCAGAACGAGGTCTCAGAAGGTCTCCCAGTCCTCATCGCCACCGGCGGGCGCTGCCCGCGTCTGGGTCTTGGGCGCCTGCAGCGGCGGCGGACTGGACATCGGCGTGCTGCCTGGCGCTGGTCGGACAGACGGTGCGGCGCCGGCAGGGCGACTGGCATGGCCCCGTGCCGCTGCCCCCTTGGGCACGCCGCCACTGCGTCGCTCCGTACCCACATAAGGCTGCCCCTTGGGCTCGCGAGAACGCACCGCCGCCAACTTGGCCAGCGGATGGTGATCCTGCCCGGCACCCAGTTTGAACACCGCGACTGACTGCACCAGCTCCTTTGCCTGGCTGCTGAGACTGCCGGCAGCGGCGGCCATTTCCTCGACCAGGGCGGCATTTTGCTGTGTGGCCTGGTCCATTTGCGTCACCGCTTCGCCCACTTGCGCGACACCCAGGCTTTGCTCGTTGCTGGCGGCACTGATCTCACCCATGATGTCGGTGACGCGGCGGATGGAGCTGACCACCTCGGACATGGTGACGCCAGCCTGATCGACCAGAGCGCTGCCCTGCTCGACCCGTTCGACGCTGGCATTGATCAGGCTCTTGATTTCCTTGGCCGCTTCGGCCGAGCGCCCGGCCAGGGAGCGCACTTCGCTGGCGACCACGGCAAAGCCACGGCCCTGTTCGCCGGCGCGGGCGGCTTCTACCGCCGCGTTGAGCGCCAGGATGTTGGTCTGAAAAGCGATGCCGTCGATGACGCTGATGATGTCGCCGATCTTGCGCGAGCTGTCGTTGATGCCTTTCATGGTTTCGACCACTTGGCCCACGACTTCGCCGCCGCGCACGGCGACGGTGGAAGCACTCATGGCCAACTGGTTGGCCTGGCGCGCGCTGTCGGCGTTTTGTTTGACGGTGGCGCCCAGCTGTTCCATCGACGCCGCTGTCTCCTCCAAGGCACTGGCCTGGCTTTCGGTGCGGCTGGACAAGTCCTGGTTGCCCTGGGCAATCTCCGCGCTGGCAGTAGCCACTGCCTCCGAGCCGCTGCGCACTTCGGATACCACCCGTGCCAAACTGCTTTGCATGGTTCCCAGGTGCGCCATCAGACTGTCCTGGTCACCCGCACGCACGGTCGTGGTCTGCGTGAAATCGCCCTGCGCCACTGCGCGCGCCAGGTCGGCGGCCGCGCTAGGCTCGCCACCCAGTTCCTTGAGCAGGCTGCGCGTCATCAGCCAGCCGACCGTAACAGCAAGCACCAGCGCCAGCATGCCCAAACCAACCAGCGTCGCTCGCGCCTGCGCGTAGGTTTCAGCGGAGCTCGTGGCGGTGGAATTCATCAGGCCCACCTGCAGCTCGATCAGAGCTGTGACGGCGCCCTTGTACGCTGCCAGCACCGGGCGCAACTGACCAGACAGGTAGGTCCTTGCCTCATCGGGCTTGTCAGCCGCGATCAGGGCCATCAGCGCCTCCTGTCCAGCAATGTACCTGGTGCGCTGGTCCTTGACTTGCTGCAGCAGCTCTTTGCCTTTGGGCAAAGTCACCGTGCGATCCAGCAACGCGACGTTTTGCCCGATCAACTCGCGCGACTTGGCAATGCCCTCAATCTGTTTTTGCCGGTCGGCCGGATCGGGGTTGAGCATCATGTTGCGCAGGGCGATCGCAATCGCATCGGTCTGCGTCAGGATGGCAGTGGCGGCCGATATCTTGGGCCAGCGATCATCCACCACATCGGTCAGCCCCGCTTGAATTCGCGCCAGCGATGTCCACCCAATTCCGACAATCACCAGCAACAGCAGGCAAACGCTGCCAAAACCAAAACTCAGGCGCGTGCGCACCTTCCAGGCTGAGAGATCCATGCGACAGTTCCAACGGTTTGTGATTGAGGGGTCGACCAGGCCACCGTGGTCAGTGGTCTGGCGGCACGGCAAAACGCCAGTGACCCGCGTCGCGCCTGCGGTTTGGTCGAACACCCGTCGACAGCGCGTTACCACCCTGAACCCAGCCCAATGTTGCCCAACAGGCCATGAAATCGGTTCAAGTGCTGGCAACCCCGCTGTCAAGACGTGAACTCGCCGTAGACCGGAAGCTTTGCGACACCGTCTTTCGAGCGGCTGTGCCCATGCGCTTACATTTTGCAACATTTGCATTGACCCCATCGTATTCAAGGTAATGCGACTCCCCGCTACTTGCTATCCTCCCGCCTATGACCCTGCCCGCGCGCCGTATCGCCCACCTCGACATGGACGCGTTTTATGCGTCGGTCGAGCTGCTGCGCTACCCTCAGCTCAAGGGTCTGCCGGTGGTGATCGGTGGCGGCCGCCGCGCCGAGGACGACCTGCTGGCGCGCCTGCGGGTGGCCCTGCCCGAGCGCGACTGGACAGCGCACGACCTGGCCGACATCCCACTGGACTTCTTTCCCCGGCTCAAGGGCTATGTCGGTCGCGGCGTAATCACGACGGCCACTTACGCCGCGCGCCAGTTTGGTGTGGGCTCGGCCATGGGCTTGATGAAAGCCGCGCGCCTGTGTCCGCAGGCGATTCTGCTGCCGGTGGACTTTGAGCAATACCGCCACTATTCGCGTCGGTTCAAGACCATCATCACCGACATTGCGCCGGTGATGGAGGACCGCGGCGTCGACGAGGTCTACATTGACTTCACCAACGTGCCGGGCGGTCAGCGTGAAGGCGGCCGCGTGTTGGCGCGACTGATCCAGAAGAGCATCTTCGATGACACCGGCCTGACCTGCTCGGTAGGTGTCGCGCCCAACAAATTGCTGGCCAAGATGGCCAGCGAGTTCGACAAGCCCAACGGAATCTCGATCGTGCATGAACACCAACTGACCAGCGTGATTTGGCCCTTGGCATGCCGAAAGATCAATGGCATTGGTCCCAAGGCAGACGAGAAGCTCAGAGGTCATGGCATCGAGACCATTGGTCAGCTCGCCGCGCGTGAGCCGGCCTGGCTGCAGCAGCACTTCGGGGAGAAGACGGGCGCGTGGCTGTTCGAAGCGGCTCACGGTCGTGACGAACGCGCGGTGGTGACCCACAGCGAACCGGTGTCGATCAGCCGCGAGACGACCTTCGAACGCGACCTGCATGCCGTGCGCGACAAAGCCGAGCTGGGCGCAATCTTCACCCGCTTGTGCCAGAGCGTCGCGGCTGATCTTCAACGCAAGGGCTATGTCGGCAGAACCATCGGCATCAAGCTGCGCTTTGATGACTTCCAGAGCGTGACGCGCGACCAGACGCTGGAACACTACACGGCCGATGCCGGCCTGATCCGCCAGACCGCGGGCCAATGCCTCAAGCGCGTGCCGCTGCAGCGCCGCCTGCGCCTGCTGGGCGTGCGCGTGGGCTCACTGGTGCACACCGCCGACGCTGCCGACGCAAGCTCGATTGATGCCGGGACAGTTGCCCGGCAAGCGTCTAAGGCCAGCGGCGGGGAAGCGTCTGAGCAGCAACTCTTTTAGCGGCTTACAGCAAGTTGACAACAGCTTACTGGCAACTTACAGTGGAGCCTACTTCCGGAGGCACCATGTTTCACCGCCTGCCACCCAATCTCTCGATGAATGAGCTCGGTCGCATTCGCCGGTGGCACATCGCACACCGGCGCGAGCATCCGCTGGAATACCAAGCCTGGGACGCGATGCTGATCCTGTGGGTGATGGGGCGAGTGGGCTGGCTGCCAGCCTTCGCGCTGGATGCGCCCTGGTGTTACCCACTCTGCCTGGTCAGCATGATGGCGCCCTCGCTGTATGTCGTGTGGCGCAGCCATGCCCATCTGGCACACCAGTTGCGTTGCGACTGGCTTCCCGTCAGAGTCTAATTCGCCTCATCTTGCACGCCCCGCCGCCCTCGTGGCGCGGTCGACTTTTGCCGGTCAATTGATCGATTTCGCCTGCGCCTTTCGGTGTACAGTAAGACGCGTTGGATTGCCGCAGACTGATCAATAACGAGGAGCCCGCCATGCCGTTTGCTAGTTTGATGCGCCGTTTTACCATCCGCTTCCGCATGCTGGGCACCATCATGATGGTCGTGATCGCGCTGGTCAGCATCGGCGCAATCGGCGTGGCAGCACAGTTGTACGCCAACGGCATCACCAGCAATCTGGTCGGCCGCGACATGGCGTCGATCGCCGAGCTGGGGCGCGTGCAGCAAGCCATGGCAAGCCTGCGGCTCAACGAAAAAGACATGGTGATCCAGTACGAGAACAGCGTCGAGGCCACCGCGCACAAGGAAGAATGGAGCAAGTCCTATCTCCAGCTCGACGCCGCCGCCAAGGCGCTGGAGCCGCTGCTGCCGCTTGACACGCAGCGCGCGCAGCTCAAACAAATCATGGCCGACATGGCTGAGTTCCGTAAAGAATTTGCGCCCATGGCCAAGCAGCTCGAAAGCATGGGTTTCCCTTCGGCACAGGTTGCTGCGGCCAACATTGGCAAGATCGAGCCGATTTACCAGAAGGCCAACACCACGGTCAAGGCGCTGTCCAAGGAATTGCAAGCCGCCACCGAGGCCAACCAGCGCGGCGTGCAGGCGAGCGTGAACCGTGTGGTGTGGCTAATCGGCGGCGCCACCGTCTTGCTGCTGGCCATCATCGTGCCGCTGACCCTGCTGAACTCGCGCTCGATTTGCAGACCGATTGACGAAGCCGAGCAGGTGGCGCGCGCCATCGCCAAGGGCGACCTGACCGAGACCGCCATCGACACTAGTGGTCAGGACGAGGTGTCTCGCCTGTTGTCGTCGCTGGCAGAGATGCAACGCTCTTTGCGCGGCATGGTGGGACAAGTGCGCAGCGCCACCGATAGCATATCGACTGCTAGCGCCGAGATCGCGTCGGGCAATCAAGACCTGAGCGTTCGCACCGAACAGACCGCCAGCAACCTGCAGCGTGCCGCCTCCAGCATGGAGCAGCTCACAAGCACCGTGCGCCAGTCGGCCGATGCCTCGCGCCAAGCCAATCAGTTGGCCGCCTCTGCTGCCACGGTGGCGGTGCGCGGCGGCGATGTGGTGTCCAAAGTGGTGTCCACCATGAACGACATCAACGCCAGCTCCAAGAAGATCAGCGACATCATCAGCGTGATCGATGGTATTGCCTTCCAAACCAACATCCTGGCGCTCAATGCGGCGGTGGAAGCCGCACGCGCGGGTGAGCAGGGGCGCGGCTTCGCCGTGGTGGCCAGCGAGGTGCGCTCCCTGGCCGGGCGCAGTGCCGAAGCGGCCAAGGAAATCAAGAGCCTGATTGGCGCCAGTGTCGAGCGGGTCGAAGCGGGCTCGCGCCTGGTCGCCGATGCCGGCCAGACCATGGCCGAGATCGTCAACTCGGTCAAGCGAGTCTCCGACATCATCGGCGAAGTCACTTCCGCCACGTCCGAGCAAAGCGATGGTATCGGGCAGGTCAACACGTCGGTGGTGCAACTCGACCAGATGACGCAGCAGAATGCCGCCCTGGTGGAGCAATCGGCCGCAGCGGCCGAGAGCCTGCGCGAACAGGCGCAGCGGCTGGCCCAGGTGGTGGGCGCCTTCAACCTCGGCGGCGAGGCTCGCCAAGGCGCCGCGCCGGGCCGCAGCCCGCTGCCCAGAACCCAGACAAGACTGGACACCGGCGCCCGGCCAGCTCTAGCGCCAGCGAAGTCGCGCTCTTACCCGGCGCTCACCTGAGACCTTGCGGGACAGACCGGAGCAAAGCGACGCTCTGTCCAGGCTCGTCATTGCCAGCGTAGCGCGGCAATGACGGATTGGTTCTGATGCCATGCATCCAGGAAATGTCAATCGGCGTGGTCTTGCCAAACACACCGCAGCGCAGCCAACTACTGGCGCGCCGTGCGCACGTTGGGCGGCAAGGCTTGCGGATGACTGGTTCGAAACGGATTGATGTCCAGACCGCCTCGGCGCGTGTAACGCGCGTAGACGCTCAACTTGACGGGCCGGCAGTGCGTCTGGATGTCCATGAAAATGCGCTCAACGCACTGCTCGTGAAACTCGTTGTGGTTGCGAAAACTCACCAGGTACTGCAGCAAGCCCTCATGGTCGATCTGTGCGCCGCTGTAGCTGATCCGCACGCAGCCCCAGTCGGGCTGCCCGGTCACCAGGCAGTTGCTCTTGAGCAGGTTGGATGTCAGCACTTCTGTCACTGGCCCATCCTCGGGTACCGTACGCAGCAGCGCCGGTGCAGGGGTGAAATGGGTGCACTCGGCGTCCAGTCGATCCAGACTCAGTCCGTCGAGCTCCTGCACCGCTTCGCGGTCAAACTGATCCGGCAGCACAATACGCACGCCCACCGATCCAGCCGCGCCAGCAGGCTCCCCCGCCACGCGCCATGCGGCTTCGCTCAAGTCGTCGCGCAACCGGCGCTTGAGTTCCGCGACATCACTCAGACGCGTGTTGTTGAAGCTGTTGAGGTAGAGCTTGAAAGACTTGCTCTCAATGATGTTAGGGCTTTCACAAGGCACTGTGATGTGCGCCAGCGCCACCTGCGGCTTGCCCCGCAGATTGAGCCAGCTCAACTCGAAGGCGGTCCACATGTCCGCGCCCAGGAACGGTGGCGCGCCGACAATGCCGATCTCGGAGCGCTTGCCGGCGCGGGCAATCGGGAACAACAACGACGGCTCATATTGGTCCACATAGGCCGAGGTCTTGCCCAATGGAGAGTGTTCGGGACGGTTCATACAGAAGCGGCTTTCAGGTGCGTCAACAAAGGCGGCAGCAGGCGCTGCACCACGCCCGGCGGCAAGTCATGGCCCATGCCGTCGATGCCCACCAACCGCGCGCCGGGGATTCGTCGCGCGGTGTCCTCGCCATGCGCGTAGGGCACGAGCGGATCGGCTTTGCCATGCAGCACCAGGGTGGGCGCTGTGATACGGCCAAGCGCGTCGGCGCGGTCTGAGTCGGCCACGATCGCCAGCATCTGGCGCATGGTGCCGACCGGGTTGAAGGCCCGCTGCAAGGCCATGTTGAATACGTTCGCGCATATCGCCCTCTGGCGTGGGAAAGGCCGGACTGCCAATGATCTTGAACAACTTGACGTAGTGGTCACCCACCGCCTGCAGGCTGTTGTTGGCCGGCCGCGCCAGCAAGGCGCGCGTGACCCGCCGCTGCGCCTGCGGCAGACCGCGCGCGCCGCTGCTGCTCATGATGCTGGTCAGACTGCGCACGCGCTGTGGCGCTCCAAGGGCCAGGCGTTGCGCGATCATGCCACCCATGCTGACGCCCACCACGTGGACCCTGTCCAGCCCCAAGGCGTCCAGCACCCCGAGCGAATCGGCGGCCATGTCGCGCAGGCTGTAGGGTGCACGTGGCGTCAGACCGAGCTTGTATTTGATGCCCTCCCAGACCAGGTTTGGTTTGCCCAAGGCATCGAGGTGCTGGCTCAAACCCACGTCACGGTTGTCGTGGCGCACCACGCGGTAGCCGGCATCGACCAGCGCCTGCACCAATTGGGGCGGCCAGGCGACCAGTTGCATACCCAAACCCATGATCAACAGCACCACCGGACGGTTTTCACCCGGACCATCTGGACCCGAGTCCTCGACTTCGATGCTAATCCCGTTAGCTCTTATTTTCATAGCACAATAAGCCTATGGATATTGACCAAATTACCCATTTTGTCCAATCTCTTAGGACGTCTGGCGCCGCCGGAACACCAGTCGGTCGGGGCGCGACGCAGCCGCGTCATGGGCATAACCTTCCAGGTCAAATCCTTCGAGCTGGCGCGGCGTCACTAGCCGATGCTGTACCGCGAACCGCGCCATCAAGCCACGCGCGCGCTTGGCCATGAAACTGATCACCTTGTACTGGCCACCGCGGTACTCCTCAAAAACGCACTCGACCACGCGGGCTTTGAGCACCTTGCGATCGACCGCTTTGAAGTACTCTTGCGAGGCCAGGTTCACCACCACCGGCGACACATCGCGGCGGGCACGCCGGTTCAGGTAGTCTGCGATCTGACTGCCCCAGAATTGGTACAGGTTGCTGCCCGTTGGCGTGGCCAGTCGGGTGCCCATTTCCAGGCGATAGGGCTGCATCCAATCCAGCGGTCGCAACACACCGTACAGCCCACTCAGGATGCAAATGTGGTCCTGACTCCAAGCCAGGTCTTCGGCGCTGAGGCTGCGCGCGTCCAAGCCGGCGTACACGTCACCATTGAAGGCCAAGGCCGCCGGCTTCGAGTTCCTGGCTGTAAAACGCGGCCGCCACGCCTGGTAGCGCGCGACGTTGAGGCCCGCCAGCGTATCGCTCAAACTCATCAACTCGGCAATCTGCTGTGGGGACTGCTGGCGCAGCAGCTCAATCAGCGCCGCCGCCTGCGGCACGAACTGCGGCACCGTGTGCGGTACGTCGCCGGCGGGGCTTTCATAGTCAAGCGACTTGGCGGGAGACAACAGGAACAGCATCAGGCAAGGGACAGAGGGCAAACAAAAAAAAGGCTTCTTGACGAAGCCTTGATTATCACGACCGCGTGCAGTCACCTCAGGTGATGTCGCTCGCGAGTGATGCAAGGGTTTCAGGCGCAACGCCGACATGTGCCGGGTAATTCGTGTGATCGCACCCGATCTTGACGCCCGCGCCGGCCTTTACCGCAGCGCACATGGCCGGACTCAACTCAAATCGCACGAAGTGCACAGCAGAGGTCTTTTCGTCGCTTTCTCGGTCCAGGTCTTCATCGGCAATGGCGTAGACCCGCTGCATGCCTTCAACCTCCACAAAAAGCCGGTCTTCCACCCCGATCAGACGGGCCAACTCACGCTTGCGCTCGTTGACGTCGGGGTATTCGATCAACATGGTCGCCTTCCAGTTGCTGCCGTCGGGCACCAGAGGCGCGTACACCTCGATTTCCTGCAGAATGCCCTCCTCCTCGAAGATCCGCTCAATGCGCAGCATTTCCTGGATCTGGTAGCGAATGGTGGTCTCGCTCTCGAACTGCAGGTTCATGTGTTCGCCCAACTGCACGCTGCGCAGCTTGCGGTGCGCCATGACTGCGCCCTTGTTGGCCTTGCGGTACTTGGCGTAGGCCTCCAGGGTCATGAGGCTCTCGGGGGTGATGGGGGCAACAGTTTGCATAGGGCTGTCCAATCTATTCAAATCAATTTTCAGATTGCGAGGCACAAAACCAACGCCGCGTGAAGTGGTCCAGCCGTGAAACGCCGTGGAACCGGCTTTGCCGGGCCACTGGCATTGCCCCCTGCAAGGGGGGTGGCGAAGCGACACGAAGTGCGCGAAGCCTGGGGGTGTACGTCATTTGATTCCATAGGCCCTGGCGACCAGGCTGAGTGGATGCTGCAGCTCGGGCGTGCCGTGGCCGTTGACTTCGAAGCCCTGGGCAATGTGATGGCCGCCGAGCGGGCAGTCCGAACTGATGAAGTCCGGCTTGGCGCCGTCCTTCATGGTGGCCATGGCCTTGAACACCGGCTTGCCGATCTTCAGGGCCTGCTGGTGAAAGGCTTTCTTGACGCCAAAAGTGCCTGCGTGTCCCGAACAGCGCTCCACCGTGTTGATGGTGGTCCCCGGAATCATTTTGAGCATTTCCTCGGTCTTCCTGCCCAGGTTCTGCACCCGGCCGTGGCACGGTATCTGGTAGCTGACCTTGCCCAAGGGCACGGGAAAGTCGGCCCTCAGCAAACCGTCGCGCTTGCGCTGCATCAGGTACTCGAACGGGTCCCACATCGCCTCCTTGACAAGCTGAACATCCGCCTCCAGCGGGTACATCAGCGGGATTTCCTGCTTGAACATCAAGGCACAACTCGGCACGGCGGCCAGGATCGCGTAGCCCTCCTTGGCATAGCGGGCCAGCACCGGAATGTTGGCCTCCTTGCTGGCGTTAACGGACTCCAGATCACCCAATTCGAGCTTGGGCATGCCGCAGCACTTCTCCTTGTCGACGATCACATACGGGACCTCGTTGTGATCCAGTATCTTGAGCAGGTCCAGGCCAATACCAGGCTCGTTGTAGTTGATGAAGCAGGTCGCAAAGATCGCTACCTTGCCCGGCGTCTTCTCGCCGTTCTTCACCTCGGTCGCCCGCGCCTTGGGCGTGCCGGAGCGAAACCTCTTGGTTGCCAACGAGGGCAACCAGGCGTCCTTGTCCACACCAGCCACGCTCTCCATCACGCTGCGCATGACCTTGGTCTTGTTGACGGCGTTGGCCACCTGCACCACGACGGGGATGCCGGCAAACTGCCCGTGCACGTCGGTGGAAGCGAGGAACTTCTCTGCAGCGCCGACCTCCCCCTTGTTGAACTTGATCGCCTTGGCGCGCAGCATGGTGTGCGGGAAGTCCAGGTTCCACTCGTGCGGTGGGGTGTACGGGCACTTGGTCATGTAGCACAGGTCGCACAGGTAACACTGGTCCACCACCTTCCAGTAGTCCTGCTTGGCCACGCCGTCGACTTCCATGGTCTTGCTTTCGTCCACCAGATCAAACAGCGTGGGGAATGAGCCACACAGGCTGACGCAGCGGCGGCAGCCGTGGCAGATGTCGAAAATGCGTTCCAGTTCCTTGAAGGCCAATTCTTCGTTGTAGAAGTCCGGATTCTTCCAGTCCAGCGGGTGGCGGGTGGGGGCTTCGAGGTTGCCTTCGCGTGCGGCCATGGTGTGTCTTTCGGTCGGCGGGGAAACAAATGCTGTGCATTGGGTGCTGCCTTGCGGCAACACCCAACACGCAAAACTCAATCCACCAGTTCAGCCAAAGCCTTGGCGTATCGGTTGGCGTGCGAGCGCTCGGCCTTGGCCAGCGTCTCGAACCAGTCGGCGATCTCGTCGTGACCTTCATCACGGGCGGTCTTGGCCATGCCCGGGTACATGTCGGTGTACTCGTGGGTTTCACCGGCGACGGCGGCCTTCAGGTTGTCGCGCGTGGGGCCAATGGGCAGGCCGGTGGCCGGGTCGCCACACTGCTCCAGCCACTCCAGGTGGCCATGGGCGTGGCCCGTCTCACCCTCGGCCGTGGAGCGAAACAGCGCTGCCACGTCGTTCTGGCCTTCGATGTCGGCCTTGTTCGCGAAATACAGGTAACGGCGGTTGGCCTGAGACTCGCCCGCGAAGGCGGCTTTCAGGTTCTCTTCCGTCTTGGAGCCTTTGAGTGCTGCCATGGAAATCTCCTTGCAAGTTGGATGAAATGAGCTCTTGTAGCTTGGCCACGGTGGTGACAAAGACCACGCAAGGTTAGCCCTGTCCTACTGGTCTGTCTAATTGGCTGTCTTAATGTCCTGCATTGTGATTGGCTATTGAGACGCTGCCTTCCATCAAAATTTCAAAAAACGAAGTTCTCGTTGCCAAAGACGCATTCGGGGTTTTCCCGTCTTTTCGCATCGACTCCCCCACGATCAGACTAAACTGAGACCGACACAGCACAAAGGGCCTTGCATGAATTCCCCAAGCACCGACAGCAACGCCGCAGCAGCCCGTCCAGCCTATGCCTTCAAGGTTGGGTCCGGCTACAACCTGCCCACCTACCCGTTTGCGAAACCACCCGAACTGGCCGGCGGCAAGGCGCGCCGCTACCCGGTGGTGATCGTCGGCGCGGGCATCACCGGCCTGACCATGGCCTGCGCCCTGGCGAAGCTGGGCATCGAGGCGGTGCTGCTCGATGAGGACAACACGGTGGGCGTCAAAGGCGCCTCGTCCCGCGGCATTTGCTACACGCAAAAATCGCTGGAGATTTTCGAGCGGCTCGGCGTCTACGACCGGATCGCTGCCAAGGGCGTGCAATGGAGCGTCGGGCGAACCTTTGCCGGACACGACGAGGTGTATTCCTTCGATCTACGCCAGCAGAGCAACTTCGGCCTGTCGAGCCAGCCGCCCTTCATCAACATCCAGCAGTTCTACATCGAGGGCTTTCTGGTCGAACGCATTGCGGAGCTGGGCCACGTGGATGTGCGCTGGCACTCGCGCGTGGTGGCGTTCGAGCAGGATGCCCAGTGCGCCACGCTGACCGTTGATACGCCGGCCGGGCAATACACCGTGCAGGCCGACCACGTGATCGATGCCAGCGGCTCACACACACCGTTTCACGCCTGGTGTGGCGCGGCCATGACCTCGCGCCGGGGCGACGACCGCTGGTGCATCGCCGATGTGCGTTTCAAGAAGCCGGCGCCGGCCGAGCGCCACACCTGGATCGAGGCGCCCTTCAATGAAAACCGCGCCGTGTGGCAACACCTGATGGCCGATGAAGTCTGGCGTATCGACTATCAGATGGCGCCCGACGCGGATCCCGAAATCGTCGCCAGCGAGGCCCAGGTCTGCGCCCGCTTGCGAGCCCAGTTTGGCGAGAAGGTGGATTGCGAGATTGTCTGGGTTGGTGCCTACACCTACCGCAGCCAGTGCCTGGATCAACTGCGTTACGGCCGCGTCTTTTTCATGGGCGACACGGCCAAGGTCGTCAGCCCCTTTGGTGCGCGCGGCGGCAATACCGGCGTGGCTGATGCCGACAACCTGGCCTGGAAACTCGCTGCCGTGGTGCGGGGTTGGGCCAGTACCAAACTCCTCGACAGCTACAACGAAGAGCGCCTGGAAGCTGCCCAGCAAAACGTGCTGGTGACCAATCGCACCGCGCGTTTTCTGCGCCCGCATGACGGCGTGGAACGTACGTTTCGCGATGCCACCATTTCATTGGCGCGCCAGTATCCGTTTGCGCGGCAACTGGTTAACACCGGCCGCATGGCGGTGGCCAACAGCTACACGCACTCGAGCGTGTGTGAAGTGGGCGGCGGCCAATCGGTGCAAAACGTGCGCTTCAGTTGGAGCGACGGCAGCACCGGTTTTGTAGTGGACCTGCTCAATTGGACCAAGGGACGCCTGCTGGTGCTGGTGTTTGGTCAGGTCTCGGCAGCGGCGGCAACGCGCCTGCAGCAGTTGTCCGAAGACACGCCCGTGCGCTGTGTCCAAGTGGTGGACGCCCACGCCCGGCCGCAGGCGCGCGAACACGTACGCGACCCGCTCGGTCATCTGCAGGGCGCCTGCCACGTATTTGGTCACGCCTGGGCGATCGTGCGACCCGATGGCTACCTGAGCGCCACCGGCGAAGCGGTCGATGCGCAGTTGATCAAGTCCATCGAACACGCGCTGGGCATGGCCTGACGGCCCATTGACGCTTCCCCAATGCACGACAGTAGAACCCGTCATTGCGAGCGCGGCGGGCATCCACGGACCGATACAGCGCAGGCGGCTCACCGGGCACAGGAGGTGGATGCCGCGCTCGCTGAGGGGGGTCTTGTGCTCGCAATGACGGGTTCTGGTCGCTCGCAATGACGACGCGTTGTCATGATTTCCGGAAGTCACCATAGAAAAAGAGGAATCCACCATGAAAACCACCCTGCACTTCACCGATGCCGACCGTTTTTACGAACAATTGCTGGATGCCCACCTGGGCTTGAGCCCACAGCAGTCCGAGTTGCTCAACGCCCGCCTCATTTTGCTGCTGGCCAATCAGATTGGCGACGCCAAGTTGCTGCGCGAGTGCATTGAGGCCGCGCTCGTCGAATAAAATCAGCAGTTCCCCCTGCCCCGCCCCCGACGGCACCTTGATGGGTGCCGTCTTCGTTTGCAGACGCCTTTGGGCCCTCAAACCGCTTTGAACACACCATGACCGACGCATTGCAACAACCCGGCCTCAACCGCCTGTCCAAGTCCTTCGAACCCGCCGCCATCGAGGCGCAGTGGGGACCCGTTTGGGAGCAGCGCGGCTACGGCGTGGCAGGCTACCGGGGCACCCAAGCTCCCAAGGCCGGCGTACCGTCCTTCGCCATCCAGTTGCCGCCGCCCAATGTGACGGGCACGCTGCACATGGGGCACGCCTTCAACCAGACCATCATGGACAGCATGACGCGCTACCACCGCATGCTGGGCCACAACACGGTCTGGGTGCCCGGCACCGACCACGCCGGCATTGCCACGCAGATCGTGGTGGAGCGCCAGTTGCAGGAGCAAAAGATCAGCCGCCACGACCTGGGTCGCAAGAATTTCGTGGCCAAGGTGTGGGAGTGGAAAGAGCAAAGCGGCAACATCATCACCAGCCAGATGCGCCGCATGGGCGCCAGCGTGGACTGGAGCCGCGAGTACTTCACCATGGACGAAGACCTGTCACAAACCGTGACCGAGACCTTCGTACAGCTTTACGAGCAGGGCCTGATCTACCGCGGCAAGCGCCTGGTCAACTGGGACCCGGTGCTGATGAGCGCAGTGAGCGACCTCGAAGTGGAAAGCGAAGAGGAGGACGGGTTCCTGTGGCACATCACTTACCCGTTCTCCGAGGGGGCGCAGATGGTCGGCGACCAGATGGTCTTGGGCTTGACCGTGGCCACCACCCGACCGGAAACCATGCTGGGCGATGTGGCGGTGATGGTGCACCCGGAGGATGAACGCTATCGGCACCTGATCGGCAAACACGTCAATCTGCCACTGTGCAACCGTGCCATCCCCGTGATTGCCGACGACTACGTGGACAAGGCGTTTGGCACCGGGGTGGTCAAAGTCACTCCCGCCCACGACCAGAACGACTACGCCGTGGGCCAGCGCCACAAGTTGCCCATGATTGGTGTGTTGACACTGGACGCGAAGGTCAATGAGCAAGCCCCCGCCGCCTACCAGGGCCAGGACCGCTTCGTGGCGCGCAAACAGATCGTCAAAGACTTGGAAGCACTGGGCTTGCTGGTGGAAGTCAAGAAGCACAAGCTGATGGTGCCGCGCTGTGCCCGCACCGGCCAGATCATCGAACCGATGTTGACCGACCAGTGGTTTGTAGCGACCAGCAAGGTCAGCCCTGCCGACCCTACCGGCAAGAGCATCGCGCAAAAGGCCATCGACGCTGTCGCCTCCGGTGAGGTCAAATTCGTGCCCGAAAACTGGGTCACCACCTACAACCAGTGGATGAACAACATCCAGGACTGGTGCATCAGCCGCCAACTCTGGTGGGGGCATCAGATTCCGGCCTGGTACGACGAGGACGGCAAGGTCTACGTAGCGCGCAACGAGGCCGAAGCACGAGCGCAAGCGCCGGGCAAGACACTCACCCGCGACCCCGATGTGCTCGACACCTGGTACTCCTCGGCGCTGGTGCCTTTCTCCACCCTGGGTTGGAATGCCAACCATGCAGCGCTGGGGCGAGGCGGAGACGGACGCAGCGATTTGGCAAGCGAAGCGCCTATGAGCAAGACCGTTTCCGCTTCGCACCAGCGCGAAGCCACCGCCAAGGAAGCCGAACCAAGCGACTACGACCTGTACCTGCCCTCCAGCGTCCTGGTGACAGGCTACGAAATCATCTTCTTCTGGGTCGCCCGGATGATCATGATGACCACCCACTTCACCGGCCGCGTGCCCTTCAAGACTGTCTACATCCACGGCATGGTGCGCGACAGTGAAGGCAAGAAGATGAGCAAGTCCGAGGGCAACGTGATTGACCCGGTGGACCTGATCGATGGCGTGGACCTGGAAACCTTGGTCAAGAAGTCCACCGTCGGCCTGCGCAAGCCCGAGACCGCGCCCAAGGTGGCAACGCGTGTGCGCAAGGAATTCCCAAGTGGCATGCCGGCCTATGGCGCCGATGCGCTGCGCTTTACCATGGCCAGCTACGCCAGCCTGGGTCGCAACATCAATTTCGACACCAAGCGTTGCGAGGGCTACCGCAACTTCTGCAACAAGCTGTGGAACGCCTCGCGCTTTGTGCTGATGAACTGCGAGGGGCAGGACTGCGGCCTGGACAACAGCCAGATGAAGCCCGGCGAGTGTGGCACTTATATGCAGTTCAGCCAGGCCGACCGCTGGATCGTCTCGCTGCTGCAGAAAACCGAGGCCGAGGTCGCCAACGGCTTTGCCCAGTATCGCCTGGACAACGTGGCCAACACCGTCTACCAGTTTGTTTGGGACGAGTTCTGCGACTGGTACCTGGAAATCGCCAAGGTGCAGATTCAGACCGGTGATGAAACGCACAAGCGCGCTACCCGACACACGCTGATTCGCACGCTGGAGACCATCCTGCGCCTGGTGCACCCCTTGATCCCCTTTGTCACAGAAGAACTGTGGCAAGTGGTCGCGCCCGTGGCGGGCCGACCCGGCGCATCGATCAGCATCGCGGCCTACCCGGTTAGCCAGCCCGATCGCATCGACGATGCCGCGCTCGGCCATGTGGCCCGACTCAAGCAACTGGTGGACAGCTGCCGCAACCTGCGCGGCGAGATGAACGTCTCGCCCTCGACCCGACTGCCGCTGTTCGTGTTGGCTGGCGACGCCACCGAAGCGGCCTTCCTGCAGCAATCGGCACCTGTGTTGCAAGCACTGGCCAAGCTCAGCGAAGTGCGCTTGTTCGACGACGAAGCCGCCTGGGCCGCCGCCGCTCAGGCCGCACCCGTGGCGGTGCAGGGAGCGTCCCGACTGTGCCTGTTCATGGAAGTCGACGTGGCCGCCGAGAAACTGCGCCTGGGCAAGGAAGTGACCCGCCTCGAAGGCGAACTGGCCAAGGTGCACGGCAAGCTGGGCAACGAATCCTTCGTGGCGCGCGCGCCAGCCAACGTGATCGAGCAGGAGCGCAAGCGCTTGGCCGACTTCGAGGCAACCCTGACAAAAGTCAAGGATCAGTTGGTCCGGCTGGGATAAAACGGCGCGATGAACAAACCGACACACGCCAACCCGATCCAGACCGCAGTCTTCCCGGTAGCCGGCCTGGGCACGCGCTTTCTGCCCGCCACCAAGGCGGCCCCCAAGGAAATGCTGCCGGTGGTCGATAAACCCCTGATTCAATATGCGGTGGAGGAAGCCTACGCCGCCGGCATCCGCCACATGGTGTTTGTCACCGGGCGCAATAAACGCGCCATCGAAGACCACTTCGACACCGCCTACGAACTCGAAAACGAGTTGCAGGCCAACGGCAAGGACGCCTTACTGGCGTTGGTGCGCTCGGTTCAGCCCGAGGACATGCTGTGCTCCTACGTGCGCCAGCCGCGCGCCCTGGGCCTGGGCCACGCGGTGCTGTGCGCCGAACACCTGACTGGCGGACAGCCGTTCGCGGTGCTGCTGGCGGATGATTTGATGCTGGGCCCAAGTGGCGGACGGCCGGTGCTGGCGCAGATGGTTGACATCTTCAGGGAGCACGCACGCTCGGTGCTGGCGGTGCAGGAAGTGCCGCAAGACCAGGTGCGGCGCTACGGCATCGTGGCCGGCGACGATCTTGGCCAAGGCCTGCTGCGCGTGCGTCACATGGTGGAAAAACCCTCGCCCGAGAACGCCCCCTCGCGCATGGCCGTGGCCGGGCGCTACATCCTGACACCGGGAATCTTTGACTGCATCCGCAACCAAACGCGTGGCGCTCAGGGTGAGATTCAGCTCACCGACGGCATCGTCGGCCTGTTGGCCAGCGAATCGGTGCAGGCCTACCAATACCAGGGCAAGCGTTTTGACTGCGGCAGCAAACTCGGTTTTCTGGAAGCCACGGTGGAACTGGCGCTGGATCACCCAGAGGTGGGCGAGGACTTCAGGCGCTATTTGAAACAGTTGAGTTCCTGAAACCTTGCGCGGCAAGCGCCGTGCCTATCGCGCTGCTCAGCGTCGGCGCATCACGTGCACAAAGTCGTCGCCGACGGTCTGCTGCTCCACCAACTCGTTGCCGGTCTGCTTGGCAAAGGCCTGAAAGTCGCGCACCGAACCTGCGTCGGTGGCCACTACGCGAAGGGTCTGGCCGCTGAGCATGCTGGTCAGGGCCCGCTTGGCCTTCAGTATGGGCAGTGGGCAGTTAAGGCCACGGGTGTCAAGCTCTACATCGATCTGCATCACGGTTCCTTGTTGCTGATGCGATTTTACGCACCCTGTCGGGTCGAGGGGTCGCGTTTGAAGAACTCGACAAACTGCGGCGCGTGCCCGCGCGACTTGAGCCAATCCGCCAGTGCATAGCCGGTGCCGGCCGGCCAGCACTTGACGGACTCCGGTGCCAGCAGACGGTAGTCCACCAGTTCGGGCGACAGGCGGATCTCTCCCTCACACACGGCGTGGTAGGCGATGATGATCTGGTTCATGCGCTGGAAGTCGTAGACGCCAATCAGCTTCAAGGCCTCGGTGCGCAAATTGGTTTCCTCCAAAATCTCACGTGCCACGCCGCCCTCGGGCGTTTCACCAGCCTCCATGAAACCAGTAATGAGCGCGAAGGTCTTGGCCGGCCAGGCGGCATTCTGGGCCAGCAAGACCTTGCCGTGGTACTCGATGACCGCCGCAAGCACCGGTGTCGGGTTATTCCAGTGCGTGTAGTTGCAAGCCGGGCAACGCTGACGCTGCTTATCGCCGCCATCCTCCGACTGGGTGATCAAGGCCAAGGGCGTGGCGCAGCAGGGGCAATACTTGAAGGTCTGGGTCATGGGCGGGTTCGATCCGTAGCGGACAGCGCTGAGGGTCTGTCTCGCGAAGACTCAGGCGGGGAACACGCCGGTGGACAGGTAACGGTCGCCGCGATCACAGACGATGAACACAATCGTCGCATCGCGCTCGCGCTTGGCCAGCTCCAGTGCCACCCAGCAAGCACCGGCGGCTGAAATTCCTGCAAACAAGCCTTCCTCGCGGGCCAGCCGCCGGCAAGTCTCTTCAGCCGATTCCTGGCTGACATGAATAAACTCGTCGACGTGCGACGGATCGTAGATTTTGGGCAAATACTCCTGCGGCCACTTGCGAATCCCGGGAATGCGCGAGCCCTCGCTAGGCTGCACGCCAATGATGCGAATCGCGGGGTTCTTCTCTTTCAGGTAGCGTGACACTCCGGTCAAGGTTCCGGTGGTCCCCATGGCACTCACAAAGTGGGTGACCCGTCCACCACTATCGGCCCAAATCTCCGGGCCGGTGGTTTCGTAGTGAATGCGCGGGTTGTCGGCATTGGCAAACTGATCCAGCACACGGCCCTTGCCCTGCTGCTGCATCTGGGTGGCCAGATCGCGCGCGTACTCCATGCCACCGCTCTTGGGCGTCAGGATCAGCTCCGCGCCAAACGCCTTCATGGTCTGGGCGCGTTCAATAGACAAGTCCTCCGGCATGATCAGCACCATGCGGTAACCCTTGATGGCCGCGGCCATCGCCAGGGCAATGCCGGTGTTGCCAGAGGTCGCCTCAATCAGCGTGTCGCCGGGCTTGATCTCGCCCCGTTCCTGGGCGCGCTTGATCATGGACAGCGCAGGCCGATCCTTGACCGACCCCGCTGGGTTGTTGCCTTCGAGTTTGCCCAGAATGACATTGCCTTTAACAGCGTTGTCGGCAGCGCCTAGGCGTTGCAAGGCAACCAAGGGCGTTTTTCCGATCACGTCTTCAATGCTTGGGTAATTCATGATCCACACTGTGCCATAATTCGGCTCTTCGCAAAGCGATGCCCGGGTGGTGAAATTGGTAGACTCAGGGGACTCAAAATCCCCCGCCGCAAGGCGTGCCGGTTCGAGTCCGGCCCCGGGCACCATCATTCAAGCCGACAAGGTTCAAAACCTTGCGGCTTTTTTCTTTTGGTCGGTCGATCGGGGCCATGGCTTGGCGCCGGCCAATGCAGCGCGGTACTGTCACCTGCGCGGCTGACGCCGGTTGATGCCAGCCTGGCTTTCCCTTAAGGTGCGTGCATGATCACCACCGACTTTTTGGTCCGCAAAGACCAGCTTGACCAGAGCACACTGCACAACATGCCCGCCACGACCCTGCCCGAGGGCCAGGTTCGGGTGCACATCGACCGCTTTGCCCTGACCTCCAACAACATCACCTACGCCGCCTTTGGCGACGCCATGTCGTACTGGCGCTTCTTTCCGGTATCGCCCGAACAGGCACGCGGCGACGATGCCGCCAAGTGGGGGCGCATCCCGGTATGGGGACTTGGCACGGTCACCGAGTCGCGCCACGCCGAGGTGGCCGTGGGTGAGCGGCTGTACGGCTACTTCCCGATGTCCTCGTCGGTCGACCTGAGCCCCACCCGGGTGTCGGCCGGGTCCTTTTCCGACGCGGCACCGCACCGGGCCGAGTTACATGCGGTGTACAACCAGTACACGCGCTGCGCCGCCGACCCGTTCTACACCGCCGACACCGAGGACCTGCAGGCGCTGCTGCGCCCCTTGTTCATCACCTCCTGGCTGATTGACGACTTTCTGGCCGACAACGATTTCTTTGGCGCCAGCGCCGACGGCGCGCAGCGCGGCGTGATGCTGCTGTCCAGTGCGTCGAGCAAAACTGCCTACGGCACCGCCTTTGAGTTGGCACAACGCGCGGGCATTGAGGTGGTGGGCCTGACCTCCCCCGCCAACGTGGCGTTTTGCCAGAGCCTGGGCTGCTACCACCGGGTGCTGACTTACGACCAGCTAGACCAGCTTGCCGCCGATGCGCCCAGTGTGTACGTGGACTTTGCCGGCAACGCGGCGTTTCGCAAGGCGCTGCACACCCATTGCAAGAACCTCAAGTACAGCAGCTCCATCGGTGGCACACACGTGTCGGAGCTGGGCAGCGGCAAGGATTTGCCGGGCCCCAAGCCGACGCTGTTCTTTGCGCCGGCGCAGATCAAGAAGCGCAGCGGCGAGTGGGGCGCGCCGGGCTTGGGACAGCGCTTGCTACAGTCCTGGCACGGTTTCATCGCCGCGGTGTCCAACCCCAACCAGCCCTGGCTGACGGTGCAGCACCACCGTGGCGCCGATGCCGTGCAAGCGGCCTATCTGCAGGTGTTGTCGGGCAAAGGCGACGCACGCGTGGGTCACATGCTCAGCCTGTGAATGCGCTGTGCCCCGGCAAACGCCGGCCGGCGCGGCTTGGCTCAGCTTTGGTCCAGCAGAAGTTCGAACTCGGCCAAGGGCAGCGGCCGACCAAAGAAGTAACCCTGGTACGCTGCGCAGCCGTGGCGCGCCAGGTAGTCGCGCTGCGCGGCGCTCTCCACCCCTTCGGCAATCACCGCCAAGCCCAAGCTCTGGCCCAGCGCCACAATGGTGCGGGCAATGGCCGCGTCGTTGACATCGGTGAGCACATCGCGCACAAACGATTGGTCGATCTTGAGCTGATCCAGTGGCAGGCGCTTGAGGTAAGTCAGTGACGAGTAGCCGGTGCCAAAGTCGTCCAGTGAAAAGCCCACGCCGCGCGCTTTGAGGGCTGCCATCTTCTCGATCACGCCCTCCACATCGTCCACCAGCAGGCTCTCGGTCAGCTCCAGCTTCAGGCGGCGCGGGTTGGCGCCAGTTTGCTCCAGCACCGCGAGCACCTGAGCCACAAAGTCGCTCTGGCGAAACTGGCGCGCACTGACGTTCACGGCCATGGTCAGGTGCGCCGCCAGCGGTCGCGTGGCCCACAGCGCCAGTTGGCGGCAGGCGGTCTCCAGCACCCACGCTCCGAGAGGGTGAATCAAACCGGTGGCCTCGGCCAGGCCAATGAACTCACCCGGCGCCACCAACCCGCGCTGCGGATGGCGCCAACGCACCAGCGCCTCGACCCCGGTAAAGCGCCCACTGCCATCCACCTGCCCCTGGTAGTGCAACACCAACTGCTGCTGGCGCAGGCCGTCGCGCAAGTCCTTTTCCAGTGCGGCGCGCTGGCTCACCACACGTTGCATGTCGGGGTCAAAAAAGCGCAGGGTATTGCGCCCGGCGGCCTTGGCCTCATACATGGCCAGATCGGCCTGTTTCAGCAGTTCATCGACCGGAACCTGGTGGTCCGCGATCAAGGTAGCGCCGATGCTGGGCGTACTGTGGCACTCCAGGCCCTCCAGGTCATAGGGCTGGTTGAGCACCGCGAGCATCTTCTTGCCCACCGCTTCGATTTGTGCTGGCGCCTCATCGGCCACTTCGCTCAAATTTTCCAGCAGCAACACAAACTCGTCGCCACCCAGTCGCGCCACCGTGTCGTCTTCGCGCACACAGCTGCACAGGCGCAGCGACACCTGTTGCAACAACAGATCGCCCTTGGCGTGCCCCTGGCTGTCGTTGAGGGTCTTGAAGTTGTCCAGATCCACATACAGAAGCGCCGCCTTGCGCCCCGTGCGGGCACAGGACACCAGCGCCTGCTGCAGGCGGTCCAGCAGCAGGCGGCGGTTGGGCAAGTGTGTCAATGCATCGTAGAACGCGAGGTGCTTGATTTCGTCCTCCGCGGCCTTGCGCAGGGAGATGTCGATCAAGGTGCAAACATAGTGGGTCAGCTTGTGGTCCGGCCCTCGCACAGCGGTAATGGTGAGCCACTGCGGGTAGATCTCGCCGCTCTTGCGCCGGTTCCAGATCTCGCCCTGCCATGAACCGGCCTCGCGTAGTTCTTGCCTCATCACTGCAAAGAAGGCAGCGTCGTGGCGCCCGGAGTCAAGCAGTCTGGTCGACTGCCCCACCGCCTCCTCCTTGCTGTAGCCAGTGATCTGCGTGAAAGCGCGGTTCACCTGCTGAATCACGTGCCTGGCGTCGGTAACAAACATGCCCTCTTGCGACTCGAACACCGTGGCGGCCAACTGCAAGCTCTGCTCGGCGTGCTTGCGCTCGGTGATATCCACCGCCAATCCGCCCACCAGACGCTTACCGTCGGAGCGCGTAAACGAAAACTTGTTGCTCAGCCACCAGGAGGTGCCGCCATCGGCGTTGACGGCGGCCTCCACCACCTCGATCGGGCCTGCTTGACTGAGCAGGCGCAAGTCGTTCTCGCGCAGACGGTCGGCGATATCGGCCGGCGCCAGTTGGTGGTCGGTCTTTCCCAAAACCCCATCACGCGCAAATCCCATACGCCTAGTGAAGTTGTCGCTCACAAAAACATAGCGCCCCAGATCATCCTTGAGCCAGGCGATGACCGCGCTGTTGTCCAGGAACACCCGCAACTGCTCGTCACTGCGTTGCTGCATGGCCACCATCGCATTGAACTCACGCGCCACCGCGGCCACTTCTCGCGGGCCACCCAGGGGCGCGCGCACCCCCAGGTCGCCCTCGTGCACGGCCCGCGCGGTGGCCTGCAGGGCGGCAATGGGGCCCGTGATCCGCCGGGCCAGCCTCACCGCCAGCACCACCAGCAGCAGTACCACCGCCAGGCCGGTGAGCACGGCGCGCAAGGCTTCCTGACGCGCCTTGGTGTAGACGGTGTCGGCCGGCACGCCGACAAAGGCCACCCAGCCCAGCTCGGGCATCGGCACCACCGAGAAGAAACGGGTAACCCCATCGATCGCCAGGCTCTCGAACTCGCCGTCGCGCAGCGCCACGATTTGCCGCGCCGCCTCGGCGTTGGGCCGAGTGCCGATCACGCGCTCGGGATCGAGGTTGCGCCAGACCATGATGCCGTCGTCCTGAAAGAAGCCGTAGCGGCTCTCGCTCGGCAGGAACTCGGCAGGTATGTGCGGGTCGAAGCTGGCCAGGTCCAGCGACAGGTGCACCGCACCCACCAGGTCCCCGGCGTCACTCCAGATCGGTGTGCTCAGTACGGAGACCCACTTGCCGGAGATCGGTCCCAGGTGCGGTTGACCAACGGTAAAACGGTGCGCCTTCAGGAAGCGCTGAAACCATTCGCTGGCGCCAACGTTGACCGACCGATTACTCGGCTGCGCCAGGGCCGAGCACAGCACCAGGCCGGCGGCATCGGTGACGACCACGTTGGCCAAGCCGGGACTCAGGGTCTGCAATCGCTGCAAGCCTGGGTCGCAGTGGGCGGGGTCTAGCCGTTTGATGTCGGGCTGCGCGGCCAGGCGCTCCAGCATGGCGCGTGCCTGGGCAACCTGGCGGCCGGTGTTATTGACCATGGTCGTGGCCAGCGTACGCAAGCTGGTCTTGGCGTGCGCAATCGCTTGCTGTCGATTCCAGTGAATATTGAGCCCGAGTATCAGCGCCAAGGGCACCGACACGGCCAGCACCAGTGCCAATAAGTGGGCGCGGATGGTCGCGGCGTGCATGGCGTCAGCCCGTGGTTCCCAATGCGCCTGGCAAGACCATCAATCTGCTCCCATGCTGCGTGTGCGTGGGGTAAGGATAGCCGCTATCGATTGCCCATGCACAGCGGCGCGGATCATGCGACGCAGCGACGGACCGACGGCAAATGCCGCGCTGACTTGGCAGCTATCTGGCCAACTTGATATCGGTCACCAGCACTCGCCCGGACTCCCGCTCGGCAATGAACTTGACCTTGTCGCCGATCTGAATCTTGTCCAGCACCGACGGATCCTTGATGGGGAAGACCGTGGTCATGGCGGGCATCCCCAAGTGCCGGATGGCGCTATGCTGGATGGTCAGTCGGCCGGTTTCCAGGAACACTTTACGAACGGTGCCGTCGGCGACATGTTTGGCCGGAACAACTTTGACGCCAGGCGTGTCGCCACCCTGCGCAGTGCTTTGCGCCAAAACGCCCGACAGGGGGGCCACGGCGAGCGCGAGCGCCAACACGGTAACGCGAGATGGACAGTGACTCAAGTGATGCCTCCTTTAAGGGTAAGACTGGTAAATCGTACTGCCGCCATCGGCTTTGACCAGGAGCACATCGTAAGGGTCTTTGCGACCGCCATAAACCGGCCCATCCATGCCAGGCGAGCCAACCGGCATGCCGGGGACTGCCAGACCCAACGCTGATGGCTTGTCACGCAAGAGGCGCTGGATCTCACGCACCGGCACGTGACCTTCGATCACATAGCCACCCACCCGAGCAGTGTGGCAAGAGCCGAACTTCTTGGGCATGCCCAACTTGGCGCGTGGGCCGTTGTTGCCGGTGTCAAACACGCGCACGGTGATGCCAGCCTGTTGCACGATCGCAATCCAGTCCTTGCAGCAGCCGCAGTTGGGGTCCTTCCAGACTTCCATCAGGGGCGGCGGTGGCGCCGCCCAGACACCCGCCGCCGGCATGGCCATCGCCGCCAGCAGCCAGCGCCGTCGATTCACGTCAGTTTGCATACGCACGGTCAATCTCCTTTCGCTGTGACAGGTTCTGGCGGTTGGGACACGCAACTCAGTGATGTGCGTGTTCGTCCGCAACCCCAGCCAACGGCGTGAAGCGCGCCTGCTCGGCCGGCTTGCCCGACATGATGATGGCCACCACCGCTTTCATGTCCGGGCTGGAAGCGTACTTGGCAGCCCCTTTCAAGCGGTTGTCGCCGTCTGGCACCAGTGTAACGCTGGCTTTGAGCTTGCCCGCCAGCAGCGTTACCGTGCCGCTGGCGCCGGCGGTGGCGATCTTGGCCCCGGCGTGATCGGTCACAAACACCCGCACCGGGTTCTCCTTGACCTCCTTGCTGTTCTTGACCAGCACCAACTCGAAGTGGTAAATGCCTGCCATGCGCAACTGGCCACCGTTGGGCGCTTTCATGGTGTCCAGCGTGGCATCGTCATGTGCCCAAGCGGGTGTGAGTGGCGCGGCCAGCGTGAGTGCAGCGAGCAGCATGGCGGCTAGTTTGGGGATCAACTTCATTGCGGTTTCCTTCTCGGTTGTGGCCCTTGCCGGGCCGGTTTCATTGACATCAATAGTTCTCGGTGCCGCGCGTTTCAAGCAAGCGCGCCAGGGGCTTCTCACCCCACAGCCAGAACATCAGCGGCGTGAGCAAGCTGTCGAGCAAGGTGGAGCTGACCAGCCCGCCAAAGATCACCACCGCCACCGGGTGCAGCACCTCTTTGCCCGGCGCATCGCTTGACACCAACAGCGGCACCAGCGCGAACGCCGCCACCAGGGCCGTCATCAGCACCGGCGTGAGCCGCTCCAGCGAGCCGCGCACGATCATCTTCTGGCCAAAGGTTTCACCCTCAAAGGCGCACAAGTTGATGTAGTGGCTGATCTTCAGGATGCCGTTGCGCGTGGCAATACCGGTGAGGGTGATGAAGCCCACCAGCGCCGCCACCGACAAGGGCTGACCCGATAACCACAGCGCCACCACGCTACCCACCAGGGCCAGCGGGATGTTGCCCATGATGATGGCGGTCAGCACCACCGAACGGTAGCGGCTGTACAGCACCAGGAAGATCATGGTGAGCGAGATGGTGGCCAAAACCCCGATCAACCTGGCCGCTTGCTCCTGCGCCTGGAACTGGCCCTCCAGTGCGGTGAAGTAGCCCTCTGGCAGTGCCTTGGCGGCCAGCTCGGCGCGAATCGACGCAATGACTTGCGACATATCGGTGCCGTCGGTGTTGGCGGAGATCACGATGCGCCGACGGCTGTTCTCGCGGCTCACTTGGTTGGGGCCGTCGCTGTCTTCCAGGGTGGCCAGCGTAGACAGGGGCACGTGCCCGCTGGGGGTTTCGATCAACAGATTGGAGAGTTCCTGCAGGCTGCGCCGGTTCTCGGGCAAACGCACCACCAGGTCAAACCGGCGGTTGCCCTCCACCATCTGAGTGACGCGCTCGCCTTCAATCATCTGCTCCAGTGAGCGCAACACAGTGCCCGGCGCCACGCCATAACGCGCTACTTGCTCGTAGTCCAGGCGAATCTTGAGTTGGGGAATCAGCACCTGCTTTTCGATCTGCAAGTCGGTGACCCCCTTGATGGACGCCAGTCGCAGCCGCAAATCGCCCGCCAGGCCGCGCAGGGTATCGAGGTCGTCACCATAGACCTTGAGCGCGATCTGGGCCCGCACACCCGACAGCAAGTGGTCCAGCCGGTGCGAGATCGGTTGGCCGACATTGCTGTTGGCCGGCAACACCGCCAGGCGCGCCCTGATGTCGCCAATGATGGTCTCGCGCGAGCGGTCGGAGGACTTGAGATCCACATCCATTTCGGTGTAGTGCACGCCCTCGGCATGTTCATCGAGCTCGGCGCGGCCGGTTCGCCGACCCACCTTGACGACTTCGGGTACTTGTGCCACCAATTGTTCGGCCAAGGTACCAATGCGGTTGGACTCGGCCAGGGATGTGCCGGGATTCAGAACCACGTTCACCGTCAGCGTGCCTTCGTTGAACGGTGGCAGAAACGCCCGCGCGAAGAAGGGAATGCTCGCCACGGCCACAACGACCGTCACCAATGCCGCCAGCAGCAGCGTGCGGGCATGGCCAAACGACCAGTGCAGCAGCTTGGCATCCCACTGCTTGAGCTTGACCACCAGGGGACTGTCACCATGGGCTGCATGCTTCATGTCGGCGCCGGCGTGGGCGGCGGTGCTCAGGCCCGGCAGCATGTAGAAAGCCATGACCGGTGTCACCGTGACCGACACGATCATGCTGGCCAGAATGGAAACAATGTAGGCGATGCCCAGCGGCGTGAACAAGCGCCCCTCGATACCGGGCAGCACGAACAAGGGCACGAACACCAGCACGATGATGACCGTGGCATAGACGATGGCCGAGCGCACTTCCAGCGTGGCCTTGGCAATCACTTCGGCCACGGGCCGCGGCGCGCTCAGCGCGCTGTTGAGTCTGAGGCGGCGCAGCACGTTCTCCACGCCCACGACTGCGTCGTCCACCAGCTCGCCAATTGCAATCGCCAGGCCACCCAAGGTCATGGTGTTGATCGACAATCCCATGTAGTGGAACACCAGCGCCGTCACCAGCAGCGAAACGGGAATGGCGGTGAGTGAAATCAACGTGGTGCGCACATTGAGCAAAAACAGGAACAACACCACCGCCACCAGGATGGCGCCGTCGCGCAAGGCTTCCTCCACGTTGTTGACCGAATGCTCGATGAAGTCGGCCTGCTTGAACAAGAACTCCGGCGCGGCCATGCCTGACGGCAAGCCCTTGGAGAGCTCCACCATCGCCTGCTCGACCGCGCGGGTCAGCACCACACTGTCGGCGCTGGGCTGCTTTTGCACCGACAGGACCACCGCGGGCTTGCCGTTGTAGCCGGCGTCGCCGCGTTTGTTGGCCGCAGCCAGCTTCACGTCGGCCACCTGCCGCAGCAGTACCGCCTGGCCGTTCTTCACGGTGACCACCAGGTTTTGCAAATCTTCGATGCGACTGGTGCGGCCAATCTGGCGAATCAAGTACTCGCGCCCCTGGGCTTCCAGAAAGCCACCGCTGGTGTTGGCACCAAAATCCTTCAGGGCCGCGTCGAGCTTCTCGCGCTCCACGCCCAGCGCGCGGAGCTGTTCGGGCTTGAGCTCGACGCGGTATTGTTTGACTTCGCCGCCAATCGGAATCACCTGGGCGATCCCGGGGATGTTGAGCAAGCGCGGGCGCATCACCCAGTCGGCATACTCACGCACCTGCATCGGGCTGACCTTGGCCGGATCGGCCGGCAGCGCGATCAACAAAATCTCGCCCATGATGGAAGAGATCGGTCCGAGTTGCGGCACCACGCCCGGCGGCAGCTGCTCACGAACCAGATTGAGCCGCTCGCTGACCTGCTGGCGGTTGCGGTAGATGTCGGAGCCCCAGTCAAACTCAACATAGACGATGGACAAGCCTACGCCCGATACCGAGCGCACGCGGCTCACACCCGGCATGCCGTTCATGCTGGACTCGACCGGTGCCGTCACCAACTGCTCCACTTCTTCGGGCGCCATGCCGCCGACTTCGGTCATCAAGGTGACGGTAGGCTTATTCAGGTCGGGGAACACGTCGACCGGCATTTTCTGCACCGTGAACAGCCCATAGACCACCAGCAGCAAGGCCGCGCCGAGCACGATCAGGCGCTGGCGCAGGCTGGTGTGGATGATGAAGTCGAACATGTCTTCTCTATTCAGTTGGGGTCAGAGCACATCACTGCGCGAGTGGTCTGACCCACAAGAACTACCGGATTTGTGCCAGCAAGCTGGCGCCTTCGGACACCACACGTTCACCCGTGGCAAGGCCAGCTGTGAGCGCCACGGACAGCGCGTCCAGCGGCTGCGCGGTCACTCGGCGCGGGACAAAACGCTCCGGTGCCACGTGCACCCACACCACGGTGTCCCCAGCGCTGCTGCGCGCCACCGACGCTAGTGGCACGGCCACACCCTGAATGGTGCGCGAGGTTTTGGCGATGACTTTGACCGGCTGGCCCACTGCCACCGGGGCGTTTTGTGACTTGACCCGAAACAGCAGGGGCAATGCCTGCTCTCGCAACTGACGCCCCCCGCCCACAAATTGCAGCTCCAGGGCACCGCCGCTGGTTGGCACGCTGGCACTCTGGATGCCATCGACCAACGCGGTGTCATAAGCCAAGGCCTCCACGCTCAAGCGCGCGGGGTCAATCACCTCCAGCAGGGTCTCGCGCGCTTCCACCACCTGACCGTTGACCACACTGACCGCACTGACAATGCCAGACGCAGGGGAGAGCAGCGCCTCGGATTCATCCAAACCACCAGCTACTGCCGCGCGGCGCTGTTTGAGCGCGGCCGCTTCAATGCGGCTGGCATCGATGTCCTTTTGCGGCACGGCACCTTCAAGCTGCGCATAACGCGCGGCCCGTGCCGTGGCCATTGCCAACTGCGCGTCGATTTCGGCCAGCGCTGCCCGCTGGTTGCCGCGCTCGACGCTGCCAATACTCGGGCGCAACCACAGCAACACCTGCCCCTTGGCCACCTTCTGCCCGGGCAGCGGCAAACCCTTGGGACCGGCTTCGACCCGTCCGCCCTGACTGGCTTGCACGCGGCCACCGGCATTGGGGTCGGCCAAGACCCGGCCATTGAGTTCGACCGTGGCCGCCAGCGGGCCGACTTGGGCCAGCACGGTGCGGATGCCGAGTTGGCGCTGCACCGCCTTGGGTACAAACAAGCTGCCATCGGCCAGCCGCTGGGCAGAGGCGCTTTCGACCACGGAGCCGGTCCCCACGGCCCGGGCAGCGGTAGCGGCCTGCGCTGTAGTCGCAGTGGGCTTCTTGTCGTGACTGTGGTCTTCGTCGCCATGGGCCCAGCTCGGCACAGTGGTGAGGCCAAGCGCACACCATAGGGCGGCAGTGGCCAGGCGTTTCAAGTCCGGTTTGCGTTGCATCGGTCTGCTTTCGTTACAAGGGAGCGCTCTGACGCGCGGCGTGACGCCGACGCCTGGCGATGAAACCCAGCGCGGCCAGCGCCAGGACGACCGCGCCCGACCAGACCACCCATGTGCCGGAGACACGCGCTGGTGGCGAGCCCAGCGCAGCACCGCTGGCGGGCCCCACTTCCAGCGTGGCGTCCAGCAGATCCGTAACGTCGCCGGCTTGCACCGTCATGGTCAGCGCATGTTTGCCGGGCCGGGTCAGCGGCTCGGCCGCAACCGTGTACACCGCAGGCGCCACTTCGGTGGCGACAGCTTTCCAGGTGCCACTCTCGACCTCGATCTGGGCCTTGGCCACGGGCGCGTTGCTGCCGTATCGGTCCAGATAGAGGCGCAGGACCCTGCCTTCGAGCACGCCGACCAGCTCAAATTGGTCGGTTTGGCTGCTCAGACGCTGCGCTGCAGACACCATGGCTGATGCCGGTGCCGGTGCCGATGCCGATGCCGCTGCCGCTGGCGCGGCGCCATGGTCTTCGTCACCATGGGCCCAGGCCCATGTTGGCACGGCAAGAGCCCAAGCAAGCAGAACAAGTCGGTTCAAGGCATCACTCCCAAGGATTGATTCAGTCGTGAGACGCTTGCCGCCTCGGCCACGCGCTGACGCTGCACCGCAGTTTCGGACTCCCAAGCCGACGCGCGGGCGCGCAACAGGGAGGGCAAATCGGATTCGCCCAGCGCGTAGGATTTCTCAGTCAGGCGCAAGGTGTCGGCCGTCAGATCGCGCCGGGTCAATGCGCGCGCCAGCTGGGTGCGAGCCTGTTGCAACTCGGCGCGCTCGCGCTGCACGTCCTGGGCCACGCGTTGGCGTGTCACAACCAGTTCAGCCTCGGCCTGGTCCACCTCGGCCTGCGCGGCAAAGCCGCCCTGTCGCACCTGTGCGCCGGACGAAAAGGGCAGCGTGAGTTTGATTCCCACAGCATGGGTATAGGCACTGGCAGAGTCATCGCGCTCACGAGCCCAATGCAGGGCCAGCTCAGGCGCTTCACGCCGCGTTTGCTGCGCCAGCGCAAGGCGTGCCTGCGCCAGTTGCAGCGCGCTGCTGGCGGCCTGCAACACGGGATGTGTCGCGTCGGGCTCGGCCACGCTGGTCGCCACTTCATCGCCCAGCATGCTGGGCGCATCCTGACCGGTGAGCACGCGATAGTTCTGCTCGCCCACACGCACGGCGGCTTGTGCTTCGGCCAGGTCCGCCTGCGCCAGGAGATGCTCGTTGTGGGCGAGGTTGGCATCCAGGCGCGCCACTTCCCCCGCGCGCAGGCGCCGCTGCACGTCGGCCAGCAGCGCCCCTGCAGTCTGTTCCCGCCGCTGTGCCAGGGCCATCTGTTGGCGCGCCTGCGCCAGCGCCCACCACTGCGCGCGCAGCTCACCGGCGATTTGCAAGCGCAACGCGGCGCGCCGGGCGGCCAGCTCCGTTACAGCGCGCTCGGCCTCCATCCCGCGCGCGGCGCGCTGGCCGGGCAGCCACAAGGGGGTGGCCAGTTCAAACTCCCAGGCGCGCTTGCCCGCGTTGCTGTTGAAGCGGTCGGTGGTGTTGGACAGGGACGCCGTTGCCGGCGTGGGTGTCAAGGCGCGTGCGGCCTCGGCGCGGGCCAAGGCCTCGCCTTGACGCGCCGCAAACGACACCGCCAGCGGATGCCGCGCCCAGGCCTGTTCCAAGGCCTGGGCCAAGGTCTGAGCTTGCGCCGTGGCAGCGCCAAGCGACAGAGCGCACCCCAACGCCAGCGGGACCATGGATCGCCAGGCTGCAGTCACCGGACAATGGCGGGGTTGACGCAAAATCGGGAACACAGGCATGGCGAGTCGTGTGCATGGAAAGAAGTTGCGCCCAGTTTGCCGCGAGCGCCCCAACAAACAGGTGACGGCCAGATTACATTCCTGTTATCTGCCAAGCACCCCGGCATCACGGGGCAGAATGGGCGTCAGCCAGGCAAGTCAACCGGGCCGACAACCCAGCGCAGACAAGGAGCCAGGCAGCATGAGAAATCCTCATTGTTGAGGATGAGCCGAAGACCGGGGACTACCTGAAGCAAGGCTTGCTGGAGGCCTGCTTTTGTGGTGGACCTGGCGCGCGACGGCACCGACGGTCTGCACCAGGCGCTGACCGAGCCCTACGACCTGGTGATTCTCGACGTGATGCTGCCGGGCCTGGACGGCTGGTCGGTGCTGGGTGGCATTCGCCGCGCCGGCAAGGACATGCCGGTGCTGTTCCTGACCGCGCAGGATCAGGTGGAGGACCGCGTCAAGGGACTGGAACTCGGCGCCGACGACTACCTGGTCAAGCCCTTTGCCTTCTCGGAACTGCTGGCGCGCGTGCGTACCCTGCTGCGCCGAGGCAACAAATTGACCACGGCAACCGTGCTGCGCGCCGCGAATCTGGAGCTTGATGTGCTGCGCCGACGCGTCACGCGCGCTGGCCAACGCATTGACCTGACCGCCAAGGAGTTTGCCCTGCTGGAGCTGCTACTGCGCCGCCAGGGCGAGGTGTTGCCACGCTCGCTGATCGCCTCGCAGGTGTGGGACATGAATTTCGACAGCGACACGAACGTGATCGAGGTCGCCGTGCGCCGCCTGCGCGCCAAGGTGGACGATGCCTTCGAGCCCAAGCTGATCCGTACGCGCGCGGCATGGGCTATGTGCTGGAACAGCCCGCCAGGCCATGAAGGCGTCCCTGTCGCTCACTTGGCGCCTGACGCTGTTGTTTGTGATCGCATCGTCCACGGTGCTGGTTGGCCTGGGCATGGTGATTGCCGCGGCCGTGGAGCAGCACTTTCAGGAGCAGGACATGGAAGTGCTGGCCGGCAAGCTGGCGCTGACCCGCCACACGCTCGAACTGCTCACCACCATCGACGAACTTCCCCATGTGACGCTGATGCTCGACAACGCCCTGATCGGGCACCACGGGCTGGAGTTACTGGTGCTGACACCGCGGCGCGAGGTGCTGTACGCCACGGCCGGGGCCGATTTCACGCCGCAGTTGGTGATCGACAGCGCCCGGCTGCAACCCAACCGCCCAAGCACCTGGACGCTGGGCGCCCGGGCCTACCGCGGCATCGCCACCGAACTGCCCAGCGGCGTGAGCGCGCTGTCGCCACTTACCGTGGCGGTGGCCACCGACATCGCCCACCATCAGGCCTTCATGCGGGCCTTTCGGCGCACGCTGTGGGGCTTCGTGGCGGCTGCCGCGGCGCTGACCGGCCTGCTCGGCTGGGTGGCGGCGCGGCGTGGCGGCTGGCGCTGCGCGCCATGCGTGACCAAGCCCAGGTGGTCACCGCGCAGCAGCTGAGCCGACGCCTGGCGGCCACTGCCGTGCCGGCGGAACTGGCAGAGTTGGCGCAAAGCCTCAACGACATGCTGTCCCGCCTGGAGGAGGCCTTTGCACGGCTGTCGAGTTTCTCCTCAGACATCGCGCATGAGCTGCGCACGCCGGTCAGCAACCTGATGACGCAAACCCAGGTGGCGCTGTCGCGTGCGCGCAGCGCCAACGACTACCGGGGCATCCTGGAATCCAACGCAGAAGAGTTCGAACGCCTGGCGCGCATGATCTCCGACATGCTGCTGCTGGCCAAGGCCGACAACGGGCTGGTCCTGCCGCACCGCGAGACCGTGCATCTGGCCAAGGAGGTGCGGGCGCTATTCGACTACTACGAGGCGGTGGCCGACGAAAAGGGTCTGCAGCTCGTGCTCGGAGGCGAGGCCGATGTCAGCGCCGACCGCCTGATGCTGCGCCGCGCGCTGGCCAACCTGCTGTCCAATGCTGTGCGTCATGCCACGCCGCACAGCAGCGTGCAGGTGCGCATCGACGCCACCCCCGACGCGGTTTACATCGCTATCGACAACACGGGCGAGGCGATTCAGCCGGAGCATCTGGAGCGCATCTTCGACCGCTTCTTCCGGGTCGACCCCTCACGCCAACGCAGCAGCGAGGGCACCGGCCTGGGCCTGGCCATTACCCGCTCCATCGTGCTCGCCCACGGCGGCAGCATTGACGCCAGTTGCTCAGAGGGCATCACCACCTTCACGATCAGGCTGCCGCGCCACGACACCGCCGCATGAAGGGCGTCTTCAGCGCAAGACCAACCTGTCCGCGCCCCACGCACTGCGAGTCTTCGCCGCGATAATCAGTCAGCGACCTCTGAACCCACCCACTCTCTGGAAACCAACATGTACTTGACCTATTTCAACGGCAGCTGGACCGAAGGCAACGCCCCGCTCTTTGGCGCCATGGACCACAGCGTGTGGCTCGGGTCTTCGGTGTTTGATGGCGCGCGTTCCATCGCCGGCAAAACGCCGGACTTGCACCTGCACTTGCAGCGTGTGGTCAATTCGGCCAACAGCCTCGGTCTGATCTGCCCCTTGTCTGTCGATGACATGGCGGCGTTGGTTTTGGAAGGCATCCGGAAGTTCCCGCCCAACGCCGAGCTGTACATCCGTCCATTGGTGTTTGGCACCGATGGATTGCTGGTGCCGGTGCCCGAAAAGTCTGGCTTCGCCTTGACCCTATTCGACGCCGCGCTGCCTCGGCATGAGCGGCTTCTCCGCCTGCACCACCGAGCTGCGCCGCCCCGACGCGCTTGGCACCGACCGATGCCAAGGCCTCTTGCCTGTATGCCAACAGCTCGCGCGCCATCCGCGAAGCTGGCGCAAAGGGTTTTGACAACGCCGTGATGTGCGCCCCCGATGGCAACGTCGCCGAGTTCGCTACCGCCAACATTTTCCTGGTCACCCACGCGGGCGAGGTCGTGACACCGGTACCCAACGGCACCTTCCTGTCGGGCATTACCCGGGCGCGGGTGATCCAACTGCTGGCCAGCGATGGCATCAAGGTGGTCGAGCGTACGGTCAAGCCGCAAGAGTTGCTCGACGCCAAAGAGATCTTCAACACCGGCAACTACGGCAAGGTAACGCCCTGCATTCGTTACATGGACCGAAACCTAGCGGTTGGCCCTGTCGCCACCCGAGCGCGCGAGTTGTACATGGCATTCATGAATCAGGGCTGACTCGACGGTATCGAGCCCCGCACTTGTCTTCAGGCGCAACACCTTGGCGTGGTAGATGCGCAGGGGTGGCTCGGCCGCCTTGGCAACCATCTTGGCCGCAATCCTGGTCGGCGCGGCGGTGCCGATCTTGGCTGTCGGCAATGCGGTGCAACGTCATCTCAGGCACCCCACACCACAATCTTCCCACTCACGCCGACAGCGGACGCAGCAACTCCGCCAAATCACTCTCCGTAAACAGCGGCTGCTTGCGCCCAGTGGCGCCGCTGTACATACCCTCGGCCAGCGCGGCCTTGCGCTCTTGCAGGGCCAGGATGCGTTCTTCGATAGTGCCTTGCGCCACCAGCTTGTAGACGAACACGGTGTGGGTTTGGCCAATGCGGTGGGCGCGGTCGGTGGCCTGGTTTTCTACCGCTGGGTTCCACCACGGGTCGTAGTGAATCACGGTGTCGGCTTGCGGCAGGTTCAGACCCACACCGCCGGCCTTGAGGCTGATCAGGAACACCGGCACCGCGCCGCTGGTGAACTGCTCGATCACGGCGTCGCGCTGCTGCGTCTGGCCGGTGAGCTTGGCCCAGGCGATGCCGTGTTTCTTCAGCTCAACCTCGATCAGACTGAGCATGCTGGTGAACTGCGAGAACAGCAGGATGCGCCGCCCCTCGGCCACCATCTCGGGCAGCAGTTCCATCAACTGCTCCAGCTTGGCCGAGGTCTTGACCTTCTGGCCGCGGGCAGCTTCAGCAGGCTGGGTCGCAGCACACCTGGCGCAATTTCAGCAGCGCGTCCAGGATGGTGATTTGCGACTTGGCCAGGCCCTTGGCATCGAGCGCCTCGCGTACCGTCTTTTCCATACCTAGGCGAATGGTTTCGTACAGGTCGGCCTGCTTGCCCGATAGCTCGACGCGGGTGATGGTTTCCACTTTGGGCGGCAGCTCAGCGGCCACCAGCGCCTTGGTACGGCGCAGCATGAAGGGCGTGATGCGGGCGCGCAGTTGCGCCAGGCGTTCGGGGTCGCCGTGTTTTTCGATAGGGGTGCGAAACAAGTCCTTGAAGCGCTGCTGGCTACCCAGAAAGCCCGGCATCAGAAAGTGAAACAGGCTCCAGATTTCGCCCAAATGGTTTTCCATGGGCGTGCCCGACAGGCACAACCGGTGGCGCGCGCGCAACTGGCCCACAACCTGCGCGGCGTAGGTGCTGGCGTTCTTGATGTTTTGCGCCTCGTCCAGCACCACCAGGTGCCACTGCGCCTGCAGCCAGCGCTCCTTGTCGCGCTGCAGCAGCGAATAGGGGACGATGACGACGTCGTGATCAGCCATCGCGTGCGCCGCGTCGTGGCGCTCCTTGCCATGCAACACCATGGCGCGCAGCGTTGGGCAAAAGCGCTGCGCCTCGCGCAGCCAGTTGCCCATCAGGCTCACCGGCGCAATGATGAGCGCCGGGTGCGTCAGCCGCCCCGCGTCCTTCTCCACCTGGATGTGCGCCAGGGTCTGAAGCGTCTTGCCCAGGCCCATGTCGTCGGCCAGGATGCCATCGAGCTGGTGCGGCGCAAGAATTGCAGCCAGTTCAGGCCCTGTTGCTGGTAGGGGCGCAGACTGGCCTGCACACCGGTCGGCACGGCCACCTCGGGCAGTTCGGCGTGGCCGGCGAGTTGGCGCACCATCTCGCGCAGCGCCTGCGCGCCGTCCCACACGGCACCCGCGCCCAGCGAGGCGGCGGCGCGCAGGGCGTCAAGCCGCGAGAGCTTGAGGCTGTCGCCCGAGAAGTCGTGCGCGCGGTCGCCCACCAGTTCCAACAACGCGGCCATCCAGGGTTTGAGGGCCTCGGTGGACAGGCGCACAAAACCCTTGCCGCCGGGCGCGCGCAGGTAGACAAAGGGCGGGATCTGCGGCAGGCCGGTGGCGGCGTCGCGCGGGCCATGGGCGGCAGCGGCAATGAGATCGGGCAGCCAGGGCAGCACGTTGTGGCGCTGGCCGTCGATCTCCAGCCCCAAGGACAAGTCAAACCAGGGCGAGGCCGCCTCCTGCTCGTCCTCCTGGGCTTGCAGGCTCACATCCAGCGCGTCGGCGCGCTGTACCCAACCGTGCAAGGCGTCGTCCAGCGTCACGGTGAACCCGGCCTGGCGCAGCGATGCGAAGTCCTCGTCCGCCCAGCGCAGCCAGGGTTGCTGCCATTGCTCGCCGGGAATCAGGAAGCGCCCGCCATCCTGGGCGTGCAGGCCCAGTTCCAGCAAGGCGTCGATGGCGCCCAATTCGGCCTCCACCGCGCTGCAGCAGCACCGTCTCTGCCGCGCTGCCGACGTGAACCGCGCGTCCCTGCCCGCTCCACCAGCCACAATGGCCAGCATAGTCAAACTCCAGCCGCGCCTGGATCAGGCCCGCCGCACCTACCTGCTGCTCAGGGGTGGGCGTCAGGCGCAAGCACGGCGTGGGCTGCACGCCTTGAATCTGCCGCAGTGTGTGCAAGACCGGTGGCAGCGGCAGGGGCCCTAAACTCTGCGTCAGAGCTAATTGCTGAGCCTTGAGGGCGTGTTCTCCAAAGGGCGGGGCCTTCAGCAATAGTGCAAGCTGAGCCGTGGACAGACCCTGTGCCAGCACCGGCCCACAACGCGCGTTGGCGAGATCCAGGTACAACGGGGGCTGGTTGTGGCACAACACGGAGCCGGGTTGGCTCAAGCTGGCGCGCAGTTGCCAGTGTGGCTCTGAGGTGGCCACCACCTCGACTTGCTGCCAACCCCATTGCAGGGGCAAGGGGGGTCCCCACGCCAGCGGCGCCGCACTTTGCCCCTTGTCATTTCGCAACAGCAAGCGTCCGGTGCCAGCGGCCTGCTCCAGGGCCATTGCGCCGCCCAGGCCGTCGAGCAGAGCATTGGTGCCGCTGTAGCCGCCGTAGCGGTAGTTCTGGGCCCCCAGCGCGCGCACCAGCTGCAGCACCAGCCGGTCGGCGTCACTGGCCTGGTCGTAGGCCAGCGTGCCTACTGCCGGCGGCGTGCGGATGGCTTTGGGCTTGGCCCAGGCGCCGTCTTGCTTGCGGTACGACAGCATGACCTCCATCACCAACTGTGGTGCTGCGCTGCTGGGTGCTTGCACCGACAGCAGGTAAAGGTACTTGTCGTCCTTGGTCTGCACCACGCGTCGTGCCTGACCGTGCATGGTCGCCGCCCCCCCGAGTGGGCGCCCTGCCACGGCATCCAGGCGCGTCAGCCAACCCGCCAGCCGCTGCTCGGATTGCAAGTGCGCCAGCTCCTGCATGCGCCGCTGCAAGACCTCGCGCTGCGCCAGCTCCTGCTCTGGACTCAGCGCGCTGGGCGTCCCTCGTGGCACCGGTAACTTGGTCAAACCCAGAATTCGCCGTCCCTGGTAGGCGGCCTTTAGCAGAAGAGCCACACAGTGCTTGCAATTAACTCCTACCGGACAGGTGCAATCGCCCTCCCAATACTCCAGCACACCGGAGCTGTCGACATCCATCTCAACCGACACCTCATACGGTTCGCGCTGCGAACCCTGAACTTCACCAAGCAGCAGCCAATAGTCCTCCATCGGCTCAATGTCCAGACTGAGCACCTGCTGGTTGCGAAGCAGCGTCAGGCCGCGTTCAAAGCTCGCTGTCGCGCATTGCTCTCGCAGCGAGTGGAGATCAAACCAAAGTGCCGAGGAACTTGTCATGAGTGGGGGTTTTGACACTGCCCTGCCTGTTGGGCAAGCGGTGTGGTGCACGATGCGCATCCAGCCATCACAGCCAGCGCGCCTGTCGGGCATTATCGACCACGCGCGAGGCCCGCCGTCGCCCGATAATGCGCACAGTTCGAAACCTCAACCACTACCAGCACCCTCAGCATGAACGTACTGATACTTGGCAGCGGCGTCATCGGCACCACCTGTGCCTACTACCTGGCGCGTGCCGGCCACAGCGTCACGGTGATCGAGCGCCAACCTGGCGCGGCCCTGGAGACCAGCTTTGCCAATGCGGGCGAAGTCTCACCCGGCTACTCGGCGCCGTGGGCCGGGCCGGGCATTCCCCTCAAGGCGGTCAAGTGGATGCTGATGCACCACAGCCCCCTGGTCATCTGGCCGATGCTGGAGCCCGCCATGTGGCGCTGGGGCGCGGCGATGCTGCGCAACTGCACCGAGGCACGTTACCGCATCAACAAGGGCCGCATGGTGCGCCTGGCCGAGTACAGCCGCGACTGCCTCAAGGCGCTGCGCGCCGACACGGGTATCGAGTACGAGCAGCGCATGCAAGGCACTGTGCAACTGTTCCGCACCCAAAAACAGCTCGACGGCATTGGCAAGGACGTGGAGATCCTCAAACAGTACGGCGTGCCCTTTGAGGTGCTGGACCGCGCCGGCTACTGCCGCCACGAGCCGGCCTTGGCCAAGGTGCAAGAGAAATTTGTCGGCGCCCTGCGCCTGCCCGGCGATGAGACTGGCGACTGCCACCTGTTCACGCAGAACCTGGCCAGGATGGCGCAGGCGCTGGGCGTGGTCTTCCAGTTCGACACGCACATCGAAGCGATCGAACACCGCGCGGGCCAGATCACCGGCGTGCGCACAGCCACCGGCTCTCTGCAAGCCGACGCCACCCTGGTGGCACTGGGCAGCTACACGCCACAGATGGTGCGTCCGCTGGGCCTGCATTTACCGGTCTACCCGGTCAAAGATTACTCGCTGACCTTGCCCATCACCGACCCCGCTGGCGCGCCCGAGTCCACCATCATGGACGAGACCCACAAAGTGGCGGTAACCCGCTTGGAGAGCCGCATTCGCGTGGGTGGCACCGCCGAGCTGGCGGGCTTTAGCCTGAAGCTGCGCGAGGCGCGCCGTGCCACGCTCAACCATGTGGTGACCGATCTGTTTCCCAGCGGCGGCAATGTGTCACAGGCGGAGTTCTGGTGCGGCCTGCGGCCGATGACACCCGACGGCACCCCGATCGTTGGCGCCACCCCGATCAAGGGCCTGTACCTGGCTACCGGCCACGGCACCTTGGGCTGGACGATGGCCGCCGGCACCGGGCGGGTCATGGCCGACTTGATGTCGGGACGCCAGCCCGACATCAGCCTGCAAGGGCTGGGTGTGGAGCGCTACCAGCCTGGCAACTTCAGCGTTGGCTCGGTCGCCTGAGGTCCCCCTACCCAGAGCGCCCGGTCGCTCAAGGCTCAACTTCAGCGTCGGCACCACTGCGCGGCAAGCCATTGCGGCGCGCATCGCGCAACATGAACAGGTACAAACTCTCAACTTTCTCGCGCGCCCAGGGCGTCTTGCGCAGGAACTTCAAACTGGAGCCGATGCTGGGTTCGCTGGCAAAACAACGCACCGCGATGCGCTCGGCCAGGCCCGGCCAGCCATAGTGCTCGACCAATCGGGTCAGAATCACTTCCAACGTCAGGCCATGCAGCGGGTTGCGCGGTTGCGCGCGACGCGGGTCGGGTGCCTTGGTCTCGTTCATGCACCGATTCTGACACCATGAAAACCCCGAGCCCAAAGCGCGCTGACCGCGTCACCCTGGCGCCATAATGAGTCCCCATGGACCCACTCGCCGACGCCTGCAGCGACTCCAGCCAATGGAGCGAGGACGGCAACGATCCGCTGACTGAACTCGCGGCCATGCTTGAGGTGCTGCGCCGACGCTGCGCGGTCGACTTCAGCGGCTACAAGACCAGCACGCTGTCGCGCCGCATTCGTCAACGCATGGCCCGCAGCGAGGCCGCCAGCGCCCAAGCCTACCTGCAGCGCATCACCGACGATGAGCAGGAGTGCCGCACGCTGTGCAGCGACTTGCTGGTCAACGTGACCGAGTTCTTCCGCGATGCCGCCGTGTTCACCCAGTTGGCCGACGAGGTGCTTCCCGACCTGCTGCGCGGGCGCGACGCCAGCGACGAGCTGCGCATCTGGTCGGCCGCTTGCGCCAACGGCGAAGAGGCCTACTCGCTGGCGATGCTGGCCCTGGAGGCGGCCTCGCGCATGGGTTTTCATGGCAACGTCAAGGTGTTTGCCACCGATTTGGCCGCCGACGCTCTCACCCACGCTTCGCGCGGCAGCTACAGCGCGCAGGCGGTGGCGGCGGTGCCCGAGGCCTTGCTGCGGCGTTACTTTCAGCGCGATCCGCAGGGTGGCGCCCGGGTCGACGCCACGCTGCGCCGCCACGTGGTGTTTGCGCGGCACAACCTGTTGAGCGACCCGCCGTTTACCCGCATTGACCTGGCCGTGTGCCGCAACCTGCTGATCTACCTCAAGCCGGCGGCTCAGCTCAAAGCGCTGTCGCAACTGCATTTTTCGCTCAAACCCCATGGGCTGTTGCTGCTGGGCGCGAGCGAAACCGTGGGTGAATTCGAGGCCCGTGCGTTCTCGCCGGTGGACCGCTCCAACAAGCTGTTTCGCAAACAAACCGGCATCGTGCTGCGTGCCGCCGAGCCGCAAACGCTGGGCGCCCAGGTCGTGCCCAACCCGAACGCGCAGCCGCTGCCCGCCGTCAGCGGCCAGGCGCCCGAAGTGCTGGCGGCGGAGTTGCTGGCGACCCGCGAGCGCTTGCACGAAATGGTGCTGGAGCTGCAGGCCAGCCACGAGCGGGTGGACTTGTCCAACGAGGAACTGATCGCCTCCAACGAGGAGTTGCAAAGCACCAACGAAGAGCTCAAGTCGGTCAACGAGGACTTGTACGCGCTCAACCGCGAACTCGAGGCCAAAAACAACGAGCTCGCTGCCCTGAACCAGGACTATGACCGATTGTTGGCCAGCACCGAAATCGGCACCGTGTTCTTGGATGCGGATTTGCGGCTACGGCGCTTCAGCCCGGCGGTGGAGGATTTTCTGGCACTGCGCCCGGCTGACCTGGGCCGCCCCGTCAGCGACATCAGCTACCGGCTTGGCTCGCAGAGTACCTTCCACGCCGACTTGCAGCGCTGTCTGAACACCGGCGCGCGCATCGAACGCGAAGCCCAGCTGAGCGACGGCCGCTGGGTGTTCGAGCGCATGTTGCCGTACACCGAGGATCGCCAGGGTGGCCACGGCGTGGTGCTGACCTGGACCGACATCAGCGAGGTCAAACGCATTCAGACCCTGGCGGAACACCTGGCGACCGAGCGCACGCGCTTGCTGGGCATTCTGGACGCGCTGCCCGACGGGGTCTACATCGTCAGCCCCGAGCATGAGATCGAGTACCTCAACCCGGCGCTGGAGCGCGAGTTTGGCCCCGTCAACGCGCGCAAGTGTTTCGAGTATTTTCACAACCGTACCGACCCCTGCACCTGGTGCAAGAACCCGCAGGTGCTGGCGGGTCAGTCCGTGCACTGGGAGTGGACGTCGCCGAAGGGCCGTACCTTCGATCTGTTCGACATGCCGTTTCACAACCCCGACGGCACGGTCAGCAAGTTCGAGATCTTTCACGATATCACCGACCTCAAGGAGAGCAAGCGCGGCATGAGGGAGGCCGCGAGGCTGGCCCAGGTGGGCCATTGGGACTGGAACATCACCAACGGCGCATTGCATTGGAGCGAGGAGACCTACCACTGCTTTGGCTACGAGCCGGGCGCGGTGACGCCTTCGTTCGAGTTGTTCGCCCAGCACATCGACCCGCAAGACCGCGCCATGGTGCAAGCGGCAGTGCAAAGCGCGCTCGAACAGGGCTCGGACTACCTGGCCGAGTTCCGGTTTCACCGCGCCGATGGCAGCGCCCGCATTGGCCGCGCGACTGGCCGCGTGACTCGAAACGCGCAGGGCGTGCCGCTGAGCATGTCGGGCGCGATGCAGGACGTGACGGTGCTGCGCCAGTCCGAAGAGCAATTCAAGGTGGCGTTTCGGGCCAGTCCGCTGGCGGCCTCGATTGCGCGCCTGGCCGACGGTGTCTTCGTTGAGGCCAACACCGGCTATGAGCGTTTCTTCGGCTGGAGCCGAGAGGAGATGGTTGGCCATAGCGCACTTGAACTCGGCTTTTGGCCCAACCCGGCGGCGCGCCAAGCCTGGATTCACGAATTGCAGAAGACGGGTACCTTGGTCGGCTACGAAACGCCTCTGAATGACAAGAGCGGGCGCGTGCGCCAGGCAATGTTTTCCTGCGAAATCATTACCATCGACGGTGTCGAGCACATCCTGTCGTATGTGCAGGATGTCACCGAACGCAAGGAGACCGAGGCGCGCATTGAGTTTTTGGCGCACCACGACCCACTGACCAGTCTGCCCAATCGGGTGCTGTTTCGCGACCGTTTCAGCCTGGCCACCGCCTGGGCCGAACGCAGCAACGGCAAGGTGGCGCTGCTCTACGTGGACCTGGATCACTTCAAGACCATCAACGACACACTGGGCCACCCGGTGGGCGACCAGTTGCTGCAACAGGTGGCGCAGCGCCTGCGCGAGTGCGTGCGCGACACCGACACCATCAGCCGCCAGGGCGGCGACGAGTTCTTGTTGGCACTGACCGATATTGACAACCTCGACACCGTCAGCCACGTTGCCACCAAGGTACTGGACAAACTGGCGGCACCGTTCCAGATCGAGGGACACGAGCTCGCCGCCAGCCTGTCGATGGGTGTGGCGGTGTGGCCCGATGACGGGCAGGACTTTGATGCCCTGTTGCAGCGCGCCGATACCGCGATGTACCAGGCCAAGGCGGCCGGGCGCAATACTTACCGTTTCTACACCGCCGAGATGAACGCCCAGGCGCTGGAGAACCTGCAGCTGCGCACTGCCCTTCATCGCGCGCTGGCCAACCAGGAGTTCGTGCTGCACTACCAGCCTCAAGTCGACCTGGTCAGCGGGCATGTGGTTGGCGTCGAGGCCCTTTTGCGCTGGCAGCGTGGCTCGGGCGAGCTGCTGGCGCCAGGGCGCTTTGTTCCCGCCGCTGAAGAAAGCGGATTAATCGTCCCGATCGGGGAATGGGTGCTGCGCGAGGCTTGCCAACAGGCCATGCGCTGGCAACGGGCGGGCCTGCCCGAGCTGACGGTTGCGGTCAACCTCTCGGCAGTGCAGTTCCGTCGCGGCGACTTGCAGCGCAGCGTGACGCAGGCGCTAATCGAGTCAGGGCTGGAGCCAGCACGACTGGAGCTGGAGCTGACCGAGACGCTGCTGATTGACGATGTCGAGCACGTGCTCGAGACCTTGCGCCACCTCAAGGCGCTGGGGGTGTGCCTATCCATCGACGACTTCGGGACCGGCTACTCCAGCTTGGCCTACCTCAAGCGCTTTGCCGTGGACAAGCTCAAGATCGACCAGTCCTTCGTGCGCGACATTGTGAGCGACCCGGACGACGCGGCTATTGTGCGCGCCATCATCAGCATGGCGCGCAGCCTCAAACTCAAGGTGATTGCCGAGGAGTCGAGAGCGCCGACGCCGCGAGCTTCCTGAGCCTGTACCACTGCCACGAGGCACAGGGCTATCACTTCGCGCGGCCAATGCCGGCCGAGGCGTTGGCCGACTGGCTGCTGGCGCGAAGCGCTGCAGGCTGAGCCTGGCTTAGTGCTGCGTTGAGGTCGCCGCTGCCGACGGCGCCAGAAACAGCGCCGGGTCCACCATGGCACGGTTCAGGCTGACTGACCAATGCAAGTGTGGCCCGGTCACGCGGCCGGTGGCGCCGACACGGCCCAGCGTCGCGCCGGCTTGCACCACATCGCCCGGCTTGACCAGAATTGCCGAGAGATGGCAATACAGCGTCAGCAGCCCGGAGCCATGGTCAAGCCAGACCGTGTTGCCGTTAAAGAAGTAGTCGCCGGTGTCAATCACCCGGCCCGCCGCAGCGGCAACCACCGGCATACCTTGCGCCGCCGCGATGTCCATGCCGCTGTGCGGGTTGCGCGACTGCCCGTTGAAGACGCGGCGCAGGCCAAACGAGCTCGACCGCGTGCCCGCTGTGGGTTGCTGCAGGCGCAGCGTGGTCGGCACGCCATCGCTCCAACTGGCCATCACCGTCGCAAGGTGGGTGCGTTCGCGCTCATGGCGCGCCAGATCGGCTTTGGACAGATCGACGTGACCCGGCGCAACGGTCAGCCGTTGTTCGGCATAAGCATGAGGTTTGACCTCAAACGCCACTTGCGTCTCGGCCTCGCCTGGGCGGCGCACCACCAGGCTCGCGCTGCCAGGTGCCTGGCTCAACCCCAGCCCGACCACGGCCTGCCACTGCGTGCCATCCCGCAGCACCAGCACCGGCACGCCGTTGAAGCTGACCCTGGGCGCGCTGGGTGACTCACCCAGGGCGATCCGCGCCACGCCGCCCGGCGCCAGGCTGTGCTGGCAGTTCAGTGGCCCTGGTCGCCAAGGACACGCAGGTCAGCAAACAGAGCAGAGCGCGGTTGACTGGCGACAAAGCGATCACGCCTTCTTGTAGGTGATCTTCTTGGTTCCGCCCTCGCAACTGCCCACGACCTTTTGCTCCTTGACCGCGTCGCTCGCAACGATGGCGAGTTGCGCGCCCTTGACGCCTTTGGCCTCCAGCCGGGCGGCGATCTCGGTCCTGAGTTCGTCGCAGGACTTCTTGGCCCAGGCCGGTACAACCAGTGCCGACAATACAAACGCGAGCATCAGATTCTTCATGGTGGCCCCGTGGCGTGCGATAGGAGGTCCAATTGTAGGCGCGCCCTGACACCTGCGGGTGGCACCGACCCACGGCGAAGCCCGCCGACAGACACGCACCCTGGGCCGGGCCCAGATGCGACAGAATCGGGACATTCCTTGTTACGACCGAAAGGCAGCCGTGGCACGCACTGACATCGAAATCGCACAAGCCGCCACGATGCGGCCCATTGTGGAACTGGCACACGAGCGCCTGGGCATCCCCGCGCAGGCCCTGGAGCCCTATGGCCACTACAAGGCCAAGCTGGACCTGAAGTGGATGGAGAGCTTGGCTGGCCGACCCGATGGCAAGCTGGTGCTGGTCACCGCCATCAGCCCCACACCCGCGGGCGAGGGCAAGACCACCACCACGGTTGGGCTGGGCGACGCGCTCAACCGCCTTGGCAAGCGCACCGTCATAGCGCTGCGCGAACCCTCGCTGGGGCCGGTGTTTGGCATGAAGGGCGGCGCCGCTGGCGGCGGCCTGGCCCAGGTGGTGCCGATGGAGGACATCAACCTGCACTTCACCGGCGACTTTCACGCCATCGCGCTGGCGCACAACCTGCTGGCGGCCTTGATCGACAACCACATCCACCACGGCAACGCCCTGGCGCTGGACCCGCGGCGCATCGTTTGGCGCCGCGTCATGGACATGAACGACCGCGCCATGCGCAGCACCGTCATCGGCCTGGGCGGCGCCGGCAACGGCTTCCCGCGCGAGGACGGCTTTGACATCGTGGCCGCCTCGGAGGTGATGGCCATCTTTTGCCTGGCCACCTCGCGCCAGGACCTCAAGGCACGGCTGGGCCATATCATCGTGGGCTACACCCGCAGCATGCAGCCGGTGCGCGCGATCGATCTGCGTGCCCATGGCGCCATGGCCGCGCTGCTCAAGGACGCCATCAAGCCCAACCTGGTGCAGACGCTGGAGAACAACCTGGCGCTGGTGCATGGTGGACCGTTTGCCAACATCGCCCATGGCTGCAACACCGTCATGGCCACGCGCGCCGCGCTCAAGCTGGGCGAGTATGTGGTGACCGAGGCCGGCTTCGGCGCCGACCTGGGCGCGGAGAAGTTCATCGACATCAAGTGCCGCAAGTCGGGCCTGCGGCCCGATTGCGCCGTGGTGGTGGCCACGCTGCGCGCGCTGCGCCACCACGGCGGCGCAACGCCCGAGCAGTACGACCTGGCCCAGCCCGATGCGGTGGAGCGTGGCATCGTCAACCTGGAGCGCCACGTGGACAACGTGCGCAACCACTACGGCCTGCCCTGCGTGGTGGCCATCAATGCCTATGAGTCCGACACCGACGACGAGTTGGCGGTGGTGCGCCGAAACATGGCTCGCCGGGGCGTGCCGGTAGTGGTGGCGCGGCATTGGGCGGCTGGCTCGGCCGGTGCGCAGGAGCTGGCGCACGCCGTGGTGCAGTTGGTCGAAGCGGGCACGGCCGACATGCGCTTTGTCTATGCCGACGAGCAAACGCTATGGGACAAGATGCGAACCGTGGCGCAGCAGATTTACGGCGCGTCCGACATCTCCGCCAACACCGCCGTGCGCGCCAAGATTGCGCAACTGCAAGCCGACGGCCACGGCCACTATCCCGTTTGCGTGGCCAAGACGCAATACTCGTTCTCCACCGACCCGCAGTTGCGCGGCGCGCCCAGCGGCCACATGGTCAACATCCGCGAAGTGCGCCTGGCGGCGGGGGCCGAGTTCGTGGTGATGATTTGCGGCGACGTGATGACTATGCCAGGGCTACCCAAGGAGCCGGCCTCCATGCGCATGGACATTGACGATGATGGCCGCATCACCGGTCTGTGCTAAGCCCTGGCCGGCTGCGAATCACGCGCCCGCCGTGCAGAATCGAGGCATGAAAACCTCCTGCATCACCGTCTACGGCATTGCCGCTTGCGACACCGTCAAGAAGGCGCGCGCCTGGCTGCTGGCCCACGGCATCGCCCACGACTTTCACGATTTCAAAAAACTCGGCGTGCCCCAAGACCGGCTCGACACCTGGCTGGCGGCCTTGGGCCGGGAGCGTCTGCTCAACACGCGTGGCACCACCTGGCGCCAACTCAGCGACACCGCCCGGGCGGCGGTGGTGGACGACGCCAGCGCCCGCGCCCTGATGCTGAGCCACGCCAGCGTGATCAAACGACCGGTGGTGCGCTGGGCCGATGGTCGGGTAACGGTCGGGATTGACGAGGCGGTGTGGCAAGCCCACATCACTTCCCAGCTTGCGCCCACTCCTGACGGCAACCTGGCGCCCTAGAATGCACCCACGTGGTTGGCAGGGAAAGGGTATCGGCATGACTTCGTTCTCGACATGGGCCTTGGCGCTGCCCCTGCTATTTGCATTGGACTGCGCGGCCGCTGATCTACCCACCGGAAACTGCAACGCACCCCAAGCGGCCACCGATCTGTCGCACTGCGACTTCTCCCGCAAGAACCTGGCCGGCAAAGACCTCAGCAGCGCGCGCTTCGGTGGCGCCAAACTGGAAAGCACCAACCTGCGCAAGGCCAAGCTCGCGCGGGCTGACTTTCGCGGCAGCAATGCCAAGTGGGCCAACTTCACCGGCGCCGACCTCACCGGCGCCGACCTGCGCAAGGCCGACCTGTTTCATGCCACCTTCGATGACAGCAACCTAAGTGGTGCCGACCTGCGCGAGGCCTACCTGTTTGGCGCCAACCTGATCAACGCCAAGGCCGTGGGCGCTGATTTCTCGCACGCCCACCTCAAGGACATCCTCATGGAGGGCATCGATTTATCACGCGGTTCAATTCGCAACTGCTACGCCTTTCGCGGCGTGTTCACCGACGCCAAGATGATCGGCACCGATCTGTCCGGCGCCGATCTGACCGGCGCCGCCATGGAGCAGGTTGACTTCTCCAACGCCAACTTGCGGCGCACCCGGCTGGCGGGGGCCACCTTGCGCCGGGCGGTGTTCTTCCAGGCTGACCTGGAAGGCGTCGATCTGGCCAACGCCGACGTCTGGAACGCCAGCTTCGACAAGGCCGTCAACGCCGGTCGCAACGTTCAGGACGCCCTGGTCGAGCCCTTCGTCGTGCGCGATCGCAGGTAAGCCTAACGCGCCGGTTGTCAATCCAGCATGTCAAAACCCTGCGCTTCCACACTCATGAAGGCGCGTGTGAAGTCGGCCAGCACGGCGTAAAAGCGCGCCTTGGGATGGGCTTGCAGGGTGTCGCACAGCGACATTACCCAGGGCTGCAGGTGCTTGGCGAAAAACTCCCGCTGTTGTGTCAGGTTGGCCACATGCGCGTCGTCCCCGGCGATCAGGTAACGCATCACCTCGCACAGGCACGCGATGTGGTCTTCGGTTTCCTTCATCACCTCGTCACGCGCCAGCCCCAGCCCCAACAGGTCAGTACGCAAAGCAGCGAGTGGTTTTTCGTTGAGGAAGCCGCTGAGGTAGTGCGAGCCGTACAAGTAGACCTCAGGCTTGCCGACACCGCCAAAGAGGGCGTCGTACTCATGTGCCAGGGCCGCCTCATCCTGCTCGCGGGCGGCGCCAACCAGCGCCCGCCACGGCTCCTCCAAGAAGCCACCTGCGGCTGGGGCCTCGGTAGCGGCCACGCGCAACTGTGCCAACAGCTCTGGGGTGAGTGGCGCGTAGTACAGCGCGGCCAGCAGACCGTACAACTCCGCGCGGGCCGTCTCCTCATCCAAGGCGCTGCGGCCCAGGTCTGGCTCAAGCTTGATGCTCATAGGTCGGTGATCCTGCTTTCGTTGTCGGCCGAGTAGATGTCAATCACGCGGCAATCGCCGCACATTTTCAGGCGCTCCAGCGCCCCACCCTGGAACATGCTGTGGCCCGCCAGCTTGCCCAGCATGGCTTCGATGCCCTTGAGCGTGCCAAAAAGCTTGCCGCAGCGCACGCAGGCATAGGGTTGCGCCTCGTTGAGCAACACCGGCTGCGCGCGCTCGGCGCTCAGGTTCAGTTGGGGTACCAACGCCAGTGACTTCTCCGGACAGGTCTTGACGCACAAGCCGCACTGCACACAGTTCTTCTCAATGAAGCGCAGTTGCGGCGCGTCCTGATTGTCCTGCAGGGCCGCCGCTGGGCATGCGCTGACGCAGGACAGGCACAGGGTGCAGGTGTCCTTGTTGATCACCAGGCCACCGAGCGGTGAGCCGTTTGCGGGCAAGGCAATGCGCTCAGGCGTGCTTGGGCGTGCGCGACCAGATGGTCGAGCGCGAGCTCCAGCGTCGCACGTTTGTCGGCCTGCACCGCAAACGTGGCCGCGCGCGCCGCCGTCTGCGCCGGCTCCAGGCGCAGGCAGCGGTCCAACTCAGCCAGATCGCGCGCGTCCCGGGCGTGCAGCAATCGCAGGTGCTGGCCACGGTATCCCAGCCCGCTCAGGATCGCTTGGGCGACGTCCATCTGCGCTTGCAGGGCGTCGCGGTATTGCGGCGCTTCTTCATCCGTCAGCAGCACCCAGACCTGCGACGCGCCATAGGCGATGGCAGTGAGCCACAGCTCCAAGCCCATCGACGAGGTGTGCCACAGTGCCACTGGCAACACTCGCGCCGGCACCCCGTGCGTATCGGCATCGAGCCGGGCGGCGCGGCCCAAATCGCCCAGCCGTTGTGCACCGGCCTGCTGGCTGTGCAGCAGCAGCGCTGCGTGCTTACCCCCGGCGCGGGCATAGGTGCCGAGCAGGGCTTTGAGCTTGGTGCCCTGCTCATTGGCTCGCGGGTAGCCGTAGCTCAATGCGCCGGTGGGGCACACCGTGGTGCAGGTGCCGCAGCCGATGCACAGTTGCGGATTGACCTTGATTTGGCGCTTGTCGTGCTCACTGGCGATGGCCGAGGCCGAGCACACGTCCACGCAGGCGTTGCAGCCAACTTTTTCGTTGCGGCTGTGAGCGCACAGCTTTGCCCGGTACGACACAAAGCGGGGCTTTTCGAACTCCCCCACCAGCGCGCGCAGTTGCAGCAGCTGCGCCACATCCCGCCCGTCCCAGCGCAGATAGCCCTGCGGACTGGCGTGTTGCGAGAACGCCGACGTGGCACGCAGGTCCAGCACCAGGTCGAAAGTCTCACTCTGGGTAGCGCTGGCGCGCTTGAAGTCAATCGCGCCGGCGCCGGCGCAGGCCTTCACGCAATCACGGTGCGCCTTGCACAGGCCCATATTGATCTGGTAGTCCAGCCCGATGGCGCCCTCGGGGCAGGCCACCAGGCAGGCGTTGCAGCGGGTGCACAGGTCCAGATCAATCGCATTGCTGCGGGTCAGTGTCAAGGCAAAAGCACCCAGCCAACCGGTGAGGTGTTCGATCTTGCCGCTGAGCACCGGGTAACGGCGCTCCTGCATGCCCCCACCCTCCCCCGGTCCCTGCGCCAGCACGGTGATATCGAACTCATCACCCAGCAGTGCGGCGGCACGCTCGGCCGCGTCCAACGCGCCGATGACCAGCACGCGTCCGCCGCTCTGGTAGCGCACCGTCGCTACCGGCTCGCTCTCGCTCAGTTGCGCGGCGGCCAGCAGCGCGGCGATCTTGGGGCTGGCCAACTTGGCGTCCTTGCTCCAGCCGCCCATCTCACGAATATTGACAAAGCGCAGCACCGATGGCCGGGCCTTGGCCTCTGCGGCCAACTCGGTAAACAGCCGCTGCTCCTGGGTACAGGCCACCACCACTTCGTCGCCCGACTGCAGCGCCTGCAGGTAGGCACCGGCCTCGCGGCGGCACAGGGTGGTGTGCAGCGTCAGGTCTTCATTGAGCGCGGTCCCCAGGCTCTTGGGGTCCAGCGGCATGGTTTGGTTGCAGTCGCAGATCAGGGTGGGCATGGTGGGCGTCCAGCGGGCTGGGTAATGGGGGATGAGCTTGTTCTGGCAGCGTCGGCGCTTGCTCGTGCGCTATATTTTCAGTAGCAATTGGTTCAATACTGACGGGCTTTGACGGTACATTCTGCTCGTCAGGAACCTGATCGAACAGACCCAGAAACTTGGCGCTGGCCATCTGGCGCAGCATCGACTCGGGCAGCGGGTCGGGCTTGGAATAGTCGTCGATGTAGATGTCCATGCCATCCATCACATTGAAATGCGGATCGGCAAACAACTTCTTCATGGCCGCGTTCTTGACCTCGGGCGACACATCCGGCGCAACAAAGGGCTTGAAGTCGGATTGCGGCGTGAGGGACTGCGTATCGGCCAGGGTAAGCGGTGCGGGCGCGGGTTCTGGCGGCGCGGCGGGGGCGGCGGACTGCACCGGGTCACCCGGCCGAGCTGGCGGCGGCGCTGGAACCACCGCGGCCTTGATCTCCGGCTCCACCACCGGCTGACCTGCCGCGACCGCGCGCTTGCGCTCAGACCAACGGCCCAGGAAACCCTCAGCCATGCGGCCCCCCCGGCTTGCCCTTGGTGGTGCTGACCGAAGCCGGGTTGCCAAAGCGGTCGCTCAGCGAGCGAAAACTCTCCGGGCGCTTGCGCCGCTTGACTTCCGCCACATGGTGCTGGTCCACAAAGGCGCGCAGCCAGGTCAGTACGTCGGGCGGCGCGGGCACCTGCTCCACGGTTTCCTGCGCGTCAAGCCATCGCCCGGCGTCGACATAGCTCAAACTGACCGCCACTGGCCGCGCCATCGGTTCGTCCGGGTGTGCCGCCTCCTCGTCCATGCGCCACAGCACAAACCAGCCCGGCGTGTCGGTGGTGGTATTGAGCAGATAACCGTCCACATCGTCGGTAAACAACTCCACGCAGAAGCCAGGGTGTAGCCAGCTTTCGCCGTCCTCGTCGGCACGCAGCCGACGCGGCTCGTTGCCGAAGCCCTCTTGCTGCGCCACTACCTCGTCGAGCACCCAGCGCCAGGTCTGCCAGCGGGCGGCCGCGCCCTGCACGCGCTCTTTGCGCATGACAACTGCAACCTGAACGGCGGGGCGAGGTGGGCTCATGTGGAGCGTCACTTTACCCGCAATGCAGCATCCCCTGGCTTACAAGGCCGCCGGCCATGGTGACCCGTACACGTTCGGGGCAGGCTCAACGCCCTGCCTGTTCACCCCACAACTGCTGCAGGCGTGCCTCGCGGCCGCAACTGGTGCGGTAGTACTTGTACCGGACCGGGTTCTTCAGGTAGTAGTCCTGGTGGTAGTCCTCAGCCGGATAAAAGGTCGTTGCCAGCACGATCTCGGTGACCACGGGTTCCTTGAACGGCTTGCTTTTCTCCAGCGCTGCGCGCGAGGCCTGGGCAACTTTCAACTGCTGGCTGTCGTGGGCAAATATGGCCGTGCGGTAGGGAGAGCCGCGGTCGCAAAACTGCCGGTCCTTGACGGTTGGGTCAATCGTGTGCCAGAAATACGCCACCAGCCGCTCGTAACTCACTTTGGTCGGGTCGAACACCACCTCCACCGCCTCGGCGTGGCCGGTGGCATGGCTCGACACCTGCTCGTACGTCGGGTTGACGGTCTTGCCACCGATGTAGCCCGAGGTGGTGGACAGCACACCGGGAATCTTGTCAAAGTCAGATTCCACACACCAGAAGCAACCGCCGGCAAAAGTAGCCTTGGCGGTGACGGCTGGGGTTGGCGCCACGGCGGCCTGAGCTGGCGGATTGGCTTGCGACAAAGCGTGTACGGCCCACCCTGTCAGCACCAGGGCCATCAGCGCCACCCAGCCCCGGCCATGCCACGTGCCGGCGAGGATGCGCGGGCGGTTCATGCTGCCTCCACGAACTTGAGCGCCACACCGTTGTTGCAGTAGCGTTTGCCCGTCGGTGCCGGACCGTCATTGAACACATGGCCCTGGTGTCCCTCGCAGCGCGCGCAGTGGTACTCGGTGCGGGGCAACACCAGTTTGAAGTCGGTCTTGGTCAGCACCGCGCCGGGCAAGGTGGCAAAGAAGCTGGGCCAACCGGTGCCGCTGTCAAACTTCATGGCTGCGGTAAACAGCGGCAGATCGCAGCCCGCGCAATGGTAAGTACCTTTGCGCTTCTCGGCGTTGAGCGCGCTGCTGCCGGCACGCTCGGTGCCCTCATTGCGCAGCACCTCGTACTGGGCCGGGCTCAGGCGTTTGCGCCATTCGACGTCAGACAGGCGCAGCGGCTCGATGCCTTTGGCGGCACCGCCCGGGGTGGCCGGCGCGGCACCGATATGGCGGGCCAGCCCCAGTGCGCCCAGCAGGGCAAACAGGTATCGTCGGGTCATGGTGGGTATCTCCGTGTTGGGCTGATGTACGCTTGGTCGCGCCAGGCGCTCAAACCTTTCACCCATGCCCAACAAGGCTGGCAATCGGCGTAGATCCGCACCAACGTGGCGCCGAACCCACGCGCCCTGCACGCCCAGAGCGCCGCGCTATCTTTGTCCGACAGGGAACTTGGCCGCGACGAGCGGGTCGAACCCCACGTTGTAGCACTGGCCCGGTGCGCACTGCCTGCGGCACACGCCGGCGGATAATCCCGGTGGCTTCTCAACTTGCAGCGATACCGCTGCCGGACTGCTCTTTACTGGACACCTGAGATGAAGAAAACCCTGTTGTGGATAACGCTGGCAATCAGCACAGCCGCCTTTGCCGCGCCCGAATCGTCGGCCCCGCCGGCGCTGGAGCCCACACAGCCGCAGGTGATGGCGGCCGGCATGGCCGCCGACCTGTTGACACGTTTTCACTACACGCCGAAGGCTTTGGACGATGGCATGTCGCAAAAAATCTTCGACCGCTACCTGAAGTCGCTCGATGGGGAGAAAGTGCTGTTCATCCAGGCCGACATCGACCGGTTTGTCGACGCCCGAGACAAGCTTGACGACGCCATAAAGGCCCGCAACTTGACCACACCCTTTGCGATCTTCCAACTCTACCAGCAGCGGCTGCGCGAGCGACTGGTTTACGCCCGTGCCGTGCTGGGCCAGAGCTTCGACTTCACCGTGCAGGAGAGCTACACCTACCAACGCGACCAGGCCAGTTGGGCACAGTCCGAGGCCGAAATCCAGGACTTGTGGCGTCGGCGTGTCAAGAACGACTGGCTGCGCTTGAAACTGGCCGGAAAGGACGACAAGGCGATCCGCGCCACGCTGGAAAAGCGCTACGACTACGCCTTGGCCAACCTGAAGAAACTCAAAGGCGAGGACGTGTTTCAGCTCTTCATGAACGCCTACGCCACGTCGATCGAGCCGCACACCAACTACCTTGGCCCCAAAGCCACCGAGGATTTCGATATCTCGATGCGGTTGTCGCTGGTGGGCATTGGCGCCGTGCTGCAGGAGCGTGACGACATGACGGTGATCCGCGAACTGGTGCCTGGTGGCCCGGCGGCACAATCCGGCAGCCTCAAGGTGGGCGACCGCATTGTGGGCGTGGCGCAGGCGCAGGACGCCGCCCCGACCGACATTCTGGGTTGGCGGCTGGACGATGTTGTGCGGATCATTCGAGGCGCCGAGGATTCGGTGGTCAAACTCAATGTGTTGCCCGCCGACGCCAGCCCCGATGCGCCCCAGCGTGTGGTGACCCTGGTGCGCCGCAAGGTGTCACTCGAACAACAGGCGGCGAAGAAGTCCATCCTGGAGGTGAAAGACGGTGAGCGTGTGCAGCGCATCGGCGTGATCGCCTTGCCAACCTTCTACCAGGACTTTGAAGCCCGGGCCAAAGGCGACAAGAGCTTCAAGAGCGCCACGCGCGACGTGGCGCGGCTATTGGAAGAACTGAAGAAGGAACGGGTCGACAGCGTGCTGATCGACCTGCGAGACAACGGCGGGGGCTCACTCAACGAGGCGGTGGAGTTGTCCAATCTGTTCATCGGCAGCGGTCCGGTGGTTCAACAGCGCGATGCACGCGGCGCCCTGCGCGTCGAGGGCAACAACAAGGCCAGCGTGGCGTGGGACGGGCAGCTCGGTGTCCTGATCAACCGGGGCTCGGCCTCGGCATCAGAGATCTTTGCCGCCGCCATGCAGGACTACGGCCGCGCGCTCATCATTGGAGAGCCCAGTTTTGGCAAAGGCACGGTGCAGACCGTGGTCAACCTCGATGCGATGGCGCGAAGCGACAAACCCAGGTTGGGTGAAGTGAAGATGACCGTCGCGCAGTTCTATCGGGTCAACGGTGGCACAACCCAGTTGCGCGGCGTCACGCCCGACATCCTGCTGCCGACACTACGCAATGCGAAGAGCGGCGAGGCCGGCTTGGACAACCCGCTACCCTGGGGGCAAATCAAGGCGGCCCAGTACCAACCCCTGGGTGATTTGACCGACATCCTGCCGATGCTGCAGCTCAGGCACGAGCAGCGCATTGCCAAAGACCTGGATTTCCGCTTTTTGAAGGAAGACATTGCCGAACTGCGGCAACTGGAAGGCAAGAAGGCCACTTCGCTGAATGAAACGCAGCGTCGCCGGGAGCGCGATGCGCGCGAGGCCAAGCAAAGGGAGCGCGAGGCGTTGCGCCAAGGCGCCACATCGGCCAGCGCCAAGTCGCCCCGGGCCAGCGAACAGGATGACGGTCTGCAGGCGAACGAACGCACCCTCAGCGCGGAACTGGCCGCAGAGAAGGCCAACAAGGCGGCCAAGGACGTGTTCCAACTTGAGGCCGCCAATATCCTGGCGGACCAGCTCAGCCTGGTTCAGTCCAGCACCCGCCTGGCGCAGCAAGTTCTCTCGGGTTTCTCGCGTCTGAAGGGGGAGAGCGCAGCCGTGGCGCGTTAGGCACGAGCGTTGGGCCGGGCGCGGGCGCGACTAGGCGATGCCGAAGTCCTGCCCCAGGTCAACTGCCGGGTAGTGAAACCGAACCGGGCCGTCGGGTTGCTCATGCATGTATTGGTACACCAAGGGGTCGCTGCTGGCGCGGGCCTGATCAATCGAACCCTGAAACGCAAGCTTGCCTTGATCGAGCACGATCACCTCGTCGGCCACTGCCAGAGTCTGCGTGAGCTCGTGCGACACCAAAATGCTGGTCAGACCCATTGCGTCATTGAGATCGCGAACGAGTCGGGCCGCGATGTTGAGCGATATCGGATCGAGGCCCGAGAACGGCTCGTCATACATCACCAGCTCCGGGTCCAGCACCACCGCGCGCGCCGTGGCCACGCGTCGCGCCATCCCGCCGGACAGTTCGCTGGGCATCAGATCGCGCGCGCAGCGCAGCCCCACCGCATTGAGCTTCATCAGCACGATGTCATGGATCAGGGGCTCCGACAGCTCGGTGTGCTCACGCAGCGGGAAAGCCACGTTTTCGAACACGGTCATATCGGCAAACAGCGCTGCCATTTGAAACAGCGCGCCCATGCGCCGACGCGCCGCGTAGAGCTGCTTCTGATCCATGCTGGCGAGGTCTTGCCCATCAAACAGTGCCTGGCCGGCCCACACCCGAAGCTGCCCCCCCATCACGCGCAGCGTGGTGGTCTTGCCGCCCCCCATGGGACCGACCAATGCGGTCACCTTGCCGCGCGCGATGCTTAGCGACAACTTGTCCAGCACCGGGCGATCGCCATAGCCAGCCGTCACGTCCCTTAATTCAAGCAGCGGCGCATTGTGGTCAGGTGGCATAGAGGTGGCAAGGGGTCAAGGAACAACAGAGCCATGATAGTGCCGATGGACAACCGACATCGACGCGAGCCAAGTCTGAGCGGTCAACGTCTGCCGCGCGCGTTGGCGCTTTGCAGGCCGTGCTGCACCGTGGGATAGCACAGCGACAGCCGCAGCTCACGCTTGAGCCGCGTGTTGTCCATGCGCCGGGACTCGCTCATGAAACTCAGCAGCATCAGGGGCAATTCGCTCTGAGCTGTGCTGCGCGCCACACGGGGTGGCCGCGCCAGACCATACAAATCGGCGGCCAGGTCGAAATAGTCACCCATCTTCAGGCAGGTATCGTCGTTGACGTTGTAAACCCGTTGTGGCTTGCCGCGCCACAGGGCCAGGGCACAGGCGCGCGCCAAGTCGTCGGCATGAATGTGGTTGGTAAAAACATCGTCCTGCGACTGCAACACGGGCGTGCCCTTTTGCAGGCGCACCACGGGCGTGCCACCAGGGCGGTTTGGGGCGTAAATGCCCGGAATGCGCAGGATGCTGCTGCGCACGCCTGCGGCGCGGCCAAAGAAGCGCACGCTGGCTTCAGCATCAACACGTCGGCGCGCGCGCGGCGTATCCGCGCGCGTGGCGCGCGTCTCCGACACCAGAGCGCCCGCGCAGTCGCCGTAGACCCCGCTGGTGGAGCCGTAGACCAGACAACGTGGCGCAGAGCGCCGACGCAGTACCTGCGCCAGGGCCCGCGTGCGCGGGTCCTGCCAACCCTCGCCTGGCGGCGGTGCCAGATGCAGCACGCGCGTTGCCAGTCCGGCCAGGCGGCGCAGCGTGTCGGGCCAGTCAAGGTCGCCAACAAGCGGTGTCACGCCGTGCTGCCGCAGCGCCGCCCTACGCTGCGGCGACGAGCTCAAGGCCAGCAGCCGCACGCGCCCACGCAAACTGGCTGCCACACGTTGACCCACATCACCACAACCAATGATCAAAACGCGTTCACGGCGAAAGCGGGCGGGCAAAGCGCCAAGAGGGGTCTGGTTTGAAGGCAAAATCGGTCGCTGTTCAGATAGAAGCTTCAAGGATACCGAAAACATGACCAGCCCCGACGACCTCGCTTCGACCTTCGACATTACCGTTCAACCCAGCGGCCGTGTATTCACGGCTCAAACGGGCGAAGCGATCCTGTCGGCGGGCATCCGCCAAGGCGTCGGTTTACCCTACGGCTGCAGGGACGGCGCCTGCGGCTCGTGCAAGTGTCAGTTAATCGAGGGTCGCGTGATTCATGGCCCGCACCAGGTCAAAGCTCTGAGCGAACAAGAAGAGGCCAGTGGCTTGATCCTCACCTGCTGCGCCGTGGCGCAGACTGACGTGGTGCTGCAATCGCGCCAAGTCACACAAGTGGGCGCCCTGCCGGTCAAGCGCATGCCCACGCGGGTGATCACTCTGGACCGAAAGTCGCCCGATGTGATGGTGCTGACACTGCAGTTGCCCGCCAGCGAGGCGTTTGCCTACCGCGCGGGCCAGTACATCGAGTTCATCCTGCGTGATGGCACACGCCGAAGCTACTCCATGGCGAATGCACCGAGCGCCAGCGGCGGCACCAGCGACACGCTGGAGCTGCACATTCGCCACATGCCGGGCGGTCGTTTCACCGACCATGTTTTCAGCACCATGCTGGAGAGGGAAATCCTGCGCGTCGAGGGACCGTTTGGCAGCTTCTACCTGCGCCAGGACTCCGCCAAACCGATGGTGTTGCTGGCCTCTGGAACCGGTTTCGCGCCAATCAAGGCCCTGATCGAGCAGATGCAGCAACAGGCCATTACCCGGCTGGCCACCCTGTACTGGGGTGGTCGCCGCCCGCGCGACCTGTACCTACATGAATGGGTGCAGGCCAGGGCCGCGGAAATGCCGAATCTCAGCTACGTGCCCGTGGTGTCCGACGCCCTGCCCGAGGACGGCTGGGACGGGCGGACAGGGTTTGTGCACCAGGCCGTGTTGCAGGACTTCCCAAACCTGGCCGGCCACCAGGTCTACGCTTGCGGCGCACCGATCGTGGTCGACTCCGCTCGCGCAGCGTACATCGGTCAGGCCGGGCTTGCCGAGGAAGAGTTCTTTGCCGACGCCTTCACCTCGGAGGCAGACAAGGCCGTCGCCACTGGCTGAGACCACCTGGCACCAGACAGCACGGCTGACTGGACCACTGTCCCCTGGTCACCGTGTCCGTGGCCGCGGTGCGAAGTCCAGAAATCAACCCACGTACTTCCACGTCTTCGCCCCATCAAGGAGTTTGATGCGGACGTCGCCCAGTGCCTCTGGATCGAAGTTCCTGGCATTCACTCCGGTCCAGGACTGCGCGTCCACCGCGTGCTTTTTCCACTGCATGACGCAGCCGCAGGTCTTGCACCGGATGAAGCGCTGCGTGTTGCGCCCCCAGCTGTAGTCGTCTATCGCACCCTCGGGCGCAATCAGCCTCACATCCTTGTCCCTGTAATAGGCCCACAAGACGCCGTAGCGCCGGCACATTGAACAATTGCAGTTTGTCAGCGCACGAGGCCTTCGAGGCACCTCAATTTGGACCGCGCCGCAATGGCAGCTCGCTGACAGCATGGGTTTGTCCTTTCGGTGTAGCCCTACCGGGGGGTGTTCAAGATCGCGCTGCCAGTGTGCCTCATTTTCCTTTTCGGCGTGAGTTCAACTAGGCGGGGTGTACCACCACTAGCCACGCGCTGGCGGCGGTCTTGCCAATGTTTCGTATCGAGTGCGGCCGGTCGGCCGCGTACCGCGCCGTCTCGCCAATCTTCAGACGTTGCTGCTCATCACCGCTACGGACCTCCAGCGCGCCCGATACCGCGGTCAGGTGCTCGAGTGTGCCAACCTCGTGGGCCTGCGACTCCAGCGCCGAACCCACTTGCAGCGCCAGCTGGTACCACTCAAACTGGCCAGCCAGATCAATCGGGCCGAGAATGCGCAGTTCACACAGGCCGTCGGGGCTGCGCAGCGAGGGCGTCGCGTGCAGCGGCACCAAGTCAATGGCGGGAGCATGCGCGGGCGGCTCGCCACCCAGCAAGTCGCCCATGGAAACGCCCAGCGCGTTGGCCAAACGCCAGACCACGGCCACAGTCGGGTTGGCCTGGGCGCGTTCGATTTGCGACAGCATGGACTTGGACACTCCGGCCTTGCGCGACAGCTCGTCAAGTGACAGGGCCTGCTGCTGGCGTAGCGCGGCCAGTGTGTCGCCCACGCGAGGGGGCTCAGTATGAACGGTCTTGGAGGGTCGAGTGGCCATGTCGTGCTGCGATGAGTGAAATTCGATATACTGCAATTACGTTCGAAATACTGCACAAGTTTAAAACCGCAGAATCCCCATTGTGCCCGATGGGGCCAAAGCAAAGAGGATGACCATGACCCTATCGCCCGAATTCCACGCCCATCTGCGCCACGAGCTGCAAGGCATCCGGGATGCCGGCCTGTACAAGGCCGAGCGCATCATTGCCACGCCGCAGGGCGCGCACATTCGCACCGTGTTGCCCGATGGCTCCAGCCGCGAGGTCTTTAACCTGTGCGCCAACAATTACCTCGGCCTGTCGTCTCACCCCGATGTGATCGCCGCTGCCCACGACGCGCTGCGCACGCATGGCTATGGCTTGAGTTCGGTGCGTTTCATTTGTGGCACGCAAGACCTGCACAAGACGCTGGAAGGCCGTCTGTCACGCTTTCTGGGCACCGAGGACACCATCCTGTATGCGGCAGCCTTCGACGCCAATGGCGGCCTGTTCGAGCCGCTGCTGGGCGAGCAGGACGCCGTCATCAGCGATGAGCTCAACCACGCCTCCATCATCGACGGCATCCGCCTGTGCAAGGCCAAACGCTACCGCTACAGGCACAACGACATGGCTGACCTGCAGCGCTGCCTGGAGGAGGCGGCCAGCGAGGGCGCGCGCTACAAGCTGGTGTTCACCGACGGCGTGTTTTCGATGGACGGCACCATCGCCCAGCTCGACGTGATGCGCGCGCTGTGTGACCGGCATAACGCCTTGCTGGGCGTTGACGAGTGCCACGCCAGCGGCTTCATGGGCGCCACCGGGCGCGGCACGCATGAGCATAGGGGCGTGTTCGGTAAGGTCGACATCATCACCGGCACCCTGGGCAAGGCGCTGGGCGGCGCATCGGGCGGCTTCACCAGCGCGCGGCGTGAAGTGGTGGAACTGCTGCGCCAGCGCTCGCGGCCGTATCTGTTCTCCAACACCGTGGCGCCCAGCATCGTAGGGGCCTCAATTGCTGTGCTGGACCTGCTGGAAGGCTCGACTGCGTTGCGCGACAAACTGGCCGACAACACGCAGTACTTTCGCGCTGCCATCACCAAAGCCGGCTTCGACATCAAGCCCGGTGAGCACCCGATCGTGCCCATCATGGTCTACGAGGCCGCGCAGGCACAGCAGCTCGCCGCACGCCTGCTGGAGCTGGGTGTCTATGTGGTGGGCTTCTTTTTCCCGGTGGTGCCCAAGGGGCAAGCGCACATTCGCGTGCAGGTCGGCGCGGTGCATGAGCGCGCCGACCTGGACCAGGCGCTGGCCGCCTTCACCCAGGCTGGTCGCGAGCTCGGCCTGGTGGCGTGACGGGGGCGTGTGGTGAAGACTCGCGTTCTCATTCTTGGCGCCAACGGCCAGATCGGCACCGAACTGACACCGGCACTGGTGCAGCGTTTTGGCGCGGACGCGGTGGTGACCAGTGACCTCGCACCCGAGGGGCGCGTATTGGGCTTGCGGCACGAAGCACTGGATGTGACCGAGGTCAGCGCCCTGACCGAGGTGGTCGAGCGCCACGGCATCACCCAGGTTTACCTGCTGGCGGCGGCCCTGTCGGCGCGCGGCGAGCAACATCCCAAGTGGGCCTGGGACCTGAACATGAAGGGCTTGCTCAACGTGCTGGAGCTGGCTCGCACGCACAAGCTGCAGCGGGTGTTCTGGCCCAGCTCGATCGCCGCCTTTGGACCGTCCACGCCCCGCGACCACACGCCGCAAAAGACCGTGATGGACCCGACCACGGTGTACGGCATCTCCAAGCTGGCCGGCGAGGGTTGGTGCGCCTGGTACCACCGCAAACACGGCGTCGATGTGCGCAGTCTGCGCTACCCGGGCCTGATCAGTTGGAAGACGCCGCCAGGCGGGGGCACCACCGACTACGCAGTCGAGATCTTTCATGCGGCGATTGAGCGTGGGCACTACACCAGTTTTTTGGCCGAAGACACCGCGCTGCCGATGATGTACATGCCCGACGCCATCCGCGCCACGATGGAATTGATGGATGCGCCGGTCGAGCGCGTGCTGGAGCGCCATGCCTACAACCTGGCCGGCATCAGTTTCACGCCAGCGCAGATCGCGGCGGCAATAGCCCAACGGGTGGCTGGCTTCACGCTGCATTGCGAGCCGGATTTCCGCCAGGCGATTGCCGACAGCTGGCCGCGATCCATCGATGACCACGCCGCCCAAAGTGACTGGGGCTGGCGCGCCCGTTACAACCTGGACGCCATGGTGCAGGACATGCTGGACAATCTGCGGCCCAAGTGCTGGCCGTGAGGTCGGTTGGAAGTCGGGGTCGCGCCTGACGCATAGCGACGAGCCAAGTTGCCAAGCGCTTCGGCAGTTCTGTAACATGGCCGTTGATACAGCAAATGGCCAAGACCATTGACCGGCAGCACTCACCATTGGATACTAGGCAGCGATGCCATCCTATCTCCCTTCCCAACCGCAATCGAACACGCAACCCTGCGCGTGGCATCAATTCGTCGTGCGCTTGGTGCCGATGTTGCTCGCCGCGGTGATGGGCGTCGGGGGGACCGCCCGAGCGAGTGAACCCGTTCGAATCATCACAGAAGAGTTCCCACCCTACAACTACACCGACCAGGGCAAGATTACCGGCCTGAGCACACAAGTTGTGGAAGCCGTGTTGAAAGAGCTCAAACTGCAGGGAGATTTTCAATCCCTTCCGTGGGCGCGCGCCTACGATACCGCGCGCAATGCCTCAGGCGTACTGATCTACTCCATCGGACGCACGCCCGAGCGGGAGCCTTTGTTCAAGTGGGTTGGTGTCATTGCGCCCACCGACTACTACCTGTATGCCCTGCCCGGCCGGCCTTTCAAGCTCGAGTCGCTGGACATGGCCAAGCAGTACCAGATCGGCACCGTGAACCAGGATGTGGGCGAGCAGTTTCTGCTGGCGCATGGTTTCGTCAAGGGTCAGAACCTGCAGTCCAGCGTCAAATACGAACTCAACTACCAGAAGCTCAAGCTCGGGCGCATTGACCTGTGGATCATGTCCGAACTCACCGCCAACCACCTGGCCCGCCAGGCCGGTGACGACCCGACCAAGACCTTGGCCAAGGTCTACCGCATCTCCGATTTGAGCAGCGAGGGTTACTACATGGCTTTCGGTAGCCAAACCCCCGATGCGACCGTGGTGCAATTCAGGAAGGGCCTGGACACAATCAAGAAGAACGGGACGTTCGACGCCCTGAAGAAGAAATGGCTGTAGCGGCACTTGCTTCAAGCCAAACCTTGGGGCAGGCATGCAGGCGCTAGATCGGCCAGCACACTCGTTGGGCACGCGCCTGGTGGTGGCGACGCTGATGTTTTGTCTGCTGCTTACCGTGGCCTCCACCTGCGTCTTGACGCTGCTGGCCTGGAACGCCGGCTTGACCAAAATGAACGCCGAGCTGGCACAGATCGAGCAGGTCTACCAGGGCACACTGACCAAAGCCATCTGGGAGCTGGACCGGGACTCCCTGCAGACCCACGTCATGGGTGCGGCGCGGGTACCGGCGGTGGGCAAGATCGTGCTCAAGGTGACACTCGCCAACCGCCCCCCGGAGTTGTTCGAGGGCATCAGCGATGGCTGGACCTTGGTCGGAATGGCGCCCACTCGGCAGTTGACCCTGACCTACGAACCCTTTGCCGGCGCCCGTGAACTGGTCGGTGAGCTGACGCTGCATGGCGACGAGCGCGTGTTATGGCAGCGCCTGCGAAGTCAACTCGCCACCATCGTGATTACCCAACTGTTGCAAGCGCTGGCGCTGGCGGCGCTGATCATGCTGGCGTTCAATCGGCTGGTCACGGTTCACGTCAAGCGTATTGCGGCGCACCTGGCGCGGTTGACCCCGGGCAACCTGGGCCTGGCCTTGAGCTTGCATCGCGGGGCCAGGCACCGCGATGAGCTGACGCTACTGGTGTCTGGCATCAACGAGCTGCAAGGCAGTCTGGCGACCTACCTCGCGCAGCACCAACAGCATGAGCACGAACTGGCCGGCCACCGCGACCGGCTGGCCCAACTGGTGGACGAACGCACCGCCGAGCTGCAGGCCGTCAATACGCGGCTGCAGAGTCTGGCCCGCACCGACCAGCTGACCGGCCTGGCCAACCGCCGCCACTTCGACGAAGTCAAGCATGACGAGTTGCGCCGCGCATTGCGCAGCGGTCAGGACCTGGCCCTGCTGATCTGCGACATCGACTACTTCAAGGATTACAACGACCACTACGGCCATGCCATGGGCGACCACTGCCTGTGTGCCGTGGCGCAAACCATGCGAGCCAGCCTGGCTCGCGCGGGCGACATGATCGCGCGCATCGGCGGCGAAGAGTTCGCCGTGCTGCTGCCATCCACCAACGAAGTCACTGCCCGCATGCTGGCCCAGCGCGTGCGCCAGGCGGTGTTCGATTGTGGCATCGCGCACGAACGCTCCAAAGCCGCCAAGGTCGTGACCATCAGCGTCGGACTGGCGGTGCTGGCCGCTGGCGATGCGCAGGAGTTCGATGCCTTGTTCCAGCGTGCCGATCAGGCCCTGTATCGGGCCAAGGCCAACGGACGCAATCAAGTGGCAGGACCGATTCTGATCAGCCAAAGCAACGCAAACGGAGAACCGCAATGAGAAACTGTCTCTTTTCTTTCGGACTCAGCGTGGCCCTGCTGATGCCAGCGGCAGCACAAACGATTCACGTAGTCACCGAACAGACACCCTATACCTACATGGTGGACGGCAAGGTGGCAGGCTCCGCCACTGAAGTCGTGGAGCTGAGCCTGCAGCGCGCCGGCCTGAAGGACTACCGGGTCAATCTTTACCCGTGGGCGCACGCCTACGACCTGGCGCTGAAAACGCCCAATGTGCTGATCTACCTGATTGCCAGAACCGCCGCGCGCGAGAACCAGTTTCGCTGGGCCGGCGAGATCATGAAGATTCAGTATCACCTGTATCGGCTCAAGCAGCGCCCGCTGGCCATCACCGACCTCGAGTCCGCCAAGCGTTTCACCATCGGCGTCATGCGCGACGACGTGCGCCAGCAATACCTCATCACCAAGGGCTTTGACCGCCTGGTGGTTTCGGCGCAATCGGTGGACAATTTCCGCAAGCTGCTCAGCGGGCAGGTTGACCTGGTTCCGCTAACCACCGATGACGCGTCGTCCCTGTGCAAGGAGACCCGCTTCGACTGCACGGGTCTGGAGCGAGTCATGACACTCGACGAAGCATCGACCGGCTTGTACATGGCCTACAGCCTCAGCACCCCCGATGCTGTGGTTCAACGCACACAGCGCGCGTTTGACAAGCTCAAGACTGAGGGCCATGTCAAACGCATCATGGAGCGATCGCCCTAGGCCAAGCGCGCTCGTGGCGCGATCCACCAAAGGCGACCGCCACACCAACGAACACGCGCATGCACATCGACCCCACCGGCGAACGACGCGGCACGCCAATCGTGATTGACGTCGAGGCGTCCGGATTCGGGCGCCACAGCTACCCGATCGAGATTGGGTTTGTGCTGCCAGATGGCCATGCGTTTTGCACGCTGATTCAGCCTGAACCCGAGTGGACGCATTGGGACAGTTCGGCCGAACGCGTGCACCACATTGCTCGCACTCTGCTGCTGCAACGTGGCCGCCCAGCGTTGGAGGTGGCGCAATTGCTCAACCAACACCTCAATGGGTGTGTCGTGTATTCCGATGGCTGGGCCAACGACTACAGTTGGCTGGGCGTGCTGTTCGATGTGGCGCAACTGTCACCTCGCTTCAAACTGGAGAATCTGCGCGCGCTGTTGCGCGACGACGAGGCCGATCGCTGGCACACGGTCAAGCAGCAAGTGGCGCAGGAGCGCGGAGCGCAACGCCACCGCGCCAGCGCGGACGCGCGGCTGCTGCAATTGACGCTGCTTCGACTACGGGCTCTTGTTTGATCGGTTGGGGTCAGAGCACGTTTGCTACGCAAAGTGGTCTGACCCGCAAAGTCAAACAGCCAACATCCGACAATCAGTTGGGGTCAGAGCACGTTTGCTGCGCAAAGTGGTCTGACCCGCAAAGTCTCACAAATTGCCGGCGAACAGGCGGCGGATCAGCAGGTCCTTGAAACTGTGGGCGTCGGCCAAGCCGAGGCGCTCCAGGTAGGCCTGTGGCGCCGGTTTGTCCTCCCATAGCGCTTTGATCGCCATGGTCAGCAATTCGGATGGGTGATGGCTGGCGTGTTTGATGCGCTTCATGGCTCGCACCATGTGGAGCTCATCATCCGTCAGATCCGTGCCAAACGGGAAGTCCGGCAACAGCCCGGCCTCCGCCCAAGGGTGCAGTTTGGCCTCCAGCGCCTCCGGCAGGTTGTTGCGGTAACGATCCGGCACACTGTAGTCAGCCTCCAGCTTGCCATGAGCCTTGGCCTGCTTGACCAACTCGTCCTGAAAGCGCGAGTCCGCAATCGCGATCAAGCGCTTGACCACCTCACCGTCGGGCTGGCCGCGCAAGTCGGCTACGCCGTATTCAGTCACGAACAGGTCGCGCAGATGGCGCGGAATGGTGACGTGACCATAGTTCCAGACGATGCTGCTCTTGAGCCCGTCCTTGTTGTCATGCGTGGCACGCAGCATCATCAGCAAGCGCGCGTCGGGCAGGGCATGCGCCATGGCCACGAAGTTGTACTGGCCGCCAACCCCGCTGACCACTTGCCCCGACTCCAGCGCATCGCTGGCTGCGGCCCCCAGCAGCGTGACTTTCATGGTCGTATTCATGAAACGCGCCTTGCGGCGCTGCGCACGCTTGAGCTCGCCATCGCCATAGAGCTGGTTGATGAAGTCGATCCGTGTCATGTCAATCTTGGCCAAGTCCTGTGCCGGCATGGTGCGCAGTCGCTCGTAAAAGTCGCGCGGACCCAGGAAGAAGCCGCCCGTCATGAAGAAGCCACCTGTCAGGCGGGGGCCGAGCATGTTCGCTGCAACACAATCAAAGCAAGCGCTATCGAGCAGGTTCGCATCGCAACGCCGGTCCTCCAACACCAGCTTCCCGTCCTCAAGCTCGACTCCGGCCCGCAGCACGCCAAAGCGCTTCAGAAACGCCAAGTCGTCCTCACCCAGCGGTGAGCGGATTCGACCGGCGTCCAAGAGGGCGCGCAAGGTGTCGGGCGTTACCACTTCATCTTTGATGCGTCCATCGTTGAGCAACTGCTGCAACACCGTGTCGGCATACACTTCACGACGAATGATGCCGGCCTCAATCAGTTTGAGAAAGGCGTTGACGAACATCTCGGAGCAGCCGTACAAGCCCTGATCAAAGCGGCCCAACTCGCGACCCTGCAGGCCGTCCGGGCACAGCGAGTTGAGAATGGCGCGGAACTCTTCGCCGTGCCGGTCGCGCACGATCAGCCCCTGACCAATCGCATCACCCAAGGAGCCGATTCCAATCTGCAGCGTGCCCCCATCGGCCACCAGACTGGCAGCATGCAGACCGATGGCATAGTCCGCAGTCGTAACCTTGGCATTGGGCGGCGCAAACACCGCATGCGTCGCCACGGGATCGGTCACCACCACGTCGAAGAACTCGGGTCCGATCTCGGCCCCGTTTGGCATGAACGGCATCTCGCGGTTGACCACGCCGATGGCCATCAGCGGCTGCGCGCTGGCGCGCATCTTGCCAACCACCTCGAAGGTCACGTCGGGGTTGCTCGACAGACTCAGGCGCAGACCATCGGCACCATCGCGCGCTGACACGGCCTGGGCGATCACGTTCATGCCCTGTACCGCCATGTCACGTGCCACAAAGGTGTAGTTGGTGGAGATGTAGCCAAGCTGGGCGGCGCTGTTGCCCAAATAGTCACCGGTCTTCATGAAAAACTCGCGCACCTCGATGTTGGGTGGCAAGCCACCCGAGCGCGAGTCCTTCACGTACTCCAGATCGGGGTAGTTTCCAAACACGCGCTCGACCAGAGGCTCCAGAAAATGGCGCTCCAGGTCGCTGTGGCCAACCGGTTTTTCCAGCGACAGCGCGGTAATGATGCGCAGTTTGCGCGCCGGGTTGCCCTTGATACGCCGGTACAGGGCGTTGACAAAAGGATTGGGCTTGCCCACGCCCAGAGGAATTCCCAACACGATGTCGCCAGCAATGCTGTCGAGCACATGGTCCACGGCAGCCTCAATGGAATCAATGTAAAGCGGTTTGGCCAAGAGTCTCTCCTAGTGGTTGAAGGTACATTTAAAGTATGGTCGTTGGGCAGCGACTCAACTTTGACCAATCTCAAATTCACGCCCCAAAGCACCGTCGGCAAACCATCAACGCCCAAGGAGTCTCGCCATGTCAATCACCGTCTCGATCGATCTCGGTTACGCGTTTGACGTCAAGGCCCGCGCCAAAGAGGTTTTCGAGGTACTCGCTGATGTACCCCTTTCGGCCAGCTATTTCCCGCATGTGGACAAACTGGTCGATCTGGGAGGCGGCGCCTACCGCTGGGAAATGAAGAAAATCGGTCTGCCCCAGATCAACCTGCAGACGATCTACGCCTCCACCTACGCGGCGAACAAGGCCAAGAAGACCATCGTCTGGACGCCCGTTGAAGGGGTCGGCAACGCGCGGGTGTCGGGTGACTGGAAGATCGTCGACAAGAAGACCTCCACCCACGTCGAATTGCAGATCAGTGGCGAGCTCAGCGTGCCGCTGCCGAGTCTGCTCGAAGCGGTGATCGCCCCGGCGGTGGAGCACGAGTTTGAGAAACTGGTCGAGCTCTACATCCACAACCTGGTCGAACGCTTCGGGGGCGAAGTTGACGCCTGAGTCGCACCCGAGCCGCGCAGTGGCTGTGCCTACGGCGCGGTCGGCTTTGCTATCTCCGAGAAGCCGTACAGGCGTTCCGGCGGCAATCGCGCCAATATGGCCTTGTTGCTCACGATGCCGGTGATCGTGAACTCGGCCAGCGCAGAGTCGCGCCGAACTGTCTTGGCGATCAAGTGCTCCACCTTGTCGGTGATGACGGCAACAATCGGCGCGCGCGCATTGGCCGTGCGTTTAACCACCACTGCCAGTTCACCCGAGGCCAGCTTGACCAGATCGCCGGGTGGATAGATGCCGAACTGTTTGACCAGTGCCGTCGACAACATGCCGCCATTGTCCTCTTTGAACAATTGTCGGGCGGCTTCCTGCGCCGACAAAGCTGGGCGTAACGCCCGCGGGCTGATCTTGGCCATGAAGACATCGGCCAGACGCAGGATCGACGCCATCTCGGACAGCTTTGTTTCCTTCATCGGATAACCCGTTCCATCGGGGCGCTCGTGGTGCTGTATCACCGCAGTCAGCCAGTCAGGGTCGGCAACGCCGGCCGCGACGAGCTGATCGTGCGCGCGCTGCGGATGCTCGCTGATCTGCAAGCGCTGCTTGTCGCGCATGGGAAAGTCCTGCCCCGCCATTTGCCCCTGCAGGTCCATGATCGACAAATTCATGGTCAAGGCGGCCTTGACCAACTTGTTGGTGCGCTCCTTGGGCCACGTCAGGTAGCGCGACAGCAAAATACACAACATGGCGCAATGCAGCACATGGGCATAACCATAATAAAAGGTCTTGACCTGTTCCTGCCGCACACAGCGGTAAATGGCAATGTCCGCGTCGTTGTCGACCAAATTGACCACTTGCAAGGCAAGCCGCTCGATGCCCTCAACCAATGCGGCCCCGCGCGCAGCATCCGCCAGCAACTGCTGCAGGTCGCGTTCGGCCTGGTCCCACAGACCGAACAGATTGAGGTGACGCTCGACGCGCGGTTCAACCTGCGCAGTGACCTGGGACGATGTCACGGCCTTGACCTCTTCGACATCAACAAAGGCGCCACGCTCCAGCAACAAGTCGAGTTGATGCTCAGTCTCGACCACGTGCCCACGACTGAGCAGCAGCTGCCCCTGGTCATCGCGCACGCTCCACGGCAACGGCGCGCCCAGTTGCACCTTGGCGCGCGGTAGTCTCAGCATCTTCATCCCGAACCGTCCTTCATCTGGTCATCCCATCCATTAGTGCGGTCGCTGCCAAAAAGCCATGGCACAGTTTACGCCGCATGCTCTGAATTGCATAGCGTTCTGATTCTGCTTGCCCGGGTCTGCCGGGGGACGGCACAGCCGGCGGACGGGCTCTTCGCCAGCACACCACCGGCACGGGACTAACGCCGCCTCGCCGCGGTGATCACCGATCTGCCGACTGAGACCATAATTGCGCCTTTGCTGGATCAATCCAGCTTCAATATTTGTGGAATCAGACCCATGCACCGTGTCGCCATCAGCAGTACCGGACTGTTCGTCCCGCCCGAGGTCATCACCAACGAAGAGTTGGTGCTCGCATTCAATCACTACGCCGAGTTGCAAAACACGCGCCATGCCGTCGAGATCGCTGCTGGCTCGCGTGCCGCGGTACCGCTGTCGAGCATCGAATTCATCGAGAAAGCCTCCGGCATCAAGCAGCGCTATGTGATGGAGAAAAGCGGCATTCTGGACCCGCTGCGGATGTACCCGCGATTGCACCCGCGCGCCGACAACGAGCTGTCACTGATGGCCGAGATTGCCGTGGCGGCCGCCCGCGACGCTCTGGGGCGCGCCGACAAGACCGCGCAGGACGTTGACGGCGTGATCTGCGCGGCGGCCAATATGCAGCGCGCCTATCCGGCCATGGCGGTCGAGATACAGGCCGCACTGGGCATCAGGGGCTATGGTTTTGACATGAACGTGGCGTGCTCATCAGCCACCTTCGCCATCGAGATGGCGACCAACGCGGTACGCTGCGGGTCGGCGCGCGCCATCCTGGTGGTGAACCCCGAGTTGACCTCGGCGCACCAGTGCTGGACCGACCGAGACTGCCACTTCATTTTCGGTGACGTCTGCACCGCGATCCTGATCGAGCGGCTGGATCTGGCTCCGGCCTCATCCTTCGAGATTATCGGCACCCGGCTGCTGACTTCCTTTTCCAACAACATTCGCAACAATGCGGGCTTCATGTCACGCAGCGAGGATCGCGACCCACAGGACCGCGACCAACAGTTCTATCAGGAAGGCCGCAAGGTTTTCAAGGAAGTCTGCCCGATGGCCGCAGAGCACATCAGTGCGCACCTGGCTGGCCATGGCATTGAACCCGCGGGGGTGCGTCGCTATTGGTTGCACCAGGCCAATCTGGGCATGAACCAGTTGATCGCGCGCAAGCTGCTCGGCCGCGACCCTGCGCCACTGGAGGCGCCGGTGATCCTGGACGAGTTTGCCAACACCGCGTCGGCCGGCTCGATCATCGCGTTTCACCGGCACCACGCCGATGTGAAAGCGGGCGAAGTCGGGGTAATCTGTTCCTTTGGCGCGGGCTACTCAATCGGCAGCGCGGTGCTGCGCAGACTCTAAGCCGAATCAGGCTGGCCGGTCCCCTGCGCCACCGGCGTGAGCATGGCGGTTTCGGCCATCATGCATCGATGATCCGGTGGGGTCTGCCGTGACCACGAGCCCACTGTCTACATCAACGCCCGCTTGAGCCGGATCTCTTCGATCCGCAGGGTGCCCATGGCTACGGTGCGGGCGCTTGAGGGCTCGCGTTTGAACCCTGCCAACTCATGGAAGCGCAGCGCACGCTCGTTGCCCAAAGGCACCCACAGCGTCACCTTGGAACAGCCCTCTTCCTGCAAGCCCTCGCGGGCCGCGTCCCACAGGGCGAGCCCGACACCTTGCCCCCAATGTGAGGTGGCGGCGTAAATCGCCCAGATTTCCCCCGTGGTGGGCGGTGTGCCCTTGTCGCGTGAGCGGTCGAAGCCCACGAAGCCCACAATTTTGCCCTCATCGAGTGCCACTTGAACCTGCGGCTCGCTGAATTCAATGGCTTCTCGCCAATAGGCCTGACGCTTCTCGATGGGGATGGGGGGTAAGGCCTCCTGGGACAGAAGGCCCTTGTTGGCCGCTTGGTCAGCGGCCGCATGAATCTCGGCAATGGCCTTGGCGTCGCGCAGGGTAGCGGGACGAACCTCGAAGGTGGTCAGACTGGTCATGAAACGACAAACCGCGCACTGGCGCGGCAACAAAGAAACTCGGGAGCTGGATTGTCGCCCAAAACCTGATCGATTCATCAGAACGTGGTCCACGCGCGAGCGCCGACAGCAAGCCACCATAGCAGGGGTTTCCACCTAGGGTCGAACCATCAACCTAGGGTCAATACCGTTGCCTTGGCCATCACGGCACTGCACCATGCGCGTCAATCAAATGGATCACCCGATGCCCAATCCCATCCAACTCAGTAAAGACGACCTTCCCCTGCAACGCTTCTATCGCTGGGAGAAGGAACGGGCCGACAAGGTATTCCTGACACAGCCTATCGGCGGGGGTGCCGTGCGCGACATCACCTGGGCACAAGCTGGTGACGAACTGCGCCGGATGGCAAGCTGGCTGCAGGCGCAGGGTTGGCCAGCGGGCAGCACAGTGGCGATACTGGGCAAAAACAGCGCGCACTGGATTCTGGCCGATCTGGCGATCTGGATGGCGGGCTATGTGTCGGTGCCGATCTATCCAACCTTCAATGGCCAGGCGCTGCGCTACATCCTGGAACACAGCGAAGCCAAGGCTTGCTTTGTGGGCAAGTTGGACGACACGCTCAGCCTGCAAGATGGCGTGCCAGCGTCGGTGCCCCTGATCACGCTGCCATTGGCGCCTTCGTCGGTCAAGGGCGCGTCCTGGGACCAGTTGATTGCCAGCAGCGCGCCGCTGGCGGGCCAGCCGGTGCGTGATGGCGAGAGCCTGTGCACCATCATCTACACCTCCGGCACCACGGGCAACCCGAAGGGCGTCATGCACAAGTTCAGCGCCCTGACCTGGGGGCTGAAGGCGGCTGCGGCACGCATTGCGATGAACAGTGAAGACCGCTACATCTCCTACTTGCCATTGGCTCATGTGGCGGAGCGCATGGTGATCGAGCAAGGCGTGTTGCACAACGGCAGCCGCGTCTTTTTTGCGGAGTCGCTCGACACTTTCGTGCAAGACCTGCAGCGGGCGCGACCGACGGTGTTCTTCTCGGTGCCACGCCTGTGGGTCAAGTTTCAGCAAGGCGTACACCACAAACTGCCGGCCGCCAAGCTCAAACGACTGCTCGGTCTGCCCTTGATCGGCTGGCTGGTACGACGCAAAGTGCTCAAGGGGCTGGGGCTGGACCAGTGCCGTATCGCCGCCGGCGGGGCGGCGCCAATGCCACCTGAGGTACTTCACTGGTATCGTGACCTGGGACTGGACCTGATCGAGGTCTATGGCATGACCGAGAACAGCGGCGTCTCACACGCCACCCTGCCCGGCACGTTCCGCCCAGGCACGGTTGGGCTCCCCTACGACGGCATTGAGAGCCGCATCGACCCCACCAGCGGCGAAATCCAGATGCGTTGCCCGGCGCTGATGCTGGGTTACTACAAGGATCCGGTGCAAACCGCCGCCAGCTTCACCGACGATGGCTGGCTGCGCACGGGCGACAAGGGCCAAATTGGAACCGACGGCTGCCTGCGCATCACCGGTCGGGTCAAGGATATCTTCAAGACCAGCAAGGGCAAGTACGTGGCGCCAGCGCCAATTGAAGACCTGTTGGTTACCCACCCGGACATCGAAGCCTGCGCCGTGACCGGCGCAAATTTCTCCCAACCGCTGGCGCTGGTGATGCTGTCAGCCGACGCCATCACCAACTGCGCCTCGGCCCAGGGCAAGGCAGCGTTGATCGAGTCGCTTAAAGCCCATCTGAAGGCGGTGAACGCCAAACTGGAGCCACACGAGAAGCTTGAGTGCCTGGCGATCGTCACAACGCCATGGACACCCGAGAACGGCTTTGTGACGCCCACGCTCAAAGTCAAGCGCGCCCGCATCGAAGATGTCTACGCCAACCGCTACCAGGGGTGGATAGCGCAGGCCACGCCAGTGGTCTGGGCCGACGCCTGAGCGCCGCTGGTCATACGCCCTATCCGCGTTCTCGCTTGCGACGCTCGGCGCCGCTGGCGGGCTCACCATGCTGGACCTTGTGCAGGGATGTAGCGATATCTGGGTCCAATGGCGTCTGCGCGGTGCTGACCACCTCCTTGGCCAGCTCGCGCGCCTCGGACCACAGACCCAATCCGCGCAGCTCTTGAATCAGCGAGACGCTGACGTCAAGCTCACCCTCCGGCTCAGGGGGCGGCAACGCATGCGCAGCGGCCACGTCACTTGACAGCGGCAGCGCATCGGACTGGCCCGACGGATCCGACAGTTCAATCAGCACATCCACGCCAGGCGCTTCAGGCGGCACGCTTGGGCCGCTGGCGAACAACAAGTCGGACTGCAACAGGGAGCTTGGCGCGTCGGACGGTTCATCATCGCGCCAGGCGATCTCCGACCCGTAGGAAGGCAACCGAACTCGCTCGGAACGCTTCGCTGCAAGGGACTTGCGAACCCGCTCCACTTCGCTCGCTGCAGCCTCAGGATCGAACGCCAGGCCGAGCTCTGGCGCGGCAAACGGACCGTCCCGCCGCGGCGCAGTCAACGGCGACATCGACGAGTCCAGGCTATCGGAGTCGACGAACGTCACGTCCAGCGAAGAGGGGCGAAACGCCGAGTCTTGAACCACCGGTCGCCGCTCCGGCGGTGATGACGCTACCGCACCATGCCCTGGCGCGGACGGGCTGACCTCGGCAGACGCGCCAGGCTGGGGCGGTTGGACGGGCATTGGGGTTGACGTCGGACCAGCAGCGGGCGCCGTCAAAGCAGGAGGCTGGAAACTGCTGTCGGCTTGGGCGCGCGCGGCGGCACTGGCGGGCCGAACCACTCGGCGCCGCCCAAAACGCCACCGCAGCGCCAACAAGCCCAGCGCAAAAGCGGCCAAACTTAGCGCCACGACCGCGTCAGTGCCGCGCTGCGACTGCTGCGCCAACAGCGCTGGCGTCTGCTGCTGCAAGCTGGCCAGCTCGGCCTGAGTGTTCTGCGCCTGCACACGCAGCGCCTTGAGCTCGGCCGCCAGCTTGTCGACGCCCTGGCCGCCATCAGGCGCAGTCGGCTTGGCGGTCGGCTCTGCGACGGCAGCATTACTAGCAGCGACAACGCTTGGTGTGGGCAAGATGCATCCGCAAAAAATGGTGCCCCGGCCAGGCGGACTTGTCACCTCATCAATGAATCAGCCGAGCCGCCAGTTGCTGGGCAGGTGTCTCTGTCGGCAATGATAGTACAGGCGAGGCTGGCGCAGGGGGCTGTCGCGGGCGGGTAAATCACGCTGACGCGGCCACCGGCATTGGCCATAATGAGCACGACTCCGGATTGACCACTCGGCAACCGACGTACTTCTGCGGGTCAGCCGTCGGTGGATAGTGACCCGAAATCAAAGGCCCACATATGAAGTTGATCCAAAGCACCGCGTCAGGGATATTGCTTGTCTTGTTGGCCGGCTGTAGCACGCAGAGCGTTGATCGGATTGCGCCGGACCAGGCGGTGCGCCTGACGGTGCTGCACACCAATGATCACCATGGGCGGTTTTGGAAGAACGGCGACGGCGAATATGGCATGGCCGCGCGCAAGACCGTGATCGACACCATCCGCGCCGAAGTCGCGCAGGCCGGCGGCTACACGCTGCTGCTTGACGGCGGTGACGTCAACACCGGCGTTCCCGAGTCCGACCTGCAAGACGCAGTACCCGATATCAAAGGCATGAACCTGTTGGGCTATGACGCCATGGCCGTGGGCAACCATGAGTTCGACAAGCCGTCGGCGGTGCTCGCGCGTCAACGCGAACTGGCCCGTTTCCCGATGCTGTCGGCCAACATTTACCGCCAGGGGCAACGCCTGTTCGAGCCCTACAAGATATTCAGCACAGGCCCGCTGCGGGTCGCCGTGATGGGGCTCACGACCGAGGACACCCACAAGATGGCGCACCCCGACCACGTCAAGGGCATCGAGTTTCGAAGCGTGATCGCCGAGGCCAGCCGCCTGGTGCCTGAGTTGCGGGCCAAGGCCGATGTGGTGATCGCGGCCACGCACATGGGGCACTACCAGAATGGGGAGCACGGCACCCAAGCGATGGGCGATGTGGAGATGGCGCGCGCTGTGTCTGGCATCGATCTGGTGGTTGGTGGACACACCCAAAACCCAGCCTGCATGAAAGCCGAAAACGTGATCGACCAAGCCCATGTTCCAGGCGCGCCTTGCCAACCCGATCGCCAGAACGGCACCTGGATCGTGCAGGCGCATGAATGGGGCAAGTATGTGGGACGCGCGGACTTCGAATACCGCCAGGGAGCGTTTACGCTGGTACGTTATGCATTGATACCGGTCAACCTGAAGCAACGCGTCGCGCAGGCCAATGGCGCCAGCACGCTGCGGCTGCACACTGCGGAGATTGCCGAGAACCCGGAGATGCTCACCCTGCTTTGGCCGTATCAGAATTTCGGGCAGCAGATGCTACTGGTCGATGTCGGCAGCACTGATGCCGCATTGCCAGGCGACCGGGCCACGGTGCGATCGCGCCAGACCACACTCGGGCGCATGGTGGGGCAAGCCATGATGGCGCGCACGCGCGCCGATCTGGCGGTGATCAACTCTGGCGGCATTCGCGACTCGCTGCCCGCTGGCAGGCTGACTTACAAGGACGTGCTCAAGGTCCATCCCTTTGGCAACACCATCGTCACGGTGGAGCTCAGCGGCACCGAACTCATGGCCTACCTGGCGGTGGTGGCCAAGATGACCCCCGGCGCCGGGGCTTTCCCCCAGTTCGCCGGTATCGAGCTGGTGATCGACTCCGGCAAGGTGACGCAGGCGCGGATTCAGGGAGCAGCGGTGGACCCGGCTCGCACTTACCGCATGGCCGTCAACAACTTTGTCGCCTCGGGCGGTGACGGTTACCCCAGGTTGACCCAGCACAGGAGCTTTGCCGACAGCGGCTTTGTCGATGCCGAGGTGCTGCGCGCGTTTATTGGCGCCAACAGCCCGATCAAGGTCGCCGAGTTCGCACCCGAGCAAGTGGTTCATCGGCGTTGAGGCAAACTTCGCAAAGCTGCGCCCAACCGCGCGCAAGATTGGATCGATAATCACCTGGCCCCCGCCTGAGACGGGGCGTGCCATCCAACCCAAGGAGACGATCATGGCCAAAGGTCAGCAAAAGAGTAACAAGGAAGCCAAGAAACCGAAGAAGGACACCTCGCCGCCCAAACCAGCGTCTCCCGATGCGGTTCGGCCCACCATCACCACGGTGGTGCCGGTACGCGGAAAGCTCAAAAAGTAGCATCCCCGCGCAAGCGGCGCGACTTGCGCGGTTGCGTCGCGTTTACCCACCCACGGCATCGCCACCGGCCCGATGAAGAGTCCACCCCGCAAGAAGAAGAGTCATCCCCCGCCGCCCAAGCGACCGCTGGCGATGCGAACGCAGGGGCTTGGCCAGGGCATGTTGACCGAGGGTTACTCCTTGCCGCAGATGGTGGAGGACCTGCGCAAGTACCAGCTTGAACTGGAGATTCAAAACAAGGCACTGCGTTACAGTCAACGCGTTGCCGAAGGCGCTTCGGAGCGTTTTCTCACGTTGTTCTCCAACGTGCCCCTGGCGCTGATGGTGGTCGACGAAAAAGGGCAGGTGCTGGAGAGCAATGCGATGGCCCTGCGCTTGTTTCGCCCGCTTGAGCACGACCCGCCCCTGAACTTCCTGCTGCCACTGGTGGACCCGGCCCACAGTGATGCCGTGGCGCAGGCCTTCGTCGACGCCAAGCAGCACGGCACGAGCGAGACCTCCGAAGTCGTCTTCAGCGGGGGCAGCGCCGGCTCCTTCACGGGTGATCTGCACATCGCGCGGATCGAGAACCCACAGGACGAACTGGCCCACTTCATCTGCGCGTTCATCGACCAGGGCCCGCTGCTGACGCAGCGCCGTGCCCTGCAACGCAGCGCCTCGGCGCTAAGGCAGCGCAATGAGGCCCTGCGCCAAAGCGAAGAGCGTCTGGCGGCAATCATCGATTCTTCGCTGGATGCGATCATCTGTGTCGACGCAAGCAAGACCATCACGGTCTTCAACCCCGCGGCCGCCACGCTGTTTCAATGCCCTTCTGAGCAAGCCCTGGGCAGCCCGCTTGCGCGCTTCCTGCCCGACGCTATCCATACGCTGACCTACACGCAGGTCTCCACCCATGCACAGCTTGGTGAGCTTGAGGGGCGCACTGCGGGGGGCAAGCAACTCGCGGTCGAAATCAGTGTTTCCTTCGAACGCCGCGCCGACGGGGACATCACCACCGTCTTTGCCCGCGACCTGACCGCCCGCAAACGAATCGAGGCGCAGCGCAACGTACTGGAGTCCCAACTGCGCGAGTCGCACAAGATGCAGGCCATCGGCACCATGGCCGGCGGCATTGCGCACGACTTCAACAACATCATTGGCGCCATTCTTGGCAATGTCGAGCTGGCCCGCCAGGACAGTGCCCCGGACTCGGCCGCGCAAGTCAGCCTGTCCGAGATCGAAAAAGCGGGCCGCCGCGCGCGCGATCTGGTGCGTCAGATCCTGACCTTCAGCCGCAACGAGGCACCCAAGCGTACGCTGCTGCGGTTGTCCGACACCGTGCACGAGTCCGTGCGCCTGCTCAAGGTCGCCCTGCCGCCGCACATCGAACTGCTGGTGCACACTGATCCGGTGATCCCCCCCGTCATGGCCGACGCCACCCAGGTCGAGCAAGCCGTGCTGAACCTGTGCACCAACGCCATCCACGCCATTGGCGCGCAACGCGGTGTCATTACGATCGAGTTGCGCAGCACGGCGCGACTGCCAACGCATACCGAGCGGCGCCGTACGTCGCGTGGCCAGCACGTGGCGCTGTCGGTGCGCGACACCGGCAGCGGCATCGAACCCGAGACCCTGGAACGGGTGTTCGAGCCCTTCTTCACCACCAAACAGGTCGGCGAGGGCACCGGGCTTGGTCTCGCCGTGGTGCATGGCATCATGCGCTCCCACCTAGGGACAGTGGGCGTGCGCAGCGCCGTCGGACAGGGCAGCGTGTTTACCTTGTACTTCCCGCCGGCCGATCCGGACGCCGTCGCAACCGCCGCCGAACCGGTCAGCGCCACTGTGGTCGATGGCGGCGGTAAACGCGTGATGTACGTCGATGACGATCAGGCTTTGGTGTTTCTGGTCGAGCGCGCGCTGACCCGAAAGGGTTTTGTCGTCTCCAGTTTCACCGATCCTCGAGAGGCCATCGCGATCCTGCGCGACAGTGCCGTATTGTGTGACCTGCTGGTGACAGACTTCAACATGCCGGGCTACAGTGGCCTTGAATTGCTACGCGACGTTCGGCGGGTGCGCCCGGACCTTCCGATCGCACTGGCGTCGGGCTACGTCACCGCCGAGATCGAGGCCAGCGCCCTGGCCGAAGGTGCCAATGCGCTGATTCATAAGCCCAACGACGTGGGCGAACTGTGCGAAACCGTGCAACGCCTGATTCAGAATCACGAAGCGGCGTCGCGTGACCCCTGAGCCCTGGCCTGCGCCCGCACCGGGGCTGCCGCGACCAAATTGCTGAACGTCCTTTACGCTGACGAAGCCTTGCTGGTGCTGGACAAACCGGCCGGTTTGCTGTCTGTCCCCGGCCGGGGCGAGGACAAGCAGGACTGCTTGAGCCGCCGCGTCCAGACTCGCTACCCAGACGCCCTGATCGTGCACCGGCTCGACATGGCTACCTCGGGCCTGATCATCATGGCACGCGGGAGCGACAACCAACGGCGCTTGAGCAAGGCCTTTGCGGCGCGCCAGGTGCGAAAGCAATATATCGCCGTGATCGACGGCCTGCTGGCGCAAGACGCTGGCACCGCCCGTACGATTGACCTGCCGATCGGTGTTGACTGGCCCAATCGACCCAGACGGGTGATTGACTTCGCCCACGGAAAGGCCAGCGTCACGGCGCTGCGAGTGCTCTCGCATGCGCCGGACCAAGGCTCGACCCGTGTCGAGCTGGAGCCGCTCACCGGGCGTTCACATCAGTTGCGCGTGCACATGCAGGCCATTGCCCACCCAATTCTGGGTGACGCGATGTACGCCAGCCCCGAGGTCCAGTCCAAGTGCGCGCGCCTGGCGCTGCATGCCCTGTCACTCGAACTCCTGCACCCGCAAACCGGTCAGTTGCTCACGTTCTACAGCCCGCCAGAATTCTGACCGGCAATACCCTCGAAGTCACTGCAGTCAGGCCTGGCCGGGCCTGGCGTCAAGAGCGCCGGGCTTGCGATAATGGACACGCACTCATCGCGACTTTCAGCCGTCGGCTCACCACACGGAAACGCCAACGGCAGTCGGCGCGCTACACCATGAACCAACACCTCTTCGTCCTCACCGGTGCATCGCGCGGCATGGGCGCGGCCATGGCGATGCAACTGCTGTCCCCCGCGCATGAATTGCTGTGCATTTCGCGCCATGACAATGCTGCGCTGGCAACCCGCGCCAGCCAGCTCAAAGCTCACCTGACCCAGTACAAGCTCGACCTGGCCCAAGGGGGGGACGCCGCCGATCAATTGGCCACCTGGCTTGCCGGACACGACCCAAGCGCCTTTGACAGCGCCACCTTGATCAACAACGCCGGGGTGATTCTGGGGGTGGCTCCTGTGTATGCGGTCAAAGGAGATGACCTGACCCGGTCAGTCCGGGTCGGGCTGGAAGCCCCCATGCTGCTGACCAGTGCCTTCCTGCGGGTCACCCGAGACTGGCGCGCCACGCGCCGGGTCCTCAATATTTCGTCGGGTTTGGGCCGTCGACCAATGGCCTCACAGGCAGCCTACTGCGCGGCCAAGGCGGGCCTGGACCATTTCACCCGCTGTGTTGCCCTGGAGGAGGCTGGTCAGGCCAACGGCGCGAAGGTCTGCTCGCTCGCACCCGGCGTGATTGACACCGATATGCAGGGTCACCTGCGTGCCTGCGCCCAGGCAGACTTTCCCGACCAAAGCGCATTTGCCGCCCTCTACGCCAGCGGGCAACTTAGCTCGCCCGAGCAAGCCGCCCAGCGTGTGCTGGCCTGGCTGGAGCGGCCCGACTTCGGTGCCAGTGCCGTTGCGGACGTTCGCGACTGAATGACACCGTGGGGAGTTCCAAGCCGTTTTCGATTCGCCAGTAACATATACCCACGCTGCTGTTGCAGCGTCAAGGCGCCGCGTTGCGGGCGTCGCATCTTCCCAAGCAAGGAGCCACCATGAACCGTGAAGTCGTCGTCGTCAGTGCCGTTCGCACCGCCATTGGAACGTTTGGGGGTAGCCTCAAAGACATTCCCCCCACCGAACTGGCCGCGCAGGTCGTGCGCGAGTCACTCTCCCGTGCCAACGTGGCCGGCGCGGACGTGGGCCATGTGGTCTTTGGCCATGTGGTCAACACCGAACCCAAGGACATGTACCTGTCGCGCGTGGCTGCCATCAACGGCGGCTGCGCCGAGGGCACGCCGGCCTTCAATGTCAACCGGCTGTGCGGTTCGGGCCTGCAAGCCATCGTCAGCGCCAGCCAGAGCATCTTGTTGGGCGACACCGACATCGCCATCGGTGGTGGCGCCGAAAACATGAGCCGCGCGCCGTTTGCAAGCCTGAACATGCGTTGGGGCGCGCGCATGGGCGACACCAAGATGGTGGACATGATGATTGGTGCGCTGCACGACCCCTTTCACACCATCCACATGGGTGTGACGGCGGAGAACATTGCCGCCAAGTGGGGCATCACGCGTGAAGTGCAGGACGCGCTCGCCGTGGAAAGCCACAACCGCGCCCAGCGCGCCACCGAAGCGGGCTTTTTCAAGGACCAGATCGTGCCGGTCATGCTCAAAAGCAAGAAGGGCGACGTCGCCTACGCTACCGACGAGCACTTCCGACCAAACTGTTCGATGGCGGACATGGCCAAGCTCAAGCCTGCCTTTCTCAAGGAAAACGGCACCGTCACGGCCGGTAACGCCTCCGGCATCAACGACGCCGCAGCGGCCGTGGTGTTGATGGAGCGCGCCACGGCGCAGGCGCGCGGGCTCAAGCCGATGGCCCGGCTGGTGGCCTACGCCCATGCCGGTGTCGACCCCAAATACATGGGCATTGGCCCGGTGCCCGCGACGCAGAAAGCACTGCAAAAGGCCGGCCTGAGCGTGGCCGATCTGGACGTGATTGAAGCCAATGAAGCGTTCGCCGCCCAGGCCTGCGCGGTAACGAAAGACCTTGGACTCGACCCCGCCAAGGTCAATCCAAACGGCTCCGGTATCTCACTGGGGCACCCGATCGGCGCCACTGGCGCACTGATCACCGTCAAAGCACTTTATGAACTCGAACGCATTCAGGGTCGTTACGCGCTGGTGACCATGTGCATCGGCGGCGGGCAGGGCATCGCGGCCATCTTCGAGCGTATGGGCTGATCCGCAGCTAACGGCACCGGCCCTGCCCACGGGCGACCCAGCGCGGCCAGCGCAGAGGCGCCGTGGGCCCGGGGGTGGTTGGGCCTGCCTGCGTTGTGACGAGCGCCTGCGCGACTGTCAATCAGCGTCTTGGGACCTTTCCGCACGTCGGGCACTATGACCGAGCGCCCGTCAGGGTCACACGCCGAGCCCTAAAATCGCAGCACACGCCACGCTTTATAGCTGTTTTGTCCGGCAAGATCCGACCGACAGCCGCCATACGGCATTCGACGGTCACGACGGGCGACGCAGCGCCAACGCCGTAACTCACCACTTTGAAGGACCCCCATGCTCTTCGCAGCACCCCTGCCGCCATCACGCCCCAAGACACTACCCTGGATGATCGGCTTGGCCTGCCTGTCTGGCTCGCTGGTGAACGCGCAGTCAGCACCGGCACCTTTTGCAGCGGGCGCCGCGTCTGGCGCGGTTGTCACCGCCATGTTGCCCGGCGTGGTGATCAGTGGCACCCGCAACGAACGCTTGATCGACGATCTGGCGCTGTCGATGGATGTCTTTGGCACCCGTGAGATGGAAGAAGCACAGATGAGCGACATCCGCGATGTCGCCAAAGGCATGCCCAATGTCTCGGTCAAGCACGCACCGGCGCGCTTCAGCGTGACCGGGCGTGGCAACCCGGTAGGCGCGGACGGCAATGCCGGTTTCAGTATCCGGGGCCAGGGTGGCAACCGGGTCACCATGCTGGTTGACGGCATTCGTTTGCCACGCAGCTATATCAATGGCAGCAACGCGTTTGGCCGCGACGCCGTGTCACTGGGTCTGCTCAAACGCATCGAGTTCGTGCGTGGCCCGACCTCGGTGCTCTATGGCTCCGACGGATTGGCTGGCCTGGTCAACTTCATCACCAGCGAACCCTCCGATTTCCTGAACCGTACCAACCAGGCCCCCAAGACACTGGGCGGCAAAGCCTGGCTGGGCTACAGCGGCGATGACCAGGGCACTACCCTGGGCGCCACAGTTGCCGCACGCGCCAGCGACACCGTGCAGTGGATGCTCACTGCCAGCGACACGCGTTCGCACGGCACCGACAACATGGGCACCAACGACAGTGCCAACGTTGACCGCACAACACCCAACCCGCAAACCAATCATCACCAGTCGTTGCTGGGAAAACTGGTGCTGCGTCCGAATGGGGACCACCGCCACGACCTGACCATCGAACACGTGCGGAAAGAAGGCGTATTTGAGCTCCTGTCAAGTCGCGCCAAACCTCCCTATACCGGCTCGGCCGCGCAGATTGCCGCCGCCATCGTCGATGAGACTTCCGCCAAGTCCATGACACGCGACCGCTTTACCTGGGATGCGCGTTACCAAGTGGGTACGACGCTGGCGGACAGCCTGCAGACTGTTCTAAGCTGGCAGGAATCCAGCGCCCAGGACGACGGTGAGACGACGCGCAAGGACGGTGGGGTGCGCATTCGCAAGACCTCCTACCAGGAGCGCGCCGTGCAACTCACACTGCAGGCTGAAAAGGCGCTGCCACTGTCGCCACAATGGGGCCAGACTCTGACCTACGGTATCGACCACGCGAGCACCGACCTGTTCAACCTGGCCGACGGCAGTGACCCCACACCCCTACCGGCCTTTTTGCCCCGCAAGTACTTCCCCGATACGCGCGACAGCAGCAACGCGATCTATGTGCAAAGCGAACTGACGTCGAAGAACTGGGTCATCACGCCAGGCATCCGCTACGACCACTTTGCGCTCAAGGTATTGAGCCAAGCTGGGTACTCACCCAACTTGTCTGCAACGCCCGGGCGTTCACTCTCGGGTTCCGCCATTTCCCCCAAGCTCGGCGTGCTGTTTCGTGCCACACCGCAATGGTCGGTCTACGGTAACTACGCCAGTGGCTTTCGGGCCCCGGAAGGACAGCAGGTCAATAGCGCGTTGGAAGTCTCAACCGCCAAACTGCTGCCCAATCCTGACTTGAAGCCGGAAAAGAGCCGCCACATCGAAATCGGCGTGCGCGCTCGGCTGGACCGCCTGACACTCGATGCCGCCGCCTTTACCGGTCGCTACAGCAACCTGATCGTCGAGAAGAAGGACCTCGGCACCGCCAATGGCCTGGCTGCCTCGGTCAGCAACCCCACACTGTTCCAGACTGTCAATGTGGACAGGGCCAGCATCAGCGGCTTTGAGCTCAAGGGACAGGCGGCTTGGGGCGAGGTCGCCGGCGCCAAACTGAGCACGCCATTCGGTTATGGTCAAACGCGAGGACGCAATGATGTGACCGGCAAGGCCCTGACCTATATCGAGCCCGCCAAGCTCACCATCGGGTTAAAGATGGAGACTGCATCACTGGATTTGCGGCTGGACGCCACCCACCACAGCCGTAAGGATGCCTCGGATATCGAGAGCGTCTACATCCCCAAGTCCACCACGCAACTGCAGTTCCTGAGCCCGTCTGCCACGACACTGGACCTGCGTGGACAGTGGCGCATCAGCAAGACCGTGCGACTGAACGTCGCCGCCCTCAACCTGACCAACCGCAAGTACTGGAACTGGTCCGACGTGCAGGGTCTGGCTTCCAACCCCACTGCGCCCCTGCTGTCTGTGGTGGACGCCTACACCCAGCCAGGACGCCACTTCAACGCGTCGCTGGTGGCCGAGTTCTGATTGCGCGCTTCTTCAGGCCACCGCTTGCGGTGACGACTGTGGCGTAAAGGCGTCCGAGAAGCAGAAATCCTCGGACAAACCCTGCGCGATGAAGGCCGGCTTGGCCACCTCAACCATCTTGACCGAGCCGCATGCATAGACGGCGCAGCCTGCCAGGCTGGGAAAGTCTGCCAGGATGGCCTGGTGGACGAAGCCGGTTCTTCCGCTCCAGGCGTCCTCGTCGGTGGCTTCGGACAGCACCGGAACAAAGTGAAAGTTCGGATGCGCTGCCTGCCATTGCTGCACCAATTCCTGCATGTACAAGTCACGGCGCTTGCGCACGCCCCAGTAGAAGTACAGTGGACGCGTGATGCCCTGGTGGAATGCCTCCTCCAACAGACTCTTCACCGGCGCGAAGCCGGTCGCACCCGCCACGAAGATCAGCGGCTTGTCGCTCGGCTCGCGCAGCACGAACTCACCCAGAGGACCTTCGAGCTTGAGCTTGTCGCCAAGCTTCATGGTGCTGAAAACCTCGGGTGTGAAACGTCCACCCGGCATCAGGCGAATTTGCAGGGCAATGCGCTGCGTGGTACCTGACCGCTCGGTAAAGGAGTAGCTGCGCCGGGCACCATCGGGCAGCAGAATATTGAGGTACTGACCGGCCTCGTAGTCCAGCACCGCGCCCGATTCCAGGTCAAGCTCAAGCAGCATCACATCATGTGCCAACGGCTCAAGTTTTGTAACTGAGGCGTCGTACACCGGCAGCGGCGCGTCACGTAACGCGGCACCGGAAGTGACCTCCAATTCGACGTCCGACAGGGCACAGGCGCAGCACATCAGCACCTCGCCACGGGCGCGCGCCTCATCCGAAAGGGCCGACTTCTGGTACGGACCGGGATCGACCTCACCCGCCAACACGGTGGCGCGACAAACACCACAGCCACCGGAGCGGCACTCAAACGGTAGGGCCAGTTTGGCGCGCAGCCCAGCGTCGAGCAGGGTTTCATGCGGTCGTACCGGCACGGTGGCGTGGCCGGGGTGCACCTTCATGCGCCAAAGCCGGCCCTTGCTGGCGCGCAAAGGCGGCAACCAGGGCAGCACGACCAACAGCACGCTGAGGCCAGCCACGACAAACCACAGCGCCATGCCGTCGCCACGGGTGACAAACGGATAGACCATCAAGTAGAACCAGTCAAAGGACATGGTTGCCGGCATGCTGTTGAAGTCGGCCGCGCCTTCGCTGACGACCGGCTTGACCAATGCCAGCACCAGCAGCATGCCCATCAAGCCCATCGTCAACTGGCGCGGCGGACTGGTACGGGCGTTGGGAACGCGCTGCGTATGAATCGACAGCGCCCCCAGCAGCACCAAGGGGATGCCAATATGCAGAAACGACAACAGCGAAAACAACCGGTCGGTGATCGCCTCTGGCAAGGTGAAGTTACGCACCAGCGTGCCGCGAAACACCGGCAGCACATCAAACCACTCCGCCGTGGTGACCACCACATACTGCGCCAGCCGATCCCAGGGCAGCATGAAGCCATTGACCCCCGAGGCGTACACCAGCCACAGCACCACCACGCCGGTCACCCACGAGAAGGCCCGAAATCCGCGGTAGTGGTCAAAGAAGAAGTGCCGGGCCAGGTGCAGCAGCATCGACAGCACCATGGCGTCGGACGCATAACGGTGCAGGCTGCGCATGATGCCGCCGGCGTACCACTGCACATGTGTCATCCGCTCCATCGAAGCGTAAGTCTTGTCCACGCCCGTGTCATAAAACGCATAACAGTAGAAACCGCTGGCAACCACGACCCAGAACATGAAGTAACTGATGGCCCCCAGGTAATACAGGGGATTGAGCAGGTCGCCAAATACACGGTTGAATACTTGGTCAAGCGCCAAAAAGGCGCGCCGTCCGGTGGCGTGGATCAGTTTGAGCATCACACAACTATACCAACCCATCAGTAAAAACCCTGTTGACCCCACAAGGTCAAAGTGGCTATTTGATGCATTTTTGCTGCATTTATTAGCGGAATCGGATTGCGCCGGCGTCGGCTCCCCCGTTTGTTGAGCCAGATCAATAAAGTGGGGCCTCAAGCGGGCGTAATATCCGACCACCGCGCGGTCTGTGCGGACGCTATCCATTCCCATGACCTTTACCGGAGCACCCTGTGGAAAACAAAACCAATGCCAACCAAGCCGAAGAAAAAGTCCCGGCAATGCAGGCCCTTCTTGAGAACCCGTTCCTTTTGCTGTTTATCGGCGTGGCCGTGCCGACGCTGCTCTACACGGTTTGGGGCATCATGGAAATCATCGGCATCCCGTTGAGTCCCCTGGCCCGCTAGTCGGTTCCTCGGTCGAATAAAAGAAAGCAACAACCATGAGCGCTATTCAACCCCCGGCACAGCGAATCTGGTGGAACCAACCCATTCACAAGGATGAAATCCTGTGGGTGGTGATTGCCTTCACCTGGTGCATGATCATGTTCTTCATGATGCCGTACTGGCACATCTACGGTAAGCAAAACCTCTCCAATGAGACCTACAAGGTCAAACCCGAGTGGTTCCAACGCGCCACCGACGAGATGGTGGCCAAGTACACGGTTCGCAAGGAAACCGCCGAGAACATTCCCGTGGTGGCGCCCCCAGCAGGCTCCGACGTGTACCTGATCGCCCGCCTGTGGTCGTTCTACCCGATTCTGGAGCTCGAAAAGGGCAAGACCTACCGCCTGAACCTGACCGCAATGGACTATCAGCACGGCTTCTCACTGCAGCCAGAAAACATCAATATCCAGATCGTCCCCGGCTACCAGCACGTGGTGAACATCACCCCCACGAAGTCTGGCAAGTTCTCGATCATGTGCAACGAGTACTGCGGCATTGGTCATCACAAGATGATCTCCAATATCTACGTGAAATAGGAGTCACAACAAATGACTACAACAAACCCCGAATTCCGCGTCTGCCCGCGCTCCGGCCTGCAGTTTCACAAGTCCGCCGAAAACCTTATGAAGATCAACGCAGTGGTCGCCGTCGTGGCGCTACTGGTTGGTGGTCTCGGTGCCATTCTGGTGCTGCTGACGCGTTGGCAAGCGGTCCACATTCTGGACGCTTCGAACTTCTACATGGTTTTGACTGCGCATGGCATTGACATGCTGATCTTCTGGATCATCTTCTTCGAGATCGCCGTCCTTTACTTCTGCTCATCGACGTTGCTTCGATCACGACTGGCCACCCCAAAAATAGGTTGGCTAGCGTTTGCTTTGATGCTGATCGGCGCGGTGATGAACAACGTCTCGGTGTTCAGCGGCGAGTCCAGCGTGATGATGACCTCCTATGTGCCCATGATGGCCAACCACTGGTTTTACCTTGGCCTGATCCTGTTCGCCGTCGGCGCCCTGATTGGCTGCTTTATCTTCTTTGGTACCTTGGTGGTAGCGAAGAAAGAGAAGACCTACGAAGGCTCGATTCCACTGGTGGTCTTTGGTGCCATGACGGCCGCCATCATTGCCGTGTTCACCATCGCCTCTGGCGCGGTCATCCTGATCCCGACCTGGCTGCTATCGCTGGGCCTTATCAGCCACGTCGATCCCTTGATGTACCGCACCATCTGGTGGGCCTTCGGTCACAGCTCGCAGCAGATCAACGTCGCGGCGCACATCTCGATCTGGTATGCCATTGCCGCCATCGTGTTCGGCGCCAAGCCCATGAGCGAACGCGTCTCACGCACCGCCTTTTTGTTGTACATCGCTTTCCTGCAATTGGCATCGGCACACCACCTGCTGTCTGACCCCGGTCTGTCTGTCGAGTGGAAGGTCTTCAACACCAGCTACGCGATGTACCTCGCCGTGTTGGCCTCCATGATCCACGGCTTGACGGTTTCCGGGGCGATCGAGACCGCGCAACGTGCCAAGGGCTTCAACAAAGGCCTGTTCGAATGGCTGCGCAAGGCGCCTTGGGGTAACCCGGTGTTCTCGGCCATGTTCATCTCGGTGCTCGGCTTTGGTTTCCTGGGCGGCATCACTGGCGTGATGATGGGTACCGAACAGCTGAACATGTTGATCCACAACACGATCTACGTGCCAGGTCACTTCCACGCCACCGTTGTGCTGGGAACCACCCTGTCCTTCATGGCCATCACCTACTTCCTGATCCCGACGCTGTTCAACCGGGAAATGATCATGCCGGGGCTGGCCAAGCTGCAACCCTACCTGTTTGGTGGCGGTATGGCCGTGTTCTGTTTGGCCATGATGGGCGCAGGCACTCTTGGCGTGCCACGTCGTCACTGGGATATCGCCTTCAACGGCGCCTCCATGCCCTACGAGTTTCCTGGCACGGTGTACCTGATGATCGGCATCATGGGTGTCTCCGGTCTGGTGGCCATCGTGGGCGGCGCCGCCTACATTCTGATCACGGTCGGCTCCTTGCTGTGGGGCAAGAAGCTCGACGTGGGCAGCTATTCCGCCAACAAGACGGTCTTGAAGATGCCGACTGAAGCGCTCACCGCACATGGCGGCCATGGCGGCGGTTCAGGCTTTACAGTGCCTGGCACCTTCGTGCTGGCGTTGATCTTCCTTGCCACGTTTGTGCTGTACTACTTCGTGAACTGGAAGTACCTCTCCTCGGTGTGGGGTCTAAGCTAACTCGACGCACGCGCTAACTCGCGCGCCACCGCGGCGGGTGGGTCGGTTCTGAGACAATCTCCGAACCGACCCACCCGCCGCTTCTTTTTTGAGCTCTCAATGCCCATGCACCCCCTCATGCGATCGCTGTTCCTGTCCCTGGGTCTGTCAGCCTTGCTGCTGGGCCCGCTGGCGGCACAGACGATGGGGCCAACCGAGGACGACTCGATCGCCGCCGTTCGCGCCAGCCAGGCCGCCATCGGCAGGTCCGTCAGTGATTGGCGTTTTCTTGACCAGACCGGCAAGGAGATCCGCATGTCAGACTTGCGGGGCAAGCCCTTGGTGGTCAGCTTCATGTACACCGGCTGCTTTCAGGTCTGTCCAACAACCACCCAGTTCCTCAAGCGCGCGGTCCAGTCGGCCAAGGACTCGCTGGGGTCAGACAAGTTTCGCGTTGTTTCCATTGGCTTCAATCAACCCTTCGACACACCTGAAGCGTTGACCGACTTCGCCACCAAGCAGGGCATCAATCACGTGAACTGGCAGTTCCTCGCACCCCGCGAGGCTGATGTGAAGGCCTTGCTGGCTGAGTTCGGCGTGTCGGTCAAAGCTACAAGTGCCGGTTTTGATCACGTCATTCAGGCCAGCGTGGTGGACGCCAACGGCGTCATCTACCGACAGGTTTATGGCGACGCCTTTGATCTGCCCATGTTCATCGACCCGATCAAGCAGCTCCTGTCAGGTCAGGCCGAGAAAGCGGTATCGGTGGAGAACATCTGGCTCAAAGTCAAACTCTACTGCACGGTGTACGACCCGCGCAGTGGCAGGTACAAGTTCAACTACTCGATCTTCGTGGAACTGTTTGCCGGCATCACTTTCCTGGGTGCCATGATCTGGTACCTGGTGCACGGGCTACGCACGCGCCGGGCCAAACCTGCCCTGCCAAAAGACGCTGCTTGAACTGCAGTGACTTGATCGACATCAAGCCCCTCAATACGCTTTTCCCATAGCATGGGGCTCGGGTTTTCCCGATTGCGACTTCACGCCACATGCCCTCCGTTTCCCAACGCCAGCCACCGGAATCCCTTGCCGGGCGAGTTGTGCGTGTCGTGGATCAGTTCACGGATCGGGTCTTCGGCGCCGAACACAACCCCTTGCGTCAGCTTGGTGCGCTGGCGATGTGGATGTTCTGGGTCGTCCTGGGAAGTGGCGCCTACCTGTACATTGTGTTCGACACTTCTGCTGCCGGTGCCTACTCATCGATCCAGGATCTGGTCATTCACCAGCGCTGGTGGGGCGGGTTGATCCGCAGCCTGCACCGTTACAGCTCGGATGGCTTCGCATTGCTCACGGCCCTGCACGTGCTGCGCGAGTGGGCCTTGGGCAAGTACAGCGGCTTTCGCTGGTTCTCCTGGGTCAGCGGAGTGCCCCTGCTGTGGCTGGCGCTGGCCAGCGGTTTGTTCGGCTACTGGTTGGTGGCGGACGCTCAGGCGCTGTACGTGGCCACCGGCCTGGGCGAGTGGGCGGGCGCCTTGCCGGGCTTTGGCGCGGGCATGATGCGCAACTTCATCACTGCCGAGGCAGTGTCAGATCGCTTGTTCTCGTTGCTGGTTTTTCTGCATATCGGCACCGCACTTTTCGTCTTGCTGGGGCTGTGGATTCACCTGCAGCGCCTGGTCCGCGCGGCCACTCAGCCCTCTCGGCAGACCACCTCGTCAGTCGCCGTCACCTTGATCACGCTGTGTCTGCTGGTCCCCGCAATGTCGGACGCGCCGGCCGAGTTCTCCCGAATCCCTGCATCGGTGCCAATTGACTGGTTTTACGTGGGTGTCTTCCCGCTGATGTACGCCACATCGCCCCTCGCCTTGTGGCTCATTGGCATTGGAGGGACGCTGCTGCTGCTGGTATTGCCCTGGATCGGGCGCACCGTGCGCCCGGCTCCAGCGGTGGTGGACCTCTCCAACTGCAATGGCTGCGGCCGCTGCTTCGACGATTGCCCCTACGGCGCGGTGGTGATGGTCCCACGCGCGGATGGTCGGCGCCACTCCGTGCAAGCCGTGGTGCAAAGCGACTTATGCGCGAGTTGCGGTATTTGTGTCGGCGCCTGTCCGTCGTCCACGCCGTTTCGTTCGGTCCAACAGCTGGTCACGGGAATCGACCTGCCAGAGCTGCCCTTAAGCGGTGTTCGCGACCATGTGCAAGCCGCTTTGCTGCGCCAGCCCGGTGCCACGGTGTTGTTTGGCTGTGACCATGGCGCAGACATCAGTCAAGTCGAGTCGCCTTCGCGCATAGGCATCTCTTTGCCGTGCAGTGGCATGTTGCCGCCATCCTTCTCCGAGTTCGCGTTGCGCCACGGCGCCGCGCGCGTCGTCGTGGCAACGTGCGGCGAACATGCGTGCAGTTTTCGCCTCGGCGGGCAATGGATACACGACAGGTTGCAGGGCCTGCGTGAGCCGGCTTTGCGCGAACGCGAGCGCGGCCCCCAGGTGCAATTGCTGCACGCGCAAAAGGGGCAAGAAGCCCAATTGCATAATCAACTCATTAACATCGAAACCACCCCGCGCGTCAGCGCCTCATCGGACAGTCATCATGTCTAAATTCACTCGTTACACCGTTCAGGCCATTCTGTATGGGCTGTTTGCCCTGGTCGTTGGCTACTTCTCCACATCGCCACACTACCGCCTGCTCGGCGACAACGAAGGATTGCTGCGCCTGTCGCTGCAGCATCCTGGCAAGCTGCTGGTCGAGTGCCGACAACGCAGCGCCGAGGAGCTTGCCAAGTTGCCGCCAAACATGCGCACTGCGGCGGACTGCCCACGCGAACGCTCGCCCGTAGCCGTGCGCGTCGAGTTGAACGGAAAGCCCATCATCGACGACTCCTATGCGCCAGCCGGTCTGTCCAAAGACGGCGCCTCTGCCGCCTATCGCCGCATGGCCATCCCGGCCGGACAGCACCAGCTCCAGGTGCGTATCAATGACGACAAGAAGATTCAGGGCTACACCCACAATCGGGAGTTCGCACTCAACGTGACGCCGGGTCAGATTGTGTTGATTGACTTCCAGCCAGAACTCGGCGGAATTGTCATTCGATGATGAGTAGCGGATTGGACCGCGGCGCTCCAGAGGTCGGGCAGTTGGGCACCACGCCGGTCGGCTCGCGCTTCGAGCTGCAGGTGGCAACGGGCGCGCACGGACAGCTCGCCACGGCATGGATGTGGCTGGCAATTGTGGCTCTGCTGCTCAGCGGCGTGTTCTCAATCCTGTTGGTAGCGGCCCGCACGCCCTTCATCCAGGGCCTGATGCCCGGTGTGGATTTCTTCAGAGTGGCGCTGGTGGTCCACGTGGATATGTCGGTGCTGGTGTGGTTTGCCGCCTTCACCTCCGTCTTGTGGAGCCTGGCTGGTAGCCTGCGATGGCAAGGCCTGGCTTGGGCGGCGTGGCTGTTGGCGGCATTGGGCACCGCGGGCATGACGGTGGCACCTTTCGTCAATCCCGGCACGCCGATCATGGCCAACTATGTGCCCGTGATCGACAGTACTGTTTTTCTCTGGGGCTTGGTGGTGTTTGGAGCCGGCTTTGGTCTCACGGCGTTGCGGGCACTGGCTGTTCCGCAGCGCGTTGGCGTCAATCTTCCGGCCGATGGCGCGCTTCGATTTGGCCTCAATGCCGCCGCCGTGGCGGCGGCAATGGCCTTGCTGGCCCTGGGGTGGTCGTGGCACACCGTGCCCACCACATTGGACACACGAACCTACTATGAGTTGTTGTTCTGGGGTCCAGGCCACGTGATTCAATTCTGCTGGAGCCTGATCATGCTGATTGCCTGGTTGTGGCTGGCCAGTCTGTCCGGAGCCCGCGTGCCATTGACGCCGCGTGTCGTGGTCATCTTGTTCGGCATTGGCCTGGTCACGGTCTTCACCACTGCGCCAATCTACCTGGCGTTTGATGTGACCTCAGTCGAACATCAGAAGCTGTTTACCTGGCAGATGCGCTTTGGTGGGGCTTGGCCATCGTCCCGGTAGCACTCGCGGTGCTGCTCGGCCTGTTTCGCGCGGACCGGGCGGTTCGCAGCCTGGAACCCTGCCACACGGCCTTGCTGTCATCGCTGCTGCTGTTTGGCGCGGGTGGCATCATTGGCTTCATGATCCAAGGCTCAGACGTGCGCGTGCCTGCCCATTACCACGGCTCGATCGTTGGCATCACGCTGGCGCTGATGGGTCTGACCTACGCGCTGCTGCCCAGGCTCGGATTTGGTGCGCCGCTGTCGCGCATGGCCGCCTGGCAACCCATCGTGTACGGCACGGGCCAACTGATGCACATCACCGGACTGGTCTGGTCCGGCGGCTACGGCGTACAACGCAAGGTGGCCGGCGCCGAGCAAGTGCTGCGTTCGGGCTCGGAGGTCGCCGGCATGGCCCTGATGGGCGCTGGCGGCCTGGTGGCGGTCATTGGTGGCCTGATCTTCGCGGTCGTGGTGTTGCGTGCGCTGCGCGCCGGCCAGGCATGATGGCGCGCCCCCTTCGAGCGCTGCTGCTCACCACCCTGCTGCTCGCACTGGTGATTCTGGGCAGCAGTGCAACCTTGCGGCTATTCGCCAACGGCATCGGCTGCGACCCTTGGCCGAGTTGCTATGGTCTGGCCGAAACCGCCAACCAGGCGCAAGGCAGCAGCTTGGCCAAAGTGTTGCGATTAACCCATCGGACCACGGCCAGCGCGTTTGCCATCCTGGTCATTGCGGCGGTTGCCATCGGCTGGCGAGGCTGGGGCGGGCCAATGCGACTCATCGGTTTGAGCCTGATCGTGGTGACCGGCGTGTTGGCCGGGGTCGGCCTGTATACGCCTTCTCCGCTGCCCGCAGTGACCATCATCAACGTCTTGGGGGGTCTGGTGTTGATTGGCCTGAGCGCGGCGTTGTTGTCTCGCTCCACGGCACTCGCCAGCTGCCGGCCTGAGCTGCCCGCTCGGTTCATGCGCCGCGCGGTATGGACCTTGCTGGCACTTTTGGCGCTGCAGGCCGCAGTGGGCGCGATGATCAGTGTGCGCGTGGCGGGCAACGCTTGCGCCGCAAGTTGCCCGCAACTGACGTGGTCGCCCGACGCGTTGGCTTTGCTCAACCCCATGCTCAGCGGGCGCTGGAACGCACTTTCGAGCGACCTCACTGCGGGGCAGTCTTTGCATTGGTTACATCGTATTCTGGGGGCTGCCCTGCTGCTGACCATGGCGAGCATCATTTACGTTCGGCGTGTGGCCGCAGGCTCGCCCTGGTCGTGGCTGTTGCGGGTGACCATCGCCACATTTGGTCTGGGTGTCGCCAGCGCCATCTGGGATGGTCAGTTGCTGGTCACCGTCACGCACGTCTTGTTAGCCGGTCTGGGCGCCGCTGCGCTGGGAGTGGTGGGGATCAGCGTCGCACGACCGAGGTCGTCCCCGACATGACTACTCGCAACTTAACGTGGCTTGACCCAAGAGGCATCAGCGCGGCGTCTTGGATGGCTGCTGCGGCGATGCTTGTGATCGCGATCCCCTGCGCCGGTCAGCCGGTCACGGCAATCCCGCGGTCGAGCCCGACCAGTGCCGCAACCTCGATGGCCCAATCGGTGTTGAACATCCGCGCGACGGTATCACTTAAGCCTGGCTATCCGCAGCCCGTGGCAAGAACCACGTTTTACCTGGTCGACGACAGCCTGGCGAGCATTCTCAAAAGTGCAGGCGTCACGATCAGGGGGCGCGACGGCAAGGACAAACTGGCCCAGACCGAAGACGACTATGCCATCTGGTTTGGCTTTGGCGCCAACAACCTGAGAATGCTGCCAATCGGTGACTTTTACAGCAAGGCAATGGCCACGCTGCAGCCACACATCCTGCAAACCGTGATCAGCGACTTTGATGGAAAGGCCCGTTTTGCGCCTGTAAAAGTTGGCGCCTACTATCTGCTGGGCGTCGCCCGCACACCCAAGGGTTTTGCGGTCTGGCAACTCAAGGCAAGCTTGGATGCCGCCAGCGTCAGTCTGGTTCTGGACGAACGCAACGCAGTCGTCGTGCAATAGTCGCCTGGCACTCAGGGTCGAGGAAGCCACATCCCGGCAACTGCCAGGCCGCGCCAACGAAAAAGCCCGCACATCAAACTGACTGCGAGCCAGAAGGGCACCCGCGCGCCATGCGCGGTGCCAACACTGAGCTTGATCAGGGCTTGAGAATCGCCGCCACAACCGTCTTCAAGTCAGCATCGCTGATCTTGTCCACCGGGTTAGGGGGCATTGGCACGGGACCATAAACGCCGGAGCCACCCTTGCGAACCTTCTCTGCCAGCTTGGCAGCAACGTCTTGGCCCTTGTACTTGGCGGCAACGTCCTTGTACGCGGGGCCCACCATTTTCTTGTCCTTGGCATGGCAGGCCATGCAACCGGCCTTGGTCATCAGCTCATCGGGCGTGGCAGCCTGGGCACCAAATGCCAGCAACAGGCTGGCGAGCAAAAGAGAGAATTTCATGAAATGGTCTTTGATAAAAAATAGTCTGCGATACAGGATGACGACCTCCTCTTTGGTTCAATCCACGCCCGAGCGTGGGACGAAACCATTTCAGCAGGTCGTCGCCTTCTAACTCGGCGCAGGACCGCGCCAATTGATCAATACACGTCGTGCTGTGTATTGTGGACGTTGAACTTGCCCGTCGGTGTGACCAGCTTGGGGTCCTTGATCACGGCCTTGAGCTTGCGGGTCTTGTCGTCCACCACAACCAGTGCGGAGATCTTGTCCTTGGCGCTCCAGACAGAGAACCATACTTCGTCGCCATCCTTGTTGTACTCCGGCTGGACGATGCGCTTTGCGCCGTCGTCCTTGATCCCGGCCCATTCACCGATTGGCAGCACTTCATAGCCCTTGTCCATACTGTTGATGTCGAATACGGCAATCGACTGGCTGTTCTTGGCGTCGGGGTTCAAAGGTGTATCAACCCAAAGATTTTTCGATTTCGGATGCGTCTTGATGAACAAGGAACCACCGCCCTGACCCTTGACGGTCTGCACGACGCGCCAGGCTTGATCTTTGTGCTTCTTGGGATCGGTACCAATCAGGCTGATGGTCTCATCACCCAAGTGACTGGTCGCCCACACCGGACCGAACTTTGGATGCACGAAATTGGCGCCGCGACCCGGATGCGGTACTTTGCCCACGTCAATCAATGCCGTCAACTTGTCTTCCTTGGTGTCCACCACGGCAATCTTGTTGGACGCGTTGGCGGCAACCAGGAAGTAACGCCCGGTCGAATCCATGCCACCGTCGTGCAGAAACTGCGCGGCGTTGATGGTGGTGATCTTCAGGTTGTTCATATCCTTGTAGTTGACCACCAGAATCTTGCCGGTTTCCTTCGCGTTGACGATGAATTCTGGGTTGTAGTGCGATCCGACGATGGCGGCAACACGTGGCTCGGGATGGTATTCCTGCGTGCCCACCGTCATGCCACGAGTCGACTCAATGCGCAAGGGTTTAAGCGAATCGCCCTCCATGATCACGAACTGGGGTGGCCAGTAGGTGCCGGCAATGGCGTACTTGTCTTCGTAGCCTTTGTACTTCGAAGTCTCCACTGAACGCGCTTCCAAACCGACTTTGATCTCAGCCACGTTGGTCGGCTCTGCCATCCACAAATCAATCAAGTTGATGCGGGCATCGCGACCAATCACGTACAGATAACGACCCGACTGCGACATACGCGAAATGTGCACGGCATAACCAGTCTTGAGGATCTTGACGATCTTCTTGCTCTTGCCGTCCACCAGTGCAATCTCACCCGCATCACGCAGGGTCACCGAGAACAGGTTTGCCAAGTCAAGGTTGTTCATCTTCTTGGTCGGGCGGTCCTTCGGCTGCACCGAGACCTTCAGCGAGGCCATCATTTCCTTCATGCCCCACTCGGGCGGTGTGGGTGGCTCCTGCTGGATGTAACGCGCCATCAGGTCGACTTCGGCGTCGTTCAGTTCGCCGGAGGTGCCCCAGTTTGGCATGCCGCCGGGTGAGCCGTACTTGATGAACACCTTGAGGTACTCGGTACCGCTGGGGATCGTTTTGTCGGTGGTCAAGGCCTTGCCGGTGGCACCCTTGCGCAACACGCCGTGGCAACCCGCGCAGCGCTGGAAGTAGATGTTCTTGCCTTTGTCGAATTCGTCTTTCGTCATCGCAGGGGCTTTGGGGTTGATGTTGTGATACATCTCTGCCTGGCCGACCGGCGACGAGTCACCCGCCTGATAGCTCTTTTCAGACGGACTTCGCTGTTCCTGGGTCTTTTCCTGGGCGACGACACTGGTGGCTGCGAGGGGCAGTGCCAGGGCCAACGCAATGATGGACCCGGCTGTGCGCCAGACCCCGTGCTTGCTCTTGCTCATTTGAACTCCGGTGATAAGGATGGATGCATCGAACGTGGTGATTCCCACCAGGTTGCAAGACTAAGGCTCAACCCTCACCGGATCGTTGATCAAGATCAACAGACGCAATTAAACCGGGCGCCTCTCTGACCAAAGGGTCGGCGCCCACCCTGTCTCTGTGAGACGGCAACAACAAAACCTACGAGCCGCCAACCTCCACCACCCCGGTCATCTCGGGATGAGGTCCGCAATGGTATGGAAAGCGACCCGACACAGTAAAACGGCGCTGCCAACTCTCATCCGGAAAGAATCTTTCGGATTCCACTTTTTGCTCAGCTGAAAACACCACCGAATGGCTGGTTCGCTTCTCTTTGTTGATCCACTTTACGGTGTCGCCCACCTTGATGTGTACCAGTTTCGGCTCAAATCGGTAGTTCTGAATCACGACTTCAACCGTTTGCTGGCATTGCGCCGACAGCGGAAGGGCAATGAGGAGCAACACGAACGCCGCAGTTGCCAGTGTGCGCGAGTCATTCATGACGCCGGGGCACCTTGATCACTGCGGCCGCACGCACCCGCCTGCTACTGTTTGACGGCCTTCACGTCGCCCTCGGCGCCTACACCCAAGGTGTATCCAAGCGACACATGGTGGAAACGACCGCTAGCGTGATCGCCATGGATGGCCAAGCCAAACGGGATCGTCTTGCCTTCGCCCGGGTTCTTGCGAGTGAAGATCACCGTGTAAGTGTCCGCTGCCTTGGCGCCTTCAGCCTTGGCACCCAGCGTGCCGCCGTCCATCTTGCGCTCGCTGGTCACCAAGCCATCAACGGCCTTGGCACCCTTGGCGCTCTTCCACTGCATCAGCTCATAAGAGCCTTCCTTGGTGTACTTGGTCTTCTTGTCGGCGCCACCGGGCATGGTTCGCGCATCAGCGTGGCAGGCAGTCCAGCAACCCACTTGCGCCGCTTGGGGTACCTTGGCATCGGGGAACATCACGGTCGCCTTGACTTCATTGTCCTTGTCGCCTTTGTCGGCACCACCGGCGGGGGCCTTGAAGGTCAGGCGGATGTACAAGTTGGCCGCGTCGTACGCCGCCTGCACTGCCACTGGATAAATCATGGTCTTGGGTGCGCCAACAGGCTCCAGCTCCTTGTCGGCCAGGCGCTTGAAATTGAAGTTCAAGGTGCCCTTTTCTTCATGGCAACCGACGCAGGATTCACCCTTCTTCAGACCGGCCGTACCGCTATGGTCAGACTTCTTGGCGATCCACTCAATCGGCGACACGCCGGGGTGAAACACGTTGATGTCACGCTTGGGCACCTTGGCCCAGTCCGGGGCAGCGTGGGCAAACGGCGCGCCTACGCTCAACAGCGCGCCCAGCACCAGCGTTGAAAAAGTCGTTTTGTTCATTTGAATAGATCCTTATTGGTTAGCCAGAAATGATCGATTTCAGTGCCCTGACAGCGAACTGTCAAGCACCGGCTACTCGTCGTCGTCCTTCATGCCCTTGGGCTTGTTGTGTGAAATGCCTTTGTGACAATCGATACAGGTCTTTTTCTCGTCCTGCGCAATCTTGTGCATCTTGGCGCCACGTAGTTTCTGCTTGTCGGTGTCCATGCCCTCGAAGCTGTGGCAGTTGCGGCATTCGCGCGAATCCACCGCCTTCATGCGAGCCCACTCGTGCTCGGCCAGGCCGCAGGCGATTGGCCTCGAACTTTTCCTTGGTGTCGATGGTGCCCATCAGCTTGCCCCACAACTCGGCACTGGCTTGGATCTTTCGCACCATCTTGTGCGTCCAGTCCTTGGGCACATGGCAATCCGAACAGGTGGCCCGCACGCCGGTGCGGTTGCTGTAGTGAATGGTCTTCTTGTACTCCTGGTACACGTTATCTCGCATCTCATGGCACGAGATGCAGAACTCCATCGTATTGGTTGCTTCCATGGCCGTGTTGAAACCGCCCCAAAAGAAGACACCCGAAAAAAAACCAACCGTGAGCAAGCCCAACAGTGAGTACTTGGCGCTTGGTTTTCTCAGTGCTGCCCAAAGGCCCGCGATCTTTCCAGCCATCAACATTCTCCAAAAACCCAATAAAATTGCGCAGCAAAAGTGGAAGAAGGGCTTACCCCTTCTCCCACTGCTTCAAGTCACGATTACAGATCAGTAGATGTCGTGCTGCGTGTTGTACACGTTGAACTTGCCGGTCGGGGTGATCATCTTCGGATCGGTAATCACCTTCTTCACCAGCCAACGTCTTGTCATCGTAGACCACGATGGCGGATTGGTCGGTCTTTCCACCCCACAAGGAGATCCACACTTCGTTGCCGTCGGCACTGTACTCGGGGTGCACCGCACGGCTGATCGCCTTGGTCTCCGGCAGACCAGAATCCTTGGCGACGTTGATCGTCTTGAACGGTTTGGACAGGTCGCCCATCTTCCACACAGACACTGACTCAGCTGTTTCCTTGTCAGAATTCTGAGCAGAATCAGCCCACAGATGGTTGGACTTGGGGTGCGTCTTCACAAACAGGTTGCCCGGCACGTGTTTGACTTCCTGAACCACCTTCCAGTTGAACTCCTTGAACTTGGCGTACTTCTTGTCTTCGGACGGCGTGCTGATCAAGGTCACCACGTCGGCGCCCAAATGACCAGTTGCCCAAACAGGTCCAAACTTCGGATGCACGAAGTTGGCGCCGCGGCCTGGGTGCGGAATCTTGGCCGTGTTGACCAAGGCCGCCAGCTTGCCGGTCTTCAGGTCCACTGCGGCAATCTTGTTGGAGGCGTTGGCCGCCACCAGGAAGTAACGCTTGGAGGCGTCAAAACCGCCGTCATGCAGGAACTTGGCCGAGCCAATGGTCGTGGTCTTCAGGTTCTCGATATCCGCATAGTCCACCAACAGAATCTGACCTGTTTCCTTGATGTTGACCACCCACTCCGGCTTGATCTCGGACGCGACGATCGACGCAACGCGCGGCTCGGGGTGATATTCGCCGTCCACCGTCATGCCGCGGGTGCTGACCACCTTGCGCGGTTTGAGGGTGTCGCCATCCATGATGACGTATTGAGGCGGCCAGTAGGAACCGGCAATCGCGTACTTGTCCTCAAAGCCCTTGAACTTGGAGGTGTCCACCGAGCGGGCGTCAAAACCGATCTTGACTTCGGCCACTACGCTGGGTTTTTCCATCCACAGGTCAATCAGCGACAGACGACCATCGCGACCAATCACATACACATAGCGCCCGGATTTGGACAGGCGGGAGATGTGCACGGCGTAGCCGGTCTTCACAATGCTGCGGATATCCTTGGTGTCGCCATCAATCAGCGCCACTTCGCCGGTATCGCGCAAGGTGACCGAGAACATGTTCTTCAGGTTGAAGTTGTTCATCTGCTTGGTTGGGCGATCCTTCACTGGGACGATCACCTTCCAGGAGTCCATGGTGTCCTTGAAGCTGTACTCCGGCGGCACATCCGGTGTGTTCTGGATGTACTTGGCCATCAAGGTCAGCTCCTCCTTGGTCAGGATGTCATCAAAGTTGACCATGCCGCCGTCGGTGCCGTAACCAATGATCTTCTCAAGACGGGATTGACCCAGCGCCAGCGTGCCGCCCTCGGTCTTCTTGCCGTCCTTGTCAGTCTTGCTCCAGTGCGGCTCCAGGTTCTTGCCGGTTGCGCCTTTGCGCAAGACACCATGGCAGCCCGCGCAGCGTTCGAAGTAAATCTTCTTCGCGGCTTCTTTTTCTACCGCCGTCATCGCGGGCGCTTCGGCAGCCTTGTCCTGCGCCAGGGCAGAGATCGAGAACGCGGCCAGTATCACTGCCGCAACACTGGAAAGACGCTGAATCTTCATGAATTTTCTCCGTTTTTTGCCTCGCAGCCATCCCACCGAACGGGTGGACATCTCGGCTCGACGAAGGCTGCAGTTATTCGTTTCGAGCAATTCATTGTCGTTCCGCGTCAGGGGTTAACCCTTAATCCAGATCAAACATTGATCAAGAACTTGCCGAGCGGTGCGGAACGGCGAATGGTCTCACATAGACTTCACGCAGGACGCCTCGACCCAACGATTTCCCGCCTGTTTTGCTCAGGAAATCACCCAAAAAGCATTTCCCCGTAGCACGTGCGCCAGTGATCAAGCGGCGAGCGCGCTACCCAGTGCCGTAAAATCGCCCCACCGAGAACGAGAAATCCAGAATTGAAAAACGAGTCCGCGCTTTCCTTCTCCAATCTCGGTTGCGTCCGCGGTGAACGCCAGCTTTTCCGCAGTGTCAACTGCCGCCTCGCAAGTGGTCAATGGCTGTATGTTACCGGCGCCAATGGCGTTGGCAAGACCAGCTTGCTGCGCATGGTGTGTGGCTTGGCGCCCGTTGATGAGGGTCAGATCCTGTGGAATGACATCCCCATCCAAACCCAGCGGGATGCGTACTACGAAGACCTGTTCTACCTGGGCCACGCCAATGCCCTGCAGGAATCCATGACCGTTTTGGAGAATTTGCGGTTTTGCTGCGCCCTGGCCGGCGTCGCGCTGGACGACGCGGCCACGCCGGACGTGCTCGCCCGCTTTGGCCTCAAGGGACGGCACAACCAACTGGTGCGTCACTTATCGCAAGGACTCAAACGCCGCGTCGCGTTATCTCGCCTGGCGTTGAGTCCGGCGCGGCTGTGGGTGCTTGATGAACCCTTCGTGGCCATGGACGAGGCAGCGGTGAGGCTGTTGGCCAATCTGATTGCGTCTCACCTTGACATCGGTGGTCTGGCGGTCTTGACCAGTCATCAGCAAGTCGATATCGGCGCAATCCCACCGCAGTTGCTGGAGTTGAGGGCATGAACCCAAACCGCCTGGCGCATGCCGGTGTATTGTTGGCCCTGCTGCGTCGCGAGCTGGCACTGGCCGTGCACCAGAAGGGCGAAGTGCTGACGCCGTTGGTGTTCTTTGTCGTCGTCGCCAGCCTGTTCCCGCTCGGCGTCGGCCCGGAATCGGCTCTGCTGCTGCGCATGGCGCCGGGCGTGCTGTGGGTCAGCGCCCTGCTAGCGGCGATGCTGTCGCTGCAACGCCTGTTTGCAACTGACTATACCGATGGTAGCCTGGAACAAATGGTCCTGTCCAGCACGCCGTTGAGCCTGCTGGTGACGGCCAAAGCGTTGTCCCATTTCCTTTTGTCTGGCTTGCCATTGGTTTTAATGGCGCCGGTGCTGGGTCTTCAGTTCGGCCTGGACGGCCAAGCCTTGGGCATTCTGATGCTGTCGCTGCTGTTGGGAACCCCCACGCTGAGCCTGATTGGCGCGATTGGTGCGGCGCTGACGCTGGGCGTACGTGGCGCAGGGGTATTGCTGTCGCTGCTGATCCTGCCACTGTATATTCCCGTGCTGATATTTGGTGCGGGCGCGGTTGAAGCGCACACCAACGGCCTGGGGGCCAATGGTCACCTCTCCCTGCTGGCCGCGCTGCTGGTGCTAGCGGCCTTTTTTGCCCCCCTGGCAACCGCCACGGCCCTGAGGATTTCCCTGGAATGACAACACCTGCGATTCATTGGTTCAAGTACGCTTCACCGCAGAACTTCTATCGACTGGCTGGTCGGTTGTGGCCGTGGTTTGCTATCGCGGCGGCGACGCTTATGGGCATCGGCCTGTGGATTGCATTCTTCGTAGCGCCGGTTGACGCGCAGCAAGGCCAGGGCTACCGCATCATCTTCGTCCACGTGCCAGCGTCGCAAATGTCCATGTTCATCTACCTGATCATGGCGTTCTGGGCTGGCTTGGGGCTAGCGTTCAACACCCGGCTGTCCAGCATGATGGCCTCCGCGCTCGCGCCGACGGGAGCCTTGTTCGCCTTCTTGTCATTGGTGACTGGGGCGCTCTGGGGTAAGCCCATGTGGGGCGCCTGGTGGGTCTGGGATGCGCGGCTGACTTCGACTCTGATCCTGCTGTTCCTGTACCTTGGCTTCCTGGCGCTTCAGTCGTCGATCGACGATCCGCGGCGCGCCGACAAAGCCGGCGCAGTGCTGGCCTTGGTAGGCGTCGTCAATGTGCCCATCATCTATTTTTCGGTCCAGTGGTGGAACACGCTGCACCAAGGTGCCTCGGTGTCCCTGACACGCGCGCCGTCGATGGCCAACACCATGCTGTGGGGCATGCTGATCATGGTCGTTGCGTTCTGGCTGTACGCCATCGCGATGGCGCTGGCGCGGGTGCGCAACATCATTCTTGAGCGGGAACGGCATACGGAGTGGGTCAAACATGCAGTGGAATAGTGTTTCGGAATTTTTTGCCATGGGCGGCTACGCCTTTTATGTCTGGGGCAGCTTTGGCCTCACGGCTGCCGTGATGGTGATCGAAGTACTGCTGATCTCGCAGCCGGCGCAAGCAGATGCTTGCGGAACCTTCACGGCGAGATTGCATCTGAGAGTACATCCCCATGAAACCCCGCCACAAACGCGCCGCAATCATCGCTGGCGGCCTGAGCGCCGTGAGTCTGGCCGCCTATTTCGTGCTCAACGCCTTCGAGAGCAACCTGGTGTTCTTTTTCACGCCCACTCAGATTGCCGCGGGCGAGGCGCCCAAGAACCGGACTTTTCGCGTCGGCGGCATGGTCAAGGAAGGCTCGGTCAAACGCGACAACCTGACCGTGGCCTTTGTCGTCACGGACACCGCCAAAGAGGTGCCCGTTTCCTATACCGGCATCCTGCCTGACCTGTTTCGCGAGGGCAAAGGCGTCGTCGCGCAAGGCAAGCTGGGCCCCGACGGTCGTTTTACGGCGTCCGAAGTGCTGGCCAAGCACGATGAAAACTACATGCCGCCAGAAGCCCAGCACGCCGTGGACCAGGCCCAGAAAACCATCAAGACTCTGAAGTAAAGCCGAGCCCGACTTGCCCTCAACCGAACCAGGACACCCCATGATTCCCGAACTAGGTCACTTTGCGCTGATCCTGGCCTTGATGGTCGCGCTAGCTACCGGATTGCTCAGCGTCATCGGCGGCCAGTTAGGCCGCGCCAACTGGATCGCGATTGCCCGCCCGGGCGCGCAGGCACTTTGGCTGCTGACCGCGTTCTCTTTTGGCTGCCTCACCTACGCGTTCTACACCAACGACTTTTCGGTGTCATACGTGGCCTTGCACTCCAATTCCAAGCTGCCCGGGCTCTACCGGGTGGCCGGCGTTTGGGGTGGGCATGAAGGTTCGCTGTTGTTATGGCACTTCATGCTGACCTCGTGGATGCTGGCCGTGGCCATCTTCTCCCGTCAATTGCCCGATGCCATGGTGTCCCGCGTGTTGGGCATTCTGAGTTTGGTAGCCGTCGGTTTCCTGCTGTTCATGCTGATCACCTCCAGCCCATTCGAGCGCCTGAGCGACATCCCCGCCGATGGCAAAGACCTCAACCCGCTGCTGCAGGACCCCGGTCTGGTGTTCCACCCCCCGCTGCTCTACATGGGTTATGTTGGTTTCGCAGTGCCGTTTGCGTTCGCCATCGCCGCCTTGCTCAATGGCCGTCTGGATGCAGCCTGGGCTCGCTGGTCGCGACCTTGGGCCACGGCCGCCTGGCTGTTTCTCACGCTGGGCATCGCCCTGGGGTCATGGTGGGCCTACTACGAACTGGGCTGGGGCGGCTGGTGGTTCTGGGACCCGGTGGAGAACGCCTCCTTCCTGCCCTGGCTGATGGCACGGCCTTGATCCACTCGTTGGCGGTCACCGAGAAGCGAGGCCTGTTCAAGAACTGGACCATCGTGCTGGCGATCACGGCGTTCTCGATGAGTCTACTCGGCACATTCCTTGTGCGCTCAGGCGTGTTGACCTCCGTGCATGCCTTCGCCTCCGACCCCAAGCGCGGCGTGTTCATTTTGCTGTTCCTGACGGTGGTGGTGGGCGGGTCGCTGGCGCTGTTTGCCATGCGCGCCAGCAAGGTGCGCACGGGTGGCACGTTTGCGCTGGTGTCGCGCGAGACTTTCTTGCTGCTCAACAACGTGCTGCTGACCACCGCCGCGGCCTCGGTTTTGCTGGGCACGCTGTACCCGTTGATCGTCGACGCCCTCAACCTTGGCAAACTCTCGGTCGGGCCACCCTACTTCAACGCCGTGTTTGCACCCATCATGGTGCCGGTGCTGCTGTTCATGGTGATCGGTTCGTACGCCCGCTGGAAGAACGACGGCGTGGCCGAACTGGCCAAAAAGCTGCGTCCAGTGGCAATCGTCTCGGTGCTGGCGGGTTGCAGCCTGCCACTGCTGGCCGGACCCTGGTCATGGCTGGTTGCGCTTGGCTTGAGCCTGGCCATATGGATCATGTTGGGGTCGGCAGCGCAGATCTTGCGCCAGGTGCGCGACACCGCCAACTGGAAGTCCACACCGATGTCCTTTTGGGGCATGCACGTGGCCCATATCGGTATTGCCGTCTGTGTCGTGGGCATCACCATGGTCAAGGGGTATGAGACCGAGAAAGATGTGCGCATGGCCATGGGCGACACGGTCTCTGTGGGAGGTTACACCTTTCGCTTGACCGGCATTCGCGAAGTCCCCGGCCCCAACTACGCCGCCGATGTGGGTGATGTCGAGCTGATCCGCGACGGTCGCGTGCTCAAGACCCTTCACCCGGAGAAGCGAACCTACTTCTCCTCGACCATGCCGATGACCGAGGCCGCCATCGACACCGGGCTGACCCGCGATGTCTATGTCTCACTCGGTGAGCGTCTTGAAGGCGGCGCCAATCCGGCCTGGGCAATGCGGGTGTACCACAAGCCCTTCATCACCTGGATCTGGGGTGGCTGCGTGCTGATGGCGCTGGGCGGCGCCATGGCGGCACTGGACCGGCGCTACCGGCGCAAGCTGGCGTCGACGGCGAACGCTTCCATCGGCAAGGGATTGACCGCATGAAGAAGGCGCTTATTCCCCTGGCGCTGTTCGTGCTGCTGGTGATCTTTCTGGCGATCGGTCTGACACGTGATCCGCGCGAGGTCCCCTCTCCACTGATTGGCAAACCGGCACCCCAGTTCTCTGCACCGCGCCTGCATGCGCCCGAGCAGCAGTTCTCAAGCCAGCAGATGCTGGGCAAGGTTTGGTTGCTCAACGTCTGGGCGTCGTGGTGCGTGGCTTGCCGCCAGGAACACCCGATCCTGATGGAATTTGCGAAGACAAAAACCGTTCCCATCATCGGCCTCGACTACAAGGACCAAGCCAGCGATGGCGTGAAGTGGCTGGCGCGTCACGGCGATCCCTATGAGCTGTCCGTGAGCGACCGCGATGGCCGAATTGGAATTGACTACGGTGTCTATGGCGTGCCGGAGACCTTTTTGATCGACAAAGCGGGCGTGATTCGTTACAAACACATCGGCCCCGTCACCGACGAAGCGCTGAAAGACAAGATCGTGCCCCTGATTCGGGAGTTGAACAAGTGAAGGCATGGGTATTGATCCTTTTCGCGCTGCTATTCTCGGCAAACTCCTGGGCGGGCGAGGCACCTCCGTTGGCCGAAGACCCGGTGGTGGAGAAGCGTCTGAATGCGATCTCGGAGGAACTGCGCTGCCTGGTGTGCCAAAACGAATCCCTGGCCGGCTCGCGGGCTGACCTTGCGCTGGACCTGCGCCGCGAGATTCGGGGTTTGATCAAGGCCAACAAGTCGGACCAGGAGATCATGGAGTTCATGGTCAGCCGCTATGGCGACTTCGTGCGCTACCGCCCGCCGGTCAACCCGGTCACCTGGCTGCTGTGGTTTGGCCCACTACTGTTGCTGATTGGCGCTGTCGTGGCGCTGGTTCGCCTGGTACGCAGCAGTGCCCGTGACACCTCCTCCCCCACCCTCGACACCGACCAGCGCGCGAGAGCGCAACGTCTGCTCAAGGAAGCCGATCCCTCATGACAGTTTTTTTTGCAATCGCAGCGCTGTTGACGCTGCTCGTGGTGGGCTGGCTGATGCGCGCGTTGATGCGCCCGGCCGCTGGCAACCCGGTATCCAGCCAGAACCTGAACATCGCCATCTATCGTGATCAGCTTGAGGCGCTGGAGCGGGACCTCGCGCGCGGCGCCATCAGCGCGGCCGACTACGAGACGACCCGCGACGAGTTGCAGCTCCGCATGCTCGACGACACCGATGCGGGCGACCCTGCCGCAAAAGCGGCAATACCGGCACCGCAGGCCGGGCACCGCTCCGCGCTAACACTTGCGGTTCTGATTCCGGTGGCGGCAGCCGGCATGTACGCGTGGCTGGGCCAGCCGGACGCCCTCGACCCCGGCGCGGCGCAGATCGCGGCCAACCAGCAGGTCGAACAAATGGTCGAAGGACTTGCAGCGCGACTGAAAGCCAATCCGGACGACCGCAAGGGCTGGGCCATGCTGGCCCGCTCGTACAAGGTGATGGGGCGCCTGGACGAGGCCGAGCAAGCCTTCCAAAAGGCCGGCGACGCGATCAACAACGATCCCGAATTGCTGGTGGCCTACGCCGACTTGCTGGCGGTGCGCGCCGACCACAACATAGCGGGCCGTCCGTTGGAACTGATCCAGCAGGCTCTGGCACTGGATCCGAAGCATCCGATGGGTTTGATGATGGCCGGCGTGGCGGCCTACCGCGCCGATGATTTCAAAGCCGCAATTGGCCATTGGGAAAATCTGCTTGCCGTCCTGCCACCGGACTCGGACGATGCCAGGCAAATTGCGTCCAATATCGCCGAGGCTCGCGAACGTGCTGCCGCCCCTGGTACGCCCAAGTCGGCCCGCCCGAACGACGCGACGGCGAGCAAACAAGCCCCTGCAGCGCCTGCTGCAGCAGGTGCCATGACGCAGGAAAAGATCAACCAGATGGTCGACGGCCTGGCTGCACGCCTCAAGTCCCAACCCGACGACCTGGCCAGTTGGGCCAGGTTGGCGCGCGCCTACAAGGTGCTGGGTCGCCCGGAAGAGGCCGAACAGGCCTACGTGAAGGCGGGCAAGCTGGTTGATGGCGACCCCGACCTGCTCACCCAGTACGCCGACCTGCTGGCCATGCGCGCTGGCAATCAACTCGAAGGCCGACCGATCGCGCTGCTGGACAAAGCGCTGGCCTTGAACCCCAAGCACCCGATGGCCTTGATGATGGCCGGCTCGGCGGCGTTTCGGCGTGCCGACTTCGCGCAGGCCATCACCCACTGGGAAAAAGCGCTCACCGTGCTGGAACCCGGCTCACGTGATGCCACCCTGGTCGCACAAGAGCTTGCCAGCGCCCGCACCAAGCTAGGCAGCAAATCCCCATCCAGCACAAAGCCCTGATAGCCGCTCGTGCCCGGTGCCGCACAACGCACGGCACTCATTCACTTGAGGCCACACGGAGATGACAACGCTAGAACAAGCACATATAATGCATCAATTGTTCAGCTGAAGCCCCAGGAGCCCCATCATGACGACCGTATTTGCCAGCACCATTGACGTCCGTGAAGTCGAACCACGCCAGCGTCACCCCAAGATCTTCAGCATGTTCAACGCCCTCGAAGTCGGTCAATCGATGCAGTTGATCAACGACCACGACCCGCGTCCGCTGTACTTCCAGTTCCAGTCGCTCGCCAATGGCCAGTTCAACTGGCAATACCTGGAATCCGGCCCCGATCTGTGGCGCGTGGAAATCAGCAAGACCGCTCCGGCGGCGGTGGTTTCCACCGGAAGTTGCTGCGGCAACGGCGCCTGCGGCGGCTAAACCCAGATTTAGCGACCCACGCGGTCGCACGCCATAAAAATCGCGGCCTGCACAACCAAACGCATAGATGGTCGGGCGGGATTGCGCGTCGGCCGCAGGAAAACACTGCGCCGCCAGACTGGCACTGTTTGCATCTCCTCGCTCTGCCGACGCCCCGGCGCGCGGCGGCGCACTTGAGCTCTCACAAATAACTTCCACGACACCCCTGTCAAGGGCCCGTCAAGGGCTTGGCGCAAGTAAAATTGCATCGTCTCGTTGGAACAATAAAACCCGCTTCAGACGCATCGGGATGACACCGTCGCTGTCAAGCTGACAAGCCCCAATACTCAGGTTACTCTGGACTGCTAATCTTGATTGGATTGCCGTCGCCGTGGTCCGAGACTGCCTCACGAAATATCGCCCATTTTTTTGGAAATCTGTCACATGTCCAACCAAACCGTTGATCGACCCACCCAACCCCAGTCCAATACGCTGCCAGCGCAGGAGATCAGCCATGAGGTGTTGATCGAGAAGTATGGCAAGGGCGGTGAACAAACCATCTTCGATGTCAACCAACGCGTGGCCCGCGCGCTGGCCGCCAACGAGGTGCCTGAGCAGCAGAAGGCCTGGGAAGACAAGTTCCTGCAGGCCCTGCAAAACGGTTTCTTGCCCGCAGGTCGCATCCAATCGGCGGCCGGTACGGACCTGTCGGCCACGCTGATCAACTGCTTTGTGCAGCCGGTGGGAGATTCGATCGCCCACATAGAAGACGGCCATCCTGGCATCTACACCGCACTGACCGAGGCCGCCGAGACCATGCGCCGTGGTGGCGGCGTTGGTTACGATTTCTCACGCATTCGCCCGCGCGGCGCCTGGGTCGGCAGCACGCAAAGCAGTGCCTCCGGTCCGGTCAGTTACATGCGCGTGTTCGATCGCTCCTGCGAAACGGTCGAGTCCGCCGGCGCGCGCCGAGGCGCCCAGATGGGCGTGTTGCGCTGCGATCATCCGGACATTGAAGAGTTCATTCACGCCAAAGACCAGGGCGACTTGAAGAACTTCAACATCTCGGTGGGCGTGACCGATGCCTTCATGGCCGCCGTGCAAGCCGACGGCGAGATCGAACTGGTGCACCGTGCCGAACCCGGCCAGGCCCAAAAGGCCGCTGGCGCCTACCAGACGCAAGACGGCAGCCATTGGGTTTACCGCAAGCTCAAGGCGCGCGAGCTGTGGGACCAGGTGATGCGCTCCACCTACGACCACGCTGAACCCGGTGTGCTGTTCCTGGACCACATCAACCGCGACAACAACCTCTCCTATTGCGAAACCATCGCCAGCACCAATCCGTGCGCTGAGCAACCGCTGCCACCTTACGGCTGCTGCTGCCTGGGCTCGATCGACCTGACGCGTTTCATCAAGAACCCGTTCGAGGACAAGGCCGAGTTTGACCGGGCCGCCTTTGCCGAGGTGGCGCGCGTGGCCACCCGCATGCTCGACAACGTGCTCGACGTCACCGTCTGGCCCTTGCCCCAGCAGCAGGAAGAGGCGCGCAGCAAACGCCGGGTGGGCCTTGGCTTCACCGGTCTCGGCGATGCGTTGGTGATGCTCAATTTGCGTTACGACACACAGCCCGCGCGCGATATGGCACGCCAGATCTCTGAGCTGATGCGCGACAGTGCCTACGACGCTTCGGTGGAATTGGCCCGCGAACGCGGGCCCTTCCCGCTGTTCAATGCCGACTTGTACCTGACTGGCCAGAATTTCGCCTCGCGCCTGCCCGCGCCCTTGAAAGAGCGCGTGCGCGCCCATGGCCTGCGCAACTCGCACCTGCTATCGATCGCGCCCACCGGCACCATCAGCCTGGCCTTCGCGGACAACGCCAGCAACGGCATCGAGCCGGCCTTCAGTTGGTCCTACACCCGCAAGAAACGCATGATCGACGGCAGCTTCAAGGAATACGCGGTAGAAGACCACGCGTGGCGCCTGTACCGTCACCTGCGCGGCGTCGAAGCACCGCTGACCCCGGCTTTCGTTACCGCACTGGAAATGAGCGCACAGGCCCACGAAGCCATGGTGGCCACGGTCGCGCCCTTCATCGACACCGCCATTTCCAAGACCGTCAACGTGCCGGCCGACTACCCCTACGCCGACTTCCAGAACCTCTACATGGAAGCCTGGCAGTCGGGCCTGAAGGGCCTGGCCACATACCGACCCAACTCGGTGCTCGGTTCAGTGCTGAGTGTCACCAACAATCAAGCGCCCGCCAAGGCAGCGCCACTGCAGATCGATGGCGCCAACCGACGCCTGGCCCTGGAGCGCCTGCCCGCGCCGGTGCTGTCCTCGCTGCGCTGGCCCAGTCGGCCCGAGCTGCCAGGCGGCAACCCCGCGTGGACCTTCATGGTGCAGCACCCGTTTGGCAGCTTCGCCTTGTTTGTGGGCGAGTTGGCGCCAGAAGAGGGCGGTGCCCCCAAGCCCTTTGAAGTCTGGGTCAACGGCACTGACCAACCTCGTGGCCTGGGCGCGCTGGCCAAAACACTTTCGATGGACCTGCGCTCCAACGACCCGGCATGGCTGCAGCTCAAGCTCGACGCGCTGGCCACCGTGGCCGAAGAGCATTCGTTTGAGATGCCCTTTCCGCCGCATGGCGAGCGCCGACTGTTTCCCGGCGTGGTGGCCGCCACCGCTGCGGTGGTGCGCTGGCGCTGCGACCAACTCAAGGCCCTGCCTGGTGCCGACAAACATGTGCCGACTCCAGTGATTGATGCGATGTTCAGCCGGGGCGAGCCACAAACCGGTCCGTCGGGCACCCTGGCATGGTCAGTCGACATCGACAATCCCGCAACCGGCGAGGCGTTCACCCTGACGCTGAAGGAAATCACCCTGCCGGGGCACGATGGCAACCCGGTCACACGGCCCTGCTCGGTGGGCTTCTCGGGCAACTACCCCAAGGCGCTTGACGGTCTGGCACGCTTGTTGTCGCTCGATATGCGCGTGATCGATCCGGCGTGGATCGGCATGAAGCTGCGCAAGCTGCTCAACTACGCCGAGCCGTTGGGCCACTTCATGGCCTTTGTGCCGGGCCTGCCACACGGCGAACGCCGCCAGCAGACCTGGCCGTCAACCGTGGCCTACCTGGCGCGCCTGATCATCCACCGTTACGCCATGCTGGGTGTGCTGGACGAGGACGGTTTTCCGCTGCGCGACATGGGCGTGCTTGACGCGCCCAAAAACCAGGCGGCTCCAAGTACCATGGCCGGCAAAGTCTGCCCCGAATGCGGCAACCCCACCGTCATCCACAAGGACGGCTGCGACTTCTGCACCGCCTGCGGCTACGTGGGCCAATGTGGCTAACCACTGCTGGCGCGGCGGCCCGTTTCACCGCAGGGCCGCCCCAAGGTGAAACACACGCCCTCGGGGGGCAGCGACCCGCGAAGCGGCGGAGCGTGGGGGCAAAGTCAGTCGCGCACCACCAGCACCGGCAGGTGAATGTGCGACAGCACGTGCTGGGCGACACTGCCCAGCACCAGTTTTTCCAGACCACTGCGTCCGTGTGAGCCCATCACGATGAGATCAGCCTGCGCGCTGGTGGCTGCATCCACCACGCCACGCCAGGCTGCATGAGCTTCCACGACGGAAGTCGCCACCGGCACCCCTGCGGCCTCAAATGCCTGCCGCGCCGATTTGACGGCAGCATTGGCCTCGGCTGTGGCGGCGCTCAAATACTCGGTTTGACCATACGAGAAATCCGTCCCAACACCCGCAAACGGGTAGGGATCAATCACAAACACCACCGTAACCTGGCTTCCAAAGGCGCGGGCCAGGCCAATGGCCTTGTCCACCGCCAACGCGGCCGTGGGTGAGCCGTCGACCGGAACCAAAATGTGCTTGAACATGACACGAGTCTCCTGTTGATTGGTTTGCATTGTGAAGCAGGCCGTGTGCCTTGCCCCACCCTGGTCGGCAAATTCTATGTTGCGGCGTGCCGTACCGCCACGCTTACCAACGCCCTCAACCCTTGAGGGAACATTGACATACGGCTTGTGCTAAGCGTATGGCCCGATTCGTGATAATTCTTTGATATCGCTCAAGGATTTCCGGCACTAAGCGAGTCACAGTCGGCAGCATGCTGCCTGCCTGCGACTTACCGAATACCACCGAACGACAGATCGTTGCCTCTGGCGTAGCATTGCTGCGACGCGCCGAGACGCCGCATTGGGTCACTTACCTGGAGTCCGGCCGGGTCGGCTTGGGTGTGCTCACGGGTGATGTTCTGGAGCATCAATTGGGCGTATTGGAAGGCCCTGTCTGGCTCGAAGCCTCCGGGGCCGTTCTGAACCTGCCCAGCGCGGTGGACGCGGTCTCGCAGACAGAGGTCTGCGTGCGTCGGGTGCCAGTGTCCGAATTCCGTCAGTCGCTGTGCTCACTGAGTTCGTCGGCCCAGACTGTGTTGCACGACGTGGCCCAGGCCCATCGGCAGCAAACTGAAATGGCGGTCAGCCGACTGGCCAAGGACGCGGAGGCACGCTGCGCGGAGTGGCTTCTGCGCCACGCTGAGGTGGATGAAGGTGGCGCCATGGCCGTGCCCCTGACCCAGCGCAAGCGCTTGATCGCCGCACAGTTGGGTATTGCCCCGGAAACGCTGTCACGGGTACTGCGCCATTTGCGTGAGCGCAACCTCATCAGCGGCACTGGCCGGGTCCTGCAGTTGGTCAATGCCGGCGCGTTGCGTGCCCTGGCGGGAAGCTAACGGCGTTGGAGATTACACCGACCCCCGAGGTGACGCCAAGCACCGTCGCGACGGTGCCGAAGTTCTCCACGCCAATCGAAACGACGCACTTCCAGCGCGCCGACGACCGCACGCTGGAACACCTGCGCACGCGCGTGGAGCAACTCAAATCCGATGCGCTGCCCGTCGATCAAGGCTGGCCCCATGCACGCGGCCGTTTGGGTGAACTGATCGATGCGCTGCGCGAGGTCACTCTGGCGCAGCAGCAGCGTTTGCGCGAGTCCATGACCATGGTCAACCAACTGCGGGCGATACTGAGCAATGCCTCGGTGGGCATCATCATCACCCGCAGCGGACGCTTCGAACTGCTGGGCCAGCACGCCTGCCGCATGCTGGGCTACAACGAGGACGAATTGTTGGGCCAGTCCAGCCGGATCATCCAGCAATCCGACGCGGCTGCCAACGACTTTGGCGATCGCGTCCAAACCAGTTTTCGCGACTGCGGCGTGTTTGACGGCGAACACATCCTCAAACGCAAGGATGGCAGCGAGTTCTGGGCCCACTTGCTAGCGCGCGGCGTGGTGGCCGGCGACCCGACCGGCGGCACGATCTGGATCGTCGAGGACATCTCCGACGCGCGCGCGGCGCGCGAGCAATTGACTTGGTCCGCCACCCACGACAGCCTGACCCTATTGCCCAACCGACGCGAGTTTGAGAGCCGACTAGGCCAGGCCATGAACCAGTTCAGGGGTCGTCACTTGTGTGCCATGTTCATCGATCTGGACCACTTCAAGGCGGTCAACGACAAGGCTGGTCACGCTGTCGGCGACGATGTGCTCCGCGAGGTGGCGCACCTGCTCGAAGCACAAATGCGTCAAAGCGACACCGTGGCGCGGCTAGGCGGTGACGAGTTTGCCGCCATGCTGCCTGGCTGCTCGCTGTCGCGGGCACAGCAGTTGGCGCAGCAAATGGTAGACGCCGTTCAGAACTGGCGCTTGCCGCACGCCGGGGGCAGTTTGCAGATTGGAGCCAGCATTGGTGTAGTGGCAGTCACGCCGCAGATGGTCGACCTGGCTGAGGTCCTGCACGCGGCCGATACTGCTTGCTACGCCGCCAAACGCGGCGGCCGTGGCTGCGTCGTCACCCACAGCGCCGAGACGCCGGCAAGCCCGCGCTGAGCTGTCTGGCTGCGCGGCTAGCGCGCGCGCAAGGCCGTCAACACGTTTTCGGCAGTGGCCGGTGCAATCAGGTGCACGGGCGCCCGTCGCGCACCGGGCGCGGGCGAGTCGCCGCGAGCCTGGTCGATCGCATCACGCAAGGCCTCGTACACGCTGATCGCCAGCATGAACGGCGGCTCACCAACGGCCTTGCTGCCACCCACGTTGTCTTCGAGGTTGGCCTGCGGCCACAGATCGATCCTGAAGTGCTGCGGCACATCCCCCGCTGTGGGAATCTTGTAGGTACTGGGCGCATGCGTGGTCAGGCGTCCCCGCTCGTTCCAGACCAGTTGCTCGGTGGTGAGCCAACCCATGCCCTGCACAAAGGCCCCCTCGATCTGTCCAATGTCCAAGGCCGGGTTGAGGGAGCGGCCGACATCATGCAGGATGTCCACCTTGAGCACACGGCTCTCGCCAGTGAGGGTATCGATGGCCACTTCAGTGCAGGCCGCGCCATAGGCGAAATAGTAGAACGGGCGTCCACTCAGCGTGGTCTTGTCGTAGTGAATTTTGGGCGTGCGGTAAAAGCCGTCGCTCCACAACTGGATGCGGTTGGCATAGGCCAGTTGCACCACCTCGTCAAAGCTGCGCGTGGCTTTGGGCGAGTGCACCTGCCCACCGACAAAACGGACGGCGCCCGCACCACAACCATCCAGGCCGCACACAAACGCGGCCAGGTTGTCGCGCACGTGGCGCGCCGCGAACTGCGCGGCGCGGCCATTGAGGTCGGTGCCGGCGGACGCCGCTGTGGCCGACGCATTGGGAACCTTGCCGGTATCACTCGCCGTGGCCAACACACGGTGCAGCGGCACGCCCAGTTCGTCCGCCACGATCTGCGCCACCTTGGTGTGCAGGCCCTGGCCCATTTCGGTGCCACCGTGGTTGACTTGCACGCTGCCGTCCAGGAACACATGCACCAGCGCGCCGGCTTGGTTGAATAACGTGGCGGTGAAGGAAATGCCGAACTTGACCGGTGTAAGCGCCAGACCGCGCTTGACCACGGCACTGCCCGCGTTCCAAGATGAAATGGCCTGCTTTCTTTGTCGATATTGAGATGTCTGCTCTAGTTCCGATAGCAAGGGGGCCAGGATGTTGTCTTCCACGCGCATCGCATAGTGGGTGGTATCGCGCCGGGCCGGGGCATGCACTGGTTTGGCCAACGGTTCATCCGAGTACAGGTTGCGCCGGCGCACATCCAGGGCGTCCATACCCAAGTGCCGAGCGATGTCGCCCAAGATGGTCTCGATCAGAATCACGCCCTGCGGGCCTCCAAAGCCGCGAAACGCGGTGTGACTCTGGGTGTTGAGCTTGCAGCGGTAAGACGCGATCGCCACATCCTGCAAAAAGTAGGCGTTGTCGCAGTGAAACACGGCGCGATCCGCCACCGGGCCACTCAGGTCGGCGCTAAAACCGCAGTTGGCCGCCATCATCAACTTGAGGCCATGCAGGCGACCGGTGTCGTCAAAGCCAACCGTGTACTGGTACCAGAACGGATGGCGCTTGCCAGTGACCATGAAGTCATCGTCGCGGTCCAATCGCAGCTTGACCGGGCACCTGAGTTTGTTGGCGCTCACGGGCGCCCACACCGCCAGGTGCCCGGCTTGCGTCTCCTTGCCGCCAAAGCCACCGCCCATACGCCGACACTCCACGCGCACGGCATGCAGGTCCAGCCCCAGCGCATGCGCCACCCAATGCTGCACTTCGCCTGGGTGCTGGGTACTGGAGTAGACCAACCACTGCGATTGCTCCTGCGGCAAGGCATAGGCGATCTGCCCTTCCAGGTAGAAGTGTTCCTGGCCCCCCACTTCCAACGATCCGCTTAACCGGTGCGCCGCGGTCTGCAATGCCGCGTCGGCATCGCCACGCGCCACGAACACCGGTGGCAGCACATAGCTTTGTGCATCGAGCGCATCCTGGATCGTCAGCACCGCGGGCAAGGCTTCGATCCGCACATTGACCTTGCGCGCCGCGCGGCGCGCCTGCATCACGGTGTCTGCCACCACGATGGCCAGCACCTGCCCGACAAACTGCACGGTGTCACGCGCCAGTATCGGCTCGTCGCCGGCAAACGAAGCCAGCATCGGATCGCCCACAATGCCGCGCGCCAGGATGACATCACGCACCCCGGGCATCGCCAGCGCATTGGCCGCGTCGATCGCCAGGATTCGGCCGTGCGCCACGCATGACAGCACCGGCGCCCCGTGCAAGGTGCCTTGGACTTCGGGGATGTCGTCGACATAGGGCGCGGCCCCCGCCACGTGTGCGCGCGCGCTCTCGTGCGGATGCGACGCCCCCACCACGAGTGGATCGGCCAACGGCGCCGTCCATAGGTTCGCGGCGCTCATGGGGTCAGGGCCTCCAAGTCGGGCGACTCCAGGCTGACAACGGCAGCACCCTGGCTCTCCAGCCAGAAGCGCTGCAGCAAATTGCCCAGTACTTCGGCGCGGTAGGTGGCCGAAGCGCGCATGTCCGAGATTGGCGCGAACTCGCCACGCAGAGTGGCCATGGCGCGGCGCACCGTGGCTTCATTCCATGGCTGGTCACGCAGGGCGGCTTGCGTGTGCACGGCACGCACCGGCGTGGCCGCCACACCGCCCACGCCAATGGAAGCCTGGCGCACCCGGCCGCCGTCGATATGCAATTGGAGTCCCAGGCAAACCGCCGAAATATCATCCTCAAAGCGTTTGGAGATTTTGTAAATCCGACACGACTCGCCGGCCACCGGTAGCGGCACTTTGATCCAGGCCACCACCTCGTCGGGCGCCATCACGTTCTGGCGGTAACCGGTATAGAGCTGCTCCAGCGGCATCTCACGGTGGCCACGCTCGCTGATCAGCACCACGTTGGCACCCAAGGCGATCAGCAGCGGCATCGAGTCGCCAATCGGTGAACCGTTGGCCACATTGCCACCGAGCGTGCCCGAGTTGCGCACGGGCAGCCCCGCAAAGCGCGACGCAAAGGTCCGCAGTTGCGGCCGATCCTGCATGAGCGCGTCAAATGCCTCCGTCAGCGTGACCGCTGCACCAATGGCCAGGTGGTGCGGGTAGCGCTCAACGCGCCGCAGTTCCTGCACCCGGGTGATGTCGAGCACCTGCGCGAAGTCCTGGTGCTGCTTGGTGACCCACAGCCCGACATCGGTGCAACCGGCCACCAGCTGGGCCTTGGGGTGTTGCGCACGCAAGCTCAGCAACTGCGCCAGCGTACGCGGTGCCAGATAGGCACAACCCGTCTCCAGAGCGCGCTGGTGATGACTGATGCGCTCCAATTTTTGCAGCAACTTAACCTCGTCAATGCGCACCGGCGGCAGCTCGGCCATGGTCTGCGCGGCCTGCAGTATCGGCCGGTAACCGGTGCAGCGGCACAGGTTGCCCGACAGGGCGTGCTGCGCGGCTTCGCGCGTCACGGCCTGGCCCTGACATACCTGGTTCTGGTACACGCCGAACAGGCTCATCACAAAACCTGGCGTGCAGAACCCGCACTGGCTGGCGTGGCACTGCACCATCGCCTCCTGCACCGGGTGCAGGCTGCCGTCTGGTCCGGCCAAATCCTGAGCGGTCCACAATGCCATGCCGTCGATCGAGTGCGCCAGGCGAATGCAGGCATTGATGGCGCGGTACTGGGTGCGCCCCTCAACGGCCTCGCCCAGCACCACCGTGCAGGCGCCGCAGTCGCCCTCGGCGCAGCCTTCCTTGGTGGCGCTTAAACGCAGGTCCAGGCGCAGCAGGTCCAGCAGGGTTCGGGTCGGCGGTACGTTGCGCAGCGAGACAATCTGGCCTCGGTGCACGAACTCAATCGGTGGGATAGTCATGTCGGCGTCACTAGGCAAGAGGGTAAAACATGAGGCTCGTTGTGGGCATACAGGCTAGCATATGGCACGAAGGCCACTATCATGGTTTGCCGCGCTGCGCTCGCAACGACCAAGTTCTGTCATGATTTCCAAGAGCCTCGATAGACGGGCACCAGTGCCACACTTCGAACCAGAACACGCATGAACCCGCCGCCGCCCCGACTGCAATTGACCGGCATCACCAAGGCCTACCCCGGGGTCATTGCCAACAGCGATGTCTCGTTAAGTGTCATGCCCGGCGAGATTCACGCCGTGCTGGGGGAGAACGGCGCGGGCAAGTCCACCCTGATGAAGATCATCTACGGCTCGATCAAGCCCGATGCCGGACAAGTCAGGATCAATGGGCAGGAAATGAAGATCCGCAACCCCAAGGAGGCGCGGGCCAACGGCATCAGCATGGTGTTCCAGCACTTCAACCTGTTTGACACCCTGACTGTGGCCGAAAACGTCTGGCTGGGCCTGTCGCGCACCTCGCTTGAGAACGTGACCGCCAGCATCCTGGCCAAGGCCACCGAATACGGCCTGGATATCGATCCCGCACGCCCGGTGCATACCCTGAGCGTGGGCGAAATGCAGCGCGTGGAAATCATCCGCGCTTTGCTGACCCGGCCCGAACTGTTGATACTGGACGAGCCGACCTCGGTGCTGACACCCCAGGCGGTGGACAAGCTGTTTGTTGTCCTGAGAAAACTCGCCGCCGAAGGCTGCAGCATCCTGTACATCAGCCACAAGTTGCATGAAATTCGCGCGTTATGCCAAACCTGCACGGTGCTGCGCGGGGGCAAGGTCACCGGCGTGTGCCGACCCGAGCAGGAGACCAACGCGTCCTTGTCACGCCTGATGATCGGCGCTGAACCGCCCCAGTTGACCCACGCGGCTCCCAAACTGGGTGCCACCGTGCTCGACGTGCGCCAACTGTCGCTGCCGCGCGAGGATCAATTCGGCGTGGACCTGCAAGGCGTCTGCCTGACCGTGTGCGCCGGTGAGGTGATAGGCATTGCCGGCGTCTCGGGCAATGGCCAGACCGAATTGCTGTACGCCCTGTCCGGCGAAGACGTACGCGCACCGCGCGGCAGCATTCGGATCGGCACGGCGGACGCGTCCGGCCTGCATCCCGGTGCGCGGCGCAAGTTGGGCCTGCACTTTGTGCCGGAAGAGCGCTTGGGCCGTGGTGCCGTACCAACGCTAAGCCTGGCGCACAACATGCTGCTGACGCGCAACGAGTCAATCTCTCACCCGCGCTTGTTGGGTGGCTGGGTGCGCGTGGGCAAACTGCGCGCACACGCGCAGGACATCATCCAGCGCTTCAACGTCAAGGCCGGCGGCGCGGACTCTGCGGCGCAGTCACTCTCCGGAGGCAACTTGCAGAAGTTCATCGTGGGGCGAGAGATCGACGCCAATCCCAAGCTCTTCGTCGTCTCGCAACCGACCTGGGGTGTGGACGTTGGCGCGGCCGCGCAAATCCGAGCCGAGATTCTGGAACTGCGCGATGCCGGTTGCGCCGTGCTGGTGGTCAGCGAAGAGCTGGAAGAATTGTTTGAAGTGTGCGATAGGCTGCACGTGATGGCGCGCGGGCGCCTGTCGCCCTCATTGCCGACGGCGCAGGCAACAGTGGAGCGCATTGGCGAGTGGATGAGCGGCCTGTGGGACGGGGCGCCCGCCGCGCCAAGAACCAACACGGAGGCAAGCCATGCTGCGGCTTGAGGCGCGCGCGCAACCCTCGCGTGGCTGGAGCTACGGCTCGCCCCTGTTGGCACTGGCGCTGACAGTCGTCATCGGGGTCTTGCTGTTTGCCGCATTAGGCAAAGACCCGCTGGCTGGACTGCGCGTGTTCTTCTGGGAGCCAATCAAGAGTGGCTACGCTCTGGGTGAATTGACGGTCAAGGCGACGCCGCTGTTGCTGATCGCGGTGGGACTGGCGGTGTGCTTCCGATCCAATGTCTGGAACATTGGCGCCGAGGGCCAATACGTGATGGGCGCCATCTTCGCAGCGGGCGTGGCGCTGCTGGCGGACAAGAACAGCAGCGGCGCCATCGTGCTGCCAATCCTGATGGCCGGTGTGGTCGGCGGGATCGTCTGGGCCGGTCTGACGGCCTGGCTGCGCGACCGCTTCAACGCCAATGAGATCCTGGTCAGCCTGATGCTGGTCTACGTGGCGGTGTTGGTCCTCAACTACCTGGTGGCGGGGCCTATGAAGGATCCCCAGGGCTATAACTTCCCGCAATCCAAAACGTTTGAGCTGGCCACGCGTATTCCGCGTTTGTTCGAGGGCTCACGTGTCAGCATCGGCATCTTCCTGGCCGTGGGCGCGGTGGCGCTCAGTTGGGTGTTCCTGTTTCGCACCCGCGCCGGGTTCGCCCAGCAGGTTGGCGGTCTGGCACCAGCCGCCGCGCGGTATGCCGGCTTTTCGTCCCGGCGCGCCTTGTGGGTGGCCTTGCTGGTGTCGGGCGGCATGGCGGGGCTGGCCGGCGCGCTGGAGGTGGCAGGGCCGATTGGCCAGCTCACGCCCTACGTACCGGCCGGCTACGGCTTTGCCGCCATCATCGTGGCCTTTGTCGGGCGCCTGCACCCGGTGGGCATGGTCTTCTCGGCTATCTTGATGAGCATGTTCTACATCGGTGGCGAATTGGCGCAGTCGCGCCTGGGTCTGCCCAAGTCCTTGACCGGCGTATTCCAGGGCCTGCTGCTGTTTACCCTGCTGGCCTGCGACACGTTGGTCAACTACCGGCTGCGGCTCAAAGCCCCCAAGCTCGTCGCCGCCCAGGAAGCCGTCTGATGGAATCCTATGCACTGCTCATCGCGGCCACGCTCAATGCGGGCACGGTGCTGGCCATCGCCTCGTTGGGCCTGTTGATCAACGAGAAGGCCGGCATCGTCAACCTCGGCGCCGAGGGCATCATGCTGTGCGCCGCCATCGCGGGATTCGCCACCGTCGTACACAGCGGCAGCGACTGGCTGGGCTTTGCCGCCGGCATTGGCGCGGGCGCGCTGATTGCGCTGGTGTTCGGTCTGTTGGTGATCTGGCTGGGTACCAACCAATACGCCACCGGGCTGGCCGTCAGTCTGTTTGGAGCCGGTTTCTCGGCCTTTGTCGGCATTGCCTATGTGCAAGAGAAGATCCCCGAGCGGCCCCGCTTCTCGATCCCCGGCCTGGGCGACATTCCCCTGGTCGGCCCTGCACTGTTTCGGCATCACCCCATGGTTTACCTGACGGTTGGGTTCACCATCACGCTGATCTGGTGGCTCTACCGCAGCCGCGCCGGCCTGGTGCTGCGCAGCGTGGGCGAGAGCCCTGAGTCGGCTCATGCCCTGGGCTACCCGGTGCGCCGCATCCGCTTGGCGGCGGTGGTCGCTGGCGGTGCGTTGTGCGGGCTGGCGGGGGCCTACATTTCGGTGGTGTATACCCCCTTGTGGGTGGAAGGCATGGTGGCTGGCAAGGGCTGGATTGCCTTGGCGCTGACCACCTTTGCCACGTGGCGACCGGCGCGCGTGCTGTTGGGCGCTTATTTGTTTGGCGGTGTCACCATGTTGCAGTTCCACTTGCAGGGTATTGGCGTGGAGGTACCCAGTCAGTTCCTGGGCATGATGCCCTACCTGGCCACCATCGTGGTGCTAGCGCTGATCTCGCGCAACCCGCACTGGATTCGGGCCAACATGCCGGCCTCGATCGGGAAACCCTTCTACCCCGGATCGTGACTGAGAAAAGTCCATAATGAGCGCCTTTCGGCACGCTTTTGGCTCGCAGACCGCATCGGCCGTGCCGCTCGAGTTTTACCCCGTCGCAACCCTCTCTCTTAGCAAGGAATTGACATGACCGATTTGCAAAAAAGCTCGCTGCTCAAGCTCGCAGCCCTGACTGCCGTGGCCAGCGCCGCCTTGATTGGCTGCGGCAAGAAGGAAGAGCCGACGCCCGCGCCCAAGCCCGCCGCGGCAGCCTCTGCGCCAACACCCAAACCCGAACCACTGAAGATCGCCTTTGCCTACGTGGGCCCGGTTGGCGACGGGGGCTGGACTTTCGCCCATGACAATGGCCGCAAGGCGATCGAGAAGGAATTCGGCGACAAAGTGGTCACCAGCTTTGTGGAAAACGTGCCCGAGTCAGCCGACGCCGAGCGCGTCCTGCGCGACATGGCCGGCCAAGGCAACAAACTGATCTTCGGCACCACCTTTGGCTACATGGAGCCCATGCTCAAGGTGGCCACCGACAACAAGGGCATCAAGTTCGAACACGCCACCGGCTATAAGCAGGGCGAGAACATGCGCACCTACGACAGCCGCACCTATGAGGGCGCCTACATGGCTGGCGTCATCGCCGGCAAGATGACCAAGAGCAACACATTGGGCGTGGTGGCCTCGATCCCAATCCCCGAGGTGGTGCGCAACATCAACGCCTTCACCCTGGGCGCGCAGTCGAGCAACCCCAAGGTCAAGACCAAGGTGGTGTGGGTCAACGGCTGGTTCGATCCCCCCAAGGAAACCGAAGCCGCCACCTCGCTCATCAACGGCGGCGCCGACGTGTTATTCCAGAACACCGACTCCCCGGCCGTGCTCAAGACGGCGGAAGCCAAAGGCAAACGCGCCTTCGGCTGGGATTCCGACATGACCGCCTATGGCCCCAAGGCGCACCTGGCCTCGGCCGTGATCAACTGGGGGCCCTACTACATCAAGGCCACCAAAGAGGCACTTGAAGGCAAGTGGACCGGCGGCGGCAATACCTGGTGGGGCGTGAAGGAAGGCGCGATCAACATCGTGTCGATTGCTGAAGACGTGCCGGCCGAGACCAAGGCCAAGGTCGAAGAAGTGAAGAAGGGCCTGGCCGACGGCACATTTGCGATCTGGAAAGGCCCGATCACCGACAACGCCGGCAAGGTGCAGATCGAAAAAGATGTGGTCGCCGACGACAAGTTTCTGGGTGGCCTGAACTTCTACGTCAAGGGCGTGGAAGGAAAGATTCCTGGCGGCAAATAGTTCGTCACACACCGGAAACAGGCCGCTCACTTGCTGGGCGGCTTTTTCAGGTTCATGG
>JADKDJ010000011.1 GCA_016718405.1 Candidatus Rhodoferax odensensis
GACAGCTTTACCATTCCCAAGGCCGAATACACCGTATTGGTGGACCTCAAGGCGCGGGCAGCCAAACTTGCCAGCCCTGCCAAGAAGAGCGAACTGTTGCGCGCCGGCGTCAAGGCGCTCGCGGCGATGTCGGATGTGGCGTTTGTCGCGGCGCTGAAGTCGGTGCCGACCATCAAGACTGGTCGCCCGGCGAAGTCCTGACATGCCTGTCGCGGCAGGCTGAGCGGCGGCGCCCCAGTCGGCCCTGCCACCGCTAAAGCATTTGCGGGGTCTGCACGGTCACGATGACCGTTGCCGCACCGGGGCCGCCTGGCTTGTGGCGAAGCCACCAAACCGCGCCCTTGCCGATGCTGCATTCCGCCTCGGGCAGGCCAAGCAATTGCGCGGCAACCTGACCGAGGGTGGGCTGGTGCCCGACCACCAGCACCGTGGCGCTGGCGCCTGGCCATTGCACACGGTGCAGCAATTGTGCGGCGGTGGCAGCCGGGCTCAGGTCCGGATCGAGTTTGTATTTGCGCCCCAGCGCGGCCACCGTCTGTTCGGCGCGGCGCGCCGGGCTGCATACGATGCGGGCACCTTCAGGAAGTTGCCGATCGAGCCACTTGGCCATGCGGAGCGCCTGCTTTTCGCCTTTGGATGTCAAGGGGCGCGCCAAGTCATCGCAACCGGGCTCCCAGTCCTGAGCTTGCGCATGCCGCCACAAAACCAGATCCATGGTCACTCGCTCCTTGGTATCGTTACGCCTTGTTGCCTGGGTCGCTGTAGCGCGTCATCAGCGCAGCCTGCGCACCACGGGCGCTGCGCGGTCCTTCGGGGCGCGTACGCGCGTAGGTGCCGTCGGGCAGGAGATCCCAAGCGTCCACGTTGTCCTGAAGGTAGGCCACCAGACACTCGTCAATCACGCGTTGGCGCTGCACGGCATCGGTGATGGGCCATGCCAACTCGACCCTTCGCATCATGTTGCGGTTCATCCAGTCGGCGCTCGACAGGTACACCTCGTCCTTGTCATCGTGGCGGAAATAGAACACCCGCGAGTGCTCCAGAAACCGTCCAATCACCGAGCGCACGCGTATGTTGTCGGACACGCCGGGCACCTGCGCGGGCAGCGTGCAGGCGCCGCGCACGATCAGGTCAATTTTGGTCCCCTTGCGACCGGCGACGATCAGCGCCTGGATCAAGGACTCATCGGTCAGCGCATTCATCTTGGCGACAATGCGCGTGGAGCCACCACGGGCTGAGGCATTGCCCAATGACTCGATCTTCTCCAGAATTTGGCGATGCAGGTGAAATGGCGCCATCCACATCTGGTTCATCCGGGGCAGGCGATTCTGGCTGGCCAGGTGCACGAAAACATGCTCCATGTCCATTGTCAGTGCGGCATCGGCGGTCAGGTGACTCAGATCGGTGTACAGGCGCGCCGTGCGGGGGTTATAGTTGCCGGTTGACAAGTGGCCATAGCGCTTGAGCTGCTTGCCCTCGCGGCGCGTGACCAGCATCATCTTGGCGTGAGTCTTGAGCCCGACCACGCCATAGACCACCTGCGCGCCGATCGACTCCAGCATCTCGGCCCAATTGATGTTGGCTTCTTCATCAAAACGGGCCTTGAGTTCCACCACCACGGTCACTTCCTTGCCCCGGCGCACCGCCTCACGCAGCAAATCCATCAGAGTCGAGTCCGAGCCGGTACGGTAAATGGTCTGCTTGATCGCCAGCACATCCGGATCGTGAACCGCCTCGCGCAGGAACGTCAGCACGCCATCAAAACTCTCGTACGGTTGGTGAATCAGAATGTCACCACGCTTGAGCTGGTCGAAGATCGGCTCGCCGGGTGTCATCTGGACGGGAAAGCGTGGTTTGTGTGCGGGAAAGCACAGCGACGGATCGTTGATCAGATCGATCAACTGGTTCAGGCGCACCATGTTCACCGGACCGTGCACCCGGTACAGCGCCAACTCTGGCAACTCGAACTCTTTCAGCAACACATCGGACAGGAACTGGGAACAACCGGCCGATACCTCGATCCGTACCGCCTGACCGTAGTGGCGATGCTGCAGGCCCTGGCGCAAAGCGGTGCGCAAGTTCTTGACGTCTTCTTCTTCCACCGCCAGGTCCGAGTGACGGGTCACCCTGAACTGCGAGAACTGCAACAATTCCCGGCCCGAAAACAGCTCCGAGAGGTGGGCCCGAATCACGCTGGAAAGCGACACGAAGCAGGTCTTGCCCTGCGACAAGTTGTCCGGCACCCGAATCATGCGTGGCAGCACACGCGGCACTTTGACAATCGCGATGTCGTTGTCCCGCCCGAACGCGTCGCGCCCGCCCAGGCGGACAATGAAATTGAGCGACTTGTTGGCAACCTGCGGGAAAGGATGCGACGGGTCCAGGCTGACGGCGATCAGCAAAGGACGCACTTCGCGCTGGAAGTACTGCCTGACCCAGCGCCGCTGCGCCTGTCCGCGTTCGGAATGGGCCAGGATACGAATGCCTGCCTGCTCAAACGCGGGCATCAGATCGTCGTTGTAAAGCGCGTATTGCCGCTCCACCAAAGTGTGCGCCGCGCCAGCAAGGCGCTCAAAACTGCCGACGGTATAGGGACCCTCGGTCTCCTGGCCTTGCAAGGCCGTGAGGTGGGGCTCAGCGCGAACCTCGAAGAATTCGTCCAGATTTGACGAGACAATGCACAGGTAACGCAATCGCTCCAGCAGCGGAACCTCCTTGCGATGCGCCCAGTCCAACACCCGCTCGTTGAACGCGAGGATGCTGTGGTCACGATCGAGCAGCGGGACCGCGCTTGTCGTTGCTTCGAGTGAAGCCTCAGGCCTGTTAAGACGCATGGATACCTAGTTGGAACTGTCTGGAGACTGAGCCATTATTGCAACGCCTCATGACAGTTTAGTGACAGTCACAAACGAGCTCTTGTGATGCATCCCGACTGCCGCGCCTGTTGCGGCGCCACGAACACAGCACCGCCCCCTGTACGCTCACACCCTTTGCGCGCATCGGGTGCCCTTGTTAGACTACCACCGCAATGCCTGCCGACCAATCCAAACCACTTTTTCGACCGTGGCTGTTGGTCATTGGCGCATTCCTGACGAGCGCCCTATTGGCAATTGGTCTGATCTGGCGATCCGAACTCAACGATCGCGCCGAGGCGCGCGCGCGCGCGGGCGACCTGGCCGCAGACCACGCGCAGGCCCTGCAGCGCGGCATCGAGCGAGCGCTCTCAGCTACCTACGCCATTGCCGCGCTGGTTCGCCAGGGCCAAGGATCCTTGCCAAACTTTGAGTCGGTGGCCACGCAGATGCTGCCGTTCTACCCGGGCATTGCCGCGCTGGGCTTGTCGCCCAACGGTGTGATCCAGCACGTGGTGCCTTTGGCCGGCAATGAAAAGAGCATTGGCTTCAATCAATTGCAGGATCTGGCGCAAAACAAGGAAGCGATTCGTGCCCGGGATACCGGCCAACTCACCCTGGCCGGCCCTCTCAAGCTGGCGCAGGGTGGACTCGGCGTTGTGGGTCGCTTGCCGATCTTCCTGGATGACGCCAAAGGGGAGCGAGCCTTTTGGGGCTTTACCTATGTGACGCTGCGCTTCCCGCAGGCGCTGCAGGCAGCGCAACTGGGCGAGCTGTCGCGCCGGGGCTTTGCCTACGAGTTATGGCGCGTAGACCCCACCACGGGCGAGCGCCAACAAATCGATGCCTCGGGCTCGACGGCGCTGGTCTCGCCTGCACAGCGCAGCGTGACCCTGCCCAATGGCTCCTGGACGCTGAGCATCGAGCCAACCAAGGGCTGGACAGACCGGAGCCGCCTGCTGATCAAGGCGGCCGTGGCTCTGCTGATCTGTCTGATGATGGCTTACCTGACCCATCTGCTGATCGCGCTCAAGGAGCACGAAGGGCGACTTGAGGCCGAGGTCCGCTCCCGGACTCTGGAAATCGACCAGGCACGCCAGCACCTAATGGCAACCATTGCGGCGGTGCCGGACTTGTTGTTTGAGCTTGGGCTCGACGGCCGTTACTACAGCGCTCACTCGGCCAAACCCGAGCTGCTGGTTCATCCGCCCGATGACTTGTTTGGCAAGACGGTCGCTGAGGTGCTGCCCGAGGACGCCGCCGCCGTTGTGATGGACGCGCTGCGCGAGGCACACCAAAACGGCTCGTCATCGGGCAAGCAATACCAACTGACCTTGCCAACGGGGCTACACTGGTTTGAGATGTCGGTCGCTCGCAAGCAAGTGCCGGCTGGCCAGGCGTCACGCTTTGTCATGCTTTCGCGGGAAATCACGGCGCACAAAGCGGCACACGCGCGAATCGAACTGCTGGCGCACTTTGATCCACTGACCGGTCTGCCCAACCGCACGCTGCTCAGTGACCGATGCAGTCGGGCCCTGCACACGGCGCATCGCCAACATGAGTCCTTGTCGCTGATGTTCATCGACCTGGATCACTTCAAGAACATCAACGATTCGCTGGGACACGGCACCGGCGACGCCTTGTTGGTTGCGCTGGCGAGTCGGCTCACGGCAACCGTGCGCGAGCAAGACACCGTCTCGCGACTCGGTGGCGATGAGTTCATACTGGTGCTGCCCGACACCGACGCGCGCGGGGCTGCGCAAGTGGCGAAGAAACTGCTGGCCGCGGCCATGCAGCCCTTTGTGATCGACCAACATGAATTGACGGTGACGCCGTCGATCGGCATCGCACTCTACCCCGACGATGGTTCCGACTTCGAGACGCTGTCGCGCTGCGCTGATGCCGCCATGTACCGCGCCAAGCAGGCTGGCCGTAACACTTACCGGCTGTTTACGGCGCAGATGCAGGCTGAGACCGAGCGCACCTTGCTGATCGAGAACGCGTTGCGCCGGGCGCTGGAGCGTGGACAACTGAGCCTGGAGTACCAGCCGCAGTTGTCGCTGCACCCGCCCCGTGTGATTGGCGCCGAAGCACTGTTGCGCTGGCACCATCCGGAACTGGGCTCGGTCTCACCTGCGGAATTCATCCCCGTGGCGGAGAGCAGCGGGCTGATTTTGCCGATCGGGCAGTGGGTGCTCGACACCGCGCTGCAGCAGCTCAAATCCTGGATGGAAGCGGGCCTTCAGCCGGTCACGATGGCCGTCAACTTGTCCTCGGTGCAGTTCCGTCAGTCCAACTTGCCCGAGCTCATTTCGCGCACGCTCGACGAGCTTGATCTGCCCGCTCATTTGTTGGAGGTCGAACTCACAGAAGGCAGCGCGATGGACGACCCACTGGCCGCCATAGCGGTCATGAGCGATCTGCACGAGCGTGGCATCAAGCTGTCGATCGACGACTTTGGTACCGGCTACTCGTCGCTGAGCTATCTCAAGAAGTTTCGCGCGACAAGGCTCAAGATTGACCAGTCTTTTGTTCGCGACATCACCATCGACGCTGAGGACCGCGCCATTGTCAGCGCCATCATCAGCATGGCCGACAGTCTGGGCATGTCGACCATCGCCGAGGGCGTGGAGACCACCGGGCAACTGGACTTCCTGCGCGAGCGCGGCTGTGCTGCGGTGCAGGGCTACCTCTTCAGTCGACCGCTCAGGCCAGAGCTGTTTGCGGCCTTTGTGGACCAACAGACCACACAGTCCTTTGAATCAATAACTTGAAATAATTCCATATTTCTACTATCATGGAAATATGGAAACATCCCCTCCTTCTGGTGCCGATCAGGAAGCCGCAGTCGTCAAGGCGCTGGCGGCCCTGGCACAGGCGCAGCGCCTGCGGGCTTTTCGTGCCCTGGTAGTAGCTGGGGCGCAAGGATTGACGCCCAGCGCCATGGCGGCGCAGCTCGGAACGTCGCCAAGCACGCTGTCGTTTCACCTCAAGGAATTGCTGAACTCGTACCTGATCACGTGCGAGGCACGCGGGCGCCATCTGATCTACCGCGCCAGCTTTGCCCACACGGCGGCGTTGTTGGCCTACCTGACTCAGCATTGCTGCCAGGGCGCGACGGATGGGACGCCAGAGGCCGCCCGCTGTGAGGGCTGCTAAATGAGCGACTCCGCTGCACCTGCCTCAACTGTGCCCGCCCCCACCGTGACGCTGGCCCAAGCGCTCAACGAGGGCTACGCCTGCCAGAGCCTGGAGCGGGCCCGGCTGCGTAGCGAGCTTGGGTTTTATCCCACGCTCAGCGAACTGGGCGACGCGCTGGCGCGCACCCACCCACACCTGTTCTCCGCGACCCAGGTCTTCGTGTCCGAGACTGTAATTCGAAACATCGCGGCAACCGTGGCGGCAATCGAGCGCGTGGCCATGCTGCCGTCCTACCAGCAGCAGGCGTTCGCGAGGGTCGATCCGATCGCGCAAGTCGCCCACGCAGGGGCGGGCATGTTCATGGGCTACGATTTCCACATCGGGCCAGACGGGCCCAAGCTGATCGAGATCAACACCAATGCGGGAGGCGCTTTTCTGAATGCGGCTCTCGCCCGCGCGCAGCGCCACTGCTGTGATGGCCTGGATGACTTGCAGCCAATAGCGACGATACCCACCGACGTCAATCGGCAACTGACCGACATGTTCTGGGCCGAGTGGCAGCTGCAGCGCGGCCAGCAGCCGCTGCAATCCATCGCCATCGTCGACGACCACCCGCAGGAGCAGTACCTGGCGCCCGAGTTCGAAATCTGCCGCCAGTTGCTGGCACAGCGCGGCGTGACCGCCCTGGTGGTCGACGCGGTCGAGTTGACCTGGCGCGACAGTCGCTTATGGCACGGGGCAACCCGGATCGACATGGTTTACAACCGCTTGACCGACTTCTACCTCACCGAGCCTGGGCACAACGCGCTGCGTCAAGCCCATCTGAACAGTGCGGTCGTCGTCTCGCCTGCGCCACGCACGCACGCCCTCTTGGCCAACAAAGCCAATCTGGTGACCCTGAGTCAACCCGAGCTTTTGCACCAGCTGGGCGCCACGCCGTCGGATCGGGTGCTGTTGTCTGCGGTTGTTCCGCGCGCTCAGAGGGTGACGCCCGAGCACGCCGACGCGCTGTGGGCAACGCGTCGCGGGTACTTTTTCAAACCGCTGGCCGGTTACGGATCAAAAGCAAGTTATCGCGGTGACAAGCTCACGCGGCGCGTCTGGAGCGACATCCTGGCGGGCGAGTACATCGCCCAGGCACTGGTTGCACCAGGGGAACGACGCGTCGTCATCAACGGGGTCGCGCAAAACCTCAAGTACGACCTGCGCGCCTACAGCTACGCCGGTCAGGTGCAACTGCTCGCCGCGCGGCTCTATGCCGGGCAGACCACCAATTTCCGCACCGTCGGCGGCGGCTTCGCGCCTGTGATGGTGCCGCCGGACCCGGTGCTTGGCGAAGCACCGTTCACGGTGCGCGAACCTCAGCAAAGCGACGCTCGTTGATCGCTTCGTCGTGATAGCCCTGCACGCAGGCAGCCAGCACCTGTTTGATGGTCTGCGCGTCGTCGTCCACCGCCGCAAGCTGCAGCCGATCCAGAACCGCAGACAGCTGCGCCCAGTTCATGAACTCCTCGTGCGCCTTCATGATGCGCGGATGCGAAGTCGGCGCCGGGTTGTCGCCTATCAGCAGTTCCTCGTAGAGCTTTTCACCGGGTCGCAACCCGGTGATCACGATCTCGATGTCGCCCTCCGGGTGGTGGTCGTCCTTCACCTTCAGGCCCGACAGTTCCACCATGCGTCGCGCCAGGTCGATGATCTTCACCGGGTCACCCATGTCCAACACAAACACTTCGCCGCCGCGCGCCATGGCGGCCGCTTGCAGGACGAGCTGGGCCGCCTCTGGAATGGTCATGAAGTAGCGTGTGACGTCTGCGTGCGTCACGGTCAAGGGTCCGCCGTGGGTCAGTTGCTCTCGAAACAGCGGCACCACGCTGCCGCTGGAGCCCAGGACATTGCCGAAGCGAACCATGCTGAAACAGGTTCCTGCGCCAGTGACCCGCTCAGCCAGCGCCTGCAACACCATCTCGGCCAGGCGTTTGCTCGCGCCCATGACGTTGGTCGGACGCACTGCCTTGTCGGTCGACACCAGCACGAAGCGCTTGACACCGGCATCCGCCGCGGCCAGCGCAAAGTTCAAGGTGCCAAACACGTTGTTGATGATCCCTTCGGCCGGATTGCATTCGACCATGGGTACGTGTTTGTAGGCTGCCGCGTGGAACACCAGGTCAGGCCGGTACTGCGCACACACCGCATCGAGCCGACGCCGGTTGGAAATGCTACCCAGCAGGGGAGTTAGTTCAACCTGGTATCCCTTGACGCGACACAAAGCCAGCAATTCATGGTGAGTGCTGTAGAGCCCAAACTCGCCGTGGTCCAACAACAGCAGTTGACGCGGACGCTCCATCACAATCTGGCGGCACAACTCGCTGCCAATACTGCCGCCCGCTCCGCTGACCAACACCGTCTGACCAGCCAGGCTGCAGCCCAACAGTTCGGGCTGAGGTTTGACCGCGGCGCGACCCAGCAGGTCTTCCAAGTCGAGCTCGCGAAAGTCCTGCACACTGACTCGGCCGCTGGCCAGATCGGCCAAGCCTGGCAGCGTGCGCACATGCACCGGTACCTCGCGCAGGCTGGCTATGATCTCGTTGCGCCGTTCGCGGCTGGCGCTGGGCAAGGCCAGCAAGATGTCGGTCACGCCCAGGCGCTGCACCACCGCTGACACCTGCGTGGGCGAGAACACGTTGATGCCGTTGATGCTGCGGCCAACCTTGGCCGGGTCGTCATCCAGAAATCCAACCGGTTCAAAACCGCGCGAAACCGCCAGGCCAGCGGCTGTTTGCACACCCGCCATGCCCGCGCCATAAATCAGCAGCCGCCCAGCGGGCACGGCGGCCCGTCCGGCCAGACCGGCCAACCAAAAGCGGGCTGTGGCCCGACTGATCGCAACCAGCGGCAAAAAGACCAGCGGCTGCAACAAACCCAGACTGCGCGGCGAGGTAAACCAGGCACCCCACAACAACATCGCGACCGACAACAAAGCCGCGTAGACCGCGACCGCCTGGGTTGTGGCCAACAAGGCGGCTTGACCGGAATAGCGAAAAATGGCGCGGTACAAGCCGAATCGAATGAACACCGGCACCGCCAACAGCGGCGCCAGACCATACACCAGCCACTGCGTACCGGCAGGCACGTGCGGCGTATCCAGCCGCAGCGTGTACGCGATCCATGTGGCCATGACCGACAGCAACACATCCATGCCAATGACGACCAGCCGCTTGGCCGTTCGTGGCAGGGCAAGCACCTTCTTGTGCACCGCCTCAGCCATAGACAATGCTCGCGCTGAACTGCTCAGCCTGCGCACGCCACGCTGCCAACGCCGCGTTGCACGGATAGAACCGATACTCATCTCCCAACTGAAACTCCGCGCTGGCCGCGCCGGACTCGCGACCGGCCGTGACGGCCAGGCGCACCGCCATGCCGCGCACCAGTTCACCCTGTTCGGTGCGTTCCCGGCGCGCCGGGAACTCCCGGAGCACGCGCGCGATGTCTGGCTCCCTCCCATCCGGCGCCAGTTGCACCGCCACCCGCAAATACTTGCCAAAGCGGCAACGCGCCTGCTCCAGATCCCAGATCTGGCTGATGGAAAACTGCATGCCGCCCGAGAATCGGTCGAGCTTGGCCTGTCCCATAACGATCACCAGTTCATCGTCCTTGAGCAACTGGCGGTGGGCATTGATCATTGCCTCGTCGGCACGCGCCTCGATGACCCCGGACTTGTCATCGAGCTTGAACAAAGCGAGTTTGCCGCGTTGGCCGTTGATAACGCGAAAGTCGGTGATGATGCCCGCCAACAGCTGCGGCTCGCGGGTATCAATCAGTTCTTCGATCGGGCGCTTGGCAAAGCGCCGTACTTCATTGGCAACCTCGTCAAACAGGTGTCCCGAGAGGTAGAAACCGATCGCCGTCTTTTCGAGCGTCAAGCGCTCCTTCACGCCCCAGGGTGTGGCGTCCACAAGCTCGGGTTCCTGCGTGCTTGAGCCATGGTCGTCATCACCGCCCATGTCGAACAGGCCAACCTGATTGGCGTTGGCCTGGGTCGCAGTGGCGAAGTCGAAGGCTCTATCGACCGATTCGATCAGGGACGCACGGTTGAGTTGCAGACCGTCAAACGCGCCGGCCTTGATCAGCGCCTCCACGCAACGTTTGTTGAGGCGGCTTCGATCGACGCGCACGCAAAAGTCAAACAAACTGGTGAACGGGCCAACCTTGTCCGAAGTACCCCGTCCCTCGCGCGCCGCCACAATCGCCTCGATGGCCTGCTGCCCGGTACCTTTGATGGCACCCAGTCCATAACGAATGGCGGTGTCGGAGATCGGCTCGAAACGATGTACACCACGGTTGATGTCCGGCGCCTCAAAGCTCATTCCCATCTTCAAGGCATCCTCATACAAGACCTTGAGCTTGTCGGTGTCGTCCATTTCCACCGTCATGTTGGCGCAGAAGAACTCAGCCGTATAGTGCACCTTCAGCCACGCCGTGTGGTACGCCAACAGGGAATAGGCGGCCGCATGTGACTTGTTGAAGCCGTAGCCAGCGAACTTCTCCATCAAGTCGAAAATCTCGTCGGCCTTGTCCTGGCGGATGTCGTTCTTGGCCGCGCCGTCGCGAAAGATCTGGCGGTGCTTGGCCATTTCGTCGGCGTCTTTCTTGCCCATGGCGCGGCGTAACATATCTGCGCCGCCGAGCGAGTAGCCACCCAGGATCTGCGCGGTCTGCATCACCTGCTCCTGGTAGACCATGATGCCGTAGGTCTCCGAGAGCATATTGGCCACCAGTGGATGCGGGTACTCCACCACTTCGCGGCCATGCTTGCGCGCCACAAAGCTCGGAATCAGGTCCATCGGTCCTGGCCGGTACAGAGCGTTGAGCGCAATCAAGTCTTCCAGCCGCGTCGGCTTGGCGTCTTTGAGCATGCCTTGCATGCCGCGGCTTTCAAACTGGAATACCGCCTCGGTCTTGCCCTCCGAGAACAGCTTGTAGACCTTGATGTCATCCAGCGGCAAGTTCTCGAAGGCGAAGTTCTCTTGGCCTGGATGGCGTTTGACGATGAATTCGCGCGCGATCTCCAAGATCGTCAGCGTCGCCAGGCCCAGGAAGTCGAACTTCACCAGGCCCACTGCCTCCACGTCGTTCTTGTCGTACTGGCTCACCGCCGAATCGCTGCCGGGCTGCTGGTACAACGGGCAAAAGTCCGTGAGTTTGCCCGGCGCAATCAACACGCCCCCGGCGTGCATGCCCACATTACGCGTCATGCCTTCCAATTTGCGGGCCAGCTCCAGCAAGGTCTTGACGTCGTGCTCTTTGGCTTCGCGTTCGGCCAGAATCGGCTCGGCCTCGATGGCGTAAACCGTCTTATCGTCCTTCTTTCGATCCGGCGGCGGCAGTTGCAGCGAGACCGCCACACCCGGTTTGTTGGGAATGAGCTTGCTGATGCCATCGCAGAAGGTGTAGCTCATGTCGAGCACGCGCCCCACATCGCGCACCGCGGCGCGCGCGGCCATTGTGCCGAAGGTCACGATTTGGCTGACCGCGTTCTTGCCGTACTTGAGCTTGACGTAATCGATCACCCGATCCCGATTGCTCTGACAGAAGTCGATGTCAAAGTCGGGCATGGACACCCGCTCGGGATTCAGGAAGCGCTCAAACAGCAGGTTGTACTGCAGCGGATCCAGGTCGGTGATTTTCAAGGCGTAGGCCACCAGCGAGCCTGCGCCCGAGCCGCGGCCCGGTCCCACCGGGCAAGCATTGGCCTTGGCCCAGTTGATGAAGTCGCCCACGATCAGGAAGTAGCCGGGGAAGCCCATCTTCACGATGGTGGCAATCTCGAACTCCAGCCGCTGCACATAACGCTCGCGCACACGCTCACGCTCGGTGGAGTCGGGGTACAGGTGCGCCAGGCGCTCGTTCAAGCCCTCGTGCGAGACATGTCGGAAATACTCTTCAGGCGACATGCGCCGCCCATTCACTTCGGGAATCGGGAAGTCGGGCAGCTGTGGCTTGCCCAGCACCAGCGTCAAGTTGCAACGCCGCGCGATCTCCAGTGTGTTGGCCAGGGCCGACGGGATGTCGGCGAACAGGGCCTGCATCTGGGCGCTGGATTTGAAGTATTGCTCCCGCGTGAACTTTCTGGCGCGGCGCTGGTTGGCCAGGATCTCGCCCTCGGCGATACACACACGCGCCTCATGCGCCTCGTAATCATCCGGCTCGGTGAACTGCACCGGATGCGTGGCGACCACTGGCAACTTCATGCGAGCCGCCAGTTGCACGGCGCGGGCAACGTGCAGCTCATCGTCGGTGCGGCCGACACGCTGCAACTCCATGTAAAAGCGGTGAGTAAACAGGCTCGCCAGCTGCAGCGCGACCTCGTGGGCACGCGCGTCGTCGCCCTGCACCAGCGCCTGGCCGACCGGGCCGGCCTGCGCACCGGACAAGGCGATCAAGCCCTGATTGAGCTCACGCAGCCAGGCCAACGTGATACTGGCCTGCGGCTTGTCGGCATTCTGGGTCCAGGCCCGAGCCAGCAACTCGGACAAATTGAGGTAGCCCTGGGTGTTTTGCACCAGCAGCACCATGCGCGACAGAGCGGCGGCGTCTTTGCCCAGGCCCTCAAGCCAGATCTCGGCCCCGATCAATGGCTTGACGCCGCGCTTGCGCGCCTCCTTGTAGAACTTGACGGTTCCAAACAGATTGCTGAGGTCCGTGATGGCCAGCGCAGGCTGGGCATCACGAGCGGTGGTCTTGACGACGTCATCGATTCGAGTGGTGCCATCGACAACAGAAAACTCAGTGTGCAAACGCAGGTGAACAAACATGGTGAGCATTGTAGGATCGCCCGCCCGGACATCGAGCCTTCATGGGCCACCGGCACCACCGCAATTGCGACGGTCGGGCGGTAACTCGATGCCCTCAGCCCGCGCCTACCGAGCACGAATGCGCCAGAATGTTCGACTTGGACAAACGTTGGCGGGCCAAAACGCTGATCCGCCGTGTAACTATTGCCGATGGAGGGAACGATCGTGACAACGATGACGACTCTGATAAAGCTCCCTGGCGTCGCCCTGTGGGTCAGTTTGGCGTGGGTAGCCGCAAGCGCGCAGCCCGCAACAACCACACCGCAGATGCCGCCCTTGCCTTCGCTGACCACGGTTCAAAGCCTGGACGTCACGCGCTATATGGGAACCTGGTTTGAGATCGCCAAGTACCCCAATCGATTTCAAAGCCAGTGCTTTGCCGACACCCAGGCGCAGTACCAACTGCAGGCAGATGGTGGCGTGCAAGTCATCAACCGCTGCCGGAAGGACACCGGCGAGATGGTGCAGGCCGTGGGTGCGGCACGCCAGGTGGGATCGATGGAGTCGCCCAAGCTCAAGGTGCGCTTTGCCCCGGTGTGGCTGTCCTGGCTGCCACTGGTCTGGGGCGACTACTGGGTCATCGACCTTGACCCGGACTACCGATTGGTCGCCATTAGCGAACCAGACCGGCAATACCTATGGGTGCTGTCGCGCACGGTGCAGGTCGATGCCAAGGATTACGCGGCGCTGATGCTGCGGCTGCAAGGGCAGGGCTTTGACTTGCGCCGACTCGAACGCACGCAGCACGCACGCCAGCCATGACCGGCAAGCCAGAGCGCGCCATGCACAAGCCCGCTGTAACCCGACCAGGCATCATGGAACCAGCCAACCCCGCAACACCCGCCTCGATAGTTCCCGGCCTGGCATGGCTGCTGCTTTGTCAGTCGGGTGGAGAAGCCTTGTCCCGACTGACCCGAGTTGGCCTGCCTGGCCCTGTGCTGGGCATGTTGCTGCTGCTGGTATTGCTGCAATGGCAATTGGTTCGCTCACACATAGGGACGGTTGCTGACGGCCTGCTGCAGCATCTCTCCCTGCTGTTTGTCCCAGTTGGAGTCGGCGTCATGACGCATACCGCCCTGCTGAGCGCTTATGGATGGCAGTTACTGGTTGCCTTGGTGCTCTCGACCTGGATCGGCCTGGCCGTGACCGCCGTCGTACTGCGTGCCCTGCTGCACCGCGCTGAACCGACCGTTGCTAATGGGGACCCGTCTTGACCGACTTTGTTCAGCTCTGGGTCTATCTCTCGACCACACCACTTTTCGGCTTGACTGCCACCTTGGTGGTCTATGCTGCGGCTCAGGCGATCTACCGGCGCTTGGAGCAAACCCCACTGGCCAACCCGGTTATGTGGAGTGTGATTGTGCTTGCTGGTCTGTTGACGCTGAGTGGAACACCCTACCCCAGCTATTTTTCGGGTGCGCAGTTCATCCACTTCTTGCTCGGGCCAGCCGTGGTTGCGCTGGCTTGGCCAATGTGGCAGCGCAGAATCGAATTGCGCCAACGCGCCGTGCCACTTGTGCTGGCGGCCTTGGTGGGCGGCGTTGCCGCAAGCGCCAGCGCGGTGGCGATCGCATGGGCGCTTGACCTTCCATCGGACTTGATCCGTTCACTGGCACCGAAATCGGTAACGGCACCAGTGGCCATGGGGATCGCGCAGCAGTTGCAAGGCATCGCGGCCATGGCGGCCGTATTTTCTGTTTTGACCGGATTGGTCGGTGCGGTCAGTTCTCACTATGTGTTCAGAGGCCTGGGTCCGCTGTCCGCCCATGTGCGCGGATTTGCCATCGGCACCGCGGCCCATGGCATTGGCGCCGCACGTGCCTTGCAGATTGACGCCGACAGTGGCGCCTATGCAGGCCTTGCGCTGGGCATCCAAGTGATCCTGAGCGCGATTCTGTTACCTCTGGCGGCGCTGCTGCTGTGACGTCGATTGCGCCACAGTGCATGGTACGGCGCGCAGTGGGTGGCCCTGGCAAGACAAAGAGCGGTCACTCTGCTAAAGTAATTTCGGCACGACCTTCGATTCTCAATGGTCGGCGTTCGGAAAGGCTCACTATGTTACCGCCCTCAACTCTTGTACCGATGCTGCTTGCGCTGAGTCTGGGACTGACCGGCTGCGCGACGTCGGAGTCCGGCGCCAGCGCGCCCCCCAGTGCCACCGTCACCACCGCGCAGCCGACGCCGGCGCCAGTTGCTCCGGCCACGCCACCCGCACCGGTGGCCCTGCCGCACGACGAGGCCGTGCTGGCCGCGGCGCGCGACCTGTTTGGCAAGGCACAGCTGCCTGCCGGTCAGAAGTTCAACGTGATCATCGACCCGCTGGTCGATGGCTCCACAGGCCTTCAGTCACTGGCCACGGTGGCGATCGAAAAGAAGGTGATCAGCCTGATGGGTAACGACTTCGCCCAGTTTCAGTGGAAACCCCTCAACGCGGCCAACCTCTCTGCCTTGCCGCTGGTCTTCATCGGTACGTTCACCCCGATCAACCTGCAGGGCAAGGGCGACGGCGAGCGCAACGCCTACCGTGTGTGCTTCGCACTGGCCGATCTCAAGACCGGCAAGATCGTCAGCAAAGGGTTTGCCCGCGCACAGACCGGCGGTGTTGACCCCAGCCCATTGCCCTACTTCCGCGACGCACCGCTGTGGGTCAACGACCGTATCGTCGAGGGCTATATCAAGACCTGCCAGGGTACCAAGGCGGGCGACCCGATTCAGCCCGCCTATCTGGACAAGGTGGCCTCCATCGCCAGCATCGATGAAGCGACGCGAGCCTACAACAACAAGCAGTACAAGGAGTCCCTGGCGCTGTTCACCGCGCTGTTGCGCAACCCCGCTGGCGATCAGCCGCGCGTGCATACCGGCATCTATTTGTCTAACCTTCGCCTGGGACGACGTGAGCCCGCCATGCGTGCATTCGCCAAGATCGCCGAACAAGGCCTGGGGGCCAAGCGCCTGGCCGTCAAGTTTGGCTTCAACAGCGGCGCCACCGGCTTCAGCAAGGACGACGCGCCCTACGACCGCTGGCTGCGCGAGCTTGCCCTGCAGTCGGCGCGTGTGGCCAAGAGCACAGGTGGCTGCCTGGAAGTTGCCGGCCACACCGGGCGCTCCGGGTCGGACGCGCTTGATGAGCGGCTTTCCCTGCAACGTGCGGAGTACGTGCGCCAGCGCCTGATCGAGCAGAGCAAGGACTTGGCCAAGCGCCTCAGCGCACGTGGCTACGGCTCCAAAGACTCGCTGGTGGGAACCGGGCGCGAGGACCCCTCGGATGCTTTGGATCGGCGCATCGAGTTCAAGCCTGTCACCTGCTCCTGACGCACACGCAGTACCGAGCATCGGCATGAGCACGGGGCGGCGGTGGCGGCAACCCTGCCTCACCGCATTGACTGACGCGCTGTGCGATCGACTCGCGCGGGCGTTGTGGCGAAGCTGTGTTGCGGCAACGGGTCTGCTCTGCCTGGCCATAGCCCACGCACAAGCACCCGTCAACGCCGAACCGCTGCTGCGCATCGAAGTCGGCGCCCACGCCGCCCCGATCCGGGCGCTGGGCGTTGACGCCGCGGGCCGGTTCGCGGTTACCGCGGCGGAAGACAAAACGGCGCGCGTCTGGGATCTTGCCAGCGGTGAGCTGCTGCAAACGCTGCGCCCTCCAATTGGCGCAGGCAACGATGGCAAACTGTTCGCCGCCTCCATCAGCAGCGATGGCGCAGTCATTGCCGTGGGCGGCTGGTCGGCGGACAACGACGTCTATCTGTTTGACCGCAGCAGTGGCCAATTGCTGCATCGCATCACTGGTTTACCCAACACCGTCACCCGGCTCGCCTTCGCGCCAGATGGGGCCAGCCTGGCAGTGGGCTTGTGGGGCAGTCATGGAGTGCGGCTGTTCGCCAGCGACTCCGCCTGGCGAAGCAGCCGCGAGCTTGGCGCCGACCGACAGTACGAGGGTGACGTCAACGGCGCCGAGTTCTCGCCGGATGGCAAGCAGCTGGCCACCACCAGCGCGGATGGTTCGGTGCGACGCTACCAGCTGTCGGCCGGCACGCTTGCCTTGGCGCACAGCGTGCGTCCCGAAGGCGGTCGCCAGCCGTTTGGACTGGCCTATTCGCCAGATGGAAGCCAAATCGCGGTTGGCTTTGCTGACACCCCGATCGTCACCCTGTTGCAGGCCGACTCGCTGGCCAAAGCCCATATCACTGACAGCGCCGGCGTGAGTCGCGGCGGCCTGAGCGCACTGGCCTGGTCGCGCGACGGTCAAGTGCTCTACGCCGGCGGCACATGGCGCCGCGCCGACGGCCAACACGGGCTTCGCCAATGGGGTGACCGAGGGCGTGGCGCCGCGACTGATCGCGCCCTGGCGCGCAACAGCGTCACCGGTCTACATGCCTTGACCGACGGTCGCGTGGTGTATGCCGCGACCGATCCGGCCTGGGGTTGGATCGCGCCAGGGGGCCAACACCGGCAAACCAGCGGCTTGGCGGACTTTCGCAACACCCGCCAAGCCTTTCGCGTGTCGCGTGATGGCACCGCCATTGCCTTCGGTATCGACGCGGTGGCCGACGGCGGCAAAGTCATGGGGTTCGACCTGGCGCAGGCGCAGTGGCAGGCGCCACAACCGTCCTGGCTGGCGGCCGTTGCTAACAACAAAGGCGGCAAGGTCGAGGATTGGCTCGACAGTGAGCGACCAAAGCTGAATGGCCGCGCCCTGCCCTTGACCGACCACGAGCGCTCCATGAGCGCAGCAATGGCGCCCACCGGCGGCCACCTGGCACTGGGCACCAGTTTCTTCCTGCGTTATTACCAGTCCGATGGCGTCGAGTTGTGGCGCGTGCCGACGCCCGGCCCGGCCTGGCAAGTGAATGTATCGGCAGACGGTCGCTGGGTGGTGGCAGCGCTGGGCGACGGCACGATTCGCTGGTTTCGCAGCCGCGACGGCGCTGAACAGCTCAGCCTGCTGCCCCACACGGATGCACGGCGCTGGGTCGTGTGGACACCCAAGGGGCATTACGTAGCCAGTCCCGGTGGCGAAGACCTGTTCGGCTGGCACGTGCCGCGCGGTGCATCGCGCGGGGCAGACTTCTTTGCCGCGTCGCGCCTGCGCGCCAGCTTGCTGCGCCCCGACGTCATCCACCGCGTGCTGGCGACAGCGGACCTCGACACTGCCGTGCGCGAAGCGGATCAGGCGGCGAATCGGCCGAGCCAGGCGCCGGCGACAGCATCGACGGCGACGTTGGGCGGCGTCACCACGGCAGCGCCAGAGCTGAAGTTGCCACCGCTAATCACGGTGTTGTCGCCTGCCGACGGCGCCACTTTCAGCGCTCGCGAGCTGACGCTGACGCTGATCATCCGATCGCCGCAGGATGCGCCCACGCTGGGACTGCGCGCGCGGGTCAATGGCAACGTCCTGGAGCTGCCCCAGGGCAGCGTCGGCCCTTGGCTGGAGGCAAGCAAGGTCCCCACCCGTTCGCCCACCAGTGCGCCCGAATCGGAAACCCGCTACAGCCAGCGCATCACACTGCCGGCTCAAGACACCGAGCTGATACTGTTTGCCCATAACCGCAATGGCTATTCATCACCAGCCGCGCTGCGCCTCAAGTGGATCGATCCCAAAGGCAGCGCCGCGGCGTCTGCGTCGACGAACATGCCGCCAGCCGCCCCAGCGGGCTCGGCAGCGGACCTGCGCCCCGCGTTGTATGTGCTTGCAGTTGGGGTCAGCAAGTACCGTGATCCCGCCCTGCAACTGGACTATGCGGCCAAAGATGCCGACGACTTCGTCAAAGCCTTCAAAGCACAAGAGGGCCAGCTGTACCGCAAGGTATTGGTCAAACTGCTGCGCGACGACAAGGCCAAACGGGACGACATCCTGGACGGCCTGGAGTGGATCCGGCGCGAGATGACGGCACGCGATGTCGGCGTGGTCTTTTTCGGTGGACACGGCGTCAACGACAGCGACGGTGTTTACTACTACTTGCCGCAGGACGCAGACGTGGACAGGCTCAAACGCACGGGTGTGATCTTCACGGAAATCCGCAACACCTTGTCTGCGTTGCCGGGCAAGGCGCTGTTCTTCATTGACACCTGCCACTCTGGCAATGTATTGGGTACCGGCCGACGTGGTGTGGCCAATGACATCACAGCGGTGGTCAACGAACTCTCCAGCGCCGAAAATGGCGTGATTGTGTTTGCCGCCTCTACCGGTCGCCAGTTCGCGCAGGAGTCCGCCAAGTGGGGCAATGGGGCCTTCACGCGCGCCGTGATCGAAGGCATGAGCGGCAGGGCCGATAACGCAGGGTCGGGCCGCATTACACACAAGATGCTCGACTTGTTCGTCTCCGAGCGCGTCAAAACCATGACGCGCGGCACACAGTCACCGGTGACCATCGTTCCGCAGGGCATTCCCGACTTTCCGATCGCCATCACACGCTGAGAAGGATGCGTCGCGCCGCGGGGCACCGACCTGAACATGCCGGTTCCGGCTTGCCTCAGTCTCTCAGGACCTGCAGCACGTCCGAGCGGAACTCTCGGCTGTACAGAATCAGGATCACCAGCGCCGTGGCCACCATGAACGCCACCGGCGAAAAGAACCAGCCCAGCGCGGCAAACGAAAAATAATAGCTGCGCAAGCCGTCGTTAAAAGTGTCGGCCGCCAAGCCCAGCAGTTGCGCCGTGCGCTCGGCAATCCGGTCGCGGTCATGGGCCCCGCCCGCCAACTGCTCGGGTGCGGGCATCGCACCCACCAGCACACCGGCAATCACATATTGGCGCATCGACCAGGTAAACCGAAAGAAGGCATAGACGAAGATGCCCACCAGCACCAGGATCTTGAACTCGAACACCAGCATCGGTGTGGCTTGTGCGAACGGAAACTCCCGCACCAGCTCGGCTGCCTTGTCAGTTGTGCCGAGCAAGGCAAACAACGCGCCAATCACGAAGATCGAGGTGGAAGCAAAGAACGCCGGGCTGGTGGAAAGGCTTTGCGTAATGATGCCGTCGAGCACACGCGGATCGCGCGAGGTACTTTGCAACATCCACGCCTGCCGGTAGCGCGCGGTGGTCGCCATCAGCGACGGTCGGCGCTTTCCCCAGAACTTGGCAAACCATGCGTACGCTGACCACGCGCCAAAAAAAACACCCAGCGCGAGCCAGTCAGCCCAGGGCAACAAGCCAATGATTTTCATGCGCCGATGGTACCGCCTGCCCGGCGCGTCGGTCGGCCGCGGGGCTCAATCGCGGCTCAGCGGCGGTACCTCGCGGCAACTTGCGCCACCCGCTGGCCAAAGAGCTCGGCTGTGTCGAGATCACCTTGCACCATCTCGGCTGGCGAGGCATCCGACGGCGATTGCGCCATGGCGCCGCTGAACGAGCCCACGTAGTTGATGTCGTTGCGCTGCGCCGCTTTGCTGTTCGATGGCTTCAAGGCGGTACCCACCCAAATGCCACCATGCTGCATCGCGAGTGTGAACAGGTAGTGAAGGGTCGACAACTTGTCCCCGTTCATGGTGGCACTGTTGGTGAAGCCAGCAAACACCTTGTCCTTCCAAGCTTGGCTGAACCAAGGCTTGCTGGAGGCATCGGCAAACCTCTTGAACTGCCAGCTCACGGTACCCATGTAAGTGGGCGAACCCATGATGATCGCGTCGGCCGCGGCCAGAGTTTCCCAACCGCCGTCAGGCAAGTTGCCATCGGCATCGATAGGAACCAATTGCGCGTCGGCGCCCTGCGCAACGGCCTGTGCCATGCGCAGCGTGTGACCGTAACCCGAATGAAAAACAACTGCTACCTTCGACATATATGACTCCTGTTGAGAAGAAAAGAAACTAAAAGTGAGAAACCGTTTCGCGTTCAGGCGCGCAGGTCGAACACGAGAACTTCGGCCTGCTGGCCCCCGCGTAGCGTCAGGCTTGATTCGTCATGCATCAGCACAGCATCCCCGCCCGATACGGCATGGTCGTTGACCGTCAGCTCCCCGCGCACCAGATGAACGTAAACCTTGCGCCCTTTTGCCACGGCCAGTTCTGCGGTCTGGGCCCCGTCAAATAGGCCGGCATAGAGGCGCGCATCGGCGTGAACGGTGACCGAGCCCTGCACGCCGTCAGCTGACGCAATCAGGCGCAATTGGCCGCGCTTTTCTTCCACCGGAAATCGCGCCTGCTCATAGCTCGGCGTCAGGCCAGGGGCATTGGGCTCGATCCATATCTGCAGCAGGTGCGTGATGGCGTCCTTGGCGTCGTTGAACTCGCTATGCTGGACGCCGGTCCCTGCGCTCATCCGCTGCACCTCACCGGCCGGGATTGACTCAACGTTGCCCATGCTGTCCTTGTGCGCTAAAGAACCCGCCAACACGTAGGTGACGATCTCCATGTCGCGGTGGCCGTGAGTGCCAAAGCCCATGCCCGGCGCTATCCAGTCCTCGTTGATGACACGCAGGTTGCCCCATCCCATGTGCTGCGGATCAAAGTAGCCAGCGAACGAAAAGCTGTGGAACGACTTCAACCAACCATGATCGGCGTAGCCACGTTCTTGCGATCTGCGAATAGTCAGCACCTGATTGCTCCTTGGATGTGCTGAACTTTAGGCCTGCGCTGTCTCACGGCAATGCGCCACGTTTGATGGCATCATTCAAATTATTGGAATCTGAGACAAACCATCATGCAAACTGCTCGGGACGTACTGACGCCGGACGCACTCGCGATGCTGCAGACCATTGCCAAGGCAGGGAGCTTTGCAGCCGCCGCACGCGAGCTGGGCCTGGTGCCCAGCGCCTTGACCTACCGCGTGCGTCAGATCGAGGATGCCCTCGACGTGCTCCTGTACGACCGCAGCTCGCGTCAGGCACGCCTGACCGAGGCCGGGGCGGAGTTGCTCAGTGAGGGCAGCCGCCTGCTGCTGGAGATCGACGCCGTGGCCAATCGGGTCAAGCGCGTGGCCACCGGTTGGGAGCCACAGTTCACCATTGCGGTCGACAGCATCATCGCGCCGGCCACGGTGATGGAGTTGTGCGCCAGTTTCCTGGCGCCAGAGCCCCCGACCCGCTTGCGCGTGCGCGACGAAGCCCTGTCGGGCACACTGGAGGCCCTGACATCGGGCCAGGCCGATTTGGCCATTGGTGTGGCCGACAGCACGACCCATACCGACGTACACACCAAACCCCTGGGCGAAGTCCAGTTTGTTTACGCGGTCGCGCCCCACCACCCATTGGCACAAGCCGACCAGCCGATCAAGGACAGTGTCATCGCGCGGCACCGCGGCGTGGCCGTGGCCGACACGGTGCAACGCGGCAGTGGCATCACGCTTGGCCTGCTCAGTGGCCAGGATGTGCTGACCGTCGCCACCATGCAGGCAAAACTGGACGCCCAGCTACGCGGCCTGGGCGTGGGCTTTTTGCCCGAGTGTCTAGCCGACCCCTACATCCAGACCGGGCGCCTGGTGGTGCGCCAGACCGAGCGAGCGCAACGCCAGGTCCGGGTCAACTATGCCTGGCGCCAAGGCCCAAAGTCGGTGCGCGGACTCGCCCTGAAGTGGTGGCTCAAACAGCTCGAAAGCCCTGCCACACGGGCGGCACTCCTGACGCGGCACCTCGGCCCATGAGGGCACCTCGGCCGCTCGCGTGTAAAGTGTGAGCCATACAACTACAGGAGACCCATTTCATGACCTACTCCCGCCGCGTCGCCATAGTCGGCGCAGGAATGGCCGGCGTGGCCTGCGCCCGCACGCTGGCGCAAGCCGGCCTCGACGTGGCCGTGTTTGAAAAGGGCAGCAGCGTCAGCGGCAGAATGGCCACGCGCGAAAGTCCGTTTGGCACGTTTGACCACGGCGCTCAGTACTTCACCGTGCGCGACGCACGCTTCGCCCAGGCTCTGGAGACCGTACCCGGCCTGTGCAAGCCCTGGAGCGCCAACACCGTGCGTGTGCTCGACGAGCATGGTCGCGTTGCCGCAGCCAGCCTGCCAGCCAAGGATTCGCATTGGGTGCCGCGCCCGGCCATGAGCGCGCTGGTCAGCCGCTGGGCGCAACCGCTGAGTGAGCAGATCCATTTGCAGACGCGAGTGACGCGCATTGAACGCGACCCGATGAACCACCAGCGCTGGCAGTTGCGCACCGAGGGTGCCGACGATGCGCAGCAGGTCTTCTGCGGGTTTGACGCGGTGCTGCTGGCAACGCCTGCGCCCCAGGCCCACGATCTGCTGGTGTCGTCCCATATCGCCGCCGAGGTCAGCCAGCCAATGAAAGGCGTCCAGATGGCACCCTGCTGGACACTCGTGCTGGCCTTTCCCAACGCCATGCAGCCCGGCATGTCCAGCCTGGGGCCGCAATGGAACGCGGCACGCAGCACGCACCACCGCATGGCCTGGCTGGCCCGCGAGTCCTCCAAGCCAGGCCGCAAGTCGATCGAGCGCTGGACCGTTCAAGCCAGCGCGGCCTGGTCGCAAGAACACCTGGACGACGACAACGCGCGTGTCGAAGCCAAACTGCTCAAGGCCTTTGCCGAGGTCACCGGCATTCGGGCGCAACCCGCGTTCACGCAAACCCATCGCTGGCGCTACGCCAAGACCATGCAACCCTTGGGTGCGAGCCATCTGTGGGATGCCAAGGCCGGGATCGGCGCCTGCGGCGACTGGTGCATCGGCCACCGCGTGGAAGACGCCTTCATCTCCGGACTGGAGCTGGCGCTACGGGTGGCGTGAGCTACATCGGCAGGTTTGCCCCCTCACCGACCGGTCCCTTGCACGCCGGCTCGCTGGTCGCGGCGCTGGCAAGCTGGCTGGATGCACGGGCTCACCACGGTCAGTGGCTGGTTCGCATCGAAGACGTGGACAGCACCCGCTGCGCGCCCGGCATGGATCAGCTCATCGTGCGGCAACTCGCAGACCTCGGCCTGGTCAGAGACGCGTCACCGGTTTACCAAACCCAGCGCACCGCGCTGTACCAGACCGCGCTGGACCAGTTGACGGCACGTGGCCTTGCCTACCCCTGTGCCTGCTCGCGCAAGGACATCGAGGATGCATGGGCCGCGCAGGGTTCATCGCGAGCGCGGCACGGCGAGCTGATCTATCCCGGCACCTGCCGCAACGGGTTGCGTGGGGGAGCAGCACGTGCGTGGCGTTTTCGCACCTCACTTTCATTGTCAAAATGGTCTGAAAGTGGCTTGGATCTTGATACGGACGCTATCGTAACCAGAGCAGCCGATGAGTCGGGCCTGACCATCCACTGGACCGACCGACGCCTGGGAACCCAAGTCCAGGATGTCTCCCGCGAGGTTGGCGACTTCGTGCTGCGCCGCGCCGATGGCCTGTTTGCCTACCAGCTGGCGGTGGTCGTTGATGATGCCGACCAGCACGTCACCGATGTAGTACGTGGCGAAGACCTGGCCGACAACACCGCTCGCCAGATTGCCCTGCAGCGCGCCCTGGGTCTGTCCACCCCCCGCTACCTGCACACGCCTCTGGTACTGGGCCGCAACGGCGAGAAACTCTCCAAGCAAAACGGTGCCGCCGCACTCGATACCAGCGAGCCACTGGTCGCACTCAACTCGGCCGCGCAAAAGCTGGGTTTGACGGCGCAGGCTGGGCCGTTGGTGCAGGCGCTGACGAGCTGGACCGGCCAGTGGGCCGAACGCTTTGGCATGAGGCGCGCGGACCGCGCGGCGACCGACCCGCAGGCACCTGCCCGATAATGCAGGCCGGGCGAGCCACGCCAGCGCCGCACCAGCATCAGGAATCCACCATGGGACACGCCGCCCCCTCCCCCTCTGGGTCTACCGACCCCAATCCCAGCGCCGACGACGCGGCGTTCGCCGCAGCATTCGCCAACCACGCACCGCAAGACATCCCGTTTCGGCGCACCATCAAGAGTTTTGTTCGTCGAGCCGGTCGCACCACCCTGGGTCAGGCAAAGGCCTTTGAAGAACTGGGCCCTCAATTCCTGCTGCCTTACCAGCCAACCCTGATCGACCTGGCTGCCGTCTTCGCCAGCGACACGCCACGACCGGTGGTGCTGGAGATTGGATTCGGCATGGGCGAGGCCACCGCGCACATTGCCGCGCTGCTGCCAGACACCAACTTCCTGTGCTGCGAGGTGCACGAACCCGGCGTGGGCGCGTTACTCAAGCGCATTGGCGAGCAGCACCTGCAAAACATCCGCATCTGCGCGCACGACGCGGTTGAGGTCCTGGACCACATGCTGCCCAAACAAAGCCTGGACGGCATCCACATCTTTTTTCCCGACCCCTGGCACAAGACCAAACACAACAAGCGTCGGCTGATCCAGCCGCCACTGGTGGCCAAACTGGCGGCGCATCTCAAGATCGGCGGCTACCTGCACTGCGCCACCGACTGGCAGCCCTATGCACAGCAGATGCTTGAAGTGCTGAGCGCCGAGCCGCTGCTCCAAAACCGCGCCGCCGCGACACAACCCGAGCTGCAAGGCTACGCACCCAAGCCCCACTACCGACCCCTCACCAAGTTCGAGAACCGTGGCCTCAAGCTCGGGCACGGTGTCTGGGACCTGGTGTTCGAGCGCGTCGAGGAAACGTGACCCTACAAACCGTCATGGCGAGCCCGGTAGTGCCCGTCATTGCGAGCGCAGCGCGGCAATCCACCTCTGCGGCGCACGTTGATCGATTGCCGCGCTCCGCTCGCAATGACAGGCTTCTTGGGATTCTCGCTGCGGTGTACTTCAGCGCGGTGGCGCAACGCGCAGAACCATGACCCAACCCAGCGGGCACTTTGTGCCGCCAACACGCAACGGCGTTGGCCCGAGTTGCGTTGGGCTGCCCACGGGCGCCTGGCCCACCATGCTGGATTTTCTGAGCGAGCGATTCGCGGCGATTGCCCGCGAAACCTGGCAGGCCCGGATGATGGCCGGTGAGGTATGGGACGAGCACGGCGCCGCCGTGACCGTGAACCGCCCCTACCAACCGCACCTGCGGCTGTACTACTACCGCAGTGTGCCACTTGAGACACCCATTCCGTTCCAAGCCGGCGTCGTGTTTCAGGACGAACACCTGCTGGTGGTGGACAAGCCGCACTTCCTGCCCGTGGCACCATCTGGCGACTACCTGCAGGAGACCGTTCTGGTGCGGCTCAAGCGCCAGTTCGGCATCGACGCCTTGAGCCCGATCCACCGTATTGACCGCGACACCGCTGGGCTGGTTTTGTTCTCGTTGCAAAAGGCAACTCGCGACGCCTACCAAGCCCTCTTTCGCCAACGCCGGGTGCACAAGACCTATGAGGCCATCGCGCCTTGGCGAGCCGACCTGCCGCTACCGCTGACCCGGCACAGTCGGATCGAAGAAGCCGGGCACTTCATGCTGCAACGGGAGGTGGATGGCGAACCCAACGCCACCACGCACATCGCCTTGCTAAGCACGCTCACGCATGAAGGGCAAACCTTGGGCCACTACCAACTGACACCGGTGACCGGCCAGCGCCATCAGTTGCGCGTGCACATGGCGGCGCTGGGCCTGCCGATACTGGGCGACGGCCTGTACCCCATGCTAACCCCAGCAGGGCACATCGACTACGCGCGCCCGCTTCAGTTACTCGCCAAGTCGATCGAATTTATCGATCCACTGACAGGCGTGCGCCGCCACTTCGACAGCGCGAGGCAGCTCGCGCTGGCCCGCCGCTTGGACCTGTGATCCGAGTGCGGCTGAGACCGTCGCGCGACAGCCACTCGCCTGGCCAAAGCGGCCAATTCAAATAGGTGCTTGCGGCATCCAGTGCTATATTGATCTCGCCCCCAGCGCGCCACCAGGCCGACCCGTGACATCGCAATGGACGTTTTGGTCACGCTTGCATTGAACACCCCATCAACAACCCTTATGGGAGACTGTCATGCGCCGAATTTCCTGGATCAACAGCGGTGTGCAATGGATCTGCATCGTCACGGCCGCGCTGGCATTGGCATCCTGCGGCGGTGGCAGCGGATCGACCACCGGCGCAACCGATCCCCCACCCACAGCCCCGCCGGTCACCACGACCCCGCCCGCACAAACTGGCGTCAGCTCGGTGGAACTCAGCCCGACGATGGACAACGTGAATCCGGGCGCCACCTCGCAGCTCACGGCCACGCTCAAGGACGCCGCAGGAGCGGTGCTCAGTGGTCGGGTCACCAGTTGGACCAGCTCGAACGCGGCTAGCGTCAGCGTTTCCGCGACCGGAGTCGTTACGGGCCTGACCACCGGATCGGCCACGATCACCGCCACCAGCGAAGGCAAGAGCGCCAATGCCCTGATCACCGTCCCCAGCCTGGGTGACGGGCGCCGCCACCGCAGGCGACTGGCTGACCTTCACCCTCAACACCCAGGACTTTGCCTACCCCGAGCGCAGTGCCGCGACGGTGGACCGCGTCATCACCCTGCATGAGAACTATCGGGTACCGGTGGACATCTACCTGACCGATACCTCGTTGTCGATCTTCGAGACCAGCTATCCCGCCCTGGTGACGCGCCTGCGCACATCCCCATACGTGGCGCTGAACTACCACATTCGCCCCCCCAAGCCCTACTATGCCGGTTACGACTGGTCCGGCCTGTCAATGCTGCCCGCCGCCGATCAGCTCACGCAGATTCGCAATTACGAGAGCCACGTCACCAACCTGGTCACTGGCCTACCAGGCACCACGTTGGGTGGTTTCACGCGGCTCAAGCAACTCACCGGCAACAGCCCGGTGATTGCCGCCTTCCAGGCCGACGCCGCCCTGCATGGCTCGGTGTCACAGGTGTTTCGTGAGCTGGGGGCCAGCATGGCCATCTCCCACACCGCGCCCTACATCAACCTGGGCACAACCACATCGGGCTTGTATGTGCGACCAGAGCACTTCGACCTGAAGCTGTTCCAATCCCCCGGTCAAGCGCCGTCGAGCCTGATTGATGCAGCCTTTGCGACCGCACGCACCAACTCCGGCGCCGCCAGCCCCTATGTGGTCGGCGTCAAAATGCACGACAACGATTTCTTTGCGCTGGCCTCCGCCTGGACCAACACCTACGTGAGCGGCTCCAAGCGTCCGCCCTGGAACATCACAACGCTGGCCGGATTGAAGAGCGACGCTGACATGCAGGCCCAATGGACCTTGTATGAAGCCGCTGTAGCCTGGGCCGACGCCAACCGCAGCCGCGTCGCCATGGTCAACGCCAAAGGCCTCGGTGCCGCTCTGGCCGCCGCGCCGACCGCCCCCTCGTTGTACGTATCAGGCACCATGCACATCGAGTCGTCCCCGCTGCGCTGGCCCAACCCCGACAACCTGATTGCCTTCTTTCAACGTGCCGTCAACGCCGGCAAGGTCGGCACCCAGGCGAGCGGCATGCGCTGGTCGATCGGTGCCGATGTGGGCTGGTTGAACGGTGAAGCCCGCGCCGGCGAGATCATCCGCACCCTGAGCGCCATCGGCGTGGAGTGGGACGTGCATGTTCACTCGGCTACCGACCGAGCCACCGCCGCGCAACGCATCGTTGCGCTGGGTGGAACGCCGACCACACTGCTGTCCGGCGTGAAGGTGAGTGACCTGGAGACGGTGCGCGCTGCGCAAAGCGGCACCGGTGGCTACAGCTGGCAGGCCGCCAGCCTGTGGGGAGTCGTGCGCGAGGGCAGCCACGCCACGGGCTCGGAAGATTTCAGCAAAGGCCTGTGGCTACCGCGCAGCGCCACCGACTGGCAGGCGCACGATCCGGCCAAGAGCCTGGCGGTAGTGGGCGGTGGCGACCGCTCCCTGGCGGGCGTCGAGTCACTGGCGACGCTTCTGGCGCAGGGCTACACCGCACCGGTGTACAGCGCCACGGTGATGGTGGACTCCTTCACGCTGACGGTGTCCGATGCTGCCAACGCCAGCACTTCCAGCGACGGTATTGCCCAGATCGAGACCTTTGCCAGCCGCGTCGGGGCCAAGACCAATGTGCGCTGGGCCACGCCCGCCGGCACGGCGGCGGCCTGGCGCGCAACGGGCGCTGTGCCCAGCCGGATTGCCAGCACGCAATAGGTTGGCAGCACCAGGTCCCAGCGATCCGACCAGGCTGTCTCACTACAGCCCGGACCAGGGCAGGATGTCGACGCTTTCCCGCACGAACCGCGCCTCGCCGCCATAGACCAAGCCAAGATGAATGGCCGCAAAGCTTCCGCGTGCCGATGCGTACCGATGCCACTTCTTCAAGTTACCCAAGGCGTCGGACGCGACCGTGATGCCAGACTTGATTTCGACCGCAGCAATGTCTGGCCCTCGCTCCAGAATGAGATCAACTTCAGTGCCGATGTTGTCGCGCCAGAAGTACAGGGGATCGCGCTCGCCCGTATTGCAGCGGTTCTTGAGAAACTCATTGACCACCATGGTTTCAAACAGAGCACCCCGCAAAGGGTGACTTTGCGCCTGGGTTGCATTCTGGATGCCCAGAAGCGCCGCCGCCAAACCCACATCGGTCATGTACAACTTGGGACTCTTGGTGAGGCGCTTTCCAAAATTGGCAAAGTGCGGATGCACGAAGTGGATCAGATAACAGGTTTCCAGAATCGACAGCCAGTGCTTGACGGTCTTGTCAGACACCCCGGCATCACTGGCCAAGGACTGCAAATTCAACAGCTGCCCGGTGCGCGCGGCGGTCAACTTCAGAAAGCGCTGAAAAGCGCTCAAGTCCTGTATAGCCGATAGGTGGCGGGCATCGCGTTCGGCAGACGTCACAAGGTAGGCGTGCAGCCAATCGTAAGCATCGAGCGAGCGAGCGTAAATGGCAGGATAGAACCCTTTGACCAAGTGGCTCGCATAGTCAGAGTCCAACAGCTTGGCATCGCGAAGCTCCGCCACCGACAATGGCAGCAGTTCCACCAGGGCGGTGCGACCGGCCAGACTTTGCGTAACGCCCGAGAGCAAAGACAAGTTGTGCGACCCTGTCAGCACGAACATACCCATTCGCCCAGCGACATCCACCACACCCTGCATTTCCGACAACAGTTCGGGTGCGTTTTGCGCCTCGTCGATGACGGCACCGCCCGCAAACTGGCGCAGAAACTCAGCCGGTGCGGAACGGGCAAACTCACGCTGGGCGGGCGCCTCCAGCGACACATAGGGCTTGAGTGGAAGCAGTTCGCGCACCAAGGTGGTCTTGCCAGACTGACGGGGCCCGGTCACGGTCACGATCGGGAATCCATCAAGCAAGCGCAGGATGCGCGGTGCAGCGTGGCGGGGAATCATTTTTACGGTTTCGGAGTCGATATCCGGAATTGTAAAGAAATTGCTTACGAAAACCAACGACGGTCAGAGAACCAAGGCAGTCCAGCCCTATGCGCCGCCCGACTATTGCATGGAAACACCATAGGTCGCCCGGTATTTGGCCGGGACATCAACCGGCGCAAGCTTGCCCGCCATCAACAGCACAATCCGCAGCGCCAACACGATACTCACGCCAGCGGGGACGGCGACAACCGACACCCGCACCCAACGTGATCGGTCCTGAACCTGCCAATACGCGGCACAACCCAGATGGGTGAACAGCGCCACCACAGCCAGGAAGTAATACGGCACAAAGAAGTAGGGGTACGGCGGCACGTGAAAGCCAGCCGCGGCAAAGTAGAAGTTGGTATCCAGGTTCAACAACACGCGCCCGGACAGGACCGCACTCACATGCACCAGCAGGAAGAACGACAGGTAGGCGCCAGACAGCGCCTGTAGCCAAGGCACAAAACCGCGCCGCTGTCGCCAACCCCGCAACACCAGTGTTAGCCCGCTGCCGACCTGGAACGCGACGCAGAGCAGCAGCACGATCTCGACCACGAGATTGCGGTACACCACCCGCGCCGCCTCCATGAACGCAATGTGGGTAGCCACGCCGACCAAGCCCGCCAAGTGGTTGGTGATGTGAAACAGCGCAAAGACCGCGATCACGATGGCGGAGCTGCGGTGCAGGGTACGAAGCGTCATGGCTAAGTATTCTCCAACACCGCCAACATGTCCACGCCCCACGCAATCGAGCCTTCCTCATACAGGATGCCCTTCTTCAAGATCATGTGGTGAATGCGGGACGCGCGGGTGGTCAGGCGTTGCGGGGTGAAGTCGCGCGCTTCGATCTCGCGGTATTGCTGCAGTCGTTCCATGTGCAGGCCGATGCGTCGCCGTAACTCGGCTTGCAAGCCCAATCCCCCAAGGGCTGCATCGGCGCGCAGTTTGACCATGAACTCGTCGCGCAAGTCCATCGGGGTGGACGCTTCGCCCACCCAGCGCTTGAGCTCCTTGCGCCCGGCGGGCAGCACCCGGTACTCGCGCTTGCGCGTCTTGCCCGCATCGGCCGGCACGCTGGACTCAATCCACCCGGCGGCCTCCATGCGACCCAGTTCGCGGTAGATCTGCTGGTGGCTGGCGTGCCAAAAGTAACCAATCGACTTGTCAAAGCGGCGCGCCAGGTCGTAGCCGGAGGACGATTTTTCGATCAGCGAGGTGAGCACGGCGTGGGCCAAAGACATGGTGCGAGTCTATCGCCCACCGTTCAACTATGCAACTGGTTGCATAAAATACCGACTTCCCCTAAACTGCTGCAACTGGTTGCATAGTTGCGCCAACATCAAGAGCCATTCCCACCTCGCAAAGGACACCCTCATGACCGCTTACCCGAACATGCTCAAACCCCTGGACCTGGGCTTTACCACTCTGAAAAACCGCGTGCTGATGGGCTCCATGCACGTCGGACTGGAAGAGGCCAAGGACGGATTCAACCGCATGGCCGCGTTTTATGCCGAGCGTGCCCGAGGCGGCGTGGGCCTGATCGTGACCGGTGGCATTGCACCGAATGACCGGGGCCGCCCGATGCCCGGCGGGGCACGCATGACCACCGAGGAAGAAGCTGCCAAACACACCGTGGTGACCCAAGCGGTGCACGATGCCGGCGGCAAGATCGCCATGCAGATTCTGCACTTCGGCCGTTACGCCTACCACCCCGAGCTGGTGGCGCCCAGTGCGCTACAGGCCCCGATCAACCCGTTTCGCCCCAACCCACTCTCCACCGAAGAGGTCAAGCAGACCGTCGAAGACTACGTGCGCTGCGCCGCCTTGGCGCAAAGCGCAGGCTACGACGGCGTGGAGATCATGGGCTCGGAGGGTTACCTGATCAACGAATTCATCGCCGCGCGCACCAACCACCGCGACGACGCCTGGGGTGGAAGCTATGAGAACCGCATCCGCTTCCCGCTGGAGATCGTGCGCCGCACCCGCGAGCGGGTCGGCAAGAACTTCATCATCATCTTTCGGCTGTCGATGCTGGACCTGGTCGAAGGCGGCTCGACACTGGACGAAGTGGTGCAACTCGCGCAAGCGCTGGAAGCCGCGGGCGTCACCATTCTCAACACCGGCGTGGGTTGGCACGAGGCGCGTATTCCCACCATTGCTACCAAAGTGCCGCGCGCGGCCTTTGCCTGGGTGACCAAGCAGCTCAAGGGCAAGGTCGGCATCCCGCTGGTGGCCACCAACCGCATCAACACCCCCGAAGTAGCCGACCAACTGCTGGCCGACGGTTTTTGCGACATGGTGTCGATGGCGCGGCCCTTCCTGGCCGACCCACTGTTTGTGCAAAAGGCCGCGCAGGGCAAGGCCGACGAGATCAACACCTGCATCGGCTGCAACCAGGCCTGCCTGGACCACACTTTTGCCGGCAAGATCACCTCCTGCCTGGTCAACCCCCGCGCCTGTCACGAAACGCTGATGCCCATGGTGCCAGCCAAGAGCCGAAGCCGTGTCGCCGTAGTGGGCGCTGGCCCGGCCGGTCTGGCCTTTGCCACCACCGCGGCGCAACGCGGTTTTGACGTGACGCTGTTCGACGCCGCCCCAGAGATCGGCGGGCAATTCAACATTGCCAAGCAAGTGCCGGGCAAGGAGGAGTTTTACGAGACGCTGCGCTTCTTTGACCGCCAGATTGAACTCACTGGCGTCAAGCTTCAACTCAACCAGCGTGTCAGCGCCCAACAGTTGGCCAGCGCGGGCTTCACGCAGGTGGTGTTGGCCACGGGCGTGAGCCCACGCACGCCCGAGATTGAGGGTATCAAGCACCCGAAGGTGGTGGGCTACCTCGACGTGTTGCGCGACAAATGCAGGGTGGGCAACACGGTGGCGCTGATCGGCGCGGGTGGCATCGGCTTTGACGTGGCCGAATACCTGCTGCATGAGGGCACCAGCCCCAGCTTGGACCAGACCAAGTTCTTCGCCGAATGGGGCGTGGACACCAGTTATGCCGCGCGCGGCGGCTTGACCGCGGCACACCTCGAAAAGAGCCCGCGCAAGGTGTTCCTGCTGCAACGCAAAGCCAGCAAGGTCGGCGACGGGCTGGGCAAGACCACCGGCTGGATTCACCGCACCTCGTTGAAGAACCGCAAGGTCGAGATGCTGTCCGGCGTGACCTACCGCAAGGTCGACGACGCTGGCCTGCACATCACCGTGGGTGAGCGCGAGATGACGATTCCCGCCGACACCGTGGTGCTGTGCGCGGGGCAAGAACCGCAACGCGAATTGCAAGCCGAACTGGTGGCCGCTGGTTGCACCGTGCACCTGATCGGGGGCGCCGACAAGGCCGCCGAACTGGACGCCAAGCGCGCCATCAAGCAGGGCACAGAACTGGCGCTGGCCTTCGACAGCACCAGCAGCGACACCGCGCCCAAGGCTGGCGCCGGCGCCGCTGCCCCGGCCGTGGCCACGCTGGAGCAGCGCCTGCCCACCGCCGTGGCCGAGAGCTTGCAGAAGTGGCACGCCATGGTGGCCGCCGGTGACCTGGGCGAATTGGGTGCCCTGCTGCACCCCAAGGCGGTGTTTCGCTCGCCCATGGCGCACACACCCTACCCCAGCGCGCAAGTGGTGCAGCTCATCCTGAGCACCGTCGTCAAGGTGTTTCAGGACTTCACCTACCACCGCCAGTTGGCCAGTGCCGACGGCTTGAACGTGGTGCTGGAGTTCAGCGCCAAAGTCAGCGGCAAGGAACTCAAGGGCATCGACCTGGTCCAGTTCAACGAGCAGGGCCAGATTGTTGACTTTGAAGTGATGGTGCGCCCGATGAGCGGCCTGCAAGCGCTGGGCGACGAAATGGGCAAACGCCTCGCACCGTACCTGGCCGCGTACAAGGCCGCCAAGGCCACCTGAACACAACCTCCAGCGAGCACCACACCATGAACTTCGAGACTCTGAGTGTCAGCCTGCAAGACCACATCGCTACCGTGCGCCTGAACCGCCCAGACAAGGCCAACGCCATGAACGCCACCATGTGGCAGGAAATCCGCAAAGCCTTCCAGTGGGTGGATGAAACGCCAGAGGCGCGCGTTGCCATTCTGCAGGGCGAAGGCAAGCTGTTTACCGCCGGTATCGACCTGCAAATGATGATGAGTCTGGGGCCACAGATTCAGAACGAGTGTGATGGCCGCACCCGCGAAGGCCTGCGCCGCGTCATTCTCGATCTGCAAGACACCTTGACCAGCCTGGAGCGCTGCCGCAAGCCGGTGCTGGCCGCCATTCACGGCGCCTGCATTGGTGGTGGCATCGACCTCATCACCTGCGCCGACATGCGTTATTGCTCCAGTGACGCCAGCTTCACCATCAAGGAAATCGATATCGGGATGACCGCCGACGTGGGCACCCTGCAACGCCTGCCCAAGCTCATCGGCGAAGGCATGGCGCGCGAACTGGCCTACACCGGGCGCAAGTTCGGCGCGGACGAGGCACGCGAGATGCGCCTGGTCAACCGCGTGTTCGAGTCACGCGAGGCGCTGTACGCCGGCGTGCGCGAGATCGCCGCCACCATTGCCGCCAAGTCGCCGCTATCCATCCGCGGCACCAAGGAAATGATGACCTACAGCCGCGACCACTCGGTGGCCGACGGCCTGAACTACATCGCCACCTGGAACGCCGCCATGCTCATGAGCGCCGACCTGCAGGAGGCCATGATGGCCAATATGGGCAAGCGGACGCCTCAGTTCAAGGATTGAGCAATCGCAAGTTGGACAGGAACCGATGGCTGGACCATAGATTCATTTATAATGCATCTTTCATTCACCCTTCTGAAAGACTGCCATGAGTTCCTGCGCCACCGGCCACGTCACCCCTGAAGCCATCTACCCGTTCGACGCTCGCGGCGTCGCCAAGCGTTTTCGCCATGCCGCCATCTTCGGCGCGCTCGACTCCCTGCAACCAGGCGAGACCATGCGCTTTTGCAACGACCACGATCCAATCCCACTCCTGCATCAGCTCAACGCCCGTTATGGCGACGCAGTCTCGATCCAGTACGTGCAGAAGGAACCCGGCGCGATCGTGATCGACTTCGTCTGCCTCTGATTGCGGCCGTGAACTTCCCGGCCTTCTTCGAGCAGGTGCCGCGCATCACCCTGCGCGACCCCTTGGCCGAACTGCTGGGCTCGGTCGACGGTGGCCTGATGACCTATGGCTACGCCGATGCAGTGCGGCTGGCCGGGCACTCGTGCCCGACCGTGGCCAGCGCCTACTGGCTTGGCGTGCGCGCCATCCGCGCCTTGTATGGTGAGGCCATGCCGCAGCGCGGCGACATCGCCGTGGATCTGCGCGAGCCGTATGAGGCCGGCACCACCGGCGTCGTGGCCAGTGTGCTGGGCCTGCTGAGCGGCGCCGCTGGGGACGGCGGCTTTGCCGGCCTGGGCGGCCAGTTCGTGCGCCGCGGGCTGCTGCAATACAACGCTGCGATCGAAACCGAACTGCGCTTCACCCGCACCGACACGGGCCAGTCCGTGCTGGCGCAGGGCCGCGCGCACAGCGTGCCGAGCGACCCCCAGACGATGCGGCTGATGCAGATGTGCCTGGTCGGCATGGCAAGCGAGGAGCAGCATGCCGAGTTCGGCCGCCTTTGGCAGGCCCGGGTGCGCCGCATTCTGCTGGACCATGCGTTCGATGACGCAGTGTTCGAGATCCGCGCCGCCTAAGCGCTCTCGGTCAGCCCACACTGCCGCGTTACCTGCCACCCACTGCGCCAGGGGGCAAGACGCAAACGATAGACCCTACGGCGCGCCGCGCTCCCGGCGGCCACAACCGTCAACCCACCGCTTTGCTCGCGTGCGCTTCGACCGCCCCGCGGCAACCCCACAAAACCGCACATTCGGTTCGTGCTGTACTCTGTGCTACAGAGTACTCTATAATTTTGGTATGAACCACCAAGAGAGCCAGTCCATCAGCGTTGCGCAAGCCAGGCAAACGCTCAACGTCGTGCAAGCCGCCGCCGATCGTGGCACCACACTCTATCGCTACCGCCTGGCCTCGCCCTACTTCCTGTTATGGGGCGTTGTGTGGGCTCTGGGCTATGGATTGAGCGACTGGTGGCCGGCACAGACAGGCTGGATTTGGCTCGCACTGGACGTTATCGGTGTGGCAGCGTCGATTGTCATCACCAGTGTCGGTCACGCGCGGCGCGGCGCGGGTCATGCCATGCCGTGGCGCATCGCAGGGCTGGCGCTGATCGTGTTGGCGTACTTCGCGGCGGCCTTCCTGGTCATGGCACCGCAGACCGGCCGACAGGTTTCAACCTTTATCACACTGACCGTGGCGCTGGCCTACAGCGTTGTGGGCATCTGGGCGGGCTCGCGCTGGATGTTTGCAGGTTTGGCGGTATGCGCGGCGGCGTTGATCGGTTACTTCCACGTGCCGGTCTACTTCAACACCTGGATGGGATTGGTCGGTGGCGGAGCGCTGGTGCTATCTGGCATATGGCTCCGACGGGTTTGAAATGGGTTCATTCAACGACCTGATACACCAACCGATTCGGCTCAGGATCATGGCCACGCTGAATACGCTTGCAGCAGGAGACCCGATAGAGTTCGTACGACTTCGCGACATCATCGGGGCCACCGAAGGCAACCTGGGCGCCCACCTCGCGACGCTGGAGCGATCGGGCTACATCGAAGTGCTGAAGGACTTCCATGCGAAGAAACCACGAACCCGCGTGCAGTTGACCCGCAGCGGGCGAAGCGCCTTTCTCCAGCACGTGCGACACCTGCAGAGCATCATTTCTGGCGACCTGTAGCCGCACTGTTTTTTTAACCCAAGGAGACACTCATGACACTATCACTTCACGCCACCGGCAAGCTTGGCTTGGCCGCACTTCTGGCCTGGCAAGCCGCGTCGTCTTGGGCGCAGACGCCAGAAACTCCGGCGGCCTTGATGTCACAACAGCGCGAAGCCATGACGCAGCTGAGCTACATGGATGGTGCTTGGCGAGGCTCCGCCTGGACACTGGACCGCAGTGGCAACCGCCAGGAAGTTACGCAGACCGAGCGAATCGGTAGTCTTCTCAATGGGACCGTGCGCGTCATCGAAGGCCGAGGCTACACCGCCGACGGCACGGCAGGGTTCCAAGCCCTTGGCGTCGTGTCATACGACGTGGCCACCAAGAAGTGGTCCATGCGCTCCTGGGCGCAGGGGCGCAGTGGCGACTTCCCGTTTGTTCCGACGACCGATGGCTTCACGTGGACCACGCCGGCGGGCCCAAACGCCACGGTGCGCTACACCGCCGTCATCAAAGGCGACGTTTGGCGGGAAGTCGGCGAATACCTTGCCAATGGCCGCGAGCCCCGCCAGATATTCGAAATGAACCTGAGGCGCATTGCCACGACCAAATGGCCCGAAGAAGGCGCCATCCCGATGCAGTAACGACCCGCTTCGCGTCATCGTTCCGACGCGCCGGCTCCGATTGGAGCAGTCCCATCTGGGCAAGCGCAACTTCGACAGGTCCACGGCGTGTCCGAAACGGGCCAGCTCACATCACTGTACGCTTGAGCAGATCGACGTCCGAGCTCAGGCGCGCCGCGTTCCCGCCAGCGGCAGCGGGCTTGGCTGGTTTGTGCTGGCGCCGCGTAGCAGCCGCAGCGCAAACCACGCCAGCAACACCGTGCCAACGGCAAAAACCACGTCACCCGGCACACGCAGCCACACCATGGTCTCCATAAATGGCGAGTGCACCACGTCGGGCGAACGGGCAAACCACATCCCTTGGCTGACGCTGGCCCAAGCCTGGTAGATGCCAGCGGGCACCAGCGAGATGAAGACCATCATGCCCAGCCCGACGTTGAGCGACCAGAACATGCCCGCCAACAGCCGGTCCGACCAGGCATCACGGCTGGACAAACCACGCAGGCAGAACAACAGCAAGCCGATGCCCAGCATGCCGTAGACCCCAAACAGCGCGGCGTGGCCGTGCGCGGCGGTCATGTTCAAGCCTTGCATGTAGTACAGGGCGATGGGTGTATTGATCGAGAAGCCCAGCAGCCCCGCGCCCACCACGTTCCAAAAGCCCACCGCGATAAAGCACAGAATTGGCCACTTGTAGGTCTGCACCCAGGGCGCGGCCTTGGAGCGCTGGTAGTTGCGATAAGCCTCCACACCGACCATGGCCAGCGGCACCACCTCCAGCGCCGAGAACATGGCACCAATGGCGATCACGAAAGTCGGCGTACCGGTGAAGTACAGGTGGTGCAGCGTGCCCAGGATGCCGCCGAACAGGAACACAATGGTCTCCAGCACGATGGCACTGTTGGCCGTAGCCGCACGGATCAGACCCAGACGGGTGAACAGCAGCGCGATCACGGCGGTGGCAAACACCTCGAAGAAGCCTTCCACCCACAGGTGCACCAGCCACCAGCGCCAGTACTCGATCATCGAATAGTGCGTGTGTTTACCCCAGGTCAGCGAGGTGGCGTAAAAGCCGCCGATACACAGCGCGGCCAGGAACACCATGGCGATCAGGCCACGACTCTCGGAGGGTTTCTTCAGCGCCGGCATCAGACCACGCCCCAGCAGTGTCACCCAGAACAACAAGCCGATGAACAGCAGAATCTGCCAGACGCGACCCATGCTGGTGAACTCCAGGCCCTGGTTGCCAATCCAGAACGAAAAGTCATTGCCCAGATGCTGCAAGGTGCCCAGCCAGCCAAAGGCGGTGGAGCCGACCACGATGAACAGCAGCGCATAGAACAGCAGGTCGACACCCAGCTTCTGGTACTTGGGTTCCTTGCCCGAGATGGCAGGCGCGATGTACAGGCCCGTGGCCAACCAGGCGGTGGCGATCCACAGCACCGCAAACTGGGTGTGGATGGTGCGACTCACCGTGAACGGCAGAATCTGCGCCAGCGGAAAGCCGAAGAAGCTTTGGCCCTCCACCGCGTAGTGCGCGGTCACAACGCCCATGCCGACCTGCGCCATGATCAGCCCGATCACCACATAGAAATACTTGCGCGTGGCCTTCATCGACGGCGTGGGCTTGAGGTCAAACAAGGGGTCGGCTTTGGGCGGCTTGGGGTCACCCTCCTCCTGGTGCGTGGAGTGATAGAAGATCATGCCGGCAATGGCGGCGATCATCAGAATCACGCTGGCAATCGACCACATGCCAGCGCCCGCAGTGGGTGTGTTGCCAACCAGCGGTTCGTGTGGCCAATTGCTGGTGTAGCTCAGTTCAGTTTCACCAGGGCGATCGGTAGCGGCGGACCAGGCCGACCAGAAGATGAAAGCCGGCAGCGCCTGCAGATCGGCCGGATCGGTCAGGGTCGCCGCGGTCATGGCGTACTGCCCTCGCAATTTGTCCAGCGCCGGGTCGTTGCCAAACAGGCCGGTGTAACGCTGGATAACCTGCTGCACCGCCATGGCACGTTCCGCAGACAAGGTCAGCGTGCCGGTGGCGGCGTCATAGGTGTTGCGCCGCATCTCGGTCTTGAGCCGGTTGTTGAGTTCCGCCTGCTGCCCCTGGCCAAGCGCGTCAAAGGACTTTCCGAAATCGCGCTGAGCCCAGACGCCACGCAGGGCCAGCGCCTCGCGGTGCAGCCAGTCGGCCGACCAATCCGGGGCCACATAACTGCCATGCCCCCAGACAGAGCCCAATTGCTGACCACCAGCCGACAGCCAGGCCTCCTGGCCGCGCTGTACCTGGCCCTCAGAGAACAGCACGGCGCCACGGGCGGTGACGACTTGTTTGGGAATGGGCGGCGCGGTCAGATAGATCTCTGATCCGACCCAGCCCAGAACGGCAAAGGACAGCGCGCAAATGATCGCGAGCCAGGTCCAGAGTTTGCGCGTGGCATGCATGGCAAGAATTCCTTCCTGATGGAGTTGAAAGATGCGCAGAGCCAGGAACAGCCTCAGCCCTATAAGCTGCATGTTAAATGCATCTTATAAAAGATTCAACTCAAATGCATGATTCCCCTGCCCCTGGCGGGGCCACTCCAAAGATGGGGATCTAGGCTCTGCCGTGAGCGCGCCGGCTCGAAGCGTGGGCGGCCGAGCACTCTGCTACGTGTCCCCCGCCCGCTGCGCGGGCTCCTCCTTTACCTTCGCAGAACGCTCAGCCACCCACGCTTCTGGTGCTGCGTTGCGCCCTACAGCAGACCCCAGCTCGGCGAATGGGTCAGCGCCACGCCGACGATGTAGCCGACGCTCACCAGCGCGCCCAGGAAAAACGGCAAGCGCTGGGCCTGGGGTGTGGACTTGCCCAGCGCGCGCATGCCGAACACGATGTAGGCCAACAGCGCCAGCACCTTGGCCGTCAGCCAGCCGTGCACGAATGGGTACTGACCGATGCGCCAGGCCATCCACAGCGCGGTGCCAAGCAGCAGCGTGTCGATCACGTGTGGCACCACGCGCAATACGAGCCAATGCCGCCAGGGCCGCCGCAGCAGCTCGAGCGAGCCACGCAGCACAAACAGACTGATGCTGATCACCACGCAAGTGACGTGCAGGTGCTTGAGCAGAAAATAGTTCAAACCGTAGCTCCTTGGGGCTTGGCCCTGGCGTCGCTTGCACATCCGGTTCCAACAACCTGACCTGGCGACGCGGGCAGCGACCGATGGTACACAAGACGCGACCCCGATGACCTCGGAACATCACGCTGACAACTCGGGCGCCGGTATCCCACGTCCACCGCTACGCCGGCAATGAGGCATTGATCACAGCGCTCGGCCGTTGCCCGTCGAGCTTTTGAGTTGTAATGGCGGACTTGTCCGGACCAAACTGCCCAAAAATAACTGCCCTATGAAGACCTTGCTACTCGGCGCCATTGCCACCACCGTCCAATTGATGTTCGCAACCGGCGCCGCGGCCGCCAGTGCGCCCAAACCGACCACGCAAGTCCGAGCCGAGATACCGGCTCAGTACCGCTGGGACTTCTCACCCATCTATCCCAACTGGGAAGCATGGGAGGCCGCCATGAAAGACATCGAGGCCAAAATGGACGCGTTTGCCGCGCGCAAAGGCACGCTCAAGAACGGCCCGGCGGCGCTGCTTGGCGCCTACCAGGCCTACGACGAAATCGGCATGCTCGAGTACAGGGTCTACCGCTACCCCCAGCTGCAACGCGACGTGGAAACACGCAACCAGGACGTGGCGGGCAAGTTCCAGCGTGTTGGTGCCGTCTTTGCCAAGTTTGGCACCGCCACCGCCTGGTTCACACCCGAGCTGCTGAAGATTCCCCAAGCCACAGTCGAGCAATGGATTCGCGACACGCCGGCGCTGGCACCGTACAGGTTCACCATCCTGGACAACTACCGGCAGCAGCAGCACGTACTTGACGAGCAGGGCGAGAAGCTTCTTTCCCTGTCGGCGCGCTTCGCTCAGACACCCACCGCCACCTTCCAGGAGTTGTCTACCTCAGACATCAAATTTCCCAAAGTCGCGCTGTCCGACGGCAAACCGATCACACTGACGCCGGGCACTTATCAATCGGTGCTGCAGACCAACCACAACCAGGCCGACCGTGCCAAGGCATTCGACGCCTTTATCGGCACCTATGCCGCCACTGCCAACACCTACGCCGCCATCTACAACGGCGTGATGCAGAAAGGCTGGTTCACCGCGCAGGCGCGTAACTTCCCAACAACGCTGGACGCCGCGCTGGACGGACACGCCATCCCCAAAGCGGTGGTCAGCACCTTGGTGGACACCGTGCGCGCGGGCACCGCGCCGCTGCAGCGCTATGCCAAGTTGCGCAAAAAACTGCTGGGGCTGGAGCAGTACCACCTGTACGACGGCTCCATCCCGATCTACAAAACCACCACCACCTACCCCTACGACGACGCCAAGCAGACTGTGCTGCAGTCGGTAGCGCCGCTGGGTGCGGATTACAGCGCCAAGTACAAGCAGTTTCTGGCGGGCAAGCAGATTGATGTATATGAGAACGAGGGCAAACGCTCGGGCGCCTATGTCGGGGGTGTCTACGGCGTAGGCCCCTACATGCTGCTCAACCACAATGACACGCAAAACGCCCTGTTCACGCTGGCGCACGAAGGTGGCCACGCGATGCACACCATACTGTCTTACGAGAAGCAGCCCTTTGTGACATCGAGCTACACGATCTTCGTGGCCGAGGTGGCCTCCACCACCAACGAGCGCTTCCTGCTGAACCAGTTGCTGCAAACCACCACCGACCCCAAAGAGCGTTTCCTGCTGCTGCAACATGCGGTGGACTCCATCGTGGGTACCTTCTACACCCAGGTCTTGTTTGCCGACTTCGAGATGCAGGCGCACAAGCTGGTGGAAGCCGGCAAACCAATCACTGCGGCGGTGCTCAACGGCATCTACCTGCAGTTGCTCAAGGACTATTACGGTGACGCGGTAACCGTGGACGAAGCCTACCAATACACCTGGTCGCGCATCCCGCACTTTTACAATTCACCGTACTACGTGTACCAGTACGCGACCTGCTTCGCGTCGTCCGCAAAACTGTTCAAGGACATGACAACCGGTGAGCCCGCGAGCCGCGACGCGGCGACCGAGCGCTACCTGGAGTTGCTGCGCAGCGGTGGCAACGATCACCCCATGGCTCAACTGCAAAAGGCTGGTGTCGACTTGTCCAAGCGCGAGACGGTGCAGGCCGTGGTGGACCAGATGCACGAGCTGGTGTCGCAGATGGAGGCCGAGGCCGCAAAGATTCGCTAGGGCGCAGAGGCGGCGCCGCTCCTACGACTGCCAGACCCCAAACCCCGCCTCGCGCAGTTGGATGCCCAACTCCACTTCCCGCTCACGAGCCTCCTCATAGGACATCGGGTTGTAGGCCTCGTAGAGATCGGGCAACAGCTGCAGGCCAAACTTCTGAGCGTACTTGTTGGCCTGGATCCCCGCTTTGTGTTTGTCAAAACGTATGTCCGGATCCAGGCCGGTCATGCCGACATAAACGCAGGGTTTGCCGGCGACGTAGCCTGGATTGGCCCGCATGAACCGGGCATCGCGCAGAACCTCATTGGAGAGTTCGACCACGTACACGTGATGATGCTGTCGTTTTCCCATGGCAGGGCCGATTGTCTACGCCCTTGGTGGCTTGGCAAGTGCATGGCGATTGGTGCGCCTGCGGCAACCCGCTGCTGCATCACTTAACTGCAAATCGAGCCCTTTTCCGTCTGCGCTAGAAGGCGCCCAGTCGTCGCGCAGTATTTCCGTCGCATCGCAAATGGCCACAAAGCGAGAGCGGACAAAACTCGATTTGCTTGAAACATTGCGTATAGATGCATACACTATGCATCTATTAGGACACACATTCCCTCATGTGTCCACCACAATCAAAGGTGCGCCATGCTGCAGACCGCACAAGCCCCCGCCCTGAGTCAGGCGCTGGACGGCCCTTACCGCCACGGCTTTGTCACCGACATCGAGTCGGACGCTCTGCCCCCAGGGCTGGATGAAGACACCGTACGCGCCATCTCGCGCAATAAGCGCGAGCCCGACTTCCTGCTGCAATGGCGCCTCAAGGCGCTGGCGCTGTGGCAGACGCTGCCCGGGCCCAACTGGACCAAGCTGCGCATGAACCCGGTGGACTTTCAGGCGCTGTGCTACTACTCGGCGCCCAAGTCGCTCAAGGACGGGCCCAAGAGCCTGGCCGAGGTAGACCCCAAATTGCTAGAGACATACGAGAAGCTAAACGTGCCGCTGCACGAGCGTGCCCGCCTGGCCGGCGTGGCGGTGGACGCGGTGTTCGACTCGGTGTCGGTGGGCACCACCTTTCGCGAGCAGCTCGCGGAAGTGGGGGTGATCTTCAGCTCCTTCTCGCACGCGGTGGAACACCACCCCGAGCTGATTGAACGTTACCTGGGCACGGTCGTGCCCATGGGCGACAATTTTTATGCCGCGCTGAACTCGGCGGTGTTCTCCGATGGTTCATTTGTCTACATCCCAAAGGGTGTTCGCTGCCCGATGGAGCTGTCGTCCTACTTCCGCATCAACGCGCGCAACACCGGGCAGTTCGAGCGCACGCTGATCATCGCCGAGGAAGGCAGCCACGTGAGCTACCTGGAGGGCTGCACCGCGCCGCAACGCGACGAGAACCAATTGCACGCCGCGGTGGTGGAGCTGGTGGCGCACGACGACGCGCACATCAAATACTCGACCGTGCAAAACTGGTACCCCGGCGACGCGCATGGCCGTGGTGGCATCTACAACTTTGTCACCAAGCGCGGGCTGTGTGCCGGCAAGCGCGCGCACATCGCCTGGACCCAAGTGGAGACCGGCTCGGCCATCACATGGAAGTACCCCAGCGTGGTGCTGCGCGGCGACGACTCCAGCGGCGAGTTCCATTCCATCGCGGTAGCCAACCACTTCCAGCAGGCGGATACCGGCACCAAGATGATCCACCTGGGGCGCAACACCAAGAGCCGCATTGTGTCCAAGGGCATCAGCGCCGGCCATGCCCACAACAGCTACCGGGGCCTGGTGCGCGTCGCCCCCACGGCGGTAAACGCTGGCAACCACACGCAGTGCGACTCGCTGCTGATCGGCCCGAACTGCGGCGCGCACACCTACCCCTATGTGGACGCAGCGCGCAGCGACGCCGTGGTGGAGCACGAAGCCACCACCACCCGCATCTCGGAGGAACGACTCTTCTACTGCCAGCAGCGTGGCCTGCACCCGCAGGAGGCGGCGGCGCTGATCGTGGGCGGTTTCTGCCAGGCCGTGCTCGAAGAGTTGCCGATGGAATTTGCGCTCGAGGCCAAGGCACTGCTGGCGGTGTCGCTGGAAGGCGCCATCGGATGACCAACCCAACACAAGGAGACAACATGACCACCCACACTCCCCTGCTGAGCGTGCGCGACCTGCGCGTCGAAGTCGGCGAACGCACCGTGCTCGAATCGATCTCGCTGGATATCCGGCCCGGAGAGCTGGTGGTGCTGATGGGCTCCAACGGCAGCGGCAAGAGCACGCTGGGGCTGACCCTGGCCGGCCACCCGCGCTACCGCGTCAGCGCCGGCAGCGCCCGCTTTCATGGTCAGGACCTGCTGGCGCTCAAACCCGAGGAGCGCGCCCGCGCCGGCCTGTTCGTCTCGCTGCAGTCGCCACCGGACATCCCCGGCGTGAAGAACGGCCTGTTTTTGCGCAGCGCGCTCAACGCGATCCGCGAGTCGCGTGGTGAGTCGCAGCTCGACGCCTTCGACTTCCTGAAGGACGCCCGCGCCCTGGCCGGCGAGCTGGGTCTGGACGCCAAACTGCTGAGCCGCCCGGTCAACGAAGGCTTCTCCGGCGGCGAGCGCAAGCGCAACGAACTGCTGCAGTTGGCCCTGCTCAAGCCCCGCCTGGCGCTGCTCGACGAGATCGATTCCGGCATGGACGTGGACGGCGTGCGTGCCGTGGTCAAGCAGGTACAGGCCATGCGCGCACAAGGCACCGCCTTCGTGGTGGTGTCGCACTACCTGCAGTTGATCGAATCCCTGACGCCCGACACGGTGCTGCGCCTGGACCAGGGCCGCATCGCCGAGACCGGCACGCTGGCGCTGGCGCGGGACATTGCCCGCACCGGCTTTGTGCGCCAGAGCGAAGCGCTGGAGGTGTGAGATGCGCCCCACACCCATCCCCGCCCCGGCCCCAAAACACCATCCCGACCTGGCCGACGCTCACGCGCGCTTGGTGGCTCGTCGCTGGATTCCCGCCAAAGCGGAACATTTCAGGCATTTGCCGCCGCCCCCGGCAGCGACCTGGCTCTGCGAACCAGTCGGACCGACCGACCCGTCGACCAACTGGCAGGTGCGCGCCATCGACCCGTCGAAAGCCAGTCAATTCATCACGCAGACACTGGACCCGGCCAACCCGCAACAGCGCGCGATCCTGTTCCGAGGTTTGCCCTGGCCCGACGAGAGCGACGCCGCCCACTTTGGCTGGATGCACCGTGCCACCTGCCAGCGCGGCCTGCGTCTGCACGTCGCGGGCGACCCCGCACTGCCGGCCGACACGCCCCTGCAATTGCTGCTGCAGATCAGTCCGCCCACCTTGTTCGACGCGCCCCTGGTGGTGATCGATGTGGCCCCCGGCGTCGACTGCGTGCTGCTGGAGCAACACGAGTTCGACCCCAGTAGAAGCGGTGGCGTGCAAAACTTGGTCCTGCACATCCGGCTCGGACGCGGCGCGCGCCTGCGCCACCTGCGCGCGGTGGCCCCCGCTCCTGACGACCGACTGGCGCACCAGTTGCACGTTACGCTGGCCGAAGACGCCCGCTACCACCAGGCGCTGCTGGCATCGGGCAGCGCCTACCATCTGCAGCGCACCCAGATCGACCTGCACCACCCGCGCAGCACGGCGCGCATCGGCGCGGCACTGCTGACCGCAAACACCACGCTGGACCAGCAAATTGCCCTGTCGCACGGCGCCTGCGATACCCACAGCACGGTCGAATCCCTGCTGCTCGCCAGCGGCAAGGCGCACGCCGTGCTCAATGCCCACACACTGATTGCATCGGGCGCCGACGACGCCAACGTGCGCCAGCGCCTGAGCGCCATCCCCACCAGCGGCCAGCCGCGCGTGGTGTTGCGCCCGCACATGGAGATCCACCACGATCAAGTTCAGGCCGCCCACGGCGCGACCTATGGCGCGCTGCCCGAAGAGGCGTTGTTCTATGCACGCCAGCGCGGCCTGGACGAGGCCAGCGCGCTGGCACTCATCCTGCAAGGCTTGCAGCGTGCGGTGCTGGAGGGTGCCTTGCGGGAAGCCGAACTGCTGACGAACATGAATTTCGAAGCGCTGCTGGCACGGATGACGACGCAACACCTGCAGCGAGCAACCGTATGAACAGCGCCCACGCCGCCAACTTTGCCAACACCACTGGCGCCATCGTGGGCCGCTTGAGCGCGCTGCGGTTGCAGTTTCCGATCCTGGCACAGCCCGTCAACGGCCAGCCGCTGGTCTATCTGGACAACGCCGCCACCACGCAGATCCCGTTGACCGTACTCGACGCCATGCGCGAGTTTGAGACCCGGGCCCGGGCCAACATCCATCGCGGCGTACACACCCTGAGCCAGCGCGCCACCGATGCGTTCGAGGACGCGCGCGAAACCGTCAAGCGCCATGTCGGTGCGGCGGGGGCGCATGAACTGGTGTTCACCTCTGGTACCACCGAGGCACTGAACATGCTGGCGCAGGGCATCTCAACCGGCTTGGATGGTCACGCCGCCGTGCTGGGCGCGGGCGATGAGATTATCGTCAGCGGCCTGGAGCACCACGCCAATCTGGTGCCCTGGCAGCAAGCCGCGCGGCGCAGCGGCGCCACGCTGCGCATCCTGCTGCCCGACGCGCAGGGCCGCCTCCATGAAGACGCGCTGGCACGGCTGCTGTCGCCGCGCACCCGGGTCTTTGCACTGACCGCCTGCTCCAACGCCAGCGGCGAACGCCCACCCTACGAGGCCATGCTGGCGCTTGCCCAAAAGGCCGACGCGCTCACCGTGCTGGATGCGGCGCAAGCAGTGGGCCACAGCGCCATGCAGCTCGACACGCTGGCCTGCGACTTCATGGCCTTCTCCGCCCACAAGATGTATGGCCCGATGGGCATCGGCGCGTTGGTTGGCCGGCGCGCCGCCATGGAGCGCCTGACGCCTTTGCGTTTTGGCGGCGACATGGTGCAATCGGTCAGCTTTCAGCGCGCGGTGTTCGCCCAACTGCCGGCGCGGCTGGAAGGCGGCACGCCCAACGTCAGCGGCGCAGTCGGCATGGCCGCCGCGGCGAGTTTCATCGAAGCGGTCGGCTTCAAGGCCATCGAAGCCCACCTGACGGACCTGCGCCAACACGCGGTGCGGGGCCTGCGCCAGATCGAGGGTGTCACAGTGCTATCGGCGCAGACTGAGATGAGTGCCATCGTCTCCTTCGTCGTGCAAGGCGCGCATCCGCACGACATCGGCACCCTGCTGGACGCACGCGGCATTGCCGTGCGCACCGGCCACCACTGTGCACAGCCGCTGCTGGAGCATCTCGGCACCGGTCCGACCACACGCGCCTCGCTGGCGGTCTACAACACGCACGAGGAGGTGGCGCAACTGCTCAGCGGCGTGGCCCACGCGATCGAGGTGCTTCGATGAGTGCCGATCTGGACCTGTACCAGGACATCGTGCTGGAGCACAAACGCGCGCCGCGCAACTTCGGCGCGCTCGCCGGCGCCACGCACCAGGCCGAAGGCTCCAATCCGCAGTGCGGCGACCAGATCAGCGTGGCATTAACAATCGAGCACGACCGTATCGCCGAGGTGAGTTTTCAGGGCCAGGGCTGCGCCATCTGCATGGCCTCCACTTCCATGATGACTGAGGCCATCAAGGGTGCCAGCACCGCCGCCGCGCAGACGCTGCAAGAGCGCTTTCGCGGCGTGCTGACCGGCGCCGACGAACCCGACGAAGCCTACCTGGGCAAGCTCATGAGCCTGGCCGGCGTGGCGCGTTACCCCAGCCGCATCAAGTGCGCACTGCTGGGCTGGCATGCACTAGGTCACGCGCTGCAAACCCCCGCGCCCGCCGGCGCCCAAGCGCAAGCGGTGAGGCCATGAGGCGCCCGCGCGAAACCGTGGTGATCCGACGCCCGGTGCACGCTGAGCTGATTCCGCAAGGCGATGTGTATGAACTACCCGCCGATACCATTGGCGAAATCACGCAGGCATTGGGCTCGTCCTTCACGCTCTATGTCGACGGCTTTCTGGTTCGCATCGCCGGCACGGACGCCGATGCCATCGGCAAGGAGCCGCCGGTGCCGCTGGCGATTCCCGATGACATCAGCCCCGAGGACCTGCGCGGTGTGGTCTGGGACGTACTCAAGACCTGCTACGACCCCGAGATCCCGGTGGACATCGTCTCCCTCGGACTGGTCTACGTCTGCGACGTGCTGCCGCTGGACGACGAAACGTTTCGAGTCTCAATCAAGATGACCGTCACTGCCCCCGGCTGCGGCATGGGCGAAGGCATTGCGCAGGAAGTGCAAGACAAGCTTGAAGCCCTGCCGCGCCTGAGTCAGGTGGAGGTCGAGATTGTGTTCGATCCACCCTGGGATCGATCAATGATGAGCGAAGAGGCAGAACTGGAACTGGGCCTTTGAAGACCCGCATTCCATGCACCCAAGGACGAACGTGACCCCCAAGATACTGCTACTCGAAGACATCCACGCCAGTGCCACGCCCATCTTGCAGAGCCTGCGCGGCGTCAGCATCCAGCGCATGAAACACGCGCCATCCGCTCTTGAATTGGTCGAATTGTTGGCCGACGTGCAAGTGCTTGGCTTGCGCTCACGCACGCCGCTGACACGCGAAGTTCTGCTGCAGGCCCCAGCGCTGCGCGCCGTCGGGGCCTACTGCACCGGCACCAACAACATTGACCTGGCCGCCGCCAGCGAGCTGGGCATTGCCGTCTTCAACGGCCCCTTCTCCAACACCCGCTCGGTAGCGGAGCTGGTGATCGGGCACGCCATCCACTTGCTGCGCCGCGTGCCCGAGCGCCACGCGGCAGCGCGACGCGGGGTATGGCTGAAAGACGCCCAGGGTGCCAACGAAGTGCGCGGCAAAACGCTGGGCATCGTCGGCTACGGCAAGATTGGCACCCAGACCGGCCTGTTGGCCGAGGCCATCGGCATGCGGGTGGTTTACTTCGACATCGAGGCCCGTCTGCCACTGGGCAACGCCACGCCCGTGGCGACCCTGGAGGACCTGTTGAGCGAGGCCGATGTGGTCACGCTGCATGTGCCGCAGGCCGAGCGCACCAGAAACCTGATCGACGCGCAGCGTCTGACGCAGATGAAGGATGGCGCGGCGCTGATCAACCTGGCGCGCGGCCACGCGGTGGACATCGACGCCCTGTTGCAGGCATTGGCCGGCACGCGGCTGCGCGGTGCCGCGCTGGACGTGTTCCCGCGCGAACCGGCCTCCCGGGCCGACCCCTTCGAGTCACCGCTGCGCGACAGCGACAAGGTGATTCTGACCCCACACGTGGGCGGTTCCACGGTGGAGGCGCAACGCAACCTGGGCGTGGAAGTATCGGAAAAGCTGCGCGACTACCTGGCCAGCGGCGCCATCCGCGGTAGCGTCAACCTGCCCGAGCTCTCGGTGGGACCGCTGCGTAGCCCAGCACGACTGGTGCACATCCACCACGACCGCCCCGGCGTCATCGCCCAGGTCAACGCCACGCTCAGCGCGGCGGGCCTGAACGTGTCGCACCTGCACCTGGAAACCCAGGGCGGCATGGGCGTGGCGGCGATCGATGTCAGCGCCGCGCTGGACGCGGCGACGCTGGCGAGCCTGCAGGCGATCGATGGTACCGTTCGCGTGGTGGCCCTGACTCAGTCGGGCGCAATGCCCCTGACGGCCCAGGCCAGCGCCGCGTAGGAGCGCGGACCATCTGCCTCCCCGTCAATATAGGCAGCGTACACCGCTTCACGCAACCGCTGTTTGTCGGCGTCACTCAGTGCTGCGACATACTCCGCGCCAGGGCCGTCCCGGCCAACATAGGGCAACCAGTAGTCCTCAAACGAGGTGAATTCCATGCGAATGGCGAGCATGGTCTCGCGTACATCGGTCAATCCCGCTGCGCGCCAGGCATCACCCAGTTCACCCGGTCGCGTCATCGGCCGGGTGTAGTTGCGTGCCCTGCGCTCGCCGGCCTTGGGATCCAAGGCGGCGGCGGTGTCGAAGAAGATCCGATTGGCCACAAAACCGCCGCGCGCATCCCACACGGCCGCGGCAACCACTGCGCCTGGGCGCGCCACACGTCGCATCTCGGCGATGGCGTCGCTGGTGCGAGGGACAAAGTGCAGCATCAACAAAGACACCACGCGATCAATTGACCCACTGGGAAAGGCCAGTTTGCACGCATCGCCCACCTCGTAGGACACCCGCTCGTCATGATTGTTTCGGGCCGCATGCGCCACGTAGGCCGGCGAAAAGTCGATTCCGCGTACTTCCTTGGGCTGACAGCGCTGCAGCAAGGCGCCGGCCAGGCAGCCGGTGCCACAACCTACGTCCAACACTCGCTCATCGTCGGCGGTGCCCACAAAGTCCAAGAAGGGCTCGACCAGTCGCCGACTCCAGCGACCCATCTGCATTTCGTAGCCGTCACCATCGGCCGCGTTGAAAGTGGAAGAGACTGTCATCTGCTCACTCCTTGAGTGCACGGTCTTCGGAACCAAGCGCCCGTCAACCATACGCCGATAGCTGCGACTATTCAAGTAGTTGGTCGTCGCGCCCCGCGTGCCAACCACGCCCACAGACGTCGGCCAGTGCCGCCGCGCTGGAGTGACGCCCCCGGGCGTTCAGCCGTCCTTGCCGTCGAGCCGCGTGCGCATCAGCCAGGGCGTGTACAAACCCAGGTAAATCAGGAAGGCCAGGCTCCAGGCCGCCGCCGCCGCGACCAGTGCGTAGACGTAGAGCGAGGGCGCCAGCAGCGGCAGCAACACGCGGAGCACTGCCGCGCCCATTACCAACACATAGGCCAGCACCTCGGCGGCGCCCACCTGCAGCGGACGGCCGGTGTGGCCGCGCGCGGTGCGGGTCATCATGCCGATGATCAGACCCCCGGTGGTGCCGACTGCCAACGCATGCACGCCGGCTGACACCGTAACCACGCCGATCTGGGCCAGCGCCAGCAAGGCCAGGCCGATGGGCAGCCACAGGTAGGCCAGGTGCAGTATCCACAGGATCGGGCGATCCCGCGTCACCAGCGGCTGCCAGCGCAACTGGCGGTACAGGTTCAGGGTGCTGGCCAGCGCCAGCGCTGCCATGGTCAGGGCGCTTTGCCAGCCGCTGACCCACAAGGCCAGGCCGACTGCGGTGGAAGCCAGCGTCGCGCGCTCCAGCCACGGCAAGGCCGTGAGCTGCAGGCCCGGTGTGGCGCTGGCGGTAAAGGCGGGCACCACGCGCCCGGCCATCACACACTCGATCATCATGATCAGGGCCAGCCCGGCATACAAGCTCTGCATCGGCGCCAGGTTGATGACGCCACCGGCTGACAGGTGGAACACCAGGTTCACCGCCGACAGCAGCAACAGGATGACGGCCAGCGGCACGTTGCGCATATTGCGCGAGCGCAGCAACAGGCGCAGGAAGATCACGCCCACCGTCGGCAACAGTGCCAGGTCAAGCACCGCAAACACGGGGTACGGCGCGACCAGCGCCGCCACGCGCGCAGCCAGCCACAACAGCACCAGCGCACCAAGGGCCGGCCCACGCGGTGTGGGCAGACCAGTCCAGGCCTTGCCCGCCGTCATCAAAAAGCCGACGATGACCGCGATGGCGAAGCCAAACAGCATCTCGTGGGCGTGCCACAGCAGGGGAACTGGCGTAGGCAGCCAGGTCATGCCGCCCAGGTAGATCGCCACCCACAGCGGCACGATTGACGCCGCCAGCATGGCCGCGCCAATGTAGAAAGGGCGAAAACCCAGCCGCAGCAAGGGCATGCCGTGCAAGGCCAGTAACACCGGCGAGCTGACCGGCTGAATGGGGGGCAACTTGGTACTCATGGTTGGTTATCGCTTGTGAGTGGTGATTTAAATGTGCATTTTACATGCATCTTCAATTCGTTGTACCATAAAATGATATCTGACATACATGTTTTGATCATGCCGGGTCAGACCACTTAGCACCGCAAATGTGCTTTGGCTCAAATTCACTAGGAGACCCCATGCGGCTGACCGACTACACCGATTACACCCTGCGCGTGCTGATGTTCTGCGCGGTGCACCCCGAGCGGCCGATCACCATCGCCGAAATCGCCGAGAGCCATTCGGTCTCCAAAAACCACTTGATGAAGATCGTCAACGACCTGGCGCGCCAGGGCATCCTGCAAACCACGCGCGGACGCGGCGGCGGTCTGCGCCTGCTCAAACCCGCCGCCGAGATCCGCATCGGTGACGTGGTGCGAAACACCGAGACCGATTTTCGCATGGTCGAGTGCTTTGATGCTGACCACAACTCGTGCACGCTGACGGCGCACTGCCAGCTCAAGAATGTGATTGGCCGCGCCATGGGCGCCTACCTCGCCGAACTGGACAAGGTGACGCTGGCCGACATCACGCAGAACCTGGCCGGCTCGGTGCCGGGTGGCAGCGTCAGTGCGGTGCGCGTTAGCCAGATCAAACGCCAAAGCCCCGTCAAACTGTCCTTGCCGGTACTCGGTCGCGCGCCCGTCGGGCCCGCTGCCGCCGGGCCTCAGTCGAAGGCCACGCGCAAAACGTCCAACAGCCGCGCATAGGCCTTTTCCCGCGCCACTGGATTCGGGCCGGCGTGCACGCCCTGCCCCGGGTTGACGCCGTTGGGCACATCGCGGCGCAGCTTGACGCTACCCACTGGGTTGTCGAAGTCGTGATAACTGTCGGCAAACACGTTGACCTCGGCGCCAACCGCCTTGCCCAGCGCAATGCAAGGCTCGGGCGGCGTCCAATCGTCCTTTTCGCCCAGCATCAGAATCAGCTTGGTATTGGGCTGGTAGTTGGCTCTGGCGGCGGCACTGCAACCGGGATAAAAGGCCACCGCCACGGCCGGCTTGACCCCTTGCGCCACCACTTCGCGGTGGGCGGATTCGGTTGCCGCCAACACAGCACTGCCGCCGTGCGACCAGCCGAGCAGAGCTATCTTGTTCGCGTGCGCCCAGGGCTGCTTAGCGACCCAGTTCAGCGCCGCCAACGCATCGCGGCGCCGCTCGGTCTGGGTGATCGTGCGTTCGCCGATCTTCTGGGTGCACAACTGCTGCACGCCGCGCGGGCGCAAGCTGTCGGGGAACACCACCGCGTAACCCTGCTCCACCAACAAATCGGCCATGGCCTGGTGCCGCGCGTTGAGCTGACCCTGGCGCTTGCCGCGCGCCAGGTACAGACCACCGCAGCCGTGCATCGCCACCACGGTGCCCTTTGGGGGAGTGGCCGGGCGCGCCACCCAGGCGGTGAGCACGGTGCCATCCAGACTTTGGAAGCTGACCGCTTCAGGCGCCACCGCGCGGGCCGGCAGCAGATGCAAGCCCAGGCTGACCGCCAAAACAGCCCGCAAGCGGCGCATGAATTACCTGTTGTGCTATCAGTTCACTAGCAAACGAGAACCACCGATCAGAGCTTGCCGGTTACCCAGGCGGCCACGCTGGCCAAGGCGGCACTCAGCTTGGCCGGCTCGGTGCCACCAGCCATGGCCATATCGGGCTTGCCACCGCCTTTGCCGCCCACCTGTTGCGCGACGAAGTTGACCAACTCACCGGCCTTGACCTTGCCGGTGTTGTCGGCAGTCACGCCGGCAGCAAGTTGCACCTTGTCGCCCTCCACCACCGCCAGCAGGATCACCGCTGACTTGAGCTTGTCCTTGAGCTTGTCCATGGTCTCGCGCAAGGTCTTGGCATCGGCGCCATCAAGCTTGGCCACCAGCAGCTTGACGCCCTTGACGTCCACCGCCTGGCTGAGCATCTCGTCGCCTTGTGCGGAAGCCAGCTTGCCCTTGAGCGCGGCCACTTCCTTCTCCAGCGTCTTGACGTGGTCGAGTACCTGCCCGATGCGCTCGTTCAGCTCGGCCACCGGCGCCTTGACGGCGGCCGCGGCGCCTTGCACCGTGTCTTCCAGCCCCTGCAGGTAGGCCAAGGCGTTCTGTCCGGTCACCGCCTCGATACGACGCACGCCAGAGGCCACGCCGCCCTCGGCCACCACCTTGAACAGGCCAATATCGCCGCTGCGCTGCACGTGTGTGCCGCCACACAGTTCGCGGCTGGACCCAATGTCAAGCACGCGCACCGTCTCACCATACTTCTCGCCAAACAGCATCATGGCGCCGGTCTTCTGGGCCGATTCGATGTCCATCACGCGCGCTTGCGTTTGCGCGTTTTGCAAAATCTCGGCGTTGACGCGCAACTCGATCTCCTTGATCTGCTCATCCGTCACCGGTGCGTTGTGGGCAAAGTCAAAGCGCGTGCGCTGTGGGTTCACCAGGCTGCCCTTTTGTTGCACATGATCGCCCAACACCTCGCGCAAGGCCTTGTGCATCAGGTGCGTGACCGAGTGGTTGCGCATGGTGGCGCTACGCGCAGAGGCATCCACATGGGCGGTCACCGTGTCACCGACCTTCAGGATGCCGGTCTTCAGCGTGCCGTGGTGGCCAAACACATCGGCCTTGATCTTCTGCGTGTCATCCACTTCGAACATGGCGCTGTTGTTGAACACCGCACCAGCATCGCCCACCTGGCCGCCGCTCTCGGCGTAGAACGGGGTTTCGTCCAGCACCACCACGCCATGTTGGCCGGCCTTGAGCTCGTTGGCGGCCGCGCCATCAACATACAGAGCCACCACCTTGGTGGCCTGCGTCAGGCTGTCATAGCCGACAAAGGTGTTGCCCTCGCCGCTGTATTCCAGCGCGCGATCCATCTTGAACTTGCCGGCGGCGCGGGCCTGGGCCTTTTGTTTGTCCATCGCGGTGGCAAACCCGGCCTCGTCCACGCTCAGCCCACGCTCGCGGCACACATCGGCCGACAGGTCCAACGGAAAGCCATAGGTGTCGTGCAGCTTGAAGGCCACTTCGCCGGGCAGCACCTTGGTGTCACCTGCCAGAGCGTCGTCAAGAATCTCCATGCCCACTTCCAGGGTCTCAAAGAAGCGCTCCTCCTCCGCCTTCAGCACCTCCGTAATGCGCTTCTCCTGTGCCGCCAGATTGGGGTAGGCCTCGCCCATCAAGGCCACCAAGTCGGCCACCAGCTTGTGGAAGAACGGTGCCTTCTGGCCCAGCTTGTAGCCGTGGCGGATGGCGCGGCGGATGATGCGGCGTTGCACGTAGCCTCGGCCTTCGCTGCCGGGGATGACACCGTCACTCACCAGGAAGGCCGTGGCGCGGATGTGATCGGCAATCACTCGCAGGCTCTTGTTTGCAAGGTCAGTGCAACCGGTCTCCCGCGCGGCGGCCTTCACCAGTGCATCAAAAATATCAATCTCGTAGTTGCTGTGTACGTGCTGCAGGATGGCGGCCAGACGCTCCAGACCCATGCCGGTGTCCACGCAGGGTGCGGGCAAGGGCTTGACGCTGCCATCGGGCTGCATATCGAACTGCATGAACACGTGGTTCCAGATCTCGATGTAGCGGTCACCATCCTGCTCCGGGCTGCCGGGTGGGCCGCCGGGGATACTGGGGCCGTGGTCGTAGAAGATCTCACTGCACGGGCCGCAAGGGCCGGTGTCGGCCATCATCCAGAAGTTGTCGGACATGTATTTGCCGCCCTTGTTGTCGCCAATGCGCACCACGCGCTCAGGCGGCAGGCCGATCTCTTTGGTCCAGATGTCATAGGCCTCGTCGTCGTCGATGTAGACGGTGGCCCACAACTTGTCAGCGGGCAGGCCGTAGACCTCGGTCAGCAACTCCCAGCCCCACTTGAGCGAATCGCGCTTGAAGTAGTCGCCAAAACTCCAGTTGCCCAGCATCTCGAAGAAGGTGTGATGCCGCGCGGTGTAACCCACGTTCTCCAGGTCGTTGTGCTTACCGCCAGCGCGCAGACACGCCTGTACCGAGGCGGCGCGCACGTAGGAGCGTTTGTCGGTGCCCAGGAACACGTCCTTGAACTGGACCATGCCCGAGTTGGTGAACATCAGCGTCGGGTCGTTGCCCGGCACCAGCGGGCTGCTGGCGACCACCGTGTGCTCCTTGGAGGCAAAGAAGTCCAGAAAGATCTTGCGGATGTCGGCAACGTTGACGGCGGAAACAGTTGTATTCATGGCAAGCACAGGTGGTTTTGGGATTCTGATTGGCAAGCGACACGCCTGCGAGAGCCACGCCCGATGTGCCAGCACACGGCAAACTGAGCGCGAAAGCGGCCAATTTTAGGGCATCACGCCTCGTGGCACGGGCATTTACGCACCGGCCTTGCTGAATGCTCACAGCCGCTTGCGCAGCGGGGCCGGCAAAGTCGCTATCCCATCCAACGCGGACGTGATAGCATCAAACATCAAACATCACCAGAGAACACCATGCGCACCACGCTCGACATCGAAGACGACGTTTTGTTTGCTGCAAAGGAAATCGCCAAGCGCGACAAGAAGACGCTGGGGCAGACCATCAGCGAACTCGCTCGGCGAGCCTTCACCACCCCGACCGCCACGACGCCGGGCGCCGGTGCGGGCCTGACCAAGGCTGACCCAGCCGCCGTGTCCGAGCCGCTGGCCGCTTACGGCATCCACCCGCTGCCCGCGCGGGGCGGGATCGTCAGCAACGAGCTGATTGATCGTCTGCGTGACGCAGAGGGCGTTTGAAGCGATGCGCGCCTTGCTCGACATCAACGTGCTGATCGCCCTGCACGACCGCGACCATGTGCACCACAGTCACGCCACGAGTTGGCTGGCCGCCAATATCAAACATGGCTGGGCTAGTTGCCCCTTGACGCAAAACGGCTGCCTTCGCATCATGAGCCAGGACGGATACAGCAATCCACAGCCGCTCTCAGTGCTAATGCCGATGCTGCTGCATTCCACCTCCGACGCGCACCACCACTTCTGGAGCGACGACATCAGCCTGCTTGACGCGGCGCGCTTCAATCACGGATTCACGCACAGCCCGCGCCAACTCACTGACCTCTACCTGCTTGGCCTGGCGGTCAAACAAGGCGCCCGCCTGGTAACGTTTGACCAGCGCATACCGTTAAGCGCCGTGCGCGGCGCTTCGCCACGCCACCTCGTGACGCTGTGATGGCAGCACGCAAACTCCCGGCGTCATTGAGCCTGGCACTGCGTCTTCAAGAATTCAAGTAACTGTTCATCGTCGCAAAACGCCACGTTGAAGCGAATCCAGGGACTCACGCACAGTTCGGGGCCAAACAAATGCCCGGGTCCAAGCAAGATGTCCTGCTCGCTGGCCTTGTAGGCCAATTCGGCGGCATCGTGCAGGTTCGGGTGGCGGGCCCACAGGCACAGGCCGGCCTTCGGCTCGGCGAACAACTCGAAGCCAATGGCCGACAAACGCTGCGCGGCCCGCACATGGGCACCCGCCAGCCGCTCGCGCAGGCTCTTGAGGTGCTTGCGCCAGCGGCCATCGACCAGCGCACCATAGGCTAGGCGTTCGCTGAACTCGGATGAAGTCAGACCCGAAATCATCTTGAGTTGCGCCAGGTCTTCTAGCAGGTCCGGGTTGGCGGCCAGGTAACCCACCCGAATGTTGGGCGAGATGGTCTTGGAAAAGCTGCTGATGTAGACCACGCGGCGCAACTGGTCCAGGCTGGCCAGCGAGGGGCGCGGCTCGGGGTCGAGGTCGGCGTAGAGGTCGTTTTCCACCACCAGGAAATTGTGCTTCTCGGCCAGTTGCACCACCCGGTGCAGGTGCGCCAGTTGTGCCACCGAGCCAGTCGGGCTTTGCAGGCGTGGCTGCGTGAAGAACACCTTGGGCTGGTGTTCCAGCACGAGGCGTTCCAACGCCGCCAGGTCATAGCCTGCCGGTGTGCGCGGCACACCAACCAGCCGGGCGCCCAAGAAGCGCAGCGAGAACAGCAAGTTGGGGTATCCGGGGTCATCCACCAGCACCGCCTCGCCAGGACGCACCAGGCGGCGCGCCACCAGATCCATGGCCTGGCTGGAGCCGTGCGTCAACAACACCTGCTCCGTCCCGGCGGCAATCTCCTGCTCGGCCAGCAGGTCACGCACCAGCTTGCGAAGTGGCGCGTAGCCCTTGGGCTCGCCATAGCCGCCCAGGTCCACCTCGTCGGCGGCCAGCGTGCGCAGGCTGCGCTTGACGCCATCCTGAAACAGCCAATCGCTGGGCAACCAGCCACAGCCGGGCTTGCTCTTGAGCGCGCGGTTCTCAAAAATGCGGCGCAGGTACCACATCGAGTCGAAGCTGAAGTTGGGCCCGTGCCCCGTCGCGGCCACGTCGGACACCTGGCGCTGGCGCACAAAGAAGCCGGAGTGCGGCCGCGAGGAGAACAGCCCTTGCGCCACCAGGCGGTCATAGGCATCGACCACCGTGAACACGCTCACGCCATGCGCGTGGGCGAACTGCCGGATGGACGGCGCCTTGGCCCCGCGCGCATGGCGCCTTCGTCGATCAGTAAGCGAAAACCCTCGACGATTTGACCACCAAGGTGTTGGTGCCTGCGGGTCGAGGGTGAACATGGATGGCACCTAGGGTTTCTGTGTACTGGTCGTGCGTGCTGCACAGTGCATTGCACAATCGGCTGTGTCTGTATATGGTAGCCGCGTCACTGCTCAGCTACAGTGGTCGCCTCTGCTCGTCGCAACCTTTTGAAAGCCTCTCCATGCAACGCGAACCCAATCTGAACAACGCCGCCCTGATGGCGCGACGCCAAGCTGCCATTCCCCGTGGCGTGGGCCAAAGCCACGAAGTATTCATTGCCAAGGGCGAGAACGCCGAAATCTGGGATGTCGAAGGCAAGCGCTACATCGACTTTGCCGGTGGCATTGCCGTGCTCAACACCGGGCATCGGCACCCGGCCATCATCGAAGCCGTCAAGGCCCAGCTCGACCAGTACACCCACACCTGCTTTCAGGTGCTGGCCTATGAGCCCTATGTGGAACTGGCCGAACGCATCAACGCGCTGGCACCGGGCAACTTTGCCAAGAAGACCATGTTTCTGACCACCGGCGCCGAAGCGGTGGAAAACACCATCAAGATCGCCCGCGCCTACACCAAGCGCTCAGCGGTGATTGCCTTCACCAGCGGCTACCACGGCCGCACCATGCTGACGCTGGGCCTGACCGGCAAAGTGGCGCCATACAAGACCGGCTTCGGCCCCTTCCCGGCCGAAATCTTCCACGCGCAGTTCCCCAATGCCCTGCACGGCATCAGCATCGACGATGCCATGGCCTCGCTGGAATCGGTGTTCAAGAACGATGTCGAAGCCAGCCGCGTGGCGGCCATCATCATCGAGCCGGTGCAAGGCGAAGGCGGCTTCAACGTGGCACCACCTGAGTTTCTGCAGCGCCTGCGCGCGCTATGGCAGCTGCCAGACGGCATTTTGCTGATTGCCGACGAGATCCAGACTGGTGCGGGCCGCACCGGCACCTGGTTTGCGATTGAACAAAGCGGCGTGGCACCGGACATGATCACCATGGCCAAATCCATGGCCGGTGGCTTTCCGATTTCCGCCGTGGTGGGCCGCGCCGAACTGATGGACGCTCCCGGCCCCGGCGGCCTGGGCGGCACCTATGCCGGCAGCCCGGTGGCCTGCGCCGCCGCGCTGGCGGTGCTCGACGTATTCGCCAAGGAAAACCTGCTGGAGCGCAGCCGCAAACTGGGCGAACACCTGCGCGAGCGCCTCCAGGCTGTGGCCGCCAAGCAGCCCTGCATTGCCGAGGTACGTGGCCTGGGCGCCATGGTGGCGATCGAGCTGTGCAAGAACGGGGACGTGAACCAGCCCGACGCCGACCTGACCAAACGCATCGTGCAGCAAGCCACCCGGCGCGGCTTGGTGCTGTTGTCGTGCGGCACCTATGGCAACGTGATCCGCATCCTGGTGCCACTGACCGCCGCCGACACACTGGTCGACGAGGGCATGGACATACTCGAAGCATCGTTGATGGGCGCCCTATCAGCCTAATGGCCATGCCTCGCCTGCCGCTATCGGTGGGGCGCTAAACTGCCTCTTTTCTTGGGACCCCATTTCATGGACATGAAAACCTCTCCCCTCGCCCTGCTCAAAGACCCGACCCTACTCAAAACCGACGCCCTGATCAACGGCCAGTGGGTCGCCGGTTCCGCGCGCTTTGCGGTGGACGATCCCGCCACCGGCGCCCACCTGGCCGATGTGGCCAACCTCGAACCAGCCGAAGCCCAAGCGGCCATCATCGCCGCCAACGCGGCCTGGCCCGCCTGGAAGACCAAGACCGCCAAGGAGCGCAGCATCATCCTGCGCAAGTGGTTTGATTTGCTGATGGCCAACCAGGACGATCTGGGCCGCATCATGACCGCCGAGCAGGGCAAGCCTTTGGCCGAGGCAAAAGGCGAAGTTGCCTACGGGGCCAGCTTTGTCGAGTGGTTTGCCGAAGAGGCCAAGCGCATCAATGGCGAAACCCTGCCCCAGTTCGACAACACGCGCCGACTGATAGTACTCAAGCAACCCATCGGTGTGTGCGCCGCCATCACGCCCTGGAATTTTCCGCTGGCCATGATCACGCGCAAGGTGGCCCCAGCCCTGGCCGCCGGTTGCACGGTGATCATCAAACCAGCCGAGCTGACGCCGCTGACCGCGCTGGCGGCGGCCGAACTGGCCGTACGTGCTGGCATCCCCGCCGGAGTACTCAACATGATCACGGCCGACGCCAGCAACAGCATTGCAGTTGGCAAGGTGTTGTGCGCTAGCGATGTGGTGCGTCACATCAGCTTCACCGGCTCGACCGAGGTGGGCCGCATTCTGATGGCGCAAAGCGCGCCAACGGTCAAGAAGATGTCGCTCGAACTCGGCGGCAACGCGCCCTTCATCGTGTTCAACGACGCCGACATCGACAGCGCCGTTGAAGGCGCCTTTGCCAGCAAGTACCGCAACGCCGGCCAGACCTGCGTCTGCTCGAATCGCCTGTATGTGCAGGATGGGGTCTACGACGAGTTTGTGCAGAAGTTTGCCGCCAAGGTGAAGACTGCCAAGGTTGGCAACGGCTTCGAGGAAGGCGTCAACCAAGGCCCCCTGATCGAGGAAGCCGCGCTGGTCAAGGTACAGCGTCATGTGGACGACGCGGTGGCCAAAGGCGGCCGGGTGTTGGTGGGTGGCAAGCGCCTGAGCGGGCAATTCTTCGAGCCCACCGTGGTAGCCGACGCCAGCGCCGACATGTTGTGTGCCAAGGAAGAGACCTTTGGCCCGTTCGCGCCGGTGTTCAAGTTCAAGACCGAACAGGAAGCGGTGGACGCCGCCAACAACACCGAATTTGGCCTGGCCAGCTACTTCTACAGCCGCGATGTCGGACGTATCTTCCGCGTGGCCGAAGCGCTGGAGTACGGCATGGTCGGCATCAACGTGGGCATTCTGGCCACCGAGCACGTGCCCTTTGGTGGCGTCAAACAATCCGGCCTGGGCCGCGAAGGCTCGCACCACGGCATGGACGACTACGTGGAGATCAAGTACCTGTGCCTGGGTGACATCCAGAAATAGATCGCGCCACCAACTGTCGCCGCGGCTCACGCCATGAGTCGCGCGATGTGTGCGATCAAATCGTCCTCAGCGTAGGGTTTGTCCATCACCACGCTGACGCCGGCCTCGGCGGCCTTGGCGCCAATCGTCGCGCTGTTGGAACTGATCATGATGATGGGGATGTGCGCCGTGCGCGGCTGCTCACGCACATGGCGCGCCAACTCAAAGCCGTCGAGTCCGGGCATTTCCACATCGGTAATCAACACGTCAGGCATGTTGCTGTCAATCTGAGCAGCAGCCTGGGCGCCATCTTCGGCCATCATGACCTGGTACAGATGCTTGGTGAGTAAACGGCTGGTCTTGATTCGCACCACTTTGGAGTCGTCGGCGATCATCACCACCGTCAGCTCGGGCGGCTTGGACTGCTTGACCACCTGCGCGGCGGCAGCCGCCTGGGCCACTTGCTCGGCTTCAACCCGAGCAGCAAGCTCAATGGCTTCGCGCTCCGCCTCGGCACGCGCGGCGGCTTCGGCAGCTTCGGCGGCTTGTCTTTGTGCCGCTGCCGCGGCACGGGCCGTAGCCTCGGCAGCCTCCCGGTGCGCCTCTTCGGCGGCACGGGCCGCAGCTTCACGCGCGGCCTCGGCTCGGGCCGCAGCGTCACGTTCGGCCTCGGCGCGGGCCGCAGCTTCACGTTCGGCCTCGGCGCGGGCCGCAGCTTCACGTTCGGCCTCGGCGCGGGCCGCAGCTTCGCGTTCGGCCTCGGCGCGGGCCGCAGCTTCGCGTTCGGCCTCGGCTCGGGCGGCGGCCTCGGCGGCTTGCCGTTGTGCCTCTGCCGCAGCACGGGCCGCGACTTCGCGCTCAGCTTCAGCACGAGCAGCGGCCTGGGCAGCTTGCCGTCGCGCCTCTTCGGCAGCGCGAACCGCGGCTTCGGCCGCCTCGCGTTCCGCCTCTGCGGCTTCTTGCTCGATGGCCGCAAGCGCCGCGGCGATGGCCGCCTCCCGCTCGAGCACGGCACGCGCGGCCGCCTCCTCGGCTTCTCGCTTGGCCGCAGCGCGAGCTGCGGCGTCGGCCGCGGCATGGGCAGCGAGTTCAGCTGCGTGGCGCTCGGCTCGCTGCTGTTCGGCGGCGATATGAACCGCCAATTCAGCTTCCAGCCGGGCTACCGCCTCCTCGGCTTCAGTCGCTCTTTGTTCGGCGCTGCGGGCGCGCTGCCGCTCCCGCCAAATCAAGGGCGTCAAGACCAGGGCCACCAAAAGGCCTGGGATGACCATCCAAAGAAAGTCCAAGCTCAATTTCTTCAACTCCTGCTGGTTTCGGCACGATCGAGTTTCGCACCGACAGCGCGCATCATCGCACCGTTGACGCGACACGGCCAACAGGGTTGGCCCTGCAGTTTGACCGGCCCAACTGCGCGTCTTACGCAGCTGGCGCTGCTTGGCTGGCAGATCTGGCCGACGTGATTCGCACATAGATTCATAAGTGAAACTCTTTGTAATCGGGCCGGGACACCGGTCCTAAGCGTGGCATTTGAGCCACCCATCGTGAGGGTTCCGATCCGCATCAACCCGCCGCGCCCGCATGAACGAATCAACCACGGCCACCGCCGCGCTCGCGGGGGTTTGTCAAAAAAGGGTTGCCGAGCTGCGCGGAATACTGGTAGATTGGTACCTCTATCCCCTAACTCCGTTGGAGAAATCTATGAAAGTGTTTCGTTCGCTGATTGCGCTCACCCTGGTCGGTTTTGTGTCGGTCAATGCCCTGTCCCAGGAGCGTGGCACCAAGGATGAGGCCAAGGCCATGGCCGAGCAGGCCGCGGCACACGTCAAGAAAGTCGGCCCAGATCAGGCATTCAAGGACTTCAGCACGGACAAGGCGACTTGGACCAAGAAGGACTTGTACGTCTTTGCCAATGACATCAATGGCAACACCAAGGCACACGGCGCCAACGACAAACTGGTTGGAAAGAACATGATGGAGTTGAAGGACCAGAATGGCAAACTCTTCATCAAAGAAATGAGCGAGTTGGCCAAGTCCAAGGGCTCTGGCTGGGTCGAATACGACTGGGCGCATCCCCAAACCAAGAAAGTTGACGGCAAGGCCACCTACGTGATGAAGCTCAGCAACTTCGACGGCTACGTTGGCGTCGGCGTCTACCGCTAATCGCTGCGCCACTGTGACGGGATCGGGGCTCACACTGGGTGAGCCCCGATCAATGTGTACCATCGGCCGGCCCCCGCGCGCAATGGCCCCATCTGGATATCGCATGAATCAGCTCATCCTCAGACTGCCCGTCTCGGTCAAGATTGCCTTAGCGCCGTTGCTGGTCATGTTGTGCCTGCTGGCGGTCGCGCTGCAGAGCTTTATTGGCAACCGCCAGACCAGCACCGCGCTGGAAGCCATCAGCAAGACCAGTCTTCCCCGGATAGCCGCTGCCGGCAACCTCAAGGAACGAGCGGTGCAGCTCAACGGCATGGTGATGCAAAGCCTGGCCTACGAAGGCGCCGGACTCAAAGCGGACGTCATCAAGGCCTTGGACAGCAAGATCGGCGAAGAATTCAAGGCACTCGGTGCCATGCTGCAAGAGCAGAAGAAGGCCGTGAGCGCCAAGCAACCTGAAGCCATGGCGCGGCTGGTGGCCACCGAGGAGGCCCTCAAGAAGTTCGAGCGCAGTGCGCTCGACACACTGGACATGAAAAGCGCCGGCCTGGGCACGGCCGCCTCGATGATGAGCACCGCCGAGAGCGCGTACGCGGAACTACGCAAACAGATGACGGCCGTGGTGGACACCGAGATGGCGCAAGGCTCGACCGCGGCGACCGAAGTCGGCAAGACAGTTTCCCTGGTCAACACCGGCACGGTGATCCTGGCGACGCTGGCACTGCTGCTGTCGGCCGGCGTCACCTGGTACTGCAACCGTCTGATTGTCGAGCCGCTGGGTCAGGCTGTGGCCATTGCGCGCGACGTGGCCGATGGCAACTTGCGTCACCATTCAGTAAAGGCCGGCAGCGACGCCACTGGTCAGGTGCTGCGGGCATTGGGCGACGTCGTGCAACGACTCAACAGCATGATCGACAGCATACGACGTGGCGCCGACCAAATCGACACTGCCGCCAGCGAGATATCGATTGGCAACAATGATCTGGCCACACGCACGGAACAGACCGCCTCGGCCCTGCAGGCGACCTCGTCATCGGTGAATGACCTGGCTCACACCATCAAGCTCAACGCCGAGACTGCCGTCCAAGCAAATCGCCTGGCTGGCGAGGCCTCCCGCGTCGCGCAACAGGGTGGCAACGACGTGGCCGAGGTGGTCAGGACGATGGACGGCATCAGTGCCCAGGCGCGGCGCATCAGCGACATCATCGGCACGATCGATGGCATTGCCTTTCAGACCAACATCCTGGCCCTTAACGCAGCTGTCGAAGCAGCGCGCGCGGGAGAACAAGGGCGTGGTTTCGCAGTAGTGGCTAGCGAGGTGCGCAGCCTGGCTCAGCGCAGTGGTGAGGCGGCCAAGGAGATACGGGGCCTGATCAGCGCCTCGCTGGAACAAGTTGAAGGGGGCACCACCAAGGTCCAGGCCGCAGGCGAGACCATGAAGCGCATCGTGACCTCGATCGAACAGGTCAGCACCATGGTGGCGGAGATCTCGCGCGCCACGGCCGAGCAGGCCGACGATATTCAGGGGGTGAACCGCGCGGTGTCCGACATGGACAAGAACACCCAGCAAAACGCTGCCCTGGTTGAAGAAAGTGCAGCCGCGGCAGAGTCTTTACGCGTACAGGCAGAGGGACTGGTGCGAACCATTTCAGTCTTTCAAGTCGATTGACGACCGCCGTTTCCCGAAGCGCCAATTGGCCACATCAACCCTGAAAACCAGGATTGTCTTGCGCGCCCACCAGACTCGGGACATTGAGCCGGCGCGCTGACACCGTGCCCTGGGCCTTGAGCCAGGGTTCAACCAGGTCCCAGATCGGCGCCGTGCCGGCGTTCTTCGCTTCCTCAGACACCGGCGCCCAACCCGCCACCTTGTAGCTGCGGTCGGCCTCCAGCGGTCTGCCGTTGAGGCGCAGCTCGTCGATGCGCTGGCCCACGCTGGCGCTCGGCGTGCAGCGGTATTGCAGACCGCCCACGCGCACCATGTCACCGCCCTGCTGGTAATAGGGATCGGGGTTGAACAGGTTGTCGGCCACGTCTTCCAGGATCGTTTTGATGGTCTGCCCGGTCATCGCCGTGACTGTCGTGTAGGGGTAGGTAATGGCGGTCATGTCCATCAGCCACTCGCGCGTGATGGCTTGGCCCGGCAGCAAGGTAGTGCCCCAACGAAAGCCCGGCGAGAACGCGATCTCGGCACCCTGCACCTCCATCAAGGCGTCCAGCAGCAACTGGTCACCCGTGCCATTGAAGTTGCCACGCCGGTACAGCAGCCCGTTGTTGACGGCCAGCTTCTCGCCCAGCTTGGCCTCAAAAGGTGCACGCACGCGGGTGATCAACGCGTCCATGGCCGGGTCGGCCGACAGCATGTTGGCAAATACCGGCAACAGCTTATAGCGATAGTCCACCACCCGGCGGCCCTTGACTTCAAGGTCCAACACTCCCAGGAACTTGCCGTTGGAGCCCGCATTCGTGACGATGGTCTTGCCACCTGGGTTGCCGACGACGCTGGCCACCGGCATGCCGTCATGGGTATGCCCGCCGAGAATGGCGTCGATGCCGGTGACGCGACTGGCCATCTTGAGATCGACATCCATGCCGTTATGCGACAGCAGCAGCACCACCTGTGCCCCTTTGGCGCGCGCCTCGTCGACGGTCTTCTGCATCGACTCTTCCTGGATGCCAAAGCCCCAGTCCGCCATCAGGTAACGCGGGTTGGCGATCGGCGTGTAGGGGAAGGCCTGGCCAATGATGGCGCAGGGCACGCCATTGATCTCGCGCATCACATAGGGCTTAAAGACCGGGTCACCGAAGTCGTTGGTCTTGATGTTCTGCGCGATGAATTCGATCTGCCCGGCAAAGTCCTTGTCAACGATCTGCTTGACCCGGTCCATGCCCAGCGTGAACTCCCAGTGCCCGGTCATCAGGTCCACGCCCAACAGCTTGGCCGCCTCCACCATGTCTTGCCCCTGGGTCCACAAAGCGGTGCCCGAGCCCTGCCAAGTGTCGCCCCCATCGAGCACCAGTGCGCCAGGACGGCTGGCCTTCAAGCGCTTGACCAAGGTCGCCAGGTGCGCAAAGCCACCCACCTTGCCGTAGCGCCGGGCGGCCTTCTCAAAGTCAAGGTGGGTCAAGGCATGCGCCGGCGCGCTGCCAGGGCGCACCTTGGCCACCTTGAGCAGATGCTCGCCCACCAGGTGCGGCAACTGGCCGCGCATGCTGCCAAAGCCAAGGTTGACATTGGGCTCGCGAAAGTAGATCGGCTTGAGCTGCGCGTGGCAATCCGTCATGTGCAGGAAGGACACCGTGCCAAACTTCGGCAGGTCATACAGGCCGTGGCTGGCGGTGGCCGCATCGGCATCGGCGTACTTGCCCAGGCCCATGCCGGCCATGGTTCCGGCGCCGAGCACCTGCAGGAACTCGCGTGTGCTCAGGTTCATTGGCGCGCCCGCGCGGTCTACTGGTTCACCGGCGATTTGGGGTCCAGCAGCAAAGCCATCACGTGGCGGATCTGGGTCTCGTTAAGGATGCCCATGTGCCCCGCGCGCGGCATGTTGGAGCAGGCGTTGTAGGCCTTGGCGTTCCAGATCTTGCCCCAGGTGTAGGTGACGATGGGCTGCGCCGCAGGACTGGCCGGGTCGGTCACGCCACGCAACTTGCCGTAGTGGTGCAGGCTGGGGCCAATGGTGCCATGGGAGATCTCCTTGGCGTCGATCTGGTGGCAGTTGTAGCAGTTGCCGCCAATCGCCTGGCCGGGCTCGTCGGTCCAGGTCAGGCCACGGCCGCTCTGGGCAATCTTTTCGCCTTCCTTCCAGTCGCCCAGATACTTGCCGTCGGACGGCCACTTGACGGTCTTGAGGTTGGCGGCCTCCAGCGTCTTGGCCAGTGTGGGATCAATCGGTTTGCCGACGACGTCCGCCGCGCTGCATTCACGGTTGACGTCGTCCTGCACCAGCCGGTCCACCTTCACCGGGCCCTGGTCACGAAACGAGGCGCGCACGATGTCTGCTGTCAGCTTATCCAACTCGGGGCCAGACGGCACCGCCGCACAACCGGCCAGGCACAGCACCGCGACGGGCGCCAGATACTGCGTGATTGACTTCATGGTGGAGCTCCTAATCAGTTGGGGTCAGAGCACATCGCTGCGCGAGTGGTCTGACCCACAAGGTTTCGTCTATCGCTTGAGTGCCGGCGCAACCGACTCGCCACCCTTGCCGTTGACACCCAGGTACACCCCCAGGGCCACGGTCGCATCGCTGCCAAACAGCGGGTAGGGGAAACGCTGCTGGCGGTAGCAGTCGTTCAGCCGCAACTGCATACCCCACATCTGCCCGTTGGAGACGCGGTAAGCCGGCCAGGCGCCAAAGCCGTTGCCGGCGCCGGGGTTGGTGGTCAGTTTGGGCAGGTCCTGCAGGCGTATGCGCTTGCCGTCTTCGCCATGGCAGGAGGCGCAGGCAAAGTCATGCGGGCCACCGCGCGCGAAGAACAGGCGTTTGCCCACCTCGTACATGGTCTTCTCGGCCACATGGTCTTGCGGCAAGTTGAACTTCAGGCCGCGCGACTCACTGGCAATCCAAGTGGCCAAAGCCGTGATGGTGGTTTGTTCGCCGCGGTCAAACGCGGTCTTGGCGATCTCGGTGGCAGAAAAACCCTGCAAGGTCTCCATGCAACTGAGCAAGCGCGATTCCAGGTCTTGCACCTTGTTGGTATCGGCGAAGAAGCGCGGCAGTTCGACAAACGCACCCCTCACCACGCCCGCACCCTTACCCAGGTCGCAGCGCTCCAGCGACGACTGCTTGGGTCCGCGTTTTTGTTTCCAAAGGGCTTCGCCCTTGGCTTCAAACAACTCGGCCGGGTTGCCATCGGCCAGCATGGCGCGGTACTCGGCGATGCCGTCGGCCGACGACTTCTGGGCCCAGGCGCCCCCACCGAAACCGCTCCATAGCAGCCCAACGATGAGCAGTGCTCTCTTTTGCATGGTCTTGTCTCCGAGTAATTGTAGGACCACTCACCCGTGCGGCGTCGGCCGCACGCCGCGCCCACTCAATAAACGCGCCGCCGTGTCAGGTCACGGTGGCCTCATCCGTGCGGGACTCACCCTTGTTGTCTTTCCAGGTCACAGCCACCTTGTCGCCGGCCTTGGCGCCCTTGATGGTGAACTGCATAAAAGGGTTCTTGGCCACGCCCGTGCCCCACTCCGCCGTCATGACCGTCTTGCCGTTGTGCGTGGCAGCGACCTCGTTAATGTGCCAGGCGGGAATGGTCTTGCCCGCCGCATCCTTGCGCAAACCCGTCTCCATCTCATGTGCCATCAACACGCGAACGGTGGCGTTGCCACCCGCTACTTGGGCTCGAATGCGCATCGGATCTGCCATGGGAAACTCCTGCTAGTCTGTGGGACAGACCACTAGCTCTGTCCGCACCTGATTAATGGATATGAGATCGATTTGTCAACGTGGCGGCCAGCCCTTAGCCGCCACAACCACCCAGCGTGACCTTGACTTCTTTCTTGGCGAACAGGGCCCGACCGTCGTTCAGCACGGCCACGGCGTATACATCCGAGGTCTGCGCCATCTTGGCGCGCGTGGAGACGTTGGCCTCGACGTTGTCGGTGAGCTTGAACGCGGCAATCAGCACGGTCGGGTTCTTCTCCACCAGAAACAGGATTTGACTCACGCCCGCCAGCGTGGTCGCCGCAGAAAACGGCACTACCGCACCGTTCTCGGCAATGTCGGGCGCGGTGATGGTCACGTCCTTGCTGGCCTGCGGGGTGGCCAAACCCAAGCCCTTGAACGCATCTCCCAGAGTCTTGGCCTCAAACGCTGGCGCGTTGAAGGCCAGGGCATAGCGCGGGAACAGCCCGGTGCCTGCCAGCAGGCCGGCCACCAGGGCGCTGTGTTTGAGTGTCTCGCGACGGCTTTGCATCAATGTCTCCTCACGGAATTTGGGCCCCAACAAACAGACTGCGGTCAATCGAGTATCAACCATTGCCGCGGCAACCACATCACCCATGTGGGTTATCCCGGCTTATCCTGAACGGTAGGTGGGGATTCAAGGTAAGCACGAAGGTGCGGCAAGAAGCGCCCTCACTCAAGCTCGCGCTCCAGCAGCAAATAGGTGTTGTAGGCGTTCATCCGGTTGACGATGCGAAACATCGGCACGGACTCAAAACGACTCCAGTCGACCGCGTCGTAGGCCTGCTCGAAGGGCTCCATATTCCTGGCGGCCTTTGCCATCACCGAGCGCAGGTACAGCAAGTAGTCGCGCGTCAGTTGCATGTCCTGGCGCGCTGTCGTGGACGGGGCGCCATGCCCGGGCACCAGCACGTTGGGGCCAAAGGCCAGCAACTCATCCAGCGCCGCGATCCAACGGCCACTGGCGGCCTGGCCAACAAAGGGCAGGCGGCCCCTGAAGACCAGATCCCCCGTGTACAGCACCTTGTCTTCAGGCAGGTACACCGCCAAGTCCTCCGGCGTGTGGGCGGGCCCAAGCGACTTGATCTGGATGCGGGTGCCACCCACCAGCAGCTCGTACGGTCCGTCCAGCCACAAATCGGGCTGCACCACTTGGGTCTGCTCGTCCACCCAGGGCGCCAGATCCTGGCGCGACACCGCCAGGCGCTGGCGAGCGGCATCCGAGTTCAGGTAGGCCAAGGCGGCGCGATGCGCCACCACCCGCGCGCCCAGCGCCTGGAACACCTGCAAACCATAGATATGGTCAGCGTGGTAATGGGTGACGATCACGTGGGTCACCGGCAGCGCCGTCACTTTCGCGATTTCGGCCAGCAGCCGCGTCGCCAGGGCGGGCGAGCCCAGCGCGTCAATCACCACCACCCCGGCGGGTGTGACCACAAAGCCCGCGTTCGAGATGAAATTCTGGTTGGCGGATGATCCGACCGCCGACAGTCCTTGCACGTACCAGGCCGAGGGGGACACTTGGCGCGCCACCATCTCCGGGGGTGCCTGCGCGCGCGCCAACCAAGGCACACCGGATATCAGCAGCATGCAAGCCAGCAGGCTGCGACGCAGCCAGGCGGCGGGTCCGGTGCCGTGCTTCATTGGCTCAGACACTGGCGCATGCGTCACTCGCCTTGAAGGGCTATTTGCGTGCAGACGGTGCGGCACAGTTTGGCCACGCGCTCATCGACAATCCGGTAATAGATCTGCACCCCCTCACGACGCTTGCCCAGCACGCCGGCCTGGAACAGATTATTGAGGTGTTGCGACATATTGGGCTGCGTGGTGTTGATCTCACTGAGCAACTCGCCAACGTTTTTCTCGGCACCACACAGGCTGCTGATGATTCGCAGCCGCATCGGTGCCGACATCACACGAAACAACTCGGCGGCCAGTTCAAACACCTGATCCGTGTCGTTGACTGGCGTCGCGGCGCCCTTGGAAGCGGGCTTGTTGGTCTGGGTCAGCATGCGGTTCGACTGGTCTGAGCACGGCACAGGGCCGCGCAAGGGAATTGGGAAACTATACGCCTGTAAAGCCCGTCACACCGCGGCAAACCCCAGCTGCACAATGTTCCTTACCCATTTGGGCTACGGGGTATTACCCTTCTCGGTTATAGACGCCCCGACAGGCATACTCAAGAATGAGCCCACTCAGCGGCACAGTCAGCGGGTATCGCCGCCACCCAACCACCACCGGAGTCGAGACATGGAATTCAGCAAGGAATTTGATGCGTCAGGTCTGGCCTGCCCGCTGCCCATCGTGAAAACCAAAAAGGCTCTGGCGGACATGGCCAGTGGCCAGGTGCTGCGCGTCGTCGCCACCGACCCGGGCTCGGTGTGCGACATGGCGGCCTTTACCGAGCAGACCGGCCACGCCTTGCTGGAGCAGGGCAGCGAGAACAGCAAGTTCATCTTCTACATCAGGAAGGCCTGATCTTCGCGCGTTTCAGCACCCTACCTTCGGAGCACACACATGGCCGCAAAAAAAATGGCGCTGATCGCCACCAAGGGCACGCTGGACATGGCTTACCCGCCGTTCATCCTGGCCTCCACCGCCGCGGCATTGGGCTGGGAGGTGCAAATCTTCTTCACCTTCTACGGCCTGCAGCTGCTGCGCAAGAGCCTCGATGACGTGAAGATCAGTCCGCTGGCCAATCCCGCCATGCCAATGCCGGTGCCGATGCCGGTGATGGTGCAAATGCTGCCCGGCATGGAGTCGATGGCCACCATGATGATGAAGGCCAAGATGAAGTCCAAGGGCGTGGCCTCGCTGCAGGAACTGCGCGACATCTGCCTGGAGAGTGATGTCAAATTCGTGGCCTGCCAGATGACGGTGGACTTGTTTGAGTTCCAGACCAGCGACTTCATCGAGAAAATCGAATTCGGTGGCGCCGCCACCTTCATGAAGTTTGCCGGCGAATCCGACGTCTGCCTGTTCATTTGAGGCCGGCCGTGGACGCCTCGCTCAATCCGGCCACTCTCGTCGTATGGGGCGGTCTGGGCTTGGGCTTCGTGTTTGGGGCCGTCGCCAACAAGACCAACTTCTGCACCATGGGCGCCATCTCCGACGTGGTCAACATGGGCCACTGGGGGCGCATCCGGATGTGGCTGTTAGCGGTCGTCGTGGCGATGGTCGGCGCCAACCTGCTGCATTACACCGGCCAGATTGACCTGGGCAAGACCATCTACCACCGCGCGGCCATGTCTTGGCTGTCGCTGTTGCTCGGTGGCGCATTGTTTGGTGTGGGCATGACCATGGCCTCAGGCTGCACCGCCAAGAATCTGATTCGCCTGGGCGGTGGCAGTGTGCGCGCCCTGGTGGTGCTGGTGTTTCTGGCGATCTCGGCCTACATGACGCTCAAGGGTCTGTTCGGTCAATGGCGTTCGAGCGTGCTCGACCCAGTCACCATCGATGTTGGTGCCACCGGCCTGGGCCAGGCCGTCGCCAAGCTCAGCGGCGCACCCCACCCTGCCGCCCCGCTGCTGTCCGCGCTGGCGGTCAGCCTGGGCCTGCTGGCTTTCATCTTCAAGGATCGGCGCTTCCGCTCCAACCGTGCCCAGGTACTGGGTGCGCTGGCGCTGGGCCTGGTGATCGTGGCCGGCTGGTACCTCACCGGCCACCTGGGTTACGGCGAGAACCCGGAGACGCTGGAGACCGTCTACTTTGCCACCAACACCCGCACGCTGGAGTCTCTAAGCCTGGTCGCCCCGGCGGCTTTCAGCCTGGAGCTGCTGATGCTGTGGACTGACAAGTCGCTGCATGCCAGTTTTGGCATCAGCACGCTGGTCGGCATGTTTTTGGGTTCACTCACCTATGCCCTGGGCACGCGCCAGTTTCGCTGGGAGGGATTTGCCAGCGTGGACGACTTGCGTACCCACCTGATCGGTGCGGTGTTGATGGGCTTTGGTGGCGTGACCGCCATGGGCTGCACGATCGGGCAGGGCATGTCGGGCCTGTCGACCCTGGCGCTGGGGTCGGTGGTCGCCATGCTTGGCCTGACCGGTGGCGCCGTGGCGATGATGAAATACCAGATCTGGCGCGCCTGAGGGCTGCCTGTCGCACGCCTCACGATCAACCTGGCACGGACCCGATGACCTGAACCATGCGCAACGACACACCGCCCGAATCCGCCACCCCCGCGCCCTCTGCCAAGAAGGGGTTCGTCGCCTGGCTGCGACGCCCACCAAAGTGGTCGATGGCCAGCATGCTGGTCCTTGGGACCGTCGTGGGCGTGCTGATCTGGGGCGGCCTCAATACCGGCATGGAGTGGACCAACCGTACCGAGTTTTGCACCTCGTGCCACGAGATGGGCATTCCGGCCGAGGAACTCAAGAAGACCGTTCACTACACCAACCGCAGTGGCACCACCGTGTCGTGCGCGGACTGCCATGTCGCCAGCAGCAAGAGCCCAGGCGACTATGGCCGCAAGTTCGAGGCCAAGATCATGGCCGCGCGCGATGTGCTGGGCAAGATCACGGGCATCATCGATACCCCGGAAAAGTTTGAAGCCCACCGCCTGACCATGGCCAAGCGCGTGTGGGCGCGCATGAAGGCGGCCGATTCGCGCGAGTGCCGCAACTGCCACAAATTTGAAACCATGGACCAGAGCAAACAGAAGGACCGCTCGGTGGTCAAACACGAAGGCGCCATCGAAGACGGCAAGACCTGCATCGAGTGCCACCAGGGCATCGCCCACAAGGCGGTGCACCAATTGCTGGCGCAGGAAGAAGCCATGAAGAAGCCTTGAACCCAGGCCGGTCAGACCGCGGGCGCGACAAGACCAGCCTAGTCCTCAACTGACGAGAAAGAACCAAGCAATGAAGAAACTGGCAATGGCAATGTTGGTGCTGCTGGCGGGCAGCGCCTGGGCAGCACCGGATTGGAGCAAGGTGCCAACGCGCAAGGTGACCCTGTTCTACCCCGGTCAAGCGTCCTTGGAATGGGTGATGAACAAGCCCGACCATTCGGCGGTGCCCGACATCGTGGACAAGAAGCGCAGCTGCGCCAAGTGCCACGAAGGTGATGCCAACGAGATTGGCGACAAGATCGTCAGAGGCGTGGCCGTGGGCAGCTCCAAGTCGGTGCTGGAACCGACCCCTCCCAAAGGCAAGGCCGGCTCACTGCCGGTGATGCTGCAGACCGCTTTTGACGCCGACAAGATTTACTTTCGCTTCGAATGGACCTCGCCGCAGGGTGGCGACAACAAGGCCGACCCGAAGAATGAAGTCAAGCTGACCATGATGTTCGACGGTGGTGGCACCGTGGACGGCTCCAACCAGAACGGTTGCTGGGCCACCTGCCATCAGGATTTGCGCGGCATGAAGGCGCCTAAGGACGACAAGAAGACCAAGTACCTCAAGGACGCCGACCTTGCCGCCGGCAAATACATGGACCTGATTCAGTACCGCAGCGGCAAGGGCGAAAAGCCGGTGGACGGCTACGTTGCCACCAGCCGCGAGATGGACGGCGGCAAAGGGCTGCAAAAGGCCGAAGGCAAGAAAGACGGCAACAAATGGGTGGTGACACTTGAGCGCAGCTTGGCTGGCGGCGGCAAGGGCGACCACGCCCTCGTGGCGGGCAAGACCTACAACTTTGGTTTCGCCATCCATGAAGATCACTCCAACGCACGTTTTCATTACGTCTCGCTGGGCTACCAGTTTGGCCTGGACAAAGCCGTGCCTGAAGTGAAAAATTACATCAACGTTTTGAAGCAGTAGCGCATATTGGGTCAGCAGGAGTAGGGTCAGTCTTAACCACGAACATAAGGAGACAGCAATGAAACAGAAACGCTGGAGCAGGACGCTGGGGGCAGGCATGCTCATCGCCGGCGCCTGGATGATGTCGACCGGTGCCCTTGCGGCGTCGCCCAATGCTGCCATGCTGGCCAACGCCTGCGCCGGCTGCCACGGCACAAGTGGCGGCAGCGCCGGGCCGGCCATGCCCAGCTTGGCCGGACAGTCCAAAGAGGCCATCGTGACGGCGATGAAGAAGTTCAAGAGCGGCGAGCGGCCGTCCACCATCATGGGACGCCTGGCCAAGGGCTACAGTGACGCGGACTTTGCCGCCATGGGCGAGTTCTTCGCCAAACAGAAGTTGCACGCCTCAAAGCAAACGCTAGACCCGGCCCGCGTCGCTCGCGGTGCCGCCCTGCAAGAGGCCAACTGCTCGCGCTGCCACCTCGAAGACGGCAAGGAGGGCAAAGACGACACCCCGGCCATGGCCAGCCAGTGGTTGCCCTATATGCAGATGCAGATGGCGTTGTACCTGTCGAACCAGCGCAAGATGCCGGAGAAGATGGCGGAGAAGGTCAAACCCCTGTCGGTGGATGACCTTGAAGCCCTGCTGCAGTTCTACGCCAGTGTGAAGTAAGAAAAGGAGACAACATGACAACAGATCGCAGAAGTTTCCTCCGCCTGATGGGCGTCGGCGGCGTGGGCGCCTCGCTCGCGGCGTGTGGCACACAACCTACGGGCTCTGGCAGCACCGGCGCCAGCAGTGCTGGCGCCACGGCTCAGACGCTGGCCAAAGGCAAGGGTCGCCGCGTGGTGGTGGTTGGCGGCGGCTACGGCGGCAGCATCGCCGCCAAGTACATCCGTATGCTCGACAAGTCGATTGAAGTGGTGCTGATCGAGCCCAACAAGCAGTTTGTATCCTGCCCGTTCAGCAACCTCTACATCGGTGGCATGCTGCCCGACCTAAGTACGCTGACCATCGGCTACGACAAGCTGGCGGCCAACCACGGCATCACCATGGTGTACGACACGGTGACCGCCGTAGACGCCGCCAAGAAGGCAGTCACGGTGTCCTCCGGCACCATTGATTACGACCGGCTGGTGTTGTCGCCCGGCGTGGACTTCCGCGCTGAAGAGCTTGAAGGCTACGACCTGGCCAGCACGCCACTGGTGATGCCACACGCCTGGAAGGCCGGCGCGCAAACCATGTTGCTGCGCAAGCAACTGGTGGACATGCCCAATGGCGGCACGGTGGTCATCACCGTGCCACTGGCGCCCTTCCGCTGCCCACCCGGCCCGTATGAGCGCGCCAGCATGATTGCCATGTACCTCAAGCAACACAAGCCCAAGTCAAAACTGGTCATGCTTGATGCCAACCCCGACATCGTGTCCAAGGCCGGGTTGTTCCGCAAGGGCTGGAAGAAGCACTACGAGGGCATCATCCAGTACCGTGGCGCGCAGAAGGTGACCGCCGTCAACGCCAAAAACCGCTCGGTCTTCATCGAAGGCATGGAAGAGGTCAAGGGCGATGTGGTCAACGTGATTCCGCCACAGCGCGCGGGCAACATCGCACGCACGGCGGGCTTGATCGGTCCGGACAAGTCCTGGTGCCCGATCGACGGCACCACGTTTGAATCGACCATCCAGAAATCCATCCACGTGATCGGCGACGCCTGCGTGGCGGGCGCCATGCCCAAATCAGGCTACTCGGCCAATTCGGAAGCCAAGGTCTGCGCCACCAACATCGTGGCGCTGATGAACGGCAAAGAGACCACCGAAATGTCGGGCATCAACACCTGCTACAGCTACCTGTCAGCCAAAGAGGCGGTTAGCGTGGCGGGGGTCTATGCGGTCAAAGACGGCAAGATCATCGCCGTGCCCAACTCGGGCGGCGTCTCGCCGGATTTGTCCGAAGTGGAAGCGGTCTATGCGTCGAGCTGGCTCAAGAACATCCTGACGGAGATGTCGACCTGAAGCCGGCTCGCCCCGGCGGCGTTGCGCGCCGCCGGGGCGGTCACACCTCAACGCGCAGTTGCGCCACGCTCAGCAGCACATAGTGGGCGCAACGCCCTTTGGCCCGGTCGCCATCGTCGCTGACGATGATGACCATGGGTAGGCCGTCGATGGTGGCCGGGCTGATGCCTTCCGCGTGTTCGAAACCTGGCAAACCATCCACCGCGACGCGGCGTGCCGCAGCGCCCGGCTCGCCGCTCCAGAACCAGAGCCCAAACTGCACCTGCTGGCGCGTGGCCGGCCCGCCGATGATCAGATAACCATGGAGGGCGCTCAGGTACGCCATGCCACGAATCCCGTTGCCACCCAGGTCCAAAGTCTCCAAGGTGGCCGACACGCGGGGTGACTCCCCTTCGTCAAAGATCGCCCCAGGGTTGTCCACGCTGGCGATGATGGCCCTGCCCTCCTGCAGGGGACTGCGAAAACCGATCAGCAGGCGTTGCTGATCGGGGCTGATGTCAATGGCCTCGATGTTCAGTCCGCCGTCGGCCTTGACGTCCAGAACCTCGGCAGCAGCCGCCAACATCGGGTGCGCGGCCGTCAGAGCCGCTTTCAGACCGCTGACCACGACGGGTTCGACAATCCGGTCGCCTTCAAGGCGGAATCGCGCCAATTTGTCGCGCGACTTCTTCACGTCCGTAATAGCCCGGTGAGTACCGTACTTGACGAAGTCGGCGATCAGAGCTTGATTTCGTCGAGCCGCTGCTGAGCGTCAATCGGATCAAACGCGCTGGGATCGAAGGCGCCACCACACCACTCGAGCATGGTCTGGTGTTCCGGGTTTGCGGGGTCCCGAATGGCCTCAAGGAACTCGGCGTAACCTGGTACTCCCCCAACGTCTTCCGGTGGGCACGCGTTTCTTCCGGTTATACACATCGCGGTGTCCAGCGCAACGCCCATGTCTACGATGCGCTCCACCTTGACCTTGTGCTCCCAGTAGTCCCCATAGTCGTAGACCCAGGTGAACGAATTCGAAACGGCCGTGGCCTTGCTCAGGGAAACGCGGGACTCATCCTCTACGCCGGGCTCCATCTCTTCCTCGGCTTGCCCATACATGGCGTCCGCAAAGATGAACTCATGCAGATGCCCGCCTTGCCAGCCCATGGCCGACAGCAGGATGTGATGGAGCTTGGAGAGTTTGATGGTGCCGGGCACAACGATGCGACGCCACACTGCAGGCTTTACGCCCTTGAGCTCCACCCGCAGTTGATACGCCTTCGTTGACCTCGAAGGAGATTTTGCGGGGAGCTTAAGGAGTTGCGCGCTCATGCGAGCAATTCTCGCATCGGCGCCATGGCTCTGGCAAATAGCTGAATGTTCTCAGGCGGCCAGCGGCAACGACACCGGCTCGACGCCACCGCGCCCCAGATGCTTGGCTACGGCCCAGGGCAACAGGTCATCGATTCGGTTGATGGGATGGTCTGCAATGCGCTCCAGCACGTAGCGCAGATAGGCATGCGGGTTGATGCCGCACAGCTTGGCCGTGCCAATGAGCGTGTAGATCACCGCCGCCGTGTGCCCCCCGCCATCAGAGCCAAAGTGCAGATAGTTTTTTCTGCCAATGGCGACTCCTCTGAGGGCGCGCTCGGCAATATTGTTGTCCGCCTCAATGCGTCCATCATCAAGGAAACGCGTGAGCGCCCGCCAGTTGCTCAGGCTGTACCCAATGGCCAGCGCCATCGGTGATTTGGCCGATATCTGACCCAGCGCGGCATGCAGCCATTCGTGCATTTCCTGCAGAAGCGGGCGTGTTCGCAATTGCCTTTGACTTCGTCGCAACTCTGCGCTTTGCCCTCGGACCTCAGATTCCACAGCATAGATCTTCGAAATCCTTTGCAACGCCTGATGCGCCAGGGTCCCAGGTAGCAGGTCCTGCTGCTTGTGGATTTCGAAGTATTTTCGTCTCGCGTGAGCCCAGCATGCAGCTTCAATGACGCTGCCGTCAGTGAACAGTGAGTTGTAACCGGCGAAAGCGTCGACCTGCAGCACTCCACTGAATTTATCCAAGTGTTGTCGGGGATGTTCGCCCCTGCGGTCTTCGGAATATTGGAACCATACCGCAGGGTGTGCGCTGTCGCCCCAGGCGCGATCGTCTCGCACATATGTCCAGATCCGCCCAAGATGAGTCTCTCCTTTGCCACGTCCCAGCGCACGTGTCGGAGTGTCATCGCTGTGGACCTTGTACGCCTGCAGCACATAACGACCAATCGCCTGGGCCAAGGGAGTCAGCAGCGCTGCGCCGCTGCCCATCCAGCCACCCATGGTGGTGGCAGCCAGGATGACTTCTTCGCGTGCACAAATCTGGCTTTGCCGATACAGAGGGCAGTGGTCGGCGTATTTGCTCACCATCACATGGGCAATCAAACCGGCGCCGGCCATGCAGCGATCAATCGGACGGCTCGGTGCCGGTGCCTGAGCCACCGTGTGGCATTGGGTGCAGGCAAACTTCGGGCGGATGTGGCGAATGACCTTGAAGCTGCCGGGCTCGTAGTCCAGCACCTCGGATACGTCCTGCCCGATTTGCTGCAGACCCGTGCCGCAGGCGCCGCACTTGCAGTCCGACGCGCAGGCGCTGTGAACCACATCTTCGCGAGGGAGGTGTTCAGGCAATCCGCTCTGTGCTGGTTGCGTGGATTTCTTGCTGCGCTTCTTGCGTTCACTGTCCAAGTCGGCAACATTGCTGCCAGTGGCATCGCCCTTTGTGTCCTCAGCAGCGGCGCCCGCAGGCATCAGTGGCGCGAGGGCCGCGCTCAGAAATTCGAGTTGCACCTGGGTGCTTTCCATCTTCTCGCTGGAGCGGCCATAGCGCATGCGTTTCAAGTGCGTGAGTTCGATCTTGAGCTTCTCGATGGTCAGGCGCAGCGCCTTGATCGTGACGTCGCGCTGCGTGACATCTTCTGTCAACGTCTGTACGGTTTTTAGCAGCGACTCGGAACTCATAGATCGCTACTTTGCCAGTCAATTTACCAATGGAACAGAGGACTTTCACTGTCAACCGATTGGCCCAATTCTGCAGCGTAAAAGACCTACGCTGCACGTGTGGGCTGCCACGTGCGAACCGGCATTCTCCAGTCGATTCCTTCGAGCAACATGGACAGTTGCGCCGGGGTCAGCGAGACCGAGCCGGATTCGGCCTGCGGCCAGATGAAGCGGCCTTTCTCCAGCCGCTTGGCAAACAGGCACATGCCCTGACCATCCCACCAAAGCAGCTTGATGATGTCGCCGCGCTTTCCCCGAAACACAAAGACGTGGCCGCTAAATGGTTCCTGCTCCAGAGCGCTTTGTGCAAGGGCTGCCAGACCATCAAATCCCCGGCGCATGTCGGTCAATCCGGCGGCAAGCCATATCCGCGTACCCGAGGGCAACCCGATCATGCCGTCTCCCGAAGTGCCATCAGGACGCTGCGCACGCTGGCAGGATCAACGCGGCCTCGCAGCACCACGCGTGCACCGCCAATTTCGATCTCGATGACGCCCTCCTTGACATCCGTGGCGTGCCCGCCAGGCGCAACGGCTACCAGCGATTGCTGCGGACCAACGGACACCGGCAACAGAACAGCTTGGCGGGCAGTCCCTGCGCCGCGCTTGCGCTCCAGCTTGGCGCGCCTCCACTTGAACACCAAGTTGGCATTGACGCCGTGCTCCAAAGCAATGGCTGCCACCGACGCGCCGGGTTGCTCGGTCAGTTCCAGAATCCTGCGTTTGAAGGCGGCGCTATGCCTGCGCTTCGTGATGATGACGGGGGATGAGTTCGACTCTTGCATGGTGTCCACTTAACCGGGCTGAGTGCACACCACCAATGGAGTGCATCTGCCGCGATCTTGGGCGCCACCTCAGATTCCAGCAAGGACGGTATTCGCCGGGCTATTCCGGGGTCCGCGAAGGGGAGGGGAGCAGCTGGCCGGAACGCCGACGGCCGCGCCCCAGGGGGGGCCGGAACCGCAGGCTAGGCGGCGAGGTCAGGGCGGCACCATTGTCAGCCACGGCGCCCGCCGGCCGCACGTTTTTTATTGCCGCCGCTGCCGCCTTCGGGCAAACCGGCGCGGCGGGCCCCTACATTCAGAACCCCTGGCTGGCGCTGGTCACACCGCTGCTGGGCGGAAGAAAGGTGGTCTTCCCCCTGCCCTTCAATCCGCAAGCCAGTCTTGACCACATGCGGGACTTGTTGGCCAAGCAGGCATTCAAGCCGCTGATCGACCGGACCTTTCCACTTGGGCAGATTCAAGACGCCTTCAAGCTGACCTTGAGCGGGGAGAAGATCGGCAACGTGATGGTGAGCATGGACTAGCGCCCCACTGCGAGTAGTCAGCCGACGTTGGCGCGGTGCTCCACCAAAAAGCGCGCGGCAGCTCGGTAGCGGGTAAAGGCGTCGTTGACCACGGCGACGACCGCGGGTCAGACTCAGATGTAGTGCTTGGACGCCCGGCGCCGCCCCGGCAGGGCCTTCTGGATGATCACGCCGCGCACCGCGCTCAAGTCCTGCAAGGGTGCGTCCGCGAAGGCCGGGTTGAGCGGGTGCAGCGTCCAGCCTGTCCCGGCGCGCAGCAGTTGCCGAAACGTCCATTCATCGCGATGAAAGGCCAGCACGTAAGAGCCGTCCTTGGCCAGCCCCTCGGGCTCGATGATGATGATCTCGCCCTCCAGAAATTCCGGCGCCATGCTGTGGCCCAGCACCATCAGCGCAAAGGACTCGCCGCCCGAGCAATCTGGTGCCAGATCGTCCATAGGGCTACAACACCTGCCGGGCAATCTGGGCGGCTGCCACCCCCGCTGCGCGCAGTTCGTCGTGCAGGGTGTCAACAAAAGCGGCCGGCCCGGCGAGATAGAAGTCGCAGTCGATGTCAAACAGATCGGCACGCATGGCGCGGGCAATCTGCCATGCGCCCAGACCAACGTCGGCATGCGACACCAGCTCGTATTCGAACTGGTCCAGCGCCTCGGACCAGGCCCGGCACTGATTGGCCATGAAGTGGCCATCACTGCGCGTGGCCAGCCAAAACAGCGACAACGCGGGCGCCGTATCGAGCGACAGGGCGTGTTCGATCAGGCTCTTGATGGGCGCAAAGCCAGTGTCGCAGGCCGCAAACACCAACGGGCGGTTACCCTCGGCGAGCACAAATTCACCCGTCGGACCCAGCACGGTGATGGCGGCGCCCGGCTCCACGTCCCCGGCAAACAGATGGCGCGCCAGTGCATCGGACTCGTCGCGGGCAACAAAGAACAACAGGTTGCGGTCATCACACGGGCAACTGGCCAGTGGGTAGCTCGCGTGGCCCTCCCCCACGCCCGGTTGCACCCAGCCCAGGCGCACCGATTGACCCGCTAGAAAGCGCAGACGGCGGCTGCGTGGCGTTTGCAGGTGCAGCAGACGGGTGTCTGGCGCCAGGGCGGTGACGGCGCGCACCTGCGCCACGATTTGCTGCTCGGGGATGTCTTGCGGGCCGGTGGCTTCGAGCATCTCCAGCGTCAGCTCACTGCTGGCGGCGGTGTGGCAGCACATCAGCGTGTAGCCCTGCGCGCGTTCGGCCTCTGACAGCGGATAGTCGAAGTGCTGGGTTTGCAGCACCTCACCGGCAATCACGCGCACCTTGCACATGCCACAACTGCCATTGCCACAGCCGTAGTTGAGTTTGAGGCCCGCATGCAACCCGGATTGCAGCAAGTTCGTATGGCCCTCGACCGAGAACTCGTGCCCGCTGGGGCGCACCGTGACCTGTGCCGTCATGACTTTAAGCATATCGTCCATCACCTCCAGCAAGTCGACCGACTCAGTCGCCAATGCTTGTGCCAGGCCCTTGGTCACCTGCCGCTCCATCGCCTGCCAACTCTGATCGTGCGGGTTCTGCGCAGCCAGTGCGCGTATAGACGCTTGCAGCTCGATGACCAGGCCGTGGTAACGCTGCAGGTGTTTGCGCACATCGGCCAGCTCCTGACTTTGGGCAAACAGGCGTTGTGCCAACACTTCCTGGTTGGGCAGCAGGCGCTCGCGCACGCGGGTGCCAAAGGCCTCGTCGCGAATCAGCGCGACGCGCTCCAAAAGGCCCGACTCTTCCAACTGGGCGCCGGGGTAGAGGCGCAGCAAGGCGTCGGTGGATACCAGGCCATCGTTCAGCACCAGGGCGCCGTCCCGAACGTGTTGTTGCAACACCCCACGCGCCACCCCGACCAACTGGGCCGCACGCCAAACGCTGACTTGATGGGACATGGTGCTGCTCCGCTACTGAATTGATAGCATCGAATACCTGTTCTATTAGCCTGATGGCTCCATTTGCCTACCGGTTGGCGCGTCAACGGCCAGCTGCGGCGCGCCGGGTTGGCGAACACGGTCCAGATAACGCGCCCGGTACAGCAGCCGGGGTTGACGCACATCGTCCACGAAACCGGCGCGGTCGTGCAACACGTTGTTGCACACCAGGCCCATGCCAGGTTCCAGCCGCAGGCGCAGCACGTGCGATCCGCTGCTGTCAAGCAAGCGCTGCAGAAACGCCGCCGCAGCGCGGGTTGACGCATCGTCCTTCCACAGCACGCTGCGAGTGCGCGCCGTGTAGCGCATGTGCAGCGCGCCATCAACCGGGTCGACCGAGAACACCGGGCCGCTCTGTTCGGCGCGCGCCACGCCGTCATCGTCGAGCCGCTCGGGAATCGTCATGGCATCGGGGGCCATCAGCGCGCGCACCCAGTCCGGGTTAGCCTCCCGCAAAGCGATGTAAGCCATCTCGTGGTCCATCAGGGCATTCTCGCCCCCCGCCGCCGCCGCGCGCACGCAATGCAACACCATCGCCCGAATGTGGCGCGACTGCGGGTGGTAGTAGCCATCGGTGTGCCACTTGATGGCGCGGTTGGTGTAGGGGATGAAAGCAGCCCTTTCGGACTGGTCGGCCACTTCGATCTGGGAAACACCGTCTTCATCGGCCAGCCAATTTCCGTCCAGCCGTTGCAAGCCCAATTGCCGCGCTATCTGTAGCGGGATGTCCTTGCTTTCGTCGCGCAACGCACTGCGGTAGACGCCCATGTTGGTGCTGGCGCAACGCTGCAGCAGTGCCTGCAGCTCCTGGTCGGTCAGGGCGCGCGGGTCGGCCACGTTGACCACCAGCTCACTCGCATGCGCCGGGCGGCAGGCCAATTTGGCATCGCGCCAACGCTGGTAGACCAGCGGTTGGTCAAGGTCAAAGGGTGAACCGATCATGATGCACAGACTTCAGTCGCCCGATGCGACGCCGTGACTGGCGCGCGCCGGCCGCGCCTCGGTGGCCAGCACATTGACCAGGGCCCGCTGCAGCATCTCCAGCGCCACGGGCACCTCGGCGGCCATGATCTGGTCCACCACCCAGCGCTGGTCCTTTTGCGGCATCAGCGCCTCGATGCGATGGCCCAGGTAGCGCACAAAGGCAAAGTCGGGACCGGCTGCATCAAAGCCAAATTCAGCGTAGTGGTCGGCCAGTTCGTTGAACAGGTCGATGAACTGGTTGTAGTAGCTGGGCGCACCGGCCGGGGTCGCGCCCAGCAGGCCTTCCTCGTTGTCTTGCAAGATCTCGGCCACGCGTTTGACCAGCGCCGTGATGAACTCGCCGCGCGCCTGCGGACCCATGCGCTCGAAGGCCATGCGGTCAAGCACCTGCGTAAAGAACACCAGCACCTCGCGCGTGAAGGCAAAGTACGGCGGCCCGACTTCGATATCGAAGTGAGCGGTTCGCATTTGCTTGAGCATGTTTTGCGCCACCCGCCAGGCAATGAAGGCCATGGCGCTGGCGGTCTGCTGCGGCGTCCTGGACGCGCCGGAGCGGAACCACTGGCTCTTGATGCGCATGTTGGCCATGTCAGTTCTTCAGCGGTCTCAACTCCGCGACCCACGACGCATGCGATTGCCCAGCCCAGCAACGCCGTGGAACGGGCTTCGCCCGGCCACTGGCGTTGCCCCCTGCAAGGGGGGTGGCGTAGCGACACGCAGTGCGCGCAGCCTGGGGGTGTTCATTCAGTACCCACCCTTGCCCAAGGGCTGCGGCAAGCCTGCCACCTTGGGGCCTTGTTTGGCCGGTCCAACCGGGAACAGGTCATACAGGTATTTGCTGTCCACGTCGGGACGAATCTCGGCCATGCCCTTGAGCATGGCCCGAAAGTTGGGCGTGTGGCCGTGTTCGCGGTACTCGTCGCGCAGGTAGTTCACCACCTCCCAGTGCGCATCGGTCAGGGTGATGCTCTCGGATGCGGCAATCACGCGCACCACCTCATCCTCAAACACCGGCTCCAGCAGGTAGCCCTGATCGTCGGTGTCATAGTCCACACCGTTGATGTTGTAGCCCATTGGTCAGTCTCCTTGTCACGATTGAGTGCTTGCTAAAGCGGCGCCGTCGACTTGTGCGGCACGAACAGCCCGCAGCCCAGCAGCCGTTGGGGACCGAGTCCACGCTGCTGCAGCAGCAGGGAGTGCGCCGGGGTCAGCTGGTGCAGCATCAGGCTGAAGGTGTCTTGCCACTGTCCGCAGACCCGCAACTGGTGGTGCAGCCCGCACACCGGCACGCCGGTGATGCCCAGCGCCCCCAGCTCGGCAGTCACACCGGCCATGAAAGCCAACTCGTCGGCACTGCCAGCCGCCACGCGATAGGCGTACAGAGTGGCGTGGGGCTGCAAGCCGCGCAGGTGCGCCGCGCCCAACTGCAGCGCCTGACCGTCGATCTGCAAGGTCAACCCCGGCAGGGCCAGCAGTTCAACCGCGCGCGAGGCGCCAACACGCAGCAGCAAGCGAACGCGTTGCGACAGCAGGGCTGACTCATCCAGACCATGCACCAGCTTGATCGGGTGAACTCCGGCCAGCGGCTCGGTGGCCAGCCACGGCAGTTGCGCGCACAAGGCCTGTTGCAGCGCCTGTGCGTGGTCGCGTGGTAATGAGCGGGCATGCAGCGGGAAAACCACATCCACGGCGGCATCGGCCGCTGTAGGTGTGTGGGGCGTGGCAGCGCCGGAATCAATCACGTTGGTGCCTGCGCGGGTGGCGTGGAATCCGCTTGGGCATCGGCCCAGCGCAGCAGGGCCGAACCCCAACACGGGCGGTATGCGGGTCGATCTCGAACACCGTGAAACGGCTGCCCTCGCGAATACGCGTGCGCAGCAGGCTCATGCCGCCCCCGTCGTGATCGAACTGCTGCAATTCGATCACCTGACGGCCCAAGGGGCTGATCAGTGTTTCGATGGGCGTAATAGTGCTCATACCCGCTATTTGGCGCGAGGCACGCCCCTGGCGTCTATAACCGGCTCGGGTGTGTCGATATAGCCCCAATGGGTAGCCCCCAATACTCAACGAGGGTGATAGCGCCACCGGGCCGCGAAACCTACTATTTGACCCATCGTTGACCACGAACCGTCCCCAAGCGGCGGACCTCGCCGCCGTTCATGGAACTTTGTGGGACAGACCCTGGTGCAGCAAAGGTCTATCCCTAACCGATCAGGAGACCACTGTGAGCAAGACACCGCACGACACCCCGATGCTCGACGAGCTTGAGAGCGGTCCCTGGCCCAGCTTTGTCACCGGCCTGAAACGCCTGGCCAAGGACAACGACTACATGACCGACCTGCTGGGCCAGCTGGAGCACTCCTACAAGACCCGCAAGGGCTACTGGAAGGGCGGCACGGTGGGGGTGTTTGGCTACGGCGGCGGCGTCATCCCGCGCTTCTCCGAAGTGGCCGACAAGTTCCCGGCCTCCAAGGAATTCCACACGCTGCGCGTGCAGCCGCCCGCCGGCATGCACTACACCACCGACGTGCTGCGCAAGATGTGCGACATCTGGGAGCGCCACGGCTCGGGCCTGATCGCCTTCCACGGCCAGTCCGGCGACATCATGTTCCAGGGTGCCAGCACCGCCAATGTGCAAGGCGCCTTCGACGAGTTGAACGAACTGGGCTTTGACCTGGGTGGCGCCGGCCCGGCCGTACGTACCAGCATGTCCTGCGTCGGTGCGGCACGCTGCGAGCAGTCCTGCTTCGACGAGGCACGCGCCCACCGCCAGGTGGTCAACACCTTCCTGGACGACATGCACCGCCCGGCCCTGCCCTACAAGTTCAAGTTCAAGTTCTCGGGCTGCCCCAACGACTGCATGAACTCGATCCAGCGCGCCGACATGGCCGTCATCGGCACCTGGCGCGACAACATGCGCACCGATGAGCCGCTGGCGCGCAAGTGGTTCGCCAAGCACGGCCTGACCGAGCTGGTCAACGACGTGGTCAGCCGCTGCCCGACCAAGGCGATACGGCTGATGGAGACCAAGGACGTCGCCACCGGCCCCAAGATTAGCAGCGTGGCCCTGAACGACACCCAGTCACTCGAAATCGACAACGGCAACTGCGTGCGCTGCATGCACTGCATCAACGTCATGACCGGCGCGCTGGCCCCCGGCACCGACACCGGCGTGACGGTGCTGATGGGCGGCAAACGCACACTCAAGATCGGTGACCTGATGGGCACGGTGGTCACCCCCTTCATGCCCATGAAGACCGACGAGGATTACCAGGCCCTGGTGGAGTTGGCCAAGAAGACGATCGACTTCTTTGCCGAAAACGCGCTCGAGCACGAGCGCACCGGCGAGATGATCGAACGCATCGGCCTGGTCAACTTCCTCGAAGGCATCGGACTGGAGATCGACGCCAACATGGTCTCCACCCCGCGCACCAACCCCTACGTCCGCACCGATGGCTGGGACGACGAAGTCGCCAAGATCAACGCCCGCAAGGCGGCCTGAACCTTGAGGGCAGACCACAGTTACCGAAGCAAACCACAGCACCAACTGACTAGAAAGACCATGGCCACCATGCGCACCCCCATCGAGAGCGGCGTCCCGGACAACAAGCAGTACCTGCACCCGCTGATGCGCAAGAACTACGGCAAGTGGAAGTACCACGACCGGCCCCGGCCGGGCGTGTTGCACCATGTCGCCCACAGCGGCGACGAGATCTGGACCGTGCGCGCCGGCACGCAGCGCCAGATGGACGTGCACACGATCCGCAAGCTGTGCGACATCGCCGACACCTACGCCGACGGGCATGTGCGCTTCACGATTCGCAGCAACATCGAGTACATGGTGTCCGACGCGGCGCGCGTGGCGCCCCTGGTGGAAGCCCTCACCAGCAGTGGCTTTCCGGTCGGCGGCACCGGCAACTCGGTATCCTCGATCGCGCACACCCAAGGCTACCTGCACTGCGACATCCCCGGCACCGACGCGTCCGGGCGCGGTCAAGGCGCTGATGGACGACCTGCACGCCGAGTTCATCAAGGAAGAAATGCCCAACCGGGTGCGCCTGTCGACCTCCTGCTGCGAGATCAACTGCGGCGGCCAGGCCGACATTGCCATCGTCATCCAGCACACCAAACCGCCCAAGATCAACCACGACCTGGTCGCCAACGTGTGCGAGCGCCCCAGCGTGGTGGCGCGTTGCCCGGTGGCCGCCATCCGCCCGGCGATGGTCAACGGCAAGCCTTCGCTGGAGATCGACGAGTCCAAGTGCATGTGCTGCGGCGCCTGCTACCCCCCGTGCCCGCCGATGCAGATCAACGACCCGGAGCACAGCAAGCTGGCGATCTGGGTCGGCGGCAAGAACTCCAATGCCCGCGGCAAGCCGACCTTCATGAAGATGGTCGCCTCGGGCCTGCCCAACAACCCGCCGCGCTGGCCCGAGGTGTCGGCCATGGTCAAGAAGATCCTCTACACCTACAAGGAAGACGCCCGCTCCTGGGAACGCGTGACGGACTGGATTGAGCGCATCGGCTGGCCCGCATTCTTCGAGAAATGCGACCTGCCCTTCACCAAGTACCTGATTGACGACTGGCGTGGTTCACGCTCCAGCCTCAATGCCTCGACCCATATCCGCTTCTAGACGCCATGAAATTCGGCTTACTTGTCAGCGAAGGGCCCTACACGCATCAGGCGTCCGACAGCGCCTACCAGTTCGCGCTGGCCGCTCTGGCCAAGGGGCACAGCATCCAGCGTGTGTTTTTCTACCACGACGGGGTCAACAACGCCACCCGCCTGACCGAGCCACCGCAGGACGATCGCCACATCGTCAACCGCTGGTCGGCCCTGGCGGCCGAACACAAGGTTGACCTGGTGGTGTGCGTGGCCGCTGCACTGCGTCGCGGCATCAAGGACGAAGTGCTGGCACCGGGTTTTCGCATCTCGGGTCTGGGCCAGTTGGTGGACAGCGGCATCAAGGCCGACCGCCTGGTGACGTTTGGAGACTAGCATGACAACCACCCCCGTAGCTTGCCCACTTCGTGTGGCCGCTTCCCACCCTCAAGGGGGCAACGCCACTGGCCCGGCAAAGCCGGCGCCGCGGCGTGCCCCCGGGCGGGGGGGGAGAGAGCGCCGGGGGGAAGGACCTTGTGAGCAAGAAATTCATGTTTGTAAACCGCAAGGCACCCTACGGCACCGTCTACGCGCTGGAGAGCCTGGAGGTGGTCCTGATCACCGCCACCTTCGACCAGGACGTGAGCCTGGTGTTCATCGACGACGGCGTCTATGAACTGGTCAAGGGCCAACAGACCAAGGGCATCGGCATCAAGAACTTCTCGCCCAGCTACCGGGCGCTGGAGGGCTACGACGTGGAGAAGCTCTACGTTGACCAGGATTCGCTCAGCGCACGCGGCTTGACCACGGGTGATCTGCTGGTACCGGTCGAGGTGCTTGATGCGCAGGCCATGGGCCAGCTCATGGCCGAGCAAGACGTGATCCTGAGCTTCTGAGGGGCGTCCCATGCTGCACATCGTCAACAAGTCACCCTTTCAAACCAGCACGCTGCAGAGCTGCCTGCGCATGGCGCAGCCCGGCCACGCGTTGCTGCTGACCGAAGACGCGGTCTACGCCGCCACCACCGGCACCGAGTGGACGGAGCAGGTGCGACGGGCCTGCACCACGCTTAAGGTTTATGCCCTGCAACCCGATCTGGACGCGCGTGGCCTGAGCGCCAAACTGATCGAAGGTATCACCCTGGTCGACTACGGCGGCTTTGTCGACCTGACCGTGGAACACCCCACCTCACATGCCTGGTTGTAATGAATCCCCAAGCGCCTGTGTGCCCGGCCACCCCTTTGGGGGGGACGCTGCGCCGTGGATAGCTGAAATGCAACTGCAAGAGTCCTTTTTACTTGGAGAACAACATGAGTTTTGAAATCGACGGCAAGACCTACGAGACCGACGAAGAGGGTTACCTGCTGAACCTGGCCGACTGGAGCACCGCGGCTGCAGCCCATCTGGCCGAAGAGGAAAAGGTCGTGCTCACCGACAACCACTGGGAAGTGATCAACTTCCTGCGCGAGTACTACAACGAGTACCAGATTGCCCCCGCCGTGCGGGTGCTGACCAAGGCGATTGGCAAGCAGTTTGGCGAAGAAAAGGGCAACAGCAAGTACCTGTACGACCTGTTCCCCTACGGCCCGGCCAAGCAGGCCTGCAAGATCGCCGGCCTGCCCAAGCCCACCGGCTGTATCTGAGCGCTCCCAGGCGCGTCCTGGCATTCCTGACGCACACCGAGTCCCGGACCCCCGCCCATGTCGCTGCTGACCATTCTTTTCGCAGTCCTGCTCAACGTCGCCGTGCTGGTGTTCGTGCTGGGCTTGGCACGCAAGGTCCGCAGCTACGCCCGCACACCCGCGCCGCTGAAGATCCCCACCACGCCGGCGCCAGTCACGACCGCCGGCGTGGGCTGGCGCATGGCGCGCGAGGTGGTGTTCTTCGAGAGCCTGTTCAAGTCCAGCAAGTGGACCTGGCTCTTCGGCTGGGTGTTCCACGCCGCGCTGCTGCTGGTGCTGTTGCGCCACTTACGCTATTTTCAGGAGCCGGTGTGGCTGCCGGTGGTGCTGATCCAGCCTTTGGGCACCTACGCCGGTTTTGCCATGGTTGCGGCCCTAAGTGGCCTGTGGGCCAGGCGTTGCTTGGTGGACCGCGTGCGCTATATCTCCACCCCGTCGGACCACCTGATGCTGGCCCTGCTGCTGGCGATTGGCCTGACCGGCCTGGGGATGCGCTTCGTCAAGCACACCTGACATCGTGGCGGTCAAGGCCTTCATGCTGGGCCTGCTGCGTTTGGACTGGCAACCGCTGCCGTGACCCGGTGCTGCTGGTGCACCTGGCGCTGGTGGCGCTGCTGATGATCATCTTCCCCATCAGCAAATTGCTGCACGCACCGGGCTTGTTCTTCAGCCCGACGCGCAACCAGACCGACAACGCGCGCGAGTTGCGCCATGTCGCGGCCTGGACCAACGCGCTGGACAAAAGAGCCTGAACACCATGGCCACCGCCGCGTTTGAAACCCCAAAACTCAAAAGCTATCCGGTCGTTCCGCTGGTGCAGGTGGGGGCCATGTCGCACCTCAAGCCCTTCATCGCGGCCGCGCCGATTCAAAATGCGCTCGGGTTCCCAGAGCAACTGGTGGACGACTGGCAGGCCAAGGCGATCGCCAAGATGGGTGAGTTGCTGGGCAAATACCGCTCACTGCAGGTCTACATGGACGCCTGCGTGCATTGCGGCGCCTGCTCCGACAAGTGCCACTACTACCTGGGCACCGCCGATCCCAAGAACATGCCGGTGGCACGCCAGGACCTGATGCGCAAGGTGTACCGGCGCTACTTCACCTTTGCCGGCAAATACTTCCCCAAACTGGTGGGCGCGGTGGACCTCACGCCTGAGGTGCTGGACGACTGGTACAGCTACTTCAACCAGTGCTCGGAGTGCCGTCGCTGCTCGGTGTTCTGCCCCTACGGCATCGACACCGCCGAGGTGACCATGGCAGCGCGCGAGATCATGGCCTCCATCGGCATGGGGCAGAAGTACAGCAACGAGATCATCGGCAAGGTGCACCGCATCGGCAACAACCTGGGCATCCCCGGCCCGGCGCTGGAGAACACGCTCGAAGGCCTGGAAGAAGACACCAAGGAAGACACCGGGCTGGACATCAAGTTTCCGCTCAACGTCAAGGGCGCCGAGGTGCTGCTGATCACGCCGTCGGCCGATTTCTTCTCCGAGCCCCACGTCGAGAGCCTGATTGGTTATGCCAAGGTGTTTCACGCCGCGGGCATCAGCTGGACGCTGAGTTCGCACGCCTCGGAGGCCGGCAACTTCGGCATGTTCATCGGCAACTACGAGCAGATGCGCGCCATCTCGCTGCGCGTGCGCGAGGCGGCCCTGGAGCTGGGCGTCAAGCGCATCGTGGTGGGCGAATGCGGCCACGCCTGGCGGGTGGCCTACAGCTTCTGGAACACCCTGATCGGGCCGTTTGACTACCTCGATCCACGCTACCCGGTGCCGCAGCACATCTGCGAGGTCACCGACGACCTGATCCAGCGCGGCGCCTTGAGCTTCAACAAGGACGCCAACGACGACCGCATCATCACCTTCCACGACTCGTGCAACGTGGCCCGCGCCTCGCGCATGGGCACTATGCCCGGCGGGCAGTTCGTGATTCCGCGGCGCATCATCACCTCGGTGGCGAACCATTTCCACGACATGGCGCCACAAGACCATTCACGAGAGCACCTTCTGCTGCGGTGGCGGCGGCGGCCTGCTGACCGACGACCTGCTGGAGCTGCGCGTCAAGGGCGCCCTGCCGCGCATGGAGGCACTCAAGGGCGTGGTGGACGAGCACGGCGTCAACTTCATGGCCACCATCTGCGCCATCTGCAAGGCCCAGTTCACCAAGGTGCTGCCCTACTACGGCTTCAACATGAGCATGGTGGGCGGCGTGCACCAACTGGTCAGCAAGGCGATCCGCCTGAGCGACAAATAGCCCGACCGACTGCGCACCCACTGGCTGCCCATGCACCATTCAGGAGACCCCAACATGTCTACCCCTCTCGAAAACATCGCCACCAAGCCGCTGAACTTTCGCCGTTACAAAGACGGCGACAACAAGGTGCGCTCGTTCCAGAAGGACATCTTTGACGCGGGCCATTCGCACAAGTGCCCAACCTATATTCAAAGCACCGCGCCGTGCCAGGGCAGTTGCCCGGCGGGCGAAGACATTCGGGGCTACCTCAACATCGTGCGCGGCATCGAGAAACCACCCGCTGGCGTGAGTTGGCAGGCCTATGCGTTTGGGCGCCTCACCGAGGCCAACCCGTTCCCGTCGGTGATGGGCCGGGTCTGCCCGGCACCGTGCGAGTCGGGCTGCAACCGCAACCAGGTGGAAGACTTTGTGGGCATCAACTCGGTGGAACACTTCCTGGGCGACTACGCCATCCAGAACAAGCTGGCCTTCGCCAAACCGCTGGCGCAGACCGGCAAAAAGGTGGCCGTCATCGGCGGCGGCCCGGCCGGCCTGTCGGCGGCCTACCAGCTGGCGCGCAAGGGTCACGCGGTCACGCTGTTCGACGAGCGCGCCGAGCTGGGCGGCATGATGCGCTACGGCATTCCGGGCTTTCGCACCCCGCGTGATGTGCTGGACGCCGAGATCCAGCGCATCCTCGACCTGGGCGTGCAAACCCGCATGAACTGCCGCATTGGCACCGACATCAGCATGGAGGCCATTCGCGCCGAGTTCGATGCGGTATTTTTAGGTCTGGGTGCCCAGGCCGGGCGCGCCCTGCCCGTGGAGGGCGCCGACGCACCCAACTGCGTCACCGCCACCTCGTTCCTGAAGGCCTTCAACGATGGCCGCCTGCGCCATGTGGGCAAACGGGTGGTGGTGGTGGGTGGCGGTGACACCTCGATTGACGTGGCCACCGTGGCGCGCCGCCTGGGTCATATCGACACCATCCACGAATCAGACCGCCCCGAGCACGCCATCGCCGGCCACGTGGCGCACGACGTGGCCGAGGTGTCGGCGCGCCAAGGCGCCGAGGTCACGCTGACCTCGGTGTTTGCGGTGGACAAGATGCAGGCCACCAAACACGAAGTCGAACAAGCGCTGGCCGAGGGCATCACCATGCGCGGCGGCATGGCGCCAATCGGTGTGGTGCGCGGCGCGGACGGGCGCGCCACCGCCTTGCGCGTGATCCGCTGCGAGGCCAAGCTGGCGGGGGGCCGGCTGGAGATCAAGAACATCGAGGGCACCGAAGAAGACTTGCCCGCAGACCTGATCGTCTCGGCCATCGGCCAGGCGGTGGACTTCACCGGTCTGGACGAGTTCAACAACGGCAAAGGCGCCATCAACACCGACAAGAACTACCAGGTGCAGGGCCAGCCAGGCTGCTTTGTGGGCGGCGACGTCGTGCGCCCGCATTTGCTGACCACGGCCATCGGCCACGGCGCCATTGCCGCCGACGGCATTGACCGCTATCTGCACAGCGAGCCGCTGGAGAAGCGCCCCAAGATCGACGTGCATGCGTTTGATCTGAAACGCAAGATGCTGGAAAAGGGCTACACCTTCAGCGAGGTGCACGAGCCGATTCGTGGCACGGACAAGAGCACGGCGGCGATCCACAACTTCGACAACCGCTCGGACCGTTATGTGATCTCGCACAAAGAGCTGTTCCTGGGCCACTTCCCCTATGTGGCACGCAACCGGCGCGGCACCGTCACGCTGACGGCCGAGCAGGCCCTGAACAATTTCGAGGAACGCCTGCAGCCGCTGCTGGAAGCGCAGGCGGTGGCGGAAGCCAAACGCTGCATGAGTTGCGGCCAGTGTTTCGAGTGCGACAACTGCGTGGTCTATTGCCCGCAAGTGGCGGTATTCAAGGTGCCCAAGGCCAAGTCCACCACCGGGCGTTATGTGGACACCAACTACAGCAAGTGCATTGGCTGCCACATTTGTGCCGACGTATGCCCCACGGGCTACATCCAGATGGGCCTGGGGGACTGATGGTTCCCCCCTGTGTCGCCTTCGGCGCCTCCCCCCCGGGGGGGCGACACCAGCGGCCCGGCAGAGCCGGTTCCGCGGTGTCTGCTGGGATGGGCCTGGTGTTGGCGCCATGGCTGCTGGGCGGCGCGGCGCAGGCGGTGCAGAGGCGGCGGACCGCGCCGGTGCCCCAGCCGGTGATCGAGGCGGCGCGTGGCGGGCAGTGTGTGGCGGAGCCGGCCTTCATGCGGCGCAACCACATGAAGCTGCTCCAGCACCAGCGCGACGACACGCTGCGCGGCGGCATCCGCACTGGGCAGTACAGCTTGAAGGCCTGCATTGGCTGCCATGCCAACACGCGCACCGGCAGTGTCAACGCCAGCAGCAGCAATTTCTGCCAGAGCTGCCACGCGTATGCGGCCGTCAAGATTGATTGTTTCGAGTGCCATGCCAGCCACGCGCCCACCCGGTCCACGGCCCAAGCCCGCGGCTCCCAGGCGGCAAACCATGAAGCCGATTCCCGCCCCTGCAGCCGATAAACCGGCCACGACGCCCAGCCGGCGCGGCTTTCTGGGTGTGGCGGCGGCTGGTATCGCCGGCATCCTGATCGCCCCCGGCATACGGCTGATCGAGATTGCCCAGGCTGCGCCTTCTGGTCAAGCCTTGAGCCCAGGGGCCAGCAGCACCGTGCGCTGGGGCATGCTGGTTGACAGCACGAAGTGCGCCAGCGGTTGCACCGACTGCGTGACCGCCTGCAACACCGAGAACGGCCTGTCTGGTGGCACCAAGGCGACCGATCCGCAGTGGATTCGCAAGATCGAGATCAAGGAAATCCGCACCGGCAAGGTCCAGTCGCTGCCGATGATGTGCCAGCACTGCGCCGAGCCGCCCTGCGTGGACGTGTGCCCCACCGGCGCCTCGTTCAAACGCGCCGACGGCATCGTGCTGGTGGACAAGCACATCTGCATCGGCTGCCGTTATTGCGTGATGGCCTGCCCCTACAAGGCGCGCTCTTTTGTGCACGAACCCCAGAGCAACCAAAAGCCCGACGTGCCGCGTGGCATGGGCACGGTGGAGGCCTGCACCCTGTGTGTGCACAAGGTCGACCGCGGCGAACAGCCGGCCTGCGTCAGCGCCTGCTCTGACGCGGGGCACGGCGCCATCCTGTTTGGCGACCTGAACGACCCCAACAGCGACATCTCCCAACGCATCGCCAGGGTGGCGTCACGGCAGATTCGGGAAGATTTGAATCTGAATACCGGGATCCGGTACACCGGAGTCTGAAGCATGAAAATCGCGCTGCGTCAACTCGAAGGCAACAGTCCCGGCTACTACGCCCTGCTGGGCGCGCTGGCCGGGGTGGCGGCGCTGGGGGGGGCTGCGGTCTGGACCATGGAGCACCACGGCCACATCGTCACCGGCATGAACAACCAGATCGTCTGGGGGCTGCCGCATGTGTTTGCGGTGTTCCTGGTGGTGGCGGCATCGGGCGCGCTCAACGTCGCCTCCATGGCCTCGGTGTTTGGCAAGACCGAATTCAAGCCGCTGGCGCCCCTGTCCGCGCTGTTGGCGCTGGCCTTGCTGCTGGGTGGTTTGGCCGTGCTGATGCTCGATCTGGGCCGGCCGGACCGCCTCATCGTGGCCATGACGCACTACAACTTCAAGTCGATCTTTGCACTCAACATCTTTCTGTACTCCGGGTTCATGGGCTTCGTCATCGCCTACCTCTGGACCATGATGGAGCACAGCATGAGCCGCTTCACGCCCCTGGCGGGCCTGGCCGCCTTCCTGTGGCGCCTGGCGCTGACCACCGGTACCGGCTCGATCTTTGGCTTTCTGGTGGCGCGCCAGGCCTATGACTCGGCTTTGCTGGCGCCGCTGTTCATTGCGCTGTCACTGAGCTACGGCCTGGCGGTGTTCCAGCTGGTGCTGATGGCCGCCGCGCGTGGCAGCGCACGCCCATTGGGCGATTGCCTGCTGGCACGTTTTGCGCGGCTGCAGGCAATCTTTATCGCCGCCGGCCTGTACTTCGTGCTGGTCTACCACCTGACCAATCTGTACTTCACCAAACACCACGATTTCGAGCGCTTTGTGTTGCTGGAAGGGGGCGTGTACACCACCCTGTTCTGGCTTGGCCAGGTGCTGCTGGGTGGCGTGTTGCCCATCGCGCTGCTGCTGCACCCGCGCATCGGCCAGTTGCGCCTGCGCATCGCACTCAGTGCCGCGTTGGTGGTAGCCGGCGGCTTTGCACAGATGGCCGTCACCATCATCGGTGGGCAAGCCTTTCCCCTGGTGATGTTCCCGGGCCACCAGGTCCGCAGCAGTTTTGCAGACGGCGTGGTCAACCCCTACAGCCCCAGCTTGCCGGAGTGGTTGCTGGGCTTTGGCGGCATCGCGGTGGTGGCGCTGATCGTGACGCTTGCCATCAAGTTCATGGACTTCCTGCCAGAGCGGCTCGACGATGCCGCCATTCCGACCAGCGGGCCGGCCACGCCAACGAGCACTTGAACAGCGTCACGACATGACACGTTTGCTGATATCCGCAGCGCACAAGTCGTCGGGCAAGACCACCATCACGGTGGGCCTGTGCGCGGCCCTGTCCGCTCAGGGTTTGCGCGTGCAGCCTTTCAAAAAGGGGCCGGACTACATCGACCCGATGTGGTTGAGCCAGGCCAGCGGGCGTGACTGCTTCAACCTCGACCCGTTCCTGATGTCGCCCGAGGCGATTGGCACCTGCTTCAGCCGCCACGCGGCGCAAGCAGACATCGCTATCGTGGAAGGCAACAAGGGGCTGTACGACGGGCTGGCGCTGGACGGCAGCAACAGCAATGCCGCCCTGGCCCACTTGCTGGATTTACCGGTGGTGCTGGTGCTCGATGCGCGCGGCATGACGCGTGGCATCGCACCGCTGATTCTGGGCTACCAGGCGTTTGATGCGCGCATTCGCATCGCCGGTGTGATCCTCAACCAGTTGGGTGGCGCGCGGCACGAGTCGAAATTGCGCGCCGTGATTGAACACTACACCGACGTGAGCGTGCTGGGCGCCATCGGCCACGACCCGCGCCTGGCCGTGGTGGAGCGCCATCTGGGCCTGATGCCCAACCACGAACTGGATGACGCGGCGCAACGTGTGCGCGCCATGGGTGAACTGATCGCGGCCCAAGTCGATCTGGCCAAGGTGCTGCAAGTGGCCGCCAGTGCCGCACCGCTGGTCGGTCCCGCTGACGTGGCCGTGGCCGCGTCGCGCAACGCGCCATCCAGGGCGACTGCCACCGCCAAGCCGGCGCGCGTGCGCATCGGTCTGGCGCGCGACAAGGCGTTTGGCTTCTATTACCCGGACGATCTGCAGGCACTGCAGGCCGCCGGGGCGGAGCTGGTGCCCTTTGATACCCTGCACGACAGCACCCTGCCGGCGGTTGATGGTCTGTTCATCGGCGGTGGATTCCCGGAGATGTTTGGCCCCGAGTTGCAGGCCAACGTGGCGCTTGCGCGACAGCATCCGCTCAGCCATCGAAGCCGGTCTGCCGGTCTACGCCGAATGTGGTGGCCTGATGTACCTGGCCCGCACGCTGCGCTACAAAGACAAAGTTCACCAGATGGTGGGGGCGCTGCCGGTGGACGTCGTGATGCACGAGCGCCCGGTGGGGCGTGGCTATGTCGAACTGGAGCGTACCGGCGACGCGCCCTGGCCTGTTGACAATGGCGCCGGTGGGAGCGCGAGCCGACAGTCGGCCACACTGCGCGGCCATGAGTTCCATTACTCCAGCCTGGAAAACATCGACACCAAACTGAAGATTGCCTACCGCGTGCGGCGTGGCCATGGCGTGGATGGCCAGCACGACGGCATCGTGCATCGCCACGTGCTGGCCGCCTACACGCACCTGCGCAGCGGCGCGGGCAGCGACTGGGCGCGCCAGTTCGTGCGCTATGTGCAAGACCGTAAAATCCGTGCACCTCTGCAAGCTTTGGAACCATGCGAACTCTGATGGTCAACGGCCGCCCCATCACCACCGATGTGGAGGGCTATCTCAGGAACCTGGACGACTGGTCGGAAGATTTTGCGCGTGCGCAGGCCAGGTCCGAAGGGCTGGTGCTGACCGACGCACACTGGCAGGTGATCGCCTACCTGCGCGCCTATTTTGAGGAGCACCGCGTGCAGGCGCAAGTGCGCGCCATGATCCGGCACTTTGCCAAGGAGTGGGGGCCCGAGCTGGGCAACAACCACCACCTGCATGAACTCTTTCCCATCGGCGGCCCGCAAAAACAGGGCAACCGTTTGGCTGGCCTATTGAAAACCAAGGGCGAGCATTGAAACGTGTCGTCATTGCGAGCGCGGTGACGCCATCAGGTTCAAGGACCGTGTGCGGTATCAGGCCGAACTTGGGAGGCTCGCAGTAACCGGTTCTGCAGTCATACACTTGAAGAATGTCGATTGAAGGAGCCATGATGTTCACACTTACCAGCGCAGCCGCCCGTCAGGTGCGCCAGGCCGCGCTTGCCAGCGGCGCCCAGGCGATGGCCCTGCGCATCGCGGCCAGCATCGAAGCCGATGGCTCGGTGCACTATGGCATGGGCTTTGATGACCCCCTGGACGAAGACATGAAACTCGACCTGGACGGGATTGCCGTGGTGATCGCCGAGGACTACCAGCCGGCGCTGGAGCACATCGTGCTCGACTACGTGGAGTTGGAGCCTGGGCAGTTCAATTTCATCTTCATGGATGCGCGCACCTGCGATGCCGCGCCCGCACCGTCGGGCGGTTGCGGTGGCGGGTCCTGCGGCAGCGGCGGCTGCGGTGGCTCCAATCAGGGGCCCAAGCATTGACCACCGACAAGCGATCCACCGGCCCCTCTAGCGGGCCGTCAAGCGGGGCATCAAACGTCCCATCGTCCGGCCGCGTGTACCTGGTCGGCGCCGGCCCGGGTGACCCCGAGCTGCTGACGCTGCGCGCGGTGCGCCTGTTGCAGCGGACCGAGGTGGTCGTCTACGACCACCTGGTGTCCAGTGCCGTGCTGGACTTTGTCGCGCCCAGCGCCGAGCGCATCTACGCCGGCAAGCGCCGCAATGAACACACCATGCGCCAGGAGCAGATCAACGCGCTGCTGGTCAAGCTGGCCCAACAGGGCAAGCAGGTGGTGCGCCTCAAGGGCGGTGACCCATTCATCTTTGGGCGCGGCGGTGAGGAACTGCAGGCCCTGGCGGCCCATGGCATTGCCTTCGAGGTGGTGCCCGGCATCACCGCGGCGTCGGGCGTGTCCTGCTACGCCGGCATTCCCTTGACGCACCGCGATCACGCGCAGACTTGCCTGTTCGTCACCGGCCATCTCAAGGACGGCAGCGCCGACCTGGACTGGCCCAGCCTGGTGCGACCCAACCAGACCGTGGTGATCTACATGGGCCTGGGTGGCCTGGCCGACATTTGCCGCCAGTTGATGGCGCACGGTGCCGCGCCAGACCTGCCGATCGCCGTGGTGCAGGACGGCAGCATTGCCACCCAGAAAGTCGTGACCGGCACACTGGCCGATATGCCCGAGCGGGTCACGCGGGAGGGACTGCGCTCACCCTGCCTGACGATCATTGGCGATGTCGTCAAGCTGCACGACAGCCTGGCGTGGTTCAAGCCTGAGACGACCGCAACAACGTCGTAGGCACTGCCTGGAAGCCAGACTGCTGACTTTGACCCAATTGGCCGCATGGTGATAAAGTAGATACGTTTTCATATCTACTTTTAGAGGAGATACGCCATGATCGCCACCGCCAAAATTTTCACCACGGGCAACAGCCAAGCCATTCGTCTGCCCAAGGCATTTCGGCTTGATACCGAAGAGGTTTGGATCAGCAAGTCCCGAGACGGCATCCTTACCATTCAGCCCAAGCCCAAGAAAGATGAGCTGGAGGCATTCCTGGCCGAATTGCGCTCAATGCCACCTACAGAAGAGTTTTTACAGGCCCGCGACGATGCGCCCCGTCCTAACCCCTTTGAAGAGTGGGAAGCGTGATGCGCTACTTGCTGGATACCAACATCGTCAGCTACTACTTGCGCCGCTCATTGCCAGCGTTGGAGGAACGCGTTAACGATGCTCTCAAGCACCGCACCATCGCCATTACCGCCATAACCCGCGCTGAACTTCGCTACGGGCAAGTCGGCATGGCCCCCGAAGACCGCCGCCGCCCCCTGATTGACAGTTTTTTCTTGCCGACTTCCGAGTGTTGAGTGGAGCAATGAGGCCGCTGACATTTATGGCCCACTCAAAGACGCGCTCAAACGACAAGGCAAACCCATTGGCGACATGGACACACTGATCGCCGCCCACGCCCTGGCCGAAAAACTGATTCTGGTCACCCACAACACCCGCCATTTTGAGAATGTGCCCAGCTTGAAACTTGAAGACTGGATGGCACCACCCGCGGACTGAAGCATGAGATCACTCAGGATTGCCATGATCCGCGACCAGACCATCGTTGCGATCTCCGCCTGAGCGGGACAGATCATGCGATGAGAAAGCCCAGCGCGTCCAGCGGGCTCGCGACACCACCACCGGCCACACCGCAGGTATGCGTGTAGATCATGGTAGTGCTGACATCGGTGTGGCCCAACAACTCCTGCACGGTTCGAATGTTGGCGCCTGACTGAAGCAAGTGCGTGGCAAAGCTGTGGCGCAAGGTATGCACCGTGACCGGTTTGGGGATATGTGCCACCGCTGTGGCCACCTTGATGGCGCGCTGCAGTTTTTCTTCGTACAAATGGTCGCGGCCTTGCACTCCGGTGCGCGCGTCAAGCGTCAGACCAGCCGCCGGGAACAACCAATACCAGGCCCACTGCTGGCCCAGGTCGGGGTGTCGCAGGGTCAAGGCCGCCGGGACCAGGGCACCGCCGAGGCCATTGTGCCGGTCACGGTCCCAGAGTGCGCGCGCGACGGCCAGTTGGGACTTGAGCGCGGCGACAAGACTCTGCGGCAACATCACGACCCGGTCCTTGTCGCCTTTGCCCTGCCGAACCGTGATGACCTGGCGCTCGAAATCCAGATCCCTGATGCGCAGACTCAAACCCTCACTCAGCCGCATGCCGGTGCCATACAACAGCCTGGCCAACACGCCCACCTCACCATGAAGAGCGGCCAGTACGGCAGCCACCTCGGCGGCACTCAAGATGCAGGGCACACGTTTGCACGCCTTGGGACGCTCAAGCCCATCAAGCCAGGGTAGGTCCTGCTGCAGGACTTCGCGGTACAGAAACAGCAACGCACTGAGCGCCTGGTTATGGGTGGAGACGGCAACTTGCCTCTGGTTGGTCAGCATGTTCAGGAAGGACTTCACGTCCTCAGGCCCCATCTCCCTGGGGTGGCGCATGGCGCCCGCGCGGCCATGCCAGCGCACAAAAAAACGGACCCAGTAGACATAGGCCTGCTCGGTACGTGCGCTATAGTGTTTGCAGCGAATAGCTTCGCGCACCTGGTCAAGCAAACGCAAAGGGCGCGGCACACGGGAGTCGGGTTTCATGACCAGAATTATTACTGTACAAATATACAGTGTAAACGCACCAAGACCTTTCAGCAACAGGTCTGGCGCATCTTTTCACGCCCAGAATATTCGACTCCAGCCGAGAATATTCGACTCGGC
>JADKDJ010000012.1 GCA_016718405.1 Candidatus Rhodoferax odensensis
CTGCCGAATTCGGCGTGGTGCTGATGCTGTTTCTGGTCGGTCTGGAGCTCGAACCCCGGCGACTGTGGAGCCTGCGCCGCGCCATCTTTGGCTGGGGAAGCGCCCAGATGGCGGCCTGCGTCGCTCTCGTTTTCGTAGCATGTTATGCGCTCGAGGTTTGGATACCAGGCACTTTTGGCGGCTGGAAAACGCCCTTGGTGGCCGCCCTGGGCCTGGCCCCTGTCCAGCACGGCAATTGCCTGCAGGTGATGGCTGAGCGCAACTTGCTGGGCAGCTCCAGCGGTCAGGCGGGCTTCTCGATCCTGCTGTTCCAGGACGTGGCCGCCATACCCATTCTGGCCTTGTTGCCCTTGCTCGGTTCCGCCGCCCTCGCCAACGCTGCGACGCCTGACACCTCAGCAGCGTGGTTGGAGGCGCTCAAGATCATCGCCATCATCGCGGGCATCGTGCTGGGCGGGCGGTTGCTGCTGCGCCCACTGTTTCGCTGGATTGCCGGCAGCCACGCCGGAGATCTTCACCGCGGCCTCCTTGCTGCTCGTGGTGGGCATTTCGGCCCTGATGCAGGTGGTGGGCTTGAGCATGGCGCTGGGCGCTTTCCTGGCCGGCGTGTTGCTGGCCGAGAGCGAGTACCGGCGCGAGCTGGAGACCGACATCGAACCCTTCAAGGGGCTGCTGCTGGGCCTGTTCTTCATTGCCGTGGGCATGAGCATCGACTTTGGCGTGTTGTGGCGCTCCCCAGGCCTGATGGCCGTGCTGGTGCTGGGCTTCATGGCCTTTAAGGCGCTGGCCATCTACACCCTGGCGCGCATGATGGGCTTGCCCTACCAGGACCGCCCCGTGTTTACCCTGCTGCTGGCGCAGGGCGGCGAATGTGCCTTTGTGGTGTTCAGGCGGCGGGTGGCGCGCGGTGTTTTCCGGTCGAGACCGCCTCGCTGCTGATCGGCGCCGTGTCGCCGTCTGCCATTGGCTCAGCCCGCTGCTGCTGGTGCTGTTGGACAAGTTCTTGCTGCCGCGCTACGCCCGCTGCGGCGTGCCGGTGCTCGATGAGATCTCCGAGCAGCAGGAAGCCGCGATCGTGATCGCCGGCTTTGGCCGCTACGGACAGATCGTGGCGCGCGTGATGTTGGCGCAAGGCGTGCCCTGCACCGTGCTGGACCACGACGCCGAGATGATCGAAGCGGCGCGCAGCTTTGGCTACCGCGTGTTCTATGGCGATGCATCGCGGCTCGATTTGCTGCGGACCGCGGGTGCCGCCAAGGCCAAGGTGCTGGTCATCGCCGTGGACGACAAGGCGCAATCGCTGGCCATCGTCGACCTCGCGCGCGAGCATTTCCCGCAGTTGCAGTTGGTGGCGCGAGCGCGCGACGTCACGCATTGGCATGAACTGCGGGACCGCGGCGTCATGCTGGTGCAGCGCGAATTGTTCGAGAGCAGCCTGCGCAGCGCGCGCAGCGTACTGGAGCTGCTGGGCCACGCGGCACCGGAAGCCGCCCAGACGGTTCGGCGCTTTCGCGAACACAACCTCGAACTCTTCGAGAAGATGCACCCGCACTACAAGGACCGCGCCAAACTGATTGCGGTGGTCAAGCAAGGGCGCCAGCAACTCGAAGAGCAGATGGCGCTGGAACGCGCGTTGCGCAATGCTCCTGGCAAGGTCTCGACGCACGAGCAACGCGGCGCGTGATCTGTGCGCATCACTCACCGGTGCGTCGGGCGGCTCTGGACGAACCAGGCGCAACATTAAGCCCTGCGGCCGATAGGGTCTCCAGCCGCAGGCCGGATTCAGATGGACCTTTGTGCTCTATTCGCGCTGTTCCCCAACGGCGGTCCGATCCACGCCCACCTCATCAATTTGGAGGATGCGCCGCCATGGTTTGCCCCGGACAATCAGTCCAACCCTGGAGGCCCCATGACAGCGCGCCGATCACTTCGAATTGCCCTGAATGCAGTCGTCACGGTGACGTTGCTGGGCGCCTGCGCCCCGCGCCTGAAGAACTTCCAGCAGCCTCCTCGGGCCAGGTCAAGCCGGTCGTGGCGGAGAAGATGAGCGCTTACGCCGCCGCACGTGCCGCGGACCAGGTGAGTTTTGGGGCGACTCCCGCGCTGGTCGCCCAAATGCAGCAGATGGGCTTGGAGGCCTGGATTGACCAGCAGTTGGCCCTGCCGCCCTCCATCATCAGCGCCCCACGCTACGTCATTGACTACGTGCGCAACGATCCGCAAGCCGAGAGCAAAGCACGCCGCTTTGCCCCCGACTCCTTCTACACGCTGGCGATGATCGGGCCTGACCAACTGCGCCTGCGTGTCAACTGGGCGATGCAGCAGTTCGTGCCTGCCGCCTCGGACGCTTACCCGATCGTCGAATACTTCAACATGTTCCAACGCAACGCCTTGGGCAACTACGGTACGTTCTTGCGAGAGCTATCTGTTGATCCAGCGATGGGCGCCTTCCTGAGTAACAACCAAAACCGACCGCGCTCCACCCAATGCCCGGACTGCGCCCCCAACGAGAACTGGGCGCGTGAGCTCATGCAGTTGTTCAGCATCGGCGTGGTGCAGCTCAATACCGACGGCACCATCAAGCGCGATGCCAAAGACAAGCCGATGGAAACCTATACGCAAAAGGACGTTGAGGAGCTTGCGCGCGCGTTCACGGGTTGGCGACTCGCCCAGACCACCCCGCCCCCGCCCGACACCAACTGGCAGAACGCACCTAACCCCATGGAGCCCGACCCCTGGGAATTCGCACGTGACTCGGGGGCCAAGACTGTGTTGGGCACCCGCTTCGCGGCCGGGCAATCCGCAAGACAGGACCTGGAAACCGCCATCAGCATGTTGATGGCGCACCCCAACATCGCCCCTTTCGTCAGCCTGCGCCTGATTCAACACCTGGTCACCAGCAACCCGAGCCCGCAGTACCTTGGCCGCGTGGCCAGCGTGTTTCGCAACAACGGCCAGGGCGTGGTGGGCGACATGAAGGCGACCGTCAAGGCCGTGTTGCTGGACCCCGAAGCCCGCCGCGGTGACGTACCCGGAACCGACCGCGCTGGATTTGGCAAGTTACGTGAGCCGGTATTGTTCATCACCGCCGCCATGCGCGGCTTAGGGTGCCGCACGGCCCTCAAGTGGAACGATGGCAACAGCTTTGGCACGCGTGGCCAGAGCCCCTTGCAACCCCCCAAGCGTGTTCAGCTTCTACTTGCCGACCGACCGCGCCCCTGGCAGCAACTTACTGGCCCCCGAGCAGAAGCTGGCCACCACGGATGAGTTGTCCGCGCGACTGCGCTACCTCGAGTGGACACTGGTTGACACGAACCGTAGCGGCGGCAATGCCAACTCGGACTCCGGCTGCGACGTCGCCGGCCTGGGACAGGCCTTTGCGCAGTCGCCCAAGGCTCTTATCGACCTGATATCCGCGCGCTGGTTCCGTGGTGCCATGCCCCCGACGCTGCGCAGCAACCTGATGGCCCTTGCCACCACGATGCCGGTCGACAACCGCGGCGCGGTGCAGCTGCTTGAGTTCGCGCTGACCACGCCCTACTTCGGAGTCATCAAATGAAACGCCGCTCCTTCCTCTCGGCTCTGACCAGCGCGCCACTGGGCGCTTCGCTTGGTGGCGCGAGCCTTCTGGGCACGCTGAGCCTGCCTGGCGCGGCGGCGGCATCGGACTACCGCGCACTGGTCGTGGTGTTTCTGCAAGGGGGCAACGACGGTCACAACACCTTGGTCCCTACGGATGGGGCGTACCTGGACTACCAGCGCGCCCGCCCTGATCTGGCCTTGCCCAAGGCCAGTCTGGTCAACCTTGCCGGCAGCAGCGCGGGCCACAGCTTCGGCCTGCATGCCTCGCTCTCTCCGTTGGCCAATTTGTACCAACAGCAGCGACTGGCCTTCATGGCCAACGTTGGCCCGCTGGTGGAGCCCGCGACCGCCCAGCAGGTGAAGGATCAGACGGTCGAGTTGCCGCCGTTCCTGATGTCGCACAGCGACCAGCAGCAGTACACCCAGGGCTGGATGGGCGACACGGATGCCAGCGGCTGGGCCGGGCGCGGCTTGGAGAACCTACCCTCGAACCTGCGCAACGCCTTGGCCGCCGTCACCTTTGACACCAACCGCACCTTGGTTCTGGGGCAGCATTCGCGCGTCTCGTTCCTGGCACCCGACGGTGGGCGCTATTGGGGCAACGCGGACCTGGCGCATCCGGAGAGTTATTGGTCGCAGTCGCTCAATCGCATGGCGCAGTGGCAGTTCGCCAACGAGTACGAAGCCGAATACGCGCGCACCTTTGGCGGCAGCATCACCGAGTCCACCCTGTTCACCCAGGCCTTCTTGAAAGCGACCCCACCCCAAGCGACTTTTGAAGACAACGAACTGGGGCGGCGCCTGCACACGCTGGCCACCGTCTTGCCGGTACTCAAATCCAGTGGCTACAAACGGCAAGTGTTCTTCGTGAGTTGGGGCAGCTTTGACACGCACGTGAACCAACGCGGTTCGGGCGAGTCCACGCAAGACACCCAACTGGGCCAGCTTGCCAATGCCCTGTCAGCCTTCGATGCCGCCACCCAGGCCACTGGTCTGGATCGAGAGGTCACCACCTTGGTGATGACTGAATTCGGCCGCACGTTACGCCCTGCATCCGGTGGTGGCTCCGACCATGCCTGGGGCAACCACTGGATGGCAATGGGCGGCGCCGTCGCCGGCGGCCAGGTGCTGGGGCAGTTGCCCTCGCTGGTCTTAGGCGGTGTGGACGACTCCGACCCCAACCGGGGCGGGCGTCATGTCCCCACCCTCTCCACCGATCAGGTTGCGGCCTCCATGATGTTATGGCTGGGGCTACCGAGTGCTTCATTGCTCGACGTATTCCCCAACCTCAAGAACTTCGCGCAGAAGAGCTTGAGTCTGCTGAGTGCCTGATGCGCTTAGTCACCGCCACGCGCACCGAGCCCTAGACCATGGAAATCAACCTCACCGAACAAGCCGACGTGGTCGAGCAGACCACGACGGTGCAAGGGCCGAGTGGCGACTGGAACAACTATTACGGCAAAGGTGGCAACGACACGATTCGCCTGTATTTTGGAGCAGCCTTTGGCGGACCCGGCGCAGACACGATTGAGCATCTGGTGTTTCCTGGGCAGTTGTGGAATCAGGTGCAGATCGGCTATTGGGACTCACCGCGGGCGTCGTGGTGGACCTGGGCGGTGGTTATGCCGACGATGGCTTTGGAACCCGCGACACCTTGATTGGATCCATCAATGGCGCCCACGGCAGTTGGCATGACGATCAGTTTCGCGGCGACACCAAGGACAACTACTTCTGGCCCAACGGCGGTCACGACGTGATCGACGGTCGTGACGGCCGCGACGGCGTGGGTGTGCCGTGGAATGTGGGCGACCCCCACGATCTGTCCCAACTCATCATCACCGTTTCAACCGACGCACGGCGCGCCACGATCACCTCCAAAACAGACCCAACGCTACGCTACGAACTGACGGATATCGAGTACCTCAGCTACTGGGAGAATGGCACGACGCACACCTTCGAAGTCAGCGACTTCCTCGATCCCCAAGCCCTTGCCGAACAAGCACTAACCGGTTCCGGCACACAACGCTGGAACGCCTCGCAATCCATGGGCAGCGCCGTCACCGTCAGCTACAGCTTTGTCGACTTCGCGCCCACATCGGGCAGTGGGGCGACCGGTTTTAGAACCTTCAGCCCCGCCGAACGACAGACCGTGCGCGACATCTTGAGTAGCACCAGCGCTGTGACGGGTTTGACCTTCACCGAGGTGAACGAGCTCACGGCCACGGCCGGACAGATCCGATTTGGCGTGAGCGCCCAAACGGCTACCAAAGGGCTGGCTTCGATGCCCGACCTGGCCGCCACCAACACCATTGCCGGGGATGTGTGGATGGACACCGACTCGATGCTCGCGCTGTCGCCCGGCACCGAAGGCTACGCCGCCCTGCTGCACGAAATTGGCCATGCCCTGGGCCTGCGCCACGCGCGCAACGTCGATGCGGGGGACGCGTGGGCACAACAGATGCGCGCCGCCGACGACCGCACCAGCCAAACCGTGATGTCGGGCACGGCCTCTGCCGACGGGCTCTTTCGAGCGGATTGGGGCGTGTGGACATTGCCGCGCTGCAGTACCTCTACGGTGCCAAGAGCATCAACAGCGGCGACAACAACTACCAAGTCGGCGGCCCGGCATCCCAAGCGCAACGCAGCCTGATTGACAGCGGCGGCAGCGACACCCTGGACGCATCGGCCTCGCCAGTGGGCGTCTCCCTGGACCTGCAGCCGGCCCACCTGAGCAGCGTGGGCTTGACCGCGCAGGGCCTGGCGCCGGTCGAGAACCTCGGGATTGCCCTTGGCAGCATCATCGAAAACGCCATCGGTTCGGCCAATGACGATGTGCTGCTGGGCAACGCCAGCAACAACCGTCTCACCGGCGGCCTGGGCAACGATTGGCTAGACGGCTTGGCGGGCACCGACGTCGCCGTGTTTGCCGCCACGCGCGCCGACTACGTTGTGAGCGCCGGTTTCGGCAAAGTGTTTGTCGCCGCACGCGATGGCGTCAGCGGCTTTGACACCCTGCAGAACATCGAACGGCTCAGCTTTTCGGACCGCGGCGTGGCGCTGGACATGGCCACCACACAAGCGGGCGGCGGCGCCGCGCTGCTGTTGGGCGCCGTGCTGGGCGAGGCCGCATTGAGCGCCAAGAAGCCGCTGGTAGGCGCCGTGATTGATCTGTTCGACCAGGGCTTCACGCTGCAAGTCTTGTCGGGCGCGGTGATGCGCTTGCCGATCTGGGGTCTGCTGGTCGGCAACGGTGCTGCCACCGCCAGCAACACCGAGATCGCCAACTACCTGCTGACCACGGTGAACCGGACCACGCCCGACGTGGCCACGCTCAACGCGACCGTCAAGGCGCTGGACGCGGAGACGGGCGCCGCGCAAGGCAACTTCCTGTGGCAACTGGCCGAATCCAGCGCCAATCAAGCGCAGGTGGGGTTAGTGGGATTGGCGGCGACCGGCTTGGAGTTCACCGCATAGACCCATGACAAAGCGGGTGCGACCGTTCGGCCCGCGGAATTTGGCAAACACCTTTGCAGCCAATTTGTGCATTGCCGACCAGCGCGCTAAAGTAGCCCTTCATGGTCTGATCCAGACTGGGGAGAAATTGCTTTGGCTACCGTATCTGACGTCACCGTCGTCACCTATTCCGGCGACGCGCGGGTGGACTCGCTGTTGTTCGCAACGGCGGACTGGAACTACCTGCTGCCCAGTCGAACCACGTTGTTCTATACCTTCGACCTGAGTGTCATTGACCCGGTCACGGCCCAGCCTCTGACCGTGTTCAATGCCGCGCAACAAGCGGCCGTCACGGCGATTCTGAGCCACGCCTCCAGCGTCACCGGCATCACCTTTGCGCTGACGGCCTCGGGTGCTGCGGCGGACTTTCACTTTGGCGCCTGTGACATTGCCGGCGCCACCACGGCGGGCCTGACGCAGACCTCCGAGAACTACTCGTTCACCGGCGCCAATGTGTTGACGGCCTACACAGCAGAGGCGTTCATCTATCTGGACAACGTCGAGTTTCTGGCCAGCGGCTCCAACCCCCCGAGCGGCTCGGTGGGCTACGAGATCTTGTTGCACGAGATCGGCCATGCCCTAGGCCTGGGCCACCCGTTTGACGGCACGTTTCCTTTGCCCCCTGCACAAGACAACACCAACAACACTGTGATGTCCTACACCCATGCGGGTGGCAACAAGTCCACGTTTCAGTCCTACGATCTGCTGGCCTTGCGCTGGCTCTACGGTGAAGACGGACTGCGCGGCACCTGGGGGTTCAACTCCACCAACGGCCCGTCCCTCACCCTCACAGGATCGGGGGACACCACCACGCCTACGGTCAACAGCTTCAGCCCGCTCGATGAAGCCACGGGTGTGGAGCTCAACGCCAACCTGGTGCTGACCTTTAGCGAGTCGATCGCACGCGGCACCGGCACCATCCGACTCAAAACCGCCGCAGGCACGACCATCGAGAGTTATGACGCAGCGACCAGTTCCAACCTCAGCATTGCCGGCAGCACACTCACGGTCAACCCCACCTTCAGCTTGAGCAACGGCACCGGCTACAAGCTGGAAATCGAGTCCGGCAGCATCTTGGACCTGGCCGGCAACAGCTACGCGGGCACCACCAGCTACAACTTCACCACCCTGGCGGCGGTCGTCAATCAGCCCCCCACCGGCGCTGTTCAACTTGCCGGCACTGCCACACAGGGCCAGACCCTGACCGCCGTCACCACGACGTTGGCCGACGCGGATGGCCTGGGCGTCTTGAGCTACCAGTGGCTGCGTGGTGGCACCGTCGTGGCGGGCAGCACCAACAGCAGCTACACCCTGGGCCAGAGCGATGTCGGTCAAACCCTGTCGGTGCGGGTGGCGTACACCGATGGGCTGGGCACCGCAGAGTCCGTGCTATCCAGCGCCACGTCGGCGGTGGCCAATATCAACGATGCGCCCACCGGCAGCGTGATCATTGTGGGCCAGGCCTCCGAAGGACAACTGTTGGTGGCCAACACCAACCTGCTGGCTGATCCGGATGGCCTGGGCGCCTTCAGCTACCAGTGGCTGCGCAACGCGACACCCATCACCGGGGCCACCTCCAGCAGCTACCTCGTCGCCACCGGCGACATTGGCGCCACCCTCACCGCCAAGGTCAGCTACCTCGACGGCGGGGGGACGATCGAAACGCTCACCTCCAGCGCCACCGCCCCCATCACCAATGCCAATGATGCCCCCACTGGCGCGGTCACCCTGGTTGGCACCCTGGCTGAGGGACAGACCATCACGGCGAACACCAGCACCCTGGCCGACGCCGATGGCCTGGGCGCGTTCAGCTACCAATGGCTACGCAGCGGCACCCCGATCGCCGGCAGCACCAACCCCAGTTACCTGGTCACTGCCAGCGACGTGGGTTTGATCATCAACGTGCGCATCAGCTACACCGACGGATTTGGCCACGCCGAACAAGTTACCTCCACGTCCACCACCCCGATCGCCGATGGCCTGGCACCCACCGCCTTGACCTTCAGCCCGGTCGACGAAGCCATCGGCGTGGCGGTGGACGCCAATATCGTGGTCACGTTCAGCGAGCCGATCCAGCAAGGATCGGGCACCATCCTGCTGAAGACCAGCACGGGCAGCATCGTCGAGAGCTACAGCGTGAGCAACAGCCTGAACCTGTCGGTCTCAGGCACTGTGCTGACGCTCAATCCGACCATGCCACTGCTGACCGAGACGGCCTACCTGATCGAGTTTCCCAGCGGCTGCGTGCTTGACTTGGCGGGCAACCGCTTCGCGTAAGCACCAGCAGCTACAACTTCACCACGATTGCATCGGGTCATACCCTCACTGGCACGGCCCTGGCGGACACGCTGATCGGCACCGCCGGCAGCGACACCATCCAAGCCGGGGCCGGCGCCGACACCATCACCGGCGCGGGTGGCGACGATACGGTGGACGGTGGCGAGGGCACTGACACGGCCGTCTTCTCCGGGCCGCGCGCGGCCTACCCCCTCACCCGCCCGTTTGGCGTGCTGACCGCCGTGGCCGACAGCGTGGGCACCGATGGCCGCGACGCGCTCAGCAACGTCGAGCGCCTGAAATTTGCGGACCTCGGCGTGGCCTTGGACCTGGATGCCAGCCAAGCGGCGGGCCAGGCCGCACTGCTGGTGGGCGCGGTCCTTGGGGTGGGGGCGTTGACCGCCAAGAAACCCTTGGTGGGCGCGGTGATCGACTTGATCGACCAGGGCTTCAGCTTCCAGGTGTTGTCAGGCGCGGTAATGCGGCTGGACGTCTGGGGTGTGCTGGCCAACGGAGGCGCGGCCAGCGCCAGTAACAGCCAGATTGCCAACTACCTGCGGACCACGGTCAACGGCCACGCGCCCGACGCCGCCACCCTGGCAGCGGCCGTCACCGCGCTGGACACCGAAACCGGCGCCGCGCAGGGCAACTTCCTGTGGCACTTGGCCGAATCCGCCGCCAACCAAACCCAAATCAACCTGGTGGGCCTGGCGACCAGCGGGCTGAGTTTGGCGGAATCTGAAGCCTTGCGGGTCAGACCACTCGCGTAGCGATGTGCTCTGACCCCAACTGATGGTCGCTGTCATCGCGTCGAAACAAGTCGCCACGATGGTCCACTGCCAGGTAAGTCAGGCCTGCGCTCTGCAGAAACGCCAAACCCTCCTCCTGCTTGAGCATGGCAATCGTCGCGCAACTTCCCGCTACCAAGGCCGACGGCGCCACCACACTCACACTACGCCAATAGCTCACCGACTGCCCGGTCTGGGGATGCAGGATGTGGCAGTAGCGTCGGCCGTCCAGCTCAAAGTAGCGCTCGTAGTCGCCACTGGTCGCCAAGCCGCCCCTCCAAGGGGATGGTGGCAATCAACTGGTTGGAGCGGCGCGGGTCCTGAATGCCCATCATCCACGCTTGACCATCCGGTTTGGGGCCTAGCACGCGTAGGTCGCCGGCCAGATTGACGTAACCGTGCTGCACCCCTTGCTCTTGCAACACCCGTGCGGCCCGGTCAGCGGCGTATTCCTTGCCAAAGCCTCCAAAGTCAAGCTCCATCCCGACAACGGGCAAGCGCACCCGCCGCCCTTCTTGCTGCACGCTCGGCCAATCGATCAAGGTGCACAGCGCTTGCAGCGTGGCCGGGTCGGGCACGCTGGCTTGCCTGAAGTTCCAGGCGCGCCGCAACACGCCTGAAGTGATGTCAAACAAACCGGCACTGTTGTCGAACAAGGTTCCCGCGTACTTCAGCAAGGCCAGTGTCTCGTCATCACACTCCACCGCATCGGTGCCAGCCTGCGCCGCGATACGCGACACCACGCTGTCCGGCCGGTAGCGCGAATACTTGACCTCGATACGGCGCACCTCGTCAATAGCGGCCTGCGCCAGCCCACGCGCCTGTGCTTCGCTTGCCGCGGCCAGATGCACCTCACAGCGAGAGGCCATGGCCTCGAAACCGATCCGAAACGTGGGCTGAACCATGCGCATCACCCAGCGGACTAGAACTGCCGGGTTACCCCCAGTTGCACCATGCGAGCCCGAAACGTGGCCAAGCCCGGGCTGCCGGCACCACCAACGTGCCAGCTCGACCGTTGCTGATAGTCCTCCACCTTGACATCAGCCTGCCAGTCCGCAGTGATCTGCTTGCCAAGCTTGATGCCAAAGGTGCGCGCACCAAACGCCGACAGCCGCTGGTCGTAGCTGAGCTGGGTCTCACCGGGCACGTAGTCGCCCGGGATCCGGGGCCGACTGGGCGAGGCCGGGTTCACATCCACGTAAAAGCGCGCAGCCCCTTGCGAATAGAGGCGCAGCAGCGGCGTCACGCTCCATCCCCAAGGCAGTGACTGCACATACTCCAGTGACAGCGTATGCGCCTTGACGTCCCAACTGTCAACGTAATAACGGTAGCTGCTGCGTGCGGTGCCTTCGACATCCGCAAAGTGGTGATTCCAGCGCAGCAGCATCACGGTCTGCTTGCGTTCGCGGGGACGTTCATCCAGAAACTTGTAGGGATCGGAGAAATAGCCGCGCCCGCTGGCGTAGGTCAGGTTCAGTTGCAGCAGGTCGGTCGGCGTCAGCACCTGCGTCACGCCCAACGCCACGTCATGGGTGGCCTTGTGCTCATTTCTCACTCGATCATTGAACGGGTTGATCTGGTCACGGGTCACACCCAGACCGACGTTGAACGTGCTGTTCCTGTCGTCCGTCGCCACGCTGGCCTGCACCGACAAGGCCTTGGACACGTAGTCCGACTCGGTCGAATAGGCTGCACCAAGCTTCACACTGCCCCAGGGCCAGAACCGTGTCAGCTTGGCATCGGTGGCCTCACGCCGGTCGGTGATCTGACTGGCGCTGTGGGCGACCGTATGAAAGGCGGGTGAGGCGCCCGACACCGCATCCGCCACATAACTGCCCTCCAGCAACACACGTTGGCAAGCGGTGCGGCCACCATCACGGTGGGTGCCCGAATCCGAATGCGCTCCAGGTCCGTTTGACTGTCTCGGTAATCCAGATAGCGCACACTCAAGCTGGCACGCTCGGGCGCGCTCTCGGCCTGCGCCAGCGGCACCGCCGCCAACAGCGCGGCCGCCGTCCACATCCCTGCGCTCAGGGCGCTGTGAGCCGCCTGCTGGTCGACCGCCATCAGTTGCAACCGCAGCCGCCACCGGCCACGCCTGCTCCCCCACTGGCGGCTTCCTTGCTGAAGTAAATGTGGTCGGCCAGCTTGGCCTCCAGGGCGTTGCCCTCCAGCGCCATGTCGGGCCGGGCCAGATGGCCCTTTTCCCAAGCCTGCACGGCCGGCAGTCCAGCGCAGCCCACCAGGCACGGCACGGCCAACGCAGCCACCGGCCAAGCCGGGTGCGCACGCAACCAAGCCCACGGGGTCATTGCGCGCCCTCCAACGCTTGGCGAATGGCCTGCTCCAGGCCGGCTGTGTCCGCCGGCGAAAATCCGCGGTGCAGCGCCGACAGCCTGCCGGCGCGATCAATCACGTAACTGCTGGGCATGGTCTTGACGTCGTACAGCCTGGGCGTCTTGCCCTGCGCGTCGTAGGCCAGGTCGAACGCCGCCGGGCTGGACAGCAAGAACTTGCGAGCGTCATCGCGCCGGGTGTCCACATTGATCGCCAGCACCTTCAAACCCTGGGCGCCGTACTTGGCTTGCACACTGTTCATCCAAGGAAAAGACTGCTTGCACGGACCACACCAAGAGGCCCAGAAATCAAGGTACACCACCTTGCCGCGGTACTGCGACAGCCGCACCACGGCGTCGGCGCCAGGGAGTTCAAAGTCAGGCGCTAACGCGCCTTTGTCCAGCGCGCTTGCCGGCCCACCCAGCGCGGCCAAGGTCGTGGCGCACAACGCGGTGCGGATCAGCGCCTCGCGCCGATGGATGGGGATACACAGGGAAGGAATCACGCGACCGCCCCTGCTAGACAAAGGCCAGGCCCGTGTCAATGAGCCCAACCAGGTTGACCTGGGATTGGTTGGCGACCGACTCCGCCAGATGCCGCAGAAACGTCCCTTGGGCATCGCCAATCTCGCTGTTCAGGGCGTCGACGGCGGCCGCCAGAGTGGTGGCGTCGGGCGCGCGGCCGTTAACGGTGGTCAACAAGTAGCTGGCGATCTGGGTGTTGCTGGCGCTGGCCGCACCCCCATTGGCCAACACGCCCCAGATGTCCAGCCGCATGACTGCCCCGCTCAACTGCTGCAGCGTAAAGCCACTGTCGAACAGCTCCAGCACGTCGCCAACCAGCGGCTTCTTGGTGCTCAAGGCCGCCTGGCCCAACACCGCGCCGATCAGCAGGGCCGTCTGCCCGCCCGCCTGATGGGTCGCTAGATCCAGCGCGACACTGACGTCGTTGAATTCAACCCGTTCCACGCTGTTGAGGTCGGTGGTGTCTTTCAGGGCGCTGGCGCCGGAGATGGCGTCGACGAACGACAGATTGGCATTGGCCGAGACCTTGAAGTTGGCACGGTTGGCACCCACCACAACCGTGTCGATGCCGGCGCCGCCATTAACCACGTCCCACCCACCAAGGGGAAAGATGATGTCGTTTTCGGCCGTGCCATTGAGCACTTCGGCAGATCCGCTTGAAAACTTTCCGGTGATGATGGCCATGAAGGTCTTACTCGGTGCGTTGCAGGATACCCCGGCTGGCGACGCAACGCGGGCATTGCGGGTTTGAGCAGACAAACCGACTTTGGTTCAAGGCTTGCGTCGAAGGCCCAATTTATCACCAACGGCACTTTACAGTTGCAAGCAACTGTTGTCGGCTCAGAGCCGCCCGCGCCTCACTGAGCCTGACGTCGCAGCGCCGTCATACGCTGGGCCAACATCTCCGACAGCGCTTCGCCCACCGCCCGCTCATCGAGCGAGGCGTCGTCGAACAGCATCTCCAGTGCAGCGTAGACCATTTCCACGGCCCAGGCGGGCCAACACGGCCACCTCCGGCTCGGATGCGCCCGGGTAGGCCTCCATAAAAGCCTTGACGACGAGGCCACTCACCAAGGCATGTGACTCGATGCGCACGTGCGACAAGGCCGGCACCGCCCGCAGCGCGCGCGTTACCCACAAACCAGCCGGCAGTTCGCGCGTCAGCACCAGGGTCTGGTCATACAACTGGTAGATCCGTGCCACCAGGGCCGCACCGCGCAGCTTCATGGTGGCGGGTGTGGCCCACTCCCTGACCAACTCGTTTTGCGCCTGCATCAGGCGTTCGCCCAGCTCGCGCAGCAAGGCGTACTTATTGGGAAAGTACCGGTACAGCGCCGGTGGAGAGATACCGGCGCGCTCGCACACCAGGTTGGTCGACAAACGCTCGATGCCCACCTCGGACAACAACTCGACGGTGGCGCCCAGAATCAGTTCATAGGTATCCAGCGCGCGCTGCTGGCGCGGCTGGGCCTTGCCCTCCAGGGTGGGTGGGGTCGGGACGGATCGCTCAGTACGGGTGGTGGGCATGTCGCCCAAGTCTAACAAGCCGCATGGGCGGTGGCCGCAGACGCGATCGGCCGTCTCAGGGTAAGTACCCAAACACAGCGGGTTCACCGTTCATATACTAGTCATCGCTAGATAGTAGTCATCACTAGCGTTAACAACAAAGGAGACCACCATGACGACTGTTGCCCGGTTTCGTCGCCACGCCGCCCTGCTGGGCGCCACCCTGCTTGCCAGTGCCGCCTGGGCCGACCCCTACCTGGTCCGGGCGCGGCATGGCCGACATCACCGGCGAGGCGGCCGAGGTCGGCATGATGGGCTACGCCTCCACCACTCAAGTGACTGCCGGAATCCACATGCGCCAGCGTGCGCGCGCCTTCATCGTGGCCGACCAGGCCAGTGGCAAACGCACCGTGTTCGTCAACAACGACCTGGGCATGGTGTTCCAGGGCGTTCAGCAAGCAGTCATCAAAGCTCTAAAGGCCAAGTACGGCAACCAATATGGCGCCGACAACGTGATCCTGGCCGCCACCCACACACACGGCGGACCGGGCGGCTTTTCGCACTACGCCTTGTACAACCTCACCACCTTGGGATACAACAAGCGCACCTACGACGCGATCGTGAGTGGCATCGTGCTGGCCATCGACAAGGCTCACCGTGACCTCAAGCCCGGCAGCGTGCAACTTGGCAAAGGTGAACTTACAGACGCCAACAACAACCGCTCCTTGGCCGCCTACGAACGCAACCCACAGGCCGAGCGCGAACGATGGGGCCGCCCCATCGACCCCGAGATGACCGTGTTGCGCTTCAAGCAAGGCGGCGTCGACGTGGGCGTGATCAGCTGGTTTGCCACTCATGCTGTCTCGATGTCGCCGACCAACCGCTTGATCAGCCCGGACAACAAGGGTTATGCCGCGTGGCGCTGGGAGCACGAACTCAAAGGTGTGCGCTACAACGCGGACAGTGACTTTGTCGCCGCATTCGCGCAATCCAATGCTGGCGACATGACGCCCAACTTGAACCTTGATGGCACCGGCCCCACCCAGAATGAGTTCGACAACACGCGCATCATTGGCGAACGCCAATTGCAGAAAGCTCTGGAAATCTACAACGGTGCGCTGCAAACTCTGAGCGGGCCAGTGGACTACCGGCAACGGTACACGGATTTCTCACGCATATCGGTGGAAGGGCGCTTCACCGGCGGGGCCACACACCAAACTTGCCCGGCCGCCCTCGGTTCGTCCTTTGCCGCAGGCACCGAGGATGGCCGTGGCCTGGATGGATTCACCGAGGGTGACCTGGCTGGCAACCCCTTCTTCACGGCCTTGGGCGGGATCATCACACCAGCACCGCAATGGGTGCGCGACTGCCAGGCACCCAAGCCGGTGTTGCTGGCCACCGGCACCCAAACCCCCTATCCCTGGACACCCGAAGTGCTGCCTGTATCCATCGTGCGCATCGGCCAACTCGCCATCGTGGCCGCACCGGGTGAGTTCACCATCATGTCGGGTCGGCGCGTGCGCGACACCGTCAAAGCGGCCTTGGGCGACAGTGTGCAGCACATCGTCTTTGCGGGTTACGCCAATGCCTATTCCGGTTACGTGACGACCCCCGAGGAGTACGACGCCCAGCACTACGAGGGTGCCTCCACCCACTTCGGCCGCTGGACCCTACCGGCCTATCAGCAGACCTTCCACGAGCTGGCCACCGCCCTCAGGCAAGGCCAACCCAGCTATGCCAGCACCACCCCGCGCGACCTGAGCAACAACCAGATGTCGTTCCAGACCGGCGTGGTGCTGGACAACGTGCCGCTGTTCAAGAGTTTTGGCGACGTGACGCTGCAGGCCTATGCCGGCTATGCGCGGGGGCAGCGGGTGAATGTCGAGTTCTGGACCGGCCATCCGAAGAACAACCTGCGCCAGGGCGGCACCTTTTTGGAGGTGCAGCGCTGGGACGGCAGCGCCTGGCGCACCGTGGCCAACGATGGCGACTGGTCCACCGTCTACCGCTGGGTGCGCGTCGACCCGGTCTGGGGCAGCTCCAAGGCCGCCATCTCCTGGGACATCCCCCACGACTCGCTACCGGGCAGCTACCGCATCCGCCACTACGGCGACTACAAGAACGGCTGGAACGGCAGCATCAACGGCTTGACCGGCACCAGCCGGACTTTCCAAGTCTACTGACGCAAGCCAAGGTACGGCGTCAGGACCAGATGCGATAGGTCCAGAAGCTCTCGTCTTGGTCGATCGCCCGCTTCAAGTCGGCCGGGCTCATGCCGGCAATGCGGCGGACCTCCCGGCACAAGTGGGCCTGATCGCTGTAGCCACTGTCCACGGCAACAGCGGCCCAGTCGGGGCGGCCGCCGGGTGAGCCTGACGGGTCGCCGTCACGTACCCTGAAAAACGACTCTTCGGCACGTCCCAGCCGACGCAATTCCCGCATCGGCAGACCAGCCCACTGTTTGACGCGGCGCTCTGCCTGGCGCAGGCTCTTGCCAACGCCCGATGTACCTGCCTTTAGCGCCAGCCTCGGCCCAGTGGCGATAGCGCTGCGGGCGCGATACGGCCTGATGGCGCAGCCCACGCCAGCGCGGCTCCAGGAAGGCCTCGGCCGGGGTGGTGCGGGTCCTCGTCGGGGGCGTCTACCGCCGGGCCATGGCTGCCATGCCCGGGTCGTACCATCAACGCCAGCACGGTTGACCAAAGTCGACAAATCCAAGCCCGTCATCGCCTGAAACGCCTGCGGCAGCAGTCCCAACATGAAGGCTCGAACCGGGCCCGGATTGACGCTGACCATCGGCACCGTGTGCGGGCCGGCAACAGACAACCGTGGCACCGGCTCATGCACCACCTCTGCGCCTCGGCCAACGATCACCGACTCACCCTCGATAAGCCAGAAGATGCCGCACAGCGGCGAAGCCGGAAAGTGGTTGTAGCGCTGATCGGGGCGCAACACCGCCCCCACCGTGCTGCGCGTGACGTACGACCGCACGCAGGATGCCAGCGCCAGGCTAGGCGCTAGCAAGGCACTGGTCGTGGCTTGTCCGTGGGTGATCGGGTCGTCAACCGGGTCCGCGGCAGCACTCATGCCGCGAGTCTACTGCGGCCAACATGTCGCAATCGTTCAATACAGGCCTTGCCCCGGCGAAGAAACTAGGGCCCTCGCCAAGGCAAAGTCTCTGCGGGGCTTGGTGATTCCGAACCTGCACGCCTGGGCACCGCAACAACTGCCTCAAAACCCACTATGCCGTCCGTACTTACCGTTCTGCTTGCTCCATCGCTTCGTGTTGGCCATCTACCGCCTCATCTTCATCCCGTTGCAGATGCACGCTGGCCAGCGCCGCCTCAAGACAACCCCATCGCTCATGCCTGCCATGCTGGCGGGCCTGGCCTACGCCGTCCTGCTTGGTTACACCGTGTGGCTATGCGCCAGCGTCGTCAACAGTATTGCCATGCGCATGACGGAGCTGTCCGACATCATTCGTCTGGTCCTGTACTTCGAGGCTTTGCCCGTCGTCTACGTCCTGGCCGAGTCGCGGTTCTTCTATGGTTTTGAGCGGACGGTTGAACCAAGCCGGGCCCTTGCCCAGCGCAGCCCTGCCTGACCCGCAACACCGGCCAGCGGCCAGCGGCATGGGCCGCGTTGGCCATCGGCCCGTCTCGCGGCCGGACTTGCACCAACAAAAAACCCCGCCGAAGCGGGGTTTTTTGTTGCCAATACGGCAACGATCAGGCTTGCTTGCGCTTGCGTGCTGCGGCCAATCCCAGCAGACCCAGGCCGATCAGGGCCATGCTGCCTGGCTCGGGAACAGTGGTCACGGAAATCGTCGAGCGGAAATAGTCCAAACGATCCAAACCCACGGTGTCCTGGATGAACAAGGTCCAGTTACCCAGGGCGTTTTCGCCGTCGAAGGCCGACAGGGCCGACACGGGGATAAACCAGCCGCTAGTGACCAAGGGGCACCGACTGCGGTGGATGCCTCATCGTCCAGGCCGACGCTGACGCGGCCGGTGCCGGGGGTCGAACCACTGTAAGTACCGGCGTTCACCAGATTCACTGTGGTGCCGCCCGGGCTGGTCAAACGGAACACGATTTCGCTGTTGAAAGAAGGACCGGTACCGATGCAGGCCGTGCCACCTGCGCCAATGGAAGGATCGTCGCACTTGGCGAAGTCGATCAGGATGTTGACATCGCTGACCAGGCCAGCGCCCAGCGCCAGCGTGCGGGTGCCGGAGCTGGCGTCAAAGGAGCCGAAGGTGCTGTCGGTTGCGGTCAGCAGGGCGGCTTGCGCACCCACGACGGTACAACACAGGCCAAGGGTGACCGCGCTGGCTTTGATCCAAGAGCTTAATTTGTTCATGATGTGATCCGATTTACAGGTTTTTGCAACGACTCAACGCGAGTGTCAGACTGGTTTTGCAGCACTTCGTTGAGCACTGGCGCGTCAAACTCTCACGCCTGCATCAAGAAAGCAAAAAACGGGCCAGTTCTCGTTTGACGAAAAAACCCTATGTGCAGCAGGTAGTTACAAGCTCACTTTCGCGAGAACTCGGATTCAGCAACCGACCGTGTTGCGAGATGTAACGTTTTCCGACACCCACGCGGCGAGATTGGGAATCGATTTGTGCAACAACTCCTTGAATTCGGCCCGGACCCTGGAATCGATTGAGATCTCGGTGCCTGTCAGATTGAACACAGCTTTTTGTGGCGACGCAACGATGACGCGCACGTCTGGTGCGCCGGGGGTCTGCCGCAGTTGCGGCGGCGCAAGGGCCTGCGGCAAAGGTGGTGGACGTCGCTCAGAGGCGCGGCGCGTCGAGCGGTAAACAGCATCACAACCAAAACGACCGACGATAGACGAGAAAGCACGTCACCCCATCACCACGATTACACCAGTTGTTGAAGCATCCCCGTATGGGCCAGCAAAGCCATCAACCACCCGACGCACGCAACCGGATTTGATGGCCACTACATCGCCTCGCCTCAGGGTAAATCCTGACTACACCTCGCCTGACATTCAAATAAACTAGCCATCGCTATTTGCTAGCTATCGCTAGCTTTACGAAAGGAGGAAACTCACATGACAACTTCGCGTCAGCGCCGACCCGGCGACGCCGTTGGCCGCCTCCGGTTTGCCACCCTTGGTGTGCTCGCCATGGCTGGCCTCTTTGCCGGTCCCGCACAAGCAGGCACCGCGCAAGATGCGCATGGGCTGTGGCTCAGCGCGGACAAAGCGGCTGTAATCCGCTTCGAACCTTGCTCCGACGCCCCCGCTGCCCTGTGCGGCAAGATCGTGTGGGACAAGGACGCCGGCACGCCAGCCGATGCCTGCGGCGTAACCATCGCCAAGCTGACGCGCTACGAGAACGAGGCTTGGCGCAACGGCTGGGTGCTGGACCCGCGCACCAACAAGCACTACAAGGGCGCCCTGCGCGTTCATGGCGAGGTGCTGAACCTGCGCGCCTACATCGGCACCGAGCTGTTGGGCGACACCGAGCAGATGACGCGGGTGCAGACACTGCCCACTGGCTGCAAGCCGACCACCACGCCCTGAGCCCTCCACAGGTGGGCCTACACCGCGCACGGAACACCGACCACACACACGCCACGGCATCTTTTCTTGCCCGTCCTCACCCATCACCTTCCGCCCCCACCCGCACCATGAAACACCGCATCCTGTCCGCACTGGCCTTGGCCGCCCTCACCGCCAGCAACGTCGGCCACGCAACCACGCCCACCGAAGAACCCAGGATTCAAAGCTATTCCATCAACTTCGAAGTCAAGGCCGTGGCCGACCGCCGCAACCGCGGCGTGTCAGACACCTACAACCGGCCGGGGGCCGAATTCACACTCAACGCCGCGCACGAGTCCGGGCTTGTGGGTTTTCTTCAATTGGGCACCGTCAGCAAGACCCTGTTTGCCAATGGCAACGGCACATCGGTCACCGGCGCGGTGGGCTACCGTAGCGGTGACCCCGAGCGTTTTCACTACGGGCTAGGCGTGGCCAAGGAATGGTTCCCCAGCGCGCACGCCGAGGCGCCCACCGGCGTGGACTGGGAGACCACCGCCGTCACCGGCGTGCCCAGCTTCACCGGCATGGCCGATACGCGCTTTGACACCAGCTACCTGGTGGTGGAGTTGGGCTGGGGCAGGCTGGAAGGCCGCTACCTGTATGTGCTGTCGCGCGACTTCCGCGGCAACAACACTGCCACCCTGTGCGGCAGCACCTACCTGATGCCCGCGCTGATGGGCGGTGACCCAACCCAGGCGATCGACTGCTATGGCACTGGGCAGCAGCAGTCCGGCGGCTCGCACCTACTGGACCTGGATTACAAATACCCCTTGACCGGCCAAACCAAACTGATCGCCCACGTGGGTTACCAGAAGGTAAAGCACTTTGCCGGCCTGGACGGTTGGGACTACCGCCTGGGCGTGGTGCACACCCGCTGGGGGCTGGACTTTTCGGCCGAGCTGGTGGGGGCGGCCCTGCGCAACCGCGACTTTGCCAACGTGGCCGATGCCAACGGCAACACACGCCGCGTGGACAGCACGACAGTGGTGCTGGGTATTGCCAAACGCTTTTGATTGCCGCCACACTCCCACCATCGATGCCTGCCCAACCCGCTATCTCGACGCAAGCCGCAGCACCCAGACGGCCCGCACCGGGCCCGCGCGTGCGCGCTGGGGCCAAGCTGACCGCAGTGGTGCTGAGCGCATGGTTGCTGGGCGCCTGTGAGCCACGCCCGGCCACGCTGGCCAGCACCGCCCAGCGAAGCCTGGAGGCCAGCCGCCCGGCCGACGCCAAGCTGTCTGAAAAATACGAACGCGCCTGCATGACCTGCCACATCGACCCCGCCGGCGGCGCCCCCCGCACCCACGACCAAGCCGCCTGGCGCAGCCGCGCCAGCGCCGGCCGCGACGCGCTGATTGCCAGCGTGCAGGAAGGCCGCAACGCGATGCCCCCGATGGGCCTGTGCCCCGATTGCAGCCGCGACGATTTGGGCGCGCTGATAGACTTCATGCGCGGGGCGCAGCCATGAGCCGTCTCAGTCGGCGTAACCTGTTGCACAGCGCGCTGGCCGGTGGCTTGAGTCTTGGTCCGGCCGGGTTGGTGGGGGCGCAAAGGACGGATGGTGGCAGCGCTACCGGCGCCTCGATAGCGCCGAACTCTGCCGGCTCCCCACCGCCAAGCGCCGCAACTGCCCCGACCGCGCCAAGCCAATGGCGCAACTGGAGCGGCATCCACACTTGCCGACCCGCCACGTGGCATGTGCCTGGGACCGTGGACGAACTGGCTGAGCTGATGCGCCGCACGCCGGGTCCGATCCGCTGCGTCGGCGCCGGCCATTCCTTCACGGCGCTGGTGCCGACGCCGGGTACATTGTTGTCGCTGGACCGGCTCAGCGGTCTGCGCAGCCACAGCACAAAGGACGGGCGCGGCGATGCCACGCTGGGCGCAGGCACACGGCTGCAAGTCACCTCGCGCCTGCTCGACGCCCAAGGCCTGGGCCTGTACAACCTGCCCGACATCGACGCGCAAACCCTGGCCGGCGCCATGGCCACCGCCACCCACGGCACCGGCGTGGATTTTGGCGCCTTGCACACTGACCTGCTGGGCCTGAGCCTGATGACGCCCAGAGGACAACTGCCGCAGTGCTCGCCCGACAAGCTACCCGAGGTATTTGCCGCCGCGCAGGTGTCTCTGGGCGCGCTCGGTGTGCTGACCGAGGGGACGCTGCGGGTACGCCCGCGCTACCACCTGCAACGCCGGGTGTGGCTGGCCAAGACACAAGATCTGCTGGACCAGGCGCCTGCGCTGGCCGCCAAACACCGCCAGTTCGAGCTGTATCTGCTGCCCTTCACCGGCTACGGCGCGGCCATTACCCACGACGAAGTGCCAGTGGGCCAAGTGCAGCGCAGCAGCGCCGCCGACGAAGACGTGCTGCGCGACCTGCGCCGCCTGCGCGATTGGCTGGGGCGCTGGCCGGCGCTGCGGCGCTGGGTGGCGCAACGCGCCATCGACCCCAACCAGACCGAGGCCATGACCGATGTGTCGTGGAAACTGCTGTCCACCCAGCGACCGACCCGCTTCAACGAGACTGAAGGCCACGTGCCACGCGAGAGAGCGGCGTAGCCTGCCTGCGGAGGTCCTGGCCACGCTGGAGCGGCGCAACGAGGTGCTCTTCCCCATCGAGTTCCGCTACATCCGGGGCGACCAGGCTTGGTTGAGTCCGTTCTATGGCCGCGACAGGTGCTCGATTGCCGCGCACGCCATGCAAGGTGAACAGCACGACTACCTGCTCAGCGAACTGGGCCCGGTTTACCGCCGCCACGGCGCGCGCCCGCACTGGGGCAAGTTGCACGACCGCAGACCGACCGAGCTGCGCGCGCTGTACCCGCAGTGGCAGGCCTTTGCCGCAGTGCGGCGCGAGCTTGATCCGCAAGGGCGCATGCTCACGCCCTATATGAAACAACTGCTGGGAGAAAGCTGACATGGCCCAACTCAAACGCCGCCACTTCGTAGCCAGTGCCGCCGCGCTCGGGCTGGGCGCCGCCGTGGCGCTGCGCCCCGGCGACCGGGGTGGCGCGCACGACGCCTACTTCAGTGCCCTGCAGCGCGCGTTGCATACCAGCGGTCCGGCCCTGCCCACGCTGGTAGTGGACCAGCAGCGCTTGCTGGCCAACCTGGACAGCATTGCCAAGACCACGCAGAGCGGTTTAGCGCTGCGCGTGGTGGTCAAGTCGCTGCCCAGCCTGAACCTGATTGAGCACGCGCTGAAGGCCTGGCGCACCGAAAAGGTGATGACCTTCAACGCGCCGCAGTTGGTGGCGTTGGCACAGGCACGACCCAGCGTGCAGGCGCTGCTGGGCAAGCCGCTGCCGGTGTCCACCGCGCAGTGGGCTCTGACGCAGTTGGCAGGAACGCCCTTCAACGCGCCACGCCAAGTTGAATGGCTGATCGACACCCCGGCACGCGCCGCGCAGTACCGCGAGCTGGCGCGCGCCAGCGGTGTGCCGCTGCGCCTGAACGTGGAGCTGGACGTAGGCCTGCACCGGGGTGGCATCGAGCGTGATGCCGACCTGACGGCGCTGATCAAGATCATCCAAGGCGAACCACTGCTGAGCTGGAGCGGCTTTATGGGCTACGACCCCCACATCGTGGCCATCCCCGACCTGCCCGGCGCGCGCGAACAGGCAGCATCCCATGCCCGCGCTGCCTATGCGCGCCACTTTGCAAATGCCCAGACGCTGCTAGGCAACAAGGCCCGCGAAACACTCACGCTCAACACCGCCGGCTCGCTGACCTACCACCTGCACGATGGCAAGCAGGTGCCTAACGAGGTGAGTGTCGGTTCGGCGGCGGTCAAGCCGCTCGACTTCGAGCGCCCCAGCACGCAGGCGCTGATGGCCGCCGCCTTCATCGCCACACCAGTGCTCAAAACTATGGAGACCTTTCGGCTGCCGGTCGGTGTGGAGTGGATTAGCCGCGCCAGCGTCGCCTGGGACCCCAACCAGGCGCGCGCGCTGGCCATCCATGGCGGGCATTGGCTGGCCGACCCGGTGTCACCGCCCGGCGTGGCGCCCAGTGGTCTGTATGGCGCATCGAGCAACCAGCAGGTGCTGGTGAGTTCGGCCGGCAGCGCCTTGAAGACCGATGACTGGGTATTTCTGCGGCCACGCCAGAGTGAGGCGGTGCTGCTGCAGTTTGGCGACATCGCGGTATTTGATGGCCAGCGCATCAGCGAGCGCTGGCCAGTGTTTGCCGCATCGGCCTGACGCAGGCGCGCCGCACACGAAGACACATTTGCTGACACAATCACCCGCAGACATGGGCGGACGGGTGGCAAAAAGCCGATCGGGCGCTCCCCTCAGGTTCGGCATTTTTTTGTGGAAGACCTATCGTGTTCTCTCGCGCGCTGTGTTGGCTCATCGGGCTCAGTTTTGCGGCCATGTGTTACGCCGAGGCACCCATTGCCCGGGCCACCGTGGTCGAGGGCGATGCCACGCTGCTGCGCCAAACGACCCGGCTGGCCGTCAAGCCCGGCATGCGCCTGCTCGCACTGGACATGCTGGAGACCGGCCCCAAGACCAACATCGTGCGCATCGAAATTCACTGGCGGCGCCATCGCCGACCTGGGGCCACAAACCCAGGTGATGCTGGCGCCCAAACTGGCCAGCGGTGCCAAGCACCGGCGGGCCCCGCTGTATGCACTGTCGGGTTGGGTCAAGCTCAGCGGCACCCCGAGCAAGGACCCGGCCGCCAGCCCATTGCTGTCCGAGTCGTTGGACCTCTCTGGCCTGAATGGCAACGCCGTGGTGTCGATCCAGGCTAAGGCCAGCCACGTGTTCGCCGAGTCGGGCACAGTCACCGTGACCGAACGTCGGCAGGGCCAAGCGGTGCCACCCACGGTGCTGAAGTCGGGCACGCTGTACAGCCGCACCGGCAACGAGAAGGCCAGTGTCAGCGCGCACCCCGCCAGCGCGTTCATGCAGAGTGTCCCCAAGCCTTTTCTGGACCCCATTCCGGCGCGCACAGACACGTTCAAGGGTCGTGCGGAGCCGCCGGCCAAAGTGTTGGGTGACCTCACCTACGCCGACGCCACACCCTGGCTGGGCGCCGAGCTGCCCGTGCGTACTTTGCTGGTGACGCACTGGAAAGCGCAGCTCAACCCGGATTTGCGCGCCGGCCTGACCAGCCACATCCGGTCCCACCCGGAGTGGGACCGCGTGTTGTTTCCCGAGAAATACCTGCCCGTCAACGCGGCGTCCGCCGCCTCGGCGCCAGCGACCCGCCCGTAACTGCAAGGCCTTGCGCCGTCCGCCAACTCCACCATCCAAGAGGTCGTATGAAACTGCTGCTCAAATTCAATTTGGTGTTTCTAGTGGTGTTTGCAATCGGCCTCGGTGCGGCTGGCTACATCGCCCGCAACATGCTTCAAAAAGGTGCCCATGAGGAGGTGCTGGGCCATGCGCGCCTGATGATGGAAAGCGCCATGGCGGTAAGCAGCTACACCGCCACACAGATCAAGCCCTTGCTGGAAAACCAAATGAAATACGGCTTCTTGCCGCAGTCGATCCCGGCCTACTCGTCCTTCGAAGTGGTCAACGCCTTGCGCGCCAAGCACCCCGACTACACCTACAAGCCAGCCATGCTGAACCCGACCAACCCGCGCGACCGAGCGCAGGATTGGGAAGAGGATGTCATTTCGCAGTTCGCGAAGAACACGACACTGACCGAATACGTGGGTCAGCGCGGCACTGCGTCGGGGCAGGCCATGTTCATCGCGCGACCGATTCGGCTCCCCAATCCCGCGTGCCTGCAGTGCCACAGTACGGTGGACGCGGCACCGCCCACCATGATCGAGAAATACGGCCCCGCCAACGGTTTTGGCTGGAAGATGAACGACACACTGGGCGCACAGATCGTGTCTGTGCCAATGGCGGTGCCCTTGAAACGTGCTGACGACGCCTTTGGCGTGGTGATGGGCTCGCTGACCGGTGTGTTCGTCCTGATCGGGGTCGTGTTGAACCTGATGTTGTGGAAGCTGGTGATCCAGCCGGTGACCAAACTCTCGGCGTTGGCGGATCGGGTCAGTCTGGGCGAGCTTGACGCACCCGAATTTGCCGCCGGCTCCAAGGACGAAATCGGCACATTGTCAGAGTCGTTCGCCCGTATGCGCAAGAGCTTGGTCCATGCCATGAAGCTGCTTGACGACTGAGGCGCCGCTCGCATTCATTCGTCACTGAAGGACCTACACTCAATTCATGAAGCACCCCGACCACCTTGGCAAGTACGCCATCACCGGCTTGCTCGGTGAAGGCGCCATGGGCGTCGTGTACAAAGGCTACGACCCCGGCATTGGCCGACAAGTGGCGATCAAGACAATCCGCAAGTCGCTGTCAGCAGACCGCAGCACTGAGGATGCGCTCTCAGAGCGTTTTCGCAACGAGGCCCGCGCAGTCGGGCGCCTCAACCATCCTGGCATCGTGGCCATCTACGACCTGGGCGAGCACGAGGACAACGCCTTCATTGCGATGGAGTTCGTGGAAGGTCGCGACCTGTCACAGATCCTGGCGGCCACGCCCAATTTGCCTGAGCCCGTGATTCTGCGGGTGATGCATCAATTGCTCGACGCGCTGGAGTATGCGCACAACCAGGGCGTCTGGCACCGCGACGTCAAACCGGCCAATTTGATCATCACCTCGGCCGGCCAACTGAAAGTGACTGACTTTGGCATTGCACGCATCGAATCGGCCGCGCTGACACAGTGACCTCCACCATCGGCACCCCGGGCTACATGGCGCCGGAGCAGTACGTTGGCGAGTCGTTCGACCACCGGGTGGACATCTTTGCGGCGGGGGTCTTGCTGTACCGGATGCTTGCGGGCCAGCCACCGTTTTCAGGTTCGGCCGAGTCGGTGATGTATGCCATCATGAACAAGGACCCCACGCCGCTTCATCAATTGACGCAAGGCGACCTGGCCGCCTTCTACCAGCCAGTCGTTAACGGTGCGTTGGCGAGAGACGTCAGCCAGCGCTTCGCGAACGCTGCGGCGTTTCGCGAAGCGCTGCGAAATCGAAAGAACGTAGACGCTGCGTCGGCGGCGGAGACAACCATCATTGTCCACTCCGCGCGCGGCGCGGGTGAACCGTCGCTCACCAAGTCCGGCAGCGGCCACTCGGGTACTGGGCGTGCCACGCAGCAGACCGCCTTGACGGGATGGGACACGACCACGCTGGAGCCCGTGCAACGCGCCTTGGCGCGCTTTTTGGGACCGATGGCCAAGATTCTGGTGCGTCAGGCGGCCAAAAAGTGCAGTGACCTGCCCAGCCTAATCACCTTGCTCAGCCAAGACATCCCAAGCCCTGAAGAACGCGCCGTTTTCATGGGGCTCATGCAACGCCACGCCAACACGGGCACATTGGGCTCAGGCGCCAGCACGACGCGGGACGCATCAGCATCGGAAAGCGGCGGCACCACCGAACGACAAAGCCTGAGCCCGGCCCTGATCGAGCGGGCCAACCAGGTGATGGCCAAACACATGGGGCCCATCGCCAAGGTCATCGTCAAAAAGGCCGCGGCAAAGTCCAGCTCACCCGCGCAGTTCATATCCCTGCTTGCACAGGAGATGCCCGACGGACCACAGCGGGCACAACTGATCACCGAATTTCACCTGTAGGAGGATTGCTGCCGATCGGGCAAGAAAAAGGGCCCGGAGATTATCCGAGCCCTTGTGTATGGTGGAGCTGGGGGGATTTGAACCCCCGTCCATAAGCCTTCTTCGCGCAGTTCTACATGTGTAGCCGTCTAATTTGGGTCTCGCTCTTCACATCGCGCAGCGGCACGCTATGCAAATTGCCAGTAACCTATTTTCTCGATTCGCCCTAAGTTACCCAAGGCGGACCCAGCCGAATGAAATTACCCCACAGCCTGGACAGCCCAATCTTGCGATCTGACTACCCTTGCCCAGCCTATCGGCTTGCTGTTGTGAGGCTCACGCGCAATTAAGCGGCGAGTGCGAAACGTTCGTCGTTTGCAGTTAGTTTGTTTGAATCTGTTTTACGAGCCCATTCAGCTCGACATGCCCTGCTGCGCGTCCGAACCCATGTCGAAACCAGTGCAGCCCCCTGAGCCCCTATTTTAGGCGCTTGTAAGCAATTGCAAGAGGGCCAAGGGAGAATTGATTGCGGCGTCGGCGCCCCAGCGCGCCACTTCGCTGTGGCTGCCAAGGTAGCCGTAGGTAGCTGCCACGGTCAGCATGCCCGCAGCTCGACCGGCGACGATGTCACGCTCGTCGTCGCCAACGTAGACGCAATCAGTCGGCGACACTCCGAGGCGGCGCGCCGCCTCCAGCAGCGGCTTCGGGTGGGGCTTGGCATGTGGAGTGGTGTCGCCGCTGATCACCGCCACGGCTGAGGCAAAAAGCCCCATGCTGCGGGTCAAAGGCTCGGTAAAGCGCGCTGCCTTGTTGGTAACGACTCCCCATGACAGCTGGCGCGCCAGCAACTCGCCAACAAGGGCGTCAATGCCGGGGAATGCCCTGGTGCGCTGCGTCAAACACCGCTCATAATTGCCAAAGAACTCTTCGCGAAGCGCGGCGAAATCAGGGTGATCCGGCGTCATGCCAAAGGCGACACCCAACAGGCCACGTGCGCCCGCGCCGGCTGCGGGTCGGTAGTCGGCCAACGCCAACGAAGGCAGTCCCCGCTTGACCCTCATTTGATCCGCCGCCGCGCCCAGGTCCGGTGCGCTGTCGAGCAGCGTTCCATCCAGGTCAAACAGCACGGCCCGGATCCGGGCGAACCGATCCGCCGCTTGCGTCACGGGTGCGGCCCGCCGTCGCGCTGGGTGGCAAACAGGTAATTGACGCTGGTGTCGTCGCTGAGTGAATAGCGCTTGACGATTGGGTTGTACGTCAAGCCACAGGTCTGGCGCAGACTGAGCCCAGCAGCACGGCAGTAGCCGGCCAGCTCACTGGGTCGGATCATCTTGTCGTATTCATGCGTGCCGCGTGGCAACAGTTTGAGCAAGTACTCGGCACCCACGATCGAGAACAGAAACGATTTTGGGTTGCGGTTCAGGGTCGAAAAGAAGACCCAGCCACCAGGCTTGACCAGCGTTGCACAAGCCTGGACGATTGACGCCGGGTCGGGCACGTGTTCCAGCATTTCCATGCTGGTAACCACGTCAAAACTGGCAGGGGCCTCCTGTGCCAAGGCCTCGGCACTGATTTCGCGGTAGGTCACGTTTGGCGTCTGAGCCTCCAGCGCATGCAACTGGGCTACCCGCAGGGCCTTGCTAGCCAGATCGATCCCCAACACCTGTGCACCCTGGCGTGCCATGGCGTCCGCCAGAATGCCACCGCCACAGCCGACATCCAGAACCGGCTTGCCCGTGAGGCTGCACAGGCCGGTGATCCAGTCCAGGCGCAGCGGGTTGATCTCGTGCAAGGGTCGAAACTCGCTGTCCTTGTCCCACCAACGGTGCGCAAGGTCAGAGAACTTGGCCAACTCGGCCGGGTCGGCGTTCAAACTTGTAGTCATGGCGAGATTATGAAAGAAGCAACGCTGGCTTCCGAAAGGCAAAAACCCCGCAAGGGCGGGGTTTTTGCTGATCCAGCCCGCGCGGGGCTGATCGGGGATATCGAGCTTATCGGACTCGATTACTTGTTGGCGCGGGTGCCGACCACTTCGATCTCGACGCGGCGGTTCTTGGCCTTGCCTTCCTTGGTCTTGTTGTCAGCCACAGGCTGCTTCTCGCCCTTGCCTTCGGTGTAGACACGATTCTTTTCAATACCCTTGGTCACCAGATAGGCCTTGACGGCTTCGGCACGCTTGACCGACAACTTCTGGTTGTAGGCGTCGCCACCAACGGAGTCGGTGTGACCGACGGCAATGATCACTTCCAGGTTGATGGCCTTGACCTTGCCAGCCAGGTCATCCAGCTTGGCCTTGCCTTCGGGCTTGAGCACGGCCTTGCCGGTGTCAAAGAAGGCGTCAGCGGCGTAGGTTACTTTCGTAGCGGCCGGTGGAGGCGTCGGCTTAGCTGGTGCTACCGCTGGTGCCGGCTTGGCGCCAGGCGCGGGGGCTGCAGCGGGCGCTGCCGCTGGCGCTGGCGCCGGTGCCGGTGCGGCAATAGCGCCGTCGCAGCCCTTTGCCGCCGTGGCGGGGGTCCAGTTGGCATCGCGCCAGCACAGACCAGTGGAGTTCTTCCACACGTCGCCAGCAGAACTGCGCCAGTTGTCAATCGACTGGGCGCCCGCCGCGGTAGCCAGCGCTGCGGTTGCAATCACCAATGCCACTTTGTTAAGTTTCTTCATGGTTCTCCTCGTTGGGGAAAAAAGCCGCAGCAGCGCGGCGAATGTTGGGACGCTCTAAATGCCTATCACCTAAAACGTTCGGGTCATTGTGCCACAGCATGTAACCGGCTCTCGGCGCACCCTGGCGCGAGCGAGACTAGCAAATCGGCATTTGATGGCAAGTGTTGCTAACCCGCGACAAAGCCTTGCCCGTAAAATCAGCCTCCACCCGCCGCTCAAAGCCTCCCCATGACTCAGTTCGCCAAAGAAACCCTGCCCATCAGCCTTGAAGAGGAAATGCGCCGGAGTTACCTCGATTACGCGATGAGTGTGATTGTCGGTCGCGCCCTGCCCGATGCGCGCGATGGACTGAAGCCGGTGCACCGCCGCGTGTTGTTCGCCATGCACGAACTCAGCAACGACTGGAACAAGGCCTACAAGAAGTCGGCCCGCATCGTCGGTGACGTGATCGGTAAGTACCACCCGCACGGCGACCAGTCGGTCTACGACACCATCGTGCGCATGGCGCAAGATTTTTCGATGCGCCACATGCTGGTCGATGGCCAGGGCAACTTCGGCTCCGTCGATGGCGACAACGCTGCGGCCATGCGTTACACGGAAATCCGCCTCGCCAAAATCGCCCACGAGTTGTTGGCCGATCTGGACAAAGAGACGGTTGACTTTGGCCCCAACTACGACGGCTCGAGAAGGAGCCACTGGTCATGCCGACCCGACTGCCCAATCTGTTGGTCAACGGCTCGGGCGGCATTGCTGTGGGCATGGCCACCAACATTCCACCGCACAACCTCAACGAAGTGGTGGACGCCTGCCTGCACCTGCTGCGCAACCCCGAGGCAACGATTGACGAACTCATGGAAATCGTGCCCGCGCCAGACTTTCCCACCGCCGGCATCATCTACGGCATCAATGGCGTCAAGGACGGCTACCGCACTGGCCGCGGCAAGGTGGTGATGCGCGCCAAGTGCCACTTCGAGGATATCGACAAAGGCCAACGCCAGGCCATCATCGTCGATGAGCTGCCCTACCAGGTCAACAAGAAGACGCTGCAAGAGCGCATGGCCGAGCTGGTGCACGAGAAAAAGATCGAAGGCATCAGCCATATCCAGGACGAGTCCGACAAATCCGGCATGCGCCTGGTGATTGAACTCAAGCGCGGTGAAGTGCCAGAAGTGGTACTCAACAACCTGTACAAACAGACGCAGTTGCAAGACACCTTTGGAATGAACATGGTGGCACTGGTCGATGGCCAGCCCAAGTTGTGCAACCTCAAGGACTTGATTGAAGTCTTCCTGCAGCACCGGCGCGAAGTGGTGACGCGGCGCACCGTGTTCAACCTTCGCAAAGCGCGCGAGCGCGGCCACGTGCTGGAGGGCCTGGCGGTCGCACTGGCCAATATCGACGACTTCATTGCGATCATCCGCAACGCCCCTACCCCACCGGTTGCCAAAGTCGAGCTGATGGCCAAGCCCTGGGACAGCAAATTGGTGCGCGAGATGCTGACACGGTCGCGAGCCGATGGTGGCGTCATCAACGCCGACGACTACCGCCCGGATGGCCTTGAGAAGTCCTTGGGTATGGGTAGCGATGGCCTGTACCGCCTGTCGGAGACCCAAGCGCAGGAAATCCTGCAAATGCGCCTGCAACGTCTGACCGGGCTGGAGCAGGATAAGATCGTCGCCGAATACAAAGAGGTAATGGCGGAGATCGAAGACCTGCTGGACATTCTGGCCAAAGCCGAGCGGGTCTCGACCATCATTGGCGAGGAACTCAGTGCGATCAAGACCGAGTTCGGCCAGACCAAGAAGGGCGCGCGGCGCAGTCTGGTGGAACACAGTTCATTCGATCTGTCCACCGAAGACCTGATCACACCCACCGATATGGTGGTAACCCTCTCGCACAGCGGTTACATCAAAAGCCAGCCCTTGAGCGAGTACCGCGCCCAAAAACGTGGCGGTCGTGGCAAGCAAGCCACCGCCACCAAGGAAGACGACTGGGTCGATCAACTGTTCATTGCCAACACGCACGACTACATCCTGTGTTTCAGCAACCGCGGTCGCTTGTACTGGCTCAAGGTCTGGGAAGTGCCACAGGGCTCGCGCGGCTCGCGCGGGCGCCCGATCGTCAACATGTTCCCGCTGCAGGATGGTGAAAAGATCAACGTTGTGTTGCCGCTCACGGGCGACAAGCGCAGCTTCCCGGCCGACCAGTATGTGTTCATGGCCACCAGCATGGGCACTGTGAAGAAGACCGCCCTGGACGAATTCAACAACCCCCGCAAAGGCGGCATCATCGCGGTCAACCTCGATGACGGCGACTACCTGATTGGCGCCGCCCTCACGGACGGTCAGCACGATGTGATGCTGTTTTCCGACGGCGGCAAGGCGGTCCGATTCGACGAAAACGATGTGCGCCCTCTGGGTCGCCAGGCGCGTGGCGTGCGTGGCATGACGCTTGAAGACGGTCAGAGCGTGATCGCGATGCTGGTGGCCGAAGACGAACAACAGAGTGTGCTGACCGCCACCGAGAACGGCTATGGCAAGCGCACCAGCATCACCGAATACACGCGCCACGGACGCGGCACCAAGGGCATGATCGCCATCACGCAGTCCGAGCGCAATGGCAAGGTGGTCGCCGCTACCTTGGTTCACGCCGACGACGAAATCATGCTCATCACCGACAAAGGCGTGCTGGTGCGCACCAGGGTGAGTGAAATCCGCGAGCTCGGGCGCGCAACGCAGGGGGTGACCCTGATCGGGCTCGATGAAGGCTCCAAACTCAGCGGTCTGCAGCGCATCGTGGAAAACGATGCCAATCCAACCGACGGCGAGGCTGCCGCGGAGGAAGAACACGGTGGCAACACCTGACGCTATCCAATAGCTAGCATACAGGTCCGACCGAATAGGGTCGGAGGTGGTTTCTGCGTCGATAATAGGCGCTGGCGTGCGGTCGGCGACAGCCCTGCGCGAACATGATCGAGCAGACAGTAGCAACACAAGTCAAACATGAGCAAGACCCTGGCCGACCTGCGCGTAGCGATTGACTCCCTCGACCAGGAGCTCCTGGCCTTGCTCAACCGACGCGCCGCCCTGGCGCACGATGTGGGCGAGATCAAGCGCGTGGAAGGTTCGCCCGTCTTCCGCCCCGAGCGCGAGGCCCAGGTGATCCAGAATCTGCAGGAAGGCAACACCGGCCCCCTCAAAGACAACAGCGTTGCCAACATCTGGCGTGAAGTCATGTCTGCCTGCCGCGCCCTGGAAGCGCCGCAGCGTGTGGCCTTCCTGGGTCCCACTGGCACCTTTACCGAGCAGGCCGCACTGCAGTTCTTCGGCTCCAGCATTGATCGCTTGCCCTGCGCCACCATCGACGAGGTGTTCCGCACCACCGCCGCCGGCAGTGCTGAGTTTGGCGTGGTACCGATCGAAAACTCGACCGAAGGGGTGATCTCGCGGTCTCTGGACCTTTTGTTGAACTCGCCCCTGCATATTGTGGGCGAAACCAGCTTGCTGGTGCGCCACAACCTGTTGCGCAAGACTGACTCGCTCGAAGGCATCGAGGCGGTCTATGCCCACCCACAAGCCTTGGCACAGTGCCAGGGCTGGCTCAACACACACCTGCCTGACGCGGACCGGCGGGCCGCCTCCAGTAACGCCGAGGGCGCCCGTCTGGCGGCCAGCAATCCGGCGTGGGCGGCCATTGCCAGCGAACGCGCGGCCAGCGAGTTCGGCTTGCACATCGTCACCCACGCGATTCAAGACGACGTCTTCAACCGCACCCGGTTTGCCATCGTCTGCCTGCCCCAAACCATGCCCATGCCACCTGCCTCTGGCAACGACTGCATCAGCCTGATTGTGTCGGTACCCAACCGACCCGGCGCGGTGCATGACTTGTTGGTGCCGCTGAAGACGCATGGTGTTTCGATGAGCCGGTTCGAGTCCCGGCCCGCCCGCTCGGGGCAATGGGAGTACTACTTTTATATCGACGTTCAGGGTCACCCTTCCCAGCCGCACGTTGCCTCGGCCCTCAAGGACTTGCAGGGACTGTGCGCCTTCTACAAGATGCTGGGCACCTATCCGGTTACCGCATGATGACAAAGCCTACAAGGAAGCAGGATGTTTGAGCAACTTGGACTGATTGGCTGTGGCTTGATGGGGGGGTCGTTTGCGCTCGCCTTGAAGAAGGCCGGCCTGGTCAAGCGTGTGGTCGGCTACAGCAAATCGCCCTCAACCACCGAGAAGGCGCGCCAGTTGGGCGTAATCGACGTGGAAGCACCGTCGGCGCTGCTGGCGGTGTCGGGCGCTGACATCGTGCTGATTGCGGTGCCAGTGGCCGCCACCGAGGCGACATTCAAGGCCATCAAACACTTGGTCACGCCACAGATGTTGATCATGGACGTCGGTTCGACCAAACGCGACGTGATCGATTCCGGTCGACGCGCCTTGCGCGAACAGATTGGCTCGTTTGTGCCGGCCCACCCGATCGCCGGGCGCGAGGTGTCGGGCGTGGAACACGCGGACGCCGATCTCTACGCGGGCAAGCAGGTCATTCTCACGCCGATTGACCGGACCTTGACCATGCAACTGCAGAAGGCCGTGGACTTGTGGACAGGTCTGGGCTGTCGCGTGGTCAAGATGTCGCCCGAGTCGCATGACGCCGCCTTCGCCGCCGTCAGCCATCTGCCGCACCTGATTTCCTTCGCCTTGATGAACGCCATCTCAGGGCAAAAACATGGGCAAGACTTCCTGTCACTTGCCGGGCCAGGATTTCGCGACTGCACACGTATTGCTGCCAGCGACCCCAAGATCTGGCGCGACATCATGATCTCCAATCGCGAAGAGCTGCTGGCCCAATCCAAAATCTTCCAGCGAAACCTGCATGCACTTGAAGTCATGATCTCCAGCGGCAACGGCGAGGCGCTGGAAGGGCTGATCGAGCAGGCCAGCCTGACGCGTGCGAATTGGAGCATGTCAAAGATCAACAAGTAATGTTTGACACCAAGTTCATTGACCTGCCGCCCCTGACGGCTGCGGGCGGCACCGTAGTTCTGCCGGGTTCCAAGAGCATTTCCAATCGCGCGCTGCTGCTCTCCGCGCTGTGTGAGGGCACCACCGCCTTGCACGATGTGCTCGATTCCGACGATACGCGCGTCATGCTGGCGGCGTTGCGCCAATTGGGCTGTGGCGTGCGTGAAAAGGGCAGCACAGTCCTGATCGATGGCCTGAGCGGCGTGTTGGGTGTCGCGGCCGCCGAACTATTCATGGGCAACGCCGGCACGGCGATTCGCCCCCTGACCGCCGCACTTGCCGTGCTGGGGGGCAATTTTGAACTGCGTGGCGTGCCCAGAATGCACGAACGACCCATTGGCGATCTGGTCGACGCCTTGCGCCAGCTGGGCTGTGACATCGACTACATCGACAAGCCTGGTTACCCACCGCTGCGCATCAAGGCTCCCAAGCTTTGTCTGGACGAGCCAATCCAGGTACGTGGCGACGTTTCCAGCCAGTTCCTCACGGCATTGCTGATGGCGCTGCCGCTGGTGGCCAAGAACGACATCATCATCAACGTCGTGGGCGAGCTGATCTCCAGACCCTATATCGAGATCACACTCAACCTCTTGTCGCGCTTCGGCGTCACGGTGGTGCGTGACGGCTGGCAACGGTTCACGATTCCCGGCGGCAGCCGCTTGCGCTCACCGGGCACCTTGGCGGTGGAAGCAGACGCCTCCTCAGCCAGCTATTTCATCGCCTTGGGCGCCATTGCCGGCAGCTCGGGCCCGCACGGCGGGGTGCGCATTGAGGGCGTTGGCGCCAACTCGATCCAGGGAGACATCCGTTTCATCGACGCGGCGCGCCAAATGGGCGCGCGGATTGAGAGCGGCCCGAATTGGCTGCACGTGAGCCGCGAATCCTGGCCGCTCAAGTCCATAGACCTGGACTGCAACCACATCCCCGATGCGGCCATGACCTTGGCCGTGATGGCCATCTATGCCCAAGGGACCACGACCTTGCGCAACATTGCCAGCTGGCGCGTCAAGGAAACGGATCGGATTGCCGCCATGGCCACCGAGCTGCGCAAGCTTGGGGCAACGGTTGAGGAAGGTGCCGACTATCTAAGCGTGTCACCCCCCGCGAATGTAGCGGCTTGGCGTACCGGCAGCATCCACACCTACGACGACCACCGTGTCGCGATGTGCTTTGCGCTCGCCGCCTTCAACCCAGCGCGTTTGCCTGTACGAATTGAAGATCCCAAGTGCGTTGGCAAGACCTTCCCCGACTTCTTTGAGACGCTGTTCTCCGTTGCCACGAGCGCTGAGGGTGACATTCCAGTGCTCTGCGTCGATGGTCCAACCGCCTCCGGAAAAGGCACGCTGGCTGTCATGCTGGCGCGGCAGTTGGGCTACCATTTTCTGGATTCCGGCTCGCTGTACCGGATCACCGCCTTATCAGCCACCCGAGCGGGACTGACGCTCGATACCGTATGCGAGCAAGCAATTGCCGAGCGCGTCAGCCGGTTGCACATTCGCTTCGCGCAAGGGCGTGTGTGGCTCGACGACGAAGATGTGAGTGAGGCGATCCGCACTGAAGAAGCTGGAATGAACGCATCACGCGTGTCGGCCCTGCCCATGGTGCGCCAGGCCCTGATTGACTTGCAGCACGGCTTTCGGCAACTGCCTGGACTGGTCGCTGACGGTCGGGACATGGGCACCGCCATCTTTCCCGACGCGAATCTCAAGGTGTATTTGACCGCCAGCGCCGAACGACGCGCCGAACGACGTCATAAGCAATTGATTTCAAAGGGAATTTCGGCTACACTTGCAGACCTTCGTGCGGACTTGGAGGCGCGTGATGCCAGGGATTCTTCCCGCGTTGCGTCGCCCCTCAAACCCGCGCTGGACGCCCGGCTATTGGACAACTCGGAGCTGTCGATTGAGGAATCGGCCGATTTGGTGTTGCGCTGGTGGCAGGACAAACAGCCGTTCGGTAAGCGCTGAGCGACTGGTAGCAGCTCGGGCTTCGTGCCCGGGCAAGGCCCACATGACTCTTCTCGCGCCGACAGGTGCCTTGGTTGTGTGGTTCAAAAACTTAACACGCGGTAAACGCCGCGAATTAACCTGCGGTTCACGCCGCATCTAGAAAATGTCTGAATCTTTTGCCGCCCTGTTTGAAGAATCCCTGACACGCACCGAAATGCGTCCAGGCGAAGTGATCACCGCCGAAGTCGTTCGCATCGAACACAGCTTCGTCGTGGTCAACGCCGGCCTCAAGTCTGAGGCCTATGTCCCACTTGAGGAATTCAAGAGCGACAAGGGCGAAATTGAAGTCCAGGTTGGTGACTTCGTGTCCGTGGCGATCGGCTCCATCGAAAACGGCTACGGCGACACCATTCTGTCGCGCGACACCGCCAAGCGACTGGCCTCGTGGATGAGCCTGGAAAAAGCCCTGGAAACGGGCGAGTTTGTCACCGGCACCACCAGCGGCAAGGTCAAGGGCGGCCTGACTGTTTTGGTAAATGGCATCCGCGCATTCCTGCCCGGCTCGCTGGTCGACACCCGTCCGACCAAGGACCTCTCTCCATACGAGAACAAGACTCTGGAGTTCAAGGTCATCAAGCTTGACCGCAAGCGCAACAACGTCGTGTTGTCACGCCGCGCCGTGGTGGAAGCCAGCATGGGCGAAGAACGCGCCAAGCTGATGAACACCCTCAAGGAAGGTTCCATCGTCCAAGGCGTGGTCAAGAACATCACCGAATACGGTGCCTTTGTGGACCTGGGCGGTATCGACGGCCTGCTGCACATCACCGACATGGCGTGGCGCCGTGTGCGCCACCCGTCCGAGGTGGTGCAAGCCGGCCAAGAGATCACCGCCAAGATCCTCAAGTTCGACACCGAAAAGAACCGTGTCTCGCTGGGTCTCAAACAGATGGGCGACGATCCGTGGATGGGCGTCAACCGCCGCTACCCGCAAGGCACCCGCATGTTCGGCAAGATCACCAACATCGCCGACTACGGCGCGTTTGTGGAACTCGAGCCGGGCATCGAAGGCCTGGTGCACGTGTCTGAAATGGACTGGACCAACAAGAACGTGGCACCCAGCAAGATCGTCTCCCTGGGTGACGAAGTCGAAGTCATGGTGCTGGAAATCGACGAAGACAAGCGCCGCATCAGCCTGGGCATGAAGCAGTGCAAGGCCAACCCGTGGCAAGAGTTCGCGCAAAACACCAAGCGCGGCGACCGCGTCAAGGGTCCGATCAAGTCCATCACCGACTTCGGCGTGTTCGTCGGTCTGGCTGCTGGCATTGACGGCTTGGTGCACCTGTCCGACCTGTCCTGGAACGAACCCGGCGAAGCTGCCGTGCGCAATTACAAGAAGGGTCAGGACGTGGAGGCCATCGTACTGGCTGTGGATGTGGACCGCGAACGCATCTCGTTGGGCATCAAACAACTCGACTCTGATCCGTTCACCACTTTTGTGTCCGTCAACGACAAAGGCCAAACCGTTAGCGGCAAGGTCAAGACGGTGGACGCAAAGGGTGCCGAGATCGACCTGGGCGAGGACATCATTGGTTACCTGCGCGCCAGTGAGATCTCGCGGGATCGCGTCGAAGACGCCCGCAATGTGCTCAAGGAAGGCGACGAAGTGACTGCTGTCGTGGTCAACATCGATCGCAAGACCCGCAACATCCAGTTGTCGATCAAGGCCAAGGACATGGCTGACCAGAACGAAGCCATGCAAACCTTGAGCCAACAGTCGGCCCGCGAAAACGCCGGCACAACCAGCCTGGGCGCACTGCTGCGCGCCAAGTTGGACAACAACAACTGATCGCTTGTTGATGTGCTGACGCAATACGACCGGTGGCCAAAGCACCGGTCGTATTTTTTGGTCCGATAGATTACCGCCATGACACGCTCCGATCTTGTTGAAGAACTGGCCGCAAGGTTTAGTCAGCTGACCCACCGCGATGCCGAATTTGCCGTGAAGGCAATCCTTGACGCGATGAACGACGCACTGGTTCGAGGGCACCGGATTGAGATTCGCGGTTTTGGCAGTTTTTCGATTAACCACCGCCCGCCGCGCATTGGACGCAACCCACGCAGTGGCGAAAGCGTCGCCATTCCAGAAAAGCGCGTGCCCCATTTCAAGCCCGGCAAGGCCCTGCGTGAAGCCGTGGATCAGCGCACGGCACAGATGCAGGCGAAGACCAAGGCCTCATGATCACGGACTTCTGCAACGCGTGATCCCTTCGGTAGAATCAACCCGTCACTGGGAAGATTGATGAAACACGTCCTGTGGCTGTTTAAGTGGATGCTTAAGACAGCCATTTTTTTTACGCTGCTTGCCTTCGCGTTGAACAATCAGCATGAGGCCAGCGTGCACTTCTTCTTCGGAACGCAGTGGCGCGCGCCGCAAGTGCTGATCGTGCTGGCGGCTCTGGCCTTGGGCGTAACCTTGGGCGTGCTGGTCATGGTACCGCGCTGGTGGAAGCACAAGCACCGCGCGCGCCACCAGCTTGCCGACGCCGGCACTACCACGCCATCGCCGACCAAACCCTTATCGGCGCCTCATGGATTTTGACTTCAGCTGGCTACTGATCGGACTGCCCCTGGCATTCGTCCTCGGTTGGTTGGCATCACGGCTCGATCTGCGCCAGTTGCGCATCGAAAACCGCCAGACCCCAAAGGCCTACTTCAAGGGTTTGAACTTTCTGCTCAACGAACAGCAGGACCAGGCCATCGACGCCTTCATCGAGGCCGTTCAGAACGACCCGGATACCTCCGAGCTGCATTTTGCGCTGGGAAACCTGTTTCGACGCCGGGGCGAGTACGAACGGGCCGTGCGCGTGCATCAGCACTTGCTCTCTCGCGGCGACTTGCCCACGCCCGACCGTCATCGCGCCCAACACGCTCTGGCCCTGGACTACCTGAAGGCCGGCTTGCTTGACCGAGCCGAAGAGGCCCTGATCAAACTCGAGGAAACCGCCTTCGAGGCGCAGGCTCGTCTGGCCCGGCTTGCCATTTACGAACGCAGCCGCGACTGGGCCAGTGCGGCGCAGATCGCGCACCAGCTTGAGCAGTCCAATCAAGGCAGCTTCTCCACTCGCCTTGCGCACTACCTGTGCGAGCAGGCGCTTGCGAGTGCCAGCGACGACAACGCGAAGCAGGCGCAATTTTTACTGCGCCAGGCCATTGCCATTGCCCCCAACGCGCCCCGCGCTGGCCTGGAACTGGCAACGCTGATGCTGGCCACACAGCAAGCGGAGACAGCCTATTCGGTCCTTTCCCAAACCCTGGAGGCGGTGCCGGCTGCAGCCCCACTGTTGGCGGCCAGCATGGCCAAAGCGGCACTGGCGTGCGATGCAACCACGCAGGCCATTGCCCAGCTTCAAGCCAGCTACGACCAATCACCATCCCTGGATGTGCTGGACGCAATCGTGGCACTGGAAACCAACAAGGTCACTACGACGCCATCCGGCCGCGACTGGTACGTACGCCACCTGGAGCGTGAGCCATCACTGATCGCCGCGGCCAAGTGGATCGAGGGTGAAAAACTTGAACACGAGCAGTTCCATCCCCTGGTACAAAAGGCGCTCGATCACGCCGTCAAACCCCTGCTGCGCTACCGCTGCGCCGCGTGTGGATTTGAGGCCAAGCAGCACTTCTGGCAATGCCCCGGCTGCCAGACCTGGGACAGCTACCCACCCAAACGGGTTGAAGAGTTATGAACACCTCCGGGCTTCGCGCGGTTTGCGGCGCTGCGCTTCGGTGCGGCAGCCAGCGGCAACGAGGCTTCAGGCCCGTTCATGCCTGCGCAGGCAGGTATGGCGCTGCGGGCATGAGCCCCTTGCAGGGGGCAATGCCGGTGGTCTGGCTGAGCCGGGTCCACGGTATTCCAGGGCGGGGTCAGTTCATGCGCCACAATTGAAGTGGAAAGAGATGAGCATCGTTTCCAAACAAAAAATGTCCACGGCCCGCGTGCTGGTGGTGGGTGATGTGATGCTGGACCGATACTGGTACGGTGCGGTCGACCGCATCTCACCGGAAGCCCCGGTGCCAGTCGTGCGCATCACACGTGAAGAGGAGCGCGGTGGAGGCGCAGCCAATGTGGCCTACAACGTGGTTACCCTTGGTGCGCAGGCTTCGCTACTGACAGTGGTCGGCGACGACGAGGCCAGCCACAAACTGGAGGCGCTACTGGGGGGCACTGGCATCGACACCCACTTTGGGCGTGACGCCGCCCTGAAGACCACGGTCAAGCTACGGGTGATCGGTCGCCAGCAGCAATTGCTGCGACTTGACTTCGAGAACACGCCAAAGACCGAGGTGCTCGCGACACAAACCGCAAGCTTCATCAACATGCTGCCGACCCATGACGCGGTTCTGTTTTCCGACTATGGCAAGGGCGGTCTGGCGCACGTGGGCGACATGATTGCCCGGGCTCGTGGCGCCGGCAAACAAGTATTGGTTGACCCTAAGGGCAGCGATTACTCCCGGTACCAGCACGCCAGCATCATCACGCCCAACCGCGCGGAACTGCAGCAAGTCGTCGGAACCTGGCGCGATGAGCCCGATCTGCACACCCGCGCTCACAACCTGAGGACTGCGCTGGGACTCGACGCAGTGCTGTTGACACGCAGCGAAGAGGGCATGACGCTCTTTGACGGCGAAGGGCAACTTCATGTCGAGGCACACGCGCGGGAGGTGTTCGATGTCACCGGCGCCGGCGACACTGTTATTGCCACCATGGCCGCGCTGGTGGCCGCTGGCCTGAGCTTTCGCGACGCCCTGCCCTGGGCCAACCGCGCCGGTGGCGTGGTGGTCGGCAAGTTTGGCACGGCCACGGTGTCCTATGAGGAGTTGATGGCATGACAAGAGTGGTGGTTACCGGCGCCGCCGGATTCATCGGCAGCAACCTGATCAAGGGACTCAATGCGCGTGGAATCGTGGACATCATTGCGGTCGATGATCTGACACAAGGCGACAAGTTTCGAAACATCGCAGACCTGCAGATTGCCGACTATGTGGATGCCGACGACTTCTATGACCTGTTTGCGGGTGGCTCCTATGGCCAGGTGGAGGCGGTGTTCCATGAAGGCGCCTGCAGCGACACGATGGAGGCCGATGGCAAGTACATGATGCGAAACAACTACACGACCTCGTGCCAGTTGTTCTTTGCCTGCCAGAAGCGCGGTGCGCGGCTGCTCTACGCGTCCAGCGCTGCCACGTATGGTGGTTCGCAGGGTTTTCGTGAAGAGCCGGCATTCGAGCATCCGCTCAACGTGTATGGCTACTCCAAGCTGTTGTTCGATCAGCGCATGCGTCGGGAATGCGGCGCGCGCTTTCAGCGCGCGATGGATGGCAAGACGCAGCAAGTGGTGGGTTTTCGCTACTTCAATGTCTACGGACCGCGTGAGCAGCACAAAGGCCGCATGGCCAGTGTGGCATTCCACCAGTTCAACCAGTTCCGCGCCGAGGGGCGGGTCAAATTGTTTGGCGAGTATGGCAATTACGCGCCAGGCGGCCAGATGCGTGACTTCGTATTTATCGACGACGTCGTTGCGGTCAATTTGTGGTTTTTCGATCACCCGGACAAGTCGGGGATCTTCAACCTTGGCAGCGGTCGCGCACAGCCGTTCAACGACGTTGCCACCTCCCTGGTCAATGCGCTGCGTAACCAGCAAGGTGAGCCGCCGCTGAGCCTGGCCGAGATGCTGGCGCAGGGGCTACTGGAATACATCGCCTTCCCTGACGCTTTGCGCGGCAAGTACCAGTGCTACACCCAAGCCGATTTGTCCGCCTTGCGTGGCGCCGGGTGTGATCACGCCTTTGCCGACGTCCAAAGCGGCGTCACGCGGTATGTCCATGCCTTGGCGCACCCCGCGTGATTGCCGCCTGCTATCCCGCAGTTGGCGTTTTCCCGGATACCGTCAACGCCACTTGCCGTTCAATCGTTGAAGGCGAGGACGATTCCCCTAACCATCAGGAGTAGCACTATGTTGAAGAAGATTCTTGCATTGATTACCATGCTGTACGCAGCGGCCACCTTTGCTGCGGTTGACGTGAACAAGGCCAGCGCCGCTGACCTCGACGGCGTCAAGGGAATTGGTCCGTCCATATCCAGCAAGATTCTGGAAGAGCGCAAGAAGGGCAACTTCAAGGATTGGAACGACTTCATCGAGCGGGTCAAGGGCGTGGGCGAAGGCAATGCCGCCAAGTTCTCCGCCGAAGGCCTGACTGTCAATGGCGCCGGCTTCAAGGGCGCAGCAGCGGCCCCCGCAGCGAAGAAGGATGAGAAGCCAATGGCCAAAGCCGAAGAGAGGAAGGCCGATGTCAAACCCGCTGCGGCTGCGCCAGCGACACCCACACCGGCGGCGGCAAATGTGCCGGCCGTGAAAGAGGAGAAAAAAGACCCCAAGGCTGAAGCCAAGGCGAAGAAAGAGGCCGACAAGAAAGCCAAAGCAGAAGAGAAGCAGAAGAAGGCCGACGAAGCCAAAGCAAAAAAGGAAGCCGCGTCAAAGGGCAAGGATGACAAGAAAGACGCTAAGGCTGATGCAGCCAAGCCGGCTGCCAGCGCGGCCAAGAAATAAGCACCGCTTGGTCACAACACACCCGCTTCGGCGGGTGTTTTCATCTGAAAATGCTTGGCGCCCCGACCTAGGGAAGCAGACTCACAGCATGCATGTAGGCCGCCGAAACCATCAGGGCGTCCCAATCCAGTGCCTTTGCCGAGGGCAACAACGCCAGACGACGCTCGTCACTGGCGTCGGATGGTCGCCAGTGTCCTTTGAGTTGCGCCTCGCTCAAGCCGTCGATCAGGTCATCCAGGAGCTGACTCTGGTTGAGACTCTGGTTGCACACCAGCACCATGTCACACCCGGCGGCGAGCGCAATCATCGCAGCCTGCAAGTAGCTGATTTCCTTGCCATTGAGCTGTCGGGCACCGGCCATCGACAGGTCATCGCTGAAGACGAGCCCGCCAAATCCGAGCTCTCCGCGCAGAATGTCCTGCAGCCATCGCGACGAAAAGCCCGCCGGCAGATCATCCACCTTGGGGTAGATCACGTGCGCGGGCATGACACTGGTCAGCGTGGTGCTGAGCCAGCGATAGGGCGCAGCGTCGTCCGCCAGGATCGCCTTGAGACCACGCCGGTCAACCGGGATCTCCGTGTGTGAATCGGCCCGGACAAAGCCATGACCAGGGAAGTGCTTGCCGCAATTGGCCATGCCACTTTGCAGCAATCCGTGCATCAAACTCTTTGCCAACACACTGACGAGGCGCTGATCCCGCCCAAATGCGCGATCTCCAATGACGGAACTCTGTCCAAAGTCCAGGTCCAGCACCGGCGTGAAGCTCAAGTCCACACCGCAGGCGCGCAACTCGGCACCCAGAACATAGCCGCACGCCGTGGCTGCATTGGTGGCGCGCAGCGCACCAGTGCCCGGCGCTGGGCCATCGTCGCGCAACCACATCTCACCGAGTGCGCGCATGGGCGGCAAATGGGTGAAACCGTCTGTCTTGAAGCGCTGCACTCGCCCGCCCTCGTGGTCCACACAGATCAGCAAATCACGCCGGACTGCCTTGATGTCATGGCACAGGCGCTGCAACTGGGTGCGGTCTTGCCAATTGCGGGCAAACAAGATCAATCCGCCTACCAGCGGATGCGCCAGACGTTGGCGGTCGGCATCGTTCAGAGAGGTGCCTGCAATATCAATGACAAGGGGAGCGTGTTGACTCATGGTGGTTTCTTCTAGACAAAGAATCGCGGATAGCTACGACATTTATAGCATTGAGCTGTTGTCGGAAAAAGCTCTCGGGCTGATCTGCTCGACGACACAGAAGCTGGCGGCGTAGTCAGTCTCATCGCTGACGGTGATGTGGGCACGCAGGGAGCGCGAGTCAAACCACTGTTTGAGTGTGCCATGTAAAACCACAGTCGGCTGGCCGCTGGAGAGCTTGTCGATCTCGCAAAGGCGCCAGGTCATGGGCATGCGCATGCCCAGACCGATCGCCTTACTGAACGCTTCCTTGGCGCTGAAGCGCGTGGCCAGGTATCGCACACCGCGCTCGGGCCAGCGCTGGCTGCGCAGGCGCCAAGTCGCGATTTCCGTGTCCCCCAGGATTCGCAAGGCAAAGCGCTCGCCGTGCCGATCCAGACTGGCGCGAATACGGCGCACGTCGCAGATGTCGGTGCCAATCCCGTAGATCATGGTCGGCTCAGGCGCTGGCTTCGAGAATGCAGCGCAGGTAGTCTTTGACCGTGGCGGCGTAGCCCAGCTCCAGCGCATCACCGATCAACGCGTGGCCAATCGACACTTCCAAAACGCCGGGCACCTGCTTCAGGAAGTCAGTCAAATTGTCGCGATTGAGGTCATGGCCGGCGTTAACCCCCAGACCCGCTGCCTGCGCTGCCCGAGCCGCCTGGGAAAAACGCGCCAACTGGGCAGTCTGCTGCGTTGTACCGTACGCGGCGGCGTAGGGCTCGGTGTAGAGCTCAACCCGATCGGCACCAACCGCGCGCGCGCCTGCGACGCTACCAGCATCGGCATCCATGAACAGGCTGACCCGCACGCCCAGGGTCTGCGCCTGGGCGATAAGACCACGCAGGCGCGGCCCGTCCTGAGCGAGGTTCCAGCCGTGGTCGCTGGTGAACTGTCCTTCCGAATCCGGCACAAATGTGCATTGGTGAAGCGGCAGGCCCCGTTGACGTAAGTCCTGCACGAAGCCGATCAAGTTCTGAAACGGGTTGCCCTCAATATTGAACTCGCGATCTGGCCATGCCTGCATCACCGTGGCCAAGTCATACACATCCTCGGCGCGAATGTGGCGTTCATCCGGCCGCGGGTGCACCGTGATTCCGCTGGCACCCGCCTGCAGACACAAGACGCCTGCCCGCGTCACACTGGGGATGCCAAGGTGCCGGGTATTGCGCACCAGCGCCACCTTGTTGAGGTTGACGGACAGTGCCGTGGGCGCGTTGGTCATGGGCCTTGGTCTCGATCAAAGGGTTTGCAGGTCAATCATCATCTGCCGCGTGCGCAGCGTACCGACCCCGCAATGGTAATTGAGCAGGCCACGCAATTGAACCTTGAGTTCTGGCAAGACCTCTGCACACGCACGCAAGGTGGCCGTAAACGGCGCAGTGGGCGCAATGGATTCCTGTATCACCAGCCACTGTGCGCCGGTAAGGCTACTCGGATCATCGAGTCCAACTTGCTGCAGCCCTCCCTCGGGGACCAGGCCGTAGCGCTCATTCGCATCGAGCTCCATCAAGGTCATGGTCTGAGCATCGAGCATGGGCAACAAGCCGATCTCACGCAACAGCAGCAGTTCAAATGCCCGAAGTGCCGGTTGCACGGCTTCCCCCGGCGCCGACGCCAGCACCTCGACCACACTGGCATAAATATCGAACAGCCGAGGGTGCGGGTCATCCCGGGCCAGCAGGGTCATGAGCAGCTCGTTGAGGTAGTAGCCCGACAGCAACGCGTCGCCACAGGGCATGACATGGCCACCCATCCACTCCGCGCCCTTCAGCGTGCGAACTTCGGCATCTCCGCCAAACGCGATACTCAGCAATTGCAGGGGCAGCAAGATCGGGCGAAAGCTGGAACTGGGGCGCTTCACGCCCTTGGCCACCAACGCCATGCGCCCATGGTGGCGGGTAAAAGCCTCAAGAAATCAGACTCGACTCACTCCAGTCGTAGCGATGCAGCACGAAGGTTGGTTCGTCAGTGATTCTTTTTGTTGCCATGATCAGGTGCGCTCGAACCAGTGAACGCCGTGGAACCGGCTTGGCCGGGCGCCTGGTGTTATCCCTTTCAAGGGGCAGCAGCTACGCGCAGTGAGTGAGCCCCCGAGTGTGCTCATTCATACCCGAAACTGCGCACCCGCGCCTCGTCGTCGGCCCAACCTGAGCGGACCTTGACCCACAACTCAATAAACACTTTCGCGTCGAGTGCCTTTTCCAACTCAACGCGAGTTTCAGTGCCGATACGCTTGATGCGCTCGCCCTTGTCACCAATCACCATCGCTTTGTGCGTGTCACGCTCAACCACGATGGTGGCGGCGATCCTGAGCAAACGCTTTTGCTTGCCGCGCCCAGCTTCCTCTTCAAACTTGTCAATCACCACCGTCGAGGTGTACGGCAACTCGTCACCAGTCAAGCGAAACAGCTTTTCGCGCACCGTTTCGCCAGCCAAGAATTTTTCACTGCGGTCGGTCAACTCGTCCTCGGCGTACCACCACGCCTGCTCTGGCAGGAATCGCTCGCAGATTCCCAGCAATCGCTCAATGTCCTTGGCGTTCTTGGCCGACATCGGCACAAACTCGGCAAACGCATGGCGCTGCTGCATCTCCTGCAACCAAGGTGCGATGTCGGCACGACGGTTCACTTGATCGAGCTTGTTGGCAACCAGCAAAGTGGGAACATCCTTGCCCAGCAAGGACAAAACCTTGGCATCCGCTTGGTTGAACAGGCCCGCTTCCACCACGAACAGGATCAGGTCCACGTCGCCCACGGCGCCCTTGACGGTCTTGTTGAGCGATCGGTTCAATGCATTGTTGTGCCGTGTCTGAAAACCCGGCGTATCGACAAACACAAACTGGGTTGCGCCCTGGGTGCGCATGCCCGTGATGCGGTGACGGGTGGTTTGTGCCTTACGCGAGGTAATGCTGATCTTCTGTCCAACCAGGGCGTTGAGCAGCGTCGACTTCCCCACGTTGGGCTTGCCCACAATGGCCACCAGCCCGCAGCGCTGTCCCTGGTGGCTGGCCACGTCGCCAGCAGCGGGCCGCAGCGCCTTAAGCATGCTATCAAGGTTGGCCTGTCCCTCAGCGTCGCCGGAATCTGGCGGGTTGACTGTGGATTCTGTGTTCATGGTTTGGCCTTTGCTTTGAGTGTTTGCAGCATCGCCGCCGCCGCAGCCTGTTCACCAGCGCGACGCGAGCCACCGATGCCACGTTCAGCCAAATTGAACTCGGAAATTTCACACTCCACGTCAAACGTCTGCTTGTGGGCCACACCAAGTGTCGAAACGACGCGGTAAGACGGCAACTTCATCCGGCGGCCCTGCAGCCACTCCTGCAGTTCAGTCTTGGGGTCCTTGCCGATAGCCTCCATGGTCGGGTTGATTTCGACCGCATGGAATAGTCTCTGTATCAGCCCCTGCGCCGCGGCGAAGCCCGCATCCAGGTACACCGCCCCGACCACGGCCTCCAGAGCATCCGCCAGGATCGACGGGCGTTTTTGACCGCCAGAACGAACTTCACCCTCACCCAGGCGAATCACCGCCGGCAAGCCCAGGTCGGCCGACAAGCGATGCAAGGTGTCTTGCTTGACCAGATTGGCGCGAATGCGGGAAAGGTCACCTTCTGGCAAATCGCTCAAGCGCTGATACAGCAAGTCGGCCACCGCCAGATTCAGCACGGAGTCTCCCAAAAACTCCAGCCGCTCATTGTGATCCGAAGAAAAGCTTCGGTGCGTGAGCGCACGCTCCAGCAAGGACGGGTTTGAGAACATATGTTGCAACCGTCGTTGCAACGCAATCAGCCCATCGTTCACTCTATTTGGTTCGACCGGAGTACTTCAGCGTCAAATAACCGGGGCCAGCCAGGTGGATTTCACGTTGGTAGGAAAAGCTCACCACGATCTTGTCGCCGTTCTTGGTGACTTCCAGGTCTTTTCCTTTGATGGACTCGATGTTGTCGATTGCCGCAGCCCGGTCAAAAATGGCGCGCACTTCAGCCACAGTGCTGCCTTCGCGCGACTTGTTGGCCGCTTTGTGAATCGCCTGGTACTCGATCGCGGTCGGCACGATTTGAGCTCCGATAACTCCCGTGACGGCTAACAATCCGCCCACAAACAGAAGCCCCAGGAAGGACATGCCCCCCTGCTTGCTTTTGAACTGAATTGACATATTGATCTCCTTACCCCGCAAAAGTTATCAATTGAACGACCCGATGCGCTTGAGACTGGAAAAATTCATCCAGACAAAGAATGCCTTGCCCACGATGTTCCCCTCGGGCACGAAACCCCAGTAGCGCGAGTCCAGCGAATTATCACGGTTGTCGCCCATCATGAAATAGTGGCCCGCCGGGACCTTGCAAACCGCGCCCTCGACACTGTAGCGGCAATTCTGGCGATTCGGGAAGTTCATGATTTCCGCTTCCGAAAACCCGGCGCGCCGATCCTCGTCGTTCAACAAACGATGCTTGTGGCCACCCAGCGTCTCTTCAAACTGCTTGAAATAGCGGACCATATCTTCATCAAAGAAGTCACTCACCGCGGTCGTCGCCACCGGCTCGCCATTAATGGTCAAACGCTTGTTGAGATAGGCGACCTCGTCACCCGGGATGCCTATCACCCGTTTGATGTAATCCTGGCTCGGTTTGGGTGGGTAGCGAAACACCAGCACATCACCGCGTTGCGGAGCACTGCCCTCGGTGATCTTGGTGTGAATCACAGGCAAACGCAACCCATAGTGGAACTTGTTTACCAGGATCAGATCCCCGATCAGCAAGGTAGGAATCATGGAGCCTGACGGAATCTTGAACGGTTCGAACAGGAACGATCGCAGGAAGAATACCGCGATGATGACGGGGAACAAACCGGCGGTCCAATCCAGCCACCATGGCTGGCGCAACACCTGCTGGCGCGCCTCCGACAGGTCCACGTCAGTCTGGGCAATGCCCATCTTGTTCAGCTCAGCCTGGCGCTGCGTCGCAGCGGCCTGGATTGCCACCGCGGCTGCCTGCCGCTTGGGCAGGAAGTAGAAGCGCTCGGCCAACCAGTAGAGCCCGGTAACCACGGTTGCCAGGAACAGCAACAGGGCAAAATTGCCTTCAATCATGCCCAGGTACCAGCCCCCCGCGTAGGCCACAAAGGCTGCGAGCACCAACGACGTCAAAGCCTGCATCAATCCTCCACTTGCAAAATGGCCAGGAAGGCCTCTTGCGGAACTTCCACCGAACCAATCTGCTTCATGCGCTTCTTACCCGCCTTCTGTTTCTCCAGAAGCTTGCGTTTGCGCGAAATGTCGCCGCCGTAGCACTTGGCAATCACGTTCTTGCGCAGCGCCTTGATTGTCTCACGTGCAATGATGTTGGCCCCGATGGCGGCCTGGATTGCCACGTCGTACATCTGCCGTGAAATGATTTCGCGCATCTTGGAAACCACCGCCCGGCCACGGTACTGCGACTGAGACCGGTGCACGATGATCGACAAGGCATCGACACGCTCGCCGTTGAGCAGGATGTCGACCTTGACCACGTCGGCGGCGCGGTACTCCTTGAAGTCATAGTCCATCGAAGCGTAGCCTCTGGAAACCGACTTGAGCTTGTCGAAGAAATCAAGCACGATCTCGGCAAGTGGCATCTCGTAGGTCAGCATCACCTGTCGGCCATGGTAGGCCATGTTCATCTGCACACCGCGCTTCTGGTTGGCCAGCGTCATCACCGCACCAACATAGTCCTGTGGCATGTACAGATGCACGGTGACGATGGGCTCACGGATTTCGTCCAGGCGTCCTTGCTCAGGCATTTTGGAGGGGTTCTCAACCATCACCACTTCCCCGTCCGACTTGACCACCTGGTACACCACGCTCGGGGCGGTGGTGATCAAATCCTGGTCAAACTCACGCTCCAGACGCTCCTGCACGATTTCCATGTGCAGCAAACCGAGGAAACCACAGCGAAAGCCAAAACCCAAGGCCTGTGACACTTCCGGCTCGTAGTGCAACGATGAGTCGTTGAGCTTGAGTTTCTCCAAGCTGTCACGCAATCCTTCATATTGGTTGGCTTCGGTCGGGTACAGGCCTGCAAACACCTGAGGCTGAATTTCCTTGAAACCAGGCAAGGGCTCGGTCGCCGTAAAGGCCGCCCCACCGGAGCCCGGCTTGATCAAGGTGATGGTGTCGCCCACCTTGGCGGCCTGCAACTCGCGAATGCCGGCAATGACATATCCAACTTCACCAGCCTCCAAGGACGTCCTCGACTCGTTGGCAGGGGTAAAGACACCGAGGTTATCGGCGTTATACATCGCGCCGCTGGCCATCATCTTGATCCGCTCGCCCTTAGCCAGACGACCATCCACCACACGCACCAGCATCACCACACCAACGTAGCTGTCAAACCAGCTGTCGATGATCATCGCGCGCAAGGGACCCTCGGGGTTGCCTTTGGGTGGCGGAATACGAGCGACCACCGCCTCGAGGATCTCTTCGATGCCCATTCCGGTCTTGGCCGAACACGCGATCGCGTGGCTAGCGTCGATGCCAATGACGTCCTCAATCTCGGAGCGTGCGTTGTCGGGATCTGCGTTGGGCAGGTCCATCTTGTTGAGCACCGGCACAACCTCGACGCCCAAATCAAGCGCGGTGTAGCAATTGGCGACCGTCTGCGCCTCGACGCCCTGACTGGCGTCGACCACCAGCAGTGCACCTTCGCACGCGGACAGGGAGCGACTGACCTCGTACGAGAAATCCACATGGCCCGGCGTGTCGATCAAATTGAGGTTGTAGACCACGCCATCGCGCGCCTTGTATTTGAGCGCAGCGGTCTGTGCCTTGATGGTTATCCCACGCTCTTTCTCGATGTCCATCGAGTCCAGTACCTGCGCCTCCATCTCGCGCTCGGCCAAGCCCCCGCATCGCTGAATCAGTCGATCCGCCAAGGTAGATTTGCCGTGATCAATGTGCGCAATGATCGAGAAATTTCTGATGTGATTCATCAACGAGAAGCGTCAAGTGATTGAATTAAAAAGGGGGCGCCAAGAAAAAAGGGCGCGTCGAATATTGACGCGCCCCGAACCAACAATCTTTGGCAACTGCGATAGCTGGAGCTTCATTGTAGGTAAAAAGGGCGCGGCGTACAGCGGAAAAATCATCAAGAAAGGGAAGTTGCGAGGCAACAACAGGCAAGTTATACACAGCTTAACAACAATAAAAGACCGGGAACGCTTGGACAACATGTGGGCCATCTGTGGAGCGCCTGTGGGTTGTGCCCATTGATCTCAAATGGTGAACAGACTCACTTCTGATATGCCCTTAATCCTTCCACGTCGACCTCTATTCTAACCAAAATCATCTTTACGCCGGACGCAAGTTAGTAATCGCACACATCAAAAAAACACGACGCCGGAAAACTGAGCCGAGAAATTTTTCTGATCCACCCGATCAAATGACGTTGAAAAACCCCAATCCCGAGTACGGGATGGGGTTTTCTGGGGCGTCGACAGCGGCGCCTTCAGCGCGCAGGACGTATGACCGCGTACTGTGCCATCTCACCTCGACGCACCAGTACGACAACCGGTTTGCTCTTGTCGAGCCGGCTGACAACCGACTCAAACGATTTGACGCTGTCAACCTCGGTGTTGGCCACCGCCACGATCACGTCGCCTTCGCGCAGGCCTGCACGAGCCGCGGCTTCAATCGCAGACTCAATTCGAACCCCACCCTTGATTTTGAGTTCCTTTCGTACGCCGTCGGACAACTCGCTGACGGTCAATCCCAAGGCTTGCGCGCTACTCGCGGCTTTGGGTTTGCTGTCCTTGTCCGAGCTCTTTTTGGTTGGCTTGTCAGCTTCAATTTCGGCGATCGTGACCGTCAACTCCTTGCTCTGACCACGACGAAACACCGTCAGGACTGCCTTGCTGCCCGGCTTGGTTGCACCCACCAGCCGCGGGAGGTCGGTTGATTTCTCGATCGACTTGCCGTCGAACTTGGTGATGATGTCACCCGCCTCAACGCCGGCCTTTTCTGCCGGTGTCCCGGACTCCACGCCGATCACTTGCGCCCCCAGGGGTTTGCCCAGGCCGATGGACTCTGCGACCTCCTTGCTCACTGGACCTATCTGCACACCAATGCGACCGCGCGAAACGCGCCCGGACGCCCGCAGCTGATCACTGACCCGCATCGCCTCGTCCATCGGAATGGCAAATGAAATGCCCATGAATCCACCCGAACGAGAGTAAATCTGGCTGTTGATTCCAACAACCTCACCTCGCATATTGATCAGCGGCCCGCCCGAATTGCCTGGGTTGATCGCCACATCAGTCTGGATGAAGGGCAGGTACTCGCCCGTGTCGCGCTGCTTGGCGCTGACGATGCCCGCCGTGACAGTGTTTTCCAGATTGAACGGCGAACCAATCGCCATCACCCATTCGCCCACCTTGAGTCGACTGACGTCACCAACGCGCACGGCCGGCAGACCACTGGCTTCGATCTTGACCACCGCCACATCCGAGCGCTTGTCAGCGCCAATGATCTTGGCCTTGAACTCCCGCTTGTCAGTCAAGGTCACCAACACCTCGTCGGCACCGTCGACCACATGCGCGTTAGTCATGATGAAGCCATCGGCAGTCAGAATGAAACCGGAACCGACACCGCGGGGTTGCTCCTCGTCCTGCGGGGACGGGCGGTTCGGTCGCGGCACCTGTCGCGGAATGTTGGGCATCGGAATCCCGTATCGGCGAAAGAACTCCAGCATGTCTTCATCCATGCCGGGCGCCAGTCCCTGGCGAGGCGACGCCTTCTCAAGAGTTCGAATATTCACCACCGAGGGCCCGACTTGTTCAACCAGGTCTGTGAAGTCAGGCAGTACTCTGGTCTGCGCCGCAACCGGCGCGGCAGGCGTCAAAATCAGCGTGGTGGCTGCGGCGAGTACGGCCACCAGCATCGAGGATCGCAGTTTCTTCCAGTCAAGTCCTATCATCATTCACCTTTCATCAATACGGCGTCGTCTTGGACGCACCACACAACACTTAAACAAAGGCACCAGCGTAGCCAAGCGACACGCCATATTCCTGAGATCGCGGCTCATCGCGTTCGCTCAAGACCCTTTGCAAACCCAGCCAAGGTCGACAGTGGCGCCTCACCAACTGCGGTCACCCACCAGGCGCCATGGCGCCCGGTCAAGGTATGGGTTGCTCCATGCACTGTGGCGTTCTCAAACGCGTGAAGCCGCGGGTCATAAGGCTGGACAAAAAGCGATACGGTTGCCAGACCGTCCGAAAACACCCACTGCATAGCCGTCTGGTTGACTCGACCATCCACGCCCGCCACGGAGCGCCTTTGGCAACTTACAGACCGAAAGCCTGGCACCGGATTGGCGAGGGTCCAACCTTCGGACAAGGCTGTGGTCGAAGTGGGCTCGCTGCGCTCGATCCGGTAACCTGCGGTACGGTCCATCATGCGGGCAAGCGTCTGCAGACTGACCGGGGCGTCGAGCTGCAGTTCAGAAAACGCCACCTGCTCAAGCACCTGTCCTTCCAGGCTCAATGTCTGAAGTCTGAGCACGAGCCCGGACGATCGCTCGCTCCAGACTCGGTAACCGAAACGAGACCGATCGCGCGGCTCAATCAGGACCACATCCGCCTCAAGCCCAGCCACCCGGTCATGACCAACAAATCGTGCCTGATAAAACTGTCCTACCGCCTCGTCGCCGTCACGCAGCAGCTTGGGGAACAGTCCCAGGGACTCACGCCGCTCGGTGACCACCACCATGCTTTGCGGAAAGAAGGTGACAACCTCGTCATTGCGCCGGAAGGTCGTGCGCGGCGCGCCCGTCAATGTGACCACCCGTTCAAGCTGTTGCGTTCCATCGCAAACATGCCAGATGCGGGCGCTGGCCATGCTGTCCCCGGTAGAGACCACCACGGTGCCCACATAGGCCCGTCGTCGCGAAGCTTCATTCATCCGAGCCAGCCAGGCCCCAACGCTTCGCGGCTGCACAGCGGTCTCGACCCCAGGCGTCACCGCCGCATTGCGCTCGCCGCCAGCATGTGCCGAGGCGGCCACCACGAGCACGCCCGTCAGGAAGCTTGCAAAGCCAGCGCGCCAGCCAACTGGCGCGCGCGACCCTCTGCAAAGGCGTGGAGTCAACGTGCCGCCCTTTCAAAAGTGGCGCTGCGCACAAACCCCACGGGTACCTGCAGCGCAGAAGCACCACCGAACTGCTGATGAGCCGCCAGCCATTGATCCAGTTTGGGGTCGCGCACCATCACGGGCTGCCCAACGACGGCCTGCGCCGCCATGGCAGTCGAGGCCGCACCCGCCCGCGGCGCCGCCTCAGCTGCCGGTTTTTGGGCCAACATGGGTGCAGACCCACGCTGTTGAGGATCTGACACCGTCTGCCATGCGGCTGTGACCGCAACGGCCATCACAGCAACACCGGCCACCCAGCGCCAACTGAACCGTTCTTCGTTCGCGCTTGGTCGACTTGTGAGCACCGGCGTTGGCGCAACAATCGACACGGCGGCACGCGCCGTGGTGGGTACAGGTGCGTTGGCTGCCTCCTGCTGCAGCGCGCCCTGCAAACGCACAAGAAACGCCGCATCATGCCGAACGTCGTTTGACACCCCGCCACGCATCACGTCGCCGACCACGTGATAAGCGTGCCATGTTTGCCGACCCACACTGCCGCATGCCAGCATCTCCATCGCCCGATCAAGGTCCGCATCCGACGCGTGTCCATCGACCATGGCCGAAATCACTTCTCGCTGCTTGCTATCTTGCTCACCCATAGTTTGTATCCCCTTTAGCGGCCGCTACCATCGTTTGCCAGTCTGGTTGTCCAACATCGGTTTGATGCGGGCCGACACCGCCTCACGAGCCCGGAAAATCCTGGATCGAACCGTTCCGATAGGGCAGCTCATCATCTCGGCAATCTCTTCATAGGTCAGTCCCTCCACTTCCCTAAGGGTAATGGCCTGCCTCAACTCATCAGGCAGTTGCTCCAGCGCCGCATTTACTGCTGCGGCGATTTCCCGAGCCGCCAACACCGACTCGGGCGTCTCGGTAGTGATTGGTTCACTTTTCTGCCAAGAAGTTTCATCGCCGTCGTCATCGGACTGAAATGGCGCCTCGAAAACGCTGTTGTCGCGCTTGAGTTGAAGCAGGTACTTCTTGGCCGTATTGGTAGCAATGCGGTACAGCCAGGTGTAGAACTGCGACTCCCCTCGGAACTGATGCAGCGCCCGGTAGGCCCTGATGAAGGTCTCCTGGGCGATGTCTTCGATCAGGTCAGTGTCGCGCACCATACGACCGATCAGCCTCTGGATGCGCCGCTGGTACTTGATCACCAGCAATTCGAAGGCTCGCTGATCCCCGGCAACGGACCTTTCGACCAACTGCTGGTCGCTGTCAGCGACTGGTATAAGCGCCGGTTGAAGTGCTGGATCTGGTTCGCTCATAGGGGCATGTCACGGCCAGCGCCACCTGTGTTATGCACAGCCGTTGACACCGTTGCTCGTCGCAATGCCGCCCACGCAGCGGGTTCGGAACGCCGGTGCAGGCTCAACCAGAGCCTTTGGCCATCTTGGCCTGTAAATATGACAACCAGCATCCGCTGAAGATCGACCATCACGGTCACGCTGCCGCGAATGGCAAGCCCACGAGAATACCAAGTCCATTCGCCTGCAACATACTTCAATAACCCAGCTTGGTCGTGGCGTGCCGCCCACGCAGTGGCGCCCAGGGAGACAAGCCACGCCCCCAGCGCTACCGCCGACCGCACGCCAAAGGGGTCAGGTTGAGTCGACCCGTATGCGGCAGCAGCCACACCCCCCGCAGTCAACGCGCACAGGTAAAGCCATCGCATGGACCCTGGTCCCACCGGAAAGCCAACCGCTGGGGCGTGGTGCATGGTCGCGTGATGCCGGCAGTGAGATGCGCCAGAGACGACGCAGGGTCAGGGCGCGCGCTTGAACACCAATGAACCGTTGGTGCCCCCAAACCCGAAGTTGTTCTTCAGGGCCACGTCAATGCGCATGTCGCGGGCTGTGTTGGCGCAGTAGTCCAGGTCACATTCCGGGTCTTGGTTGACCAGGTTGATCGTCGGTGGGCTCTTCTGATGGTACAGCGCCAGTACAGTGAAGACCGACTCGACACCACCCGCCCCACCCAGCAGGTGACCGGTCATCGACTTGGTTGAGTTGACCACTACCTTCTTCGCCGCATCGCCGAGGGCCGCCTTGATCGCGTTGGTCTCGTTGATGTCGCCCAGCGGAGTCGAAGTACCGTGCGCATTGAGGTAGTCCACCTCATCGACATTGACGCCTGCGTTGCGCATCGCATTGACCATAGCGCGGCGCGGGCCATCCATATTGGGCGCAGTCATGTGGCCGGCGTCGGCGCTCATGCCGAAACCTGCCAACTCGGCATAAATCCTGGCGCCGCGGGCCTTCGCATGCTCGTATTCTTCAAGCACCATCACGCCCGCCCCTTCGCCCAGCACAAATCCGTCGCGATCCTTGTCAAACGGTCGCGAAGCGGCCGCGGGGTCGTCATTTCGCGTGGAAAGTGCTCGCATCGCTGCAAAACCACCAATACCCAACGGAGACACGGTAGCCTCGGCACCGCCAGCAATCATCACGTCGGCATCACCGTATTCGATCATCCGGCCAGCATCCCCAATGCAATGCAGTCCGGTGGTGCAAGCGGTGACGATGGCGAGATTCGGGCCTTTGAACCCGAAATGAATGGAAACCTGACCCGCGATCATGTTGACAATCGTCGAGGGTACGAAAAATGGCGAAATCCGTCGGGCGCCACGGTTGAGAAACTCGGAGTGAACAGACTCAATCATGGGCAGGCCACCAATGCCTGAGCCGATCACGCAACCGATGCGCGTTGCGAATTCACCATCCAACGCGTCGCCTGTGGGCAAGCCAGCATCCGCCACGGCTTGGGCCGCAGCAGCAACACCGTAGTGAATGAAGGCATCCATCGTGCGCGCTTCTTTGGCACTGATGTAGGCCTCCAGATTGAAACCCTTGACCTCCCCGGCGATCTTGCAGGAAAAAGTCGAAGGATCAAACTTGGTGATCAAGTCGATACCAGACTGGCCAGCCAACAAATTTGTCCATGCCTGCTCCACCGTATTGCCCACGGGGCTGACGCATCCCAAACCAGTAACGACTACGCGACGACGGGACATAAATTAGCGATTCTGTGTTTCGTCTGAAAGGAACCGAGGCAGTCGTCGCTCCATGCCGGCGCGCGCAAGCGACCATGCTGCCGTCGGCTTTGAGAGTCCACCGACACGTGCCGAGAACACCTCAGGCGTCGGGCGCTAGGCCTTTTGATGGGTATTGGCGTAGTCGATCGCGTTTTGAACGGTCGTGATCTTCTCCGCGTCCTCATCCGGAATCTCGATTCCGAATTCATCCTCCAATGCCATCACCAGCTCCACCGTATCCAGGGAGTCGGCACCCAGATCAGCCACGAAGGCCTTTTCATTGGTGACTTGGGACTCTTCGACACCGAGTTGCTCGGCAATGATCTTCTTAACGCGTGCTTCGATATCGCTCATGGGTTCCCTCAAAGGGTTGTAAAAGAATCCGTGATTTTAGCCGGGCTCGATGACTTCTCAACGCCCCCGCAGCCGAACGGACAAATCGGCGTCGCTCTGTTTCGTCGGCTACAGGTACATCCCGCCATTGACGTGCAATTCTTGACCGGTTACATAACCCGCCTGTGGGGACGCCAAGTAGGCAACCGCATGCGCGATGTCAGCTGGCTTGCCAAGATGCCCGAGAGGAATCTGCCCAAGCAGCGTCTTTTGCTGATCCTCCGGCAATCCTGCCGTCATGTCGGTTTCGATGAAACCGGGCGCGACACAGTTGACCGTGATACCGCGCGAGCCCAGCTCCCTGGCCAGTGCCCTAGTCATGCCCGCCACGCCAGCCTTTGCCGCGGCGTAGTTCGCTTGCCCGGGGTTGCCCGATGCGCCCACTACCGAAGTGATGTTGATGATGCGCCCATAGCGCTGCTTCATCATGGTGCGCATCACTGCCCGACTCATGCGAAAGACGGCCTTCAGGTTGGTATCGATGACGGCATCCCACTCTTCGTCTTTCATGCGCATGGCAAGATTGTCACGGGTAATGCCCGCATTGTTGACAAGCACCTGCACGCCCCCGTCCGCCTTGACAATCTGATCCAGTAGCGCCTGCCCGGCCGCGGCATCGTTGACATTGAGCACTTCGCCGCGGCAACCCGCGAAGGCCGCCAGGGTCTGCGTGATCTTCTCGGCGCCAACCTCCGTGGTGGCGGTGCCAATCACGCGCAGACCGCGTTTGGCCAACTCCAGGGCGATTGCGGCACCGATGCCACGCGATGCACCCGTAACCAACGCGACTTGACCCTCATATTTAATATCACTCATGCTCGTCACCCAGTAGTTCACGTTTCACTTCAACCAGACTGCCCGGATCGAGCAGGGCCATGCCATTCATCTCGGGGTCAATTCGTCTGACCATGCCGGCCAACACCTTGCCTGGACCACACTCCACCACCGAGACGATGCCGTGCGCCTTGATGGCGCGCACGCATTCCACCCAGCGAACTGGGCCAAACGCCTGGCGGTACAAAGCATCGCGAATGCGGTCGGCATCCACTTCGATGGCAACATCGACGTTGTTGATCAACGCGATACCGGGTGAGGAGAACTCGACGCTTTCCAGTTGCTCGCGAAGCCGCTCGGCGGCCGGGCGCATCAGACTCGAATGAAACGGCGCGGATACCGGCAACGGCAGTGCCCGCTTGGCGCCCTGGGCTTTGACGGCCTCGCAGGCGCGTTCCACCGCCGCCTTGCTGCCAGCAATTACAGTTTGCGCCGGATCATTGAAGTTGACGGCCTCGACAACCTCGGCGCAATCGAGGCCAAAGCCGCGCGTCACGTCCAGGCAGATGGCGACGACCTTGTCCGCGTCCATTCCCAAAACGGCCGCCATGGCCCCAACACCGACTGGCACCGCTTCCTGCATGGCTTGCGCCCGAAAACGCACCAGCGGGGCGGCCTGACGCAAAGTGATGACGCCTGCCGCAACCATCGCCGAGTACTCGCCCAACGAGTGCCCCGCAACGGCAGTCGGCAGCTTGCCGGTTTCGGCCATCCAGGCCCGAAACGCGGCCACACCGGCCACCAACATCACGGGCTGTGTGTTGGTAGTCAGCGCCAGGACCTCCTTGGGTCCTTCCTGAATCAGCTTGCCAATGTTCTCACCCAAAGCATCGGAGGCCTCGGCGAGCACTTCTTGCACCACAGGATGGTCACCCCAGCCATCGAGCATGCCCACTGACTGGGACCCTTGCCCGGGAAACACAAACGCGAATGACTTCATGCTGTCAACACCTACTCAGTTAAGGAGCGCATTGATCGCCCAATAGCGACGGACTCACGCTTGAAACATCAATTTGGAAACCTGCCGCACCACCGGAACACGCCGGCGCGAACTAATAGTTCAAAAGGACCGCGCCCCAGGTAAAACCACCCCCAACGCCTTCGAGCATCAGCAGATCGCCGCGCTTGACTTGACCGCTGCGCACGGCCGAGTCAAGCGCCAACGGAATCGACGCCGCCGACGTATTGCCATGCTGATCCACAGTGACCACCACTTGGCTCATGGGCAACTTTAGCTTGCGGGCCGTGCTTTGCATAATCCGAATGTTGGCTTGATGCGGAATCAGCCAGTCGATATCCGCTTCGGTCTTGCCGGCTTTCTCCAGCACGGCCCTCGCTGCGCTCTCCAGCACGCCCACCGCTAGCTTGAAAACAGCCTGCCCGTCCATCTTGAGCAAGGGGTCCCCCAGTACCGCACCCCCACTGACATGCCCCGGCACACAAAGAATGCCGACGTGCTTGCCATCAGCGTGCAAATCGCTCGCGAGAATGCCCGGCGTGTCGGACGCCTCCAGGACCACGGCGCCGGCACCATCTCCAAATAACACGCAGGTGGTGCGGTCCTTGAAATCCAGAATGCGGGAGAACACCTCGGCACCGACGACCAGTGCCTTGGTTGCGGCGCCGGTCTGAATCATTGAATCGGCGACCGCCAGCGCGTAGACAAAGCCACTGCAGACAGCCTGCACGTCAAAGGCGGCTCCGCCATGGGCGCCCAGCTTGTTCTGCAGGATGCAAGCGGTGGAAGGAAAGACCATATCTGGCGTGGAGGTCGCCACGATGATCAGATCAATATCTTGCGCCGTCACCCCGGCGGCCTGCAGCGCGCTCCTGCACGCTTGCAGCGCCAAGTCGCTGCTGCCGACGTTTGGCTCCGCAAAGTGCCGATACCGGATGCCGGTGCGCTCAACAATCCACTGGTCGGATGTTTCCACCCCGGTCGTCGCCAGTTCAGCAGCCAATTCGGCGTTGCTCAACCGGCGCGGCGGCAGGTAACTGCCGGTGCCGGCAATGCGCGAAAAACGTCTCATTTAGGGAATCGTGGCAACCGCTTCCGGTTGCATCATCGATCCCGGCGCCGCCAACAGTGGCGCCGCATGTGCGATGCGAACTCGAACCCGGTCTATCAAATTGTTCTGGGCTGCATCATACGCTCGGTCGAGCGCATAGCCAAAACCCAGCTCGTCAGCCGATCCATGGCTCTTGAACACCAGCCCACGCAATCCCAACAACGCCGCACCGTTGTACCGTCGGTGATCAAACTTGCTTTTCATGGCAGATAGAATCGGATAAGCCACAATAGCCGCAATTTTGGCGTAGATACTGCGAGTGAATTCCGCTTTCAGGAAATTAATGATCATCGCCGCAACCCCTTCAGCGGTCTTTAATGCGACGTTTCCAACAAAGCCATCACACACGACGATGTCGGCCGTTCCCTTCAGGATGTCGTCACCCTCAACATTGCCATAGAAGTTCAAATCACCGGAATTAGAGGCGGATCGCAACAATTCGCCTGCTTTTTTGATGGTTTCACTGCCTTTAATGATTTCTTCGCCAATGTTGAGAAGACCCACGGTTGGGTTGTCACCGCCCTTGAGGACAGAAACCAGAACTGAGCCCATCAGAGCAAACTGCAGCAAGTGTTCGGCACTGCAGTCCACATTGGCGCCCAGATCGAGCATGGTGGTGGCGCAACCTTTGGCATTGGGAATCTGCGCGGCAATGGCGGGGCGGTCAATGCCATCGAGGGTTTTGAGCACGTAGCGGGAGATCGCCATCAAGGCGCCGGTGTTCCCGGCCGACACGGCGGCCTGCGCCGCGCCCTCTTTCACTTGTGTGATCGCCACCCGCATTGACGAGCTTTTCTTGCGGCGCAGCGCAACCTCGATCGAATCGTCCATGCCGACGACCTCAGAGGCGGTGACGATACTGGCGCGCGGGTGCGAGAAATCACGCAAACTTTCGGGCAACCCGACCAACACCAACCTGGCTTCCGGATGGCGGTCCAGAAAACGCTTACAGGCGGGCAGCGTGACACGGGGGCCGTGGTCGCCTCCCATGCAGTCAACAGCAATAGTGATCATGGGAAAAGAATGATGCCAAAGGCTGGCAAGAGGATGCCCATGGCATCAAAACAAAGGCCCGTCGCTACAAACACGGTAGCTTCGGGCCTCGGCCGAACTTGACGAATCAGGCTTCGGATTTGGTCTTGAGGACCTTTCGTCCACGGTAAAAGCCGGTCGGGCTAATGTGGTGACGCAGGTGCGTCTCGCCCGTGGTGGGTTCCACGGCGATTCCCGGCACTACCAAGGCATTATGCGAACGATGCATGCCACGCTTGGAGGGCGACTTCTTATTTTGCTGGACGGCCATTTTCCGATCCTTCTATCGAGGTGCGCGCCATAGGCACGTCACTAAGGGTTAGTCGAGATTGCACGTGTCGTCCACGCGCGAAGCCTTAAATTATAGCCCACAACGCCTGCCTCAGCCCTTTTTGGCATTTCGCAGCGTCGCCAACGCCTCGAACGGCATGGGTTTGGTCGCCTGGGCCAGCTCAAAACCCGGGTCGACCGCACTGAGAATGACGTTGCCGGGACAGGTCTCGTGGCGCGGAACCACTGGCACCGACATCAAGACCTCATCCTCGATGAGATCATGAAGCCTGAACTGTTTCTCCAACACCAAAACATCCTCATCCGATTGCTCGTCCTCCCGCTCGGCCGCCTCTTCGCTATCGACAAAGCGAAACCAGCGATCGACGACCACCGGCACGGCCACAGCCCCCATGCATCGCTGGCACGCCAGGAACAGGCTCACGGTGAGCGTCAGATGCATCCAGGGCTGCATGACGCCCGTCGCTCCGGCGCGCGTTTCAAAGCTCGCGCTCCAGACCAGCTCCGCCTTTTCCCCCTCGACCAGAACTTCCTCCACGAGTCGAGCAAAATCCAGCAATGGCTCGCACCCGCCGATCTGAGCGTTGGCTAGGGCCAGCGCCCGAATGTCGACATTGTTCTGGGCGGTGACAGGTTTCATGCCCGCAGTGTAAGAGAATCAAGCGATGAACTTCTGCCCCGCACCCAAGCTGATCCTGGCTTCCACATCGCCCTATCGTCGCGAGCTATTGGCCCGGCTGCGCCTGCCCTTTGACGTGACCCCTCCAGAGGTCGACGAGACGCCACAGGACCAAGAGACGCCAGCGCACCTCGCCAGTCGACTTGCCGCAAGCAAAGCCGACGTCGTGGCAGACAGGCACCCAGATGGCGTGGTGATTGGATCGGATCAGGTCGCCGACCTGAACGGCGAGTCAATTGGCAAACCCGGCAATCACGAACGCGCCGTGGAACAACTGCGCCGAATGCGAGGCTGCAGCGTAACCTTTCACACGGCAGTCTCTGTCGTGTGCAGGCGGACTGGCTATGCCCAAACTGAGGTGGCGCAGGTCCGTGTGGTCTTTCGCGACCTGAACGATGACGAAATCGAACGCTATCTGCGCGCCGAAACACCGTATGACTGCGCTGGCAGCGCCAAGAGTGAGGGCCTTGGCATCACTCTGCTCGATGCCATCCACAGCGATGACCCAACAGCCCTGATCGGCCTGCCCCTCATTCGCACCGCACGGATGCTGCGCGCCGCCGGAGTCATATTGCCATGAGTGGCAGTGACACCAAGCATGCGGCCAGCCCCGACAAGCCTCAGGGCAAGCTCTACCTGGTCCCTGCACCGCTGGACTTTGGCTGCAGTCAGCAGACCGCCCTGCAGGACTCCCTACCCAACGGAACACTCGTGATCGCAGCCGCTCTGGGGCACTGGATTTGCGAGAACGCCAAGAGCACCCGAGCCTACCTCAAGCGGATTGACGCCATCTACCCGCTGCGCCACCCCCTGCAGTCACAAACAGTTGTCGAACTGCCACGTGAGGTCCACAAGAAGGGAGACCACATGGCGCCCTTCGACGCGCGCCCCCTGCTTGCGGCGGCGGTGGACGGTGACGACATCGGGTTGATCAGTGAGGCCGGAATGCCCGCTGTGGCCGATCCTGGCTCATCGGTGGTTCGTGCGGCGCATGACCTGGGCTTGCAGGTCATCCCGCTGGTTGGGCCGATGTCGCTGTTACTGAGCCTGGCGGCCAGTGGGCTCAATGGCCAGAACTTTGCCTTCGTCGGCTACCTGCCGCAAGAGGCGGCGGCACGGGCGCAGCGCCTGCGCGAGCTGGAATCCGTGGCACTCAAGACCGGCCAGACTCAGATCTGGATCGAAACGCCCTACCGCAACGAAGCCATGCTGCGCAGCTTGCTCCAAACCCTGGCGCACAACACGCGGCTGGCGGTATGCAGCGGCCTAACGCTGACGCGGGCGCGCTGCCAAAGCGCGAATATCAAAAGCTGGAAACAACAGCCGCCAGCCCTTGACAATGACACGCCAGCGGTGTTTGCCATCGGCCGATAGCGCGCCCCGATGCCTGCGCGGCGTCGAATCTTCGACTCAGCGGATCAACGGACTGGAGCGGATCGCGCGCACCGAGCCTTCCCCCAGCGCAGCACCAAATCTCTTGACGAGACGCTCTGCCACATTGTCCCGCCGGGTGTAGTCGATCAAGTCTTCGGCCTTGACCACTTCGCGTGCCACGTAGTCCAGACTGCCAAACTGATCGGCCAGTCCCAGTTGCACCGCCTGCTGACCACTCCAGAAAAGTCCGCTGAAGGTCTCGGACGTCTCCTTGAGCCGGTCACCGCGTCCGGCCTTCACCACGTCGATGAACTGCTTGTGAATCTGGTTCAACATCGATTGCGCATAGACGCGCTGTCGCTCGGTCTGCGGGCTAAAGGGGTCCAGAAATCCCTTGTTCTCACCCGCCGTCATGAGCCGACGCTCAACGCCGAGTTTTTCCATCAGACCGGTAAAGCCAAAACCGTCCATCAACACGCCAATGCTGCCAACAATGCTGGCTTTGTCGACAAAAATCCTATCGGCCGCCACGGCAATGTAGTAGGCGGCCGACGCACAAGTCTCTTCAACCACGGCGTAGACCGGCTTACCATGTTTGGCCTTGAGCCGTCTGATCTCGTCATTGATGATGCCCGCCTGCACCGGACTGCCGCCCGGGGAATTGATCAGCATGACGACCGCCAGTGCACCCTCGTCCTCAAAAGCACTTCGCAGGGCCGCCACCAACAAGTCAGCGCTGGCCTCCGTGTCGGACGCGATCTCACCCTTGATTTCCACCACCGCGGTGTGCGGCGCGGACACATCTTTCGACGGTCCGCTTCGGCTCAATGCCACCCACGCCACTACGATCAGAAACCCAAGCCAGGCCAAACGCACAAAGGTGCGCCAGCGTCGCGCCAACCTTTGCTCATGCAAGGATGCAAACGCAAGCTTCTCCAGGGCTGCTCGCTCCCACCCCGGTGCGCTGGCGGGCGTCTCCGGCATAGCCTTGGTGGTCGCCGCTCTGGGCTGGTCCGGCTGGGGCAATACAGACTCGGCGGATGGGTCGAGGGGGTCGGTCATTTCAGCACTCAACGGGGTTTCAGATGTGGCCCAGTATGCCAGTGCACCATGCCGTCGTTCTCGGTCAAGACGATCTTGATCAAACCACCACGGCAGGGCCCCCCAGCGCACTCACCAGTCTGCGGGCGGTAAATGGCCCCGTGCGTGGCACACATCAGGTACAAGCCACTGCTGTCAAAAAAGCGGTTGGCCTGGTAGTCCATTTCCATGGGCACGTGTGCACAGCGGTTCAAGTAGGCATGCACCTGATCGGCGTAGCGGATCGCGAAGCCTCGACACGGCTGGCCATAGTAGGTCACGTCAAACGGCACCGCATCACCACGATTGACCAGTGCGGTTGACGGGCACAGAGGTACGGCCTGCGCCGGCTCTGCCGCCGCCTGCGGCTCAGGCGGCACCCATCGAGCGGGCTTGGACCAATCAGGCATTGGCCAGCAACCATTGGTGCAGGGCTTCGACCGAGTGCGCCACGTAGCGCGGACGCAAGACCTCGAAAGCCGCTGGTTCATGGGCGCCATAACTGACGGCGACGCTGGCACATCCGGCGTTGAGAGCCATCTGAAGATCATGCGTGGTGTCGCCAATCATCAACATCCGATCAACCGGAACATCAAACTCCCGCATCAACTCGTGCAGCATCGTCGGGTCGGGCTTGCTCATTGTCTCGTCGGCAGTTCGCGACCCATCGAATACGCCCCGCAACTGCGCCGCCTGCAAGGCTTCGTCAAGGCCGCGTCGCCCTTTGCCGGTAGCGACGGCCAGCAAGTGCCGGCGTGACTTCAATGCGCCGAGCATCGTCACCACGCCTTCGAACAAACTGATGTCGTTCTGATGGGCCATGTAGTGATGCCGATACCGAGCGCCCAGCTCAGGGTACTTGTGCGCCGGCACATCTGGCGCGGCATGCGCAAGCGCCTGCAACAAGCCAAGCCCAATCACGTAAGCAGCCTGCTCGTCGCTTGGGCGAGCGCCCCCCACATCCACCACCGCCGCCTGGATGCAGCGCGTAATGATCGCAGTCGAATCGAACAGCGTACCGTCCCAGTCAAAGGCGATCAGGTCAAACTGGCGCGGCGAGCCAAGTTCCGCCATTGAATCAGGCGCTGGGTGTGATGACATGGTTGGCAAATTCCTCAAGCTCAACGGGCAAGTCTGCCATGAGTTGCATGACCTGTCCGCTACCCGGGTGACAGAACTGCAGGCGCCAGGCGTGCAAGAACATGCGCCTGAGCGCCGACGACCGATCGTTTCGACCCAAAGTCTTGTTTAACTCGAAGTCCCCGTATTTGTCATCGCCCAAAATCGGATACCCAGCACTGGCCAGGTGTACCCGAATCTGATGAGTGCGACCGGTCTTGATGGTAACTTCCAGCAGACTGCAGGGGGCGGTCTCCCCGCCAGTGCGCGCCGACAGGGGAGCCGCACCGAGGTCACGAACCTTGACCAGCGTTACCGAACGCATCCCGTCCGGATCGTCCTTACCGGCAATGCGCACCCGACGCTCACCATCGGGCAGCAGGTACTTCACCAGAGCTTGATCGAGCACACGCCGATTGGACGGCCACTGACCCCGCACCATGGCCAAGTAGATCTTTCCGGTTTCACGCTCACGAAACTGGTCCTGCAGGTGTTTCAGGGCGCTGCGACGCTTGGCAATCAGCAGAATTCCGCTGGTTTCACGATCCAGACGATGCACCAGCTCGAGAAACTTGGCCTCGGGTCTGGCCATGCGCAACTGCTCGATCACGCCAAAACTGACACCCGAGCCACCGTGCACAGCGACTCCCGCAGGCTTGTCAATTGCCAGCACGAACTCGTCCTCGTGTAACACCACGAACTCCCGCGCAGGCGCAGCACGGGCTGATTGCGCCTGCATCGCCTGAGCCTTGTCTGCCGCCCGCTCTGACACCCGCACGGGCGGCAGGCGCACAACGTCGCCAGCGGCCACCCTCGTGTCGGCGCTGACCCGGCCCTTGTTGACCCTGACCTCGCCGCTGCGAATGATGCGATAGACATGCGTCTTGGGCACGCCTTTGAAATGGCGCATCAAGAAATTGTCCAGGCGCTGGCCCGCTGAATCCTCGTCAACCACCACGGTTTTTACCTGCGGTAAAACGGGTTTGGGTTTGCCCTCTATAATGTGTTTCACTAGCGATGCGCTGTAAGTGTTTGATTTGTCTGGAGTTTAGTCCACACACAAGCATCAGCCGCGCTGGAAGGTCGATGCCGGCGGCTCGCACTGTTCGCAAACCCCACGCCAAAGCGTGTGGAGGCCTGCAAAGTGAGTCGTCAAGCCGACGCCACGAAACACCGATACGGAATACCCCAAATCCGCATGCCCTTGGCGTGCGGACGGAACGAGAGCCAAAGTGATTGTGTTGATGCGTCTGATCCAGTTGTGCCTGCGGTGCGTTCACGCGCCGCTCCTGGGCATTGATCAGCCCGTGATACGGTTCCTATGGGCGCCGACCAGTGTCGAATCGACATTGGTTGCACGCTCGCCCAAGCCTGCTCCTCTCCACGTGCCCATACCGCGACGTCAAGTCTGACTCGCGGTTCTCCGGCAATTCCCTTCGTTTCAACGCGTTCGTCCCGGCATTGTTGGCTCGTATTGAGCCGGTAAGTGGTCGCAAGACCTGGTTGATCGCCGTCGCCTGACAGGGTAACGGTGAGCGACCGATTGAAGAAAGAACGCAAGCCATGAAACGCATGCTGATCAATGCCACGCAGGCCGAAGAGCGCCGTCTGGCCATTGTCGACGGACAAAAACTGCTCGACTACGAGATCGAAATCGAAGGGCGCGAACAGCGCAAGGGCAACATCTACAAAGCCGTCGTCACCCGCGTCGAGCCATCCCTGGAAGCCTGCTTTGTCGACTACGGCGAAGACCGTCACGGCTTTTTGCCCTTCAAGGAAATCTCCAAACAGTACTTCCAGCAAGGCGTGTCCGTCAGCCAAGCGCGTATCCAGGACGCCATCCGCGAAGGGCAAGAGCTGTTGGTTCAGGTCGAAAAGGAGGAGCGTGGCAACAAGGGCGCAGCCCTGACCACATTTGTCTCGCTGGCCGGTCGTTATGTGGTGCTGATGCCCAACAACCCGCGCGGTGGCGGTGTCTCGCGCCGCATTGAAGGCGAAGACCGCGCCGACTTGAAAGAAGCGCTCGACCAATTGGAGTATCCGAACGGCATGTCGATCATCGCGCGCACGGCGGGCATTGGTCGCAGCGCGCCTGAGTTGCAGTGGGACCTGAACTACCTGCTCAAACTGTGGAACGCGATTGATGGCGCCGCCAAGGGAGGTAAAGGTGCCTACCTGATCTACCAGGAATCGAGCCTGGTAATCCGCGCGATCCGCGACTACTTCAACCAAGACATCGGCGACATTCTGATCGACACCGACGACGTGTACGAACAGGCGCAACAGTTCATGGCGCACGTGATGCCGGAACATGCCGCACGGGTCAAGCGCTACCGCGATGATGCGCCACTGTTCAGCCGCTTCCAGATCGAACACCAGATTGAATCGGCCTATGCACGCACCGTGCAGCTCCCAAGCGGTGGCGCGATCGTGATCGACCACACCGAGGCGCTGGTTAGCGTGGACGTGAACTCCGCGCGTGCCATCAAGGGCGGTGATATCGAGGAAACCGCTACCCGCACCAATCTGGAGGCAGCGGACGAAGTGGCGCGCCAGATGCGTCTGCGCGATCTCGGCGGGCTGATCGTGATCGACTTCATTGACATGGAAGAAAGCCGCAACCGCCGCGAAGTGGAAAGCCGTCTGCGCGATGCGCTGCGCCAGGACCGCGCGCGCGTGCAATTCGGAACCATCAGCAAGTTCGGTCTGATGGAAATGAGCCGCCAGCGACTGCGGCCTGCGCTGTCTGAAGGTGCATCCATCCCCTGCCCACGCTGCGGTGGCTCCGGCCACATCCGCGACACCGAGTCGAGCGCCTTGCAAATTCTGCGCATCATTCAGGAAGAGTCCCTCAAGGACAACACAGCATCAGTGTTGTGCCAGGTTCCCGTGGATGTCGCTTCCTTCCTTCTCAACGAGAAGCGCGCCGAAATCGCCAAGATCGAGATCAAACAGCGCATCAATGTGCTGATGGTCCCCAACAAGACGCTGGAGACTCCCAACTACAAGCTCGAGCGCCTCAAACACGACGATCCGCGTCTGGACAACATCGAAGCCAGCTACAAGATGGCCGAGGAAATCGAAGACCCGACGGCGGTCACGCGTCGCTCGCAAGAACCAACCAACAAACAGACGCCAGTCATAAAAGGCGTGCTGCCCGACGCCCCGGCGCCGGTGGCCCCGCCCAAGCCTGAGCCTGTGGCCAAGCCGGCCGCCGCCGCACCAGTGCCCCGGCCGGTAGCGCCGGCAGTGACACCCGTGCAGCCCGCCAGCAAGGGCTTTTTTGGATGGATCAAGGGCTTGCTCGGCGCCGCGCCAACACCACCCGCGGTGGTGGCCCCGTCTGCGCAGGCGGCCACAGATTCCAAACGCGCCGAGCGCGGCGGCGAGCGCACTGGACGTGATGGCGCGCGCCGCAACGAGGGCCGCGGTCAAGGTCGCGACGAGCCGCGCGGCGACGGTCGAGGTCCTCGTGGCGGTGGTCGGGGTGGTCGCGGTGGACGCGGCGAGCGCTCGCCAGCAGGTCAGCGTGAACGCTTTGACGCTGAAGCCAAACCACAGAGCAACGAGTTGGCCAGCGCTACGTCGTCCGTCGTAGCCGGAGCGGAAGGCGCACGCCAGGAGCCACGCGGCGAGCGCTCACCCCGCAATGCCGAGCGGGGCGAGCGCCCCAACCGCGGCGAACGCGGTCGCGGCGGCGACCGCGGCGAGGGCGGTGCCGAGCGCAGCAACGGCGGCGAACGCGAGGGACGCACCGACGCGCGGCCAGAGGGTCGCTCACGTCGCCCCGAGCGCACACCTCGCCCAAGCGATGCCGGCCGCGACGAGTCGGCCCCAGAGCCGACCGCACGCGATGACGGGGCGATCATGCCCTCGCAAACCGCGGCCGAGGCGCGAGACTTGAGCGGCGCAGAACCGTCCGCCGGCTCCGAGGTGCGCCACCCCGGCGACGAGGGACGGGAAAAACGTTCACGCGACCGTTATGGACGCGAACGCGGACCTCGCCAGGAGCGCGCTGAGCGCCAGGAGCAGCGCCCCGGCAGCGGTGCAACATCCGGCGACTCAACCGAGCAGCAGGCGCCGGTAGCTCGCCCGTCGTACTTTGACGTGGCAGCTCAACGCGCCGCACCCGCCACGGCGCCAGCCGCGACGGTAGAAGAGACCACTGCCGCCACGGCGCTGACCCCAGCGGTGCCGGTGCTGACACCAACACCGCGGCCAGCGGTGCCCGTCGCCGCGCCGAGCGCCGCGCCGAGCCCGCTACCGGTCGGAATGCCCAAGGTTCAGCCCTTCGTGTTGCCAGCCGACGAGCTAGCGCAAATCGCCCAGTCTGCCGGCCTCAGTTGGGTGGGCTCGGACTCGGCCAGGATTGCCGCAGTGCAGGCCGCCATCGCGGCCGAGCCCAAGGCACCGCACATCCCGCGCGAGCGTCCGGCGCGCATCGTGGTCGAGCCGCAACCCTTGGTGATGGTAGAGACCAGGCAGGATCTGCGTGACCTGAAGCTTCCGTTCGAGGACACCGCGCCGCAGTAGACAGGTTGTTGCGGGGCCGACCGGCCACGGAAAAAGGGGCGCTTGAGGCGCCCCTTCGTTTGTTCGTCAGACCTTGCTGCTAGAACAGATCAACCGCACCGACTTTGGGCGCGTCGCCAAAAAATCCGCGACGGACCAAACCCAGATGACTGCAGACCTTGTTGCGTCCGCTGCGCTGCGCAAAATCAATGGCGCGCTCTGTCTTTTCGAGGGTCGTGCTGGGTGAGTCGTCGGCCATGACGCTGGTAAAGCCACAACTCACCGTGACGCGGCCAACCTGGGGGAAGTTGAACTTCTCCACGTTGGCGCGAAAGCGTTCAAAGGCTGCCAGCACCAGCGCCTCATCGGGGCAATGCATCAGCACGCCAAAGTGCTCGCCACCAAAGCGGTAGATGCGGTCGTAGGTGCGAAAGGTGTTGTTCATCACACGCGCCACCAACAACAACACTTCTTCGGCAATCAGGTGCCCGTGCTTGTCGTTGATGGCGGCAAATTCATCGATGACCGCAGAGCCCAGCCAGTAGTTGGCAGGCACGCGATGCCGACGGTCCTTGTCCACGCCCTTGGGCGGCTGGGCCCCGGTAGGCTCGCCGGTGGCGCCATCGAGCTCCTCCAGTACCGCGCTGTAGAACGCGTCGTCGAGGGACTTTCGGTTGAGCAACCCGGTCAGCGCATCGCGGTCGCTGTATTCGAGCAACGTGTACATGTTGCGATAGATGCGACGCAACTGCTCGATCGTGAGCAGTTCGTCATCGGACAGGCGCGCCTCGGAGTGGACTTCAATCACGCCTTCATCGTCCTTGCGCGAGTCCGAGAACAGTGGCAGCATATTGATGCGCGGACCCTCTTCGCCGGCCCAGGCGATCTCGACGATCTCCCGACGCTGCAGGCACTTCAAGCGGTCATAGGCGTCATCGAGCCGCGGCAAAGAGGCAAAATCCACCCGCATCGGGTCGACCACTTTGCCGCCGCCTTTGGCGTCGAGCCGTGCCACTTCAAGCCAGCGCTTCTCGCCCTCTTCACTCATGACGCGCGCGATCACAATTCGCTGGATCGGAAGCAGATCGATCAAGGCTTTGGACAGGGTCAGTTCCAGCAGATCCCGGTCACGGTGATCGGTCAGCTTGATGATGTGGTCAATCAAGGTACTCATGGCGGCATGATAGCCGTGAATCCTCGATCAGTCACCTTTTTGCAGCGTTGCGCCAGGCCTGAATGGCGGCGTCCGAGTCGTCTCGCCGCTCAGCCAATTCGGCCAAGGCACGCCAGGCGTTTCGCTGCAGTCCCGGATCCTGCAGCATGGACAGGGACTGGGTCAGCAATTGCTGCGCTTTGCCCCACAACTGCAAGCGCATGCAACTGATGCCCGCCAGGTACTGCAACGCGGCGTCACGCGGATTGGCAAGTTGCGCCGTCTCGATGCGGGTCAACCACGCCGTCTCCGGCGCGCCACCGGCCAGCGCAAAGCCATTCTCCAGCACCCGAACCAGTTCCAGTCGTTGCTCGTCAGTCAAGCCGTCACGCTGCTTGACCATACGCTCCCAAGTCGGCAGCAACCACTCACGCGACGCCTCGACTTCGCCACTGAGTGACAGCAAGCGCTGCGCTGCCTTGATTGCCACCTCAGGCATGTCGCGTTCCTTGGCATCGAGTTGCGCCCAGGCGGTCCTGAGCTGCGCCGTGTCGTGGGCCGACGCAATCAGCTCCAGCGACAGGGCGCGCAAGATGCCTTGTGAGGCCTCTTGCGAGAATGCCCGATGCTTCGCCAGCAACCGGGCCGTCTCCAGCGCCAGCGGTGTCCTGCGTCCCAGGCGCGCTGCTTCCAGGCGCAGGCGCAAGGCGATCGTGCGCCGCCCCGCACCCTGCGGGAGGGTGTCAATCCAGCGCAATGCGGCGGCCGCATCGCGGTCTTCCAACGCCCAGCGCGCGCCGCGCATTTGCACGGCATCGCGCGTGTCCTGCGCGTCGCGCCGATCGGCTTGCTCCAGCGCTGCCTGAAAATGGGTCTGGCGCGCCGCGTGATCCTGCAGCGCCTGGGCACTCTCGGCTGCCAGCAAGTGCGACAAGACCCGCAAACGGGCGCAGTGCGCGGGCGCATCCCCACCTTGGGACAGAGCGGCCTCTCGCGCCAGTGCCAACTCGGCGGCCTTGCGCGCGCGGATGAAACGCCCACCGACCAAATGCGACAGCGAGTCCAGCATCGCCATGTGCATGGCCCGCTCCTGATGCTGCAAACGCCAACGTCTGGCCTGCCCGGGTATGGCAAACAAGGCGGACAAGGCACGTGACGCAGTGTGCAGCGTGAAAAACAGTAACGCCAACAACAGCAACACCAGATTGAGCGACACATCCACCCGGTAGGGCGGCCAAAACAAGGTCACGGTACCCTGATTGTTGCCCGCGAACAGGGCGATCGCGGCGGCAATGCCGAATAGCGCCAGGAACCACAGCGCGGCGCGCATGACTAGCGCCCTGCCGCCGCGGTGGACAGCGCTGTCAGTGTCTCATCGATGCGCGGAAGCTGCATGTTCTTCGTCTGCCCCTGAACCTGCTGCAACAGGGACAACGCCGCCTGCGTGCGGCGCGAAGAAGCGTCAAAGTATTTGGTAAGGGACTGCGCAGCGGAGCCCAGGTCCGCGCGAGCGGATTCGACTTGGCGCGCCAACAAGCCCAAGCGAGCGTTGAGCAATTTGAGCTTGAGGTTTTCGCGCACAAAGAACGACTGCTCGGGCGAGAGCAAAACCGCCTCGGGTTGCTCAATCCGGTTGACCCGCACCAGACCCCTGACCTCGTCGCGAATCAGCTGCAAGCTACGTTCCCACCAAGTCAGCACCGGCTCGTTACCGATGCGCTTGAGCGACGCAGCGGGTTTTGGCTGGGCCACCGCGTTAGCCAGCGGCACCTCGTCGGCAAGGTGCACCAATTCGTCAAGCTTGACCAGCAACCCGGCGGTGTCACTGACCGTGGCGGACTTAACCCGATCAATGTCGCGGGTGATGGCGCGCTGCAATGGATTGAGGCGCGGCTGAGCCGCCCGCACCACACGTTGATCGGCTGATTTGAGGGCCGCCAGCAGGGGCTCGACGCTGCCCGTCAATTGCGCTTGCTGCTGCGCCAAGCGCAGCGCCGACTCGATGTCGACCACCAGGTTTTCGTCGCGCGAGCGAGACAGGCTTTGCATCAACTCTTCGAGCTGGGTGCGCTGCAAGGTCACCTCACTCAGGCGCGTCTCCAACACGGCCAGCCTGCCTGCTGACTCGCGCGCCAGTTCCAGCGCCTGCCGCGACATGGTGCGTGCTTCCACCGCTTGCACGGTGGTGTCCGCGCTCTGCCGTGCCAACTGCTCCTGAATGTTGGAGAGCTTTTGCCACAGCAGGCCGCTTGACAACAGTGCCAACGCGCACAATGCGGCCAGTGCCAGCAGCCAGGGCCGTGCGCCATTACCTTGGGCAGGCGGAACACCAGCAGCAGCCGTCGCGGCGGCGTCAGGCGGGGTCGCGGACGTGGCACTGACGTCGGTGTCAAGCGGTGCGTTGGCCGGGGTGTTCATCCGATCGATTCTATCGATGCCACCATTTCGGCCAGCACTGGGCGTGACTCGCAAACAACACCGAAGCCGGCCTTTCGCACCGCTGCGGCGATACGCGGGTGAGTCGCCACAGCGCGCGCGGTCGACCAGTCCTGTGCCGGCAGCAGACCCTGTAAATTGACCAAAGCCTGGGCGCTGCTGAATAACCAGACCGATCCGTCAGCGGCTGCGTTACGCGCCTGGGCGAGTTGCTGCGGCCCCCATGCGGGTGCGCGGCGTCGGTAGGCCACCACAAAGTCAACCAACGCGCCGACCTGTGTCAACTGGTCAGACAGCCAATCGCGACCTGTACCGCGGTCGCCCTGGGCGGGAGCGCCTTGCGCGCCATCCACGCCACGCACAATCAATACCCGGTCACCCGGCTGCACTTGCGGGCGCACGGCTTGCCACAAGCTGTCGGAGTCAAAGCGGCCAGCCTCGGACAAGGGCGCGTCAACCCAAGTCGCCTCGGCACCTTGGCGCAGTAGAGCCTTGACGGTGCCCGGTCCAGTCGCCCAGGCGCGAGCGGTCAAGCCCGACGCCGTGTTGAAGGCCGACATCCCGCCCGGGCGGCGGCTGAAGAAGTGTTCGACCGCATTGGCACTGACGAACATGACCGCCAGGTAGTGCGGCATCGACCGCCAGGCCTGGTCCAGCGGCTCGCGCGCGGCGACCGCGCTCACCTCGATCAAGGGCAGCACAGTTGGCTGCAAACCCGCCGCTGTCAGATCGCGCGCGAGTGCTTGGGCATCGGCCTCGGGACGGGTGACCACAACCCGTGGATCACCCATGGCCAGTCGGTTCTGAACGCTCAGATACCTGCCCGCCACCTGCCAACACCGCGGCCCGCAGGTCGGTTGCCACGCGTGCACCCAGCGCGCTGGCTTGTTCAACATCGGCAACTTCGGCACTGGCCCGTGTCTGCACTACCGGCAAGGTGCCATCGGCGTCACCCCACGCGGCACGCAAGTCCAGCACCCGCCCATTCAAAGTGGCAAACGCCGCCAGCGGCATGGAGCAACTGCCGCCCATGGCACGGCTCACCGCCCTCTCGGCCGCCACGGCAAGCCATGTCTCATGGTGCACCAGCGGCGCCAAGGCCGCCACCACATCGGCGCGGTCGGATCGAATTTCAATACCCAGAGCCCCCTGCCCGGCCGAAGGCAACATGGTTTCGGGCTGAAACACTGAGCGGATCCGGCCGCTCAAGCCCAGGCGTTTGAGACCAGCTGCGGCCAGCACAATACCGTCATACAGGCCTTCGTCAAGTTTGCGCAAGCGCGTGTCCAGATTGCCCCGCAAGGGCTCGATGCGCAAGTCGGGGCGTGTGTGGCGCAGCAAGGCCATGCGCCGCAGGCTCGACGTGCCCACCACCGCACCCGCCGGCAGATCGGTAAGGCTCGCATAACGGCTGGAGACCCAGGCATCGCGCGGATCCTCCCGCTCCATCACACAGGCCAATATGAAGCCCTCGGGCAGGTCCATCGGCACGTCCTTGAGCGAATGCACCGCCAAGTCTGCCTGGCCCTCTTCCAAGGCGACTTCGAGTTCCTTGACAAACAGGCCCTTGCCGCCGACCTTGCTCAAGGATCGATCCAGAATTTGGTCGCCCTTGGTGGTCATGCCCAGCAGTGTGATCTGGTGGCCACGTTGCTCCAACAGGGCTTTGACATGCTCGGCCTGCCACATCGCCAGGCGGCTTTCTCGGGTGGCGATGGTAAAACTGCTCATGGGTAAGGTCTCAGGCCGTAACCTGTTCGTAAACTTTGGTGAACCGGTAATGCTAGCATGGCCGCTACCCCCCGCTTGCCCCGCACTAACGCCCCGGATTGACGCCATGAACAGCACTGCAGCCACCGCACCCGCCGACCTGAACAAGTCTCGCGCCAAGACCTCGGCCAAGAACAACGAGCGCCCGCTGGTCGAAGACATCCGGCTGCTCGGAAGATTGCTCGGGGACGTCATCCGCGAACAAGAAGGCGTTGCAGCATTTGAGCTGATCGAGCAGATCCGCAAACTCTCGGTGGCCTTTCGACGCGATGCCGACCACGAGGCCGACAAGATGCTGAAGAAACTGCTCAAGGGTCTGAGCGGCGACCAGACGGTCAGCGTGATTCGCGCCTTTACCTACTTCAGCCACCTGGCCAACCTGGCAGAGGACAGGCACCACATCCGCAGGCGCGCCGTTCATGAGCGCGCCGGTGACACCCAGGAGGGTAGCATCGAAGTGGCCTTGTCGCGCCTGCGCTGGGCCGGCATTGCGCCCAAGACGATTGCCCACACGCTGGCGGGCAGCTTTGTGTCACCGGTACTGACCGCACACCCCACAGAGGTACAGCGCAAGAGCATTCTCGACGCCGAGCGCGAGATCGCCCACTTGCTTCAGGCGCGCGACGACATCAAATTGCATGCGCAGGCGATTGACAGCCGCAAGGACGCCCTCACCCCGCGCGAGTTGGCCGCCAACGAGTCACAGATGCGCGCCCGCGTGATGCAGCTTTGGCAAACCCGTTTGCTGCGCTTTACCAAACTCACGGTGGCCGACGAAATCGAAAACGCCCTGAGCTACTACGAAACCACTTTTCTGCGCGAGATCCCCAAGCTGTACGCCGACCTGGAGTCCGAACTGGGCCAGCACCCGGTGCACAGTTTCCTGCGCATGGGGCAATGGATAGGTGGAGACCGCGATGGCAACCCCAACGTCAGTGCCGACACCCTGAGCTACGCCATGCGCCGCCAGGCCGAGCTGGTGCTGCGCCACTACCTGACCGAGGTGCACTACCTGGGTGGCGAGCTATCGGTATCGGCCATGCTGGCGCATTGCAGCCCCGAGATGCAGGCGCTGGCGGAACGATCGCCCGACACCAACGCGCATCGGCAGGACGAGCCGTATCGGCGTGCGCTGACCGGCATCTATGCCCGACTGGCGGCAACCTTGAAAGACCTGACCGGCGGCGAGGCGGCGCGTCACGCCGTGGCGCCACAGAACGCCTACACCCGCAGCGAGGAGTTCCTGCAGGACCTGCGCACGATCAAAGCCTCGCTGCTGGCCAACCACGGCAGCGCGCTGGTGACGCAGCGTCTGAACCCCTTGCTGCGCGCAGTCGATGTGTTTGGCTTTCACCTGGCCACGGTCGATTTGCGCCAGAGCTCGGACAAGCACGAAGAAGTCATCGCCGAGCTGTTGGCCGCCGCGCGCGTGCAGGCCCACTACGCGCAACTTGACGAAGGCGCCAAACGGCAACTGCTGCTGGCCCTGCTCAGCGACCCAAGGGCCTTGCGCGTTCAGGGTACCCACTACAGCGCCTTGACGCAGAGCGAGCTGGCGATCTTCGAGACCGCCAAGCGCATGCGCGAGAGCTATGGCGTGCAAGCAATTCGTCACTACATCATCAGCCACACCGAAACCGTGAGCGACCTGCTCGAAGTGCTGTTGCTGCAGAAGGAAGTCGGCATGCTGGTCGGGCCGCTTGACCCAAGCATCGAGCCCGAACCCGCGCAGGGCCGCGCCAGCGCCGACCTGATCGTGGTGCCGCTGTTCGAGACCATCGAAGACCTGCGCAATGCCTCGACGATCATGCGCGAGTTCTACGCCCTGCCCGGCATCAAGGAGTTGATCGCGCGCGCGCGTCCCGACCAATACCACGAGCAGGACATCATGCTGGGTTACTCCGACAGCAACAAGGACGGTGGCATCTTCACCAGCAACTGGGAGCTGTACCGCGCAGAAATCGCCTTGGTGGACCTGTTCGACGAGTTGGCCCGCAGCAGCAAGGCCGGGCGCGGCATTGGTTTGAGGATGTTCCACGGACGTGGTGGCACGGTGGGGCGCGGCGGCGGCCCGAGCTACCAGGCCATTCTGGCGCAACCCCCCGGCACCGTGCGCGGCCAGATCCGTTTGACCGAACAGGGCGAGGTGATCGGCTCCAAGTACGCCAACCCCGAAATCGGACGGCGCAACCTCGAAACGCTGGTGGCGGCCACGCTGGAGGCCACGCTGCTGCAGCCCACCAAGTCGGCCACGCCGGCCTTCCTGGCAGCCGCGGCGGAGTTGTCGCAACGGAGTATGGCCAGCTACCGCGCGCTGGTCTACGAGACGCCAGGCTTCGCTGACTACTTCTTTGGCGCCACGCCACTGCGCGAGATTGCCGAACTCAACATTGGTTCGCGACCGGCTTCGCGCAAGGCCAGCCAAAGAATCGAAGACCTGCGGGCCATCCCGTGGGGGTTCAGCTGGGGCCAGTGCCGCTTGACGCTGCCGGGCTGGTATGGCTTTGGCAGCGCTGTGGAGGCCTTTCTCAAGCAGGGCGATCAATCACACGCCGACAAGGAGCGCCTGGCCCTGCTGCAGAAGATGTGCAAACAGTGGCCGTTCTTTCGCACGCTGCTGTCCAACATCGACATGGTGCTGGCCAAGAGTGACTTGGCACTGGCTTCGCGTTACGCGGAGTTGGTGAGCGATGCACGTCTGCGCAAAAAGGTCTTTGGCATGATCGAGGCCGAGTGGCACCGCACCGTTGATGCCCTGACGCTGATCACCGGCGAGCGCCAGCGCCTGGCCAACAACGCGGCACTGCAACGCTCCATCCGGCACCGCTTTCCGTACATCGACCCACTGCACCACCTGCAAGTGGAACTGGTACGACGCTACCGCGCGGGCCAGGCCGACGAACGCGTGCAGCGCGGCATCCACATCTCGATCAACGGGATTGCGGCGGGGTTGAGGAATACCGGTTAGGGCCTGCGGTGCTGCCTCCCCTGGCGGCGCAGCCCGTCGCGAGGCCAACTCTTTCTCAGCGCACCAATCTCGAAACCCGCGCAGCGCACCGAAACAAGCACCGACAGAAAAACTACGAGGCAATCACCTCCCGCACCGCCGCCAGTTGCCGCCGCGACACAGCCAGTAACTCATCAACACCGTTGAGGCGCACCGCCCAGCCATCTCCCTCATCGGCATCGAAGTGTTTTTCCAGCGCCCGCACGGCGCGACGCGCGATCAAAGCATTGCGATGAATACGCAGGAAGGCTGCGCGGTAACGTTCTTCGAGCTCGCTGAGCGAGCCGTCCAGGATATAGCTCTTGGCGGCAGTGCGCACCGTGATGTATTTCAGCTCGGCCTTGAAGTAGAGCACTTGTGCCAGCGGCACACGTTCAGTCCGCCCGCGATCCTGGATGATCAGCACTTCCTCGGGCTCGTCGGCCCGCAGTCCCCTTGCGGCATTGATGGAGCGCTCTACTTTTTGTAGCGTCGTCTGCAGCCGCTCCAAGCGCACGGGCTTGGTCAGGTAGTCAGCGGCCTCCAGTTCAAACGCCTGCACGGCATGCTCGGCGTGCGCCGTGACAAACACCACCTGCGGCGCATCGGGCAGTGTGCGCAAGGTCTGCGCCAGGGTCAGCCCGTCCGCACCAGGCATGTGGATGTCGATCAACGCCAGATCGAACTTTTGCCGGCGCAGGGCTTCAACCGCCTGCGTGGCGTTGCCGGCCTCGCCCTCAACCAAGGCGCCTGGCGTCTTGCAGTCACCCAAGAGCGTGCGCAGTCGAGCTCGGGCCAATGGCTCATCGTCAACGATCAGGACTCTCAGGCTCATCGGCCACCTCCTTAAGTGTCAGGCTGGCACTTCAATGCGCACCTGGTAGACGCCATTCTTGCATCCGCTCTGGAACTGACCCTGCACGTCGTGCAGCAGACTCAGCCGATCGCGCACATTGCGCAGGGCCAGGCCGTTGCCCGGCTTGCCTGCGCCGGCCGGCACGCTGTTGGTGACCTTGATCAGCACCGTCGAGCCACGGCGCTGGGTCGAGATACGGATATCAGCCCCCTCCTGGCAGGGCTCCACGCCATGTTTGACGGCGTTTTCCACCAACGGCTGCAACAGCATCGGTGGCAACCTCGCCTGTTCGGCATGGGGATCGAGACTCCACTCGACGCGCAAGCGCTCGCCAAAGCGCACTTTCTCGATATCGAGGTAGCGGCGCGCAAGCACGATCTCCTGAGCCAGCGTGACCGACGGACCGTGGTCCACCAAGGCGTGGCGAAACAAGTCGCTCAGGTCTTCCAGCAGCGTCTCGGCCTTGGCGGGCTCGGCCCGTACCAGGGCGATGGCGCTGTTGAGCGTATTGAACAGGAAGTGTGGCCGGATGCGCGACTGCAGTTCCGACAGACGCGCCGCGGTGGCCGCCGGCATTTGCCCTCGGGCGCGCAGAACCAGGGCCGCAACCAGGGCCGAGGCGAGCAACATGCCGGCACAGGCGCTGGCGACCCAGGGCGCGGACTCCTGCAAGCCAACCAGCCACAACACGGCAGCGCAAAACAAGCCGGCCACGGCCCCCAATGCCGCCCCGGCCAGGTACTGGGTCCGGCTGGGCAGGTTCGCCAGCACGACCTTGAGACTGCAGGCGCAAATCAGCCACAACAGCGTGGCGGGCAGTGCGCCACCGGTCAGGACCGACAGACGCACCAGCCACTCCAGCGGGCTGGCGGCCATGAACATCGCCGCCACGGCCACCACCGCCTCGACCACACACACGGCGCGCAGCACCACCCCAACGTGGCAGGCGTCGAACACCAAGGCGGTCGCAGCCGGTCGCGTGGTGCGCGGCTCGGCGAGCTCGGCGAAGGCCGATAGAATTTGGGTGTCTTTCATCGCGAATCAGTTTGGCCGCGTTACCGCCGCCGAAGCTGATTATTGATGATCTCCGGTCCCAACTCAACGAGGGCACACGCACGCCACCGTGCGCGGCCAACCCCGCATGCCAAAGAACCAATTCGACAAGAAGTCCCAAGCCTGGTCGGCGCTGTTCTCCGAGCCCATGAGTGATCTGGTCAAACGCTACACGGCGAGCGTGTTTTTTGACAAGCGTCTGTGGCTGGCCGATATCACCGGCTCGCTGGCGCATGCCGAGATGCTGGCGGCGCAAGCCATCATCAGCGCAAGCGACCTGGCCTCCATCCAGAACGGCATGGCCCAGATCCGCGCCGAGATCGAAAACGGCAGCTTTGAGTGGAAGCTCGACCTCGAAGACGTGCACCTCAACATCGAAGCGCGCCTGACGCAACTGGTGGGCGATGCCGGCAAACGCCTGCACACCGGACGCAGCCGCAACGACCAGGTGGCGACCGATGTGCGCTTGTGGCTGCGCTCCGAGATCGACCACATTGGTGATCTGTTGATCGACCTGCAACGAGCGCTGCTGACAGTGGCCGAGCACAACGTCGACGTGATCCTGCCCGGCTTCACCCACTTGCAGGTGGCGCAGCCGGTGAGCTTTGGCCACCATATGCTGGCCTATGTGGAGATGTTCGCGCGCGATGCCGAACGCATGCAGGACGTGCGCAAACGCGTCAATCGCTTGCCCCTGGGCGCCGCCGCGCTGGCCGGCACCAGTTACCCGCTGGACCGCGAGCGCGTGGCCCGCACCCTGGGCATGGTGGATGAGCAGGGGCTGCCCTGCGTCTGCCAGAACAGCCTGGACGCTGTCAGCGACCGTGACTTCGCCATTGAATTCAGCGCCGCCGCAGCGCTGGTCATGGTGCACATCAGCCGCCTGAGCGAAGAACTGATCCTGTGGATGAGCCAGAACTTCGGCTTCATCAAAATTGCCGACCGCTTCACCACCGGCAGCTCCATCATGCCGCAGAAGAAGAACCCCGACGTGCCCGAACTGGCACGCGGCAAGACCGGCCGCGTGGTCGGCCACCTGATGGGCCTGATCACGCTGATGAAGGGCCAGCCGCTGGCCTACAACAAGGACAACCAGGAAGACAAGGAGCCGCTGTTCGACACGGTGGACACGCTCAAGGACACGCTGCGCATCTTTGCCGAGATGGTCGGCGGGCAAGTCAACCCCGAGAGCGGCAAACTCGAAGGCGGCATCGCGGTGGATGCGCAGGCCATGGAGCAGGCCGCGCTCAAAGGTTATGCCACCGCCACCGACCTGGCCGACTACCTGGTGAAGAAGGGCCTGCCGTTTCGCGACGCCCATGAAACCGTGGCGCATGCGGTCAAGGCCGCAATCAGCCACCGCGTCGATCTGTCGGAGCTGCCACTGACGGTGCTGCAACAGTTCAACCCGAACATCGAGAAAGACGTGTATGACGTGCTGTCGCTGCGCGGCTCACTGCATGCGCGCAATACCCTGGGTGGCACGGCACCGGAACAGGTGCGTGCGCAGATTGCGCGGCATCGGACGCGTTTGAGCCAGGCTTGACTGGCGCCCTGCGGCCTCACGCGACGCCAACCACATCAGCAAACGCCTCGAACGCCTCGATCGTCACGGGCGGACTGAACAGGTAACCCTGGTAAACATGGCAGCCTTGGCGCGCCAGCAGGTCGCGCTGCGCCTCGCTCTCCACCCCCTCGGCGACGACTTCAAGCCCCAAAGTCTGGGCCAGGGCAACCACCATCTTGGCGATGGCGGCATCGTTCGGGTCGGTCAGAATGTTGCTGACGAAGCCCCGGTCGATCTTGAGTTGATCCAGCGGCAGGCGCTTGAGGTAGGACAGCGACGAATAGCCGGTGCCAAAGTCATCCAGCGAGAATCCCACGCCCTTGGCCTTGAGCAGACTCATCTTCGCAATCACGTCATCGACATTGGACACCAGCAGGCTCTCGGTCAGTTCCAGTTTGAGCAGCTTCGGGTTCGCCCCGGTATGGTCAAGGAGCGCCAGCACCTGGTCCACAAAATCGGGACTGTGAAACTGGCGGGCGCTGACGTTCACGGCAATTGACAAATGTGCCCGCTCCGGGCGATCCGCCCACTGTGCAAGTTGAACGCAAGCCGTTTGCAGCACCCAGTGCCCCAAGGGCAGAATCAGACCAGTCTCTTCGGCCAGCGCAATGAACTCCGCGGGCGACACCGTGCCACGCACGGGATGACGCCAGCGCACCAGGGCCTCGGCGCCGGTCAGACCGCCATCACCTGCCACCTGAGGCTGGTAGTGCAGAAAAAGCTCGCTGCGCATCAGGCCCTGGCGCAGTTCGGCCTCCAGGGCGACCCGAGCGCCCACCACTGACTGCATCTCCGGATCGAAGAAGCGCAAGGCATTGCGGCCCGAGGCCTTGGCCCGGTACATGGCCAGATCGGCTTGCTTGAGCAATTCCTCCAAGGAATTCTGCTGCTCGCCAAACAGCGTGACACCGATGCTCGGCGTGTTGTGGTGGATGCCCCCAGCAGCAGGTAGGGCTCGGTAAGCGCGGCCAGGATCTTCGCTCCGACTGCCTCGGCTTGCTTGATCGCTTCGGTCTGAGTGACACCCAGGCCCTCAAGCATTACCACGAACTCATCACCGCCCAGGCGTGCCACGGTGTCGCCTTCTCTGGTACACGCCTGCAAGCGCTGGGCCACCTGCTGCAGCAGCAAGTCCCCAACATCGTGCCCACGCGTGTCGTTAAGTGCCTTGAAGTTGTCCAGATCGATGAAAAACAGGGCGCCGCTGCGGTGGGTACGCGCGCTCACCACCAACGCGTGCTGCAGGCGATCGAGCAGCAGACGGCGGTTCGGCAGCGCCGTCAAAGGGTCCGAGAACGCCAGCGACTGGATGCGCTCCTCATTCTGCTTCTGGTCTGTGATGTCCGAGAACGTCGCCACGTAGTTGGTCAGGCGCTGCTGCTTGTCTCGAACCGCCATGATGGAAATCCACTGCGCGAAGGTATCGCCGTTCTTGCGCCGGTTCCAGACCTCCCCCTGCCAGCGGTCATGGCGCTCAATATTGGCCCACATGTCGGCGTAAAAGCTCGCGTCATGCCGACCCGACTGGAGCATGCGCGGATTGCGACCAATGACCTCGCTCTGCGGATAACCCGTGATGGTGGTGAAGGCCCGATTGACGGCGATGATGGAGCCATCAGGTTTGGCAATGATCACGCCCTCGGCGCTGTTGTCAAAGACCGTGGCGGCCTGACGCAGGTTGTCTTCCATCTGTTTGCGCTGGCTGATGTCAAGCATCAGCCCGACCAGACCGCCAACGCTGCCGTCCGGTAATGTAAACGTCGCCTTATGGAACATCACGTCACGCACCTGGCCGTCGGCGTAGCGCACTTGGGCCTCGTAAACCTGCGACCCCGTTGTCTCCAGCATGTCCTGATCGGCAGGCAGGGGCCGGTCGGCCATTTCCCTGGGCGCGATGTCACGTGACCTCTGGCCGATCAGCTTGGCCACCGGTTGCCCGATAAAGGCCTCGTACGCGCTGTTGCAGCCCAGGTAGCGTGCCTGGGCGTCCTCGTAGTACACCGGTCCGGGAATCGCTTCAATCAACTGATGCAAAAAGCCCAGTTGCCGGGTCAGCTCGGCGGTGCGTTCGACCACCCGCTCCTCCATTTCCGAATAGGCCCGCTGCAGCGCCTCGGTTCGACCCTCCAGCAGGCCCTGCACACGCCGCCGCTCGGTGATGTCCTGCAAGGTCTCGATCGCGCCGGTCAATGCCCCGGCAGAGTCCCGCAAGGGTGCCGCGGTGAAGTACAACCAGCGCCCACCGTCGCCCATGTCAGGAAAGAATCCCTCCGCCTCGATCGCTCCCTCGATCAGCGTGGAGTGGCTGAAACTGGCGTAGTGCGCGGCAAGCATGTGCTCGGTCGACCCCTCCAACACCAAATCCGCCATGGTTGGTCGCGGCGCGTCGTAAAAAGCCCGCCACACATCGGTCTGACCAAGCCTGTCGGCGGCGCTCAATCCGGTCAGCGCGGCGCAGGCCTGGTTCCAATGGGTGATGCGGTGCTGGGCATCGATCACAAAGGTGGCGATCGAGCTGCCGTCCACGATCTGCGAGAGTTGGCGCTCGCGCTGGCGGACGGCGAACTCGGCCAGCCGCAAGTCAGTCACGTTGCTGCCAATGCCGTGATAGCCCACAAAGGCGCCCTGGGCGTCGAATCGAGGCGCACCACTCACCGAGAAGTACTGGATCGACCCATCTGCCGCCGCAATCCTGTACTCAAAGTTGCGAAACGGCTGATGCCGCTCGTGGCAGGCAATGTGCTGCGCCAGTTGCTGCGGCGTGATGCCGTCAATCGACATGTCCCAGCGCCGTTTGCCCACGAAATCTTCTGGATCGCGACTCAGCTTGTTGGTCGAATGGCCGAAAAAACGGGTGAAACGAAACTGCGCATCCTGCTCCCAGAACCAGTCCGACGACAGATTGGCGAAGTCACTCAGGTCACGGGTACGCTCCTGCACCACACGCTCGGCGCCCTCGTAGGCGGCGCGCAGCGCCCGCTCGGCCTGGTGGCGATGGGTCACATCGGTGTAGGTCGACACGAAGCCGCCTCCCTGCAGCGGCCGGTCCACCACGGCCAGCACGGTGCCGTCGGGCCGGGTGTGCTCGAAATGGTTGATCCGCCGCGAGCGCGCCAGTGCCATGCGCTGCGCCACCGCCGCCGCTCGATCTCCCGCGGCGTAGCCAGCGTGCTCGGCATAAAAGTCCAGAATCGCTTCCAACGTCATGCCAAAACCAATCAAGCTCGCGGGCATCCCGATCAGTTCCAGAAAACGCCGATTCCACACCACCAAGCGCAGCTCGGCATCGAACATGGTGATGCCCTGGTCGACATGGTCTACCGCATCGCGCAGCCGGCTCAGGCTGAGCTCCATGGTCTGGCTGGCGCGACTCAGCAGAGTCACCAGGCCGCCGGTGTTGGATGGCGTGTCGCTCGCGCCGGACACGGGTGCTGCGGCAACAGCGGGCGCCGCATCCGGCGCGGACTCGCCCGGCACCGACTGTGGTGCATCATCTTGCCAAACACGCAGCAAGGACGTCACGCTGAACCGCACGACCCTGGCCAACGGGCGCACCACTTCGAGCGGACCCGCGATGGCGAAACAGATCAACCGCGTGCCGCCAAAGTCGATCCCCATGTTGATGCCTTCACGCATGACGGCGGACTTGGCGGCCTCCTCTCGGGTGACCCCATACTCGTCGATCTCGCCGCGCATGATCTGCGCTGCGATGTCATGCGTGCTGCCAATTCGCTCCCGCACGCTGGAGGCCACGATGCGCCCTTGCTCGCCCATGAAGCTGCAGACCAGCCCCAACTCGGCCGACAACACATCGCACAGTTCCTGGCCGAAGCGGGTGTCAAATCGGGTCGGCATGAGCGGCAATTGGCTGGTGAACGACGAAGGTGTTCAGTGTGCCTAAGCCTGCTCCCGACTGCATTCTTCCAACAGGTACGCAATCGAGCGGTACGAGCGCCCGGTTTCCGAGGTCAGGCCAATCTCGCAGGTGCGGTTGGTCGAGACGCCCTCGCAGCAGCTCGCGGGCAAGCCCTCGTGCACTTTGCGAAGAGCGTGAGCGTTGAGCTCCGGCACGGCAAAGCCGCGATCGCCACCAAAGCCACAACAGGTAACCCCGGCCGGCTCGACAATTTGCTCGACACAGGCTTGCATGAGCGCGCGCAGCTTGGCGTCGGAGGCGGTGCGGCGCACGCTGCAGTTGATGTGCAGCGCCACCGGCCCAGGTTTCTTGCTCAGGCGCAAACGCGGCAGCAAGGCGTCGTGTGCGAATTCGTGAAAATCCAGCAGCGGCAAACGCTCGGCCAGGTGCTTTTGCATGCGCACCGAACAGGTGCTGGCGTCCATGATCACCGGGTAAAAGCCGCCTGCGCCGTCGTCAGCGGCACGCAACAAGGCGGTGGTGACCGCCTCGGCCATGTCAGCGGCGTCGCGTGCCAGGCCCTTGCTCTCCAGCATCTGGCCGCAGCACAACTTGTCGAACCCTTGTGGCAAGCGCGGTGCATACCCTGCCCTCACCAGCAGCTCCATGATGACTTCGGGCAGCGTCGCCTCGTCGGGTGTGTTGGCGCCAAAGATGCGGCCCCCACAGGCCGGGAAGTACACCACCGGGTCGCCCGATCCACTGTACGCCCCCGGCAATTTGCCAGCCTTGGGCATGCCGCGCTTCCATGCGCCACCCGATAGCCGTGCCACCAATCCTTCGCCCATCACCGTGGTGGCCATGTGGCCCATGCTGATCCCCAGGCGCGATGCCGTGGCCACCTTGCCAAAGTTGCCCGCAGTCCACTGCCCAACCTTTTGCGATACCGAACCCAAGCCTCGCCCACGCAACAGCCGGGTGAGCTCGCCGGTGTCGATACCGACCGGGCAGGCGGTCGAACACAGGCCGCAACCGGCACAGGTATCGAGCCCGTAGTAGGCAAAGTCGGCCTCGACGTCGCCACCGGGCTCACCGACCGCAGCTCGGCGCGACAACTCGCGCCAGCTCACGATGCGCTGGCGCGGCGACAACGTGAGGCGATGCGACGGACACAGAGGCTCGCAAAAACCACACTCGATGCAACGGTCAACGATGCTTTCGGCGGCGGGCATCGGTTTGAGGTTCTTCAGGTGCGCCAGCGGGTCATCGTCGAGCAGCACGCCGGGGTTGAGCAGCCGCTGCGGATCAAACAGTTGCTTGATGGCGCGCATCAGATCGGTGGCCTGTTTGCCCCACTCTTTTTCCACGAAAGGCGCCATGTTGCGCCCGGTGCCGTGCTCGGCCTTGAGCGAACCGTCGTACTTGTCCACCACCAGCGCGCAAACGTCGTCCATGAAGCGGGCATAACGCTGCACCTCGGCGTCGGTCGAAAAATCCTGCGTGAAGACAAAGTGCAAGTTGCCCTCCAACGCGTGGCCAAAGATGATGCCCTCGCTGTAGCCATGCCGCTCCAGCAGCGCTTGCAGGTCCAGCGTGGCACGGGCCAGGTGCTCCAGCGGAAAAGCCACGTCTTCAATGATGACGGTGGTGCCGGCCCGGCGCATCGCGCCCACGGATGGAAAGGTGCCCTTGCGCACCTTCCAATACAGCTCGCAGGTGGCCGCGTCGGTGGCAAATTTGGCTGGCTCCACCGTGGCAATGCCGGCCAGCGCGCCCAGCGCGGCTTGCATGCGCAGCTGCAGCGCGGCGGGCGTTTGCGCCCGCACCTCAATCAGCAAGGCCGCAGCCTCGGGCCCGAGTGTGCGCATCGTTTGCGGCATGGCCGGCTTGTCCTGCACCGAGCGCAGCGCGGCGCGGTCAAGCAACTCGACCGCCGCTACCTGTTCCTGCTTCAAACCGATGACGGCCTGGCAGGCGCCCTCGATGGTGGCAAAAAACACCAGGGCGCTGGCCTTGCAGGGGTCGTCCACCACGGTGCGGTAGGTAATGCGCGCAATGAAACCCAGCGTGCCCTCCGAGCCAATCATCAGGTGCGACAGGATGTCGATCGGGTCCTCATAGTCAATCAGCGCATTGAGGCTGTAACCGGTGGTGTTCTTGATCTGGTACTTGTGCGCGATGCGTGCCGCCAGCGCGGTATCAGCGCGGGTGGCAGCACCCATGCGCGCCAACTGGTCCAGCAGGGGTGCGTGGCTCTGGCGAAAGCGCGCCACGCTGAAAGCGTCTTCGGTGTCGAGCACGGCGCCGTCGGCCAGCACCACGCGCAGCCCCACCATGGTGCGGTAGCTGTTTTGCGCTGTGCCGCAGCACATGCCCGACGCGTTGTTGGCGGCAATGCCCCCGATCTTGCAGGCATTGATGGAGGCCGGGTCGGGCCCGATCTTGCGGCCAAACGGTGCCAGCCGGAAGTTGACCTCGCCACCGATGATGCCCGGCCCCAACCGCACGGTGGCGGCCTCGGGGCCAATCTCGCAGGTGGCAAAACCCTCGCCAATCAAGGCCAGCACGCTGTCTGTGACGGCCTGACCGGACAGACTGGTGCCCGCCGCCCGAAAGGTCACAGGCCGGGCATGCGCCTGGGCCGCCTGCAGCAGCGCTTGTACCTCTTCCTCGGTCTCCACCACGGCCACCACTTCCGGGGTGAGTCGATAAAAGCTTGCGTCCGTGCCATAGGCCAGGCGACGCAGGTTGTCGGTGATGACCTGGCGCGCGGGAAGGATGCGCGACAACGATTCGATCAGCGGGTTCACGGTTTTCTCTCTTGAAGTAGGTCACGCAGGCGCTTGGGCGCGGGAATCAAGGGCGTTCGGCTGCGGGTCCAGGCGCCTTGCTCGGTGGGCGACAGGGCACGCCCGCGACTCATGAACCAGGAGGTCACGCGGTACAAGCCCAACCGGCTGTAGACCAGCGCCCACAAGCGCCAGACGGCGCTGACGAGCGCCGTGCGCGCCGCACCGCTGCCGCGCAGGGTGGCATCGGCGCTACCTGGGCGGGCCTGCGCTTCGTTGCGCAGGCGCACCAGCAGATCGGGGATCGGGATCTTGACCGGGCAAACCTCAGCGCAGGCGCCGCACAAGGTGGAGGCAAACGCCAACGGATAAGTGGACTCCAGCCCCAGCATGTGCGGCGAAATGATGGCCCCAATCGGTCCGGGGTAGGTGGTGCCATAGGCGTGGCCGCCAATGCGCGCATACACCGGGCAGTGGTTCATGCAAGCACCACAGCGTATGCACTGCAAGGTGGCGCGCAATTGCTCGTCTGCATAGGCCTGGGTGCGGCCGTTGTCGAGCAGGATCAGGTGTACCTCCTGCGGGCCGTCAATCTCGCCCGCGCGGCGCGGGCCGCTGATGAGGTTGACATAGGTGGTAATCGACTGGCCGGTGGCCGAGCGGGTAAGCAGGCTCAGCAGCGGCGGCACGTGCTCAAGCTTTTCGACCACCTTTTCGATGCCGGTCATGGCGATGTGCACACGCGGCACCGTGGTGCACATGCGCCCGTTGCCCTCGTTTTCGATCAAGCACAACGAGCCGGTCTCGGCCACCGCAAAATTGACGCCGGACAGGCCAATGTCCGCATCGGCAAACTTGCGGCGCAGTTCGCGTCGGCCGATCTGGATCAGCGCATCAACATCCTCGGTGTAGTCCACGCCGGGAATCTTTTGGGTAAACAGCTCGGCAATCTGCTGCTTGGTCTTGTGGATGGCCGGCATGATGATGTGCGAGGGCTTCTCGTTGGCCAACTGCACGATGTACTCGCCCATGTCGGACTCCAGCGCCTCAATGCCCGCTGCCTGCATGGCGTGGTTGAACTCAACCTCTTCACTGACCATCGACTTGCCCTTGATCACGCGGCGCGCCTGCACCCGCTGGGCAATCGCCAGCGCGATCGCGTTGGCCTCGTCACCGTTCTGCGCCCAGTGCACCTGGATACCGTTGGCGATGAGCTTGGTCTCAAGCTGCTCAAGCAAGCGCGGCAGGTGCGCCAGGCTGTAGCGGCGAATCTGTGCGCCCAGTTCCCGCAAGCTTTGCAGTTCTTCCTGATCGGGGAACTGGGAACTGCGTTTGGCCTGCAGAAAATCCATCGCACCGCGAAAGTTCTTGCGCTGACCCGGATCGTCCAGGGCGCTGCGGCTGCGCGCCTTGAAGTCCTTTGCCGGATGAAAGCTGATGACTTGACTCATGCCGATGCTCCGTCGGGGTGGCGCAACAGCACCACCAGCTCGCGCGGGCCGTGTGCGCCATAGGCCAGTGTCTGCTGGATATCCGCTGTCTTGGACGGGCCACTGATCAGCAGCGCGTTGGTGGGCAGGCCGTTGGCCCAGCCCTCGGCACGCAGTGCTGTGTTAAGCGTGGTATGCACCGTCTGCACATCCAGCAACACAAAGTGCACCGGCGGCACCAGCGACATCAGGCGCGGCTCGCTGGGGCTGGGCCACAGGATCAGGCTGCCGGTTTCGGCCACGGCACTGCGCGCCAGCGTCAGGGCAGCGGGCATGTCGTCAAACAAGGTGTCGCGCCACTGCTCCACGGGCTGGGCATAGGGCACCAGTTGCAGGCCTGCGGGCTGCAGCGCCTGCAATTCGGCGCCATGGGCAGTGCCAGTGCCAATGAGCAGTTTGCCCAGGCCCTTGGCGGCCAGAATCTGCAGCAGCAACGCAGCCCAACCCGCGTGACTGGTTTCGTGCACCTCGGTGTGCACGGATTCAAGCGCGCTGCGCAGGTGCGCCACTTGTTGCGCTTTGCTCTCGCTGCGGGCGTGAGCAGAAAACCAGTCTTGCACTGCGGGCAACGCGGGCAAGGTGGCGATTGGCGTCGCGCGCAGGCGCTTCAAAATCTGATCGCGTGCGGTGATCATTTGGCGCCCTCCGCCACGGACGCTGCGGTGCGTCGCCACAAAAACGAAGCCAGATGCTCACCGGGCAGTGACGGGGTGGTGATGCCGGCGACTTCATCAAGCCGGGCGGCGCGCCCGGTGATGTTGAGCAAACAGCCACAGTCCGCACTGACCACGCTGGCGGCGCCGCTGTCCTTGATGCTGGCCACCTTGTCGCTGACGATGGCTTGCGAAATGTCGGGGTAACGGATGGCAAAAGTGCCGCCAAAGCCACAGCACTCTTCAATGCGCGCCTGCACTGCTACTGTGACCTGCGCCAGGCCCTCCAGCAGGGTGGCGCTGGTGTCGTGTGAGCCCATCTGGCGGCGCGCATGGCACGAGGTATGCAGCGCCACGGTGCAGGGCGCGCCCAGGTCGCGCTGCTGGAAATTGACCACCTGCACCAGAAACTCGCTGAGCTCGTAGGTGCGTTCGGCCAGCTCGCAGGCCTTGGCGTGCAGCGCCGCGTCGTCGGCAAACAGGGCCGGGTAGTGATGCCGGATCATGCCGCCGCACGAGCCCGAGGGCACCACCACCGGCCACGGCTGCGAAAACAGGTGCAGCTGTTGCAGCGCCACGGCGCGCGCTTCGTCGGGGTAGCCACTGCTGTAGGCGGGTTGGCCGCAGCAGGTCTGGGCCAGGGGGAAGTGCACCGTTATGCCTTCGCGCTCGAGCAGGCGCACCGTGTCCAGGCCCGCCTCGGGCGCAAACTGGTCAATCAGGCAGGTGGCAAACAGGTACACATCGGTAGGTTTGGGCGGATAGCGCCGCAGGGTGGGGGTGTCTGGGGTCATGCCGGGGTCCTGTAAGAGTGGTGCTCATAACGAGCGCCAGCCATGCTTGGGCTACGCGGTGGTTGGCTGCTCTTCAAATAGGTCTCTGCACTGACGCTATGCGCGCTGCAGGCTGAATCCTCCCTTGGGCTTGAAGACCCCACATCCGACAAGGCGATCCTCGCCCAGCGGCAGGATGTAAGAAGTCTTTTCGTCGACAACGCCAGTCACCGGGTTGACCACTTCGTAGTCGATCCAGCCACCGCCCTGGTCGGCGGCGGCGAAGCCTTCGCGAATGACATGGTTGCCATCGAGCCCGCGCGTGTCGAACACGGTACTGCCAACCCGATCCGGCGTCGAGCCAAACACCTGGTACTCGCCGCGGCGGTCAAACACGAAAATGTAGAGGTCGCGGTCGCGAAACGCCCCGCGCTGGTCGTGGAACTGGGAGGCCGCCGCACTCAGACCCACTTGCTCGATCAGCGCCAGCGCGCGGTTGACATAGGCAAACGCTTCATCGGCGGTGCCCCGACGTAGCTTGATCTCGGCCACCGCGTCGCTCAGGTTCGAAGCGCGATCGCGCAGGCCAACCGTGGCATGCAAGGCATGATCCACCATGGCTCCATTGCGCTGCGTGATGTTGTCCAGGCCTTTCACCGCCTGCGCGATTTCCGACAGCGTCAGACTCTGCTCGGTACTGGCCTGGGTGATGCCGGCCAGCCCCTCGGCCACCTCGTGAATGCCTTTGACCACGGTGCGCAGGCTGCCGGTCACCGCCTCGATGCGCGCCACACCGGCATCGACCTGCTCGCTGGACTGGGCAATCAAGCCCCGAATCTCACGCGCCGAGGTAGCACTGCGTTGCGCCAGCACGCGCACCTCAGCTGCCACCACGGCAAAACCGCGCCCCGATTCACCCGCGCGCGCCGCCTCCACCGCTGCGTTGAGTGCCAGGATATTGGTCTGAAAGGCAATGCCGTCGATGACGCTGACGATCTCGCCCATGCGCTTGGAGCCGCTCTGAATCTCGCCAATGGCACGCACCGCGCTGTCCATCGCCTGCGCGCCTTGCTCGGCCTCGCCGCGGACACGCCGACTCAAACCATCAACCTCTTTGGAACGGCGCGCGGTTGATTCGACCGACTCACTCAAGGACAGAATGCTGGCACTGGCCTGCTCCAGGCTGGCTGCCTGTTCTTCAGTACGCTGCGACAGGTCTCGCGTTCCAGCGGCCAACGACTCGCCGGCCATGGCCACATGTACCGCCTGATTGCGAATGGTGCCCACCAAGCCCGAGAAGCTCTCGTTCATGGATTCGAGGTTCTTGCCCACCGCGGCCAGCTCGTCGTGGCCCGGCACCACAATGGCCTGCGACAAATCGCCACCAGCGCCGTTGCGGGCGATCTGCTCCAGTGCGGTCAACGACGCGGTCAGGCTCACGTGGAACGCCCCAGCGGCATAGACCATGAGCAGCACGCCAAGCAAGTACAGCACGCCCATCCAGACCGAGCCACCGGTGCTGCCAAACGCCTGCACCACCTGCATTGCGCCCAACAGCAGCACCGGCAGGCCCAACAAGAGCGACACACACAGCAGCCTGGTGCGCAGGCCCAAACCCTGCATCAGGCGAACCCCTGGCCCCAGCAATGCACTCAAGAACGGCATCACAGACTCCTCTAGCTTGAATTGTTGTTGAATGACACAGACGTGTCCTCATGGTAGCGACGACCGATACCCCGCTGCAGCGGGGTTTCCCCTCAGTATCGACGCCGCGCTCAGGAAACTGAAAGAAAGCGCCAGCGGCGGTTGCAGCCGGCGGGCATGGCGAACACCGTGCGACGGCCCATGCTCCCAAGGCGCAGCAGCGCCACAAAGTGAGCCTTGTTGGCGCTGGTAGCCCGAGTTTTTCGGCTACGCTTGACCCCTTCAAGCAAAGGGGAAATGCGTGAACAGCAAGAACTTCGCAGCAGTGTTGAAACTGTCGGCCACTGCCACGGCCCTGGCCCTGGCCCTGGCCAGCCACAGCGCGCAGGCGTTTCAGATCATCAGCCTGTCGCCGCAGGGCGAAGTGGCGCGTGTGCGCCAGGTAGTGGCCAAGTTCGACCAGGCCGCCGTCAACTTTGGCGACCCCAAGGCGGCGGCGCCACTAACCTTGAGCTGCAGCGACGCCCAAGCCAGCAAGGGCAGCGGGCGTTGGATCAGCGAGCGCGAGTGGGCCTGGGAGTTCGAGGCCGATCTGCCACCCGGCGTGAGTTGCACCGTGACCGTCAAACCCGCGCTGAAATCGGTCAAAGGAGCTGATCTGACGGGGCCAAGCAGCTACAAATTCAATAGCGGCGGGCCCTTCGTGGTGAACACCCGTCCGTATTCACGCAGCCGCATCGACGAGGAGCAGTTCTTTACCTTGCAACTCAATGGCTCGGCCACGTTGCAAAGTGTGCAGGCCAACACTTGGTGCACGGTGGACGGGTTAGGCGAGCGCGTGGCGGTGCGGCTCATCGACGGCAAAGAACGTGCCGACTTGCTCAAGGCGCAAGGCCTGACCGAAGCCGCCAAAGCCAATCCACTTCAGATCGTCACGCTGGCATGCAACCGGCGACTCACGCCCTCGGCCAAGGTGCAACTGGTGTGGGGCAAGGGTGTGGCCACGCCCAGCGGTGTGCCGAATTCGGTCGAGACCCGGTTCGACTTTCAGGTGCGCGAGCCTTTTGCCGCCAACTTCAGTTGTGAACGCGAGAATGCGCAAGCCGCCTGCCTGCCAATCCGACCGATGCGCCTGCACTTCAACGCGCCGGTGCCGCGCAAGTTGGCACTGGCGATCCGGCTCAAGTCGGCCAAGGAGACCCTCAAGCCCAGCATCGGCACCAACGAAGGCAACGACGAGGGCGCGGACGAAGGCGCCGATGACAGCGTGATCAACGCCATCTCCTTCAAGCCCGCATTTGCGGAGCAAACCCAGTACACCGTGGAGCTGCCCAAGGACTTCAAGGACGCGTCGGGGCGCGTGCTGCGCAATGCCGACAGCTTCCCGCTCAAGGTGGCCACCGGGGTGATGCCGCCCTTGGCGAAGTTTGCCGCCGCGCCGTTTGGCATTGTGGAGCGCTTTGCCGAGCCCGAATCCGGCCCGCTGCTGCCGGTGACGCTGCGCAACGTGGAGGCTGCCCTGCCAATCAAGGTGCTGCAGGTGGACGCCAAGGTGACCGAGCTGCAGCCCAAGACCGACGCCGACATCATCGCCTGGTTTCACCGCGTGCACCGCTACGAGGACTTCTATGTGTCGCGCAAGCAGGCGCAGCAAGACGCCACCACGCCGCTGCCGCCCCCTATCGACACCGTCGACAAGAGCCAGGTGCAAAGCCGCATGGTGTCGCTGTTGCAGGGCCGCCCTGGCGCTCGCACGCTAAGCCTTCCCAAGCCGGTGAGTAACGACCCCAGGCCGTTTGAAGTCGTCGGTATTCCCCTAACGCCGGGCTTCCACGTGGTGGAAATCGCCTCGCCCAAGCTGGGTGGCTCGCTGTTGGATGAGCGTTTTGGTGCTGCTCGCACCATGTACGTGCGCACCTCGGCGTTGGTGACCAACCTGGGCGTGCACTTCAAGCTGGGCCGCGAGAACGCGCTGGCCTGGGTCACCACCCTGGACAAGGGCAAGCCAGTGGCGGGCGCCCTGGTGCGCGTATCGGACTGCCGGGGCCAGGAGGTGGCCACCGCCACCACCAATGCACAAGGCTTGGCCACGCTGACCAGCGTACCGCCGAACCCGCCTAGCTGCAACACGGAGGGCGTGTACAGCCACGCCTACTTTGTCAGCGCCCGCGTCAAGGATGCGGCGGGCCAGGAAGAGCTGGCCTTCACCTGGAGCGACTGGCACAAGGGCATTGAGCCCTGGCGCTTCAACGTACCCACCAGCATGGAAGCCCGGCCTGACGAATTGGCCCACACCATTCTGGACCGCGCCTTGTTTCGTGCCGGCGAAACAGTGTCAATGAAACACATCCTGCGCAGCCAGACCAGCAAGGGCTTTGGCTTGGCCCCGGCTCAGCCACAGACGCTGGTGGTCACCCACGTGGGCAGCGGTCAGCAGTACACGCAAGCCCTGTCCTGGCGCAACACCGCCACCGGCGGGCAAAGCGCCGAGAGTACGTTTGCCATCCCGCCCGCCGCCAAGCTGGGCGTCTACCAGGTGGAGCTGCGTGGCGACCGCAATGATGCCCGCAGCTTCTCCACCAGCCAGTTCCGGGTGGAAGAGTTCCGCCTGCCGGTGCTCGAAGGCCGCATTGGCCCGGCCGACAAGAAGCCGCTGGTGATGGCCAAGACCGTGCCAACCGATGTGCAAATCAACTTTGTATCCGGCGGCGGCGCGGTCAACCTGCCGGTGCGCGTCTCGGCGCTGGTGCGTGGCAAGTACCTGGCCTACAGCGACTATGAGGACTTCAACTTTTCGCCACCGCGTGGCGCACGCGCCGCTACCCCTGAGGGCGAAGAGGAACCCAGCGCCAACCAAGACCAACGGGTGATTGCCGACAAGCTGCCCATCACGCTGGACAAAAACGGCGCCGGCAAACTCACCATCGACAAGGTGCCCACCGCCAACAAGCCCCAAGAGCTGCTGCTGGAGGCCACCTACTCCGACCCGAATGGTGAGGTGCAAACCATCCGCAGCACCCACAACCTGTGGCCGGCCGGGGTGATCGCGGGCATCAAGACCGAGGGCTGGGTGTCCGCCAACAAGAAGATCAGGTTCCAGGCGCTGGCGCTGGACCTGAGCGGCAAGGCCCAGGCCGAGGTGCCGCTGGAAGTGAAGGCGGTGGCACGCATCGTCACCACCAGCCGCAAACGCATGGTGGGTGGCTTCTACACCTACGACAACAAGACCGAAACCAAAGAGCTGGGCACGGTCTGCAGCGGCAAGAGCGACAGCCGTGGCCTTTTGCTGTGCGACACCAAGCTGGGCGAGCCCGGCGAGGTGGAACTGATCGTCACCGCCAAGGACGGTGCAGGCAACAGCGTGCAGGCCGCGTCCTCGGTGTACGTCACCAAACAAGGCGAACTGTGGTTTGGCGGTGAGAACCACGACCGCATGGACCTGCTGCCCGAGAAGAAGAGCTACCAGCCCGGCGACACCGCCAAGTTTCAGGTGCGCATGCCGTTCCGTTTTGCCACCGCCCTGCTGGCGGTGGAGCGCGAAGGCGTGTTGCACACCGAGGTGGTGCAACTCAACGGGCAAGACCCCACCATCAACTTGAAGATCCAGGACGGCTGGGGGCCCAATGTGTACGTGAGCGTGCTGGCCCTGCGTGGCCGCCTGCGCGAGGTGCCGTGGTACAGCTTCTTCACCTGGGGCTTCAAGGCACCGCGTGAGTGGTGGACATCGTTCTGGTACGAGGGCCGTGAATATGTGGCCCCCACCGCCCTGGTGGATTTGAGCAAACCGGCCTTTCGCCTCGGGCTGGCCGAGATTCGCGTCGGCACCAAGTCGCACCAATTGGACGTGAGCGTGAAGGCCGACAAGGAGAGCTACCCGGTGCGCGGCAAGGCGCAGGTCACCATTACCGTCAAGCTGCCCAATGGCCAACCCGCCGCCAACGCCGAGGTGGCGCTGGCCGCTGTGGACCAGGCGCTGCTGGAGCTGATGCCCAACAGCACCTGGAACCTGCTGGACGCGATGCTGCAACGCCGCTCCTGGGGCGTGCAAACCGCCACGGCACAGATGGAGATCATTGGCCGGCGCCACTATGGCCGCAAGGCCGTGCCGGCGGGCGGCGGCGGTGGGCGCAGCAACACCCGTGAGTTGCTCGACACCTTGCTGCTGTGGAACCCCGCGCTGCAACTGGACGCCAATGGCCAAGCAGTGGTAACAGTGCCGCTGAACGATGCGCTGACCACCTTCAAAATCGTCGCCGTGGCCGACGCGTCCACCGGTCTGTTTGGCACCGGCCACACCAGCATCCGCGCCACCCAAGACCTGCAGATCATCAGCGGCCTGCCACCGTTGGTGCGTGAGGACGACCAGTACCGTGCGCAGCTCACCCTGCGCAACACCACCAAGCAGGCGATGAAGGTGGAGGTGACGCCACGCGCGACGCTGCTGGACTTGAAACCACAAACCGTTGACATCCCACCCGGCGATGCGCGCGAAGTGGCGTGGCTGGTGACGGCGCCGGCGCAACTGGCGCAGACGCGCGCCGAGGCCATACTGTGGGAGATTGAAGCCAAAGATACGGCTAGCGGCGCGCGTGATGGCCTCAAGGCGCGCCAACGCATCATCCCCGCCGTACCGCTGACGGTGCAGCAAGCCACGCTGGTGCAGCTGGATGGCCCCTTCACTCTGGACGTGAACCCACCGGCCGACGCCCTGCCAGGACGCGGCGGCTTGAAGCTCGCTTTGCAACCCAAGCTGGCCGAGGGCCTACCCGGCGTGAAAGACTGGTTTGCCCGCTACCCCTTTGCCTGCCTGGAGCAAAAGACCAGCAAGTCGGTAGGCCTGCGTGACGGCAAGTTGTGGCAAACCGTGGTCGGGCAAATCCCCAGCTACCTCGACAGCGATGGCCTGGCCAATTACTTCCCACCGCGTGACGGCGACCGCAACCGAGGCAGCGACACGCTGACGGCCTACCTGCTTGCCGCCACGCACGAGGCCGCCGCGCTGGACCCGGCCTTTGCGCTGCCCGACGACATCCGCGCGCCGATGGAGCGCGGCCTGATCGCCTTTATCGAAGGGCGCATCCAACGCGACTTCTGGAGCCCGCGCAAAGACCTGGACATGCGCAAGCTGGCCGCGCTGGAGGCGCTGTCGCGCTACGGCAAGGCGCAGGGCCGCATGACCGGCTCGATCACCATCGCGCCCAACCAGTGGCCAACGCATTCGGTGATCGACTGGCTGAACGTGCTCAAGCGCGTGAGCGACGTACCGGAGCGCGACAAGCGCCTGGCCGAGGCCAACCAAGTGCTGCGCGCGCGCCTGAGCTTTCAGGGCACCAAGCTGATCTTCAGCACCGAGCGTGACGACTACTGGTGGTGGCTGATGCAAAACGGCGACGTCAACACCGCGCGCCTGATGCTGGCCGTGATGGACGACCCCACCTGGAAGGACGACATGGGCCGACTGGCCAACGGCTTCATCGGCCGCCAGCAACACGGCGCCTGGCACACCACCACCGCCAACCTGTGGGGCGGGCTGGCGCTGGAGAAGTTCTCCAACAAGTTTGAGGCGGTGGCGGTGGCGGGCAACACCAAGGCGTCGATGAGCACGGGTAACGCGGCGGTGGACTGGAGCAAGGTGGAACGCATCAAGACCACCGACGCCATCGGCGCGCCGCACCAAACCACTTGGTTCGGCGCCCCCGCATCACCGGGCAACCTGCGCAACAACAGCATGTTCCTGCCCTGGAGCAAGACCGCTGCCAAGGACACGCTGAACGTGACGCACCAAGGCCCCGGCAAGCCCTGGCTCACGCTGCAAAGCGTCGCCGCGATTGCACTGAAGGAACCCTTCAACGCCGGTTACCAGATCAAGCGCACCGTGACGCCAGTGGAACAAGCCAACAAGGCCCTGCCCGTCGGAAGCTACACCCGCGGCGACGTGCTGCGCATCACGCTGGAGGTGAACGCCAGCGCCGACATGACCTGGGCCGTCATCACCGACCCGGTGCCCGGCGGCGCCACCATCCTGGGCAGCGGCCTGGGCCGCGACAGCGAGATCGCCACCAAAGACGAAAAGCGCGACGGTGAGGGCTGGCCGGCTTTCGAGGAACGCAGCTTCGAGTCCTTCCGCAGCTACTACGAGTTCATGCCCAAGGGCATCGTGAAGATGGAATACACCATCCGCCTGAACAACGTCGGCGAGTTCTCGCTGCCACCCACACGCGTGGAGGCGATGTATGCGCCGGAGATGTTTGGGGAGGCGCCGAATGCGAAGGTGAAGGTGGAGGCGCGATAGGGAAGTGATGCCGTGTTGGCTGGAAAGCGCCGCTGGAAAGCCGTCCGTCAGATAATGCCAATACCCCGAGGAGAAACCGTATGAAATGGCAACACCGCATTGAAGCCAACCCCGACGTTTTGGCAGGCAAGCCTGTGGTCAAGGGCACTCGCTTGTCAGTCGAATTCTTGCTGTCGCTGTTTGCCGAAGGCTGGACGCATGCGCAGGTACTGGAAAACTACCCCTCACTGGATGGCGATGCCTTGCAAGCCGTGTTTGCCTTCAGCGCCGAATGCCTGCATGATGAACAATACTTTGCCCAAACCTTGGCCGCATGAAACTGCTGGCCAATGAAAACATCCCCATGGGCATGGTGCGCCGCCTGCGCGACATGGGGCACGACGTGCTGGCCGTTGGGGAGACCAGCCCCGGCATAGCGGACGCGGTGGTGCTGGACCTGGCCTGCCGTCAACAGCGCACCCTGCTGACCTTTGACCGCGACTACGGCGAGCTGATCTATCTCAAACGCCTGCCGGTGCCAATGGGCGTCATTTACCTGCGCTTTGCGCCCACCTCACCCGAAGACGCAGTGCAGCAAGTAGCCCTCTTGCTGGCGGACGAGGGCAAACAGGTGCAGGGCTATTTTGTGGTGATGGACCGAGACAGCTATCGACGCAGACCCCTGCCGGGACCGCTGGCGTGAGCGCTTGAACAACATCGGCGGGTTCTCGCTGCCCCCGACGCGGGTGGAGGCGATGTTCGCGCCAGAGATGTTTGGGGAGATGCCGAATGCGAATGCGAAGGTGAAGATGGAGGCGGGGAAGTAGGTTGCTTCAGAGCGACTACGCGGAGTGGTTCGACAAGGTGATTGGCGAACGGTTGTGCAGCCATGACAGATCACGCAACACAAGGGACATCTAATGACGACCGTAATTCTGCACCTTAGCGACATTACATCATTCGGTTGAGATTGGATCATTGACAAAGCAGACGCGATCGCGAGCGCTGTCATTCCGGCGCTCCCGGAAGCCTCGGCTGTCTTCATTGTTGTGTCCGGGGACATCGCCTGGAGCGGAAAGTCTGACGAGTACAGAGCGGCCACGAAACTTCTTGACGGTATTCGAAACAGATTGAGTGAAGAAGGCTCGGCTCCGGTGCACTTTGTCGTTGCGCCGGGAAATCACGACTGCGATTTTTCACAGAACAATAAGACCCGACTTCTGACGTTGACCAGCGTGCGCTCCACTCCAGCAGAGATTGACGAAAGCGTCATCGAGACCGGCTGCTCCATTCAAGCACCCTATCGGGCGTTTGC